>CAVTUE010000014.1:0-544321 GCA_963737805.1 uncultured Acidimicrobiaceae bacterium
CGCATCCGGCACCCGTGGTGAGGCCTACCCGCGTGTCACGGCGGACGAGGCGAAGCAGGCGTGACGGGGTCGGTGACGCTGCCCGACGGACGGGTGCTGGCCTACGAGGAGTACGGCATCGCCACGGGCTTTCCGGTCCTGAGCTTCCACGGCGGCCTGAGCTCCCGGCTCGATGCGGCGCCGGCTCACCATGCCGCGGTGGCCAAGGGAGTCCGCCTCATCTCGCCCGACCGGCCCGGCATGGGGCTCTCGAGCTACCAGCCCCGACGCCGGCTCACCGACTGGCCCGCCGACGTGACGTCCCTGACCGGAGCCCTCGGGATCGAGGAGTTCGCGGTGATGGGGTGGTCCGCCGGTGGCCCCTACGCCGCCATCTGTGCGGCCCGGATGGTTGGCCGTGTGAACGGCGGCGGCGCTCCTCTCGAGTGCGGTGCCGCTGGACCTCTACGGCACCACCCGCGGGCTCTCCCTGGAGGATCGCGCCCTGCTGATCCTGACCAGGCGGACCCCGTCGCTGGCCTCGGCGCTGATGAAGGTCAGCATCGTCAACGCCAGCAATGCCCGGGCTGTTCCGCGCCGTCATGCGTTCGTTCCCGCCGGCGGACCAGACGGTTCTCACCGAGTGGGGACCGCCGGACCACGCGCTCGGCCTTCGTGCGGGAGGCGATGCGCCAGGGCACCGAAGGCTGCGTGCAGGACTACCGGATCTTCGGAGAGCCGTGGGGCTTCGCCCTCGAGGAGATCCGGATCCCGGTCCACATCTGGGAGGGCGCCGATGATCGGACCGGACCCCCGGGCTACCGCACCTTCCTCAAGCACCACATCCCCCAGGCCTCCGTCACCGTCGTACCGGGCGAGGGCCACCTCTCACTCCTGCCGCATCAGGCGCCGGCGATCTTCGCCTCACTGTTGGGTGGCGACCACAACGCCGAGTCCACGTCCCGGCGGAACATCGGGTAGGCGAAGACCAGCGCGGCATCGGCTCCACCGCCCATCAGCTCCGCCTCAAATCAGACGACGTCCAGTCCCGCCTCGGCCAGCGCGTCTACAGATCGCCCCAGTTGGTCACCTGGACGGGGGCCACGATCGGCGTGCCGACGACCAGCTGGATCTGGTAGTGGTCACCGAGCGGGATGTCGTTGGGGTCGCCGGTGAAGAGCGCGGACTTCTTGCCCGGCGAGGTGAAGAACACCGTCACGGGCCCGGTGGCCGACCCGACCTGGGTCTTACTGAGTGGGATACCCCACAGCTGGAAGAACTGGCCCAGCGTGAAGGTCTGCGAGGTGCTCGGCGACTCGATGTGGACGATCCCGTCGTCGGCGTGCACGTGCAGCCAGTAGAAGCAGCTGCCCGTCTGGACGAAGGGCCCCGTCGAGGTGCTCGCGGTCTGGAAGCCGGGGACGCCGATGCCGTAGGGGATCACCCGGGCCTTGCCGTTCACGAAGATCGTCAGGTGGGTGTGGACGTGGACAACCGTCTGCTCGCCGGCCTGGCACTGGACCCCGTCGACCGCCTGGCCAGTGGCCGAGTTGAGCAGCGTGGCCAGCTTGGGCCCGCTCGGAACGGGGATGCCCTCGGGACCGGGCGACCCGGCCGGGGGCTGCACCCACGTCGAGGACATGGAGGCGGGGATGGGTTCCGTCGCCAGGTGGGGGTTCTTGAACTGGGGTGGCACGCTGCTCGAGCCGCCACCCGTCAACTGCGTGATGACCACCACGACCAGCGCAATCACCACGATGGCACCACCGACGCGGACGCCGATGCGAACGCGCTGCTGGCGCCGTTCGGCGGCGCGCTTCTCGGCGGCGCGTCGTTGGTTTTCGGCCCTCCGCTGGGCCTTCGACTTGCTCTGACTCGTCATTGAGGCGTCAGCGTAGCGAACCAGTCCCAGCGAAAGGCATCGACGCGCTCGAGCGGCCCGGCCCATTCGGGAGACGCTGCGCCGGCGGTCCCGAGGGCGGCGGAGGCCTGCCACAGGTCGCCGTCGACGAAGGCGACGGTGATGCATCGGCCCTGCTCCGCGTCGGCGAACTGCCAGGCACCGGCCACTCCGGGGTGGTCCACCAACTCGGCGCCGTCGACCTCTGGACCCACGACCACGTGGACGCCGTGCGCGGGCGGAAGGGAACCGCCTCGGGCGAGACGGCCACACGGGGGGCGGCCCAACGGCCGACGACGGCGAAGGGTCCCGACAAGAGGGCGCGCCGCGCCGCAAAGAAGCGGTCGGCTGCGCGCAGCCGCTCGGCCAGCGCGAAGAACTCGGGGATCACCTGCTCGTCACGGAGGAGGTACAGGGTCAGGTAGTGGAACGGCTCGAGCAGCGTGCTGGTCGCCGACTCGGCCGCGCGGCAGCGGGGGGAGCGCACCCAGCGTCGGCCGAACGAGATGCCGTCGATGGTGAACTGCTCGGGGAGATGGTCGAGCTGGTGCCAGGCGTTGTAGGCCTCGTGGGCCGAGGGATCGGTCACCTCGGTGAACGAGACGAAACCCAGCACTCACGCGAGGTTACCCGCCGTCCGCTGCAAGACTCGGGGCGATGGCAGCCACCACGGCGTTCCTCTCCGGGCTCCGGGTGCTGGACCTGAGCATCTGGCGTCCAGGGCCGTACGCGACGTCGCTGTTGGTGCCCCTCGGCGCCGACGTGCTCAAGGTCGAGCCGCCGGGCGGCGACCCGATGCGCCACTACGCCGGTCTCTTCGAGGCGGTCAACGCGGGTAAGCGAAGCGTGGAGCTCAACTTGAGAGAGGAGGGCGGTCGGAAGAGGCGCTCGAGCTGGCGGTAGAGGCCGACGTCCTCGTGGAGGGCTTCCGCCCCGGGGCCCTGGCCAGGTTGGGCCTCGGCGAGGCGGCTGTACGGGTACTCAACCCCGGCATCGTCTACTGCTCCATCTCCGGCTACGGGCAACACGACCCCCGGGCCGAGCTCCCCGGCCACGACGTGAACTACCAGGCGTGGTCGGGGGCGCTGACGCCCGAGGGCGGCCAGGCCACGACCGTCCCGCCGCTGCCGACCGCCGACCTGGCCGCCGGGCTCACCGCCGCCTTCGGCATCTGCGCCGCCGTGCTGGGCCGCGGCACCAGTGGGGAGGGGACCTACCTGGACATCTCCATGACCGACGTGCTGGCCACCTGGACGGGACCCGCGGGAGCCAAGACGACGGGCGCGGGTCAGGCGCCGGGAACGGGCCACGGGGCCCACGCCCGGCTACGGGCTCTTCGGGACGTCCGACGGGGGGCAGGTCGCGCTCGGCGTGGTCAACGAGCAGCACTTCTGGTCGCGTCTCTGCGAGGAGCTCGGACTGGACGACAGGGCGGCGCTCGGCTTCGAGCAGCGGTGCCGGCGCGGGGCCGAGTTGCAGCACGCCATCGGTGCGGCCATCGCCACCCGGCCCCGGGACGAACTCGTGACCCGCCTGGTCGCCGCCGGCGTACCCGTGGCCCCGGTGCTCGACCGCCAGGGGATGCTGGCCGGAGCACCGTTCCCCTCGTTCCCCATCCGACTCCCCCTGCCCGACGCCGCCCGGCCCGTGCCGGCGCTCGACCAGCACGGCGGCGAAGGCTTCGGCCGGGCCGGCTGACGACGGGCGCCCGGAACCCGTGCTGGTACGGTCCAGCGACGCATGACGACGCATCTCCGATCTCCTCGCCGCCAACAGGGCGTACTCCGCCGCACGGGCCAACGTCGGCGATCCACGGCCCGGACGACATCTGGCCGTCGTCACCTGCATGGACGCCCGCATCGACGTCTTCGCCGTGCTCGGCCTCCACCTGGGCGAGGCGCACGTCATCCGGAACGCCGGTGGACGCGTCACCGATGACGTGCTGCGCAGCCTGGCCCTCTCGAGCGGCGTCCTCGGGGTGGACACCGCCGTCGTGATGCAGCACACCAAGTGTGGCCTCGCCGGCGTCACTGACGCGCAGCTTCGTGAGCTGACAGGGGCCGACCTGGGCTTCTTCCCGATCGACGATCATGCGGCGGCCCTGCGCGAGGACGTCGACCTGTTGGCCCGCACGCCCTATCTGGGCCGGCTGCGGATGATCGCGGGGTTGGTCTACGACGTGGAGAGCGGACAGCTCGAGGAGGTCGTCCGCTGGGAGCGACCGGAGTGACGCCGGTGACGGAGTGAGGGTCGCCATACTCGACGACTGATCCGACACGGTCCGGACGCTCCAATGCTTCGAGAAGCTGTCGGGGCCACGCGTCGTGGCCGGCTTCGGCCGGGCCCTCGGCATGAACGTCCTGACCTGGTCCAGGCGGCGTCACTGGAGCGGGCCCGGGCCGACGGGATGACCCCCGGCCCGGGACGCCGCCGAGCTGTTCTCCACCAGCGACGTGGTCTCCCTCCACCTGCGACTGGTCCCCGCCACAAGGGGAATCGTGACGGCGGGGGAGTTGGCCCAGCTGGGACCCGACGCCCTCCCGGTGAACACGAGCCGCGCGCGCGACCCCACCGACCCCCTCCTCACGTGGAGAACGTCGTCTGCACACCCCCACATCGGCTATGTGACCAGGGAGGAATGGGAGGTCCAGTTCAGCGACATCTTCGACCAGATCAATGCCTATGCGGACGGCACGCCCATCAACGTGGTGAACCCCGACGTCTTGGCACACGCCCGGAGCCGACCCTGAAGAGCCACGATGCCGGCCCAGCTCACTGGGCGGCCGACTGCGAAGCGATCCGGACGACCGTCTGGGTCTCCTGAGCGGTGCGGCCCGCCGCGCCCGCGGGGCCGCATCGGACCGGCGGCCTCACCTCGCTCATGCACGACGCACGAGTCCTCCCTAGGCTCAGCAATCGTGGGCTACACGAGGGGACTGCACGAGGTGGCCGACGGTGTGTGGGCCTACCTGCAGCCTGACGGCGGCTGGGGCTGGTCCAACGCGGGCCTCATCACCGGGGACGACACCTCCCTGCTGGTGGACACGCTCTTCGATCTCCGCCTCACGGCCGAGATGCTCGACGAGATGCGCATGGCCACTCGGTCGGCGGAGCGCATCACCACCGTGGTGAACACGCATGCCAATGGCGACCACTGCTACGGGAACGCGCTCCTGGGGGACTCGGAGATCATCTCGACCGCCCGCTGCGCGGAGGAGATGCTCCAGCTGCCACCGGCCACCATGGCCGCCATGATGCGCTCGGCGGACGCACTCGGCGCCGCCGGCCAGTTCGTCCAGAAGATCTTCTCCGCGTTCTCCTTCGAGAACGTGCCGCTCGCCCTCCCCACCCGGACGTTCGAGCAACGGCTCGACCTGCAGGTCGAAGACCGCGCCGTGTCGCTCGTCGAGGTGGGTCCGGCCCACACCGCCGGGGATGCCGTCGTCCACCTGCCCGACGATGGTGTCGTCTTCACGGGGGACATCCTCTTCCACGGCGGCCATCCCATCGTCTGGTCCGGGCCAGTGGCGCATTGGATCGCCGCCTGTGACCGCGTCCTCGAGCTCCACCCGACGGTGGTGGTCCCGGGGCATGGCCCGCTGGCGACGCCGACGGCCCTCGAGGACCTGAAGGGGTACTTCGAGCTCCTGACCCGCGAGGCCCGAGCACGCTTCGACGCGGGCATGACCCCCCTGGACGCAGCGCGGGACATCGATCTCGGTGCGTACGCGGGGTGGAGCGAGGCCGAGCGCGTCGTGGCCAACCTCCACGCCCTCTACCGTGACTTCGGTGGACAGGCGCCGACCGATGCCCTGGCCCTCATGGGTGAGATGGCGGCGTTGGCGGGCTGACACCACAGTGTCCCGCCCCGTGCCACCGGTCCGACCCGCTGATTGTCGTCGGGGTCTGCGCCGCGACTACGAAGCCCCCGCTCCGGGTACGCAAACCGAGGTGAAGACGCGCAGCGCCCCGCCTCTGATCGGAGGTCGCTACCGCATCGACGGCATGCTCGGCGAGGGTGGGATGGCTCGGGTCTTCGATGCGTTCGACGAGCGGCTCGAGCGTCCGGTCGCCGTGAAGATCCTCCGGTCCGCGACACAGGCGCTGCCCGGGATGCGACAGCGTTTTCAGCAAGAGGCGCTCATCGCCGCCCGCCTCATCCACCCGCACATCGTGGCGGTCCTGGACTACGGCGAGGACCGGACCTCGTCGTATCTCGTGATGGAACGCCTGCCGGGCAGCACCCTACGCGACGAAATCGTTGCCCGGGGGCCCCTCCCGACGCAGCGCGTCCTGGGCGTCATGGCCGAGACCCTCGGTGCTCTCGCGGCGGCCCACAAGTTCGGGGTGCTGCACCGGGACATAAAGCCGGGCAACATCCTTCTGCAAGAGGACGGGCACACGAAGATCACCGACTTCGGCATCGCCAAGAGCTCCGACATCCAGTTGGACCTCGACTTCCCGAGCGACGACATGACCAAGACCGGGGTCGTCCTGGGCACTCCCGGCTATCTGGCCCCCGAACGGACATCGGGCCAGCCGGCCACGGTGCAGTCCGACCTGTACTCGGTGGGAGCGGTCATGGTCGAGACGCTCACTGGGCGACGCATCGCGCCCGGCGCGGCGGCGACCGAGGGACTGCTTCCGCCTTTCCGCGACGTCGCCCGCCGCGCCCTGGCCGCGGACCCACGGGAACGCTTCGGGTCCGCGAGCGAGATGCTTCGGACGCTCCAGCTCCACGCGGCCGAGCCGACCCCGGTCATTCGATCGGCGCACACGCAGCGGTCGCGGACGGCCACGAAGCCCGCGCCGTTCGGGCCCCCCCTACGGCGGCCAGCCGCCGTCTTCACCCCGCCACCTCCGGCGCGACCTCGGCCCGCGCCTGTCCGCGGGCGGCGTCGACGCGCCCGGCTGGCCGCGGTCGCCTCGCTGACCCTGTTGGCCGCGCTCGTGCTCATGCTCGAGGGCGCCAGCCGTCCGACCGGCCCGGCCGCATCGGCGGCGAAGCACCACGTGGCACGGCCGGAGACGCCGACGCTGACTCAGACGCAGACTCAGCCCGAGCCGCAGGCGAAGGCGCCGACACCAGCGCCGCCGGTGGACGCCGTGAGCTCGGCCATCGCGGCGCTCGCGACATCACTCGATGGGCGGCTCGGTGACGGCGCGTTGGCCCACGCCCTCGATACAACAGCAGCACAACAGCCTGGGGCAGATCGTCGATCCTCGGCGCAGCAGGTGCTTTCCCTCGCCCAGGTGCTGCTCGACGACGGCGTCATCACCTCAGGGCAGTATCAAGACGTCATGAACGTCCTGCAGCCGACGGGGGTCGACGTGCCGAAGACACCAACCACGCCCTCGGCGTCATTCCCGGATCCGTTCTTCCAGGGTCACGGCCACGGTCACGACACGGGAGGCAGCGGATAGGCCGCGCTCTCACCTGCCGCTCTCGTCGCCGGGTCAGCGACTCCCTGCCCGGGTCTCAAGGACTACGCTGCGGCGCCGAGGCGAAGAGAGACTGATGCAGATGGGCACGGGCTCCACGGGCCCCCAATCGTGACCAACGCCGACGGGTCTCCCCCCGCCTTTGACCCCGACGCGCTGCGCGAGAAATACCGGATGGAACGCGACAAGCGAATCCGGGGGGACGGGAACGACCAGTACGTCGAGGTCGCCGGACAGTTCGCCGACTACCTCCATGATCCGTACACGGAGTCCGTCGACCGGCCGCCGCTGATCAAAGACGTCACCGTTGCGGTCATCGGGGGCGGCTTTGCGGGCCTCATCACGGCGGCGCAGCTCACGAAGGCGGGCATCGACGACTTCTGCATCATCGAAAAGGGAGGCGACTTCGGCGGCACCTGGTACTGGAACCGATATCCCGGAGCACAGTGCGACGTCGAGTCCTACGTGTACCTCCCGCTGTTGGAGGAGACGTCCTACGTCCCGAGCGAGAAGTACGCCCGCGCTCCGGAGATCCTGGAGCACTGCCGTCGCATCGCCCGGCAGTTCCGGCTCTACGAGCGATCGCGCCTGTCCACCGAGGTGTCCGGGATCGACTGGGACCGCGTGCGCCTGCGGTGGACCATCCGCACCAACCGGCATGACCGGATCTCGGCTCAGTTCTTGGTCATGGGCAACGGCCCGCTCCATCGGCCCAAGCTCCCGGGTATCCAGGGCATCGAGGAGTTCGCGGGTCACGCGTTTCACACCAGTCGCTGGGACTACACCTACACCGGAGGTGACTCGAACGGGGCCTTGCACGGCCTGAGCGACAAGCGCGTCGGCATCATCGGCACAGGTGCCACGGCGGTGCAGGTCGTTCCCCACGTGGCCGCGTCCGCCGGCGAGCTGTTCGTCTTCCAACGCACTCCCTCCTCCATCGACGTCCGGGCGAACCGCCCGACGGATGCGTCGTGGGCCGCGTCTCTCGAGCCCGGCTGGCAGAGGGAGAGGATGGAGAACTTCACGCAGCTGACCTCAGGCGGATTTGCGGAGCGGGACCTCGTCATGGACGGCTGGACCGACATCATCGGGAAGCTGGTCACCAGGCTGCGTGACCAATCGGAGGGATCGGGTCAGGATCTGGCCAGCATCCTCGAGCTGGCTGATTTCGAGAAGATGGAGCAGATCCGCGCACGGGTGGACGCGATCGTGACGGACCCGGCGACCGCCGAGGCCCTCAAGCCGTGGTACCGGCAGTTCTGCAAGCGTCCGTGCTTCCACGACGAGTACCTCCAGGCCTTCAACCGTCCGAACGTCACCCTCGTCGACACGGACGGGCGCGGCATCGACCGCATTACCCCCACAAGCGTCATCGTCGGCGGACGGGAATACCGCGTCGACTGCCTCATCTATGCCACCGGGTTCGAGGTGGGCACCGACTACACACGGCGGGCCGGCTACGACGTCGTCGGGCCCGAGGGAATCAGCCTGTCCGAGTACTGGCGCGACGGCATGCGCTCACTGCACGGGATGCACGTGCACGGCTTTCCCAACATGTTCGTCCTGGGCCACACCCAGAGTGGCTTTACGGTCAACTACCCCCACCTGCTCGAAGAGGCGAGTGCCCACCTCGCCCACATCGTGCGCCACGCGATCGACCACGACCTCTCGACCGTGGAAGCCACCGAGGAAGGCGAGGCGGACTGGCTGGTGACCCTGGCCGAATCCGCCCGCGATATCCGCACCTTCCAGGAACAGTGCACCCCCGGCTATTACAACAACGAGGGGCAGCCTGCTGCCGGCGGGTTCCTCGGGAGCTCGTACGGGAGGGGCCCGATGCCCTTCTTCCAACTCCTGGCCGACTGGAGGGACGCCGGCACGTTCACCGGGCTGGAGCTGCGCGCCTAAAGACCGAACCCCGCCTCCACCGCCTTCATCGGCCTACGCCCCGGCGTCGAGCCCGGTCATGGCCCTGAAGTCCGACGTGGAGTTCAGGTGCGGAAAGGGCTCCGATGGCTCCGCCAACCCGAGAGCGGCACACAACGGCGCCCATCCGTCACCGGGCTGCCATTCCACCAGCCGGCCGGGAGGCGCTTCGGCGCGGACACGGGCATTGTGCGCCTCGTAGGCAGCAATGGCGCCGTCGCGCTCCAGCCAGTCCGGCGTGAACCGTTGCTCGATCAGCGCCTCGATCATGGCCAACTCCTCGCGGCCGGCGTCGTCGTCGGGGCTGGCGCCCCGCGACAGGACGGCAAAGATCGTCTCCGAGGCGCTCTTCCACCACGAGTCGCTGTCGCGGGTTGACAGGACGATCACCGCGTCGGGCGCCGCGACACTCAGTTCCTGCCAGAAGGCGGCGGCGGGCCAATCCACCGTGGCACGGTAGGGAGCCAGGAAGCTCGCCCAGTCCACCTCCTCGCCACGCACCGCAGCGGCCCACGTGTCGCGTTGGTCGGGCCGGCCGAAGACCTCGACCATGTGGTAGCAGGGCCCGCCGAGCAGCTGCTCCAACGCCACCTTCAGAGAGTGCGTGCCCGTCCGCCCGAGTCCTGCGCCAACCACCTGGAGTGCCATGGCACCCGTCTAGCACAGTACGTGCGGGATTTCCTCGGTACTTTGGCACCCAGGGCCAAGCCAGCGCCGTCGCTGGTTCGGCATCGACTGACGGACGCAGCGGTCGCGACGGATGACGACCCCTGTTCCGGGGTGGCGACCATGGCCCTCGTCAAAGCCGTGGAAAGATCTCGTGCGGCTCGGCAAAGAGGGAGCGAGGCGTGCGCCACAATCGATACGGATTGAAGGCAGTCGGCACACTGATGATGATCAGCTTCGTCACGGCAGCGATCCTCGGGACCGCAGGCGCTGCCCAGGCTGCGACGAAATCCCCGACCTACTACGTGTCACTGGGTGATTCGTACTCGGTTGGCTACCAACCGGGGCGCGGGGCCACGCCGGGCTACACGGCCGTGGTGGCGAGGGGTACTCGACTGACGCTGGTCAACTTCGGCTGTGGCGGGGCGACGACCACGTCCATCGTTTCGTCGATCGGGTGTCCGGACGTGTTGCCGCACACAGCCGGCGACGTGACCTACCCCACCACGACGCAGGAGGCGGCCGCCTTGGCGTTCTTGACGGCCCACCGTGGGCACATCGGCCTCATCACCGTGTCGATCGGGGGCAACGACGTCACGTCGTGCGCAACGACGGTCAACCCGATCAGTTGCGTCTCGACCGCCGTGGCGGGCATCACCACCAACGTCACGAACTTGGCGGCTGCGCTGCGAACCGCGGCCGGCCCAGGCGTCCCGCTCGTCGGCCTGACGTATCCCGACGTCATTCTCGGGAGTTACGTCTACCCCAAGCAGCCGCCGGCCGCCTCCGCACTCTCCTTGGCCAAGCTCTCAGTGGTGGCCTTCAAATCGCTCATCAATCCAGCGCTCACCAAGGCGTACGTACCGGCCCAAGGGAGCCTCGTGGATGTGACCAAAGCGACGGGAGCCTATGTCCCGCTCACCCGGACCGTACGGTACCGCCCTTACGGCACCATCCCGGTTGCCGTGGCGAGCGTCTGCACTCTGACTTGGTTCTGTGCCCAAGGGAACATCCACGCCACGACGAAGGGCTACACCCTCATCGGCAAACTCGTGGTCGCCCGTTACAACGCCGTGCGGCGGCAATGAGCTTCTCGTAGCAATCCCTGGCCTCGCGTGTGGGCAGGCAGACCGTCTCCTTGCCAGTCTTCACCGCCGATGCCGGCGGGATGCGCCCAGGTTGTTCGCGTACGTTCTGAGGTGCGGCCTTCGCTCGAAGAGCGCGAGGAGATCTCGAGGCTGCTCGCCGCGGTTCCACCCGGGCACCGCCTTGACACTCGGTCGCGTCCCTCGACGGTGTGCCGGGAGGCCAACGCCGACGGTGGTCGCAGGAAGTACCGGGGCCTTGTGGCCGACCGGCCGGCTCGCCGAAGGGCGCTGCGACCCAAGCGGGCGAAGCTCTTCCATCGCAGGCAGCTCAGACCGATCGACGAACGCAAGCTCGAGGCCAATGGTCGCCTCCAAGATCTCGCCGTAGTGGGCTCTTGCCGTCGTTGTCCCCACGATGTCGAGCGCGGCGACGCGTCACCATCGCCTCCAGTCCGCCGCGGGACATGAACCCCGATGGTCAGGATCAGGCTGGGACGGCGCCCCGCAGCTCCCAGCGGTTGCCGGCGGGATCCTGACAGAACACGACGCGGAGGCCGTTACCGTCGAAGGCCGCGTACTCGAGTCCCGCCTGCTCCAGCCTCGCCTCCAAGGCCGGGAGGTCGCCTTCGACCTCGACCGCCACATGTGCCCGGGCCGCTGGGCGGTGTTCGGGATCCTCGCTCAGGTGGATTTGCTTGCCGTCCTCGCTCTCGAACCACCGCGCCTGGCGTGCGAGCTCCACGGGCGCGGCCACGCGCCGGTAGCCGAGGACCTCCAAGAGGAATTTCTCCTCGGCCTCCGCCCCTCCGACAGGCACTCCGAGGTTCACGTGATGCAAGCTCAGCACCCGGGCAGCCTACCAAAGGGCCCGCAGGGAACAGCGAGGGACCAGGCGCTCGCGCGCTCGGTCGGTCCAATGTGCGACATGGCGAATCGCGGTCAGAGGCAGCGCTCCCGCCTGGTCCCGAAATGACGTCGACTCGTCAGAAGACGATTTCGTGGTTCACGTTCTGCTCGGAGAGCTCGGCCTGGAGTCGTCCTCGTTCTCTACAGCTCCCCCAAGGCGGTGGCCAACGGCTCGAGTACGCCGGGATCCAGCGGCGGTGGGAGGTAGACGATGCCGAGTTCGACGCCGACCTCTGCCAGTGCGGCGGCTTGCTCGGCGGCGGCCTTGGCATCACCGGCGAATCGGACGTGGCTGGAGAGCAGAATCTCCGTAGGGTCGCGACCGAGTTCCTGGCAGTGCTGATGCAGGATGTCGCGTTTGCGGGCGAACTCCTCGGGTGTTCCACCCACGAAGTTCCAGTGTTGGGCGAACCGGGCAGCAGTGCGGAGCGTCCTCCTCTCGCCGCTGCCACCGACACAGATCGGCGGGTGGGGACACTGAACCGGCTTGGGCTCGTTGCGGGCATCGGTGAGCCGGTAGTACTGGCCCTCGAAGGCGGTTGTCTCCTGCGTGAGGAGTCCGACGATCACCTCGCAAGCCTCCTCGAAGCGGTCGCTGCGTTGGGCCGGCGTGCCCAATTCGATCCCGTAGGCCCCTGACTCCTCCTCGTTCCATCCCGGCCCCGATCCCAAGCTCCAGACGCCCACCCGACACGATGTCGAGGGTGGTCGCCATGTTGGCGAGAACCGCCGGGTGGCGATAATGGATACCGGTCACCAGAGTTCCCATGCGCAGGCGCGTCGTCGCTTGGGCCAGCCCCGTCAGGGTGATCCAACCCTCCATGCAAGGGCCCGTGTTGTCGGAAAAGATCGGATAGAAGTGGTCGAAGGTCCAGCCCGACTCGAACAGCTCAATGGTGTCGGCCACCTTCCAGACGGCAAGCATGTCGGCCCAGGTCGTATCCTGCGGAGAAGTCTTGAAAGCGAAGCGCATAGACCCACGTTACGTCCGGCCGGCTAGCGACGTACAGACCTCGTTCTCAGTTGAGAAGAGCAGATGGGGTATCCCCCACAGTGTCGAAGTTCCGTCCCGCCCGGCGCACGGTAACGCCCTCACAATTAGCCGATCTCTCAACCTTGAGTGGGCCCCTCTTGTGCACAGCGAAGGCACGCTTGCGCTTCCTCGGTCCCGGCGTTCTTGGTCAGGCGGACTCCAGATGCTGCGGACAATACAGTGACCCTGTGACGACGGTTCGATTGGCAACGCTCAACGATCTTGCTCAGATAGCCCATGTCCAAATGCGGGCATTTGAGGAGGACCCATTGATTACATGGATGCTACCTCCCGACAACTTTGACCGGCGGGCCACGCTGTTGTTCAGCTGCATGATTCGCGCATCCATGATCCACGAAAGCATCTACACGACCGATGATGGTGTTTGCACGGCCGTGTGGGCGCCACCCGAAGCCTGGGCCTTCTCCAAGGAGCAGATCGAGATGATGGCCGAACCCTTCGCCGAGGCGGCGGGTGAGCGGGTCGATCGTGCCCTGGGCGTTCTGATCGAGATGGCAGAAGTGCACCCCTCCGAGCCCCACTGGTACCTCGAAGGTCTGGGCACACATCCCGACTGGCAGAGACGCGGAATCGCCTCGGCAGTTCTGGCCCCGGTCCTGGGCAGATGCGATGCCGACGGTCTTCCGGCCTACCTCGAGACGCAGCGGGAGAGCAACGTCCCGTTCTACCGTCGGCATGGATTCGAGGTCATTGGCACGAAGCAGCTCTCGAACGGCGCACCGAATATGTGGCTGATGTGGCGTGAGGTCAGACCTGAAACGGCACCCATTGGCGGCCGATGACGTCATGCCGATCGGGCTGAGGCTGGGCACAGCGGTCAAATGTGCGGACCCAGCCGTCTCAGCCCTCAAGCCTGCAAGCCCCGTGCCGGTGGCACCCTTTCCCGGCGAAAGGAAGCAGGCTGTTGATCGAGACCACGACCGAGCCGAATCAGAATGGCGACGGTTGGGCACTCGGTATAGTCGTCAGATACCTGGCGATTGCGTTCGCGGCTCTAGGAGACGAGGAGGCAGCATTGCTTGGTGGCTCCTGGAGTGAGGCTTAAGGAGGACGTTCGTATGGAGCGGGCACCAATCCGTTTCTGCCAGGATGGGACGACCACAATTTGATTCTTGTGGGTCGGCAGACATCAACCGAACGAAAGCCTCCTCAAACACAAGTTGGCGGGTATGAATGATGCGCAAGCCATCGCGAAAGCCCGGCGACATGTCGAAAGTGCACAATGAGCGAGCAGTGCCACGCCTTCATTTACGTGCCATTCAATGAGAAACCTAGCGGCCGGCGTCGCTGTCGCAACTGGACGACACACCGCTCTGGTTTGTGCTGGCTTCATCGTGACACAGCTATGCCCGACGACGACCGGATACGACCATGACCCGCCACCGACGAGGCTGACCGGTGATCGAAATATCGGCTCCCGTCCGGATCTGCGACATCGGTGGGTGGACCGACACTTGGTTTGGAGGGCCGGGGCGGATCTTGAATATCGCAGTGACACCGGGGGTGAAAGTTTCAATCCGCACGACGGAAGGCGCGGACCTGGTTGTCTTCGACGTTGAGACCTTCGGTGACCGGTACTCCATTGTCCCGCGGGCGCCCCGGGTCGCCCGCCATCCGCTGCTGGAGGCCGCCATCGACGAGTTCCCACCCCCAAGGGGCCTCGCGGTGGAAGTCAGTGTGCGTTCCGGTGTCCCGGCTGGTTGCGGCGCCGGTACGTCGGCGGCGGTTGCAGTCGCTCTGCTTGGGGGATTGGCAGCCTTGCGCCTGGAGCAACGCTCGCCCCGCGACATCGCCTACGCAGCGCATCGAGTCGAAGTAGAAATCCTCGGTGTCCAGAGCGGGATCCAGGACCAGTTGAGCGCCGCGTTCGGCGGGATCAATTACCTCGAAATCGAGACGTACCCCGAGGCCAGGGTGTACCCACTTCCGACCTGGGAGGATCTCAATTCCAGGCTAACGCTGGTCTTCGTTGGTCGCGCCCACGACTCCTCGGCCGTGCATCGCCAGGTCATCAAGGATGTCGCGCGCGTCGCGGGTCAGGGGCGTTCTCGCGGCTGCGAGATGCGGCGAGAGCGGCTCGCGACGCTCTCCATGCCCGGGATCTCGACGCGTTCGGTCAGGCGATGATCGCCAACACCGAGGCTCAGTGTTCCCTCCATCCCGGGATTGTTGGAGTGGACGCGCGACGGGTGATCGAGTTCGCGGCGGCGCGTGACGCGATCGGGTGGAAGGTCAATGGGGCCGGGGGAGATGGTGGCTCAGTCACCATCTTGAGCGCCAACTGGGAGACCAAGGTGAAACTTGAGGATCGCGTCACCGACTTTGACAACCGTTACCGGGTGCTCCCCATCCAAGTCGCCACGGCCGGGCTAGAGGTCCGGCGTGCCCTCTAGCCCAACTGCCGTTGGACAACGTGCGCATCACCCCTCATCCTTCGATCTACGGAGCGTGAGGTTGGGTAGCCAACCCTCGCAGACTCGGAGCCTCGTAGCATGGCAGCAACGAGGCTGACGCCCCCGAGTCGCGAGACGCGAGAGGCACGATCGCTTTGCTGCATACCGCGGGACGAGTTGCGCTCGAACCGTGACTCGTGGGAGCTGGTTGGTGAGCCGCCGGCACCCACGAAGGGCCTCTGTTACTGGAAATGGCGGGAGGCCCGCCGAAGATGCGCCCGGTTCCTCCGACCACGAGAACCGTCAGTCCGAGTCCGATGACCACAGCCAGGACTGTTCCGAAACAGAGCAGCCGCTTGCGTCGACGTCGGCGAGCCTCCGGGAAGAGCAAAGAGATATCCGATCCACGAGGTTCGGGCGGCAGTTCATTGAGAACCGAAGAGCACTTTGCCTCTAGCAATCCCATGGGCACAGAACTACTATGACTAGTACCATGATCTCTGTCAACGTGGACCGTTCAGATGCCTTGGCCCTCCACGATCAAGTCGCCGCCGAAATCCGCCGGGCCATCGCAGACGGTGAGGCTGCACCAGGCGAGCGCCTTCCTTTGGTCAAAGACATTGCCGCCGTGCTCGGTGTCAACAAGAACACCGTCTTGCGGGCGATGCATATCCTGCGAGACGAAGGGCTCTTGGAGTTCACCCGTGGTCGTGGGATCACGGTGAGCGGGACACCCGAGAAGAGTGCCGTCCTGCGCCAAGTGCGCGACCTCGTGGATTTCGCCCGCCACCAGGGCTACCGGCGAGAGGACGTGATCGAGATGATTGCGACCTTGCCGTGAAGGCGTCGCTTCTCACTCCGACGGAACCGACACGTCGGCATGCTGTTCATGCCGACACAACTGATGACGCTGAAGCGCTGTTCAAGGAGGCCAAGCGTCGGCGCCGGCGTCGCTGGTTTGTCGGCTGCAGCATCGTGTTGCTCGGCGTTGTTGTCGCCGGAGGCTTGCTCGCCGTCACAACCACCGGGCGACGAGGACCCGTGCATCAGACGTCGACACCACTTCAGCGCGCGTAAGGCAGTGGCTCGGACGGGTCAACGACCAGATAACCTGGACATTCTCACCGGTGGCCTGCAGGTCAGCGCCCACTTGACGAATGGAAGCAACCGAGGCTCAGCCAAGCTGGCAGGACCAGGGGTGAGAGCGCCTCTCGCCTTCCCTCGACAGGGCTACCTCATGGCAGTGGGCGTTGGCGGATACGAATCCGTCTCGTATGACCTCCAGACGATCTTCTACACATGGTCCGGTTCGCAGGGCTCCAACCCCGTTCCAGCGAGCAAACCGGCGGATGTCTGGCTCTCCGACCCAGTAGGCCATAGTGGCCAAGCGCAGCAGTTCGACGAATATGGGCGCACAGTTGGATCGCCAGTTGGCATCCCGCCGGACTCCATAGTCCTCGGACAGACCGGTCCGAATCTGGTGGTTGTGGTGCAAGGGACGTCATTTGGCCAGCCCCTCGAGCTGTGGAATCCAGTTGAGCAACGCGTTGTGACGACGCTGGGCCAGTTCCAGCAACAAGTGTCAACCCCGATCTTTGTGGCCTGGACTGAAGGTAACGCGCTCTACGTCGACAGCCCTGAGGGCTCAAGGCTCTCGAGTGCCTCAGGGCCTATCGGTGACTGGGCGACCGCTCTCGCATCCGATCCAAGCACCACGAAACTCGCGGTGGTCTGGGCGCCTCGACCAGGATCACCCCGTGCGACGAGCAGGATCGTCATTGATCGTGCCAGCAGGCTCGGACTCATGAATATCGCGTCGGGCACGAGCCGGTTGATCGAGGGTAGCGAGGGCGTCATTGGTCCCTTGGCCTGGGCGCCAGACGGGTCGGGCTTGTACTTCGGTCAAGTCGCTGGCCATAGCCAAGCCGTCAGGATTATGACCTACGTCCTTGCTTCTGGCGAGTTGACCAGGTTGGAACTGCCGAGACTCAACCTTCCCTATTACTTCAACCAATCCACGGGCGCCCTCATCTCATGGGCGAGAAGCTGGAGCAGCCGATCTGCGCCATGATCCCCGATCCGCGAACTGAGGCATTTCGCCTCGCCCATAGAAGGCGCGCGTGCCGGCTGATCGACGGCAGCGCCGAAGATCCGGCATCAGATGCAGTCTTTCGATTCGCTGCCGCTGCTCAGACCACTCGAACTTCAGCAAGCCGCTTGACCGCGTACTCGTCGTCCCAGCAGACGGCGGCTTCCCATGCGGCCGATGCTTGCGCGGCGATCTCGTGCGCGCCGTCGTCGAGACCGGCGGCGTTGTGGGGAAGCACCAGGTCGAGGTCGGGGACGTCGACGTGGGATTCGTCCCAGTCGATCAGCGCGACCCGATCGGCGGTCATGCGGACGTTGCCAGGGTTGTTGGGGTCACCGTGGACGACGCATGTCTGACGTCCGGTGAGCCGCGCCCACGCTGCTCGGCATCGAGCTACGCCCTCAGCCGGCATCGCGCCGAGGTTGATCTTCGTCCCGGTGTCGGCGTGCAGGAGGTCGGTCGACGATCGCCAGCCCGGGCGTTGCGGCCAGCCCTGAGTCAACCGGTGCAGGTGGCGGAGCGTGTCGGCCACGCGGCACCAGTCGGCCCGAGTCTCGGGCGGTACGCCCTCCACGTAGGTCATCACCACCAGACCTTCGGCGAACAGCCGACCGTCCGCCGTCGGGATCGGCAGCGGCACGGTCAGACCTTCACGGTCGAGGAGTTGGAGGAGCTCGGTCTCCCACGCGAGGTCAGCGTCGCTCCTGGCACCGAGACGACCGACCGCGAGGTGCCCGTTGACGCGCACGCTCCACACGTCGTTGGCGATTCCGCCAGCGAGCAGCTCGATGCGAGCGACGTCGTCACCCCACTGCTCGAGTGCCTCCCATCCCACTGATGACATCTTCGCAGAGTTCCGAACATCGCTCGCGAGCGGGGCACGGTCATGAGCGCTCGACGGGTCCCGGCGGCGGAGAACCATCGCGTCGCCCCGCTCACAAGTGCCGTAGCAAGACCCGTGGCTAGTATCGTCGCCCGCACTTCATGATGAGCCCCGTGTTGTCGAGGTAGGGGTGGATCCGAATGCCGTATCGATTCCACAGATGGCATTGGTGATCGCCGCTGCGTCGCCCTGGCTGCGGACGTACTTCAGTAATCCGGGCGCCGGGCGCCAGGTGTTGCAGGCATATTCCACGCTTGCCGCATCGGGTTGGTTGGGAGGCATCCGACAATTGCCCCCATCCCACCTACCCGGCAGGGCTGGTGCCAAGTAATCGCGTGACGCATTTGATGCCGCCCGTCGCTCCGCTCCGGCGGGATGGGAAGGAGTAGCCCGCCCTATATTTCTGATGGGTCAGAGTTCCAGATTGGTCTTGCATCTAGTGGCGTCGGACACTCCTCCCCCACCACCCAGGTTGCTTTGAGGTGCTTCAGCTAACAATTCAATCTCAGGAATTGAATTCCGCTATATGAAGGCATCGGAACGTCGAAAGGAGACCACCATGGCGTTCGTTCAGATCATCGAGTGCCGGACAAAGCAGTTCGACAAGATCCAGGGGCTCGAAGATGAGTGGCGAGCAGCGACAGAGGGTAAGCGCACTCTTCGACGCTCCATCGTCGTCCGAGACCGCACAGACCCAGAGCGACACCTGATCCTCGCGTTCTTCGACTCTTATGAGGCCGCCATGGAGAACTCGAATCTGGCCGAGACATCCGAATTCAGTGAGAAGCAGGCGGCTCTCCTCGACGGGCCGATGACGTTTCAGGACCTTGACGTGATCGAGGACCGCTCGTAGGGGCGAAACGCCTTCCCAGCTCATCATCATTTCGACGGCAGTCAGACGACAAATCGACTTTTTCACCCCCGCCCTCGCAGCCTGACGGTGAAGAACGCGTGCGTGGTTTCAAATCGAGGGGACGGCTCCTCCGTCCACCGGTATCATCGCTCCGCCGAGTGTCGCCAACGTGCCATTTAGCCACCGTCGACAACCGTCCCGCACCCGGCAATGTATTGGGGCACCATCGGGGACTTATTGGCAGCGGTGACTGTCGTTCCGGAAGCGAGCTGAAGACTGAGAGGTGGGCCAATGATGACGGTGCACAACCTTGATCACGAATCGGTGACCACGCTCACGTAGAACCCGCCAGACCTGCTCATTGAAATCCGCCACCCCTGAGTCCTCGGTGAACTGAGAATCCACCAACGAGGGTGGCCCCCTTCCGAAGCTTTTGGTGTCAAAGCCAGAGCCTCGGAAGGAGGACCTCTCTCATGTTCACAGGGAATGAGGACATGGAAGCAACTGCATTACGTGCGCAGGGCTGGTCGATCTCGGCCATCGCCCGTCACCTCGGTCGCAACCGCGAGACGATCCGCAACCATCTGAACGGGACGCGGGTCCCCGGCGAGCGCCGCCGGGCCGAACCCGATCCCTTCGAGCCGTTCGTGCCCTACGTCGCGCGAACGGCTGCGCGAGGATCCCCACGTCTGGGCCAGCCGCGCTCTATGACGAGGTCGTGGCCCTCGGGTTCACCCTCAGCTACCCGAGCTTCACGAGGGGCGTGCGTTCCCGAGGGCTGCGCCCGCACTGCGAGGCGTGTGCGGGCGTCAAGGGCCGGGCCACCATCGAGATCGAGCACCCGCCCGGAGAGGAGATCCAGTGGGACTGGGTCGAGCTGCCCGAGCCGCCCTGGGGCGACGACGACGCCCACCTGCTGGTGGGGTCCTTGCCGTGTTCGGGCAAGTTCCGCGGCGTCTTCGCCGAGTCAGAGGACCAGCCCCACCTGATCGAGGCGATGGACGGCGTCCTGCGGCGCATCGGTGGCAACGCGAGGCGCTGGCGGGTCGACCGCATGGCGACCGTCGTCGACCCGAGGACCGGCATCGTCCAGCCGAGTTTCGTGCCCGTGGCCAAGCACTACGGGGCGAGTGTGGTGGCGTGTCCGCCCCGGCGCGGCGAATCGCAAGGGAAGCGCGGAGAAGTCCATCCACTTCGCCACCCAGCGCTTCTGGCGCACCATGACGGCAACGAAGATCGATGATGCGCAGCGCCAGTTCGACCGCTTCTGCGAGCGCACCGGCGACTGCCGGCCGAGATCGATCGCCAAGCTCGAAGAGCTCGTCGGCCAAGAGGCCTCCGTCACGTTCCTTGCGCAGCGGGGACGCAGACGCCCAAGGGTCGGGGATCTGGCGGGGCTCGAGCGGCTTCGGCCCCTGCCGGCCGCCTGCTATCCGGCGACCATCGAGGTGCACAACAGCGTCGGGCCCTCAGCCCTCGTGCCCTTCGAGGGCAACGCGTATTCGGTCCCACCGGGCCTGATCGGGGCCGAGGTGACGGTCCGCCACCGCCTGGGTGCTGCCGGCATCGAGATCGTCTCTGGCGCCGGAGTGCTCCTGGCCAGCCACCCCCGGGAGACCCCCGGCGGCGGCTACGTGGTGCGCGATCCGGCCCACAAGGCCGCGCTCGAGCACGTGGTGCTGGCCGCGTTCACCACGGATCCGCCGTGTCGCAGGAAAGCCAACCGTCCCCCGGAGACGCCGCCCGGGCCGAGGCGGCCAAGCTCCTGGTCGGCTTCGAGGACGACGAGGTCGTCGTCTCCCTCGCCGCTTATCAGAGCATCGTCGACGACATGGCGACACCGCGAGGTGCGCTCATGAGCGAGGACTCGATCTACCAGCAGCTGCGCGGATCGCTCTCCTACCTGCGTCTCGCTGCAGCCGCCGAGGCCCTGCCGGCCGAACTCGACTACGCGCACGAAGATGAAGCTCGGGCACTCGGCCTTCTTGGGCCGCCTGCTCGAGGTCGAGGTGGCCGCCACCGAGGAACGACGCCGCTCCGGTCTCGAACGCTTCGGCCGATTGCCCGGGCCCTGGCGGGTGGACGACTTCGACTTCGACGCCCAGCCCGCCGTCGACAAGGCCATGATCAACGAGCTGGCGACCCTGCGTTTCCTCGAAGACGCCACCAACGTGCTCTTCATCGGACCGCCCGGTGTCGGCAAGACCATGCTGGCCGTCGCTCTCGGAAGAGCCTCGATCGACGCGGGCTATCGCACCTACTACACGACGGCGGCCGACCTGGTGGCGCGGTGCCACCGGGCTGCCCTCGAGGGGCGTTGGGCCACCACCATGCGCTTCTTCGCCGGGCCGCGTCTGTTGATCATCGACGAGGTGGGATATCTGCCCTCTGGCCTCTGAAGCCGCAGCGGCCCTGTTCCAGGTCATCACGCAGCGCTACCTGAAGGGCTCGATCGTCATGACCACCAACTTGGGAGTGGGAAGTTGGGGAAAGATCTTCGACGACCCCATGGTGGCCGCCGCCATGTTGGACCGACTGCTGCACCGCAGCGTGGTGTTCAACATCGACGGCGACTCCTACCGCATGCGGGCGCACCGGGCTCGCTCCGAACGGCTGCGGCCCCGCCGAAAGTCCGAGGACCCCAAATGACGTTGAGCGCAGATGAACGAGCTCGTTCAGATCGCCCAGGAGGCCCGGAAAGCCAACACTTGGCACCAGGACCCGGGGATCCGACCTGGAGAAACGGCATCACGAGTCACCACGTGACACAAGGAGGTGCAACCACGTAGCGTCACCGCAGACGACCAACACGCCGAGTGCTCAACTGGCGGATTTCGATGAGCGACACTGGCGGATTTCGGTGAGCGGCATCATCGGTTGCCAACATGATCCAATTGGACCTTGCGAGTCTGGACCGAGAACCGGAAAGTCCGATCGGGGACTTTTCGTTCCACGGATGCACGGGTGGCGTCGCCGCCTTCAAAGGCCGACCACCTTGGGAGTACCACGGCCAAGGCGACGAGCTTCTTTTCATCTTGGCGGGCGAGTCGGAACTTACAGTGCTAGAGAAGTGGGCGGGTATGTGCCCCAATCACCGGAGGTGCAAGGTGGCTGAAATCAAGGGGTCCAAAGATGAAATGGTGTTGACCCACTTCATTGTGTCGGACGATGTCGAACGCTCCCGGCGGTTCTATACCGAAGTGCTCGGCGGCTCCGTGGTGTTCGGCCCAGAGCCGACCAACGTCGCACTCGCCAATAGCTTCATCGTCATCAATGCCGGCGGAGGCCCAACTGACGACAAGCCCACCGTGATTCTGGAGACGCCACGCGACCCCGACCGGGTGAGCAGCTTTCTCAATATCCGGGTCACGGACATACATGCCAAGTATGAAGAGTGGAGCGCCCGGGGAGCGGAATTCTTGACGCCCCCCAAGCAACACGCGTACGAGATTCGTTGCTACATCCGCGATCCTGACGGCTATCTCATCGAATTGGGACAAACCACCGACCCAGAGGGGGACTGGTCACCGTTTGCGTCTGACTCGAAGTCATGAAGCCAGCCGGTTCGGAAAGCCGCTCGAACTCATCTTCACGCTGCTCTGTTCCTCACGCGCGCATGACTCTGACCCCAAGGTGTCGAACCATCCCACGGTCCCGGCAATGTACTGGGTCCCCCTTATCCGTCCGTGCAACCGGGCGCGGAGAAGGGGCCCGAAGGCACCGGGTTCGATTTTGCTGACCGGCATCGAAGGATTCGGCGGCACGAGCGGCTTGGGCCTCGAGGGCTTCGAGGCTTCGCCACCGGCGTCACCGTACCGCCCCACGTAGAAAGAAGACACGACCTGGTATCGCAGTGCGCCGGACGCGCCAACAGGACGGCAAATGCGTCCCCATTTCAGAGAGTCGTTTCGCGTCTGGTGCGCCCGCAACGCGGCGCTGTGGAAATGCGCTGCCCGGCAGATCTGCCGGGGCCGCGGTCAGCTTGCTTCCGGTCGGTGCGGATGGGGCGTAAGTACGTCTGCGCGCCCGTAGTGTCCGACGACATCGAAGTACCTCTTGGCGTGAAGCGCTTCACGCAGATCGCAGTCAACGGTGAGGATGCCCTCGGCGTCATAGAGCGGCCCCGCGAGGATGTCGCCGACGGGTGACACGATGCACGCTCCACCCCGGCCAAAGACCTCGACATCATGGGGAAGCGGCAAAGGGAAGTCCTCAGGGAAGGCGGAGACAGGAATGAACTGGGGGACGCTGACCACGAAGGCGCCGGCCTCGATGGCGATATGTCGCATCGACGTGATCCAACCTTCGCTGTCATCTGCGGTCGGCGCCAGCCAGATCTGGGGGCCCCCCTGATACACCGCCCACCGTGCCAGCGGCATGCGGTTCTCCCAACAGATGAGCCCGCCGACCCTGCCTACTCCGGGGATCGCGACGACGCCCAGATCATCACCCGCGCCGAGGCCGTGAAACACCCGCTCGTGCATCGTCGGCATCAGCTTTCGATGCCGGTGCACGAGGCCCTCGGGTCCGATTACAAGGAGCGTGCTGTACAGCGAGCCGGGCCTATCATCCTCCCGCTCGTTGACCCCAATGGAAAGATGAACGCTGCGCTCGGCGCATGCCTTCGACAACCGTTCGACGAGCGGACCGCCAACATCGACACTCGAGGCCCACATTCGTTCCCACAACTCATCGCATCCATCGGCCCAAGTAGCAGCCGGGGCCGCCCAGGCTCCGCTCGCATATATCGACACGAAGCACTCTGGGAATGCCACGAACTGGGCACCGGCATCGACCGCCTCGGATAGCCGCGAAACCACCTTGTCGATAGTGGCTTCCGCATCAAGTATCACCGGGGTCGCTTGCACGGCTGCGATTCGCACGGTCTCGAAGCCGACCACGGTCTGACCCTAGTCCGCGTGGCGAGATTGCTCCCAAAGAGGGAGAACGACCGTCACGCTGCCCTGACCCCTTCGATGCTGGACCGGTCCGCAACGCTCTAGGCTGATCTCCCCAGGGCTCGCCCATGCCCCCGAACCCCGGATCATCTGCGGCCTGCCCGATCGGCGGGATGACTCAATTCAGTCTCCGCCAAGGCTTAATCCACCCCGCTTCTGGCCATCCTTCCGCCGCTGCCATCAGCGGCCCGCTC
The DNA here is from genome assembly GCA_963737805.1 of uncultured Acidimicrobiaceae bacterium. Lineage (GTDB taxonomy): Bacteria > Actinomycetota > Acidimicrobiia > Acidimicrobiales > RAAP-2 > Bog-473. The sequence continues at coordinate 24,332 of CAVTUE010000014.1, forward strand.
TGGGCTCCGTCGAGAGCCTCGCGAATGATGTCGGCATGCCCAGCGTGTCGCGCGGTCTCCTCGACAAGGTGAAGCAGGATCCACCGCACAGTGCAGCCCTCGGGATCCGGAAACCAGGGAGCCTGCGGAAGCGGAACGCGGCGACCTAGATCGTCAACGTTCCGAACCACGACATCTGTGTGCATGCTCGCTTCTTCGTACTGCTCGAGGACGTCAGCCAGCGTCTCATCCTCGGAGAGGGCAAAACCCGACATGTAGTCCTCGAAAGATGCACCTCTTGACGGTGCGCCCGCTATGTGACCGCTCCAATCGCGTTCTCCCTGAGTGAGATGCTTGACGAGTCCGCCGAGGGTGAGTGCGCTCGGAGTCGATTGGAAGCGGGCTTGATCCTCCCGAAGTCCGTAGGTGGCATTGCGAACTGCCTCCCGTTGGTGTTCGAGAACGCGAGCAGGCCATCTCGCTCGTTTTGGATCAGGGGTGCGTTCATTGGCATGCTCGCAGTCTCCCATCGAGGTGTGACTCAATCGATCAAAGCGCAACGCTGGCAAATGCCGAGCGCGTTCTCCTTCACGGCTCACCTGATACCAGGGCGCCCCTCCAGGACGGCGGAGGTCTTAGCCCAGTCCCCACTCCGGCGTACGGGGTCAGACGTCGCCAAGGGCGTGGCGAACTGAGGTGAACTCGATCAGCGGATCGCGAAAGGTCTGCTCCCATCGTTCCGCATGTCCCGACACAGCCAAGCGGAAATAGATGGTTCTTCGCACTTGAGCGCTGGTATTGCCCCCTTTGTTGTGACCTGTGAGGTAGTGCGAGAGCACGAGGTCGCCGCGACCACCATGGACCTCGACGCCGGGGCCCAACTCGAGAGGTGGGTCAAGCAGCGTCGGATGCCCAGAGCTCTGCTGGAGCACGCGGGTGCCACGCTCGGCGAAGAGTCGCTGGTGCTGAATATGTGAGCGCGGCCAGATCCAAAAGATTGCCCGAGCTTGGAGCGCTCTGATCGCTGAGGAGGATTCCAGCGAGCAGCGTGAAGGTCGCCGGAGAATCCTCATCAGGACCGTGCCCGTCGATGTGGGGACCGCCTGGCACGTGACTCCAAGGTGGGACGGTGGTCGCCACCTGGATGTAGTCGAACGCATGGTCGAGCTCCAAGGGAGCCACGAGCTCGTTAGCGATGTCGAGTGCTCCCGATCCGCGCAGCGGTGCATCGCACCCGGGCAGCTCGGCGCGAGGTCGGAACCACAGATTGGCGCCAGAACCACCGGATCCTTCATCGGGAGCGACAGCGCTCCGAAGCTGATGGACCTCATCATCTGCTGTTCGCAAAAGGTCCTCGGACACGACATCTGGGACGATGAGATACCCCGCTCGGCCGAACTGTCGAAGGTCGCCGTCACTGAGTCGGCCCATTGGACCATGTTCCCACGGCGCGAATATGCCCCCCGCCCGGCAGCGTATTGGGGGCACGCCCCACGGCGCCCGTTTGCCAGACTGGTCGATGTGACGGACGGGGTTTGGCTCGTGGTCGGAGTACAGGCGGCGGGGAAATCCACCGTAACGGATCTCCTTGCTCGTCAGTTCGACCGTGGTATCCACGTGCGAGGAGGCCAGTTCTCTAGGTGGGCAGTAGGCGGCTGGACGTATCCATGGGATGAGGACCTGGTTGAGGCCAGGAGGCTTCTGGATCTCCGCTACCGGCTGTCGGCTCTCGTGGCGACCGAGTATTGCCAAGCCGGGTTTGCCACGGTTGTCCAGGACAACATCTTCGGCGAAGACGTGCGGACCTGGCTCCAGGCAGTGACTGTGCGGCCTCGGCACCTCGTTGTTCTCCGTCCGAGTGTGGCTGTTGTCCTTGAGCGTGATCAGTTCCGACAACGAGAACTTGGCAAGGTCGCGTACCGCTCCGGAGAGACAGATGTTCATCAACTGGATACGTTTCTCGCAACTACCCCCCGGATTGGGCTGTGGCTCGATACATCAACACAGACCCCAATCGAAACAGTGCATTCCATTCTGAGACGACAGCCTGAAGCTGCGGTCGACTCAATCATCTGACCTTCGTCCAGTCGAGTAGCCGGGGGGAATCGCACCCCCCGGCTCTCACAGAACCGGACGTGAACCTCTCAGCTCATCCGGCTCTTGCAGGTCGGTTGGGAGTGGCTGCGAGAAGATGCCAGTGGGCGAAGAGCCGGGGATTGCGCTGTTGTTCCTCACGCAACCGGTCCCATGCCAGCTGAGGCTTCCCTCGCAATCGCTTGAACTTCCGCATGGCCCATCTGACCAGATGCTCGTCGATGCGCACCGCGATGGAGTACAACTCGGAGCGGTAGAAGGCCCCGTAATAGTTGATCCAGCCTCGGACCTGGGCATTGATGTCCCAGGCGAGACCGGATAGGTCCGTTCCGATGCGACGGTTGAGGTGCCAGTCCCTGATCTGCTTGCCCTTCGCCTTCTTCGCCTGGGCGCTCATGGCTGGAAGGAAGCTCGTAAAGAACCCCCGCCTGCCCTTGGCCAGACGACCCCAGAAGGTGTAGCCGAGGAAGTCGAAGCTGGTGTGCTCGTAGTCCCTTCGGCGTTGCGTGTCCTTGCAGTACACGACCTTCGTCTTGGTGGGGTGCAGCTCAAGTCCCAAGGACTCGAGCCGTTCAGCGAGTGCGGCCCACAGATGCAGAGCCTTTGCCTCGGTGTCGCAGTGGATCACCACGTCATCCGCGTAGCGCTCGAAGGGACTGCCGGGGTGCTCCCGGTCCATCCACTTGTGAACGCGTAGTGCATGAAGAGGTTGGCGAGCAACGGCGAAATCGGGGACCCTTGGGGGTCCCTTTCACCCGTGCCACGAGGGTCCCGTCTGGCATCTGCATGGGGGCGGTGAGCCACCGTTCGATGTAGAGCAGGACCCAGCGTTCATCGGTGTGGTGAGCGACCGCCTTTAACAACAGATCGTGGGGCACGCTGTCGAAGAAGGCCCGGACGTCGATGTCCAACACCCAGTCCTTTCTCCAACAGCGCTGACGAGCCACGGCCAGGGCGTCGTGGGCACTGCGCCCAGGGCGATAGCCATAGCTGTCATGGTGGAAGATCGGCTCAAGCTCCTCTTCCAGCAGCATTGCTGCTGCGGTCTGGGCGATACGGTCTACCGTGTTCGGCACCCCTAACACCCTGATCCCGGCCCCATGGTCCTTCGGTATCTCCACCGCCCGCACCGGCCCGGGGAAGTAGCTCCCCGAACTCATCCGATTCCACAGCTTGTAGAGGTTGTCCCTCTCCTGATCTGCAAACCGTTCGATGCTGACGGTGTCCACGCCCGGTGCTCCGCCGTTCGCCTGGACCTTCATCCACGCCTCGTAGACGAGGCGCTTTTGGATCTCAAACGACTTCATTCCCAACTGTGATCCGTCCATCAGCTCCTCCCCCGAAGGGTTGACTGATGGGTGACCTGGCCTGCCCAGCCCCTTGGCTCGGGCCCCATTACAGGGCCTTCATCGCTACTACGAGCTGGTCCGTCTCTGTGCCTCGCATCGGTACTCTCACCCACGTGGCCTTGGCCACCCGAGCTTCTCCCTCTCGCCGACCAGGGTCCCGACAGCACCCGTGCAACCGGTCGTCCGTATCGAGACGACAGATTCTCCTGTTCCATGCCAGGGCCTGCAACGAGCTCACGCCACCTTTACACCGGACACCACCAGGGCCACGAGCAGGCAGCTCCCTGGCTCCGGACACACCCGAGGGGCGCACCCTTGTCCCGAGGCGGGACAGCGGCCCCGGTTTGGATGTCGTCGTTCACATTTTCGATGCGTCAGCAGTGGTTTACACATGTTCGTCTTCTCGTCACTCACCTGACCCGCTGGTTGCGAGCCTTCTCCGCAGTCGCTTCTCACCCCGGCTCTTAACCGGCATGACACTGCGGTGGTTTGGGATCTCCGCCTGCACGGCGAACCCGGAGGGCCTCCCTCCATCCCTGACACAGCACGGTTCGTGCTGGCGATCTTCTACATCGTCATCACTCCCCTTTCAGGACACACCTGTCCCCAATGTGCCGTTAGGCCGGGTCTCGCGAGGTGCGCCCGCTCCCGGCGCGAATGGGAGCACCAGCTCGTCGCCGTGCGCTACAGACCTCGTGCGGATCTGGTGGGACCTCCAGTTATTCGATCTCGGGACGGAGGCGCGCCACAAAGGCTTCCTGCTCTTGGGTTTCCACAGCATTGGGGCAGTAGTTTTGCCGCACCCAGGAGACGGCATGGTCGGGAGGTTCTCCCGCAAGGACGGCCAACCATGCGAGCGCTGTGCCGGTGCGGCCATGTCCTCCGAGGCAGCCCAATTCGACTCGCTGCCCGTGGCGGGCTCGGTCCAGGAGATTGTGCAAGTCGGCCATGAGGTGCTCGGGTTCGGCCGGGAGACCAAGATCGGGCCAATCGAGGTAGGCATGAGGCCAAGGGGGTGCCCAGCGGCGGTCCAGATAAAGACCGAAGTCTGGCGGCTCGACCCGCCGATAGGGGTCGCTGGCGTCGTAGGACACCGCGGTCACGTGTGTCCCGTCGGGAAGTCGAACCGCCGAGCGATGCACGTGCGGGTCCGGCCGGGGTATCCAGTCCGACGCAGCAGCCCGGACTCCGGTCACCACCGAGTTCGCATAGGGGCCCGCCCGGGATTCTCCGGTCACGGTGCCGCCTTCGACTCGGAGGGAAAACTCCAGGTCGATCGGGATCGGAGCCCGAATGGGAACGGCCCATTGGAGGAGGTCACCGTGGATAGCTCCGTTCGTAATCCTAACGGTTCCCATCCGAGGGCTGGACACCTCTCCACTCAGCGCTGTGCCGTTGATCAACAGCTTCACCAGGACCTCTTCGTGACCCGGTTCGATGGTCAATCTCCAGATTCCTCCAGGCTGGATCGCCACGGGTTGAGGATAACGAGACCAACACGAGCAAGGTGACGAAGTGCAATTGCGGAACAGCACCGCAGTTAGGGCTGATGGGGCCCTTGGGAGAAGTGGATTGCCCAGAACGTCCCACAAACCGGTACGGAGACAGTGCTTCTTCAATCACACGGCAAGTCGAAGGACAAGAGACTCCCGTCTCCTGTGAAGCCCAGACGGCGGTAGAACGGGAATGAACGGGGGCTCGGATGGACGGACAAGTAGACCAATCCCTCCTGCCTTGCCCCTTCGATCACCTTCCCAATCAGCAAGGTTCCTAGTCCCCGGTCTCGGTGCTCCGCTGTGACGTACACGCTCTGGAGGTCTCCCGACAGTCTCGTCCAGTTCGCAGGGCCGGGGATCCGCTCGGTAATGACAAGCCATGCCATCCCGACGGCGCAGCCGCCCACTTCCACAAGGAATGGCACATGGGTGCGGTCGTGTTCGGAGATCCAAATCGCAAACTCCTTTCGGAACCGATCCGGTACTCCCTCTTCGTTCCGCTCTACTGCCCGCCAAATCCAACGCAACCGAGCGAGTTCGTCGGCATCGGACGGATGCGCACGACGAGCGGAGGCATCGCCTTGAGGTGTGACGGTCACGTCAACAGCCTTACCGATGCGAGAACCGAGGGTTGGGCTAGTCGCGCCGATCAGGCACCCAACCCCTCACCAAGCTGCTCCCCCTCGCGGAGTTTGGGAACACCTACCCTGGCCCTGGCCTCGGTGACCGAATCCGGCGCCGCTAGCATTTTCAGATGAGCAGGCCGGGGGAAGAGCACCGAATCCCGACAAGGACGTGGCCCGAGGATTGGGACCAGCAGCGGGCCGGAGTTGACTGCACTGCCTGCGCCCAGGGACGCCCCGAGCAGACCAAGGGAGGACGACGGTTCTTCGCGGGCCACTTCGTCGATGCCTACCTCCGCACCCGAGCCCCACTCCCCGGCTACTCGTCGGTGATCTGGCGCGGGCGCCACGTGGCCGATCCAGCCGAGTTCAGCACCGAGGAGGCGGCTGCATACTGGGAGGAGGTGCTCATCGCGGCGAGAGCACTCAAAACGGTGTTCGAGCCGGCCCAGATCAACTACATGATCCTTGGCAACAACGTTCCGCATGTACACACCTACCTGCTCCCTCGTTACCTCGACGATCCATCACCGGGCATGCCCCTGAACCCGTTCATCGAAGTGCCGGTGCCCGAGGATGAGTTGGCGGGGCAACTCGACCGGCGTCGAGCCGCAGTTGATGAACTATGACTCCGAGCGAACGGGGGCACCCTCTGAAGTTCCAGGGATGGGGGGTCCCGCCTGATTGAATATTCGTGTGAGGTTCACCTCTCTGGTGTTGGTCGTCGTCGTGGGACTGTCGTTGAGTCTCACCGGTTGCGGATCATCGAGTCCTGCGAAGCCGTATCAGCAGGGTTGGGACCGAGCGGTTACCGGGCCGGGGTACGACTGCAAAACCGTCCCGGCGGGAATCGCATCACCCACTAATTGGACAAAGGGCTGTGTCACTGCGCAGAACTTTCTGAATATTCACAACACGACGGGGCACCATCCGACTTCAACCCCGACCACATATCCCGGCGATCCGTAAGCTTTGCCTCTTTCAAACACGCCCGCGGTGGGCTGCCGTGCCACCTTCCCAGCGTTATACGGGGGCACGTCTGTCGCAGTCGCGCTAGAGCGCTACTGCTGAATATTCACCACCGCCATGATGTCTGGGGGACGGTTCGACGTCACACCCTCTTCGGCGAGAATCGGCAGGAGAACAGCAGCGAATGCGTCGTAGGCTTCCTGGCTCTCCCAGATCTCGTAGACCATGAGGTTTCCGGGCTCGCCAAAGCACGAGTGATGGGTGCGGCCCGCTATCGGGGCCCCTGCCTCGTCAAGTCGTTGGCCAACTTTCTCGTAGGTTGCTTGGTCCAGCGCCACAGGACTGACATAGACAGCAATCATCGGATATCTCCTTCCTCAACCTGGTCACTTTTGCACGACAAGTCCTAGCCTTCAACGGGTCGGCCCTCAGCGACGGTCGGGGCTACGAGCGGTCACGCTCCGCTCTGCTGGCCCGGCCCTGCCACTGACCGGGCGATCGGGGCAGTCCGCACGGCTTCGGCCCCCGAGCGTTGTCGGTACGAAGGGGCGCCTCTCCGAGGGCGACTGACCATCTCGACAGCCAGCGGTGTGAACGTAGGGTATCGTCGGCGGCGCTCGCAGCCTGCGCCTCGGTTGAAGTCGGTGTGCTGCAGGTTGCGGACCACAGGGCAGGGCGGGGTTCGGTCAAACTCCCCGGCTCGCTCCTTGCTAGGGGCTGCCCGCCGTGTCTCCTCGCTAGGGTGCGAATCTATGACATTGCCCTGGGGAGCAGAGCTGGCTGGCCGGCTCGACCGCCACACGATTCATTCCTCGGCACTCGAGGGCAACCATCTCGGCGATCCTGCCGACCGTCCGTTGTGGGTGTACGTCCCCCCGAGCTACGACGACGATCCCGGATTGCGGTACCCGACGGTGTACGTCATCCAGGGATACACCGGCTACCTCACCATGTGGGCCAACCGCACGGCCTATCGCCAGACGTTTCCCGAGATGGCCGACGAGCTCTTCGCGAGCCGGCGGGCCCCACCCTGCATCGTTGTGTACGTGGACGCCTGGACGGCGTACGGGGGATCGCAGTTCGTGGACTCGCCGGGGACCGGGCAGTACCACACCTACTTGTGCGAGGACGTAGTGGGTTGGGTGGACACGAACTACCGGACCCTGGCCGGCCCCGAGCACCGAGGAATCCACGGGAAGTCGAGTGGGGGCTTTGGCGCCATGATCACGCCCATGTTGCGCCCCGACCTGTTCGGCGGTTTCGCCACCCACGCCGGCGACTCGCTGTACGAGTACTGCTATATGCCCGAATTCGGCAAGGCCGTCCGCTACCTGCGCGACTACGACGGGTCGATCGAGCGGTGGTGGTCGGATTTCCGCAGCCGGGTCGCCTTCACCAAACCCGCCGACGAGAACCTCTTGATGATGCTGGGCATCTCCGCCTGCTTCTCGGCCGACCCAGACGGCACTCCGCGCTTACCGTTCGACCCTCGTAACGGGGTACTGGACCAGGCCGTCTGGGGGCGGTGGCTCGACTGGGACCCGGTGCGCATGGTGCCCCACCATGTGGATGCCCTGCGGAGCCAGCGGGCCATCTGGATCGACGGCGGCACTAGTGACGAGTGGTTTCTTGAGATCGGAGGCCAGGCGTTCCGCGACGCCTTGGGGGGCATCGGTATCAGCGACGTGCACTTCGAGTTGTTCGAGGGAGCCCATGGTCGCATCGAGTACCGCTACCCGATGGCCCTCGCCTATCTCGCCGAACGGCTCTCTACACCAAGCCTTCGGTGACGGCGCGGTGAGTGTCCTCCACCCGGCGAACAAGGCATCCTCAGTAATGTTCGGCGAATGCATTCGAAGGGCCGCCGGCACCAGCTAGATAGCCTTTAGACCGTGGATGCGGCCAACTTTCAGTCGACCTTCGACGGCCTCCCGTTCCGACGGGACATCGAGTTGGGACACCTCAATGGGCATCCTGTCCTAGCTCGCCGCCTTGACGGGCCGAAGCGAGCGTCGGGATGGGAAATGCACCCCGACACCGACGAGCCCTTCCAGGTCATCGACGGCCACATGGAGGTGGTCGTGATGACCCACGATGGGGCGGAACGCATCGACCTGCCTCGGGGAAGTCTCTTCGTCATCCCCCGAGGCCACTGGCACCAATCGGCGACTCTCGAGCCGACCTCGTTGATCTTCCTGACTCAAGGGTCCACAGAGTGGACGGACGAAGAAGAGGGACCGCCTCCCCCCATCTAGTGGACCTCGCCCAGCCCTTCCGACTGCTGTAGTCAGGCTGATCGTGGCGGCGGGGCCAAGCCCTCCAACTGCTCTCGTAGCTTCTGCGGAGCGCGCACCCGCCAAGACTCGGCAATTACCTCCACGACTCGTCCTCGTCGATCTCCCTCAGCCGCACGGAGGACGGTTGGATGATCGTCGTCGTGAGGGGTCGAAAGGAACTTCGTTGGATCTGAGGCGATGAGCGCCGTCTTTTCATCCACGTCGTCGCACCACAAGACGAGGGCGTCACCTTCTGGTCTCAGACGTGCGAATAGGCGGTCACGAATTCGAAATCCGAGCGTGCCATAGGAGGGTTTCTCAACGACCTCGGGCAACGACAACGAGACACGGCGAACATCATTCTCGGTGGCCATCGAACCCGAGCCGTACGACAACGACCCGAGGCCTGCTCGGGAGCCCGATTGGCGTGCCCGTGCCAGCTACCCGAACGGGGCAGGGGATACTCGCTCGGCGTAGCCTTTCCCTGTGACCAATATGGCAGAACGACTTCAAGCAGCTCAGATCAAGATCAATAGTGCGCGCGACGCTATACGAGGAGACGAAGGAGCGTCGCCGGTGCTCTCGGCGGTAGTCAACGAATTCGCCAAGAAGGGGGAGAAGGCGGCCCAGTCGCAAGACGTGCGCGTGGCTGTCATTGAACTGGAGCAAGCGGGTGATAGTGCCAAGGTGGCGGTGGAGGCGGACCCGGGCGTCTCACCCGCTACGCGGGACGCCGTCTTAGAAGCCCATCTCGCGATCTGCATCGCCAAGAGCAAACTCGATCTCTAAACCCGCGAGGGGTGAGGACAACAGAGGTGAGTTGCCGTCCTCCTCCCTGCGGTTGGGGACGGTCGCGACCTCCATTGCGGCCAGGACGCATGGATCCCTCGGTGCGGCAGGTCCGTCGCGGACTCGGCGTCCACTGCGATCAGTGCGGGGCCGCGGCGTACCCCTGCCTCACAAAGGTGCGACCTCGTCATCGGGTGAAGGTGAGGTGGGTGACGCCGCGGGGCGTCGAGACTGCCTCCACGTCGTATTGCTGCTCCAACCCCTCCAGGCCGTCCCACAGCCGAACACCCCGGCCCAGCAGGATCGGCACGAGCACGACGTGCAGGTGGTCGACGAGACCGGCGGCGATGAACGCGCGCATCATGGTCGGGCCCCCGCCGATGCGGACGTCCTGACCGGCGGCTGCGTCCCGCGCCACCTCGAGTGCATCCGCTGGCGCGGCGTCGAGGAAGTGGAACGTCGTACCACCCTCCATCTCCAGCGATGGGCGCGGACGGTGGGTCAGGACGTACGTCGGCGTGTGGAACGGCGGGTTGTCGCCCCACCACCCGCGCCACTCCGGGTCGTCCTGCCAGCCCGGAGGGCCGAACTTGCCCGCGCCCATGATCTCCGCACCGATCCCGGGTCCGTGCCGCTCGGCCATCACGTGATCGACACCCTCGGTGCCGCCCGACTCGCCGAGGACTTCGCGGCGGCCGAACCGAGTGGCGAACATCCACTCGTGGAGCCGATGGCCGGCGTGGCCGAACGGTGTGTCGAGGGCCTGCCCCTCGCCGGTGCCGAACCCGTCGAGCGAGATCGAGAAGTTGTGGACGCGGACGCGCGACATGGCGGCTCCTTCGGGTGGTTAGTGGTCGGTCAGACTGGTTGACCTGAGCCGCGGCGAGATTTCATCAGGCGTGGAATTCAGGCGACGCCGAGATGGTGAGCGAGCTTCTGCATCGTCTGCAGACCGAGCTCGACAGCGCCGAAGCCGATGGTTGCATCTCGCTGCTCGACGGTTGGGTGGAGCTGCCGCAGCGTCAACACCGTCTTTCCATCGCCTTGTTCGTCGAGGATAATTGTCACTCGGAAGCGTGCCGGGTCATCGTCGGCGTCAGACCCGTGATCCAGCACCAACCTCTCGACTGGAACGACTTCGAGGTAGTCGAAGCGATTCGTGAAAACGGTGCCGTCTCCGGAAGCTATGTCGAAGCAAGCTCGACCTCCCGGGCGCACGTCCATCTCTCGGACAGTGCAGGTGAACCCATCGGGACCAAACCATTGGCAGAAGGCATCCGCATCGGTCCACGCGGCGAACACCGCTTCGCGTGTGGCGTCAAGAACTCGAACGAGGACGATCTCACGATCGAGAGCCCACGTCGTCGGATCGGTGATGGTCGGCGTACTGCTCATGGCTTCTCCAATGTCCGTGGGGATGCGGTTCGGTCAGATGTTCGCCGGAGGTGCGCCTCGAGCCGGTCGAGACGGTGGTCCCACGCAGCTCGTGTGTGCTCGGCCCATGCGGAGATCTCGAGCAGAGGCTCCGGCCGCAGGTGGCATGGCCGCCGTTGTCCATCTCGTCCGCGACTGATCAGACCCGCGCGCTCGAGGACCTTCAGATGACGGGAGATGGCCGGGAGACTGATCGGGAACGGCTCGGCCAACTCGAGCACGGTTGCCTCACCGTCGGCCAACCGACGCACGATCGAGCGCCGCGTAGGGTCCGACAAGGCGGCGAAGACGACGTCGAAGCGATCGGGGGCCGTCACGGTCATCGTTGCCGTCGCCCCTGCAGATACTTCATAGATCGGTTATTTAACAGAGTGACTACATATAGTCAAGGTCGGCCGGAGCGTCGACGAGGCACATCGCTCCAAAGCCTGCTCGGGGCAGTTCTCAGACGGTGTGCGGAAAGCCGTAGCGCGTCATCTGTAAATAGCCGCCATGAGGGACGGCCTGGTCGTGGCGTTAGGAGCTGAAGTCGTCGAGCGGTTGCAGTGGCGCGGACCTGGCGTACGACGGACGGTGACATGAGGCCGACGAGGAGTGGGAGCTCATCGCCGGATCTCGTCGCTCCGTATTGGACGCCCGGGGTCGATGGGCCGACCGGTCAAGGTCGACCGCCGCCGGGTGGTCGACGCCATCTTCTACGTGACGGCGACGGGTTGTCAGTGGCGGGCGCTGCCCGAGAGCTATCCGAACTGGAAGAGGGTGCACCGCTACCACCTCGAGTGGTCGCGCAAACGGCACCTGGGAGCGGATCGCCGAGCGACTGACCGCGGCGGTGCGCCAGAAGGAGGGTCGTGAGGGCGAGCCCTCGGCGGGCATCGTCGATGCACGCTCGGTACGTGCCAGCAGCCACGGTAAGCAAGAAAACCGAGGGATTTGACGCCGGAAAGAAGATCAACGGCCGCAAGACCTTCGGGATCGTCGACACCCTCGGACTCCTCATGGCCGTGGTCGTCGTCGCGGCGAGCATCTCGGACAACGTCGGTGGCATCACCGTCGCCGACCGTGCTCGCGACCGCTCCGCGCGCTTCGCCAAGCTGTGGTGCGACTGCGGCTTCAAGCGCACCTTCATCGAGCACTGCCGCACGCCATCACGTCGGGCGTCGAGGTCGTCAACCGCATCCACCCAGATCGCTTCGAGGTGCTTCCCAAACGCTGGATCGTCGAGCGCACCTGGGCGTGGCTCATGAAAAGCCGACGCCTCCAGGTCGACTACGAGCGCGACCCGGTCGTCACCGAGGGCTTCATCTGGGCCGCCCACAGCCGCTACCTCCTGCGCCGACTCACCCAGTCGCCGATCGCGCTGATCGCGCTGGGGAAACAATCGCGACAGGTCGGACTTAACCGTGTGTCGCCAGGCAGCGTCTACCGTCATTCCTTGGATCGGATGCCCAATTCAGGCAACGTTCATCCCGGCATCGTGACTGAGCCTGGGCATTGCTGGCGCATGGCCTACTCGAAGCGGTTCCAGCACCCATTGCCGCCGCCGGGCGCCCATAGACATGCGCCGCTGGTTTGCTCCTAGCGGCGACCGCTGGTGGCGGGTGTGGTCGTGGCCGGACCACGTCGACGGATAAACGGGAGTGCGGTAGCCCGGTGGAAGCGCACTGAATACCTAGAGCTCGACTCGCCGATGTTGCAAAGGGAGCCTGAGCCGGCTTCACCGTTGTCGGCCAGCGTGTAGGTCAACATCTCGCGATCGGGCTCGTCGTTCAGCCGTTGTAAGGCGATGCAGGGCGACCGGATGGCGTCGATTTTTCCGGGTTCTCCGAATTGTCGCCCGCCACCGACATGGGACCACCTTGAGCTGAGTCCCGCCACCAACATGGGACCACCCTTCCGCCAGTAATGGGACCACCCCTGGGGATCCACCAGCGCCGGTCCGCGATCCGGTGCACTCGCCGCCAACGGTCAGCGGATCTGAGGAGCGGCGATGGGATTCCAGAGTTACCCGTGTACGAGGTGAAAGAGGTGCTCCGGCTCTGGCTGGGCGGCCAGGGCCTGCGCTCCGTCGAGAAGCTGGTCGGCATCGACCGCAAGACCGTCCGACGCTACGTGGAGGCAGCGATCGAGCTGGGCCTCGAGCGCGACGTCGGAAAAGCCCAGCTGAGCGACGTGTTCATCGCTCAGGTACTCGAGCGGGTCAGGCCGCATCGCGTGGACGGCCACGGGGCGACCTGGCGCCGGCTCGAGCCCCAGAGAGAAGCCATCAAGAAATGGCTCGACGAGGACGGACTGAGCGTCGCCAAGATCCACACCCTGCTCACCCGCCAAGGGATCTGCGTCCCGCCGCGCACCCTCGAGCGCTACTGCGCCGAGCTGTGCGGGCCCCGCCGGGGTCGCAGCACAACCGTGCGCGTCGCCGACGGTGAGCCCGGCCAAGAGCTCCAGGTCGACTTCGGCCGCATGGGGATCCTCTTTGACCCGGCCACCGATCGGCGCCGGGTCTGCCATGCCCTGATCTTCACGCCCGCTCTCAGCCGCTACAGCTTCGTGTGGCTGACCTTCACCCAGACCATCGAGAGCGTCATCGAGGGGTTCGAGGCCGCCTGGGACTTCTTCGGCGGCGTCTTCGCCGTCGTGATCCCCGACAACATGTCGGGCATCGTCGACAAGGCGAACCCGACCGAGCCCCGCCTCAACTGGGCCTTCAGCGAGTACGCCCAGGTCGCGAGGCTTCCTCATCGACGCCACGAGGGTCCGTCGGCCCCAAGGACAAGCCACGGGTCGAGCGCGTGGTCCCCTACGTGCGCCGCTCGTTCTTTGCGGGCGAGCACTTCATCGATCTCGCCGACGCCCAGCGCCGGGCCCCGAGTGGTGCGCGCTGGTCGCCGGGATGCGCATCCACGGGACGACGGCGTGCCGTCCGGCCGAGCACTTCGCCACCACCGAGGCCCCGGTGCTGCGTCCGGTGCCAATCGATCCCTATGACCTGCCCCATTACGCCCGTCCCAAGGTGCACCGCGACCACCACGTCGAAGTGGCCAAGGCGCTGTACTCGGTGCCGGGCAACCTGATCGGGCGCACGCTCGAGGCCCGGGCCGACGCGCAGCTGGTCAAGTTGTTCTTCCGGGGCCAGCTCGTCAAGGTCCATCCCCGCCAAGCGCCCGGGGGACGCTCGAGCGATCCCGACGACCTGCCGTCGCACAAGAGCATCTACGCGTTGCGCGACCTGGACCGCCTGCAGCGCCATGGCTGAGAGTCACGGGCCGGCCATCGGAGCCTACGCGGCGGTGATTCTGGACCACCCGCTGCCGTGGACCAAGATGCGCCAGGTCTACGCGCTGCTCGGGCTGGTCAAGAAGTGGGGTCCCGCCCGTGTCGAGGCCGCCTGTGCCCGCGCCGCCGAGGCGGAGGCCTACAGCGTCTCGCTGATCGGACGCATGATCGAGCGGGCCCAAGAGAGCGGGGGAGACCCGGTGCTGCCTCTCCAGGGCCGATTGCTCTCGGCCCGCTTCGCCCGGCCGCCCGAGGACTTTCGCGTTCTCCCAGCAAGAGGTCGGGACCCAGACACCGCAGCGGTGTCGGATCGCGGCACAGAGGCCACCACAGCGGGTGGGGTGCGATGAGCGCCCCCACTCCGGTCATCTCGGCCGAGCTGAAGACCGTGCTGCGAGCGGTCAAGCTCGGGCGCTGCCTCGACACGCTCCCCGAGCGCCTCGCCCTGGCCAAGGCGCGCGACATGGGACACGCCGAGTTCCTCGAGCTCGTCCTCTCCGACGAGGTGACCCGGCGCCAGACCACGTCGGCTGCCTTGCGGGGCCGGGTGGCTGGACTGGACCCCGACATGGTGCTCGAGAACTGGGACGAGGCCACCAAGGTCAACTTCGACCACTTGGTCTGGGACGAGCTGTGCTCGCTGCGCTTCGTCGACGCCGGGCACAACGTCATGATCATGGGACCCGTCGCGGTGGGCAAGACGTTCATGGCCTCAGCCCTCGGTCACGCCGCGGTGCGCCGTCGCTACACCGTGAGCTTCGCCCGGGCCGACGTGCTTGTTGAAGCGCCTCCGCGCCAGTCGCCTGGACAACTCCCACGACGCCGAGATGCGAAAACTCATGCGTGTCGACTTGTTGATCCTCGACGACTTCGCCCTCCAGCCCCTCGACCCCCTCGACACGGCCGACGTCTATGAACTCGTGGTCGAGCGTCACCGGGCCGCCTCCACTTTGGTGACGTCGAACCGCGAGCCCATCGAGTGGATCGGACAGATGGCCGACGCCCTCTTGGCCCAGTCGGCCATCGACCGCCTCCAGTCGGCCGCTTACGAGCTGGTCCTCGACGGCGAGTCCTACCGCAAGCACCAAAAACCCGGGCTCGACGTCGGCGGGACGGCCCCACGAAGTCCTCGGCGCAAGCGACGCGCCTTGACCGAGCGACCAACACCCGTCATCATCGTCACGCCGACGCTGGAATCCTCCGAGAGGTGGTCCCTTCACATTGACGGAAGGGTGGTCCCTTCAAGGTGGCGGGCGACAGAATCGCGCCATGCCCAATTTGAAGTACCGAGCACAGCAGCAGAGGTCATCGCCAGAACGAAGAGAACGGCAAAAGATCGCGTTTCGCTTGGCTTCATCGGGATGTTTGACGTTCGGGCGTTGCGAGTAGCTAGTCGTAGACACTGGCGTCGAGGACGAAGGGGTTCGCATCGACGGCGCTGGACCAACGTCCCCGGCTTCTGCCCCAATGACTGCTCCAACGCCCGATGTCCACACGCCCGATTGGCTCAGAAACCAGCTCTGAACTGGTGGGCCGTATAGTGGTGGGCCGTAGGGGACTCGAACCTCTGACCCCTTGCGCGTCATGCAAAGGCAGAACAGTCTGAGCGAGTCCGAGTCAGTACGCATCCGCCTGCATAGCCCCTACTCAAGTGTCCTAACCCGTCCGAGTGCGTCCGAGTCGGTCCGGTCAAGTATTGGATGGGTTGCTGCACAAACTCGCGCACTTGGCCGCTCTCCCCCGCCGCATCGCCCGCCCATGGACCTCTCAGAACGGCGAGGTACGTTCGGGCCATGCCTCAGCCCGGCGAGCCGTGCCCCGGTTTCATCGCTCAGCCGGGGCGATGTTGGCAGATGATCTACAGCCGCCAGATGCAAGCCACCCATTGCGTCGAGGAGCCGTCAGGGACGGGCCGCTGGTTCTCACCGAAAGGTGACCGGTGGTTCCGAGTGTAGGCCTGTCCCGAACACCTCGAGGGCCTGACCGGGCTTCGGCAGTTCGGCGGGATCCGCGCTTAGGCCACTCGCCCACGCCGCAGCGCGGCCCTCTCGGCGCCGGTTGTCCCGCCCCAAAGCCCTTGGAGCTCCCGGTCTGCCAGCGCTGTCTCGAGACACTCCTGACGCACAGGGCAGTCCTCACACAACTCCCTGTTGTATTCACTCCACGTTCCCTTCGCTTTCGTGAGCACGAATGAGGTGACCCCCACGCCGCTACATGCCGCCTGCTGGTGCCAGGGAGGCCGACGCAGGAAGTCCTCGAGCGTTAGCGTCCCGTCCGGTGCCCCGGGAGTCATTAGCCAACCGGGCAGCGCCTCGTTCACAGTCATGCGATGGTACGGCGGCACTGTGACGAGTCGCATGACCCCTGCCCGTGTAACGGCACTTCGGGGCTACACCCACCTCCTCGCTGTAAAGGTAGTTCATTGGATCCGCAATACCGGCCCGGCACTATTCCTGCTCCGCCAGAGCTGAGTGATGGAAAGGTGCTTTTCCGGAAGTGGTCGTACAGTGATCTTCCGTGACTAAGCCAGCGGGGAGACCCGGCTATCCCCATTCGGCACGACGGTGCCAAGCAAGCTTCTGAGGATGCTTGGCGCGCCAGGAGGCAATGCGGAATCGCGTAGCTCTAATTCGCATTTCGGAGCCCGGGCGTTGAGAATCGAACGGTGACTGCTGTCCGCTAGCTGATCCGGCGACCCATGAAGTCACTCATCAGGTGCTATCCAACTGGCTCGAATGCCGCCATTTGAAAGGGAGCACTTGAAAGCTATTGGTTCTTGACCGTGATCGGGATGCTCGTGCTGAGTCTGCTCGCACCGCTCGCGTCGTAGGCGATGCTCTGCAGCGAGTACGTGCCGTTGGCCACGCTGGTTGTGTTCCATTTTGCGACCCATCCGTAGGGTGTCAAATCGACGCCGCCGATCAGTTTGATTTGATGCGTTTGATCTGTGAGGAGGAATCCGACTTTGGTTACGCGGACCCAGGCCGTCGCCTTGGCATCGAGCACCGCTATGCCTGACAAGGTGGCACGGTTCGCAGGCAGGACCACGCTTGTGACGATGTGTGGCAAGAACTCTTCGCGACTCGGCCGGCCGTGCCAGTCGGCCCACATCGAGAACTGGCCTGCCGAGAGCATGGGAGGGCCGAGAGCATCGTTGAACAACTCCATGACCGGACCGCTACCGCTCGTCGAGCGGTCCACGATGACCAACCGAACGTCATACTTGGACAAAGAGGTCCGGGTGGTAGCCACCAAGTCGGGGCTGACCCCCAACGCTGGCCCGATGTGTCCCCCGTTGTAGAATCTCTCGCCGAGCCCGGCACTCCAGCTGGCGAGGAATCCTGCAGACCGGGTGGATTCATGACGCTCGGCCAGAGCGTTGGGTGACCGCTGGAATCTGGGTGATAAGCGTAGCCCCCGAGGAGACGGAATTCGAAGCCGCTTTCAGCCTGCCAGAGCATCGGCTGCATGTTGAAGGACGTGGCATACGGGTAGGTGATGGCCACCGGGTCCCCCGCTGGAACGGCCTGGCGCAGGATCGCCGGGAGCACCACAGCCGGTGGTGCAACATATGGCCACTGTGGCAGTTGGGTGACCACTAGCACGGCCAGGGTTACCCCGGTTAAGACCGCGCTTCCCCGCCGTCGAGCCTGCCGTCGTCGAGCAGTGTCGTACTGATGGTCCCGGGCAGATGCCCGCCGCAAATCGTCCAGCCCAAACGCAATCAACGCCGCGAGGCAGGCGGCCACTTCGAAGGAGATCCGGCTCGGCACGATGTTGTTGAGAAGTGGGAGGTGGTCCAGCAGCAAAAAGGGGAGCGGGATGCGGGTCAGATGATGGTCGACGTCCAGGTACGGTCCGAGCGAGAGAAGCACGGCACCGAGTAGAAGAATCGTCGTCAGCTGCGTACGGGGGCTACGACGAGACTGCCAGACGAGGATTCCGGTAAGGATTAGGAGCGGCACACCGATGTAGCCGCCGGCCTCCGGCGTGCTGTTCCCAAATTGCAGGCGCACCCCAAGCGAACGCATCCCCAGTGAGACCTTCTGCAGTGGACCCGGGACCAGAAAGTTGAGCACGTCGTTGTGGTAGTCGTTCGTCATCGGAGACGTGGACCCTGTGAAGTGCTGAGGTCCGGCGAGCATCATCCAGAGGGGATAGGCCAGCAGCACGGCCGCCACCACGAAAGCGATGCCCACCGAGTCCGACACGGTGCGCGCCATCTCGCTGACATTGGCCCGCCGGTGGATCGCAACGCATACTACTGCCGCAATGGCGAAGATGCCGACTGTCGCGAGTACCTCCGGCGAGATGAGATACTGGGCCGCAACGAGAAGGCCGAGCTGGATCCCGAGCCTACGAGGCGACCCCGAGTGCTGCAGGATGGAAGCGACCGTTAACGCGATGAAGGGCGGTACCGGCACGAAAATCAGTTCCACATGGCCCCAGCTGCCTTGGCCCACCATGTAGGGCGAGAAGCCATAAATCAGCCCACCGAGAGCCGCGGCTGGGCCCCACACCTTCCACCTTCGCAATACCACGAACGCGGCGGTCGCCGAGACCGGCATGGCCAGCACAATCAGCAGGTTCGCTCTGACCACCGGGTTAAGCACCAGGGCGAGGGGAGCGGTGATCAGCCCAAGCAAGGGACTATCCAGGTTCTCTGCGAGGTTGACACCGGTCGGCACGTATATGGCGTTGCTGAAGAAGGGGTTTAGGCCATGAGCGAGCGCATGGGGCACCCAATCGAGAAACCACACAGACTGTGTGAAGTCCGAATCGGCAGCGAAGAGACGTTGCGAGATCCCGGGGTATACGGGCCAGAACGCAACGATCCCAATCAATAAGTACACGACGATCACGACCACCGACGCAAGCACCTTGCGACGTGCGGAATGCTCAGAAGCGGGCTGGTCGGCCGGTCGAAGCGCCGTGATCAATTCGTGGACGGCCACAACGGGTTGCCTCTCGCAGACCATTCTTTGTGCGTCCGGCGTAGCTCGGAGGTCACTCTTGTCCTACTCACATGGTTCATTCATGTCGCTCGAAGGTCTTCGTCTGATGCACACGCTCTGCGTTTTGACGCAAATCCCAAGCCAAGGACGTCGGGTGCTAAGAACTGTTCCGCCCGTGAAGACGGTGTTGCGATTGTTGGAACGCGGTGGCCGTGGGTGGTGGCAGATTGTCGACGAACTCCATTAGGGGTTCTCCCTTCTACGCTCGGCAGTCTTGCAACTTGGCCAATCATCCCCACGCCACCCTCGTGGCAGGACAACGGCACCAGCGTCTGCGGCACGAGGACGGTGGTCATCGTCAAGATAGCCAATCCGACAATCGCCATGACCGAAGGTTAACCCCACCATGCAACTATGACTCAGGACGCCGAGGATCGGTGCGCTCTTGTACGGGAGCGACTGACGTACCCTGCCCCCGTACGCCGGGTAGGTGGGATATGAGCAGACCAGATACCGCGCCCCTCGCCTCAGGCCCTCCAGGACTTTTGGAACTGCTCGGCACTGGCGGCAGGGAGCACCCAGTTATGGCGGCTCTCCGTGTAGAGCTCCATGCCGGGGGCGGGCAGCTCAGTGCCCACGATATTGCCAGCAGAGATTCCAAGGATCCCGGCTTCGCCATCGGAGACCCAATAGACGGTCGATCCATAAGTCGGGCAGATTCCGACTCGCGCATGGGTTGCTGCACAAACTCGCGCACCTGGCCATCCGGAGACTTCGACCGAGCGCATATTCGGCGCATAACTGCTGGTCAAAAATGGTGGGCCGTAGAGGACTCGAACCTCTGACCCCTTGCGCGTCATGCAAGTGCGCTACCAACTGCGCCAACGGCCCGTTTACGGAAACCCTACCACTTGGCCAATTCGCCCCGGGCTCCTCAGCGGCACTTCTCCGAGCGAAACGGGCGGGCACTCCCTACAATCGAGGGCGTGACGTCAAATCGCAACACGCGGGGACTCGATAACACCTCGATCACCCCGCCGCCGGACCTGGAGGTCCACCTCACGCGGATGGCCGAGGACGGCTACACCATCCTGCCCGATGTCATCGAGCCGGAGTTGGTAGACGAGATCGACGAAGCACTTCTCAAGCTGGAGCACGATCTCGGTACCGTTCCCGCCGACAACCTCTTCGAGGGGGTGCGCACCATGCGGGTGTACAACCTACTCCTCCACGGCATCACCTTCGAGAAGATCCCAGTGCATTCCAACGTGCTTCCTGTCGTCGAAGCGGTGCTCGACCCAGGGCTCTTGATCTCATCGCTCTCTTCCATCGCCATCGGGCCCGACGAGCAAGCCCAGCCGATCCACGCTGACGACCAACTGATCCCGCTCACCCGTCCACACGTGCCGATCATCTGCAACACCATGTGGGCCATCACCGATTTCACCGAGCGGAACGGGGCGACCCGATTGGTCCCGGGAAGCCATCTGCGCGACGAGGCGCCAAATCCGCTCGAGCTCTACGAGACCATCCCTGCCGAGATGCCCAAGGGCAGCGTCCTGGTCTGGGTCGGGAGCCTCTGGCACGGCGGCGGGGCCAATCACACCGGCACCCGTCGGGTGGGGATCGCGATGAACTATTGCGCAGGGTACATCCGTCAGCAGGAGAACCAACAGCTGGGAATCCCGCCCGCACTGGTCAAGACTTTCCCCCGCCGGTTGCAAGAGCTCATCGGCTATTCGGTCTACAACGGCCTCGTCGGCCACATCGACAAGAAGCACCCGGCCAAAGTCGTCCTGGCCGAGAACGAGGGCGTCGAGATGGTCTGGGACCTGCTCAAGACTTGATCGAGCCTCAGGCCGCGGGCAACACCGCCGGGGCGACGGGCCAGACGTAGTCGCGGGGATCGATCGGCATCAAGCCCTCCGACAGTCGCCACGAGTCGCAGCTCTCCGTCCACTCCCGATGCCAGTCGATCTGGTCGTCGTGGAGGCGGGCCAGATCGCACTCCCATAGCGCGTCATAGCGCACGGCAAGAGCGAACAGCACCTCGATGGAGGCAGTCGCGTCCGCCCAGGCGTCGTGCGCCTTGCCGATCTCGATTCCGTAATGCGCGCACAGGTCGACCAGCGTCCGCCTCCCCCCGCGTTCGGGGTCGAAGTGGCGGTCGATCACACCCGCGTCGAGCACGGGTCCACGCCAGCCCCGCTCGACGAGACCATGCCCACACAGATCGCCGGCCAGCTCCAGAATGGTGAGGTCGTAGTCGAGTTTCATACCGGCCAGCGGCACACCGCGCTCCGACGCCGCCACCACGGCGTCGGACACCAGTGCCATCGCCCCGCGGAGCGGCATGCCTTCGTCGCGGGCTTGCTCCGTCGAGATGCCGTGTACCGCGGTCGCCTCCGGCGGGATCGGGCGACCAGGATCGATAAGGCCGGACCAGCTCCTGATCACCACCCCTTCGACCACCGACACCAGCGCATACGACACCGGGACGTCGTTGAAGCGGTCGATCCCGGTCGTCTCGAAGTCGAGTCCCAGCACCTCGCCGGTCGGCCACGCACCCACGACGTCGAGCATGGCAGCTCGGTGTGACACAATCGCGAACCCTCGCCTCCGGGGCCCAACAGGCTTGTGTGTCCTCGAAATGTCCGTCCCGACGTGATTTCTCGACGATGCACAATACTGGACATAGCCGGATCCTCCTTCTGTATGTCGGCTCCATTCGCCGCTCAACGCGAATGATCCACGAAGATGCGGTGGCTGGGGAGCCGGCCCTCCATGGTGAACGGTTGACGCGAACCAAGCCACCCCGCAGTAGCGTCATCCACGTGGCAGCGACTGGGTTTCGGTGACTGGCGCCGTGTTCGAAACGCCTCGGTATGGTCCTCCGCGGGTCCGTCGGTGACGTCGCTACTAGGACCTAAATCGAAGCTGCTGGTGCGTTGGCAGTACTCCGGGCGCCGTCGCATCGCCGACGCGAGGTGGCTGGCCCCCCATCTGCCGTGGAGCCTGTGGTGTCAGCTCTGCGCGTGGAGCGCCCCGGGGGTCGTGGCGGAGATCGCCAGGCGCTCCGAGACACCACTCACCTTCGTGCAGATCGGCTCATGCGACGGCAAGGCGAATGATCCTCTCCATGAGGTGGTCCGATCCGGTCAGTGGTCGGGCATCCTGGTCGAACCGATGCCGGCGCTCTTCGAGCAACTGGTCGCCAACTACGAAGGGGTAACTGGACTGCGCTTCTTCCAGGTGGCGATCGGCGGAGGCGAGGGCACCATGACGATGTATTCCGTCGACCCCCGGCCCGAAGACCCCGATTGGGTCGTGCAGCTGACGTCGTTCGACCGGGACGTAGTCATGAGCCACTCGGACGAGCTCTCCCAGCTCGACAGCCGCATCTTCACCGTCGAGGTGGAGTCCAGAACAGTAGCGTCGCTGATCGCCGAGGCGGGTCTTACCAAGGTCGACCTCCTTCACATCGACGCCGAGGGCTTCGACGACCAGATCATTCGGGATCTCCCGTTGACGGCACGGTGGGCTCCTCAGTTCTTGATCTTTGAGAAGAAGCACCTCGGTCGGACCCGGTACTCCGATCTACGGAGGCTCCTCAGGCAGGCGGGCTACAGAGTCGTCAACCTGTGGCCGGACGAGCTTGCCTACCGCGAACCGCCCGACTGATGACTGATTCTGGTCGGTTTCGATGTCGGCGGATCCCTTGTCCCTCTCTGCCCTGACTAAGCGGATGCTCTGGGTTTGATTCCCGGCCGAACCTCAACCCTAGCGTCGGGTCGTTGACGTCATCAACATCATGAGCCGCCAAGCCGCGGCCTTCCCAGCCAGCGGTGGGGCAGGCCGTCACCAAGTCCCGCACCACCGTGGCGGGGGCTCGGGTGCCGGCGTGAGCCGAAGACGGGTCGTCTACCTCTCGCGTTGTATCAGCAGGTGCTCGGTCTGGCTCCTTGAAGGCGATGTGTTCGCTCTCGCCAGGGGTGATTCGCTCGACCTTGCACTCGCGGGGTCCTTTGGGAACCCGCGGTCCCTCCGCGCCGCGGTCAGGCATTGAGAGGTGATGGGTGACAGCTCAGCCATCGGGCTCATCGTCTGGTGCTCCCCACGACCGCGCCACGACCGACGCCCTTGATGACGCCTGCCTCATCAACGGTGCCGTCCCCAGCGACCTCGGCACACACGGAGGCGTCACCGGACGAGGTGGCGGCGTGGCGGACGGCGGCCCAATGCGGGCAGGGCGGTCACAAACGACCCGACGTTTGATCGACCCGTAGGTTCATGCCGTCTGCAGTTGCCGGACGAAGGGAGTCGCGGAGATGAGCTTCGACGGCACGGCACTCTCGGCGGGCGTAGGCATTCTGGGAAGCGCTCGCTCGAGCCATATCGGGCCAAAAGGCATCGGTACCCGATTGAGCGATCGCCCGCGCGGACCGCCCCTTGTGAGAATGCCGGTAACGGATGGGCGTTAGGACTGGTCACTACGAAGACCTGAGCTTGTTTCGAACATGGGCAGCTGTGGTCGTCCTTGGATACAGTCCGTCCTCATCCATTGCGACCAACAGGATATGACCAGGAGGGAGACCGACGTGCCGGCGAAAGTGGGTTACCTAGCTATTGACACTGTCGACCCGAATAGCCTTGCCCCGTTCTGGTGCGGACTGCTCGGCGTCGAAATCGACACCACTATCGGTGTTGGAGACTTCCTGATTCTCTCGCCCACCGGCGAGGGCCTCACTGTCGGCTTTCAGAAGGTGCCAGAGATCAAGTCGACCCAGACTCTTTGAGGCGGCGGGCGGAATCGAACCGCCGTACGGGGCTTTGCAGACCCCTTACTCTACTCCTCTGACCTGGGATTATCTCTCAGCTACAGGCCAGGATGACGCACTTTTGACGCACTCTGCGCCACTTTCTCCATCGCTCGCTCGGCCCTGGACCCTCTAGAACGGCGAAGTACGTTCGGTGCCATGCCTCAGCCCGGCGACCCCTGCCCCGGCTTCATCGCCCAACCCGGCCGACGCTGGCAGATGATCTACAGCCACCAGCTGCAGGCCACGCACTGCCGCGAGACGCCGTCCTGGACGGGTCGATGGTTTTCGCCGAAGGGTGACAGATGGTGGCGGGTGTGGGCGTGTCCCAGCCACCTTGACGGACTGACGGGGTTACGGGAGTTCGGCCGGGGGGCAAGGTAACCCGCCTGGAGGTAGATGGCGGCATACGGCCCGACCGCTGGCGATCCAACAGCCGGAGGGCCTTCAGGAGCGTAGGGTTTCACTTGGTGAACTGCTCGCTGGCCTTTACCGGAGCCAACATCGAGATGTTGATGATGCTGGCGCTCCTCCTCATCGCAGCGGGCGTCGCGCTCGTGTGGATCGTCCGTCGCCGTCGTGTCGGCCCCGCTGCGGTCATTGTCCTCGCCTTGGCCGTTGGGACGATGGTGGTGACGACGAGCGAGGTCCGCGCTGGCGCACAGTCCTCGTGTCCATCAAGCGCCCCGGCTGCTGCTCTTGTCCCGGTGACGACCACGACGACGAGCACTACTGCTCCGACGACGAGCACTACTGCTCCGACCGCCACCACGACGACGGTGCCGCCGACGACTACGACGACCACCACCACGCCGGTACCCGACCTGACGCCGAGCATCACCGGCCCGACGACCCTGCCGGCTGGGGAGGCCGGGTCTTTCACGTTCTCGATCACCAACGTCGGCACCGCCCCCACCACGGGGACGATGACCTTCACGCTGTCGTTCACCATCGACGCCGGCGTGAGCACGCTCGGTACTGAACCCCTGGCGTCGAGCGATTGGACGTTCGTCGGTAGCAGCGGCGACAACCTCATGTACCAGTCGAACTCTGGCTTCACAATCGCCCCAGGGGCTGTCTCCACCGGAACATTCCGCGCTACCTGGCAGATAGGCGTACCTGGTTCGTTCACGATTGCGACCACCCTGCCCAACGGCATCGGTGGAGAGACGAACGCAGCGAACAACACAGCCTCGCTCACCGTCACGGTCACCCCTCCGCCCGGGTAATAAGGCAAACCAGGGGTGAGCCTGTCCCGACCACTTCGAGGGACTGACGGGGTGGCGGGAGTTCGGTGGGATCCGCACTTAGGCCACGCGCCCACGTCGCAGCGCCCGGCGCTCCCCCGGCGTCGTCCCGCCCCACAGTCCAGCCAGGTCCGGATTGTCCAGGGCCGTCTCGAGGCACTCCTGACGCACAGGGCAGTCCTCGCAGAGCGACCTGTCGTATTCGGTCAACCGTCCCTTCGCCGGTGAGAGCACAAAAGCATCGACGCCCGCGCCCCTACACGCCGCCTGCTGGTGCCAGCCTGGCCGGCGTAGGAAGTCCTCGAGCGTCAGCGTCCCGTCCGGTGCCCCGGGAGTCATCAGCCAACCGAGCAGCGCCTCGTTCATCGTCATGCGGTGGTACGGCGGCACTGTGACGAGTCGCATGACCCCTGCCCCAGAACGAATCCTCTTTGAGTCAAGACCCCAATTTCGAGGACTTCTGGGCGCGAGGAAACGAGCCGTCACGGAAGGGCACGACGACGTAGGGTCTTTATGGGTTCGGGAGTGACTTCGCCGAAGAGCCGGTTGCGCAGGGTGAAGAGCCGGTCACGCAGGCAGTGAGTCGTCCCTGGGTGTCCTCCCGGACCCCCTATCGGGCGTCGAAGAGCAGCTGTCGGTAGACGGCGTTGCTGACGTGGCGCTTGAGGGAGCGGACGGCTTCCTTCTTGGTCTTGCCCTCGGCGACCTTGCGGTCGAAGTAGAGCCGACCATCCGAACTGCCTTGACGGATTTGGCTGATGGCAGCCATGTGAATGGCATGGTTCAACTTGCGGCTGCCTCGCAGCGAGAGTCGGTGCACCACCCGCCCGCCTGAGGAGCGCTCGACGGGGGCCGTGCCGTTGTAAGAGGCGTAGGCATCTCGATTGGCGAAACGGCAGATGTCGCCCGAGTACCCGATGATCTGTGCTGCGATGATCGGGCCCACGCCATAGACGTCGGTCACCGATGTCCCCGACGCTCGGACCGCCACCCGAAGCCGGCGATGTGACTCTTTGAGCTGGTTGTCGAGTCGGCGCACGTCGTCGATGAGCTCGAGCGCCAAATCGAAGCGAACCTGCTGGCCCGGGGTCTCGGGGCTGACCTTGGCCAGGAGCACCTCGGCGTCAGACACGTACATTTCCTTGGCAATTCCGCCCGGAGCGAGCTCGGCGAAGAGGGCGTGGAGCCGGCACACCACCCGGGTCCTCTGGTTGCCGATGTCGATGTTGCGCTTGGCCAAGAGCCGCAGCACCTCGCAATGGTCAGCCTCTTCGACGGTGCGCAGCCTCGGCGCCCGCAGCGCCGCAATGGCGATCGAGTGCGGATCATTGGGGTCGTTCTTGTTGGAGCGCTCCGTAGCCAGCACCCCCATGCGCGAGGCCAAAGTGGCCGGCACATCGACCACGACTTCACCCCGGGCCACGAGTTGCTGAGCCAGCAGATAGCCCATCCCGCCGGCGGACTCGATGGCCCAGGTGCGCTTCTCGAAGGGCTCGGCCCATCCGATCAGCTGGTCCACCTGACGGCGGGTGGCCCGGACGTTCACATTGGAAAGCTCGTCTTCAGCCTCGTCGATGGCCACCGCGGTGTGTGATGCCTTGTGCGGATCGATACCGATCACCACATTCATGACTGCCTCCTTGGTTCGGTTGGAAACCACGGAGGGCACTCCTGCTTGCGGACTGGTCAGTGCTCGATCCTCTTTTGAGCCACTCCGTGTCGAAGCCCCGGCGGGAGGCTCTTCGTACGTAAGCCAGCCAGCTCACACTGGCGGCAGGCACTTCGAGAGCAACCCCGCTGGGACCTCTAAACGCTACGGAACAGCCGCAGGGTCTGCCTCAAGTCTCAAGCAGGCACATAGGGGCTAGGAGCCTGTTGATTTATCCGGCGACATGTCTGCGACCACACTCTCAAACCTGGTCATATTCATCGTCCAGTGCGTGTTCATTGCCTCTACTGCAATCGTGGAGGACTGTGGAAAACATGGCCTTCGCCGGAAACGAATAAATCATCAGGCTCCTAGGCCGTGCCTTCACCTTCTCTCCCCTCAGACCAGCAGCGAATCGCCTGTTCGACATGGGCGAAAGCCAGGGTATCCACGGGGATATTCTCCGAACTGAACCACCGAACTTCTCTTGTCTCGTCGGTGACTCGCGCCATCTCCGGGTGGTGCGCTTTGCCCAAGAAGTAGATATTGAGTGTGACCTCTGGTGGATCCTCGTTGCCGTAGGTGTCGATCCACATTCCTAGAAAGCTCAGCGAATGGAGGGTGAGTCCCGTTTCTTCTTGCACCTCTCGATGAGCTGTTGCCAATGGATGCTCTTCGGGATCGCAGAATCCACCAGGAAGGTCCCAGAGGCCCGCACCTGGATCTTTCGCCCGAAGGACCAGTAGGAGTTTCTCGTCGTTGACAACACACGCACCACCGCAGGGTTTGGGATTCCTCCAGTACTCGTGACCGCAGTTCTGACATCGGCACGGCGCAACCAGGCCAACTTCCCTTCCGCAAATCACGCAGTACCTGATCACCGTCACCGTCACATATTCGCTCATCACCTGGTTATGTGCGGAAATCCATCCCAGCAGGTATCCCAGTCCGCCGGATCGGAACCGGACATGGGACGGCTACGTATTCTGGTCTGTCGGCGTTTCCGTCGCAGCTGGCCGGAACCTATCCCGGATCGCTTCTGCAACCTTCACCCGGAACTCGGAAGTATCGCCAATCTGAGTCCTCACGATCTTGATGAGGAGATCGCGGACCTCCGCGTCATCCACATGATTGACCATCCATTCACCGACCGCTTGTCGGTCCGCTTCAGATAACTCGTGTTGGCCGGTAAGCGCACCAACCAGAAGCGTCGTTATGCCGATGTTTCGATTCGGTTCCCCAGTTACATCCATTGTTCCTCCATCGGGGAGGGTGTGCCTCCTAGGATGACACTACGTTCGCAGGCTCGATCGGAGGTCGTCGCGCCTGCCCCAGGACGCCGGGCTGGGGTCGCTCTGACGATAGGAAGTCAGGAACCTTCCGGCTCAGATTGCGTCCTCACGGATCGCTCAGCCAGCTCACGAAACGCCGCCTCATCGGCCGGTGAGATGAAGGCTCGCTTTGGAATCATGAAGTACCCCGGACCCTTCCCGACCTTCAGCAGATAGAGATCGTTTCTGAGCTTCACCTCTGAGAACATCGGCCACCGCATCGTCGTGTCGTTGAGAGCCGTATGTCGTGAGACGCCCTGTTCTGAGATCTTCAGCGTCCTCACTTCAAATCCCTTCTTCACCCGCTTCCAGATTCGCCTTGGTGTCACCGGAACAAGCACGAAGAAGATCAGCAATATGACAATGCCCAAGGTCAGCATCACTACCCATGCGACCTGGCTAGTGGAGTCCACCATCGCCACAGCCGCACCGGCAATGACTAGGCAAATGCCAGCGACCGGAAGGCACAAATTCTGCCAACTGTGGAGGAACTGCCGGTAGACCACTGGAACGACCTCGTCCTGAATCAGTTGGTGCTCGGTCGTCTGGATTTGGATCGACGGCGAGCCAGCTACCGGGGTATCCGACATCGGCACCTCTCTGCTCAGGAAGGAACGTGAAGTAGCGACCGTAGTCCGGGCAGTTCCGGTTCTGTACTGATCCCATGTCCTCGCCCTGGAGCACCTGACTGCCCCCCTTCGCCGGGAGTGGGTGCCACCCTTCGGCAGCATGACGATAGTCCTGGGAGCTAGGTAGTTTCCGCTCGGTAACCGGCATTATGCGCTATCGGCGTGCCCGATCTAGATCTTCTTTGGCCTCTCGAAGTCGACCCCAAATGACGAAGTCGTCTGCTTGCACAACGATCCTGTGTCCCGCGGCGAACTCGTCGCAGTAAGCCAAGCCCCGCCCTGCCACGATCAATTCTTCGCTGTCGCCGTGAGCCAGCATTTGAAAATCACCGAGAGCGGGAACGTGCGAAGAGGCGAGCGCAACTCGGCCTTTTTGCACGCGGTCAGCTCCACTTCAGTGGACGGGTGAGCGACTGTCGCAATTGCACCCCGCACTCCGTGTGAGCGCAAAACCCAAGCGCCGACCTCGACAAAGCCAAAGAGCAGCAAGCCAAGTCCGATCCATCCTGGGGTCCCAATGTCTGCATTCCCGCCAGCTACGGCCGCATCGGCAGGACTGGCCCGGTTGTAGTCGACGACGACGTGCTTACCAACGGTGTAAGAACGACAGCCGGTTCCACCTATGGCGAGATTGTCCCGGACTTGATGGCCGGATTCAGTGGAGAACTCGACCTGCAAGTGTGGAGTGTCTTCCCCTTCGCACCCTGGGCCGTCGTTGCCAACTACGAGCGCAGACACCCGAACGCCATGGGCAGTGAGCCAGTCGACATGCGATGATGCAACATTGAATACTGTGAGCCCTCCCACGAGCAATCCGACACCAAACAAGAGACGAAGTCGTGCTCCGCGCCGCCGCATGCGGAGACGCTTACCCGCGGACTCCCCCGTGCTCGTAACAGTTACCATTTTCGCCATAGGAGGACCGAAGGGTACTCGGAGGCGATCGGTATGTGATTCCGCGCGCCCAAGGATGCCCCAGTTCGCCGGTTTGGGGCGCTGTGTAGGTCACGAGAGCCACGGTCGGTCTACCCTCGCCCCGTGAGCCCAGTCAGCTCTTGGTGACAGCGGATCCCGGGGCTGTATTACACGGGTGGGATAGGCACTAGCCACCCGCTCTCGGGCGCGACGCAGAATTGACGCAAGATGACGCAGCGATGACACGAAATCCCGGTACATCTGCGTCACTCCCGGTAAGCCCCGGTCAACTCACTTAGTACCCCTGAACAGGAAAAACCCTGGAGGCGGCGGGCGGAATCGAACCGCCGTACGGGGCTTTGCAGGCCCCTGCCTCTTCGGTGTTATGCCCAGTGAGAGGACTATTCGCCGGTCCCGCTGGGGCACGATCACGCGATAATCACGCGTTCCGTCGTCACCAATGCCGACTGGCGACGCGGAGCTGGCTTCACACAATGTGATTGTGCGGGTCGGCGCCCTCGATGACGTGGAGAGGCACGACGGCAACAAACTCCAAGCCATGGCGGGCCCCACTATTGAGTCGATCGACAAAGTCATCGCGGTCATAGAAATCGGACGATTCGAGAGGTTCGGCCTTGTAGGTCCAGGTGGTGTGTTGTCCCATCGGCCGAGGGTACAACTCGGCTGAACCAGGGGCGAGAAACCCTACGCCACCGCGCTCCCCCGCCGTATCCCTCGTCGCACCTTCGCGGTGAAACCCGCCCAGACGCCCTCGAGGTCTTTGTCCGCCATGGCCGTGTCGTAGCACTCCTGGCGTATCTCACAGCTTGCGCAGACCGCTCTGGCGAGCTCGAGGGTCCCTTCGTCGTTGGCGAAGTAGGTGCGGACGCCGACGCTCTTACAGGAGGCCCTCTGGTGCCACGCCGGCCGAGCCAGGAAGTCCTCGAGGGTCATCAGGACGTCTGCGGCATCTGGGGTCATCGCCTAGAGGATCTCCGCGCGGTTCATGCGATCCAGGGTACGACTGCGGTGTTCCAGCTCAGCGGATTCGACGGCGCTGTATCAGCGCAGGATCAGCGGACCTCTCAGGGGTCGGGATGGCGACATCCCACAAGCCACACCACAGGACGGACTGCGCCTCCGTCCGGTCCGAGGGGTTGAGGTGATGGCCAGGCCCAACCCCTTCGCCATTGGGGGTTGGGCCGCGATCAGAGTGCGTCTAGGGTCGCCCCGTGAGCCCGATGCCAGAGCCCGGCGACCCATGCCCCGGCTTCATGAGTGAGCCTGGCCGGTGCTGGCGGATGGTCTACAGCCGCCAGCTACAGGCTACGCACTGCCGCGAGACGCCGTCCTGGACGGCCCGCTGGTTCTCGCCGAAAGGCGACCGGTGGTTCCGAGTGTGGGCCTGTCCGGGCCACCTCGAGGGACTCACGGGACTGTGCCAGTTCGGAGGGTGAGTCGCTCGGGTGATCGGATTCCCGGGTGCGCGGCGGAACATCCACCTGAAGATTGAACTGATCGGTCTTGAGCGTGGTTCGAGCCTTGTACTCCGGTCCCGCGCATGGGGAGTTGAGCAAGGCACCGCGGCGACCACTCAACTGAAAGCGAAGACTTTTGGGCCCAGTCGATGAGCTGAAGTGGGTTGTTAATCGCGTAACTTGTACCCCGGTGCCGTCTGGCGCGAGCCGGGCACCGCGTTAAGGCGGCCAACGCGACGATCCCGGACACGGCCAGCCGGATAAGCACCAAGGTCCTGAACACATCGGGGCGGGCCCGACAGTCGGAGCACGGGTGAGGCCGTTCGAATCTTTTGTCGACCCATACATGCCTTGACCCTACGTGACCGATTTCGATCCGATCAGTTCACTACATGAAATGGAAATCCCCCAAGAGCTGGAGGTGGCCTCGGGCGCGATCGGGATCTCCACAGCTTTTGCGTGATTGCGGAGGCATCGCGAGCGACCGATGTCGAGCGCCCTTGACCAAGTCAATGAACCTCGGAGAGCCGAATTGCTGACGTTAAATGACAAGAGAGCAGCGAAGAGCACGAAGACGACTCCCGCTACTTGCAACTTGCGCCATGCGGTAGCCGAGAGGACGCGAGGCTGCGCGTCCAGTCCGATGAATATCGCGCTGAGCAAAAGCAGTGTGGGTACAACGAAGTAATGGGAGGCGTCCCAGTACGTCTGGGAAAACGCGACTCCCTTAGATAGGAGGAAAGAATTGCCACCCGAGTTCCAACGCTGGTATCCCTCGAAAAGAAAGACTCCGACGGACATTGCTACCGTGAACGGGACGACGACGCGGGTCCGTCCGTCCCTCTCACCGATTACGAAGGCCACGAATGCGATCAAAGAGATACCGAGTGCGATCTCAAATGGAATGCCCAGATGTACCCACAGATAGGAAGTGATCTGCTCACCAGTGGCCGCTCCGCCAACGATGCGTTGGACGTACGCGGATACGAGGCTCCAGTGCCAATGAGGTCGGTACAATGCAGCTTCAATAGCTCGGGCATACGGACTGAGGTTCTCCCCGAGTTCGTTCCGAACGTGCCATGACAAAACGAGCTGTATTGCGACGCCAATCGCATAGGACACCACAATGAGTCGATCTCGACGATCACGGATTGCGATGAGGCGCAGCAGCCACAATGGAAAGAGCAAGATCGTCCCTGCGGTAGACAGGACTGCCAAGAGAAGTACAGCCGCAACGCCTACGGTGCGGGGAAGCGTCGTTGGCCGCCAGAGCAGGATCCAGAAGGCCGCGAAGAACAAAAACCAGATCGAATTCGTTACATTGTCGAGCGTCTCAACGCCAACGATCGGAAGCAGCACAACCATTGCAGCGAGAGTCGCTCGTAAGCAGGGGTTGCGAATATGACCGACACTTGCGCACCACACAATTAACGCGCAACCAGCAACAACTGCGGCACCGGAGATGGCCATCGCCGGGGCGTACCAGGCCACGGGCAGCTTTGCCACCGGGAAGGCGACAAGTCGAGAAACCAGTTGGATGTAGCCGCTATATGGAGTGGTCGCGGCGTGAACGAAGCTTTTCTTCGTCGCGTCTCCAAGCCAGATCGTTCCGTCCTCAGCCCAGATCGAGTTGAGCGGGGCGGAACTCCACATACGTGCCAACTGGATCATCACCGCCAAAACTGCGAGACCAGCAAAGACAAGTGATCGGCCAACAGTGATCCTTGCTGAGGACGGCGGATCGGGGAAAAGGTCCCGCCGTAGCCAAATCCGCAAGCGCTCGACGCTCGCGTCGGTCATTTGGGAAAGCTTACTGAAGGCTCGGAGCGCCCTTCGGGTCTCTTCTCCGAACACCGCTCGAAGGACACGCCGAAGTGCTTGCACCTCGCATGACCGCATCGCAGGAAAACTGGAAAGACCCCGCGCCTCCAGGGACCTGAGTACCGAACACACTGCCACCCCCTTTTGCAGTGTTAGGCAGTTGCGACGGCCACGATGACAGCACCGAGAGTACGGGCGGTTGCTCTGAGCCCACCCTCACCGGTCATCGAAAGCCCTATCCCGACAACCATCCCACTCCCTGGAGATAACAGACAAAGGTACGGAGGAAGGAGCCTTGTCGCTGATTCTTGGACCGAGTCCCCGTACGCCTTGAAAGGAGCGAGGGGGTCAGCGTCTCGGCCCCGCTTCGGCGGGGTCGATTCGCGTCATGGGTGGTCCAAACACGACGATCGGATGAAATGTCCCGACTCGCAACGGAACCGCAATGGCGGCGTCATAGGACCCTGGTAAACCCGACAGCGATTCGGCCCCCGCCTCCCTCGCACCCCCCCCGAGGTTTGATGGCGCGGGGTCGATTCGCGTATGAGGGCGCCCCGTTCGCTCTAGTCGAGTACTCAACCATGTCGCCGGAGGCGCCGGCTGGAACGGTGGAACGACCTCGGTCCGGATTGCCGGGGCCGCCAGCGTCAAGGCGTACGATCGGACTCGATGCCGCGAAAGCGAACACACTGCGGTTGGTAGTTATGCGCCAAGGCGCAGTGCAGTGCCCAGAGGGTCTCGCGACCCTCGGCTGAGATCGGCTCATCCGCAAACTCCAGAAGCCCCGCTCTGAAGCACTGCCACTCTTCCGCCGGTCTTGAAACACACTCTCTGGCTTTCGGATCGTCCGCCCGATCAGCTCGACAGCGGCGAAGTATCCGAGGGTGGCCAGCCAGATCGCTTTTCGACTGGCCATCGTCGTTTCCGCGTCTCGGAGGACAAGGCGAAGCGGCGAGTGTGGGCCGTCCGCTGGCGTGAAATCGCTCAGAAAGAAGTCGAGTGCCAACGCTTCGAGATCGTCCAACACACACCCCTCACCTTTCCGCCGGCGCCGTCCCGCGAAAATCGCGCGAGATCACGCGCAGATCACGCGAAACCCCAGCAAATCCGCGTCACTGCCGTAAAAGCACGGTCAAGTCATTTGGTACCCCTGACCTGCATAAACCCTGGAGGCGGCGGGCGGAATCGAACCGCCGTACGGGGCTTTGCAGGCCCCTGCCTAAACCACTCGGCCACGCCGCCGTGTACGGACACGAGCGAGCGGCCAGCCTAATGGGCTGGCGTTCCCCACCCCTGGCCCACAAGCCGGGCCATGCTCCGGCCGGACTGGTTCCTAATTCCGAATGCGGGAGACCAGCCAGAACACCCCTGCGATGAGGGCGACCACCACCGCGATCTTCACGAAGAAGAAGATGATTCCGGCCAGGCTGCTCAGGATCCAGAAGGCCACGATGATCCCGACCACGCCCACCGCCGTCATGGCGACGGCGTGGGTGAAGGTCATCGGGGTCTTGCCCTGCCTAGGTTCCACGTCTCTGCTCACGGACCCAATGCTACGTTCCCGCCATGGTCGCCGAGACGTCACTGCGTGACCGGCGCAGCCGCCTGCTGGCCCAGCCCGGGCTGCGGGGCCAGGAATTCTGCCGACGCTACGCCGCCGAGGCCGATGCCTGGCTCTCCGGCCTGGCCGACCGGGCCGCCGGCGACACCAAGCGGCACCTGGCCCTCGTGGCCGTCGGCGGGTACGGCCGAGCTCCCTGTGCCCCTACAGCGACCTCGACGTGGTGCTGGTCCACAACGGCCACCGGGAGATCGAGACCGTCGCCGACGCCATCTGGTACCCGGTCTGGGACGAGGGTGTGCACCTCGACCACTCGGTTCGCCGCCCCTCGGAGGTGCTGAGCGCCGCCGCCGAGGACGTGCGGGTGGCCCTGGGCCTGCTCGACGGCCGGATGGTGTGGGGCGAGCCCCGAGTGGCCGAGCCTCTCCTCGAAAAAGCCCGTGCCGCCTGGCGCGACCGCCTGGGCACCAGGTACCTCCCGCTGCTCGAAGCGCAGATGGCCGAGCGCCGCGCTGACGGCCGGCGACGTCGCGTTCCTGCTCGAGCCCGACCTCAAGGAGAGCCACGGCGGCCTGCGCGACGTCAGCGTGCTGCGCGCCATCTCGGCCTACGCGCCGCTGCTGGCCGAGTACGCCGACCTGGCTTCCTTGGAGAGTGCGACGGCGCTCCTCACCGACATCCGGGTCGAACTGCACCGCATGGCTCAGCGTGAGCACGACAAGCTGCTCCTGCAGGACCAGGACCAGGTGGCGACGCGCTCTCCGGTTCACCGACGCCGACGCCCTCATGTTGCGCCGTGTCGACTGCGGGCCGGCAGATCGCCTGGGTGAGCGACGACGTCTGGCGGCGGCGTCGTCTCTGGGATCCCACCCCGCCGCCGAAGCGCCGCTTCCGGCGCGGCGACGCCCGACCGGCGCACACGCCCCGCGCCGCGCCGAACTCGGAGCCGACATGGTCGAGATCGACGGTGAGATCGCCCTGACGTCGCTCGCCCCCGTCTCCGACGACGCCTCGCTGCCCTTGCGCCTCGCCGCCACCGCGGCCGAGCTGGACCGCCCCATCGCCAAGGGATCGCTGCACCGACTGGCCGACCGCATGCCTCCGCCCGGTGACCCGTGGGCAGACGAGACACGCGCCGCGCTCGTCACTCTCCTCGGGCTGGGGCGGCCGGCCATCGACAAGCTCGAGTCGCTCGACCAGCACGGCCTGCTGGTCCGGCTCATCCCGGAGTGGGCCGCCGTCCGCAACAAGCCCCAGCGCAACGCCTATCACACCTTCACCGTCGACCGTCATCTCCTGGAGGCCGCCGCGCTCGCCGCCGAGCTGACGGACACCGTCGAGCGGCCGGACCTCCTCCTCGTCGGCACCCTCCTGCACGACATCGGCAAGGGCTTCCCGGGCGATCACACCATGGTCGGCATGGAGGTGGTCGAGCGCATCGCGACGCGTATGGGGTTCCCGCCGGCCGACGTCGCCGTGCTGGTCGATCTCGTGCGCCACCATCTCCTGCTGCCCGACACCGCCACCCGGCGCGACCTCGACGATCCCACGACCATCGCGCGCGTCGCCCGGGCCGCCGGGAACCGGCTGACGCTGCACCTGCTCGCCGCCTTGACCGCGGCGGACAGCAGGGCGACCGGACCCTCGGCCTGGGGCGCCTGGAAGGCCGGCCTCGTCTCGGACCTCGTGGAGCGCACCGACCGCATGCTCCAGGGAGAGACGGAGCCGGCGGACCGGACCGCATCGTGACCGCCAACCGCGCGCTCATGGCGGAGGTGCGGGAGACGGGGTTCCCGTCTGTCTCGCTCCAGCCGCCCAACGTGATCGTGGCGGCGCCGGACCGGCCCGGCCTCTTCTCCTCCGTCGCCGGCGCGCTGGCGCTCAACGGCATGGACGTCCGGGCCGCCAACGTCAGCGGCGAGGACGGCGTGGCGGTCGAGGTGTTCACCGTCGAGGTGGCCCGCGGGACCTGGCCCGACACGGCCAAGCTGCGCGAGGACCTGGCCGCCGTCCTGTCGGACCGCATGGCCATCGGCGAGCGACTGTCCGAGCGTGAGCGCACCTACCCGCTTCGGCGCGCGCTCCGCCGCCCACCTGCCCGGGAGCGACGTCAGCGTCGACAACGAGGCCTCCCAGACCGCCACGGTGCTCGAAGTCCGTGCCCCCGACGAGATCGGGCTGCTCCACCGCATCACCCGGGCCCTCTTCGACGCCGGCCTCGACGTGGTCTCCGCCCGGGTCTCCACCCTCGGCGAAATGGTCGTTGACGCCTTCTACGTCCGGGAGTCCGGCGGGTCCAAGGTGACCGATGCCAGCCGGCTCTCAGAAATCACTGCCGAGATTCGCGGAGAACTGGGGCTCTAGGCCACGGACTCCCAAGTAGAATGCCCGATGCCATGCCTGGGGAACACGTTCGCAGCAGACGCGGTCCAAGGCGGTGGGTGATCGTCACCGTGTGCGCCGGCGCGCTCGTGCTGGCTGCCGGCGGCTTCGTGGCCTACGACCGGATGCACAGCAACCAGGCCTCGGCCACCCCGGCCGCCCCGCCTCCCGCCCTGACCGTCACGTCCGTCTCCCCTACCGGTGCCAACGTCTCCGCCGGCTCCACCGTCGCCGTGCAGTTCTCGACGGACCTCGCCCCGGGCAGCCCCATGCCGACGCTCACCCCGCCGGTGGCGGGGGCGTGGGCCGTGTTGTCACCGTCGCTGCTCGAGTACCAGGCGAGTGGGCCGCTGGTGCCGGGTGGGACCGAGACGCTCACGGTCCCCGGCGGGTCATCCGGCGTCGTCGGCTCGGAGGGCCAGCACCTGGCGCAGACGGTCACCTCGCAGTTCTCGGTTGCGCCCGGCTCCACCCTCCGGCTGCAGCAGCTGTTGGCGGAGCTCGGCTATCTGCCCGTCACCTTCACGCCCGCATCGCCCCTGACGTCGCCGACCCAGGAGGGCAACGACCAGGTGGGGACCTTCACCTGGCGTTGGCCGAACCAGCCGCTCTCGCTGCTGACCTTGTGGACGCCGGGCACCAACAACGTGATCACCCAGGGCGCCGTGATGAACTTCGAGTCCCAGAACGGTCTGAAGACCGACGGCGTCGCCGGGGCCCAGGTCTGGACGGATCTGCTTGCGGACGTGCAGAGCGGGAAAGGCGATGCGCTCCCCTGGGACTACGTCCTCGTGAGCCAATCCCTGCCCGAGACCGCCACCGTGTACAAGGACGGCGTCGCCGTCTATAGCACCCCGGTCAACACGGGCGTGCCGGGGGCCATCACCGAGAACGGGACCTGGCCCGTCTTTGCCCGCTACACCGTCACCACCATGACCGGGACCAACCCGGATGGCTCGCATTACAGCGACCCCGGGATCCCATGGGTGAGCTACTTCCACGGTGGGGACGCCCTGCACGGGTTCGTGCGGTCCAACTACGGCTTCCCGCAGAGCGACGGGTGCGTCGAGATGCCGATCGCCAACGCCCAGACCGTGTTCCCATTGACGCCGCTCGGGACTCTGGTCACCGTGCAGGCTTGACGACAGGGCGAACCGGGTTTGGCCTCCGGCCGCTCTAATCTCCGTCGCTGATGTCCACCTTGCGGCGGGTCGTCGACATCTTCGGGCGGGTCCTCATCGGGTTCGGTGTCTTGTTGCTCCTGTTCACCGCGTACCAGATCTGGGGCACCTCGGTGCAGGAGTCCCGCTCCCAGTCCGGGCTGCGCACCCAGCTCCAGCAGGAGACCAGCAGCGAAGCCGGCCGGAATGCCCTCGCCCAGGAGTCCGCTCTCGACAAGCTGCCGACCGGACCTCCCGTGGCGGCGCCACGCACGACCCCTCCGGCCGAGGGCGACCCGATCGGGGACATCCGGATCCCCGTAATCGGCCTCGATCAGGTCGTGGTGGAGGGCACGAACACGGCGGATCTCCGCAAAGGGCCGGGGCACTACAGCGGGACGCCCCTGCCGGGCCAGGCCGGCAACGCCGCCGTCGCCGGGCACCGCACCACCTACGGCCACCCCTTCTACAACCTCGACTCAGTCAAGGTCGGCGACCCGATCGTCCTCTCTACGCTTCAGGGCATCTTCGTCTACGACGCCACCAAGAGCTTCGTCGTCTCGCCGAGTGACACGGCCGTGGTCGACGACGTCCTGGGCAACCAGCTCACGCTCACCACGTGCAATCCGCGCTTCAGCGCCACGACCCGCCTCGTCGTCCAGGCCACGCTGGCCCACTCCCAGCTGTTCCCGAACTCGAGCCTCCCCGTGCACGCGGGCAGGCTCCACGCGGTTCCGAAGAGCCAAAGCCTGGCCGGCGATTCCAACGTCGGGCTCAGCAACACACTCTTCTGGGGATTCGTCACCGCCCTCGTCGTGGCCGGCATCTTCTACGCGGCCTATCGCTACCGACGGCGGCGTTGGGTCATCTACGGCGTCGGCGCTCTGGGCACTCTGGTGCTGCTCTGGTTCTTCTTCGGGGCCATCAGCCCGCTGCTGCCCGCCAGCTTCTAGCGACCGTGCTCGTCGAAGAACCGCTGTCCGACCACTTCCGGGGCTTCGCCGCCGTGGTCGAACGGGACGGCGGCACAACCTATGCCGCCATCTGCCGGGGGGTGGCCGACGACGACCGCGTGCTGTCGCTCCTCGACGGCGCGCCGCTGCCCCAGCGGCGCCCGCTCCTGCTCTTAGCGGCCGTGCACTTCCTGCTCCTCTCCGGCATCGAGCACCCGCTGGCCGCGTTCTACGACACGGTGGAGACGGTGCGCGGCACGCAGGGGACGGGCCGGCCGGCCGGCGCCGCCGCCGCCGCGGCCTTCGCCGACTTCTGCGAGGTGCACCGCGCCGAGATCGAGGCGCTGGTCGCCACCCGCACGACCCAGACCAACGAGGTCGGGCGCTGCACCGGCCTGTTGCCCGGCCTCTGCCACATCGCGTCGGGCTACGGGTGGAACGAACCCCTGTCCCTGCTCGACCTCGGCACCTCCGCGGGCCTCAACCTGCTCTTCGACGACTACGCGTACACCTACCGGGCCGCGCAGGGCGACGCGGAGCTGACGGCGGGCGCAACCGGATCAGCCGTCGCCCTCGACTGCTCGGTGCGGGACGACCTCACGCTGCTGCCCGAGCTCCGGCTTCCGGTCATGGCCGAGCGGGTCGGGCTCGATCTTGCACCGCTCGATCCCTTCTCCGACGACGATGCGCGCTGGCTGCTGGCCTGTCAGTGGCCCGACAACCCGGCGCGCTTCGGCCGCCTGCGCGCCGCGCTGGCCAACGTGCGCACGGCGGCGCGCCCCCCACGCCTCGAGCGCGGCAACATGGTCACGGACCTGCCTCGTGTGGCTGCCACCATCCCCGGCGACGGCCCCCTGGTCGTGTTCCACTCCTGGGTCGCCGCCTACCTCGACGAGCAGCAGCAGCGCACTCTCGCCGAACAGGTCGGCGCACTCGGCGCAGACCGGCCGGTGCACCACCTCTACTGCGAGACGCCGTTCGAGACCCCGGGCCTCCCCACCCCGCCGGCACCGGTGCGCCGCGAGGGCCCGGATCTGGCCACCACGCTGGTGCACATCGGCCCCGGCGGCGCGCCCGCCGTGCGCCTCGCCGACACGCACCCGCACGGGTACTGGCTCCGCTGGTGGCCACAGTCCGACCCCGCGTAGACCGCTTTGACCAGCTCTGCACCAGAGTCCGCCGACGAGCGTGACCGATAGCATCCCGCGCATGAACGCCGACGACGACAGGCCGGATCCCGCTCGACCGGACGATCATCGAAGACTCAGCCGCCGAACCCTCCTCGGGTACGCAGGCGCCGGCGCTGCTGCCGGTGCCCTCGGGCCGGTGCTCTCCGGCGGGGCACTATCCCGGGCTACCGCGGACGGCCCTTTTCAAGGAGGCCTTCGTGTGAGCCCCTCGTCGCCTCTGTACCCGGCGCTGGAGGTCCTCGGACGCAAAGGCTTGCGGCTCCCTGACTCGCTCCCCTTCCCGGGTTTGCCCGCCGGCACCGATACCATGCCGACCATCGAGCACGTGGTCGTGATCGTCATGGAGAACCATTCGTTCGACAATCTCCTCGGGATGCTCGGCCGGAGCGATGGATTCAGGCTCGGGCCTGGCGCACAGCCCACCGCGACCAACCCGTATGCCGATGGCCGGGTACAGCACGCATTCCACATGCCGACGACGTGCCAGCTGCCCGGCGCACCGGGCCAGGAGTGGTCGACGTCGCATGTGGCTTACGACAACGGCGCGATGGACGGCTTCGTCCGTGGCTCGGGCGGAGTGGCGATGGGCTACTGGACCCAGGACGACATTCCGTTCACCTACAGCCTGGCGTCGGCGTTCCCCATCGCCGACCGCTGGTTCTGCTCGGTGCTCGGGCAGACGGATCCAAACCGCCGCTACCTGATCGCGGGGACCTCGGGTGGCATGACCGACGACGTCGGCATCCCGTCACAGACCGCCCTCCTGTCGCAACAGGCGAACGGGACGATCTTCCAGAGACTCACGACGTACGGCATCGACTGGGCCAACTACGTCACCTCCTTCCCGCTCGGCGCGACGCCGGAGCTCTACCCGGTCAACGACACGCCCTTGGAGTCGGGCTCTCACCTACGGCCGTTCGACCAGTTCTTCACGGACGCGGCGGCGGGAACGCTACCGAGCTTTTCCTTTCTCGACGAGGACTTCGACACGCAGTCCCAGGAGAACCCCCAGAACATCGTCGTGGGCGAGGCGATGCTGGCCCAGGTGGTCCAGGCAGTGGGCAACGGCCCGGGCTGGGCGCGATCGTTGCTCGTCATCACCTATGACGAGCACGGCGGCTACTACGACCACGTACCGCCGCCCGTTGCGCTCGCGCCAGACTCACTTGCCCCCGTCGTTCTCCCCGGCGAGAGCACGTACGACGGTTTTGAGCGCTACGGGTTTCGCGTGCCCGGGCTCGTCGTGTCTCCGTACTCGAGGCGAGAGCACGTCAGCCACACGGTGTTCGACCACACCTCGATCCTGGCGCTGGTGGAGCGGAAGTGGAACCTGCCGGCGATGACCTGTCGCGACGCCAACGCGAACGATCTCACCGATCTCATCGATCTCTGGGCCATGGCGCGAAGCCGGCCGATCTTCCCCGCGCTGCCCCCTTTGGCCGCCGCCGGCGACACTCCAGAGGCGTTGGCCTGCTCCACATTGGGTCCGGGGACGATTCCCCCACCGGAAAGCATCAGTCCGGCCCCCTGAGCGACGGGTTGCACGCGGAGCGAGGCACGACCCTTCGACGTGCCACGTGATTGCCCACGTGCACACGCTCGCTCGGGCTAGTCGTCCGGCCCCCACGGCGCGTCGCGCCGGGCCGGCACCTGCACCCCGTCCTCGGTGACCATGGAGGCGGCGCCGACCGCGCCCTTCCCGAAGCGGTTGCGGATGGCGTCCACCGTCGCCGTGACGTCCGACCAGGACTGCTCCCGCGCCTCGGCGCTGCGATTGTCCTCGTCGAGCCCGTCCCCGAGGTCGAAGGAGAGCTGGTCCACGCTGCCGGCGGTGAGCCCCGAGGCGCTCACCCCGAGGAGCCGGATGCCCTCGCCGGGATCGATGCCCGACAGCAGGGCTGCCGCCACCTGCCCGATCGCCCCACCCGTGGCAATGGGTCGCTGCATGGTGTGCGCCCGCGACACCAGCGAGAGGTCCTTGAACTTGACCTTGACCGTGACCGTGCGGGCCGAGCTCGACGCGCCCCGCAGCATGGTCGCCACCGACTCGGCCATGCGCAGCACATGGCGCTCGAGCTCATCGGGGTCGACGAGATCCTGGCTGAACGTCTCCTCGTGCCCGATCGACTTGCTGGGCCGGTTGGGGTTGACCGGATCGGGATCATCGCCGCGAGCCAGCGCCGTCAGGTGGGCGCCGGCCGCCTTGCCCAGCCGGCGCACCACGCTGTCGGGCGGCAGGGCCGCCAGATCACCCACCGTCCGGACCCCCAGGGCGTGCAGGCGCTCGGCGGTCGCCGGGCCCACGCCCCACAGAGCCTCGACGTCGTGGCCGTGCAGGAACGCGAGCTCGTCGGCCGGTTCGACGAGATACACGCCCGGGCCCGGTTCCAGTCCGGCCCGGCTCGCCCGCGGCTTTGCGGCCCGCGAGGCGAGCTTGGCGATCATCTTCGATCGACCGATCCCGACCGCGCACTCCAGGTGCAGCTCGTCGTGCACGCGGCGACGCAGCCCGCGTGCGATGTCGGCCGGCGGCCCGAGCAGGCGCACGGCGCCGGCCACGTCCACGAACGCCTCGTCGAGACCGATCGGCTCGACCATGGGCGTCACGTCGGCCAGGACCTTGTGCAGTTCCGCGCTGACCTCCGCGTAACGGCTGTGGCGCCCCGAGAGGAAGATGGCCTCGGGGCAGAGCTGGCGGGCCCGCACGGACGGCATGGCCGAGCGCACCCCGTAGATGCGCGCCTCATAGGTGCACGACGCCACCACGCCGCGCGCCCCGGCGCCGCCCACGATCACCGGCTTGCCGGCGAGGGCGGGGTCGTCGAGCACTTCGACCGACGCGAAGAACGCGTCCATGTCGATATGCAGGATCGTCGGTGTGGCCGGCCGCTCAGCCACCGAGGGTCAACCGGCGGAACCCCTCGGCGTAGGCGACGCCGGCCCTCCGGCCCTCCTCGGCCGCCCGGCGCCGCACCGCCTCGCCGGCCCACCCGTCCTTGTCGGCGAACTGGGTCCGGTGGCACTCCACGGCCGAGGCCTTGGTCTCCATGGTGTCGGTGATGTCAACCCACTCGTCGGGCTCGAGCGTGGCCGACAGGAGCACCGTGGACACCTGGTGCGGCGGGCCGGCGTCGGGAAAGTAGTGCGGGAGCGCCGCGGCCGGGGCCACGGCGTCGAGCAGCGCAGCCCCGGCGATCCGGTGGTCGCGGTGGTTGAAGTAGTCCCGACCGAAGAAGACCGCCGTGGGGTCATGGCCGCAGACGACATCGGGACGCAGCGCACGCACCCGCTCGACGAGGGTGTGCCGGAAGTCGTCCGAATCGGTGAGCTCGCCGTCGGGGAAGCCGAGGTTCTCGACGCTGGCGAGGCCGGTCAGGGCCGACGACGCCTCGAGCTCGGTGGCCCGCCGGGCCGCCAGCTGCACGGGCACGACGGTGGGATCGGCCGTCCCCTTGCCGCCGTCGGTGCACACGACCAGGTGCACGGCTCCCCCCGCCTTGGCCCAGCGCGCCAGCGTGCCGCCACAGGCGACGTCGGCATCGTCGGGATGGGCGTAGACGGCCAGGACGACGCCGGGCGTCTCCTCCATCACTTCCGCTTCGGCTCCGTCGTCTTGGTCAGCAGACCCGCCTCCCGCTGGAAGTCGACCGCCTCCTCGAATCCCTTGTAGACGCTGGCGAAACGGAGGTAGGCGACGTCGTCGAGGCCCTGCAGGCGTTCGAGGACGGCGACGCCGACCTGCTGGCTGGTCGGCTCGGTCGTCTCCGCCCGCACGGCGTCCTCCACGGCCTGGGCCAGCTCCTCCATCTGCTCGTTGCTCACGGGCCGGTTCTTGCAGGCCGAGCGGACGCCCTCGACGACCTTGGCCCGGTCGAAGGGCTCACGCAGGCCGCTGCGCTTCACGACCCACAGCGGGACCTCTTCGACCCGCTCGAACGTGGTGAAGCGACGCTCGCAGCCGAGGCATTCACGGCGCCGGCGGATGGCCCCGCCCTCTTCGGCCTGGCGTGAATCGACGACGCGGTCGTCATCGACACCGCACCAGGGACACCGCACACCGCCGACGATAGTCAGGGAATGAAGATGTGCTCCCCCGGCACGACCCGGCTCGAGCCCGTCTCGCGGCCAGCTGCCCGGTGAGCGAGGCGG
Organism: uncultured Acidimicrobiaceae bacterium; assembly: GCA_963737805.1. GTDB lineage: Bacteria > Actinomycetota > Acidimicrobiia > Acidimicrobiales > RAAP-2 > Bog-473. Next base: position 68,853 of record CAVTUE010000014.1, read on the forward strand.
CGTGTGCCGGGGTCGGCTCGGGTGGCAATGGAGCTCAGCGTGTCGCCGACCTTGACGATGTAGTCCTGGCCCTGGGCCGGTGCCGCCTGGGCCAGGGTGCTCCCGCCGAGGGACCGGATCGGCAGCGCGAGCAGGACGAGCAGGGCCACCGCGACCGCGCCCACGACCACCCGGCGGCGGTGCACCCGGGGGGTAGGTGCGGTCCGCGCCGGCTGGTCGGGCAGGACGTACAGCCGGGGGCGGTACGTCTCGAAATCGAGCTCATATGCGACCGTCATGGCGTCTCCCTGTTCCGAACACCTGTTCGCTTGCTGCACATTGGATCACGAACACCTGTTCGCCGTCAACACCTTTCTCGAACAGCTGTTCGTAGCCCGGCGACACCCTACGGATCCGGTGTGACAGACGGCCTCGGGCCCTACTTGACAAATCCGAGTGACTTAGTCAGGATTAGCCGTCGCCCCCGATCCCCGAGAGGAAGACCATGACCACCAGCCACCTCCGTCCAGCTCGACATCGCGCCCCTCTCGGGCACGATCGGCGCCGAGATCCGCGCCATCGACCTGCACCGAGCCGCTCGACGCCCGAGACGCTGGCCGCCGTCCGCCAGGCCCTCCTCGACTACAAGGTGATCTTCTTCCCGGGCCAGCACCTCTCCCCCGAGGAGCACAAGGAGTTCGCGTCGGCCTTCGGCGAGATCACCGTGGCCCACCCCGTCATCCCCGGGCTCGAGGAGCACCGCGAGGTCTTCGAGATCGACTACACGAAGGCCCGTGCCCTCGTCGGGGGCACGGGGTCCGAGTACGACGACCGGGAGAACTGGCACACCGACGTCACCTTCGTGGAGACGCCGCCGCTCGGCTCCATCCTCAACGCCATCGTGATCCCCGAGGCCGGCGGCGACACCCTGTGGGCGGACACCCAGGCCGCCTACGAAGGGCTCTCGGCCCCCATCCGGCCAGCTGGTCGACGGGCTGACCGCGGTCCACGACGGCATCGCGCAGTTCGGCCAAGGCTCCTCGAGGCCGTGGGACAGGGCGAGTGGGACGGCGAGACGTTCACCGAGCTCGTCCAGGTCGAGCACCCCGTCGTGCGCACCCACCCCGAGACGGGACGGCGCAACCTCTTCGTCAACCCGGGCTTCACCAAGAGGATCAAGGACCTCGACGGCGCGTGAGAGCGACGCGCTCCTCGCAATTCCTCTACCGGCACATGACGACGCCCGAGTACGTGGTGCGCTACCGCTGGGAAGAGGGCGACCTCGGCTTCTGGGACAACCGCGACCACGATGCACTACGCCATCCACGACTACGGCACCGCGCACCGGGTCATCCAGCGGGTGACGATCCGAGGCGACCGGCCCTACTGACCCAGGCGGCGGCCACCCCGCCACACACCCTGCCCCTCCATGCCCGCCGCCGCCGGCGGCGGGTCCCGAAAGGAACCAACCCCGTGTCCCCGACGCCTCCGCGCGCCAGCACCACCCCGCACCGTGTCCGAACCCGCCTGACTCCCGCGCCCTGCGCCACGCCGGCGCCGCCGGGCTGATGGCCGGCCTCGCCCTCGGCGCGAGCCTCACGCGTCACCGCGAACACGGCGGACGCGCGCAGCGTCCAAGACGGCCTCGCTCGCCGGCGTCACGCATCACCTTCGGCGACCAGCTGAAGGAGTTCCAGACGATCTTCGCGGCGACGAACGCGCTCAAGGGCGCGGCCTACACCGTCAACTGGACCAACTTCGTCGGGGGACCGCCGGTCGATCGCGGCCGAGACGGGCGGCTCGGTCGACATCGGCGACATGGCCGAGACGCCGACGATCTTCGCCCAGGCGGCCGGTGACCCGGTGAAGGTGGTGGCGGCCACCGAAGGCGTGAACCCCAAGACGTCGCCCTACGACATCGTGGTGCCGACGGGGTCCCCCATCAAGACGGTGGCCCAGCTGCGCGGTCACACGGTGGCGGTGCAGGAGGGCACGGTCGAGCAGTACTTCCTCGTCCAGGCGCTCGCCCACGCGCAGGTGCCCGTACAACGCCGTCCACCTCGACAACCTGGCGGTGACGACGGCCTCGACCGCGGTGACCAACGGCCAGGTCGACGCGGCCGTGATCAGCCGAGCCCCTGACCGGGCTCGACCTCGCCACGGGCAAGGTGCGACATGCTGGCCAGCGGGGCCGGGCTCCTGCAGACCTACGGCTACCTGACCGCCGAGCACCGCCGCGCTGGCCAACCCGCAGAAGGCGGCGGCGCTGACCGACTTCATCGGGCGCTTCTACAAGGCGCAGGCCGCGCTGTCGAAGAATCCCGGCCTGGCCGCGTCCACCTACGCCAAGACCTACGGCGTGCCGTTGGCCGTGGCCCAACAGGCCGCCGCCTCGGCCGTGTCCAAGGGCACGCCGATCACCCCGGCCATCATCAGCTACCAACAGGCTGAGGCGAACACGTTCCAGAAGTTGGGCCTCATCTCGTCCCATCTCCAGGTCAAGGGCGTCTTCGACCTCCCCTTCAACAAGGCCGTGGCGCAGGCCGCGGGACTGCAGCCGTGATGACGCAGCTGGCCACGCCCCCGGTCCACGACGCACCGAGCCGGGCGGCGGACCCGGTGCCGCCGGACCACGGCCTCGTCCGCCTCCCGACCGGCGCGGCCGGCGCCGCGGCGCCGGCGCGCCGCCGTCCCGCTGCGCCTGCTCATCCCCGTCTCGATCTTCGCCGCCTGGTGGATCCTCACCGCCACCGGCGCCATCCCGTCGACGACGCTGTCGACGCCCGGCGGCCACCTGGGACGCCTTCATCGACCTGCTGCGCCACCAGGACCTGGTCGGCGACATCGCCGTCTCCGTGCGCCGCGCCGCGCTGGGCCTCGCGCTCGGCGCAGGCGTCGGCCTGGCGCTCGGGATCGTGGTCGGCCTGACCCGGCTGGGCGAGGAGCTCCTCGATGCGCCGCTGCAGATGCTGCGGATGGTCCCCTACCCCGCCGTGATCTTCCTCTTCATCATCTGGTTCGGCATCGGCGAGACGGCCAAGGTGCTCCTCATCGGCCTGGCCACGCTGTTCCCCATGTACCTCAACACCTCCAACGGCGTGCGCAACGTCGACCGCCGCGTCGTCGAGGCGGCGCGCAGCTTCGGGTTGGGCGGCCGACGTCTGGTCCGCCAGGTCGTCGTCCCGCTCGCCATGCCGTCCATCCTCACCGGCCTCCGCTTCTCGGCCGGGATCTCGGTCATCGCCCTCGTCTTCACCGAGAGCATCGGGGCCAACCAGGGCATCGGCTACCTGGTGAGCCAGGCGGACAGCCTGCAGCAGATCCCCGTCCTCGTCGTCTGCGTCGTCATCTACGCGCTGCTCGGCATCGCCGCCGACCTCCTCGTCCGCCTGCTGGAGCGGGTCGCCATGCCGTGGCGGCGCCACACTGCCGTTCGATGAAAGGGGCCGTCCGATGACGCTCGTGAGCACGTCCCCCGCCGCCGTCGCCCTCGGCGTGGGCAAGTCCTTCGGTGACGCGCACCGTGCTCCACGACCTCGACGTCACCGTCGCCCGGGGGGAGTTCGTGGCGCTGCTCGGCGCGTCGGGCAGCGGAAAGACCACGCTGCTGCGCATTCTGGCCGGGCTCGAGGCGGCCTCGGCCGGCGAGGTGCTGGTGCCCGAGGTGCGGACCGTCGTCTTCCAGGAGCCCCGCCTCGTGGCGTCCCTGCGGGTGTGGCGCAACGTCGTGCTCGGGCTGCCCCGGGCGGCCGCCGGCCGGGCCGCCGCCGCGGACGCGCTGCGCGAGGTCGGCCTCGAAGAGCAGCGCCGACGCCTGGCCGGGCACCCTCTCGGGTGGCGAGGCGCAGCGGGTGGCGCTGGCCCGCGCCCTCGTGCGCGAACCGGAGCTCCTGCTGCTCGACGAGCCCTTCGCCGCCCTCGACGCCCTGACCCGCCTCAAGATGCAGGACCTGGTGGCGGACCTCTGCGCCCGCCACCGGCCCGGCGTCCTGCTGGTCACCCACGACGTCGAGGAGGCGGTCCTGCTGGCCGACCGGGTACTGGTGCTGCGCGAGGGCCGGATCTGCCTCGATGTGGCCGTCGACCTGCCCCGACCGCGCCCCGTCGGCGGCCCGTCCGTCGACGCGTTGCGCGACCGGCTCCTGGCCGAGCTGGGTGTGCACCGAGAGGCCGTCGCCACGTAGCGCCGCGCCCCGACTGCGAACAGATGTTTGCTTTGGGGCCACCGACATGGGTATGTTGGTGGGTCACGAACGGATGTTCGCCCCCGGGAGGGGGCCCGGCGGCAGGCCGGGGTGGGCACCAAGGGAGGCGCGATGGCCGAGGTCCTCAGCGGGAAGCGGCTGCAGATCCTCAACTTCATCGCCGATTGCCAGCGGGACCGGGGCTACCCGCCCTCGGTGCGCGAGATCGGCGAGGCGGTCGGGCTGGCCTCCTCGGCCACCGTGCACACCCACCTGGCCGTGCTCCAGCGCGAGGGCTACCTCTCGAAGGACCCGAGCAAGCCCCGGGCGATCCAGGTCCACTTCGATCCCGACACGTCCTCGAAGCTTCCGGCCTCGGCCGTGCACAACGTGCCGCTGGTGGGCGAGGTGGCGGCAGGGACCGGCGTGCTGGCCGAGGAGAACATCGAGGAGCTCCTGCCCATGCCGGCGCAGTTCACCGGCAACGGGCCCTCGTTCATGTTGCGGGTACGAGGCGACTCCATGACCGACGCGGGGATCTTCGACGGCGACTACGTCGTGGTGCGCCAGCAGCCCGAGGCGGACAATGGCGACGTCGTGGTCGCCGGCATCAACGACGGCGAGGCCACCGTCAAGACCTTCAGCCGCAAGAACGGCCGGGTCGTGCTGACGCCGGCCAACACCGCCTATGAGCCGATGGTCTTCGACGGTCCTGACGACGTGACGATCTTCGGCAAGGTCGTCACCGTGGTGCGCCAGCTCGACTAGCGGGTCGCTTCAGCCGACAACGACGTTTGCGGTCTCCCCGACCGGCACGACTCGTCCGTCCCTGATGCCGGCGGATAGGTGGCGGTATCCCTCGAGGTGATCGGTCAGCTTGATCCCGCATCTCGCCGGCGCTCGCCGAAGGGCCGAGGACCCAGTGCGTGCCTCTGGGGAGACCCGATGCGCCCGAAGAGGGCCGGACCCGTGAGTGTCTCGGAGCCTCGTTCATGAGAAGGTCTGACGACTGAAAGGAGAGCGGGATGAGTGATGTTCAGATATCGAAGCCAGTCCAGACACGCCACCACATCGGTCAAGCCATCAGTATTCGCGGGTTGCGAGCCGATATCGCGAGGGCCGACGGAGTCAATGCCAAGATCGCCGTTTTCCTCACCAACATCGTTGGCTCGATGTGGTGCGCGTATGTGTTTGCGGTCATCGCTCTGATCGGACTACGACCGGCCTTGAAGCCCGGTGGCGAAGGCATCATCGCCTGGATCGCGCAAACGTTCCTCCAGTTGGTGCTGCTGTCGGTCATCATGGTCGGCCAGAACGTGCAAAGTGTCGCGAGTGATGTCCGATCGGAACATACCTACGACGACACCGTACTGATTCTCGATCGGCTCGACATCCACACCGAAGGTGGGCTGAAGGACCTGGCTGATCGAATCGACGGTCTGGAGGCCGCCATGAAGCAGCAGGGCAGTTGACGGTGTAGCGGAATCTGGGCCGAGTGGAAATCAACTCGGTTGGACCGACCACCTCGCTCCCGGTTTGTCCGATGAGTGGTTCGGGAGGCGGCGGGTTCGTCGGGCGCCGCGGGCGCACCTACTTGAGCAGGCGGGAGAGCCGGCGGTCGGCCAGCACCTTGCCGCCCGTCTGGCAGGTCGGGCAGTACGACATCTCGTAGGACTCGAACGAGACCCGGCGCAAGGTGTCGCCGCACGGGGTCGGGCAGGGCTCGCCGAAGCGGTTGTGCACCCTGAAGCGGCCGCCCAGCTTGGACTCCGACAGCCCGCCCTCCCGCCCGCGCTCGAGCTCGAGCGCCTCGGCCAGGACGTCGGTGGCCGCGGCCAGCAGCGCCTCGCGCTGTTCCGGGCTCAACGAGTGCAGCGAGGCGAAGGGCGACAGCTTGGCCCGGTGCAAGATGTCGTCGCCCCAGCCCCGACCGATGCCCGACACCACGTGCTGGTCGCGCAGGTCGGTGGTGAGGTGGCGCCGCGAGTCACTGGTGCGGATGAAGGCGGCGAACTCCTCGCTGCCCGGGCTCAGGGCCCAGTCCCGCCAGCGGACCCTCGTCGCCCGGCGCCAGCATCCACCACGATGCCTTGCGCTGCGTGCCGTACTCGCGCACGAGCACGGCGACCGTCGACGGGCTCTCGCCGGCCGTCGTGAAGGTGAAGCGGGCCACCGCGCCGCGCGGCTTCGTCTTCTTGGGCGGCTCCTCGATGTCGAGCCGGCCCGCCTGGGAGAGATGGAGCACCATCCGGTTCCCGCCCTCGAACTCCCAGACGAGGTACTTGGCCCGCCGGCCGACCGAGACGGAGCTGGTGACCGTAGAGCTCGTCGGGCGTCGGCGCGTAGGTCTTCAGCGACGAGAAGCCGAGCAGGTCCGCCCGTTCGAGCGTGGCTCCGGCGAGGAGGGCGTCGAGGCGCTCGGACAGGGCCTGCATCTCGGGCAATTCGGGCACGCCACAATGTACGCATGACCTACACGCACGGGCACCACGAGTCGGTTCTGCGCAGCCACACCTGGCGCACCGCCGAGAATTCCAGCGCCTACCTCCTCCCCTACCTGCGTCCCGGTCAGCGCCTGCTCGACGTGGGCTGCGGCCCGGGGACCATCACCGCCGACCTGGCCCTCCTGGTGGCCCCGGGCGAGGCGATCGGGGTCGATGCGGCCGCCGACGTGGTGGCCCAGGCCGAGGAGCACGCCCGCGGCCTCGGCATCGAGAACCTGCGCTTCGACGTGGCGGACCTGTTCGCCCTCGGCTTCCCCGACGCCTCCTTCGACGTGATCCACCTGCACCAGGTGCTCCAGCACCTCGACGACCCGGTGGCCGCCCTCGTCGAGCTGCGTCGCGTGCTGGACCCCGAGGGCGTGCTGGCCGCCCGCGACTCGGACTACGGCGCCTTCACCTGGGCCCCGACAGACCCGCGTCCTGGACCGCTGGCTCGAGCTGTACCTGGCGCGTGACGGCGCGCAACGGCCACGACGCCCGCATCGGGCCCCGGCTGCTCGGCCACGCGCACGCGGCGGGGTTCTCCGACGTGACGGTCTCGAGCTCGACCTGGACCTACGCCGACCCCGAGGCACGGGCCTGGTGGGGCGGCCTGTGGGCCGACCGGGTGCGCTACTCGCGCTTCGCCGAACAGGCCGTGGAGTACGGGCTGAGCGACACCGAGGAGCTCGGGCGCATCGCTCGGGCGTTCCTGCGCTGGGCGGACTCGCCACGACGCGGTCTTCGTCATCACCCACGTGGAGATCCTGGCCCGCGGTTGACCCGCCAGGCCGACGCGCATCGGGCCGTCAGTCCGGCCAGAGCTTGTCGGTGTAGGTGTCCGTGCCCGGGATGGTCGGGATGAACGGGCAGTGCGGCCACCACCGTGCCCTTGCCCGCTCCCTCGAGCTGGCGCCGGTGCTCGGCGATGACGGGCTCCCAGGCCACCTCGGGGGGCGTGTTGAGGAACCACAGGAGGACGGTGCGGTTGTCCCGCGCCTTCTCGCGGGGCACGTCGCCGGGTGCGTCCACCTCGAGCGCGATCGGCGTGAACGCGGCCACCAGGTCGGCGTCGCTGCCGGGCATCAGCGCCGGGCAGGTGCTCCGTGCGCAGCCACGTCCACAGCTCCTCGTTGGACAACGAATCGGCGCGGTCGATGAACACGGTGACGAAGCCGCGGTAGGGGTGGTCGAGGGCGAGCTCGACGGGGACGCCGTCGGGCTCGCGCCGGTGCTCCCACGCGAAGTGGTACAGGAGCGTGTGCACGTGGTCGCGCTCTTGGAACATCCGGCCCGCGGCATGCAGCGCGTTCACCTGGCGCAGCGCCCATTTGTTCCACACGTCGAAGTAGCCGTCGAGCACCCAGTAGGCCGAGATGTAGGACCCCCGGCCCGGCTCGCCCGGTGATGGCCGACGGGTCCGGGTCGCGCAGCGCCTTGAGGTCGGCGGTGGCGACGAAGCGGCGCCCGGCGAAGTTGTAGGGACCCACCATGCAGCCCGAGTAGAAGTGGTCCCGCTCGTACCAGCGGTTGTAGGCCACCTCGTGGCCCCGGTGGGGCTCGACGAGCGTGAGCAGCATGGAGCCCAGCTTGATCGGCTCTGCCTCGGCGCCGACCTCGATCGGCCGGCGCTGTCTTGGGTGCGTCTTCCTCGGACATCAGGTGCGAACCTAACAGCTGCGCCGCGGCGTCAGACGGTCCCGGTGGCGATGATCGGCGCCCGTCGGCAGGACGGACCCGCCCGCCGGTTCGGCCGTGATTGCCAGGCGCGAGGGACGCGTCGAGCCGGCCATGGTGAAGGCCGCCTGGCGCGGCGAAGCCGCCGAGGAGGCCGAGGGAGATCGGCTGCTTCCCCTCGATCGCCCACAGCTGGTAGGTCCGGCCGTCACCGAGGGAGGGCAGCTTCGACGAGACGAGATAGCCCTGCCCCGAGGGGACCACGACCACCTGCGCCAGCGCCGCGTGCGAGCCCGAGTCGAGGGTGACGAGCCGGTGCCCGGGTGCGTGCAGGGCGGCGTTCACCGTCGACGACGACGCGCCCCGAGCGGACTGCAGGTTCGAGGCCGTGTTGTCGGCGCGCACCAGCCCGATGCCGAGGACGACGGCCACGGCGGCGGCCGCCACGGCGACGGCGCCGACAGTGGTGACGAGAGCCCGCGTCGGACGCCGGCCGTGGGCTGCCGCCCGGAAGGGTGCCCGGCCCTTGGATGTGAGCGCCGGCATCGGCGGCGGCTCCTCGTCCTCGTGGCGCTCGGGCAGGCGGGCGGCGATGTGCGGACCACAGCCCCTCGGGCAGGGGCTCCACCGAGTTGCCCATGGCCGCCGCCACCTCGCGCAGGCTGTCGAGCTCGGCACGACAGCGCGGGCAGGTCTCGAGATGCTCCTCGAGCTCGAGCGCGCTCGTCGCCGTCGACGGCATCGAGCGCGTACGCCCCCAGAAGGTCGCTCGCTTCGTCGTGGGTCATCATGCGTCGACCCCTCGCACGCCGGCGTCGGCCAGGACGGCGCGCATGCGCCGCATGCCGTTGCGGATCCGGCTCTTGACGGTGCCTTCCGGCTGGTCGAGCAACTGCGCCACCTCGCGGTAGGTGCGGCCGTCGAAGTAGGCCAGCTCGATCGCCCGGCGCTCCTCCTCGGGCAGCTCGCCCATGGCCTGCGCGACCTGGTCGGCCACGGCCAGGTCCCACACCTCTCGCTGCATGTCGTAGGCGGCCTCGGCGGTGCGCATGGCGTCGCGGGCCTCGCGCCGGCGCCGCGAGCTCGAGGAGCGCACGACGTCGACGGCCCGGCCGTGGGCCTGCGCCAACAGGAACGAGCGCAGGGAGCCCCGGGCGGGGTCGAAGCGGTCGGGCTGGTTCCACAGCCGCAGGAAGACCTCCTGGGTCACGTCCTCGGCGTCGGTCGGGTTGATCAGGACCCGCTTGGCCAGGCCGAACACGGCCCCGCCGTGGCGCCGGTAGGCCTCGGCCAGCGCCACCTCGCTGTAGCGGGCGATGGAGGTCACCAGCTGGGCATCGCTCAGCTTCGTCGATAGGCGGCATATCGGACCTGTTCGGACCCGCTCCCCAGCTCGGATGTCCCGGAATTTCGCCCATCCGGGCATCAGCCTGGGCCCCGAATAGTAGGCGCGTATGCGAACCACCATCGACTCCTACAAGACCCGGGCGGGCCGCCTGGACCTCGAGGGCATCGACTTCGACGACTTCCGGGACCAACCGCTGCCAGCCGACGCGCTGCGCTCGCTGCGCTACATGCACGACGTCGAGCACCACACCGTCTGCTACCTGCGCGACCTCCTGCTGACGCCGGCCCACCAGGACCCCGCCATCACCTCCTTCCTCTCCTGCTGGGTGTTCGAGGAGATGTGGCACGGCGAGGCCATCGGCCAGGTACTCGAGGCCCACGGCGAGTCGGCGGGCGCGCCGCGCATCGCCGCGCTGCGGCAGGGCCGCCGGCGCCAGCCAGGCGGCCAGCACGCTGAGCACCATCGCCTCGGCCGCCTTCGCCGGGCCGGGCCTTCATCGCCTTGCACATGACCTGGGGCGCCATCAACGAGTGGACGACCCAGGCCGGCTACTGCCCGACTCGCCGAGACGGCCGGCCACCCGACGCTGCGCGAGCTCCTGCGCCGCATCATGAAGCAGGAGGGCGGGCACATCGACTTCTACGCGTCCGAGGCGACGCGCCGGCTCGGCGACAGCCTCAAGGCGCAGAGGATGACGCGCTTCGCCCTGTCGCACTGGTGGCGACCGGTCGGCTCGGGCGTCATGCCCGAGCGCGAAGTCGGGTTCCTCGTCAACTACCTGTTCGAGGGAAGCAAGGGCGCGGAGCTCCTCGAGCGGATCGACCGCCGCGTCGACCGGCTGCCCGGGCAGGGCGACCTCCACCTCCTCACCCGCGCCGTGGCACGCCTCGCTCCTTCCCAAAGAAGTCTTCCCTCGGCCGGCTGCATACGTACGTGACGAGGCAGAGGATCATCGTCGTCCGCCGACGGGTGGGCTATGTGATCACGGCGAGCAGGACGTCGCGGGCCCGCTCGAGCTGCGGCGCCGAAACCCGTTCGTCGGGGTGGTGAGCCAGCAGCGGGTCGCCCGGCCCGAAGTTGGCGGCCGGCACCCCGTGCTCCCAGAACGACGCCACGTCTGTCCAGCCCACCTTTGCCTTGGGCGCGGCGCCGCTCTTCTCCACCAGCAACTTCAGCAGGGGATGGTCGAGGGAGGGTGGCGCGCCGTCACCGGCGTCGAGGAGCTCCCAGGTGTCCCCCGTCTCGGGCGCCCAGGTCCCCCGGAGGAGGTCGAGCAGAAATGCTCCGGCCTCCTCTGCTCGCCGGTCCGGTGCGTAGCGGTGGTTCAGGGTGACCCGGGCCTCGTCGGGGACGACATTGGCCGCCACTCCCCCGTCGACGGCCACCACCTGGAGCTGCTCCGCGTAGGTGCAGCCGTCGAGCACCACCTCGCGTCCGGGCCAGTCGGCCACGCGTTGGAGCAGCGGGGCCAGGCGATGGATGGCGTTGCGCCCGGTGAACGGACGGGCCGTATGGGCCCGCATCCCGCGCAGCGTGATGCGCACCCGCATCGTCCCCTGGCAGCCGGCCTCCACCAGCGCGCTGGTCGGCTCCCCGAGCACGGCGGCATCGCCCGCCAGCAAGTCCGGCCGCTCTCGCCACAGTTCGAGCAGCCCGCTGTCGGCGCGACCGATCTCCTCCCGCGCGTAGAAGCACCACGTCACATCCACTGCCGGCTTGCGCACCGTCGCGGCCAGGTCGAGCATGACGGCCAGGCCGCCCTTCATGTCGGACGCACCCACCCCCCACACGGCGTCGCCCTCGAGAGTCGGTGCCTCGTTCCCCACCGGTGGGACCGTGTCGAGGTGCCCGGCCAGCACGAGGCGCTGGCTGTGGCCGAGCGCGGTGCGGCCGACGACGTTGTCCCCGATGCGCTCGACGTCGAGCCAGGGGCAGGCGCGCAACGCATCCTCGACGAGACCGGTGAGCGCGGCCTCGCCTCTGCTCGGAGAGGGGACGGCCATGAGGTCCCGCGTGGCGGCGAGGAGATCGCCCACCGATCAGGTGCTGGCGCCGTGGTCCCGCAGGACCTGGTTCAGCTGCGCCTTGTCGTGGCGCTCGCCCTCGCCCAGACGCTTGATGACGAGGACGCACGGGACGAAGAACTCCCCGCCGGGGTACTCACGCCGGCGGCTGGCGCGGATGGCCACGCACCACGAGGGCACCACGCCCCGGGAGATCTCCTCCCCGGTCTCGGCATCGATCACGGGGATGGACGGGTCGAGGAAGCTTCCCGCACCCAGCACCGCACCCTTGCCGATGCGCGCCCCGCCCGTCACCATGCAACGGCTCCCGACGAAGGCGTCGTCCTCGACGACCACGGGCACGGCGTTGGGCGGCTCGAGCACTCCGCCGATGCCCACCCCGCCTGCCAGGTGGACCCGCTCGCCGATCTGCGCGCAGGAGGCGACGGTCGCCCAGGTGTCGACCATGGAATCCGCCCCGACCCAGGCGCCGATGTTCACGTACGACGGCATGAGGACGACGCCGCGGCGAGGAAGCAACCCCAGCGGGCCGACGCCCCCGGCAGGGCGCGCACGCCGGCCTCGGCGAAACCGTGCTTGAGGGGAAGCTTGTCGGCGTATTCGAACGGCCCCGCCTCGATCGTCTCCATGCCGCGGAGCGAGAAGAGCAGCAGGATCGACTTCTTGAGCCACTCGTGGACGACCACCTCGTCGGTCGCGGCGTCGACCTCGGCCACGCGGGCCTGGCCCGAATCGAGCAGCTCGATGGCCTCCTCGACCAGCGCCGCCGCATCGGTGTCGGCGGGGGACAGCTCCGTCCGGCGCTCCCACAGTTCCTCGATGCTCGCCTGGAGATCAGCCATGCCGCACCTTAGCCAGGACCCCCGCTTATTGGTCTCAGGCGTCCCGGTGATCGGTGAGAGCCGGCGTCGGCGTGACGAAGAGCAGCGTCGCCGGCGCCGTGAACTGGGCGCGGTGCCAGACTCCTTGGGGGACGAGGAGGCCCTCCCCCGCTGCGAGCGCAGCCGAACGATCGTCGGAACCATCACGCAGGTGGAAGACCACATCACCCGCCAAGGCGAGGACGAGTTCCGTCCCGACGGGATGGCGTTCCCACCAGGTCCAACTCGACTCGTACGAGAAGACGGACATGATCCGTCCGTCCTGGAGCTCCGCGATCGTGTCGCCGTGTGCCCAGGAGCCCTCGTCGACCGACAGGGTCGACATCGACTGGTCCGGGGCGACGTGGAGCACCGTGTGACGGTTCAGCGTGAAGGTGGGGGCACCTGTCATGGTCAGGGTGTCCATCATGGAGCCCCTGAACGGGGCCCGGTAGCGGGGAAACGACTGGTCCAAGTCATAGGATTTCCTTATGACCCTACAGACAGACGATATCGCCGCATTCCTGGCGGTGGTCCGAGAAGGAAGCTTTGGCCGGGCGGCGAGCTCCTTGCTCGTGTCCCAGCCCGCGATCAGCGATCGCATGGCGCGGTTGGAGCGTGAGGTCAGGACGAGCCTCTTCCACCGCAGCACTCGGGGCGCGGCACTGACGCCGGCCGGCGAGGCCTTTCTGCCCTACGCCGAGCGCACCGTCGACCTCCTCGAGGACGCGGCCGCCACGCTGCACACGCTCGACGGGGCACCTCGTCTGCGCGTCGCGGTCCATGCCACCTTCGCGCACCGCGTCGTACCGCTCGTGTTGCGCTCGCTCGGCACCCTCCACCGCAGCGTCAAGGTACGCGACGCCCACTCGGACACGATCATCGCCGCGCTGCTGGATGGTGGATGCGACGCGGGCTTCGTCGTGCCCGGAGCGCGGCCTCGTCAGCTGCGCTTCGTGGCGCTGCCACCCGATCCGGTCGTTGCCGTCGTCGGACCGTCGCACCCATTGGCTGGGCAGAACGTCGCGGTGCACGACCTCGTGGGTCACCGCGTGGCGTTCAACCGGTTCGGCACCGGCGCCGCCGAGTTCGTGCAGCGGCTGCGAAGGGCGGGCGTGCCCGAATGGAATTGGACGGAGTGCTCCGACGCCGTGACCGCTCTCCATCTGGCCGCCCAAGACGACCACGTGGCCATGGTGACCAAGTCCCTGGCCGACGTGCATGCCGCACGCGGCACCGTCCGTCAGCTTGACCTGCGGCCACACCAGCGCTGGAGGGTCCCGCTCACCTTCGCCTCCCGCAGCAGCGACCAGGACGAGCCCGCCGTCGCTGCCATCAGAGCCGCGGTGGAGCGTCTGCTCCGCCGTCGCGCCGCGTGAAGCTCAGGACACGCGGGCGAGGCGCTCCCCCACCAGTGCCAACCGCTCCATGGGCTGGACGACGGCCACCCGCACGTGTCCCGCACCGACCTCGCCGTAGAGGTCGCCCGGGCTGACCAGGAGCCCACCGTCGGTGGCCAGCGCCTCAGCCATGGCCCAGGCGTCGGGCCAGCGGCCCGCGGGCACCGGCACCCAGAGGTAGAAGCCACCCTCCGGTAGGGACACGGGGCAGGCGTACCCGCCGAGGACACCGGCCAAGAAGTCCAAGCGCTCCCGGTAGCGCGCCCGCTGGACCTCCACGTGGTCGTCGTCGGCCAACGCGGCCACGGCGGCGGCCTGCGCCGGGCCGGGCACCATGAGGCCCGCGTGCTGGCGCACGGCCCGGAGGAACTCGACCAGCTCGCCATCTCCGGCGTAGAAGCCGACCCGCACGCCGGCCAGGTTCGAACGTTTGGAGAGCGAGTGCACCGCGACCACGCCGTCGGGACCATGCTGCAGCACCGACCGCGGCGGGCCGTCCCAGGTGAACTCGGCGTAGCACTCGTCGGAGAACACAGGAACACCGTGCGCCCTCCCCCAGGCGGCCTCCGCCCCGAGATCACCCAGGCCCCCGGTCGGGTTCGACGGCGAGTTCGACCACAGCAGCAGGGCGCGGCCGGCGTCCTCGGCATCGATGGCGTCGAGCTGCAGCCCTCCGACCCGGCCATGGGCCGGCGGAACCGGGACGGCGCGGCAGCCGGCCAGCTCCGCACCCATGGCATAGGTCGGATAGGACACGGCGGGAAACAGCACCGTGTCGCGCCCCGGCTCGCGCAGCCGGAGCAGGTGCGGCACCGAGGCGACGAACTCCTTGGTCCCCACGCAGGCCGCGACCGACGACGGCGGGACATCAGGGAGCGCGAAGCGACGCGCCAGCCACCCGGCCGCGGCCTCGCGCAACTGTTGGCTGCCGGCCGAGGCGGGATAACCCCGCTCCGTGCCCGACGACGCCAGCGCGTCGATGAAGGCGGGGAGCGGCGGATCGTACGGGGTGCCGATGGAACAGTCGACCATGCCGCCCTCGTGCGCCTCGGCGACCTTGGCCAGGCCACTCAGCCGGTCGTAGGGGTAGGGCGGCAGCCGGAACGTCATGGTGCCGCCACGAACTCGGCGAAGCGGGCGCGGCCCACGTCGTCCAGCACCACCTGCAGCGTCGCCGATTCCTCACCGTCGCTCTGGCCCACCACCTCACCCTCGCGGTGGATGGCGGCCAGCACATCGCCGCGCGCCCAGGGCACGACCAGTTGGACGACCCGGTCCGAGCCGCGCAGTCGGTCGCCGAGCACGCGCAGCAGGTCGTCGATGCCCTCGCCGGTACGGGCCGAGATCAGGACGGCACCTTCGCTCCCGTGAGCGAGGGCTTTGGCGTCCTCGGGCGCGGCATCGGCCTTGTTGACGACGATCAGCTCGGGCACCTCGGACGCGCCGATCTCGGTCAGCACCTCGCGGACGGCCGCCATCTGCGACGCCGCGTTGACCGCGGTGCCGTCGACGACGTGCACGATGAGGTCGGCCAGGCGCACTGAGTCCAGGGTGGAGCGGAACGCCTCGACCAGCTCATGGGGCAACTTGCGCACGAACCCGACCGTGTCGGTGACCAGGACGGTCTCGCCGCCGGGGAGTGAGAGCTGCCGGGTGCGCGGGTCGAGCGTGACGAAGAGCCGGTTCTGCGCCGGGACACCGGCGTCGGTGAGCCGGTTGAGGAGCGTGGACTTCCCGGCGTTGGTGTAGCCCACCAGGGCGAGCTCACGATGACGCCCCCTGGCGCGGCTCTGGCGCTGGAGCGTCCGGGTGCGCTCCACCTCACGCAGCTCCGCTTCCAACTTGTGCATGCGCCGGACGAGGCGCCGGCGGTCGACCTCGAGCTGTGTCTCTCCCGGACCCCTGGTCCCGATGCCGCCGGCCTGCTGGCTCAGCGCCGTGCCGCGGCCACGCAAGCGAGGGAGCCGGTAACGGAGCAACGCCAGCTCGACCTGCGCCTTGCCTTCGGGGCTGCGGGCGTTTTGGGCGAAGATGTCGAGGATGACCGCCGTCCGGTCGATGGCGGTGCGGCCGAACAGCTTCTCCAGGTTCCGGTGCTGCGCCGGCGTCAACTCGTCGTCGAAGACGACCGTGTCCGCGTCGAGGGTGCGGCTCAACTCCGCGATCTCCTCTGCCTTGCCGCGGCCGACGAAGGTGGCTGCGTCGGGTGCGTTCCGGCGCTGCACGACACGGCCGACCACGTCCGCACCCGCGCTGTCCACCAGCCGCGCCAGCTCGTCCAACTCCTCGGCGACCATCTCGTCGGTCAAGCCGGGGAAGATGACCCCCACCAAGATGATCCGCTCCCGGAAGGTGCGCTCGATGAGCGTTCCCGGCAACACGTTGCTCAAGAGAGCATTCCCGGGTGGATGTCGACGTCGGCCACCTTGCGGACGGGCCCGGCCAGGTAGGTGGTCGCCCCCTCGTCCGCGCCGAGGGTGACCTCGAGGATGCCGCCCGGATTGTGCACCCGCACGGTGCCCTCTTCGCGCACGGCGGCCCAACTGCGCGCCGCGGCGGCGGCCGCCACGCTGCCCGTGCCGCAGGCCAAGGTCTCGCCGACCCCCCGCTCCCAAACCCGGAAGTCGAGGAGCTCGCCCTCGTCGTCACACCCGACGGTGATCCACTCGACGTTGATGCCGCCGCTGAAGGCGGCCTGCAGCTTGGGACCGAGCTCGGCGATGTCGATCGCACCGGTGTCGGGGCCCAGGAGCACCAGGTGCGGGTTGCCGACGTCGACCGTGCGGGCCCGGCGGTCGTCGAACTCCTGCGGCTGGTCCGGACCGAGGCGGGCCGGCCCCATGTCGACGCGGGCCTTCGCCCACCCGGGCTGGTCCCCTGGTGCGTACTCGACGGTGCGCGTGCCTCCGGCGGTGGCGACGGTGAAGCACGGTGGCGACACCAGGCCCGCGTCGACAGCGGCCTGGGCCAGGCAGCGGATGCCGTTGCCGCTCATCTCGGCTTCGCCCCCGTCGGCGTTGTGCAGTTCCATGGAGAGGTCGCAGCCTGCACGACCCGGCCCGACCCGGATGATGCCGTCGGCGCCGATGCCGCGGCGGCGATCGGCCAGGAGGCGCACCTCGGCCACCGAGAACCTGATGGCGTCGTCGGGGTCCAAGACGACCAGGAAGTCGTTGCCCGCTCCCTCGTGCTTGGTGGCCCGCATCGAACCAGTCTCGCAGCTGGCCTGGTTCAGCCGTGCACGGCCAGGGCCCCGTCCAGCAGGGTCTGGGCCTCTGCGCTGCTCCCGGCCCAGGTGACCCGCGGGTCGCGGCGGAACCATGAGGCCTGGCGCCGGGCGAACTGCCGCGTCCGGCGCACCGCCTCCTCCAGGCTGTCGGCCAGCGGGGCGCCCTCCTCCACATGGGCCAGGACCTCGCGGTAGCCGAGCGCCTGGCGCGCCGTGCGCGAGATGCCGGCAGGGCGGGAGGCCAGCACCCGTACCTCCTCCACCAGGCCGGCCTCGA
The DNA here is from genome assembly GCA_963737805.1 of uncultured Acidimicrobiaceae bacterium. Classification (GTDB taxonomy): domain Bacteria; phylum Actinomycetota; class Acidimicrobiia; order Acidimicrobiales; family RAAP-2; genus Bog-473. The sequence goes on from CAVTUE010000014.1 coordinate 86,314, forward strand.
CCATGCGGCCGAGACGGGCTTCGATCCGGCGGTCGATCTCCTCGGGCGGCAGGCACAGCCCGACCTGGGCCGTCCCGGAGGCGGGGTAGGCCTCGAGGCCCGGGCCGAACGCGGAGAAGGGCCGGCCCGAGCCGATGGTCACCTCCAGCGCCCGGACGATCCGCCGGCGATTGGTCGGCTCCATCCGTGCCGCACCGACCGGATCGAGGCCGTCGAGGCGGGCGTGCAGGTCGGCAACCCGGGCGCGCCCGTCGTCGAGCTCGGCCTCCAGCGCGGCGGCGACGTCGGGATAGCGGCCCGGGATGGCCAGGTCGTCGACCACGGCCCGCAGGTAGAGCCCGGTGCCCCCGACCAGCAGCGCGTGACGCCCACGGCGCTCGATGCCGGCCAGGGCCTCGCGGGCGGCCTGCTGGAATTGGGTGACGGTGAAGTCCTGGTCGGGATCGACCAGGTCGAGGAGGTGGTGCGGCACGGCCGCCCGTGCGTCGGCACCCGGCTTCGAGGTCCCGATGTCCATGCCGCGGTAGACGCACATGGAATCGACCGACACGATCTCGCAGTCGCCCCGCCGCAAGGCCAGATGGAAGGCGGTCTCCGATTTTCCCGAGGCGGTGACCCCGACGAGTGCGACCGCAGTCAAGCGCTCGCCACCGGGATGCGCGTGCGGTGCCGTGGCTGCGCCGTCACCTCCTCGAGACGGCCGGTCAGGTGATGCGGGTGCCCGGCGGTGACCGTCACCCGGGCCAACGCGCCCGGTGCCGGTGTCCCGGCGGGCGTGCCCGCGGCGAAGTGGATCAGCTTCCCCTGGCGCGTCCGGCCGTTCAGCATCGACGCGTCACGGCGGCTGATCCCTTCGACGAGCACCTCCTCGCAGCGGCCGATGCGGGCCTGGTGGCGGGCCAGGGCAGAACGATCGATGACCGTCTTGAGGCGCTCGAAGCGCTCGGCGACGACGTCCACCGGCACGAAGCTCGACTCCATGGCGGCGGCCCGCGTCCCCGGTCGGGGCGAGAAGATGAAGGTGAACGCGCTGTCGTAGCCCGCCTCGGCGCACACGGCCAGCGTGTCCTCGAAGTCCTCCGCCGTCTCGCCCGGGAAGCCGACGATGATGTCCGTCGTCACGGCCAGATCGTCGATCGCCGCGTGCGCCCTGGCCAGCCGTTCGAGGTAGCGCGGCGCCGTGTACCCGCGCCGCATGGAGCGCAACACCCTGTCGCTCCCCGACTGGAGCGGCAGGTGCAGCTGTTCGCAGACCTCGGGCGTCTCCGCCATGGCCTCGATCGTCTCGGGTCGCAGGTCCTTCGGGTGCGGGCTGGTGAAGCGGACGCGGCCGATGCCCTCGACCGCCCCCACGGCACGGAGCAGCTCGTCGAAGAGCGGCCGTCGCTTCGTGATGTCGCGACCGTAGGAGTTCACGTTCTGCCCGAGCAGCGTCACCTCACTGACCCCGTTGCGGGCGAGCAGCCCCACCTCGGCCACGATGTCCCCGAGGGGACGGCTCACCTCCGGGCCGCGCACGGACGGGACGATGCAAAAGGCGCAGGAGTTGTTGCATCCCGTCTGGATGTTGACCCACGCCGCGTAGGGCAGCGCACGGACGGCGCCGGGCCCGAGCAGCGGATTGGTCCCCGACTCGGGCGCCGGAGCGTCGAGGATCTCCATGACGGGGCCCTCGTTCTCGGCGCGCCGCAGGAGTCCGGGCGCACTCGTCAGGTTGTGGGTGCCGAAGACGACGTCGACCCAGCCCACCTTCTCCTGGATGCGCTCGCGATCCTTCTGGGCCAGGCACCCGCCGACCGCGATCTGGAGACCGGGCTTGGCATCGACCAGCTCCTTCAGACGTCCCAGCGTCCCGTAGAGACGCTGGTCGGCATTCTCCCGGATGCAGCAAGTGTTGAGCACCACCACGTCCGCATCCTCCATGCTGGTGGCGGGTGCCAGGCCGTCCGCCACCAGCAATCCGGCGAGCCGCTCGGAGTCGTGTTCGTTCATTTGGCAACCGAACGTACGGATGAAATAGGTCCGGGCCATGCGCGGAAGTCTAGGGAACAGGGAGCGCCTGGATTCTCGGCGGTGGGCGGTGAGGCGGCGCACACGTTCCGACGGGCACGGTGGGGGATCACCCTGGCGCCGCTCGTGCTCGAGCCGGCCGGGTGCGGCTCGGGGAACGGCGGATCGGGAGCGGGCTCAGCGCCCTCGACCGACGGCTCGCTCAAGAACGCCGACGGTCCGGGTGCCTCGCTCGGCCAGCTACCTCAGAGCGGGACGTCGGCTTCGTCGCCGTAGACGATGCCGCGCCGGTCGGCCCGCAACACCAGCGTCCGGCCGGGCACGCGCCGCCGCCTTCAGGGCCGCCTCTGCTCCGGAGCGCACCGACGCGGCCGAACCCGCCTCGACGATGCCGAGGAGGGTCGGTCCGGCACCCGACCAGCTCGCCGCCAGCGCGCCCGTGTCGACCAGCGCGCCCAGGAGCTCGGGGGCCTCGGGGAACAGGGCGGTGCGGGCCGGCTGGTGCATGCGGTCGTCCGTCGCTTCCGGCACGAGCGCCCCCGGGTCGGCCAGGCCGGCGACGAGGAGGCCCATCCGGCCGAGATTGAACACCGCGTCGGCCCGCGTCAGCGTCTCGGGGAGCACACCGCGTGCCTCGGGGGTGGCCAGGTTGCGTTCGGGGACGATGACGACGAAGACCAACTCCTCGCTCAACGGCAGGGCGGCGGACACGGGACGGCCGTCGATCATGGTGGCGGTGACGAGCCCGCCGAAGGCGCTGGCCGCGGCGTTCTCCGGATGGCCGTCGTACGCCGCCGCCACGGCGAAGGGGTCCTCGGCGCCGGCGGCGGCCGCGGCGGCCGCGGCGAGCGCGGCCGAGGAGCCGAGCCCCCGGGCGACGGGGATCTGCGAGCGCACCGTCACGGCGAAGTGATCGTGCCCCAGGATCTCCGCGGCTACCCGGGCGGCGAGGTGCGACGCGTCGTCGAAGAGGCCGGAGCCCTCGCCCTCGCTGTGCACGTGTAGGGAGGGCGCTTCCTCGATGTCGACGCTCACGTAACAGTCCAGCGCCACCGCCAGCGTGTCGAAGCCCGGCCCGAGGTTCGCCGACGACGCAGGGGCCCGGGCGCGCACAGACGAAGGCTAGGCGGTCAGAACAACCGCTGGAGAAGCGACGGAGGCGGCACGTCCCGCTCGAGTCGCACGGGGACCGCGACGCGCTGCGTGCCGAGGGTGACGACGACGATGCCGACCTGTGCGCCCCGACGGGGGTGGTGGGTGACGTGGCGCGCCGGCTCGAGCGCCCGCGTCCGCGGTGACCCCCGGCCACGTCAGCATGGACGCCGACGCGGTAGTCCGGGCGTTGACGCTGGTGCCCGCCTCACTGACGTGCGCCGCGACCTGGTTGCCCGGCACCACGGTGGTCGAGCCGATGAGCGGGCCCACCGCATCGACGAGCGCCAACGCGTGCAGTCCCGCGAGGGCCAGCACGTCGGGGCCCTCCTGCCCGGTGACCGCGGCCAGCAGGAGCACCGGCTTGCCTTGCACGGTGCGGACCACCCCGAGGACGTCACACCCTCCGGCCGCGTTGGTGAAGCCCGATTTCACGCCGATGATCCCCTGCAGGCCGAGCAACGGCGTGTAGGTCGAGATCGTCCCGGCGACGGGCAACGTGATGGACGGCATCTTCACCAGGGAGGCGAACGCGGCATTGGCCATGTCCGGAGCGGCCACCTTGAGCAGATCAGAGGCGGTCGACGAGGAGAACGGATTGATCCCGCTGGCGTCGGCGAAGTGCGAGTGGAGCATGCCCAGACGCGCCGCGTCGGCATTCATCTTCGCCACGAAGGCGGGAATGCTCCCGGCGTCCCAGCGGGCGAGGAGGTCGGCGTAGTTGTCGGCCGAGTGCACCAGCAAGCCACCGAGCACCTGCTCTTCGGTGATCTCCTCGTTCAACGTCACCAGGGCGCTGGAGTCGTTGCTCACGACGTCCTGGTTGTAGTCGTCGACGTCGGCCTGGCTGACGGTGATGGTGGGACCGGACTGGTTCAGCGTGAGCGGGTGGTCGTGCAGCACGACGTAGGCGGTCATGAGCTTGGTCAAGCTCGCCACGGGCACCGGCTTCTCGGGTCCCGACGCCACGTCGATGCCGATGGACGGCACGGCGATCGCCCCCTGCCCCATCGTCGGCCACGGGAGCGTGACGGGGTGGGTGGGCACGCGCACGGTGCCGGCCAGCACGGGCGTGACCGTGGGCGCCGGATCCGGGGCGTGCAGGCGCACGTCGACGAAGGCGCCGGCCGCGGCGACGAGCAGGAGCAGCGCGAGGAGCAGGGACCAGCGGCGCCCCCGCCGCCTCCGGCGGTCCGAATCCGCGGAGCGGCGGCCGGTTTCGGGGTCGGGCGGTACCGCCGGCGACGGCCCGTGCAGCGAGTCCAGCGTGAAGGGCGCCACCATGAACGGTGGCGCCGGAGCCTCCTCGCTCACTTCCGATTCAGCCCATCGAGCTCTTCGGGGGTCATCAGGACGGCCCGCGCCTTGGACCCCTCGCTGGGCCCGACGACGCCCGCCTGCTCGAGCAGGTCCATGAGGCGCCCGGCCCGGGCGAAGCCGACGCGCAGCTTGCGTTGCAACATGGAGGTGGACCCGAGCTGGGAGCGCACCACGAGATCCCGGGCCTGCCTCAGCAGCTCGTCGTCGTCGTCGTCGAAGCGGTCGCCACCCGACGGCCCGTCGTCGACCCCCTCGATCCCCACGATGGGCTCGGCCTGCCCACCCTGGGCGCGCCAGTGCCGGACGACCTCGCGCACCTCCTCTTGCGAGACCCAGGGGGCCTGGAGGCGCCGCGGGATGTTCGAGGAGGCCGTCAGCAGGAGCATGTCGCCCTTGCCGATCAGGCGCTCCGCTCCCGGTTGGTCGAGGATGACCCGGCTGTCGGCCAGCGACGACACCGAGAAGGCCATGCGGCTCGGGATGTTGGCCTTGATCACCCCGGTGATGACGTCGACCGACGGGCGCTGGGTGGCGATCACGAGGTGGATGCCGACGGCGCGCGCCATCTGGGCGATCCGCACGATGGAGTCTTCGACGTCGCGGGCCGCCACCATCATGAGATCGTTCAACTCGTCGACGATCACGAGGATGAAGGGCAGCGCCTGCGGCAGTGCGGGCTCGGGTTCGAGGTCGGCCTCGGCATCGGCCGCCGCGCGATCCTCGCCGAGGGCGCGGACCGCGACGTCACGCATCCGACGCCGGTCGGACGGCGCCGCAGGTGCGATGAGACCCTGCTCGATCAACTGGTTGTAGCCGGTGATGTCGCGCACGCCGTTCTCGGCCAGCATGTCGTAGCGGCGCTCCATCTCCTTGACCGCCCAGGCGAGCGCGTTGGCCGCCTTCTTGGGGTCGACGACGACAGGGTTGAGAAGATGCGGCAAGCCGTCGTACTGGCCGAGCTCGACGCGCTTGGGGTCGACCAGGATCATCTTGACCTTGTCCGGGGTGTCCCGCATGAGGATCGACGTGATGATGGAGTTCATGCAGGACGACTTCCCCGAGCCGGTCGAGCCCGAGATGAGGATATGCGGCATTTCGGCCAGGTTCGCCATGACGGCGCGGCCGGCGATGTCGCGCCCCATGGCCACCTCGAGCGGGTGGGTGGTCGCGGACGGCTTGGCCTCGCTCGACTCGAGGATGTCGCGCAGGGAGACCAGCTGGCGGGTCCGGTTCGGCACCTCGACCCCGATGGCCGACTTGCCGGGGATGGGCGCCAGGATGCGCACGTCGGGAGACGCCATGGCGTAGGCGATGTCCTTGGAGAGGCTGGTGACCCGGGCCACCTTGACCCCGGGGCCGAGCTCGAGCTCGTAGCGGGTGACCGTGGGCCCGACCCGGCAGCCGACCAGCCTGGTCTCCACCCCGTGGGCCTCCAGCGCCCGCACGAGGTCCTCGCCCAGGGCGTCGATCTGGCGCTGGTCCTGGCGCATCTTCTTTGACGCCTGCAACAGGGAGAGCGTCGGCAACGCCCACTCCCCCGTGGCGGCCCGCGGCGACACGGCCGCGAGGGGCAGCGCGGCCGTCACGACGGGCTCGGGCTCAGGCTCGAGGGGGATGTCGATGTCCGTGCCCGCCGCGTCCACCGGGTCCTCGTCGGCATCGAGGTCGTCCTCGGCGTCGATGGGAGGCGGACGGGGCGAGGCGGCCTCGTCCCCGAGTTCCGAGGTGGTCACCAACGGCTTGCCGCGCCACAGCGCCCCGAGCGTGCGCCCCGTCGCCGTGACGGCGGCGCCGAGAGCCCGGCCCACCGAGGCCAGCGAGACGCCGGTCGCCACGAGGATGGCCACGAGCACCACGGCCACGAGCAGGACGGCGGCGCCGGCCGTGCCGAGGCCGGCGTGGAGCGGGCGGCCGACGATCCCGCCCAGATAGCCGCCCGCGTCGCGTAGAGCGTGCGAGTCGGAGAACGAGGGCGCACCCTCGGCCAGCTCGGCCAGGCCGCAGACACCGAGCAGGCCGAGCAGCGTCCCGACGGCCAGGCGCCACGGGTCGGCGCCCTCGTGCTCCTCGTCCCCGTCGTCCGGGCCGGCTCGATCGAGCAGCAGCGCAACGCCGGCGCCGAAGGCCACCACCGGGAGCAGCACGCGAGCCCAGCCGGCGAGGAGCGCGAGGCCCGTGTCGGCGCCGTGGCCGATCGGGCCGAGCTGCTTGCCCCACAGCGCGAGAGCCAGGAGGACGCCCAGCGTGATGAGGCCGACCGCCCAAAGGTCACGGGCCTGGACGCGCCAGAACGGCGGCCGCGGGGACGGTCGGGAGCGCTTGGCGCGTGACGTCGGCTTCTTGGAGGTGCGCGCGGCCGGGCTCGTCGCGGCGCCCCCGCGGGTCTTGGTCACCACAGTAGAGCTGAGATTAGTGCCTGACCTGGTCCTTTTTGTGGACACCCCGCCCGTTGAACTACGAACATATGTTCGCTATCCTAGCCTCCATGGCATTGCGCTGGGCTCTGGCCGAGAACGAGGCGGGCGGCACGCTCTTCGCCGACGAGCGGGTGGCGGAACGCCACGTCGGGAAGGGGGCGTATGCGGGGATGGAGTTCCTCCACGTCAACGCCCGCACCATCATCAACACCGTGCCGCCGGAGAGCGCGATGCCCTTCCGGCACACGATCAACCCGTATCGAGGGTGCAGCCACGCCTGCGTGTACTGCTTCGCCCGGCCGACCCACGACTACCTGGGTCTCGGGATCGGGACGGACTTCGAGCGCAAGATCGTGGTGAAGGTGAACGCCATCGAGCGGCTACGGGCCGAGCTGCGCGCACCGAGCTGGGAGGGCGACCACATCGCCATGGGGACCAACACCGATCCCTACCAGCATGCCGAGGGCAAGTACCACCTGACGCGGGGCATCGTGGAGACGCTCTCGGGGGCCCGCAACCCGTTCAGCATCCTGACCAAGTCGACGCTGATCCTGCGCGACGCCGCGCTGCTGGCCGCGGCGTGCGAGCGCACCGAGGTGGCGGTGAGCTTCTCGGTGGGCACGCTCGACCGTTCGGTGTGGTCGATGACCGAGCCCGGCACTCCCCCACCGGACCGCCGCGTCGAGGCGTTGCGGCGCCTGACCGCCCTGGGCATCCCGTGCGGCGTCCTGGTTGCGCCGGTGCTGCCGGGGCTCTCCGACTCCGAGCCCCAGCTGACCGAGGTGGTCGAGGCGTGCGCCGACGCCGGGGCGGTCTCCATCTCCGGTGTGGCACTGCACCTGCGCGGGACCGTGCGGGGCCACTACCTCGAGTGGCTCCGGGGCGAACGGCCCGACCTCCTGCGCCTCCACCGAGAGCGCTTCCAACGCGGCGCCTACCAGGCGGCCGACGAACGCCAGCGGATCGAGGGCATCGTGCGGGCGGCGGCACGGCGATGTGGTGTGAGCGGGCGCAACCGCTATCGCGGCACGCCGCCCGTGCGGGCGCAGGCACAGAGCCCGGGCCCCGTGGCCGAGGTGGGCCAACAGCTCAGCCTGCTCTGAGCGAATGGGGGGCGCCGGCGCGGCCCGACAGCCGGCGGCGCAGCGAGGGTGACGAGCCTCCGAAGGACTCGAGACATCGAGCCTTGTCAACGACTACAACGAGATCGTGAACGACGGCGCCCCGGCACGGGGCTCGTACGGGGTGCACAGCACCGAGGCGGCCGACGCCGGCACCTCGTCGGCGCCGAAGTGACGGCCATCGCCAAGGCGATCGCCCACCGCGGCGAACCGGTCGCTCACCGGGAGAACACGCTGCCCGCGATGGCGGCGGCCGTGGCGCTCGGCGCGGACATGGTGGAGATCGACCTGCGCCGGACCCGCGACGGCGAGATCGTCGTCCTGCACGACCAGTCCCTCGAGCGCCTGTGGGGGGTCGCCGCCTCCGTCGGCGACCTCGACCTCGCCGAGGTCGCCGCGCTCGGGGACGGCGATGTGCGCATTCCGACCCTGCGGGCCGTGCTCGATGAGGTGACCCTCCCCCTGATGGTCGATTTCACCCGGCGCGAGGTGGTGCCGGGTTGCTTGGAGGCGGTGCTGGCAGCGGGGGCCCTCGAGCGCTCCCTGTTCGTGACGGGCAACGTCGACGCCTTGCGCCAGCTGCGGGGGCTGTCGGCGGCGGCCCGCATCGGTCTCACCTGGGTGGAGGGCCCCGAGCCACCTCTGGCGCTCCTGCGCGAGCTCGGGGCCGAGTACTGGAACCCGATGTTCGGCTTCGTGACCCCCGACGGCGTGGCCGCGGTGCACGAGGCCGGCCGGCGGGTCTCGACGTGGACCGTCGACGAGCCCGCGGACATGACCCGGGTGCTCGACGCCGGCGTCGACGCGGTGGTGAGCAACCACATCGGGGCGCTGGTGTCGCAACTCGGGCGGTAGCGCAGGATCCGGTCCTCGAGGTGCTCGCTGAGCCCCCGGGCCGGCACGGTCCGCTACCCGAAGAGCCCGCCCGGGCCCTCGGACCCGCACATCGCCGCGAACAGGCCGTGGATGCGGCGGTCCGGCGTGAGCTCGGGGTGGAAGGACGACGCCAGCACCAGGCCCTGGCGCACCAGGACGGGCACGCCGTCCAACGTCGCCAGCACGTCGACGTCCTCCCCGACGGAGACCAACAGGGGCGCCCGGATGAAGACGGTCGGCAGCAACGGGCCCTCGCCGGACCCGAACACGACGTCGGCCTCGAAGGACTGCCCCTGGCGCCCGTAGCCGTTACGGCGCACGACGGCGTCGAGCACGCCGAAGGTGCGCTGGTCCGGGCGTCCGTCGAGGATCTCTCGGGCGACCAGCACGAGGCCGGCACAGGTCCCGAGGATCGGGAGCGGACGCTCCGAGACGCTGATCCGCTCCGCGATGGCCTCGAAGAGACCGGTCGACTCGAGCAGCATGGACAGCGTGGTCGACTCGCCACCGGGCAGCACCAGGCCGGCGAGACCGACGAGATCCGCCGGATGCTTCACGGTGCGGGCCGGGCAGCCCAGCTCGGCCAGTGCGGACAGATGCTCCCGCACGTCCCCCTGGAGGTCGAGGACTCCGATGACCGGCCCCGCTACCACCCCCGGTCGGCGAGATGCTCGCCGTACTGCGACGCCTCGAGACCCCGCATCGCCTCACCCAGACCGCGGGACACCTTCGCCACGTGCTCGGCGTCGGCGAAGTGGGCGGTGGCCTCCACGATGGCCGACGCCATCCGGGCCGGATCCGACGACTTGAAGATCCCGGAGCCGACGAACACGGCCTCCGCGCCCAGCTGCATCACGAGCGCGGCGTCCGACGGTGTGGCGATCCCGCCGGCGCAGAACAGCGGCACCGGCAGCTTCCCGGACGACGCGATCTCCTGCACCAGGCCGATGGGCGCGCCGAGCTCCTTGGCCCAGCCGTAGAGCTCCGCCGCGTCGGCCTGGGTCAGCGCGCGGATCGAGCCGAGGATGGAGCGCAGGTGGCGCACGGCTTCGACGATGTTGCCCGTCCCGGCCTCGCCCTTGGAGCGGATCATGGCCGCTCCCTCGGACAATACGACGCAGGGCCTCGCCCAGATTGGTCGCGCCGCAAACAAAGGGGACGGTGAAGGGCCACTTGTCGATGTGGTACTCCTCGTCGGCCGGCGTCAGCACCTCGGACTCATCGATGAAGTCGACGCCAGCGACTGCAGCACCTGCGCCTCGGCGAAGTGCCCGATGCGGGCCTTGGCCATGACCGGGATCGTGACCGCCTCGATGATCCCCTCGATCAGCACCGGGTCGCTCATGCGTGCCACACCGCCATCCCGCCGGATATCGGCCGGAACCCGCTCGAGCGCCATGACGGAGACGGCGCCCGCTTCCTCGGCGATCTTGGCCTGCTCGGCGTTGACGACGTCCATGATGACGCCGCCCCGCAGCATGTGGGCCAACCCCCGCTTGACGGTGAAGGTCCCGGTTGTCATCGACTCAGTCTACGAGGGCGGGCCGCCCCTTCTCACCACTCGCTCAGCGCGGCGGCCCTCACCGAGGTGGCATCGAGATCCCCGGGCGCCGGGGCGTCGTCGCGGTGCCCGACCGAGGGGTCGATCCACACCCACCGGGTGGCCCCGAATTTGGCGGGCGAGGCGAAGAAGGAGCCCGCGGTGGGGGCGGGTGCCTCCATCATGTTGCGGAGCGCGGCCAGCAGGCCGCGGGGGAAGCGCACGGCGGAGGCGCCGACGACGTCGGCCCGATACTCGCGGCCCTCTCCCACGCAGCGCCGTAGCGTCGACTCGCCACCGAGGATGCTCCCGAGCGTGATGCCGATGCACGAGACGCCGTTGTCGCCGCGCTTCACGTGCGCCAGCTCGTGCGCGATCACGCCCTCGAGCTCGATCGGGTGCAGCCGGCGCAGCAGGCCCGTCGTGACCACCAGGACGGAGCGCCGTGCATCACGCCCGAGTGCGCAGGCGTTGGGCACGTCGTCGTCCAGCACATGGAGCGAAGGCATGCTGAGCCCGAAGGTGGCACAGAGTCCCTCGGTGACGTTGGAGAGCCGCGTCTCGTCGTGCTCGTCGATCGGGACGGCGCCGATGCGGCGGAGGGCCACCGACGGCGCCAGCCACCACAACGCGTACATGACGGCCGCTCCCGCGAGGACGAACGCGACGGCCGCGACGATCACCGAGACGGCCACCCAGAGCAACGCACCGAGCAGGAGCGCGGGAGGCACCGGCCGACAGGGCACACAGCGTGATGACGCGGCGACGGTTGGCCGCCACCTCCCCTGGGTACACCATCGGGGCGCCGAGACTGGGCGGCACATCGAGCGGATCGAGTGGTGGGGTCGGCGCCAGCGTCACGGCGGGCCCCGGCGGCCCGGTGCGCGGGCGCGAACCTGGGAGCGGCTGGCACCGCTCTTTCCCGATCCCTGGGGGGAGGAGCCGCTGAGGCGCGCCGCTCTGGCCCTTCCGCTGCGAAGTCGAGCCGGACGAGCTGGTGCCGCCGCCGGATCGGCCGTTCCCGCCCGACGAGCTCCCGCCTCCTCCGGCGGAACGGTTCCGGTTGCGATTGCGATTGCGATTCCTGTTGCGGTTTCGATTGCCCCGCCACCGCCGCCGGTCCCGCCCGACCCGGCACCGCTCGCTGCCGTTGGACGCTCGTGGCGATGTCCCCGAACCCTCGTTTTGATCGGCCATGAGGACCAGCAGCCTACGACCTGCGGGTCCCCTGCCTCTGGCGGTGGCGTCACCGCCCGGTACGGAAGACGTCGATGGCCCGCGCGTAGACGTCGAGGTAGCGCTCGGCCAGGGTGTCCATCGACCAGGCCCGGGCGTACTCGGTGGCCGCCTTGCGCGCCTCCGTCGAGGACTGCCCCGCGCCTTCGACGGCGTCGGCCAGGGTCCTGCCCAGCGAGCGGGCGAGAGCGCCGGCGTCGCCGGGCGGCACCGAGGGCGGCGTGACCGCCCGATGCCGTGCGGTAGCCCTCGACGTCGGAGGCCACCACCGCGCAGCCAGCCGCCATGCCCTCGAGGAGCACCATCCCGAAGGACTCGCCCTGCAGCGAAGGCGCGCAGAGCACGGCGGCCCCGGCCAGTCTGGCGGCCACCTCGTGGTCGCTCAGCAGGCCCAGCCAGCGCACCCGGTCCGACTCGGGGTAACGCCGCCGCTGCACCTCGGTGCCCGGCCCGTCGCCGGCCACCCACAAGACGGCGGGCCGCTCGAGCATGGCGAAAGCATCGAGAAGGACGTTCAGGCCCTTACGTTGTTCGTGGCGCCCGAGGAACAGCACCGCCGGCCGGCCCTCCTCGTCACGCATCGGCGCGGCCGACTCGAACCGCTCCATCTCCACCCCGTTGAACAAGACCTCGAAGTCGCCGCCCCCCGAGCGCAGCCCCGTCTCGGCGTGCCGCCTCCGAGACCGCGACGCGGATCTGCATGCGCCGTCCCACCAGCTCCGCCAGCGGCTTGAGCACGGGCACCCAGCCGGCTCACTCCCGCCCGGTGGTAGGTGCCGACCATGGGGAGCGGCGCCGTGAGCACCAGGCCGTAGGCGGCCATCGGCGCCAGGGGCTCGTGCACGATGCAGCGACGTCGAAGCCGCCCTTGCGGACGAAGCGCTCGGCCCGCGCCGCTGCACTCGGCCACATCGCCACCGGCGCCACCGACCCGTTCGAGTGCAGCTCGGTGGGCCGGCCGATGACGGTAGTGCTCCCCGATGGCGTCGGGAACCGCCTCCGGCGTCGCTCGCCGGCGCGACGACCGTCACCTCGTGACCCCGCGCCCGCAGAGCACGCGACAGCCCGATCACCTGTCCCTGCACGCCGCCCGGACGCGAGAGCGAGTACGGCGAGAGCATGGCGAGTCCTCATCGGGGATCGCTCGGCCAGTTCGGCTGGTAGAGGTGCCACTGCTCGGGGTGGGCGCGGATGTCGTACTCGAACGTCCGTGGCCAGGTCCTGGGTCACCCGCGCGATGTCCTCGCGTATCGAGCCACGGCGGGTCGTGTCGAGCGGCGGGTGCACGATGCCAGTGTGCCAATTCCCGGCCCCGAGTAGACCACGACCGGGAGCAGGGGTGCCCCGGTGCGCAGGGCCAGCGTGGCGGCGCCGGCGGGCAGAGTCGTCCTCTCTCCGAAGAACTCGACCTCCACGCCGTTGCCGACCATGTCGCGGTCACTCACCAGGCCGGCAATCTTGTTGGCCTTGAGCGCCCGCAGCAGCGTCGAGCTCGCGCCGTCACCGAGCGGCACCGCCGTCAGCCCCATGGCGGCGCGCTGCGCCACGAACCACTCGAAGAGCTGCTCAGGCTCCAGGCGCTCCACGACGGCCGTCATCGGCATGCCCTCGAGCCCCAACCAGTAGCCGCCCCATTCCCAACTCCCGACGTGGGGCAGCGCCATCACGATGCCGCGCCCGGCCGCGATGGCGGCGCGCAGGTGCTCATCGCCCTCCTGGAGCCGCCAGCGGGCACGCACTCCGGCCTCGCTCTCGTAGGGCAGGCGGGCGCCGTCGCACCAGTAGCGGGCGTAGGAGTCGAAGGACCGCCTGCTCCAGCGCCGCACGAGCCGCGGGTCGGGCACGACGCCTTCCGACACACTCGCTGGCGAGCACACGCCGGATGTGGCGCCTGCTCATGCTGAGGGCCGGACTGTCCCGCAGGGCCATGACGCGTGCCACGCCGCGGGCGACGCCCTCGGCCAACGGCTCGGGCATGTGCCCCATGCCTGCGCCGAGGCCGCGGTAGGTGAGGTACGTCGCAGTGGCCAGCCAGCGCGGGACGGGATGCTCGTCCGTCAACGGCCGGCCGTGGCGGGCGAGGATCAGGACGCGGGCGGGGTGCGGCGGGTGGATCGGCGCGCGCTGCGTGCTGTCCGAGTGTCCCCGGGTGGCGCGGCGGCGCTCCCGCCGGGTCCGGCCGGAGCGGCTGCTCAACGCCTCCTGACGGCGAGCCCGCCAGCGCCCCACCGGGGCACCGGTCGTCCGGGCGTGGTCGCGCCGGGGCACGCCGGTGGATTCGCGGACCTCACGCCAGGCCCGCCAGCGCGAGTCGACCCGCCCCTCGCGCCAGGCTTCGATCCGACGCCGGATGACGGCGTCGCGGCCCGAGGCGGCGTTCCAGACCTTGACGAAGCGGGAGATGGCCGTGCACGAGACGAGGACGAGAAGGATCCACAGCACCGGCACGAAGATCACGGCGCTCAGGAAGCCGACGCCGAGCAGGAACATCCGCTCGCCGCGCTCCATGAGACCGCCCTTGGCCGAGAGCCCGAGCGACTCCGCCTTGGCCCGCTCGTAGGAGACCAGCGCGGTCACGGCCAGGATCGCCATGGGCAGCAGCGCCAGGTGGCCGTCCCCGCGACCGAGCAGGTACCACGCGCAGCCGAACATCAGCACGGCGTCGGCGATGCGGTCGGTGACCGAGTCGAAGAAGGCGCCACGGACCGATGCCGTGCCGGCCGCCTTGGCGACAGGGCCGTCGAACAGGTCGTGCATGCCCGTGATGATCAGGAAGATGATGGCGAGATGCAGGTGGCCCGTCGCCACCAGGACGGCGGTCGCCGTCGCCGACACGAGGCCGGTCGCGGTGAGCACATCAGCGGTGATGCCATGGCGGTGGAGTGTCTCGCCGACCGGACCGGTGGTCCGGTCGACGGCTGTTCGCCAACGACCGTCGAACATGAAGCTCCTCGTCGTGCGCGGCCCGGGGAAGGGCTCCGGCGCTGCTGCCAGCCAGGTTACCATCCGGTCCTCGAAACCCGGGGGCCCCACTGAGCGGCTGGGCACACGCCCGTGGTGCAGGACGGAATGCCCCTGGTCGCGCCGCCCGAGCCCGTACCGACCAGTGTGACAACACCGGCGTGACCGACCGTACCTCAACGAGTGACACGGCCGACGCGGCCTCCACCCGAAACGCCGCCACCCGGATCGCGCCTCCTTTGCGTCACCGCGCTCGACCGCCGCGTCGGGAGCCGCTGCCCTCGGTGCATCGTGGCCGGCGCCGCGCACCGCCGGCGCGGCCTCGAAGCCCACACGGTCAAGGCCGTCGAGACCGACTTCCACATCAAGCTCTCCAAGAGCTCCTTCAAGGCGGGCAAGTACGTCTTCGTGGTGCAGAACAAGGGCCAGACGACCCACGCTCTCCAGATCACGGGACCCGGTCTCTCCAATGCGATCGACGAAGGACATCCAGCCGGGGCAGAGCACCAAGCTCACGGTGACCTTCAAGAAGGGCGCCTACGACATCTACTGTCCCGTCCCCGGGCACAAGGCCTTGGGCATGAACATGAACATCTCCGTCGGTGGCGCCACGACCACGTCGAAGAACAGCGGCGGCAGCGGCAGCAGCGCCGGGAGCGCGGAGGGGCCGCCTTCTGATCCCGGCGTCGGGTAGCCTGACCAGCCGAGATTCGCCGCGCCCGCACGGCGCCGTAACACGTGAGGTGATGGTGCCGCTGTCCGAGCCGAGGAGTGCAGGAGCGCCCCGACCCGGTGCTCCCCGAGCCGACGCTCGACGTGTCCATCGTCGTGCCGTACTACAACCCCGGCGACCGCCTGCGCGTCACGGTCGAGGACATGGTGCGCGTGCTGGCGGCGTCGGGCATGACCTTCGAGATCATCACGGTGTCGGACGGCTCCACCGACGGCAGCCCCTTCACGCTCGACGGCTTCCCCGAAAGCGTCGTGCGACGGATGTCGTTCGCCACCAATGTCGGCAAGGGCCACGCGCTGCGGGCCGGGCTGGCCATGGGGCGGGGGCGCTATCTCGGCTTCATCGACGCCGACGGCGACATCTCCCCCGAGTTCCTCGCCCCCTTCGTCTCCATCATGCGCTCCATGGAGCCCGACATCATCATCGGCAGCAAGCGCCACCCGGACTCATCGGTGCACTACCCGCCGCTGCGCCGCCTGTACTCGTGGGGATTCCAGCACCTCATCGCGGTGCTGTTCCGCCTGCACGTCAAGGACACCCAGGTCGGGATCAAGCTGGTGGACCGGGCCGTGATCGCCGACGTCCTGCCGTTGCTGCGCGAGAGCCGCTTCGCGCTCGACCTCGAGCTCCTCGTGCTGGCCCGACGACTCGGCTACACGCGCATCGTCGAGGCCCCGGTGCGCATCAAGGAGCGGTTCGGGAGCACGATCTCGCTCAAGGCCGTGTGGCTGCTCCTCGTGGACACGATCGCCCTCTTCATCCGCTACTCCATCCGCCACGAGTACGACGCCGCCCTGGCCGCCCGGGCGGAATCGGGCGGCTCCGCCGCACAGGGGACCGGCTGAACGGGGCGGCCCCCGGAAAAGCCGCCCGAGCGGGCGAGACGCGAGCGGTCGTACACTCGAAGCCAACGAGCCGGTTCAGGCCCACCTGAACGGACGGAGGACGGAGGACCAGGTGCCACACGACCCGACCGCTATCCGCAACGTCGCCCTCGTCGGCCACCACGGAGCCGGCAAGACCACACTCGCCGAGGCGCTCCTGGCCGCCACCGGGTCCATCGCGCGGCGGGGCTCGGTGGAGAAGGGCACGCACCGTCATGGACTTCGAGCCCGAGGAGGTGGCGCGCCAGCTGTCCATCTCGACCAGCCTGGCCCCGTTCACGGTCAACGGGGCCAAGGTCAACCTCCTCGACACGCCCGGGTACGCCGACTTCGCCGGCGAGATGGTCACGGCCCTGGCCAACGTCGACCTGGCCGTCGTCGTGGTCAGCGCGACCGACGGCGTGCAGGCCCAGACCGAGGACGCCTGGCGGGCGGCGGCCCGGCTCGGCGTGCCGCGGGTGATCGTGATCAACAAGCTCGACCGGGAGCGGGCCGACTTCGACCGCACGCTGGCCGAGATCCGGGCGTCTTTCGGCGCCGGCGTGGCGCCGGTCGAGCTGCCGATCGGCGCACGAGGCCGACTTCCACGGCGTGATCGACCTGCTCGACGACACCGCCACCCACTACGACACGTCGAGCGCCGGTGCGGCGGTCGACGGCACTGTGCCCCCGGCCGGGCACGAGGGGCCCATCCCCGACGACCTGGTCGACGAGGAGCACACCGTGCACGAGCAGCTGGTCGAGGGCATCGTGGTGGGCGACGACGACCTCATGGAGCGCTACCTCAACGGCGAGACCCTCGACTACGCCGAGCTCGAGAAGAGCCTGGCCGGCGGCGTCGCCTCGGCCAGCGTGTTCCCCGTCCTGTGCTGCTCGGCCGCCAGCGGGGTGGGCGTCGACCGGCTGGCCCGGCTGATCGAGGAGCTCTGCCCCAGCCCGGCGTCACGGCCGCCGCTCCTGGCCACGGCGGGGACCGAGACGGCCGAGATCCCGTGCGACCCCGGCGGCCCGACCGTCCTGACGGTGACCAAGACCTTCAACGACGGCCACACCGGCAAGATGTCCCTCTGCAAGGTGGTCTCGGGCACGCTCCAGCCCGACGCCGTCCTCGTCAACACGCGCACCCGTGAAGAGGAGCGCCTGCACGCGCTGCAGAGCATCGCCGGGCCACGCCACCGCGCCCGCCACGAGTGTCACGGCCGGTGACTTCGTCGCGGTGCCCCGGCTCAACGGGACGCGCACCGGCGACACCCTCGCCCCCAAGGGCCAGCCCGTCGTGGTGCCGGCGCCGACGCTGCCCGCGCCGGCGCTCCGGGTGGCGGTCAAGCCGGCTACCCGGGCCGACGACGACAAGCTGATGTCCGCCCTCCAGCGCATGTGCGACGAGGATCCCTCGCTGACGGTGGCCCGCGACGACGAGACGCACCAGACCATCCTCGGGGTGAGCGGCGAGGTGCACCTGGCGGTCACGGTGGACCGGCTGGAGCGCAAGTGCAACGTGCACGTCGAGCGCGAGGAGCTGCGCATCCCCTACCGCGAGACGATCACCCGGGCGGCCCAGGCCGAGGGCAAGCACAAGAAGCAGTCGGGCGGCCACGGCCAGTTCGGCGTGTGCCATCTGCGCCTCGAGCCGCTGGCGCGCGGCGAGGGCTTCGCCTTCCGCGACGAGGTCGTGGGCGGCGCCATCCCCCGCCAGTACATCCCCGCGGTCGAGAAGGGCGTGCTCGAGACGTTCGCCGCCGGCGGCGTGCACGGCTACCCGGTGGTCGACATCGCGGTGACGGTGGACGACGGCAAGGCGCACTCGGTGGACTCCAACGAGGTGAGCTTCAAGATGGCCGCGGCACTGGCGGTGCGGGCGGCCATGGCCGAGGCCGGTCCGATCGTGTTGGAGCCGATCTCGCGGCTGGAGGTCACCATCCCGGCCGACTGCCAAGGGGACGTGCTCGGCGACCTCCACTCCCGCCGGGCCCGCATCATCGGGACCGATGCGGCGGCAGACGAGGGCTACCAGACGGTGACGGCCACGGCGCCCACCGCCGAGCTCACCCGGTACGCGGTCGACCTGCGCGCGCTGACCGGCGGCCGGGGCTCCTTCACCGTCGCCTACGAGCGCTACGACGCCGTGCCCGACCACCTCATGGCGTCCATCCCCGACCTGGAGGGCTGACCGGCAGAGGCCTACCCGGCCGGGATGGGTGACGAGCCGGCGTACGAGGCGCGGGCCAGATCCATGCGCCGCGTCGCGGCCGGGGAGACCGGGCCGCAGCGGTGGATGAAGCCGACAGAGGCGACGTGGGTCGGCTCGAAGGGCCTGATCTCCAGCCGTTCGAGCCCCGTCACCACGGGTCGGTAGGACAGGAACGACCCCACGCCGGCCTGGGCGGCGGCGATCCACGAGCTGCGCTCCTCGATGACGAGTGACGCATGCGGAGCTCGCCCCGCGGCCTCCGCGGCCTGGCGGTCGAAGAGCCGCCGCCGACCCGAGCCGGCCGGCGGCAGGATCAGGGGGCTGGGCCAGGACGTCGTCCCATGAGACCGCAGCGGGGAGATCCGAGCCGATCGGCGACACCAACACGACCTCGACGTCGGCGACAGTTGTCGTGGTCAGGGAACCGTCGTCGGCCAAGGAGCTCAGCTCCCCGAAGCCGATCTCAGCGTCCCCTCCTCGCACCTGTTGGAGCACGTCGTCGCTGTCGGCCGCCCGGCAGACCCTGATCTCGAGGGTGGGCCCGACTGGGCCTACCCCGGCTTCTGCCCCTTGCTCGCTCTCGCCGGCTTCCCGCTGCCGACGACCCGCGGCGCCGACCCCGGCGGCGGACGGGTCGGTGCCGTACTCCTCAACGCCAAGTACGTCGAGCCGGGGAGCGTCGACACCACCGGCAGCTACAACCACTACACGGCGCTGCGCAGCTACGAGGACCTGCTGGGGCCGACGAGCGGAGGTGCGGACGGCCTCGGGCACCTCGGATTTGCCGCTGCCGGAGGGGTCGCCCCCTTCGGCCCCGACGTGTTCAACCGTCCACCAGGTTGACGAGGACGCGGACGTCGCGTCCTGGCGGTTCCAGCCGGCCGATCAGAAGAGGTGCTGGAAGCGCACCGGGATCTTGGTCAGGATCAGCGTGCCCAGGAGCTTGTTCGCCGGCGTCGTGACCACCACCACGGCCAGCGTGCCGGTCGGGCGACCCAGGGGCTTCGACACCATCCCCGCATTGAACTTCCCCGTGTAGGCCGACCACGCACAGGGCCTGGCCCTTCGGCACCTCGTCGGCCAGGTGAGCGTAGAGGCGCGGCGCCACGCCGTGGAGGCCCGACAGCGTGAACTTGCGCACCCCCGCCAGGTGCCCGTGGTCGCCCACGGCCTCGGAGGCGGTCGGCAGGGCCAGGTAGCACGACTCGGCGGTCGTGCCCTGGCCGGTCCGGGCCGCCGAGCAGGCCGCCAGCAACGATGCCGCGACGACAAGGCCGGCCACGCCCGCCCCAAGGTGCCGTGCGAGCCCGTGCCCACGCCGCTCCTCATTCGGCCGGCTCCACGCTCGGCACCAGACCCGCAGGCGCGTAGGCCACGGGCCCCGCCTCCACCTCGCTCGTCATGGCCTGGCGGGGCCAGCGCCCGCGCCGCACCTGGAGGGCGAGCTGGCCGATGAGGGCCCAGCCGATCACCAGGATCAGCCAGAAGCTGATGACGCGGTAGAGCAGCACCGCATAGGCGGTGCTCGCCTCGGCGCCGCCGAAGGCGACGAGGGCCACGGTGATGGAGCCCTCGACGACGCCGAGCCCGCCGGGCGTGATCGGCAGCGTCGCCGCCAGCTGCCCGGCGCCGTAGGCCAGGAGGAGCCCCTTCCAGGGGATCGGCGCGTCGATCGCCACGAACATCATGGCGAAGCAGGCGCAGTCGAGCAGCCAGTTGAGCGTGCCCCAGAAGACGATCCAGCCGATCTGCGTCCAGCTGAGCCGGACGGCGGTCATCCAGGCCGTGATCCGATCGATCTGCGCCGTCGTGTCCCCCCGCGGCCGGTGGGTGAGCATGACCGAGAGGCGCAGGATGCCGGACACCACCGCGTGCAGGGGCCGCTCGTAGACGAAGAGGGAGCCGATGCCGAGCATGATCAGGAACGTCCCGATGAGCACCGGCACCAGGTCGAGCGAGGCGCCTTCGTTGGCCGCCACGGCCAGGCCGAAGATGGCCACCAACGACAGGCTGACCGTGGCCGCGACCAGGGTGCCGGCCAGGGCCCAGACGGCCAGCGTGTTGTCGGCCCCGAAGCGCCGGAACCAGCGGAAGCCGTAGACCGACGCCACGGCGTTCCCTATGGGGAGCGAGTTGGTGATCGCCTGCGAGGCGAACGACAGCTTGAACAAGGGGCCCGACCGGAGGCCGCAGATGCCCCGCCCTGAGCAGCTCGTACTGCATGGCGGTGAAGGCGGCGTAGGAGCCGATCTCGGCCACGATCGCCGGCGCCACCCACCACCAGTCGAACGTCCTGCCAGATGGTGGAGAAGCCCGAGAGCTCGGTCCGCTTCGACGAGAGCACCCAGACCGCGATCGCCACGAGGCCGAAGCCGATGGCGACCCTGAGCATGGGCCAGGCCCGGCGGACGAGGTGCCGCAGCCGCCTCCGGCCCACCGCCGGCGCCGCCGGCTCGGCCGGCACGCTGGCGTCGCCGGCGCGCCCGGCGCCCGGACGCGTGCCCACGCGCGGCCGGTTCTCCGGCTCCTCGGGCGGCGGCTGCCGGTGGTGGTGCGGCGAGCCGCTACCGGAGCCAGGCGTCGGTGAGCCTCTTCCAGGACAGCGGCAGCGTCTCGGGCATGACGCGGGTCTCGGCCACCGTCGTCATGAAGTTGGTGTCGCCGGACCAGCGGGGCAGGACGTGCAGGTGGACGTGGGCCGGCAGCCCGGCGCCCGGCCGCCCGGCCCAGGTTGGCGCCCATGTTGAGGCCGTCGGGTTCGTAGGCCGCCTCGATCGCAGCCACCGCCGCCTGCGTCGCCGCCCACAGCTCGGCGGACTCGCCCGGCGGTCAGGTCGGCCAGCGGCCCCGACGTGCCGGAGGGGCAGGACGAGGACGTGCCCGCTGGCGTAGGGATAGGCGTTCAGGACGACGAAGGTCGGCTCGCCCCGCCACACCACGAGGTTGTCCTCCGAGGGCGGACCGCTCGCCGCCAGGCGGCAGAAGACGCAGTCGGCCTCGTCCTGCGGGATCGCGCCCGCCCGCTCCCGGGCCGTCGCCTCAACGATGTACTCGCGGCGCCACCCGGCCCAGAGGTGCTCGAGGCTCACGGCGCTGTCCCGCGCTCGCTCGCGGCGGGCGCCCGGTCCTCGGGCAGGCCCTTGCGCTCCACCTCGTCGACGACCTCGGCCACCAGGTCGGCCAGGGGCACGCCCTGCTCGGGCTTGGTCGTCCAGCCCCGCCGGTTCACGCCGACCGTGCCAGCCGCGACATCCTGGTCGCCCACGACGAGCACGTAGGGGATCTTGGCCAGCTTGGCCCGGCGGATCAGCGCGCCCATCTTCTCGCCGCTGGCGTCGACCGTGGCCCGCAGGCCCGCCGCCGCGCAGGCGTCGGCCACGGACTGCGCGTAGGCGGCGTGGGCGTCGGTCACCGGGATGACACGCACCTGCTCGGGGCTCAACCACGTCGGCAGCGCACCGGCGTAGTGCTCAATGAGCACCGCCATGAACCGCTCCACCGACCCGAACAGGGCCCGGTGGATCATGATCGGCTGGTGGCGCTGGTTGTCGGCGCCGATGTACTCCAGCCCGAAGCGGTGCGGCAGCTGGAAGTCGAGCTGCACCGTCGACATCTGCCAGGTCCGGCCGATGGCGTCGCGGGCCTGCACGGAGATCTTGGGGCCGTAGAAGGCGCCGCCGCCCTCGTCCATGACGAGCTCCAGGCCCATTTCGAGGGCCGTGCGTGCGCAGCGCCTCGGTGGCCACCTCCCACTCCTCGTCGGAACCGACGGCCTTGCCCGGCGGCTTGGTCGACAGCTCCAGGTAGAACTCGTTGAGCCCGTAGTCGCGTAGCAGGTCGAGGACGAAGTGCAGGGTGCGGACGAGCTCGGCGTCCATCTGCTCGCGGGTGCAGAAGATGTGCGCGTCGTCCTGGGTCATGCCTCGCACGCGGGTCAGGCCCTGCAGCACGCCGGACTTCTCGTAGCGGTACACCGTGCCGAACTCGAAGAGCCGCATGGGCAGCTCGCGGTAGGAGCGCTGGTGGCTCTCGTACACGAGGATGTGGAACGGGCAGTTCATCGGCTTGAGGTAGTACTGCTGGCCGCCGTCGAGCTCCATCGGCGGGTACATGCTCTCGGCGAACCAGTCCAGGTGGCCCGACTCCTCGAAGAGCGCGCTCTTGGTGATGTGCGGCGAGTTGACGAAGTCGTAGCCCGACTCCACGTGGCGCTGCCGCGAGTACTCCTCCATGAGCCGGCGGATGGTCCCGCCCTTGGGGTGGAAGACGGCGAGGCCGGAGCCGATCTCCTCGGGGAAGCTGAAGAGGTCGAGCTCGGCCCCGAGCTTGCGGTGGTCGCGCCGCTCGGCCTCCTCCAGCTGGTGGAGGTGGGCGGCCAGTGCCTTCTCGGATTCCCAGGCCGTCCCGTAGATCCGCTGCAACTGCTCGCGCTTCTCGTCGCCCCGCCAGTAGGCACCGGCCACCCGCATGAGCTTGAAGTGGCCCAGCCGGCCCGTCGAGGGCACGTGCGGCCCACGGCACAGGTCGATGAAGGCGTCGGAGTTGCGGTAGGTGCTGACCACCGATCCGCCGGCATCCACCTCGTCGGCCCCGGTCTCGACCGCCTCGATGATCTCCTGCTTGAAGGGCTGGTCGGCGAAGATCTCCAACCCCTCCTCCAGCGAGTGCTCGTGGCGGACGAAGGGCTGGTCCTCCTTGATGATGACCCGCATCTCCGCGTCGATCCGGTCCAGGTCGTCGTCGCTGAAATGGGCCCCGTCCGGCAGCTCGAAGTCGTAGTAGAAGCCGTTCTCGATCACCGGCCCGATGGCGTACTTGGCGCCCGGCCACAGGCGGCGGACGGCCTGGGCCATGACGTGCGCGGTCGAGTGGCGCAGCACCTCCCGGCCGGCGTCGGAGTCCGCGGTGACGACGGCGACCTGCGCGCCGTCGGGCAGCGGCGACTCCAGGTCCACCTCCCGGCCGTCCACGGTGGCCACCACGGCCGCCTTGGCCAGGCGGGACCCGATGGAGCGGGCGAGCTCGATGCCCGTCGTGCCCTCAGCCAGCTCCCGCGTCGAGCCGTCGGGAAGACCAACCGAGATGACGCCTGGCATCGTGCACCCTTTCCTGCTCAGCCGGTCCGGACACCGTTCGTGGTCCCCCAAGGGTACTGGACCACCCCCGCGGCCCCGGCCCCGGCCCGCGGCGCGCTCAGAGGGCGATGCCGAGGAGGCGCGCCCCGTCGGCCACCGGCCGCCCGGCCGTGGCCTCCTCGTCGAGGGCGCGCAGTGCGGCGGGAGTGTCGAGGTCGGCATCGAGCGCAGCCCGCACGGCCGCCAGGCCCGACGCGCCGTCGCCGGCTCCGGGTCGCGGCGCGCTGCGCCACAGCGCCAGGCGGGCCGCCGCCACCGGCATGTCCACGTCGGTCCGCCAGTCCCAGTCCTCCCGGTAGTGGTGCCCCAGAAGGGCCAGCCGCACGGCAGCCGGCTCCCACTCCTTGCACAGGTCGCCGACGAAGACGAGGTTGCCGAGGGACTTGGACATCTTGGTGCCGTGGAGTCCCACCAGGCCCACGTGGAACCACAGGCGGACGAACTGCTCGCCCGTCACCGCCTCGGACTGCGCCGTCTCACACTCGTGGTGCGGGAACACGAGGTCGCGGCCGCCCCCGTGGATGTCGATCGTCTCGCCGAGCTCACGCAGCACCAGGGCGGAGCACTCGATGTGCCACCCGGGCCGTCCCGGGCCCCAGCGCGACTCCCACGCCGGCTCGTCGGGCAGCGACGGCTGCCAGAGCACGAAGTCGAGCGGGTCGCGCTTGTTGGGGTCCTCGGGGTGACCGCCGTTCTCGGCGGCCAGCTCGAGCATGTGGGCGCGGTCGAAGCCGCTGATCCGGCCGAACTCGGGAAAGGTCGCCACGCTGAAGTACACCGAGCCGCCGGACTCGTAGGCGTACCCGCCTTCGAGCGCGTCGCCGATCAACGACAGGATCTCCGAGATGGCGGACGTGGCCCGCGGCTCGGAGTACACCGGCAGCAGGTTGAGCAGGCCCATCTCGGCTTCGAAGCGCGCCATCTCCTCGGCCGCCAGGTCGAGATAGTGCACGCCGAGTTCGCGGGCCTTGCGCAAGATGTCGTCGTCGACGTCGGTGACGTTGCGCACGCACCTGGTCTCGTGCCCGGCGTCCTGCAGGCGGCGCTGCAACATGTCGAAGTAGAGGTACACGGCGGCGTGGCCGAGATGCGCGGCGTCATAGGGCGTGATGCCGCACGAGTACATGGTCACGAGCGGCCCCGGCTCGAACGCCACCACCTCCCTGCGCGCCGTGTCGTACAGCCGCACAGCTAAAGACCGGCGATCCTGAGCGTCGAGTGCGCCTTGTGCCGGATGTTGAGAGTGATACAGACGGCGGTGAACGCCTCGATGGCGGCGGCCTGACTCAGGCTCCCGGCATCGAGCGGGCGCAGGCCCGGCATCAGTTCGATGAGCCCCGAAGTGGCCAACGTGGCCTCCCGATGGTCCGAACACACGAGCACGTCTGCTTCCAACCCCGATTCGAGGTTTTCCATTTCCGAGGCGGGAAGGTGGTGGAAGGCGGCCGCCACCAGGCTGTCGGGAAGCGCGGCCTGGACGGCGGCGGCCACCGAACCGCGGGGAGGCATCAGGGCGAGCATCTCGCGGCCTTCCTTGACCAGGGCGTTGGCCATGGAGACGACGACCTTGCCCACGAGCGGCTCGCATAGCGACCGGACGGTCGGGATGGCGCTGTCCCACGGCGTCGCCACGATCACCAGGTCGGCGGCGGCGGCATCGGCATTGTCCGAGCCGTGCAGCGCCAGGTCCGAATCGGGCCATCGAGCCACCACGTCGTGCGGCCACCTTGGCGGCCCGCTCCGCGTCGCGCGAACCGAGCGTGACCCGGATGCCGGCGTCGGCCAGCCGGACGGCGACCCCGCGCCCAGCCGGACCGGTCCCGCCGAGGATTCCCACGTGCACGCCCCTACCTTCGCATAACCTCGCTGGCGCAGTGGGACTCCTCGACGGCAAACGGCTCCTCATCACGGGCGTCCTCACCGACGCCTCGCTGGCGTTCTCCGTGGCCCGGCTCGCCCAGGAAGAGGGTGCGGACGTCGTGCTCTCGGGCGCGGGGCGGGCACTGTCGCTGACGCGGCGGACCGCCCGCAAGTTGCCCCGAGAACCCGAGGTCCTCGAGATCGACGTGACCTCGCCCGAGCAACTGCACGCCGCCGGGGGCAGTTCTGGCGGCCCGGTGGGACCGTCTCGACGGCCTCCTCCACGCCGTCGGTTTCGCGCCGCCCGATTGCCTGGGCAGCGGGATGTTCGCCGCCGGTTGGGAGGACGTCGCCACGGCGTTCAACATCTCGACCTACTCGCTCAAGGCACTTGTCGACGCCTTCCTCCCGCTTCTCGAGGCGGCGGGGCGCGACGGTGGCGCGTCCGTCGTCGGTCTCGACTTCGACGCCTCGGTCGCCTGGCCCGTCTACGACTGGATGGGCGTGGCCAAGGCGGGGCTCGAGTCCCTGTCCCGCTACCTCGCCAAAGAGCTCGGGCCTCGTGGCATCCGGGTCAACCTGATCGCGGCCGGCCCCGTGCGCACCATGGCCGCCAAGTCGATCCCGGGGTTCGGCGCCTTCGAGGACACCTGGGCCGACCGGGCGCCACTCGGCTGGGACGTGCACGACTCGACGGCCGTGGCCAAGGCCTGCCTCGCCCTCTTCAGCGATCTCTTCCCGATGACCACGGGCGAGATCCTGCACGTCGACGGCGGCGTCCACGCCGTCGGCGGCTCCGCCTGACGTCCAGACGGTAGCGGCAGATGTGGGTCCAGTTACCGCGTCCTAGGGGATCCCGACCTGGGTCGGCGTCACCGGGCGCGCCGGGATCACCGCCTGGAGCAGTCCTGCGTCGACGACCCGGTACCTGATGTGCAACGCGTCGAGCCCGTGCACGAACACCGCCTCGCCGAGTCCCCCCGGTCCTTGTATCAACGTGGTCTGGGCGAACTCGTCGAACGCGGCGGGCGTGAGCGGCGCGAACACCCACGCCTGCGTCGGGGCATGCCGGACCTGAACTTGCTGCGACCGCCACCGGTCCACGTCGCCAGTGACGGTCGTGATCTTCAGGCGTTGGTCGCTCATGTAGTCCAACTTGTACGCGACCCAGTACTCCGCGTACCCATCGTGGACGCCGTCCGCCTCGAGCTTCGCGATCGACTGCGCCGCCGGCGCGTTCGGATTCGACCACGCGGTGAAGAAAGAGCCACCCGGGGACACCGTCGGCATCAACGCGTGAAAGCCGGCAAGCGCCAGCAACACCGACAGCCCCACAAAACCGACCAACACGACCTCGCCGGCTCCCGGGCCCGCTCGCCGACCGAGACTCGTGCCGGCGGCGCGACGGAGGCGAAGCCGCCGCCCGAGCTCCGGCACCGCCGTGACCAGGGTCAGCGCCACGAGGGGCACCAGCAGGTACGCATAGCGGCCGTCCTCCCAATACCAGGTCGCGGGCGACGCCACCAGCAGAAACGGGCTTACGACCAGCGCGCCGGCGATCGCCTTGGCCCGCACGGGGCCCGTGAGGCAGAGGTACACGGCACCGACCACCACGACGATCTCGACCGCCAGGACCAACGACACGAACGCCGGACCCAGCAACCACGTCCCGCTCTCGAGATGCCGTACGCCACCCAGCATCGGGAACGTGTACTCGAAGAAGATCCGCAGTCGGCCGAAGTAACCCGGTGAGCCGGGTGGCACAACGAACGAGCCGGTCTTCACGGACGTCCAGCCTGAGCTCCGCGTTGACCCACAGCCACGGCAACGCTCCCACGAGGGCGGCACCGGCGGCAGCCGCCGCGCCGAGGCCCCACCGCTGGGGGCGGCGGTCCTCATCGTCCTGCACGAAGCCGATGACCACGAACGCGGCCGCCGGCAGGAGGAAGTAGACGATCTCGGGGGACGCCCACCACCCGAGGCCGATCAGGAGCCCGAGGAGCGCGAAGGTGAGGAGATCGCGCCGTCCGTCGAGGATATGCAGGGCGAGCAGGAGCGCACCCAGGCCGCAACACAGGACCACCCCACGGAAGCCGAACTCGATCATGGAGTTGGAGATGGCCGCCACCGGGGCCGCCCAGACCAGCGCACCGGCCAGCGCGGCGAGCGGCCGGCTGTCGACGAGGCGCCGGGCCACCCGCCACGTGAGGACGCCGGCCAGCGCAAAGAGACAACCGGCGACCGATGTCAGCACGAACGTGCTCTTCCCGAAAACGGCGAAGGCGCCGGCGACGACGTAGGGCTCCACCGCCCCGTACACCTGGCCCCAGTAGAAGGCCGAGAAATGGCCGTGCAAGATCTGCTGCGCCATGAGTCCGACGACCGCCTCGTCCGAGGACACGGGCCGGTGGAACAGCAGCCACAGCCGCAGGACGATGCCGATGACCAGCGCCCCGGCCGTCGCGGCCCAGACGATCCGCGACGTTCGCCGCATCTGAGAGATCTGACGCTTCTCCGCCCGGCTGGGGCGCCCCATGGCCTGCTCGCTCCGCTCTGGGGGCGGCGACGCCGGCGTGAGCCGGGGGTCGGGCGCGGGTCCGGCCAGCGGCTGCGGGCGGGCCTCCGTCCCGAACGGGCTGGGGCTGGTCGTCCGGGAGAACCCTAGTGCTGGCAGCGCTTCTGCCACCGCACCCCCGCCGGTCTGCTGGCTTCGAACGGCCCGCGGAATCGGCGACGGTAGGTTGCAGACATGAGTATGCGCGGCCACGGCATGGGAGGCGGCCGCGGCGGCTGGGGTGGTATGCGCTCCATGCGCCAGGACCGGGCCGTCCTCGCGCACCGGGTGAAGAAGGGCACGGCGCGGCGCATGCTCACCTTCGCCGTCCCCTACCGGAAGATCCTCGCCGTCTTCATCCCCGTCGTCATCCTCGACGCGGCGGTCGGCGCGGTCACCCCCCTCATCCTGCGCGGCATCATCAACAACGGCATCCTCAAGCACGACGCCGACCTGGTCGTCTGGTTGTCAGTCCTGGTGGCCGCCCTGGCCGTCGTCGATGCCGGTCTCGTCCTCACCGAGCGCCGCATCTCGGCCTACATCGGGGAGAGCCTCATTTACGACATGCGCTCCAAGGTGTTCCGCCACATCCAACGCATGCCCCTGGCCTTCTTCACCCGGACCCAGACCGGTGCCCTGGTCAGCCGGCTGAACAACGACGTGATCGGCGCGCAACAGGCCTTCACCGACCTGCTCTCCAACGTTGTCGGCAACTTCGTCACCGTGGTCATCGTCCTGGGCGCCATGTTCTTCCTCAGCTGGAAGATCACCCTGGCCGCCCTCGTCCTCGTGCCCCTGTTCCTCGTCCCGGCCCGCTTCGTCGGCCAGCGCATCGGCTCGCTGACCAAGGAGGGCTACAACCTCAACAGTGAGATGAACATGGTCATGCAGGAGCGCTTCCAGGTCGGCGGGGCCATGCTGGTCAAGCTCCTGGGGCGCCCCGAGGCCGAGGCCACCTCGTTCGAGGCGAAGGCGGGGAGGGTGCGCGACATCGGCATCTCCCAGGCCACCTACGCACGGGTGTTCTTCGTCTCGCTCACGTTGACGGGAGCGCTGGCCACCGCCCTCGTCTACGGCGTCGGCGGCGTGGCCACCGTGAACGGCGCGATGTCGCTCGGGACCCTGGTCGCCCTCACCGCCTACCTGACCCGCCTGTACGGGCCGCTGACCCAGCTCTCGAACGTCAACCTCGACGTCATGACCGCCCTCGTCTCCTTCGAGCGCCTCTTCGAGGTCCTCGACATCGTCTCGATGATCCAGGAGGATCCCGACGCGGTCCCCATCAAACGCGGCAACGCCTCGGTGGAGTTCGACAACGTCAGCTTCACGTACCCGAGTGCCGACGATGTCTCATTGGCCTCGCTCGAGTCGGTGGCGGTGCTCGAATCAGGCCTCCGGAGCGAGGTCCTCCACCATGTCTCGTTCAGGGTGGAACCGGGGCAGATGGTGGCGCTCGTGGGGCCCTCGGGCGCGGGCAAGACGACGATCTCGAATTTGGTCCCGCGCCTCTACGACGTGACGGGCGGGTCGGTCAGACTCAGTGGCGTCGACGTCCGCCACGCCACCATGGCGTCGGTGCGCGACGTCGTCGGGGTGGTGACGCAGGACCCCCATCTCTTCCACGACACGCTGCGAGCCAACCTCATGTACGCCCGCCCCGAGGCGACCGAGGCGGAAGTCCGGGCCGCGCTCGACCAGGCCCAGATCGGCCACCTGGTCGCCGACCTGCCCGACGGCCTGGACACCGTGATCGGCGAGCGCGGCTACCGGCTCTCGGGTGGCGAGAAACAGCGCGTCGCCCTGGCCCGCCTCATGCTCAAGGCGCCGGACGTGGTGGTGCTCGACGAGGCCACGGCACACCTCGACTCCGAGTCCGAGGCGGCGGTGCAGCGGGCCCTGCGCGAGACACTGTCGGGACGGACCTCGCTCGTCATCGCACACCGTCTCTCGACGGTTCGAGAAGCCGACGAGCTGCTCGTGATCGACGAGGGCCGGATTGTGGAGCGCGGCACCCACGCCAGCCTCCTCGCCGACAACGGCCTCTACGCCGACCTCTACCGGACGCAATTCGCCGATCAGGAAGAAGAGACCGAGACGGCGGGCGCGTGAGCGGGACCACTCCGCGGGGAGCAGCACCAGGGCGTTGCGCCCGGGTTGATTTTCAGACTATAAACCGATCCGTTTATAGTCTGCAAAAGATGGCCTCGTCGTCCATGACCACATGTCAGCTTGTCGGGGTAGTCCGACGCCCGAGCGTCCTCGCGGGTTCGGGCAGAGCGGCCGGTCCTCCTCGGGGAGCACCGGGTCGGTGCGCATGGGCATTTTTTGGCTGCTCATCCCTTGGCTCCCCGCCGGACCTGCATGTTCGGCCGATGAAAAGTAGAATCTGTTCTAGTAGCCGGGGACGACCCGGGCAACCTGTCACCATCTTCGTGGCAATCGTCAACGGAGACCCGATTAGGAGGTATCCCCGTGCACAACGAGCTCTGCGAACGCCTGGGCATCGAGTTCCCGATCTTTGCCTTCACCCACTGCCGTGACGTCGCCGCCGCGGTGAGCAACGCCGGCGGGATCGGGGTCCTCGGGGCGGTCGGGTTCAGCGCCGACGAGCTCGAGGTGGAGCTGACCTGGCTGGACCAGCACGTGGGCGACCGGCCCTACGGGGTCGACATCGTCATCCCCGGCAAGTACGAGGGCATGGGCGAGCTGGACCCGGTGAAGCTCGAGGAAGAGCTGCGGGCGATGATCCCCGACGAGCACCGCACCTTCGCCAAGAAGATCCTGGCGGACCACGGTGTGCCCGAGCTCGAGGGTGGCCCCCGGCGCGAGCTCCTGGGCTGGACGGCGGCCACGGCGGCGCCGCTCGTCGAGGTCATCCTGCGCCACGACAAGGTCAAGCTGGTGGCCAACGCGCTCGGGACGCCCCCCGACGACGTCATCGAACAGGTCCACGGCCACGGGATGCTGATCGCCGCGTTGGCGGGCTCCGTCAAGCACGCCCTCAACCACAAGGCGGCGGGGGTCGACATCGTGATCTGCCAGGGCTCCGAGGGCGGTGGCCACACGGGCGACGTGGGGTCAATCGTCCTGTGGCCCGAGGTGATCGACGCCGTCTCCCCCTGCCCGTGCTCGCGGCCGGCGGCGTCGGGTCGGGACGGCAGATGGCCGCCGCCATGGTCATGGGCGCCGCCGGCGTCTGGACGGGATCGCTCTGGTTGACCGTCGAAGAGGCCGATGTCCCGCCCAAGCAGATGGAGTCGTACCTCAAGGCGACGTCACGGGACACGGTCCGCTCCCGGTCCTTCACCGGGAAGCCCTGCCGGCTGCTCAAGAACGACTGGACGGATGCCTGGGAGGCACCCGGCAACCCCAAGCCGCTCGGCATGCCGCTGCAGATGATGGTGGCCATCGACTGCGTCTCACGCGGCCACGCCTACCCCGAAGAGGCGAGGGACGTGAACTTCAACCCGGCTGGACAGATCATCGGTGCGGCGACGAGCGTGCGCCGCACCAAGGATGTCGTGCTGGGGATGGTCGAGGACTACATCGACGCGGTCGAGAGGCTGCAGCAGGTGAACGAGGGCGCGACGGCCTGACAATCCCCTGGATCAGGTCGCGTTCGCCGGTAACGGGCGCTGCGATGGTCCGACCTCTCCCCGACCGGTCCCGCCGACGTAAGGTGCCGGGCATATGGATGTCCACGAAGCGCTGTACACGACCCGCGCCATGCGCCGGGTCCGGCCGGATCCGATCCCCCTCGACGTCCAGGCTCGCATCCTCGACGCGGCCATCCGCGCCCCGTCGGGCGGCAACCAGCAGAACTGGCGGTTCCTCTGGGTCGACGACCCCGCCCAGAAGGCCGCCCTCGCCCCGCTCTACCAGCACGCCATGGGTGAGCTCTGGAAGACCGTGTACAAGGAGCAGCTCGAGGCCGCCCACGCCGACCCCGAGGCGCCCGAATCCGTGCAGATTCTCAAGGTGCAGCGCTCGGCCCAATGGCTGGCCGACAACTTCGAGACGGTGCCGCTGTACCTCTTCCCGTTCAGCCAGTACGACCCCACGGGCGGTTCCATCTACCCCGCCGTGTGGAATGCCATGCTGGCGGCGCGCGCCGAGGGCGTGGGGAGCTGCCTGACCGCGCTCTTGCAGTTCTTCCACCCGACCGAGACGTACGAGATCCTCGGCGTCCCCGGCGACCAGGGCTGGCTGCTCTCGGGCACCGTCAGCTTCGGCTACCCGACGGGGACCTGGGGCGTCGCGCCGCGCCGCCCGGTGCACGAGGTCTCGTACCGGAACACCTGGGGCACCGAGGTCGGCTTCGAGGTGCCCACGCCCCTGTGGCAGGGCTGACCGAGCTCACGGTGCCGTTCGCCGGCACCGTGCTCCGCGTGGCCGTCGCTCCCGGCGACCGGGTGGCGGCCGGCGCCGTGCTCCTCCTGATCGAGTCGATGAAGATGGAGCACGTCGTCGAGGCGGCGGCGCCCGGAACGGTCGCCAGCGTGGCCGTGTCCGTCGGGGACGCGGTGCAGTCCGGGGACGTGTTGCTGTCGATCGACCAGACGGAGACGGAGACGCGAGGCGTACGGGAGCGCGCCGGTGGCCGTCCCCGAGCGGCCCCACGACGTGACGCCCCGAACTCGCGGAGCTGCGCGCCCGCGTCGCCGCCACGCTCGACGAGGGTCGGGCGGACGCGACCGAGCGGCGGCACGCGGGCGGGCGGCGGACGGCGAGGGAGAACATCGAGGACCTCTGCGACCCGGACAGCTTCGAGGAGTACGGCGGGCTCGTCATCGCCGCGCAACGGGCGCGTCGGAGCACCGAGGACCTCGTCGCCAACACGCCGGCCGACGGCCTCGTCGCGGGCATCGGCCGGGTCAACGGCGACCTCTTCGACATTGAACGGTCGCGCTGCGCGGTGCTGTCGTACGACTATTCCGTCCTGGCCGGCACCCAGGGCCAGATGAACCACCGCAAGAAGGACCGCCTCTTCGAGCTCGTCGAGCGGCTCCGCCTCCCCGTGGTGCTCTTCGCCGAGGGCGGCGGCGGGCGCCCGGGCGACACGGACATGGCCGTCGTCACCGGGCTCGACACCGAGGCCTTCGCGCTGTTCGGCGCGTTGAGCGGGAAGGTGCCACTCGTCGGCGTGGTGTCGGGACGCTGCTTCGCCGGCAACGCCGCGCTCCTGGGATGCTGCCACGTCATCATCGCCACTCCCGACGCCAACATCGGGATGGGGGGCCCGGCCATGATCGAGGGGGGCGGGCTGGGCGTGTACCGCCCCGAGGAGGTCGGCCCCGTCTCGGTGCAGGTGCCGAACGGGGTCGTCGATGTCCTCTGCGCCGATGAGAAGGAAGCCGTCGAGGTGGCCCGCCGCTACCTGTCCTACTTCCAGGGGGACGTGCGGAGCTGGACGGCGCCGGACCAGGACGAGTTGCAGGGCGTGGTGCCGCCCGACCGGCGGCGGGTGTACGACATCCGGCGGGCGGTCGACATCGTGGCCGACGAGGGGTCGGTCCTCGAGCTCCGGCCGTCGTTCGCCCCGGGTATGGTGACGGCGCTCGCCCGCATCGAGGGCCGGACGGTCGGCGTCATCGCCAACAACCCGATGCACCTGGCCGGCGCCATCGACGCCGCCAACGCCGACAAGGCGGCCCGTTTCCTGCAGCTGTGCGAGGCGTTCGGGCTGCCCGTTCTCTCGCTGTGCGACACGCCGGGGTTCATGGTGGGCCCCGAGGCCGAGGAGACAGCGCTGGTGCGCCACGTCAGCCGCATGTTCGTGGTGGGGGCGTCGCTCACGGTGCCCTTCGCCTGCGTCATCACGCGGAAGGCGTACGGGCTGGGCGCCCAGGCCATGGCGGGCGGGAGCTTCCGCCGGCCGCTGTTCACGGTGGCCTGGCCGACCGGCGAGCTGGGCGGGATGGGGCTCGAGGGGGCGGTGCGCCTGGGTTTCCGGCGAGAGCTCGACCGCATCGACGACCCCGACGAGCGGGCGGCGGCCTTCGACGCCATGTTGGCGCGGGCCTACGAGCACGGGAAAGCGGTCCACGTGGCGGAGCACTTCGAGATCGACGACGTGATCGACCCGGCGCTGACGAGGCGGCGCATCGTGCACGCCTTCGAGGCGGCTGGGCGTGGGTCCGGCGGCCGACGACCTTTCGTGGACACCTGGTAGGAGGCGATGGCATGACTGGGAACGACGAGTCGGAGATCGGGCGCCTCGTCGGTGCCATGACCCTCGACGAGAAGGCCTCGCTGACGGCGGGTGCCGGCATGTGGTACCTGCCGCCGGTGGAGCGCCTGGGCATCCCTGCGCTCAAGATGTCCGACGGCCCAGCGGGCGTCCGGGGCGAGAGCCTGATCGGGCGGCGCTCGCTGTCGTTGCCCTGCGGCATGGCCATCGGGTCGACCTGGAACCCCGAGCTGACCCGCGCGCTGGGTGACGTGCTGGCCGCCGAAGCCCGCTCCAAGGGCGTGCACGTGCTGCTCGGCCCGACCGTGTGCATCGTGCGCACGCCGCTGGCCGGCCGCACCTTCGAGTCCTTCTCCGAGGACCCCCTCCTCACGGCCCGCATCGCCGCCGCCTACGTCGAGGGCGTGCAGGCGGGCGGGGTCGCCTGTTGCATCAAGCACTTCGCCTGCAACGACCAGGAGCACGAGCGGATGACCGTCAGCGCCGAGGTCGAGGAGCGACCCCTGCGGGAGATCCACCTCGTCGCCTTCGAACACGCGGTACGGGAGGCCGGCGTCTGGTCCGTGATGACCGCCTACAACAAGGTCAACGGCGTGTACTGCGGCGAGCAGCCCGACCTGATCGGTGGCGTGCTCCGCCGTGAGTGGGGGTTCGACGGGCTCGTCGTGTCGGACTGGTTCGGGACGCACTCCACGGCGCCGGCGGCGCAGGCCGGCCTCGATCTCGAGATGCCCGGGCCTTCGGCCTGGCTCGGGCCCACGCTGGCCGCCGCCGTCCGCGACGGCGTCGTCGACGAGTCGGTGGTCGACGGCCAGGTGCGCCACGTGCTGCGGCTCATGGGACGGGTGGGGATCCTCGGTGGGACGGCGGCGCCCGGTGAACGGGAGGAGGACGACCCGGCGCGACGGGCGGTGGCCCGCCGGGTGGCGTCGGAGGGGACCGTCCTCCTGGTCAACGACGGGCTGCTGCCAATGGACCCCGCGAGCGTGGCCGGCGTCGCCGTGATCGGCCCCAACGCCGGCCAGCTCGCCATGGGGGGCGGCAGCTCCGAGGTGACCCCGCACCGGCGGCGGCGGGTGGCCGAGGCGCTGGCCGAGCGGCTCCCGGGTGCCTCGATCTCCTCCGAGATCGGATGCCGCATCGACCGCGGGCTGCCGCCGATCGACCTCCGGCTACTGGCTTCTGCGGGCGGTGAGGTCGACGAGAGCCTTCTCATCGAGTACTTCGACAACCCGGAGCTCGCAGGCGCACCGGTGG
Organism: uncultured Acidimicrobiaceae bacterium; assembly: GCA_963737805.1. Taxonomy (GTDB): domain Bacteria; phylum Actinomycetota; class Acidimicrobiia; order Acidimicrobiales; family RAAP-2; genus Bog-473. The sequence continues at coordinate 121,751 of CAVTUE010000014.1, forward strand.
CGACGGAGACGGGGCACACGGCGCGCGTCCTCTGGATCGGTTCGCCCCGACCGGGGCTCACCGTCGGCCAGTACTCGGTCCGGCTCTCCGCCACGTTCACCCCCGACGAATCAGGTGCGTGGCAGCTCGGGCTGGAGAGCGCCGGCCGGGCCGTGCTGCGCCTGGACGGCGACATCGTCGTCGACAACGCCGAGCCAACCCGGGGGTCCAGCTTCTACGGCGCCGGCAGCGAACCCGTCGACGTGACGCTCGACCTCGTCTCTGGGCACTCCTACGAATTGGCCGTCGAGGTCTGGCCGCGGTCCTCCTCGTCCCCCATCCTCGGCGCCCGCATCGGCGGCTCGCCTCCGGACACCGGCGACGAGTTCGAGCGTGCCGTGCGCGCCGCTGCGGAGGCCGACGTCGCCGTGGTCGTCGTGGGCTCCAACGGGCAGTGGGAGTCCGAGGGCCACGACCGGCCCGACCTCTCGCTGCCCGGGCGTCAACGGGAGCTCGTCGAGGCGGTGCTGGACGTCAACCCGCGCACGGTGGTCGTCGTCAATGCGGGCTCCCCCGTCGAGATGCCGTGGGCGGCCCGGGCGGGCGCCGTGCTCATGACCTGGTACCCCGGCGAGGAGGGTGCGGACGCGCTGGCCGACATGATCGTCGGGGTGGCCGAACCCTCGGGGCGGCTCCCCGTGACGTTCCCCGCCCGGGTCGAGGACGGGCCGGCCGGGCTGGGCGTCGAGGGCGAGCGGTATCCAGGCGTCGAAGGCAAGGTCGTCTACGGGGAAGGCGTCCTCGTCGGCTACCGCTTCTTCGAGACGGCCCACCTGGCGCCGCTCTTCCCGTTCGGCTTCGGGCTCTCCTACGGCGACATGGCCTTTGAAGACGTGCAAGCCGACGCGGACGGGTTGACCGTCACGGTGGTCAACAACGGGACCCGCCCAGGCACCGAGGTCGTGCAGGTCTACGTGCGGGCGCCCGAGTCCCTCGTCCGCCGTCCCGACCGGGAGCTGGTCGGGTTCGCCAAGGTCGGCGTCGACGCAGGCGGCCGGGAGACGGTCCGGGTGGAGCTGGGGGCCGCCGCCTTCCGCTACTGGGACGTCGGGACGCACGCGTGGCGCACGGACCCGGGCCGCTACGAGGTGCTCGTCGGAGCGTCATCGCGCGAGATCAGGGCGAGCACCATGGTCACGTGGGGCGCCCCGCCCTCGATGTGACGGGCGGCGAGGGCGCGGGTGGTGGTGGGGGCGACGAGGGCGGCGGCGGAGCGCGTCCGTGGACATGGACGTGGGACCGGCTGCTGGTCGAGCCGCGGCGACCCGAGGCCATACGGGAGCGCAGCGACGCCCACTGGTTCGCCGTGGCGGCCGTGTGCGTCGGTGCGTTCATGGGTCAGCTCGATGCGTCCATCGTCACCGTCGCCCTCCCCACCCTGCAGCACACCTTCGGCGTCTCCGTAGGCGCCGTCACCTGGGTCGGCTTGTCGTACCTGCTCGTCCTGGTGGCCACCGTCGTCGCCGTCGGGCGCTTCGCCGACATGTGGGGCCGCAAGCTGCTCTACGTCTACGGCTTCGTGATCTTCACCCTGGCCTCGGTGCTCTGCGGGCTGGCCCCGGGCCTCGCTGCGCTCTGCGTCTTCCGGGCCCTGCAGGCGGTCGGCGCCGCGATGCTGCAGGCGAACAGCCTGGCCATCATCGTGCTGGTCGTTCCGGCTCGGGCTCTGGGGCGGGCCATCGGTCTGCAGGGCACGGCCCAGGCCCTGGGTCTCGCGCTGGGCCCGAGCATCGGCGGGCTGCTCCTGGCTGCCGGCGGCTGGCGCCTCCTCTTCTTCGTCAACGTCCCGTTCGGGCTGTTCGGTGTCGTCGCGGCGATCCTGCTGGTCCCCCGCAGCCGGAACCTCATGGCGCGGGTGCGCTTCGACTGGACGGGCCTCGTGATCTTCTTCCCGGCCGTGGTGGCGCTCGTGTCCGCGATCTCCTTCGGGGCGGAGCTGGGTTGGAGCTCGAGCCTGATCGTCGGTCTCTTTGCCGCCGCCGCCGTTCTCGGCGGGCTGTTCGTCTGGCACGAGCGGCGCGACAGCGACCCGATGCTCGACCTCAGGCTCTTCGGGAAGGCCCACTTCTCCACGGGGATCGCCAGCGGCGTCGGCTCGTACCTGGTGATGTTCGGGGTGCTGCTGCTGCTTCCCTTCTACTTGGAGCGCGGCCTCGGCCTGGGGTCAGCGCGGTCGGGCCTGGAGCTGATGGCCATGCCGCTGGCCTTCGGGATCGTCGCCCCGTTGGCGGGGCGGCTCGCCGACCACCTCGGGGCCCGGCCGCTCACGGTGAGCGGGATGGCGCTGGTCGCCCTGGGCCTGAGCCTCCTGGGGGCCCTCCGGCCGTCGACCGCCTGGTTGCTCCTCCTACTGGCCGTGATCGGAGTGGGCATGGGCCTCTTCACGTCGCCGAACAACGCCTCCATCATGGGTGCCGCCCCGGGCCAGCAGGCGGGAATGGCCTCGGGGGTCCTCAACATGTCGCGGGGCATGGGGACGGCCCTCGGGTTGGCGGTGACCGGCAGCATCTTCGTGGTGGCGGGGGGCGAGAGCGGCGGGATGAGCGGTGCTCAGCACGCCTTCACCGTCACCGCGTACGTGCTGGCGGCGATTGCCGCGGCCGCCGGCGTGGTGTCGGCCCTGCGCGCCAACGGTGCGCTGGCCAACGCGACGCTCTCGTCGGTCGAATAACGGCGTACGACGCGGGGACGAATCGTCGGACCGTTCCTCCGGTGATGGCCCAGACGACCACGCCGCCGGCATCAGCGCTCGGTGCCGGCGGCGTGGCTGGGCTCTCCAACGAGGAGCTCGGGGCATATGGCGACGACCTGTTCCGGCAACGGGCATCGATCGACGGGCGCATCGTCGAGTTTCTGGGTGAGGTCGGTCGGCGGGAAGCCTTCCGCGACGAGGGGGCCACCTCGGCACAGGCCTGGACCGCCGAACGCTTCGCCGTGTCGCTGCCGACGGCGCGGGCCTACGCGCACGTCGCCGAGAAGGCGTGGGATCTCCCGAACCTCGTGGGGGCGCTCTGCGAGGGCGATATCACCTTCGACCAGCTGCGGGCGGTCGCCGACGTGGCGACCGCCGAGACGGAGCGCGACCTCCGGGACCAGGCGCTCGGGTGCTCTGTCCGAGAGCTGGCCGACGTGGCCCGGGCGAAGCAGGGTGCGACCGGATCCGGCCGATCAGACAGACGGTCGCTGCGGTTCAATGACCCCTGCTGCACCGTCGCGGTGCAGCTCCCGCCCGAGTCCTACGCGGAGACGAGGGCCATTCTCGAGGCGTGCGCCCGGGAACTCCCCTCCGACGGCGAGACCCGGTGGGACCAGCGGCTCTGTGACGCCTTCCTGCTGACGGTCCGCTCGTCGTCCCGGCCGGCGGACCCGGGCTCGGGGGTGCTCGTGGTGGTCCACGTCCCCATCGAGACCCTGGTGGACGAGTCCTCGGAGCTGCCGGGCGAGCTCGAGCGAGACGGCTTCGTGAACGCCGAGACGGTGCGCCGCCTCGCCTGCGACGCCACGGTCACCATCGCCATCGACGACGACGTCGGGCACACGATGTTCGAGGGCCGACAGAGGCGATGGCCGAGCGCCACGCAACGGCGCGAGATCATGCGACGGGATCGCCACTGCCGCTTCCCGGGTTGCACCAACGTGACTTTCACCAACGTGCACCACATCGCGCCCTGGAAGCCGGGCGGCCGCACGGACCTGGACAATATGGCCTTGCTGTGCGAGCACCATCATCATCGGGTGCACAGCCGGGACTGGACCATGTCCGGGAACGCCAACGCGGAGCTGACGTTCGTCGGACCGACGGGGCGGGTCATGACGTCGCGGCCGTCACCGCGGTGGACCGCCGTCACGAGGCGGGCGGCGGGCGACGCAAGAACGGACTAGACCCGGTCGAGCTCCAGCATCTTGATGGCGTTGCCGCGCAGGATCTTGTAGGCCGTCTGTTCGTCGAGGCCGGCGCACAGCTTCTCGATGTAGGCCTCCGAGTACGGCCAGGTCGTGTCGGTGTGCGGGTAGTCGGTCTCGAAGCAGATGTTGTCCTCGCCGACCTCCTCGAGTGAGCGCAGGCCGTGGCGGTCTGCCGTGAAGCAGCCGAAGATGCGGCCGTAGTACTGCGTGGAGGGCGGGACGGGGATGCGGTCCTTGGTGTGCATCCACGAGTTGTGCTGCTCCCACACGGTGTCGGCCCGCTCGAGGACGTAGGGGATCCAACCGATCTGGCCCTCGGAGTAGGCGAGCTTGAGCTTGGGGAAGCGGAGCAGGTTGCCCGAGAAGAGCCAGTCGGCCAGGGAGGCCATGGCGTTGTTGAAGCCGAGGGTGCCGCCGACGGCGGGATGGCTGTCGGGCGACGCGGCGGGGTTGGACGACGACGAGCCGACGTGCATGCAGAGGGTGACGCCGTAGTCGTTGCACACCCGCAGCAGCGGGTCCCAGTAGTCCGTGTTGATGCTGGGGAGCCCGAGGCGGGTCGGGATCTCGCTGAAAGCGATGGCCCGGACGCCGCGCTCGGCGTTGCGCTTCGTCTCGGCAGCGGCCAACTCGACGTCCCACAAGGGGATGAGGCAGAGCGGGATGTTGACGCCGTTGGTGGGCGCACACCACTCCTCGACCATCCAGTCGTTGTTCGCCTTGACGCAGGCGAGGCCGAGCTCCTTGTCGTCACCCTCGTAGAACGTCTGGCCGCAGAAGCGGGGGAACGTCGGGAACGGGAGGGATCCGTCCGTGTAGTTGCGCGCCAGGTCCTTGACGCGCTCGTCACGGTCCCAGCAGCCCTTGCGCATGTCGTCGTACGTGATCGCCGTCATCGTCATCTGCGTACGGTCGAAGACGAGGTCGCCCCGGTCGTCCTCGGTGACCGAGGCGTTCGGGATGGCCACGAACTTCTTCTGGACGTAGATCAGCTGGTCGTCGTAGTACCAGGCGTCACCCCACTCGCCGTCGGGGTCCTCGTGCATGTCGTACTTGGCGCCCGAGAGATGTTTGAAGCTCCCCCAGCGCTTGCGTTCGACCCGGGGACCACGTTCCCGCCACCTCTTCGGCAGCCATGTCTGCCAGACGTGGGGCGGCTCAACGACATGGTCGTCGACGCTGATGATTCTGGGCAGTGCCATCAAGTCCAGGGTACCTGAGACCTGACATCAGTGTCAGGGAACGGACGGTGGCAGCGGGGCCCAGAGCGCGGCGGTGACCTGGCCCAGCGAAGATCGGAGCCGCGCCCTCGCCGAGCAAGTCGAAGATCCGCTGCGACGTGGTCGACGGGCATCCAGCCCACCCGGGCGGCGGTACGCGCCCGTTCGCGCCCTCAGACCCGAGGCTGATGTGCGACGGCCTCCCGTACGATGTGCGGGTGCCGCCCGCGTCCGACAGCCAGATGGAGGGCGAAGAGGCTGCGATCTCGTTGGAGGAGATCGAGGATGCCGTCGTCGACGGCGACAGCGTCCTCCCGGCCCGGAGCGGCACCGCCCGGGCGGCCCTGTCGCACCGGACGTTCCGCATCGTCTTCCTCGGCGCGTTCGCGTCCAACATCGGCACCTGGATGCAGAACGTCGTCCTGGGCGCCTACGCCTACGACCTCACGCACTCGGCGGCGTTCGTCGGCGTCATCATCTTCGCCCAGTTCGGGCCCACGCTGGTGCTGCCGATGGTGGGCGGCCTCCTGGCGGACAAGATCGACCGCAAGCGCTTCCTGATCATCTTGGCGATCGAGCAGTTGGTGTTCTCGCTCGGGGTGGCACTGGTCGCGGCGTCCCCGCATCCCTCGCACGTCCTGCTCGTGATCATGGTCCTCGGGGTCGGCGCCGGCAGTGCCATGTTCGGGCCGGCCTACTCGGCCGTCCTGCCCGGACTGGTGGGCAAGCGAGACCTGCCGGGCGCCATCTCCTTGAACTCGGCCCAGATGAACGCCTCCCGGGTCATCGGGCCCGTCATCGGCGGCCTGCTGTACTCGCTCGTCGGTCCGGCCTGGATCTTCGCCGGCAACGCCGCCACCTACCTCTTCGTCGTGGCGGCGTTGATGATGGTCACGCTCCCCGCCGTCCGGCAGACGCCCACCCATGCGAGTCGCTGGCGCCAGCTGACGGCCGGCATCACGGTGGCCCGCCAGGACAGGGTGGTGGGCCGGTGCCTGGTCACGGTCTTCGTGTTCTCACTGCTGGCGCTGGCCTTCATCGGGCAGATGCCAGTCGTGGCCGCCCACAACCTCGGCATCAACCTCTCGAAGTCGGCGGACTACGGCATCCTCTACGCCTCCTTCGGCACGGGTGCTCTCCTCGGCGCGATCTCCATCGGGACGGTCTTCGCCCAGACGTCCAAGCCCATGCTGGTGCGGATCTGCCTCGTCGGCTACTCGCTGGCCCTGTGCGCCTTCGCGCTGCAGCGGAGCCCGGTGCCGGCAGACGTGTGCGTGGCGGTGACCGGCGCCTTCTACTTCGCGTTCATCACGGCCCTCAACACGACGCTGCAGGCCCGGGTCCACGAGAACGTCCGCGGCCGGGTCATGGCGCTGTGGATGATGGGCTTCGGTGGGACCGTGGGGATCGGGAACCTCCTCATCGGACCCGTGGTGGAGGCCGTCGGCATCACGAGCGTCCTCCTCTTCGGCGCCGTCGTGGCGCTCGCGCTGGCCTGGTACGCCGACGTGCGGCCACCCCCCGAGGTTCAGTTGGTGCTCGGGGCCGAGCTCGCCCAGTAGACCTCGCGCAGCGCCTTCTTGTAGAGCTTGCCGTTCTCGCCCCGTGGCAGCGCGTCGGTGAAATCGACCGTGCGCGGGCACTTGTAGTGGGACAGGTTGGCGCGGCAGAAGGCGATGATCTCGGCCTCGAGCTCGGGCCCGGGGACGGCACCCGGTGCGGGCTGGACGACGGCCTTGACCTCTTCGCCCATTTCGGGCTCGGGGATGCCGAAGACGGCCACGTCGGCCACCGCCGGGTGCAGCACAAGGACGTCCTCGATCTCCTGGGGGTAGATGTTCACCCCGCCCGACACGATCATGAAGAGCTTGCGGTCGGTCAGATACAGATAGCCCTCGTCGTCGAGGTGGCCGACGTCCCACAGCGTCGACCAGCCCTTGTCGTTGAACGTCTGGCGCGTCTTCTCGGGGTCGTGGTTGTACTGGAACGTGGCCGTTCCGGGGCGGCCGGCGAAGTAGACGACGCCATCGTCGCCGACGGCCAGGTCCTCCCCGTCGTCGCCGCAGACGTGCACCTCGCCCCAGATGGCCTTGCCCACCGAGCCGGGATGCGTCAGGGACTCCTCGGCGGTGATCCAGGTCATGCCCATGCCCTCGGTGCCCGAGTAGTACTCGTGGACGATGGGTCCCCACCACTCGATCATGCGCCGCTTGACCTCGGGCGCGCAGGGTGCGGCGGCGTGCACCACCGAGCGCAGCGAGGAGAGGTCGTAGGCGGCCCTCACGTCGTCGGGCAGCTTGAGCATGCGCACGAACATCGTCGGGACGAATTGGGCGTGCGTGACCTTGTGCTCTTCGATGAGCGCCAGGCAGCGCTCGGGGTCGAAGTGCTCCATGACCACAACGGTCCCGCCGAGACGGTGCGCCGTCATCGACCAGACCAACGGGGCGGAGTGGTACAGCGGCGCCGGGCTCAGGTACACGTCCCCGGGGGCGAACCCCATGATCCCCCCGAGCATCCCCGACAACGTGACGTCCGAGCCGAAGGGCAGGTTGGTCAGCGGGCGGCGGATCCCCTTGGGATGCCCGGTCGTGCCCGAGGAATACAGCATCGGGGAGCCCTCGACCTCCTCGGCCAGCGGCTCACCCGGGAACCCCGCCACGAAGTCGTCGTACGAGGAGTGTCCCTCAGCGACCGGGTCACCCTGCATGAGGCGCAGCTCGACCTCGGGCGTGCGGGCGACGAGCTCCGCCGCCAGGGGTGCGAGCGCGGACGACGTGATCAGGGTGCGGGCGCCGCAGTCGAGGACGATGTACGCCGCCTCCTCGGCGGCCAAGTGGGTGTTGACCATCGTGTAGTAGAGGCCGGAGCGCTGGAGGGCGAACGTCACCTCGTGGGTCCGGTCGTCGTTGGGCAGCAGGACGGCCACGTGGTCCCCGGGCCGCAGCCCGTGGGCGAACAGCGCCTGGGCCAGCCGGCTCGAACGCTCCTCGAGCTGGGCGAACGTGGCAACCCGGCCGGACGCGGTGATGACGGCGGGCCGCTGCCCGTCGCTGGCGGCGTAGGTGGCGGGGCGGAATCGAGTCGGGCGGGTGTCGTCGGAGCTCACGGTCCCCTTCTAGTCCAAGCAGGGGCCACAACGCCCTTCGGATGAGGCGGCGCGGACGTCAGCGGCTGAGTCTCAACCCCGTTTGGGTGACCACTCCCATCGCCGGAGGCTGATGATGACGCCGCCGGCGCCCCAGAGGGCCATCACGAGCACGTCGTTCCATATGGACGTGCCGGGGATCCCGTTGAACGAATCGACCGAGGCGACGATCAGGTGGCGGATGGGGAAGAAGTCGGTGAACGTCGAGAGGCCGGAGCCGGACTGGACCGGGAAGTAGAGCCCCGAGAGCGCCACCAAGATGAAGAACACGAGGCTCACGACGGGCCCGGCCGCATCGGCGTTGGGGACCAACGTGCTGACTCCGACCCCGAGCGCCGTGAAGCACAACATCCCGACCACGACCACGAGCACGAACGCGGGGATGTCCCGAGGCCCGTGCACGTTGTAGCCGAAGCGACCGACCAGCAAGATCAAGACGATCTGGATCAGGGCGATGATCATGGAGTTGATGAAGATGGCCGCCAACAGCATCCAGGTCGGCAGCGGGCTGAGGCGCAGCCGTTTGAGCAGCCCCATCTCCCGCCGGTTCACCAGGCTGATGGCCAGGATGCTGAAGCAGGCCGACATGATGCCGTAGGCGGCAAAGGCCGGGAGGTAGTACTGGCTCAGGAGGATGTCCAACGAGGCGTTCTTCGTGTGTCCCGACGTGGACAAGAAGATCACGATGAAGACCACCGAGAACCCGATCGTCAACACCGCGCCGATCGGGTTCAACCAGAAGGACAGTTGCTCGAAGCGGACCTGGCGCGCCACGAGTGGCACGTCGCTGACGCCCCGGAACGACCCCTTGACCGGCAGGTCGGTCGTGCTCACCGTCGCGCCTCCTGTTCGACAGTCGCCGCCGCCGAGCCGTTGGCCCGCCGCGGCCCGGCCTCTTCGGTGAGCCCGAGGTAGATGTCCTCGAGGGAGACCCGCAGCACCGACAGGCCCGGCAGCGCGTAGCCACCGGCCAACGCCCAACCCGTCAGCTCGTGCAGGACCCGCAGCTCGTCCTCGGTGTGGATCTCGACGAGGCCCTCTCCCGACGCCGACGGTACGGCAGGGACGGGAAGCGACCCGACCGTCACGCCCTCGGGCAGGCGGAAGCGGATCGTGACGGCGCCCAGGTCACGCCCGCCGATGGACGTCGGAGTGCCGCTGGCGACGATCTCGTGGCCGAACAGGACCGCGACCCGGTCAGCCAGCGCCTCCACCTCGTCCATGTAGTGCGTGGTCAGCAGGACGGTGGTGCCGGCGACGGCCAGGAGGCGGATGAGATCCCAGGTCTCCCGCCGCCCCGACGGGTCGAGGCCGGTCGTGGGCTCGTCCAGGAAGAGGAGGTCCGGGTTGCCGATGATCCCCAGGCCGACGTCGAGGCGGCGCTGCTGGCCGCCCGACAGCCGCTTGATGCGGTCGTCGCGCTTCTCGGTGAGCCCGATGAGCTCGATCACTTCGTCGACCGGGCGCGGGTTGGGGTAGTAGCCGGCATTGCGGGTGAGCACCTGCCGCACCGAGTAGTAGGGCTCGACGGCCAGCTCCTGGAGCACGACCCCGATGCGCGTACGGAGCCAGCGTTGCGTGCTGTGGTCGGCCGGGTCGACGCCGAGCGTCTGCACCCGCCCCCCGGTCCGGCCGCGGAAGCCCTCCAGGATCTCGACGGTGGTGGTCTTGCCGGCCCCGTTGGGCCCGAGGAGCGCGAAGACCTCGCCCTTCTCAACCTCGAAGCTGACATTTCGCACGGCCACGGTGTCGCCGTACGACTTGGACAGGCGCTCCACGCTCACTGCCGGCACGGCAACCCGCATTTCCCCGTGAGGGCGAATCCCAAACCTGCAACGACGGCGGCACGATCAGGAGGCCGCCGCGACCTCCTGGGCACGCGCAGCGCGGCGGCCACCATCCGCCTCCTCCAGGACCTTGTCGAGCAGGGTCCGCAGCTGGCGCAGCTCCGACTGCGACAGGGCCGAGAACGCGGCCGGGGGCACGGAGAGGACCTGGTCGATCTCGGTGGCGACCGCTCTGCCGGCGTCCGTGAGCACGATGATCTTCACGCGCCGGTCATAAGGCGCGGGCTCCCGACGGGCCAGTCCCCTCACGTCGAGGTCGTCGACCAGGGCAGTGATGTAGGAGGGATCGCACCCGATGCCCCGGGCCATCTCGCCCATGGAGACACCGTCCTGCTTGGCCAGCCGCATCAGTGTCTTGATGACCCCGGGTGACAGTTTCATGCGCATGCCGAGCGCGGCCATGCGCTCCACGTGCTCACCCTCGAAGGCGATTCGGCGCAGGCGCTCGAAGGCATCCTCGGCCACTCCCATCATGTGATTGTCGCACCGGGGAAACTCTTTGACAACTCCATACCTTTGAGTATTATGAACTAATTCCCATGGCATCCACCCAGACCACCGCCTTCACGCTGACACCGGAGGTGCGCCGTACCTCGACCGTGGTCGTCCTGGGATCGATCATGTCGATCCTCGACACCACCATCGTGGCGGTCGCCCTGGCCACTCTGGGCCGGGACTTCCACGTCTCGGTCACCACCATTCAATGGGTGGCGACGGGGTACCTGCTCGCACTCTCGCTCGTGATCCCCGTCACCGGGTGGGCCGTGGACCGCTTCGGGGCCAAGTTGATCTGGATGACCTCGCTCAGCCTCTTCATCGTCGGCTCGTGCCTGTGCGGTGTCGCCTGGTCGGCCAACTCGCTGATCGCCTTCCGGGTGCTCCAGGGCATCGGTGGCGGCATGCTGCTGCCCGTCGGCCAGTCGATCCTGGCCCGGGCGGCCGGCCCCCAGCGCATGGGTCGGGTCATGAGCATCATCGGCGTACCCATGGTCCTCGGGCCCATCATGGGCCCCGTCATCGGCGGCCTGATCGTGTCGAACTTCAGCTGGCGCTGGATCTTCTACATCAACCTGCCGATCGGCATCATCACGCTGATCCTGTCCAGCCGCTGGCTGCCGAAATGGGACACCGACGAGCGCTTCCCCTCCTCCTTCGACACCCTCGGGTTCTGTCTGCTCTCCCCTGGGTTGGCCGCCCTCGTCTACGCCCTGGCCGAGGTCGGCACCACCGGAAGCTTCACCAGCATGTCGGTCGTCATCAGCTTCGTCCTCGGCATCGTGCTGATGACCGCGTTCACCCTCCACGCACTGCACATCAAGAACCCGCTGCTCGAGCTGCACCTCTTCAAGGACCGCAATTTCGCCATCGCCAACATCTGCATCTTCGTGCTGGGCGCCACTCTGTTCGGCTCCATGTTCCTGCTCCCGCTCTACTACCAGATCGCCCGCGGCCAGGAGGCCTGGGTGGCCGGACTCCTCATGGCGCCCCAGGGCATCGGCGCGGCGTGCATCATGCGCTGGGCCGGGAGCGTCACCGACCGGGTGGGGCCGCGACGCGTGGTGCCCTTCGGCATCCTGCTCATGGCGGCGGCGACGGTGCCACTCGCCTTCGTCACGACCTCGACGAGTGAAGTGCTGCTCGCCGGCACGCTCTTCATCCGTGGCCTCGGCCTCGGCCTGACGATGATGCCGGTCACCGCTGCGGCCTACTTCGACCTCAGTCACGCGGAGATCCCGAAAGCCAGCACGACCATGAACATCGTGCGCCAGGTCGGGGGCTCGGTGGCCACCGCGCTCTTCGCCGTGGTCCTCGAGCGGCAGATCGTCAGCCAGCTCGGCCCGGCCGCGGCCAAGGCCGGCGGCAGCACAGGCGTCATCTCCTCGACGGGCGCGCTGCCTCCGCAGGTCGCCGACCCGGTGGCAGCTGCGTTCGCCCACACCTTCTGGTGGTCGGTGGGGGCCATCCTGATCGCGTTCATCCCGACCTTGTTCCTGCCCAACCACGCCGCCCGCGCCGTCCCGGCGCATGCCGACGAGGGTACGGCCGGCGCCGAAGACGTCGCGGGGGCGATGCTCGACTGACGACACGACCTGATCCCGTCGTCGCCGCGCTGGCGAGCCGCCTGGCCCGGGCGGGCTTCGTCGCGGCGGGAGAAGAAGCCGATGAGCTGGCCGCATGCGCGGGTGGTGACCCGTTGCTGCTGGAGAGGCTCGCCGGGCGGCGCCTGTCGGGAGAGCCGTTGGCCTGGATCACCGGCCATGCCGCATTCGGCAACCTCACCGTACGTGTCGAGCCCGGGGTCTACGTCCCGCGTTGGCAGAGCCTCGGTTTGGCCCACCGAGCCGTTGCGCTACTGCCCGAGACCGGCCAGGCCATCGACCTGTGCACCGGTTCGGGGGCGGTCGCCGCGGCGCTCCAGGCGCAGAGACCATCGGCCCGCATCGTCGCGACGGACCGCGACGCCCGCGCCGTCGCCTGCGCCCTGGAAAACGGGATCGAGGCCTACCGCGGTGATCTGTTCGCTGCGGTGCCGCCCGACCTGCAGGGCGAGACCGACGTCATCGTCGCCGTGGTGCCGTACGTGCCGTCCACCGACTTGCGCCTGCTTCCCCGCGACACCCTCGGGTTCGAGGACGTCTCGCACTACGACGGCGGCCCCGACGGGACCGACGTCCTGCGCCGCGTCGTCATCGACGCGCCCCGCTTCCTGCGGCCGGGCGGGACCCTGCTGCTCGAGCTGGGCGGCGTCCAGGCCGATCTGCTCCGTCCCACGCTGGGGCACCACGGGTATACCGCGGTGCGGACCTGGACCGACGAGGAGGGCGACCTGCGGGGGCTGGAGGCGACGCTCGGCGGCCGAGCGTGAGCTGCGGACCCGAGCTTCAGCGGCGGGCGAAGACCAGCGCCGACGTGTTACCTGATCAATGGATCCCTGGGTAGCCCGAGTATGCGCTCCGCGATCTGATTCCGGGTGATCTCGGAGGTCCCGCCCGCGATCGACATGGCCCGGGTCGCGAGCTGGGAGTACCCCGCCAGCGCGTCCTCGCCGTCGAGGAAGGCGGTGGGCGCACCGACGAGGTCCGCCTGCAGGCGGGCCCGATCGTGACCGTGCTCGGCCAACACCAGCTTCGTGACGTTGCCCTCGGGTCCTGGGCCCGATCCGATGACGGCGCGTTGCGCCCGGCGCAGGTTCAGCACCTTCAACGCGTGCTCCTTCGTGATGACGGCGCCGATGCGCGCCGCCGCACCCGGCACCCGGTCCCCGCCGCTCTTGTACAACGCCAGCAGGTCCATCGGCGGGAAGATGCCGCCGATTCCGCCACCGATGGAAACCCGTTCGTTGCCGAGCGTCGAGCGCGCCACGGTCCATCCGTCGTTTGGTGCGCCCACCACGTCGTCGTCGGGAACGAACACGTCGTTGAAGAAGACTTCGTTGAAGTCCGATCTGCCGGTGATCTGGCGCAGGGGCCGCACCTCCACGCCCGGCGCGTGCATGTCGATCACCATCGTCGTGATGCCGGCATGTTTCGGCGCGTCGGGATCGGTCCGCACCGTGGCCAGCCCGAGGTGGCAGTGCTGCGCGCCGCTCGTCCACACCTTCTGCCCGTTGACGGTCCAGCCGCCCTCCACGCGCGTCCCCCGGGTCGTCACCGCAGCGGCATCCGACCCGGCATCGGGCTCGCTGAAGAGCTGGCACCAGACGTACTCCCCCATGAGCGTCTTGAAGACCCACCTCTCCACCTGGTCCGGGGTGGCGTACTGCTGCACCGTCATGATGTTCCAGCCGGTGATGCCGAGACCCGGCACCTTGACGCCGGCGGCACGCAGCTCTTCGTCGATCACGATCTGCTCGACGCCACCCGCGGCGCGGCCCCAGGGCTCGGGCCAGTGCGGGACGAGCAGCCCAGACTCCACCAGCGCTTTGCGCTGTTCAGTGCCCCGCAGCGCACCGATGCGCACCGCCTCGCCCCGGACCGTGGCCCGGACCGTTTCGGCCTCGGGGGGCAGGTCGAGCGAGACGTCGCGCGTCGTGCCCCGGGCCGACCCCTCCGTCACGTCCTCGGCGTCGTCGGGTGATCCTGCGAGCGCGTTGAGCACGAGGGCGCGGCGAAGGAACAGGTGCGCATCGTGCTCCCAGGTGAAGCCGATGCCTCCGTGCACCTGGATGTTCATCTGGGCGTTGTGCACCGCCGGTCCGAACGTCAGCTGCGCGGCCATGGCGGCGGTCAGGTCGAACTCGTCGAGGGAGTCGGCCGCCGCCCGGGCGGCCTCCCACACGGCCGCCGTGGCCAGCTCGGCCGCCACCAGCAAGTCGGCGCAGTGGTGCTTCACGGCCTGGAACGTCCCGATAGTGCGGCCGAACTGCACCCGCTCCTTCGTGTAGGCGACGGCGGCATCGGTGCAGGCCGCCATCACGCCGACGGCCTCCGCTGCGCAGAGCGTCCGAGCCAGGGCGCGGGCGCGCCGCGCCGCGCCGGTCAGCACGTCAGAGGCTCCGACGGCGACGGACGATGCCGTCACCGACGCGGAGCGCCGTGAGGGGTCCAGGTTCTCGGTCCCGCCGAACACGATCCCGTCGGCGTCCGGGTGGACGACGACAACGTCCTCCCCGGCCCGGAGCAGCACGACATCCGCCGTCGCCCCGCCGAGGACGACACCGCCGTCGCCGTCGACGATCCCGTCGCGCAACGTGAGCGCGCCCCCGAGGCCCAGGGCAGCCAGGACGCTGCCATCGGCCAGCCCGGGCAGCAGTGCGGCCCGCTGCTCCGCACTGCCGCACTGCGCGATCACGGCCGAGGCCAGGACCGTGGGGAGGAAGGGTCCCGGCACCACCTGGCGGCCGGTCTCGTCCAGCACGACGACCAGCTCGCTCAGCCCCGCACCGGCCCCACCGTGCTCCTCGGGCAGATGAATGCCCAACCAGCCCAGCTCGGCCATGACCTGCCAGAAGGACGGGCGCGGTTCGGAGTCCGCCTCGAGCAGTGCCCGGTTGGCCGCCAGCGCACCGTGATCGGCCAGGACACCACGCACGGATGCCCCGAGTTCCCGATGCTCGTCGGTGATGGCGATCGGCATGCTGCCCCCTTGTGCGTCGGCCCGCTCCGGGAGCCCGCGCCACCCGGCCGCTCGACACTACTGAACGCCGGCCCATGGACCCCAACTCGATGGCGGTACACCGACCGTCGTGAGGTAGAGCTCGATGCGTCGGCGGCCGCACGACGCTGCGACCGGCCACATCCAGCGTCATCCCGGATCTGTCCAAAGGCTCACTGTGCCGTCCCGCACGCGACGCTGGTCACCCGCCACCCTTCGTCGAGAGGCCTACGCGAGGGCTGACGATCCGTTGAGATGGGGTGGCTTCCGAAGTCCGTCGGAACATGGCAGCGGTGGTCCAAAATGGATTTGTTCGCAATTGCGACGGCGAGGACGGCAGTGATCGGGCCGCCACGACTCGTGTTCATGTGTCAATTCGTTCTCGATAGCGGCAACCGATTCGAAGCTCAGATCCGGGGGCCTCCAGCCAAGTCATGCGTGCCTCCGCACACTCGATGTCCCGTGGCCACACCCGAGCCGGGCGACCTGATCGACGCCTTCAGTCCTCAACTGGAGCGGCGTTTTCGGATGGTCCAATCCGTCCAGCTCCAGGTATCGCCCATGGCGTTCGCCCTCCTCGGCGGGCGGTCATCAAGAGTCGGAGTTCGCAGCGAGACTTGCCTGCGGACAGTTGGATTCATGGCATCCCGCCTCGAGGCATCGTGGTCGGCCATATGGGTCGCAGCTTGCCAGAGGCCATTTCTTCTAGAAGAATCAAAGGAGAGCGACGCCGGTCGGCGAGCCTGGAGGGATGATTCGGATTGGCGGCAGACGCTCAGCTTGGACGGATCGCCAAGGAAGTTCCGGCGCGCGATCAGGGTTCCATCGATGATCGCCTCCTGACCTCTGGGGATGGCGGGGGTTCTGAACCCCAACAGCGAAAGTCAATGGTGCGTTCACGACGACGGCTGCGTTCATATGCCGTCCCATTTACCGTATTCCTACTCGCAGCGCTGTATATCCTGTTCGTCTGGACGTACTCCGTTGATGTACCGCGAGGCGACGACGGCGGGACCGTCCTCTTGGTTCATTCTGCGTTGCACGGTCATTTCAGCTTCGCATACTTCTGGTCGCAGCACCTCGAAAGTCGAATTTTCGTTCTAAATCTCATCTTCCTCGCGATCGGATATCTGGATCACTTCGACCTTCGAACGGTCATGATCCTGAGCGTGTTACTCCTCATTGGCGCGTTTCTCTTGCTTATGCGCCTCTTTCGCGTCTACCTCGACCGCCCGCTTACCGCCTTGCCGGTACTGCTGGTGGGATTCGTTTGGTTCAGTCTGATCGACGTGACGAATGCCCTTTGGGCATTTCAGATCGCCTGGTATGTGGTCCTCTTTTGCCTGATTGCCATTCCGTATCTGCTCCTGGTGTCTCGCTGGCCTCGAACCTTGAATGTCGCGTTGGCGATCATCGCCGCGGTGGTCGCAACTTTTTCAGCTCTCCAAGGAGTGATTGCTTGGCCGGAGGGACTCTTTCTCTTGCTTTGGGCAACTCCTTGGGTACGAAGAACGGTCATTGAAATCGGCTGCTGGCTGCTGGCGTGCACGCTGAGCGGTGTCGCGTTTCTGCGCGGGTACATCTCGGCGCGGCAACCGGTCTCTGCCCACCCTCACACGACTGCACACTTGGCTACTCCTTGAAGCATCCGCTCAGCTTGGCGAGATTCACCTTCGTACTCGTCGGACAAAGTTTCTCGACCTTTCACGGTCTGTCGACGCTCAGTTACGAGCTCATTGGTGTGGCGTTGATTTTCCTCGCCGCGGTCGTCGTCGTTCAATCAATCCGAGAAATGCGGACTCGGAGACGTCGGATACCCCTCCCTCTCACACTCGTCGGGGTGGCCTTGACGTTCGATGTAGTCATCGCGCTGGGACGGCTCGGTTTCGGCGAAACCCCCGCGGGACAGTACGCCATGCCGCAGACCTTGTTGCTGGCGGGATTGGTCATCTTCGCCGTATCGCGCTTGCCATCGGGAGGCGGAGCTCGTGCTCTTTCTGGTTATGCCCTGTTCGGCTACTCGGCCATGGTGATCCTCGTGCTTGCACAAACAGTCATTGCAACGGACTTCGGCCTTCGCCAAGGGAACGCGATCAAACAGTCGGCGACCCTACAGGCACGCCTCGACGCGAACTTTACGCGAATACCCGCCTCCGAGGACGAGTGCTACGAGTCTCGCGTGCTAGCCGGCGGCATTGGGATAAGTCCGTTTGGCCTTGCGGAGTACTCGCTTGAACAGAGCGACCTGTCGCGTGACCAGTGGTCCCTCTTTCAACCGGCCTCCTATCGCCGTTTCCGAGCTGAGGGCCTCCCTCGTGTACCACCCTGCGAAGGACATCCCCCCTCGCACAGACCGCCGTGACATTTGCCATAAGGGTCGGGCTGCCGAGATCGGCACGTGGAACCTCTCGACCTCAGGCGGGTCTTGATCGGCGCGGAGGTCTTCCGAGGTCCACTGTGAGGCTTCTCCGTCTGTCGAGATGGGCCGTTTGGTTGCCGATGGCTGACACGTCGCGCAGTTGCCTTGACGAATCCGTTGATATGCGGTTTGGGACATTCCAGCCGTATCAAGGCAGCGTGCCGTCGCACCGGCGGTGGAACCCGTGCTCGGTCTAAGATCCGTAATGTACAGCCCTTCGTTGCTGCTGCCGGAATCCCTTGGATGTCACCGGATGCGAAATTGAGCGAATCTGTCGAGCAGCTGAATAGGGCGACGGACCTTAGGGCAGATGTCGGCGCTCCTGAAGCGTTGCCTCACGGTTCGGAGAAATATCGGGCCGTGCCCTCGATCGTAGCGGCGCTGGTCGTCCCCGTTATCTTTCTCGTATACGTCGCCCGCTTCACCGTGAACGTGCCCGTAGTGGACGAGTGGTTGCGCATTCCGCTGCTCCACGACTCCCTGCACGGACACCTGACCCTCGGCGAGCTGTGGGCCCAGTACAACGAGACACGCATCTTCCTCGGCAATCTGATCTTCGTCGTCTTCGGTTTCATCGACCATTTCGATGTACGTGCGCTGGCTTTCTTCAATGCGGCCGTCTTCATCGTGACGTATTGGCTGTTTTTGGTGGTCTTTCGGACCTACCTTGGGCGTCGACCCGGCCCGTTGTCGGTTCTGGTTATCGGAGTTGTGTGGTTCAGTCTCGCCGATTACGAGAACCCGTTGTATGGATTCCAAGTTCCTTGGTACCTCGTGGTGTTCTTCTTCGTCGCCATGATCTATCTCCTCCTCGTCCCCGAAAATCATCGAAATCTTGCCTTTTTCGCGGGGATACTCGCTGCCATTGCGGCGTCAACTGCCATCTTTCAGGGCTTTGTGCTGTGGCCGGTTGGGTTGATCTGTCTTGTATGGAGTCGCCCTTGGCTCAGGCGAACCTATTTTGAATGCGGCATCTGGATTGCTACCGCGGCATTGACCGCGGGCGTGTATTCGATCGGATTCAACTTCCACAACCAGTCTTGCGGGCCACAGGGATGCACGGCGAAGTTCGCGTTACAGCACCCAGGAGCCACCCTTCGTTTCCTGCTGGTTCTCGTCGGAAACGCCTTCGTCCCCAGTCCCACAAAACCGGGCCAAGTCCTATTCTCAGCCCACTTCGGCGACCGTGAGTTGTACGGCGCACTCATTCTGCTCGCGGCCACTTTGGTGGTAGGCCTGTCCCTCCTCGAGCGTCGGACGAAAAGGCGGCTCCCTCTGCCGATCGTCCTAATCACGTTCGGTGTGCTCTATGACCTCACAGTCGCGGTGGGCCGGGCCTACTTTGAACCAGGGGCTCTGATCAACCGATACGTCATGCCAAATCTTCTGGTTCTCCTCGGTATCGTGGTCTACGCTCTCGCCCATGTCCCCAGACTGAGGGCAATTACGGGGAACGGCGCCCAGCGCTATGTGATGCAATGCGCTGCATTGGTAGCGGTAGGGATCATTCTCATTATCCAGTCGGTCGTCGCCACCCATGTAGGCATCGAAACTGGTCATGCTGTTGAGCAGGCTGCCTCATACGACGCGAGTGATTGCAAACTTCGATCGGATACCTCGATCGCTGCAAGGGTGCGAATTGAGTTCAGTTGTATTTCTCGGTGCCTACGACGCGCCGACGGCATTGAAGTTGGGTCTCCCGCTGCTCGCAGAGGCCAGAGCTGACAAGCTGAGCGTGTTCCAGCCGGGAGAGTACTGGGCTCTCCGGCGCATGGGCCTGCCACCTCTCAAGTGCACACCTCAAAAATGAGCCCGGTCTTCCTCGAGGCGATTCCTGCTCTGTTCGCCGCCCGTTCATGTCCTGCCAACGCCAACAAGAACGCGCCGGACACGTAGCAACGCGTGGAGCGCGTACGGAGAACCCTCTAGTTCAGCGAGGTGTTCTCATTCTGGCTTGGTCCCCACGTAGAGCGTTTGCTTGCCCATGAGCCACCACGCCGGCGGGAACCTCAGATACCAGTGAACCAGAGGAGCGCTTTGTGGGAGCTTTGATTTGGTCGAATAAGGCAGAAAGCGAGTAATGACATGCTGGCGCTTGAATCCGACAAGGTTTGCGGCTTCTTCGAGGCTCTTCTCCGTGAGCGGCGTCTTGTGGTCGAGGAAGTCCCAATATTTCCCACCCGTCAAACGAATATTGGGCTGCAGTATCACTAGCGTGCCGCCTGGCTTGAGAACAACATCCGCCTGCCGGATCTGCTGGACAACCGCTTCGGCTGAAGGCAGGTGCTCGAGGAAATTGCCGATGAACACCATCTCAAAGTGACCATGCGGCAGGGAGTTGGCCATGTCACTGCCCTCGGCTTGGACAAACTTGATATCGGGAGTCAGAAATCCCGATACGTCGCGGAGATCCGTCGCCCAGCGTTCCCGGGCCACGATGTGCCGAATGAATGCCCCATGACCGCAGGCGACGTCAAGGACCGGGCCATCCCTCAGCAAAAACCGTTGCAGGTATGCCGCGATCTCGTTCCAAACGGTGTCACTCGCGATCACATCATGTTGAGAAAAACGCTGGCGGTATGTGTGCTCTAAACCGTGAGTGGGCGAGGGCACGACCGGAGGGTGCGAATCCATGGTGGTTTAACATACCAATTTGGAGCCAGATGCGACAGCGGGAGGGCCGCCGCATCGGCCGGGGACCGGGGTAGATCAGGACATCGCGACGGCGAGTAGCGGGTTCGGAACTCCGCCTCCGGGGGGAGGGGGGAACTTCGAAGGGTTCAGCGGAAGACTGCTCGAAACAGCGCGTTGCTACGAACCGGGAACGGGCGCGAAGAACACGTTTGTCGAGGTGGTCGAGCCAAGTATTGCGTTCGTCGGATCGGTCAAGGTGAGCGTCACCGAGGGATAACACGGCGTCGTGGTGTCACAACCGGTAACCGTGGTGGGGTTGACCGTGAGCGGGATCGTCGCGGTGGTCTGGCCGGGAGCAAGCGTGACCGTGCCCGAGCTCGGGCTGAACGAAGAAGCTGCGCCGGTCCACGCACCCCAAGACAGTTGCGCGCTGGGTCCACCCTTCGAAGTGAAGTCAACCTCAACGGTAGCGGTCGAGGATTGGCTCAGGGTGACCGCAATTGACTCCGAGGGGTAGGTGAAGACGGTCGAACCCCCGAACGACACTGTGGGGTTGTCGACGGTGATGCTGACGCTGGCCGCGGCGGCGCTTCCCGTCGAGTTGGTGGCCAGGGACACCAAGGTGTAGGTCCCGTTGGGCACCGTGGTGGTGTTCCAGCCGCACAGCCAGCCGTAGATCGTCGCGGTGGCCGTGCACAGCACCGGTGCGTCATAGCCGTAGGAGCCGCCGAAGAGCAGGAACTCGACACCGGTGGCGTTGGCGGCGGCGGCATCGAGGTAGGTCGATCCCGACAGCGTCGCCCCGTTGGAGGGGATCAGAACGCTCGTGGTCGGGTTCGCCACCGTGATGGAGTCGCTGGCCACGCCTTCGCCCATGGAGTTGGTGGCCAGCGATACCAGGGTGTACGAACCGTTGGGCACCGTCGTGGTGTTCCAGGCGCACAACCACCCGTAGATCGTCGGCGTGGCCGTACAGAGCACCGGTGCGTCATAGCCGTAGGAGCCGCCGAAGAGCAGGAACTCGACACTGGTGGCGTTCGCGGCGGAGGCATCGAGATAGGTCGATCCCGACAGCGTCGCCCCATTGGAAGGGATGAGAATGCTCGTCGAGATGGCCGGGATGGTGAAGTTCTCCGACGCCACCGCTGAGGGTCCCCCGCTCTTGCTCATGGTCTGACCGGTGAAGATCTGGGTCGTCGAGGTTCCCGCCGAGTCCGTCTCGGTGACCGTGGCCGTCGTGGGGCCCGGTGAGGCGTAGGTGTGGGTGGTGGTGGGGGTCGACGTGGTGGCCGTCGATCCATCGCCGAAACTCCAGGCGTAGGAGGTGATGGTGCCGACGGCGACGGTCGAGGCCGAGGCGTCGAAACTGGTTGGCTGGCCCACCACGGCCGGGGTGACCGAAAGCCGGGCTACTGGGGCTTGATCGGGGGTCATCGCAAGAGCGCCGGGTTGAGGGCCGACCGTAATGGGGGTCCCGGCGGTGTTGGTGGCGAGGTTGATCGGCGTCACGATGTTGTCCGGGCTCGAACAGGAGGACACGGCCGGCGGCGGCGGAGGGATACACCCGAGAATCGTCACGTAGGCGGTCGACCCGTTGGGCGTGATCGCGATGCCGCTGGGATTGGCGCCGACCGGGATCGGGGTTCCGGCGGTGTCGGTGGCGGTATTGATCGGCGTGACGGCGCCTGGGCCATTGAGCCCGAGGATGCCCTCTCCCGATGCCACATAGGCGGTCGACCCGTTGGGCGTGATGGCGATAGCGAAAGGTTGCTCGGCGGTGGCGGGAAGGCCTGTGACTGAGATCGGGGTCCCTACGGTGTTGGTGGCGAGACTGATCGGTGTGGCCACGGAGCCGTCTTCCGACGTCACGAAGGCCGTGGCTCCGTTGGGCGTGATCGCAATCGCCGTGGGGGCACTTATGCCCGTGATCGGGGCCCCTGGAGTGTTGGTGGCGAGGTTGATCGGCGTGACGATGTTGTCGTATGGATCCGTCACGTATGCCGTGGCCCCGTTGGGCGTGATGGCGATGTGATCCGCATACTCGACGGTGATCGGGGTTCCGGCGCGGTTGGTCGCGAAGTCGATCGGCCATACGAGAGTGTTGCCCGACGTCACATAGGCGGTGGCTCCGTTGGGCGTGATGGCGATGGCGAGGGGCGAATCCGACGGGGACCCTGTCAGCGTGATCGGGGTTCCTGGGGTGTCGGTGGCGGTATCGATCGGTGTAACTGTCTTGTCGTAGGGATCCGTCACGTAGGCAGTGGCTCCGTTGGGCGTGATGGCGATGCCCTCGGGGAGGGTTATTCCCGTAATCGGGGTCCCGGCGGTATTGGTCGCCGTGTCGATAGGCGTGACGGTGTTGCCGTTCGTCACGTAGGCCGTCCAGGTCGACGCTGGGGCAGCTTGGGTGGGGCTGGTGCTGCTCGGGGCGGCTATGACCAGGGTCGTTCCGGGAATCATCGCGAAGCCAGCCAATCTCGACGCTGTTCGCAGTCGAGGATGCTTGCGTGCGTACATGGCTGCTCACTTCCGTTCTTGCCAGTCACCCTTCTGGCCAAGCCGGAACGCCTCACTCCTCGTTACTCCGGTCGAAGCTACCGCATCTGCCTATCAGTCGCACGGGGAACGCCGAAGTCCGGCTGCGGCCGTGCGGATGGGAGAGGAGCGCGACCGCATCGCCCGCGACCTGCACGATCTGGTGATTCAGCGGGTGTTCGGCGACGTCGGAGAGCAGGGGCCGGCGCGGTCCGTGTCTTCACCGTCGGCCTCCCGCCTCCGACGCGAAGCGGTCCCGCAGCGCCACCTCGGCGGCCGCCACGCCGCACATCCCATGGACGCCGCCTCCCGGTGGCGTCGAGGCGGAGCAGAGGTACACACCCTCGACCGGCGTCCGGTAGGGGTTCCACCGGGCCACCGGCCGGAAGATCGTCTGACGCAACGTGGCGGCCCCGCCGTTGACGTCGCCACCCAACAGGTTCGGGTTGTGCAACTCCGCCTCGGCGGCAGTGCGCACCGTGCGGGCCAGCACGAGGTCGCGAAAGCCCGGGGCGAAGCGCTCGATCTGCGCCTCTATACGCTCGGTCATGTCCACGGACGAGCCGTTGGGCACGTGGCAGTAGGCCCACAGCGTCTGCTTCCCCTCCGGCGCCCGCGTCGAGTCGACGACGCCGGGTTGGGCCACGAGCACGAAAGGCCGCTCGGCGTGCCGCCCGGCGTGGACGTCGGCCTCCGCGCGCGCCACCTCGTCGAACGTGCCCCCGACATGGACGGTCACCGTGCGCCGGCAGGCCTCGGCTCCCCAGGGCACCGGACCGTCGAGCGCCCAGTCCACTTTGCAGGTGCCCGCCCCGGGCTTGAACCGCGCCCACGGCCGGGCCGCCCGGCGGGAGAGCTGCGCCCCGGCCAGCGCGACGAAGGCCCGCGGCGAGGTGTCGAGCAGGACGGCGCGGGCCGGCGGGAGCTCGGCCAGTGCGGTGACCCGGATGCCGGTGTGCACGACGCCGCCGAGGCGGCGCAGCTCGTGGGCCAGCCCCTGCGTGATGGCCGCGCTCCCTCCCTGCACGACGGGCCAGCCGGCGCCGTGCCCCAGTGCCGTGAGCAGGAGGCCGAAGGCCGAGGTCAAAGGGGCCGTGAGGGGCTCCATGGCGTGCGCCGCCGTGCCGGCCAGGAGAGCCCGGGCCGCATCGGTGTTGAAGCGCCGCGCCGTGCGCTGCACCGACGGGGTCCCGACGAACGCGAAGCGGGCGAGGGCCAACGGGTCGCGCGGGAAGCGGCGCATCGGGCCCAGGACGTAGGGCACGATCCGGTCCAACCAGTCCACCAAGGGCCCCACCAGCGCCCGGTAGGCCGCGGCGTCCCCGCCGAGGTGCGACGCCGTCTCGCCGACATCCCGGTACAGCGCGGCGGCCCGCCCACCGCCGAGGGGATGGGCGAAGGCCACCTCGGGCTGGCGCAGCACGATCCCGAGGCCGCCCAGGTCGAGCGAGCGGAAGAGGGGCGAGACCACCAGCGCCGGGTGTACCGCCGAGCACACGTCGTGGCGGAAGCCGTCGAGGGTGAGCGCCTGTGTGCGGGTCCCGCCCCCGACTGTCGGCTCCCCCTCGAAGACCTCCACCCCGAGACCGGCCCGGGCCAGGGTCAGCGCGGCGGCCAGGCCGTTGGGTCCCGAGCCGACCACGACGGCATCGACACGCTGCATGAAGCGACGTTACCGAGCGGCGGCGGCGGGGCCGGGTCGGCGGCGGCCCGCTGGCGCGGCGGCCGCCGGGTCAATAGGTTGCGCTGGCCGGCTTGGACGCGCCCCGCCCGCCCGCCCGGCCCATCCAGACGAAAGGGGTCCCCATGGCAGAGGTGCACGGAACCTGCGAGCCGCGCTTCGAACCGGTCCGCGCCACGCTGGCCGACCAGATCGACACGGGGGCCGATGTCGGCGCCTCCGTGGCCGTCTTCCTCCACGGCGAGCCCGTGGTCGACATCTGGGGCGGCTGGGCCGACGCGGAGAAGACGCGACCCTGGGAGCGCGACACCATCACCAACGTCTGGTCGACCACCAAGACGATGACGTTCCTGGTCGCCCTGATGCTGCACGACCGCAAGGAGCTCGACTTCCACGCGCCCGTTGCCACCTACTGGCCCGAGTTCGCCGCCAACGGCAAGGAGAAGGTGGAGGTGCGCCACGTGATGGGGCACACCGCCGGCCTGAGCGGGTGGGAGGAGCCGCTGGCCGCCGAGGACCTGGCCAACTGGGAGCTGTGCACATCCCGGCTGGCGGCCCAGGCGCCGTGGTGGGAGCCCGGGACCGGCTCGGGGTACCACGCCGTCACCCAGGGCTACCTCATCGGCGAGATCGTGCGCCGCATCACCGGCGAGAGCATCGGCAGCTGGTTCGCCCGCGAGGTGGCCAAGCCGCTCGATGCTGACTTCCACATCGGCCTCCCGGCGAGCGAGGACCACCGCGTGTCCGACGTCATCCCGCCGCCGCCGATCGACGCGGCCGCCATGGAGGGCCAGGTCTCCGAGCTCATGGTGAAGACGTTCATGAACCCGCCCATCGACGCCACCAACGCGCATCAGGAATGGTGGCGGCGCGCCGAGATCCCCGCCGCCAACGGCCAGGGCAATGCCCGCTCGGTGGCCGCCATCCAGTCGATCATCGCCGGACGGGGCGAGGCCCGCGGTGTGCGCCTGCTTTCGGCCGCGGGCACCGACCCGATCTTCGATGTGCAGGCCGACGGCGTCGACAAGGTGCTCGGCGTGCAGCAGCGCATCGGCATGGGCTACGGCCTGAGCAACCCGCCGGAGATGCCGCTCGGCCCGCGTGCCTGCTACTGGGGCGGCTACGGCGGCTCGGTCATCATCATCGACCAGGACGCGGAGCTCTCGGTCTGCTACGTCATGAACCGCATGGAGTCGGGCCTGGTCGGCGACCTGCGCGGCACCAACATCGTCGCCGCCACCGTCGCGGGGCTCGTCTCTTAGGGCAACACCGCCTCGGCTTCGATCTCCACCTTCCAGGCGGGGTCCAGCAATCCCGCCACGACGACCATCGTCGCTGCCGGGCGCACGTGCCCGAGCATCTCGCCGTGCACGGTGCCGACGGCGTCGCCGTCGCCGGCCGAGGTGAGGTACATCCGGGTCCGCACGACGTCGTCGAGCGAGGCGCCCGCCTCGACCAGCGCGGCCTCGATGATCTCGAAGCAGCGGCGGGCCTGGTCCCCCGCGCCGTCCGGGCAACGGCCGCCCTCCATGACGGGACCGGTCCCCGAGACCACGACGCGGTACCCCACCCGGACAGCCCGGCTGAAGCCGATGGTGGTCTCGAAGGGCGAGCCCGACGCGATGCGCTGACGTTCGGCCATGCCTCGAATCCTCCCACCTCCGACGTCACCGTCACGTTCCGGCCGCTCCGGGGGTCCCCTGGGTATGGAACGAGACGCGAGAGGACGGTGACCGATGGATGACCGGGACGGGAAGGCCGAGCGCTTCGAGGAGCACCGGGCCCACCTGCGCGCCGTGGCCTACCGCATGCTCGGCTCGCTCGGCGACGCGGACGACGCGGTCCAGGACGCCTGGATCCGCTACAGCCGGACGGACACCGCGGACGTCGAGAACCTCGCGCGCTTGGCTGACGACCGTGGTCTCCCGGGTGGCGCTGAACATCTTGCGCTCCCGCCGGACCCGGCACGAGGAGCCGGCGGGCCCGCACATGCCGGACCTGATCCTGGACCACCCCGACGGGACCGATCCCGAGCACGAGGCGCTCCTCGCCGACTCGGTGGGTGTGGCCCTGCTCGTCGTGCTGGACACGCTCACCCCGCCGAGCGGCTGGCCTTCGTCCTGCACGACATCTTCGCCGTGCCCTTCGACGAGATCGCCCCGATCGTCGAACGCTCCCCGAGGCGGCCCGCCAGCTGGCCAGCCGCGCCCGGCGGCGCGTCCAGGGCGAGCGCCGACCGTCCCCGACGCCGACCTCGAGCGCCAGCGCGAGGTGGTCGACGCCTTCCTGGCCGCCGCCCGCGACGGCGACTTCGAGGCCCTGCTCGCCGTGCTCGACCCCGATGTCGTGGTCCGGGCCGACCAGGGGGCTCGTCCGGCCGGCGTGTCCGGCACGGCGGGCCCGGTCCGCGGCGCGGCGGCCGTGGCCCGCCGGGCGATGGTGTACGCCAGCAGGGCCTGTTGACCCAGCCGGCGCTCGTCAACGGCGTCGCCGGCGCGGTGACCCACGCGCGACGGGGTCGCGTTCTCGGTCGGCGCCTTCACCGTCCGCGGCGGGAAGATCGTCTCCCTCGACATCCTGGCCGACCCCGATCGCCTGCGGGAGCTCGACCTCACCGTCCTCGGCGCCAGGAACCCACTCCGCGAGTCAGGGTCAGACCCCGAGGTCGTCGAGGTAACCGCGGACCCGGGCGAAGGCTGCGACCGCCTCGGGCACGCCGGCCGTGGCGAGACCCTGCCAGCCGTGCACCATGCCCGGCCAGGACTCGGCCGTCACGTCCACCCCGGCGTCCATGGCCGCCTGCGCCAGCGCCTCGGTCCCCGCCCGGAGCGTGTCGTGCTGCCCGGACGGGAGGTAGAGCGGGGGCAGGCCCGCCAGGTCGGCGAAGGCCGGCGAGAGCCGGGGGTCGTCGAGGGCCACCCGCCCCGCCGCGTAGTCGCGCCCACGGTCGACGGACCCACCCCGCGGTGAGGAACGGGTCGCGGCCGTCGCCGACGGGGGTCGGCCACCGAGACGTCGAACCAGCCCGAGATCGACACGAAGCAGGCGGGCAGCGCCAGCCCCTCGTCCCGCGCCTCGAGGAGCGCACCCAGCCCGAGCAGGCCGCCGCACGAGTCCCCGCTGACCACCACGTGCGACGGGGTCGACGCCGCCGGGCCAGCAGCCCCCGGTAAGCGGCGAGGCAGTCGCCGTGCGCCGCGGGGAAGGGGTGCTCGGGGGCAAGGCGGTAGTCCGCCATCACGACGCGCGCCTCGAGCTGCTCGGCCAGCATGGCCCCGTAGAAGTGGTAGTCGTCGAGCGGGCACGACACCAGGCCGCCGCCGTGGCAGTGCATGACGACGCGCGTCAGTTCCGGGGCCGGCGGTCGTCCTCGTACCAGGCGCAGCGCACCCCGCCGAGCGTCCGCCTCGGTCACCGTGACGTGTCGCCGGCACCGGATGTCCGTGGAACGGCGCCATCGTCGCCCGCACGGCCCGGTAGTCGGCGTCCGGGTCGGCGAAGTCCCGCGGGACGAGGGCGAGGATCTCGGTCAGCTCCCGGCTGGGCACGCCGACCTCAGCCCAGCTCGTAGTCGGCCAGGTCGGGCTCCCGCGTGCGGGCCCAGTACGTGTGGAGGTCGAAGGGCCAGTTCTGCGTCACGCGCCCGTGCGCGTTGCGATACCAGGTCGGGACGTCCGCCACGCCCCAGACCATCCGCGGCGTTGCCCTCCTCCATCTCGCGGCCGTAGCGCTCGTGGACGTCGCGCCGACAGGACATGGTCCGGTGCCCGCCCCGGAGCAGCCGGCCGATCGCCTCGACGGCGTAGCGCACCTGGCACTCGACCATGATCAGGATGCTGCCGTTGATGACGAGGTTGGTGTTGGGCCCGTAGAGGAGGAAGAAGTTGGGGAAGCCCGGCACCGTCAGTCCGAGGTAGGCCTGTGCATCACCGCCCCACTCCTCGCTGAGCTCCACGCCTCCTGCGCCGTAGACCCTCATCGGCGCGACGAAGTCCGACGCGCTGAAGCCCGTGCCGTAGATCAACACGTCCGCCGGACGCTCCTCGCCGTCGGCCGTTCGCACCCCGTCCGGCGTGATCTCGGCGATCGGCGTCGTCACGAGGTCGACGTCGGGGCGGCTCAGCGCGGCCGCCCAGCGCCCGTCGTCGCGCAGGGCGCGCTTGGCGAAGGGCGGGAAGTGCGGGACCATCTTCTCGTAGAGGGCATCGTCGGCGACCTGGGCCCGCAGGACGTCGAGCAGCATCGAGCGCACGAAGTCGTTCTCGGCGCTCACCGCCTCGGTGTGCTCGTCCCACCCGGGGTCGACCCGGGCGGCCACGAGCAGCCCCTCGTGCATGAGCCAGAACTGCCACAGCCTGTCCCAGCGACCGTAGCTCGGCAGCAGCGCGCAGCAGGTCGTGGAACTCGGGCGGGAACGGGTCGCCGTAGTTGTCCGTCGGCAGCAGCCAGGGCGGCGTGCGCTGGTAGACGTCGAGGTGCGCCACCTCGCCCGCCAGGTGAGGGACGAATTGCGCCGCGCTGGCCCCGGTCCCGATGACCCCGACCCGCCGTCCGGCGAGCTCCACCGTGTCGTCCCAGGCCGCCGAGTGGAAGGACGGGCCCGCGAAGCGCTCCTGGCCGTCGATGGCCGGAAAGGACGGGCGATTGAGCTGCCCCACCGCGCAGACGATCCCGTCGACCTCCTCGGTCACCTCGGTGCCGTCGCCGGCCCGCACGGTCAGCGACCACGTCCGTGCGGTGTCGTCGAAGCGGGCCTCGGTCACCTCGCTGCTGAAGCGGATGCACTCCGCCAGTCCCAGATCCTTGGCCGTCGACTGGAGGTAGGCCAGAAGATCGGGCTGCGCCGAGAAGCGGGAGACCCAGTCGTTCGTCTGCGCGAAGGAGAAGCTGTAGAGCTGGTTCGGGACGTCGACCCGGCAGCCGGGGTAGACGTTCTCCAGCCAGGTGCCGCCCACGTCGCCGTTCTTCTCGAACACGGTGACCGCCACGCCGGCCTGACGCAGCCGGTGGGCCGCCGCCAGGCCCGAGGCGCCCGCCCCGACGACGGCGCAGCGGAAGGCACCGTTCGCGCGTCGGCGTAGGCGCCACGACGGCTCCCGCGGGTCGCTGCCCTCGAGCGCGAGCTCCTCGGTCAAGAAGCCCTCCCAATGGTCGGCGGCCGGCGCCGACCAGGAACCCGAAGATCCTCCGCCGCTCCTCCGGCGTCAGGTCGTGGTCCGGCCGTCCAGAGGCAAGGTGGTCCGACAGCGCCGCGGTCGCGGCGCGCGCGCGCCGCGGCCTCCTGCTCGGGCCCGAGGCCGCGCCCGGGCACGAGCAGCTGGTCCTGGTCAGGCGCGTACTCCCTCCTGCAGCAACGACAGGTCGCCCGTGCGGTGCGCCACCGCGCACAGGAGCGGGTGCACGTCGGCCGCGGCGCAGGCCGCCGTCACGCGCAGCGTCGTCGACGCTCGTGCCCTCGGGCGCCGTCCCGCCGTCTGGTCCCCACCCATGCGGACGAGCCTACGCAGGCGCGTCCGGTCGGGTCGTCAGCGCGCCCATGTGCTTGCCGAGCTCGGCGATCTGGCTGTTGACCTCGACGGTACGGGGCAACTTGTCCATGGCGGTCGCCAGGCTCTCGGCGGTCCAGCGGTCGTCGGTCTCCACGGAGTCGGCGATCGACCAGCCGGCGTAGATCCCGACCGACCCGCCGTACACGCTGAAGACCTGGCCGTTGAAGGGGCAGCCCTCGGAGGCCAGCACGGCCACCAGCGGCGAGACGTTCTCGGGATCGAACAGCTGCTGCTGCATCGACTCGCCCATCCCCGGCGTCTGCATGGTGAGGCGCGTCCGGGCCACCGGGGCGATGCAGTTGGCCCGCACGCCGTAGCGGTTCAGCTCCATGGCGTTGACGACGGTCATGGCGGCGATGCCCGCCTTGGCCGCCGAGTAGTTGGTCTGGCCGACGTTGCCGTGCAGTCCCGCGCCCGAGCTGGTGTTCACGATGGCCCGGTCGGTGATGGTGCCCGCCTTGGCTGCGTCCCGCCAGACGTCCGCGGCATGCCGGGTGAGGTTGAAGGTGCCCTTCAGGTGCACCGCGATGACGTCGTCGAACTCCTGCTCGCTCATGGAGACCAGCATGCGGTCGCGCAGGATGCCGGCGTTGTTGACCACGACGTGCAGGTCGCCGAACGAGGAGACGGCCTGTTCGACCATCGCCTTCGCCCCGTCGAACGAGCTCACGCTGTCGGTGTTGGCCACGGCCTGGCCGCCCGCCGCGGTGATCTCGTCGACCACCGACTGCGCGGCCGAGACGTCCGCGCCCGAGCCGTCGACCGCCCCGCCCAGGTCGTTCACGACGACCTTGGCGCCGAGGGAAGCAAAGAGGAGGGCGTGCTCGCGGCCGATGCCCCGTCCCGCCCCGGTGATGATCGCCACTCTGTCCTGCAACATGGTCCAGCCGTCCTCTCGCACTCGTCGGGAACCGGCCGCCGGCGGGCGGTGGTCCGGGCGAGACGATTGCAACGGCACCCCGGCCTGTCAAACCCGCGTCGACGAGGTCGCTGCCAGGGTCGACTGTCCCGAGGCCGTGGCTTCGAGCAGGCGGCGCTCCAGGTAGCGGCGCTCGGCGTCGGTACCGGCCAGGTCGTGCGCCTGCCGGTAGGCCTCGGCCGCCTCGGTCCGCCGGCCGAGGCGACGCAGCATGTCGCCGCGTGCGGCCGGCAGCAGGTGGTAGTCCCGCAGCTCGCCCTCGGGCGCGATGCGATCGATCAGCGCCAGCCCCGCGCCTGGTCCCTCGCACATGGACACGGCCACGGCGCGGTTCAGGGCGATCACCGCCGACGGCGCCAGGGCGAACAGGCTGTCGTAGAGAGCGGCGATCTCGGCCCAGTCCGTCCGGCCCTCGTGACGCGACATGGCACGCGGCGATGGCCGCCTGGATCTGGAAGGCGCCGGGCCGGTCGCAGCCGGGCCGCGGCGTCGAGCCGACGCCGTCCCTCGGCGATGGCGGCGTCGTCCCACAGCGAGCGGTCCTGCTCCGCCAGCACCACGAGGTCGCCGACGCTCGTCCACCCGGGCCGCGCTGCGGGCGTCGTGGAACAGCATGAGGGCGAGCAGCCCGAGCGCCTCGGGCTCGTCGGGCATGAGCGTGCAGAGGACCCGACCGAGGCGGATGGCCTCCGCCGTCAGGCCGCGCCGCACCAGGTCGGCGCCCGAGCTGGCCGAGTAGCCCTCGTTGAAGAGGAGGTAGAGCACGGCCAGGACCGCCTCGGTCCGCTCCACCAGCTGGTGCGCCGGGGGCACCACGAAGGGGATGCCGGCGTTGCGGATCTTGCGCTTGGCCCGGACGAGCCGCTGCGCCATGGTGGCCTCGGGCACCAGGAAGGCCCGGGCGATCTCGGACGTCGTCATGCCGGCCAGGGTGCGCAGCGTCAGCGCCACCTGCGCCTCGAACGGCAGCGCCGGGTGGCAGCAGGTGAACATCAGGCGGAGCCGGTCGTCGGGGACCTCCTCCTCCGCCGCCAGCTCCTCGTCCTCCTGCTGCCATGACGGCGACCTCCCTCGTCTTGGACGCGCCCGACCGGGCGCGCCGGGCGCCGGTCGACGGCACGATGGCGCGCCACCGTCGTCGAGCCAGGCGCCGGGGCGGCGCGGGATGCCGTCGCGGGGCCAGCGCTCCAGCGCCGTCGCGAAGGCATCCTGCGCGCACTCCTCGGCCAGGTCCCAGTCACCGGTCAGCCGGACCAGGGTCGCGACGACCCGGCCCCACTCGGCGTGGAACGCCTCGGCGACGGCGGCCTCGACCGGCGGTCACATCTCCCAGATCGGCCTCACTTCGATGACTGCCGTCCCGGGCGCCGGGGATCTTCGCGGCCACCTCGATGGCCTCGTCGAGGTCCTTGCAGTCGACGAGGAAGTAGCCGCCAGCTGCTCCTTGGTCTCGGCGAAGGGGCCGTCGGTCGTGAGCACCTCACCGTTGCGGACGCGCACCGTGGTGGCGTCGCTGGTGAAGTGCAGCCGCTCGCCGCCCTGCAGCACGCCGCGCTCCGCCATCGTCCTTCCCGAAGGCGGCGTATTCGCTCATCATGGCCTCGCCCTCCTCGGCGCTGGCCCCCTGTATCTGACTCTCGTCGCCCGCAATCATCAACAGGTATCGCATCGGTCCTCCTGATTGGGGTTGGTTTCGTTCCTACGACGATCGGGGACCGCCCGGATCGACACCCCGGTACCGAAATCTTGACCAACTTGGCCGTCCTACGCTGCCCTGCCATGGCGACCCCCGAGAGTCCGGGCCTTCTGGAGCTCGAGGTGGGCCCCATCGCGGCCGGCGGGGGCTGTGTGGCCCGTGCCCCCGACGGCAAGGTGGTCTTCGTCCGCCACAGCCTCCCCGGCGAGCGGGTCCGGGCCCGGGTCACCGCCAGCACGACCTCGTACCTGCGGGCCGATGCCGTCGAGATCCTGACCCGCGTCCCCCGATCGCGTCGACCCGCCGTGCCCGCACGCCGGGCCCGGTCGCTGCGGCGGCTGCGACTTCCAGCACGTGGATGTCGGGGCCCAGCGACGCCTGAAGGCGTTCCGTATCAGCCGAGCAGCTGGAGCGCCTGGCCGGGCTCGAGCCGGGCCGTCGAGGTGGAACCGGTCCCTGCCCGGTGACGCCGCCGGGCTGGGCTGGCGCAGCCGGGTGCGGGTCGCGGTGGACGGCCGCGGTGCGCTGGGCTTCCGCCGCCACCGATCCCACCGGCTCGAGTACGTCCGCGAGTGCCCCATCGCCAGCTCGGCCGTCGCCGCCACCGGCGCCCTCGCGGTCCTGTGGCCGGGCGCGACCGAGCTCGAGGTGATCACGGGGACGGAGCCGAACGAGGCGGTGGTCTCGGTGACGCCGCGCCGTAAGACGGCGCCTCGCCTGCCCGACATCGGCACCGGGCTGGTCGTCGGCGGGAAGATCCGCCGGGCGCCCGGCGCCGTGCACGCCGCCGTCGGCGGCCGCATCTACCGGATCTCGCCCGGGGTCTTCTGGCAGGTGCACACGGGCGCCGCCGCCGCACTGCTCTCCGCCGTCCTGGCCGCCGTGGGCGACTGCCGTGGCGCGTCGCGTCGTGGACCTGTACGCCGGCGCCGGGCTGTTCGCCGTGCCGCTGGCCGACGCGGTGGGCCCGTCGGGGTCCGTCCTCGCCGTGGAGCGGGACCGGCGTGCCTGCGCCGACGCCCGGCACAACGGTGCCGCCTTCCCCAACCTCCGCGTCCTGGAGGGGGAGGTGACGCCGGCACTCGTGGCGCTCAGCGCTGGGGCAGCCCGACATCGTCGTCCTGGATCCCGCCCGCGAGGGCGCCGGGCACCGACGTCATGCGGGCGCTGGCGCGCCACGCGCCCACGCGTGCGCACGGTCGATCTACGTGTCGTGCGACCCGGCGTCGTTCGGGCGCGACGTCCGCGTCCTGCTCGACGACGGGTGGCGAGCTCACCGACGCTGCGCGCCTTCGACATCTTCCCCATGACCGAGCACGTGGAGCTCGTGGCGGCCCTGGAACCGCTCGCCCGAGCGCAGCTGAGCGGACGCACTCCGGCCGCCGAGGCGCGCGAGGCTAGGCGTGCCCGCCGAGCTCGTGCTCGATGTGCCCGGGCGACTCGAACTGCAGCGTCGAGTGCGCCACGTCGAAGTGCCCGACAAGGCATCCTTGGAGGTGGTCGAGCACCCGGCCCGCCTCGCCCGTCGTGAAGCACTCGTCGGTGACCACGACGTGCGCCGTGAGGATCGGCAGCGACGACGTGAGGGTCCAGGCGTGCAGGTCGTGCACCGACTGCACCTCGGGCAGCTCCATCAGGTGCCGCCGCACCTCCTCGACGTCGATGTCGTCGGGTGTCGCCTCCAAGCAGGATGCGCAGCGCCGGGCGCGAGCAGCTGCACCGCCGCCTTCAGCATGAGGAGGACGACCACGAGCGAGGCGATGGCGTCGGCGCGGTCGAAGCCCCAGACGCACGATGACGACCCCGGCGACC
Organism: uncultured Acidimicrobiaceae bacterium; assembly: GCA_963737805.1. Classification (GTDB taxonomy): domain Bacteria; phylum Actinomycetota; class Acidimicrobiia; order Acidimicrobiales; family RAAP-2; genus Bog-473. The sequence goes on from CAVTUE010000014.1 coordinate 156,250, forward strand.
AGGGTGCCGGCAAACCCGTAGAGGTCGGTGAGGATGTGGCGGTAGGCACCCTCGACGTTGAGCGAGCGCCGATTGGCCCGGGCGATGCGTCAGCGTCGCGGCCAGGTTGACGGCCACGCCCGACCGCGGCGACGACGATCAGGACGGCGCCGTCGACCGTCGACGGGTGGACGCAGCCGGACCACTGCGTCGTAGGTCACCAGCGCCGAGACGATCAAGCAGGGCGATGGCGTTGGCGGCGGCGGCCAGGATCTCGGCCCGCTTCATGCCGTAGGTGTGCGACCGCGTCTCGGGGCGTGCGGCCAGGCGGATGGCGACAAGCGAGCCGGCGATGGCGCCGACGTCGACGAGCATGTGGCCGGCGTCGGCCAGCAGGACCAGCGAGTTCGACGCGACCGCGGCGCCGACCTCGAACACCATGAAGGCGACGAGGAGGACCAGCGCGATGATCAGGGCGCGGCGGTCGGTGTCCACCGACGGCGGCCCGGCGCCGTGGTCGTGGCCCCCGTGGGCTCAGCCATGGGCCGTCACGTGGTCCGCGTGCGACAGCACTTCCTCGACGAGCCGGCGCACGTGCGCGTCGTCGAGCACGTAGAAGATCCGGGTGCCTTCCCGGCGGCTGCGCACCAGCCGGGCCAGGCGGAGCTTGGCCAGATGCTGCGAGACCGCGGCCGGCTGGGCGCCCACCAGCTCGGCCAGCTCGTTGACCGAGTGCTCGCCCTCCAGGAGGGCGCAGATGACCCGCAGCCGGGTCTCGTCGGCCAGCAGCTTCAGCATCCCGACGGCCGAGTGGATCTCCTCCCCGGCCATGCTTCCAACTACCTGCGTAGCCACGCAGATAGTGTACCCGGCAGCCGGCCGGGGACACCGGACCGGCGCACCTGGCGCGCCTCAGGGGGCCGAGGCGAAGCCCGAGGTCGTGCAGCGGGCGCCACGGTGCAGGGCTGGCTGACCGAGCCTGCGGCACGGCGGCCTGGAGGACCGCCTTCATGATCGGCCCGGCGACGTGGGCGCCGTCCGAGCGTGTTGGACTGCTGCGGCACCACCACCGCCACGGCCACCTGGGGGTGGTTGGCCGGCGCGAAGCCGATCATCCAGGTGTCGGTCAGGCCGGTGGTCGGGTCGGTCTGCGCGGTTCCGGTCTTGACCGCGGCGCACAGGTAGGACGGGAACCCGACGCCCGGCGCGGTGCCCGCGGGCTGGCGATCACGCCCTCCATGAGCGAGGTCACCTGCTGGGCCGCTCTGCGCCGACGCGACCGTCGAGGCCGCCTTGGGCGTGTAGGTCTGCACCAGCGGCGCCCTGCGAGTCGTGGATGGACGACATCAGGTGCGGCGTCATCAGCACGCCCCCGTTGGCGATCCCGGCGGCCACCATGGCGTTCTGCAGCGCGGTCGTCTGCACGTTGTACTGGCCGATGGAGCTCTGCCCGAGGTGGGACTGCGAGTTGTCGGGCAAGTCCGGGAACATCGATTCGCACGTTCGGGAGGTCGATCCCGGGCACCGAGTTGTAGCCGAACAGCTCGGCCTGCTTGGTCATGACAGGGACGCCCAGCTGGACGCCGAGCTCGGCGTAGCCCGGGTCACACGAGAGCGGCAGCATCTGGGTCATCGTCCCGCCGCAGCTGGTCCGGACTGGACGCAGAGTTGCATGGTCTGGAGGTCGGCGAACGTCTGGCACTGCTGGACCGGGTAGTCGAAGCCCGCCAGCGAGGGCTTGAGGTTGTACGCCGCGGTGCTGGTCACGACCTTCATGGTCGAACCGGGGGGAAAGCGTCGCCCGGTGGCGATCGGCCGCAGCGGCTGAAGAAGCCCTCGTGGTCCTTCTGGTGTAGCTGAAGTAGGCCAGCTGTCTCTGCCGCCAGCGAGGTGCTGGCCAGCCCGTTGGGGTCGAAGGTGGGGTTCGACACCATGGCCAGGACGTTCCCGGTGGACGGCTGGAGCACCACGACGGCCCCGTCCTTGTTGTCGCCCGGCGGCAACGTCGTGAGGGCCTGCCAGGCCGCGTTCTGGAGCTGGGGTTCGACGGAGAGCGTGACGTCGTCGGTGGTCAGCGGCTGCTGTTGCCGGAAGAGCAGCTGGCTCAGCGTCTGTGGGCGGCTGCTGGTGCGGCGACAGGTAGGCGTCGTATTGCTGCTCGATGCCGGCGGTGCCGTAGTAGAGGGCGGAGTCGTACCCGGTGATGCCCGCGTAGAGCGGGCCCTGGGGGTACTGGCGGACGTAGTGGTACGGATAGGCCTTCGTGTCCGTCCCGGCCGGCGTGGGCACCGACTTGGCCAGCACGGTGCCGTCCGCGGCAGTGATCGTCCCGCGCGGGTTGATGTACTGCTGCGAGGACACCCGCGGGATTGAAGGGCGAGCTCTGCAGCTGTTTCGCCTTCACGAGCTGGATGTTGACCAGCTGCGCGACCACCAGGCCCAGACAGGCCACCATGATCACGCCGAGCCATCGGATCCGACGTCCCATCAGCCCGCCGGGCAAATCGTGGACGATCCGGTCACCGGGAGCATGGTAGGTCGCAGACCACCTTGCAGGGCTTCATACCCGTCGGGACGGCCCTACCCCCGTGCAACCAGGTTCGGGACTCACTCGGTTCGGCGCACCCGGCCCGCAAGGCCGTTGGGATCCGCACGACACCTGCCGGCGTCGGCGGACACCCTTGGGTACAGATCTCAAGAGCACGCGCTGCCGCTGTGCGTCGCGTCCGACGGCGGCATCTTCAGCTTCGGCGACGCTGGCTTCCACGGCAGCGCCGGCAGCATCCACCTCAACCGCCCCGTCGTCGGGATGGCCGCGACACCCAGCGGCAACGGCTACTGGCTGGTCGCCTCGGATGGTGGCATCTTCAGCTACGGCGACGCCAGCTTCTCCGGCTCCATGGGCGGCCGGCCGCTGAACTCCCGGATCGTGGGCATGGCCGCGGACGACCAGACGGGCGGGTACTGGGAAGTCGCCGCCGACGGAGGCATCTTCCTTCGGTGCCCCGTTCTACGGCTCGGCGGGCGGCACGCGCCTCAACGCGCCGATCGTCGGCATGGAGGCCAACCGGGCCGGCGTCGGGGTACCGCTTCGTGGCGTCCGACGGCGGGATCTTCTGTTACAACGTGCCGTTCTTCGGGTCCATGGGTGGCAAGCCGCTGAACAAACCCGTCGTCTCCACGGCAGAAACGTGAGGCCGCCGCGCTGAGCGCTGCCACAGTCGGGTCGGCGACCTGCTCCAGATCCGGTGAACCCCCGCCCCCGGCGCGTCCTCCACGAAGACCACGGCGCGAACCGGCAGTAGCCTGATCTTTTCTCCCAGCTCAGCGGATCGAGGTGCGCGTGACGGAGACGGACGACGCAAGCCATCGCGTCGGGACGCGCCGGGTGGGCCGCGTGCTGATCGTCTCGATGGAGCGTGGCGCCAAGCGCAACGCCATCGACCGGGCGATGGCCGACGGACTCGACGACGCCCTGAACCAACTGGACGATGACGACCGGCTGTGGGCCGGGGTGCTCACCGGGAGCGCCGACGTCTTCTGCGCGGGCAGCGACCTGACGGCAGGGGGTGACTACGTCACGACCCGCGGCGGCGAGTACGGCATCATCCGTCGGCGGCGCCGGAAACCGCTGATCGCGGCAGATCGAGGGCCCCGCGCTCGGCGGTGGGCTCGAGGTGGCTCTGGCGTGCGACCTCGTCGTGGCGGCGACGACCGCCCGGTTCGGCCTGCCGGAGGTTGGCATCGGGGTGGTGCCGACCTGCGCCGGCCTCTTCCGTGCGCCCCGGGCGTTCCCCTCAACCTGGCCCGCCAACTCATCCTGACCGGCCAGCCGATCGACGCACCGCGCGCCTATGAGGTGGGCTTCGTCAACGTCCTCACTGGACCGGGCCAGGCGCTGACCGAGCCCTTTCCCTGGCGGAACAGATCTGCGCCAACGCTCCGGTCTCCGTGCAGGCGTGCCTGGCCGCCGTCAACGAGCTCGTCGCGCGGCCGCCGACGACGAACCGGGCTGGGAGCAGACGGGGCTGGCTTTGAGGGCGGCCGCCGGTTCGGACGATGCCCGGGAGGGTGTCGCCGCCTTCTTGGAAAAGCGGGCACCTGTCTGGATCGGTCGCTAGGCGACGACCGTCCGAGGCGAGGTCCCCGGAGGGCCATCCTTGGGTGCAGGTGCGGAGCCCGGCCACAGGGGTGACCGGGGAACCGCCCCGGTAGCGAATGAGCTATGCGGCCACCCTGGGCAAGGCGGTGCGTCGCCGGATCCCCGAGATCAGGATTGGACGCACCCCTCGTTTCACCGGTTCGGTCGCACCACCCGCCGTGCTTACGGGGCTCTGAGGTAGCGACCGTTTCGATTCGCCCATAAGGCCGGCGACATCCCATCCGCGAAAGATCGTCGGGTCCGGGCTTCCCGGGACAGAGTCTCGGCATGGCGAGGCTCCGACCTCCCGGAAGGGCGGGTCCACCCCCCGCGGGCACTGTCCGGAACGTCGGGATCGTCGCGCTCAGGACGACACACCGGCGTCGCCTCTCCACCCGGTCGCGCCCCGGGACGGGCACAAAGCCGAGGCCCGTCGCTGAAAAATGATCCCTGCCGGGGACTTGTCCGTAGTAGCTGATGGGGGAAAACTCAAGACCGACTCAGGAGTGAATCGAAATGCAGAAGAACCATCAGTACCGGGGATCAACTCGAAAGTCTCTCTCGCACGATGGGCCGGAGCGATCGTGGCCGTTGGCGGGATCTCGCTGTCGGTGATCGCCTCGACCGAGGCCGGCGCTGCGACCGGCGTGACCGTCTCGACCGCCAAGAACACCAAGGTGGGAACCGATCCTCGTCAGTGGCAAGACCGTGTACACATTGAAGCCAAGCAGCACTGACGTGCACGGCCGCGTGCCTGAAGGTCTGGCCGGCGCTCGTGCTTCCCGCCGGTGTGACCAAGGCAAAGGCGGGGCCGGGCGTGAAGGCGGCCAAGCTCGGAACCGTGAAGCGCAACGGTGTCGTCCAGGTGACGTACGGCGGAAAACCGCTCTACTTCTTCGTGGGGGACACGGCGGCAGGGCCAGGTGAAGGGTAACATCACCGACACGTGGGGCAAGTGGTCCGCGGTCGTGACCAAGAAGGCGGCCGGCTCCAGCTCGAACTCCGGGTCCGGCTCCACCTCGAACTCCGGGTCCGGTAACTCCAGCGCCGGTGGCGGGGGCGCGGCCTTCTAAGCAGGGCGAGGTCGAGACAATGGTGATGTCAACTGTGCTGCTGGCTCCCAGCCGGCGGGCCCAGACCGAACAAGCCGAAACCGAGCGCAGAGGACGCTGGTCGCGGGAGAGACGGAACGCAGGTTCGTCTCCGGTCGCGCCTCTATCTCCCCGCTTTCTCCATTGTCGCTCTGGCCGTGCTCCTGATCGCCTTCGGGTGGTCCGTGCACTGGGGCGGCACGAACTTCACCGGGTCGGTGACTCTGCTTCGGGTGGTGTTGGTTGGTCCGTTGGCCTTGGTGATCCTGGGTTGCTTCATGGTCGTCGAGCGGATCTGGCCGGCGCAGCGACGGCCTCTCGTCGCTCGTGGCCATCGCCACGATCTCATGCTTACCATCATGAACGCGGTTCTCGTGGCGCCGCTCGTCACGGCGCTCGCCCTCTCCTTTGTCGCGCTGGTGCAGCGGGACCTCCCGTGGATCGTCCTGCCGAGAATCGGCGCGCTCCCTCGGTGGGGGGCGATCATCGCCATCCTCGTCGTGATGGACTTCTGCAACTGGGCGGTCCATCTGGCGAACCACAGAGTGCGGGTGATGTGGCGCTTCCACGAGCTCCACCATTCCCAGGAGGACATGAACGTCCTGACGGTCTTTCGCACGCATCCCTTGATCCACGTCTCCTATCTCCTTGCGCTGATTCCCGGAGTCGTCCTCCTTGCGAACGGTGCACTGTCGGTCACCGTGTTGGTCCTCTATGGGGGGATGGTGGCCTTCGCCCACTCCAACACTCGAGCGGGCTTCGGGCCTCTGGAGCGGGTCTTCGTGAGTCCGAACTTTCACCGAATCCACCACAAGTTGGACGGGCCGCAGGACGTCAATCTCGGCTTCGTCCTGACCATTTGGGACCAGCTGTTCCACCGGGCGGTCTTCCCGACGGACGAGACGATCAGGACGGACACCGGACTGCCTGGTCGCCCGCTCATCGTCGAACAGGAATCGGCGCGTCCGCAGCATTTCCCGTCCTCCTGGCCCAGCTGGCGGCGCCCTTCCGCCCTCGACGCGACCTCTCCTCGCAGCCCACGGGGCGCCCACAGATCGCCGTGTCGGAGATCCGGCGCACCGGAGTTGCAACGACCGCGTACGCTTGGTAGGTCCTGACGGTGTTGGACACACAGAAGACGGAAGGTGGTTCCGTGGTGACCGCTTCAGTCGAGACGCCGCGACGCTCATGGCAGACCGTGCTGGCCACGGTCGTGAGCACCCGGACCCCACAGCTCCCCGTGGACTGCGCGTTGCTCGTCGCACGCGATCGTACTGGCGTGGATCTTCATCTATTACGGGGGCGGGAAGCTCTTCGGATGGTTCAACGGACTCGGCATTCATGGGACCTCCATCTACTTCTCGCAGGCGGCCCACCTGCACCCGGGTGGCTTCTTCGCCGTGCTGGGCGGGGTGATCGAGTTCTTCGGAGCCATCGCCGTGGGACTCGGCCTCTTCTCACGTCTCGCGGGCATTGCGCTGTTCGGTGACATGGTCATGGCGATGATCACGGTCACCTGGGCCACCGGGATCAACTCGCACACGGCACCTCCTGGCTATCAACTGAACCTTGCGCTCGCCGGCTTGGCCCTTGTCGTGGCCTTCCTGGGCTCAGGCCGGTTCAGCCTCGACGCCGTGATCGAGCGAAACCTCATGGGGCTCAACACCGGAGCGGCGCATTCGGCGACGAAGCCACGACAATCCGTGAGCTGAGTCGTCCGTGTGGACCGAAGAGCCCCGTCTGCGTGACCGCGTGACCGCCGATACCGGCGGGGCTCAGGTCGACGACGGTTCCGGAGCCGAGTCGGGCCACAGTCAAAGGCCCTCCGTCACACCGCGAATCCGTCGGCTGGACGAGGTTCTGTCCGCTCCTCCGATCGATCGGCTCATCAGGATCGCGGCGAACGTCGTCGGGGCCGTCGGCGCCGCATTCTTCGCTCAGGCCACGCTGCAGCACTACCTCGCGACCCGCCAATTGATCGGTGCGGCGTTCTTCGTAGAGCAGATGTGGGTCGTCATCGCCTATCTGATACGACGGCCGGCCCGTACTGTCAGCCGGCGAATGAGTGACTGGCTCCTTGCCTTCGGCGGAACGTTCGGCGGTGTCCTCTTCGACCCGACGGCGCACATCCCCAGTGGGGGCTCACCGCAGGACTCGTGGTCCAGTTGTTCGGCCTTGCGATCTGCGTCACGTCGTTTCTCTCTCTTGGAAGATCATTCGGATTCGTCGCCGCGGACCGAGGACTGGTGAAACGAGGGCCCTACGCCATCGTCCGTCATCCCATTTACGCCTCGTACCTGTTCCTTCAGGCGGGATACCTCCTCCAGAGCATTTCGATTCGCAATGCCCTCGTGATGGTGTTCGCGTCCGGCTGCAATGTCGGGTCGCGCCATGGCCGAGGACCGCATGCTCGCAACGAATGAGGCGTACGACGAGTATCGCAGTCAGGTCACATGGAGGCTGATCCCCGGCATCTGGTGAGAGCCGGAAAACACCGCCTCGAGTGCTCCGGGTCCTCCGTGTGCTCGAGAGGTGGGAAGGCACCTCACGCATGGCTCGTTGCTGATCAGGTGCGGCAACGGCCCGTCGAGGCTCCAATCCTCGCTGTGCCGTCGAGTGAACAACGGGTGAACCGGTCCAACCGTGCAGGCTCGGGGCTCATGGTTTTCGGTGCTTCGAACGAATCAGGGTGCCGGGGCCTCTTTCCAGCCCTGAAGGACGTGTTCGAACCACCACTGCGGCGCTGCCGTCGTGAGGACGTTCATGTCCCAGTAGTCCCACCACCTGATGATCTTCCCGTCACGGATCTCGTGCACCGATGCCACGTCCAGAGCCATGATCTCCCCCGTCGGCCATTCCCAGTGCTCGACGTGCTCCGTCATGACGACGTGCTCCCCGGCGACGAGGTGGCGAGGCTCGTCATAGAGCTTCGACAGCTTGTCGAACGCGAGGCGCAAACGTGCGGTGATCTCGGCAGGGCCACGGGCGACGTCATCCTCCGGAGTGACGATGTCCGTGTACTCCCCGTTCGGGTCAAACCGCTCGCCCAGCGCCGCGAAATCCTGCCGATAGAGGTCGACCCAGAATCCCTCGATGAGCCGGCGATTCTCGTCCGTCCGCGTCACGCTGCTCCTGTCGCTGGGTCGACGAGATGCGAAGGGGTGGGGTCCTGCGGGCGGTGGGTCCCCTCCGGCGTCTCACCCATCGTTGCGCCAGCGCGCATTGGCCTCTTCGAAGAGGCGGCGGGTGCGCTCGAGATCCCGCGGCCGCTCCTGGTGTGTGTCCGCGTCCCACTCCGACCGTTCGGTCGTGAAGAAGTCACCGCCATAGACGTGCAGTGCGACGGCATAGTCCCGACGAGTGTTGGCAACGGAGTGAATCACATCGTCGCCGAGGAGCAGCACCTCACCAGCGGGGAGCTCACGACCGCCGGTTGATTCAAGGCCACCCGGACTCCGTCGGAAGAACGCGTTGTCCTCCTGGCCGCCGTACATGCCGATCACCGCCCACATCCGGTGATCGTGAGGGTACAGGGCCATCCCAGGCGTCCAGGCCACGTGCAGGACGGTGAGATCGACCGCATTGTGCAATGTCGTGATGCCACCGCGGTCCACCGGCCCAAGGGTCTCTTCGAGTGCGGCTCTGTCGGCGACGAGCTCCGCAAGGACATCCCGAACGGCCAGAACGGGAGAGTCCTCGCCGATCGCTGCCTGGCAGCGGGCGACGATGTCATCGACCGTGAATGCCACCCGGCCAGATTAGGCCCCAGAGGAGGTGCCGGGGGCAGCTAGACCTCAGCGCCTCTCGACGGCACTTCGCCGATCGCTCCGTGAGGTTGATCCCTAGGTGGTGATAGTCGTGTTGGCAGGCGGCCGGGCCTTCATCTTGGCTGTGACCGCTTTGGCCATGACTCGGTCAGCGCAGCTGACGGAGTCGTGTCTCCCTGGTCGATCAACAGCTTAGTGGTCGATCTTCCTTGGCGGATGACGAGAGCAACAAAGAAGTCGTTGGTGCTGCCTTGTCCTCCCGGAAGATTCACCGGCACTTGGAAGTCCACCAATCCCGACTGATCTCCGTACCTCGGCTCGTGCGAAACACAGGCGATCGGAGTTCCAAACGTGGAACCGGACGGCCACAGAGACGTTTCCACGTTCGTGTGAATGAACCCTCTTCGTCGACGAAGCATTTCGTGAACCTGGGACTGTTGAGCGGGCGAAAGTCGCTTTTGCTCTCCGTTCGTGCTGGCGTACACGTCTGCGACGTCGAGGACGCTGGTATTCCCGTCTCTACTGTTGAAGTAAGGGCTGGAGGCGTCGATCACACTGAGCGCGGGAGGATTGCCCAAACAGGTTGACAAATCGGAAAACTGAGTCATGGTCAGCACGCTCGATGCGTTGTCATCTGCGCTTGTACCGACTCAAGCTTTGTCCGACTCCGTCCAGCCGGGCGGTAGGTTCGATCGCTTCAATAGCTGGGCCTGTGCGTATCGCTTGTTTGAATTGATACTGCTCGCTGCATCGGCGTTCACAGCGGGAATGGCCAGTAGCCCTGCCATGAGGCCGCTCATCACGAGACCAAGTGTGAGCCCATCGCCAGACAGTGCGCGATCTGTCGACGAGCAAACGCTTGGCTCTGACCCTTTCTGAACGCCGGCTTGGATTCGGTCATCCGGACAACCTCCCTCGGTGGGTCGGATGCTCTGCACGACCGTACGGGCGGACGGTAAAGCGCGGGTAGAGCCGCGTGTACTGGGAGGCGGCCCACCCTTCTTGCGTACGCTCAGTCGTCGCCGTACCGACGCACGGGGATCCGGATCAGGATGAGGGGAAACTTGATCATGACGCTCTTCGGATTCATCAGAGTCGTTTGCTCAACTGAATCCATCAGCTCACCCTCCGTGTTGAACGTCCCCACCCCTGACGGAGACAGACACCGAAGAGTCCTCCGATCGACGAGATCGGCGTCGCTCCGATGGACCACACCCGAGCCCAGCCGGTCTTCCGCTGGTGGTCGCTACCCGTGAAAGCCGGTCGCTCGGCGCCGCTTCCCACGGTTCTTCGAGGAGCGGGGACGGTTCCAGCCCGATCACTCGACCGCGGTCAGCTTGCCCGACACCTCCTTCACCACAACGTGCAGGTCGTCAGCCAAGGCGAGTCGTACCGGATGGACGAGCGCGCGAGGGGCGGAAACCTGGACTGTCAGGAAGAAACCCTCCCGAGGGGTGAGGTCGTATTTCGCACCAACGGGGACTGCGAACCGTCCGTGGGCGTACACGTAATTTGGTGGGGCTCGCAATGGAGTTCTTGGCTTCGCATTCGCGAGCGGGCGGTCGCCCGTATCGGGACTGATGACCTTTACCCTGTCGGCCTGGTCGAGGCATTTGACGCAACCGCATCGCGGGGCTTCCTCGAGCCGGTCTGGTCGTTGCCCCCACGACGGCTGCCCATGCGCGTTTCGATAAAATTCGCAACCAGAGTCCGCTGGTCTCGTGCCTCGATTCGCCATTGGGGTTGACGGGTTTCCAACTGACGTGTTACAACGGCTTTAGCTAATTCCTGAGGAAAAGGAACGGTAGAGGGGGACCGTGCGTGTTAGCGAGCGCAGCTGGCGCATTTTAGCCCCGGCCTGACGATTCCAACGGTAGCTGCTCCACACCCTAGATGTCGGACACAACTGGTAACGCCTTGGTGTTCCCGCGCGCGCCCGCATCACTACACAAGGAGAAAAGGAATATGGCGCTTAGCATTGCAGAGCTCGAGCACGAGTCCGGTGCGGTACTGCCAGCTCGTGACACCATGCTGATCATCAATGTCGGCCTGGCGAGCGTCACGTCACGCATCAGTGCCAACTCGGCATTCGTGTCTCTCATCAACCGGGCCGGCGGCAACTCGGTTACCGGCGCTGCTGGTTCCACGAACACCGTGACACAGGTAGTGATCCAGTAGTAACAACAGCAACTACATCAGCACGGGAGTGGTCATTCGGGCCACTCCACGTGCTGGTGCGTCGGTGACCGAGTGCGGGCTGCATGCCGCAAGCCCGTGAAGACCCCTTGGTCGATTGGTACATGAATTCATTGGCGAACTTTTCCATATTTGGCACACTCTCGTTTCGGAAGATAAGGAGCAGCGAATGAGTCTCTCCCAAGAGCAGCTGGAGGCCGAGACGGGAATCGTCCTCCCGTCACGTGACACCCTCTCGAGATTCACCATTACCAACCAATTTGCCTTTGTCTGGGCGCCGAGCACCGCGGTTGTCGTCATCAACCACGGGAACTTCAACAACGCGACGGCGATCGCTGGAGCTTCCGTCTCCATCGTCCAGACCGCGGGCTAAGAGGGGTGAGGCTAGGAGGGGTGAGATAGACAGGCTTCGGTCCATGCGCCTCCCCCAGCTTCGTCGAGGAGCATCGTGTCGACACTCGAGTATTGCGTAGCGCATTCCCGGGCGGTCAGGTTGGGCGTCGGGCCCGGGTTGACGGGTGACGACCCCTCCAGCGAACCTGACCGGCACATGGCACTGCGCCCGCGTGGCGGGGTCGAATTGGTTGGGAAGTATGAAGGCTCGGGCCGCCAGACCGAACGCTATCTGGCTCGGCGCCCGGACGGGGCCTACGTAGAGCTCACGAGGCTGCTGTACTTGGTCATATCGAGCCTGGATGGCCTTCGTACTTCGGCAGAAATTGCCACAGTTGTTGGCCAGAAGACGGAATCGGACATCTCTGCCGAAAACGTGGAGTACCTGCTCGAAAAGTTGCATCCCCTCGGTCTGATCGAGGCCAACCTGGGCCACGAAGACGTAAAGCCGCTCGATCGACCCGAGATGGCGCTCGGCCTGCGAGTCAAGAAGCACGTTGTGCCCGCCGGGTCGGTGCGAGCCACGACCAGGGTGCTACAGCACCTGTTCCACGTGCCGATCGTCATCGCTGTCGTTGTTGCGTTTGTCGCGCTGGTCATCGACATGATTCTCACCGGGCACCTCAGTAACAGCGTCGCCGCCTTGATCAACCGTCCTCAGCTCACTCTGGTGCTGTTGGCATTGGTGCTGGTGTCGATGGTTTTCCACGAAATGGGTCATGCTTCGGCCTGTCGCTACGGGGGGGCGACCCCGGGAGAGATCGGCGGGGGTCTGTACATCATGTGGCCGGCGCTGTACACGAATGTGACCGACGCATACCGTCTTGGCCGAGCTGGGAGAGTCCGAACCGACCTCGGCGGGATCTATTTCAACGCCGTGTTCTGCGTCGTCCTGGGCGCGATCTACGGAATCACCGGCTATCCCCCGCTGATCTTGGCTGTCGCGACGACGACAATTCTCATGCTGGAACAGCTGTTGCCGTTTGTTCGCTTCGACGGATATTGGATCGTGAGCGATATGGCCGGCGTACCGGATCTGTTCCCCAGGCTTGCTGCCGCGCTGCATCGCATCGTGCGGGGACCTGGCGCCCACGGTCGACACGTGAGGAATCGCAGAGACGGCGGGCCTGGAATCGAAGACCTGCAGCCTTACTCGCGACGGATCATCATGCTCTGGGCCGGGGCCACCGCCGTGATCCTGCCTCTCGAATTGGCCTTGACTTTGTTGCTGAGCGCTACGCTGTTCGTCTCGTTCTCGCTCGGCTTGGTGTCTCACTTCGACAGCCTTCAGCACGAGATCGCTGCAGGCAACTACGCAGGCGCAGCGGTCGACGTTATTCAGGCGTTGTTGTTGGTGATCTTTTTGGTTGGTCTGGCCTATGCCCTTTGCTTCTTGAGTTACCGGATATGTAAATATGCGGTCCGACGATTCGGGAGGGGATTGTGGTCGCGTGTCGCAGTTGCGGTCCTCGTCCTCGGTGTGCTCGCCGCTCCTGTCATCTGGTCGGCGACGCAAGTTCGGCTGGTGCACATGTCGAACTAAGGGTGGAGTTGTCAGTGCACTCGGTCAGGTGGTGACGATTGACCACAAAGGACTTGAACAAGACGAAGTAACAAGACAAGACGGAGTCAGAAGAACAAGTGTCGGAACAACAAACACAAAGGGACGGATAAATGCGTGCATTCGAATTTTGCGGGGTTGGTGCGCGACATGCGCGCCGGAGCCGCCGCGGATTCAAGTTGGGTGGTAGAGCGGCGAAGCTCGGCGCCGTTGTCGCGGTAGTCGCTGGGCTGTCGGTGGGCTTTGGGGGCTCCGTCGGGGCGGCGACCGATGCGAACTATGCGTTCGCGAGGACCCAAGGGAACTTCGCATTGACGTGGGGCTTCCCGGGCATCCCCTTCCACGCTTCATTCGGGTCGAAGGCCGCAGTCAACGTGTCGTTCCGGGTGAACGGCCAGGCCTACGGTCCTCGGGGGTTCACTGTTCCCGCTGAGCCAGGTCCAAATGTCGCCGATCCGAGCTCCGCCAACGCTTCGAGCTCGTACTGCCAGGGCTGTCTCACCAACGCGATAGCCATCAACGTGGACGTGGTTACCGGGCCGGTGGGATCTGTGTTTGTGCCCACCAACGCGGTCGCGAAGGACACCTATTGCGTGGGATGCAACACGCTCGCGGCGGACTATACGTTCGTCGTCGCCCCTGGCGCCGTAGCGGCACTGACACCTGCGGGTCTCAGCGACCTGTACGGTATTGCATCGACGGTGGTGGCCGAGGCCAACACCCCCGAGCCCTCGTCGGTACTGGCGCAACAGGTGATCACGGAGCTCCAAGCGATACAGACACTGCTCGAGAACCCGGCCGAGCTGGATCCTCTTAATACGCCCCAGGCGGCCGTGGCGGCTCCAGTTCCGCAGGCGCAGCAGCCCCACCAGGGGGTGCAAGAATTCGGTAACACCCAGTACTCGACGGCGGTGACCGGCTAAGCGCTTGTCCCACAGCTGCTGACTCCGCCATTGTCGCGGCGCAGGGCTGCTCGGGCACGAGCAGCCCTGCGACTAGGTCCAGCGAATGTCGCCGATGCCATCGGTTGCCAAAAGCCACGCGGAAACGAGGGCGTCCGTGTGTGTGCTTGCCCTTGGCGTTCCGTAAGACCGTTCAGCGTTGGGGAACTATGTTGCCCCTGGGACCCGAAGTTCCGTGACCCTGTGGCGAGCGACAAGACCGCACAGCGGTACCTGCATCAGCTCTTTCTGCAGGAGTCGTCCCAGGGCTGCTGGCCGTCGGCGTCGTACAGCGCGATGGCGAGGTCGTCCTGCTCCGCTGGAGTCGCCTCGTTCGGCGGGACGTTGATGAGCTGCGGCATGCCGGCCAGCGAGGCCGCTTCGTTCCACGTCGACTGGCTGAACTGGAAACCGCCCATGTACGTACCCCCCGGCGAGACGGCGTTGTAGTTACCACCAGACTCGACCTGCAGGACGCACTGGAGGAAGGGCGGCAGCGAGGGGTCGCCCGACGATGATGTGCTGGCGGCGGCTGCCTGTGGTCCTGGAGACGACGTGGTGCTAGGTGGCTGTGAGTTGCGCGATGGGGTCGCCGCGGGAGCACCCTTGGTCTGTGCCGCCCGGACGGCTGCCGCGGCAGCTGCCGCCTGTGCTGCCTGCTGCTGTGCGACCGCAACGGCGAGCTTGCCCTGGATCTCTGACTGCTTGGAAGCGAGCTGGACTTCGGTCTGCCGCGCTGCGTTGGTCAGCGTTCCCTCCTGGGTGGTGGTCGCTTGATCACGCGCCTCAAGCTGTTCGAGCGTTGCGCGTTGGGCGCGTAAACCGTCCTGGTCATTATGGAGAGCGGCGATGGTGAGAAAGATGTCGCCACTGGCAACCTCTTCGTACTCAGCCACCGTGGGCGCTCTCTTCTGGTCGTCGAAGAGAGCATCGGTGCCTCTAACTTCCGGGCCCAAATTGATGTACGCCGAAACCGCTTCAGATTGAAGCCGCTGGCGATCGCGCTTCACCCGACTGATATCGGCCTGGATCTGGTCCACGTTCGATCTGATCTCCGCTGCGTCCCGTTGGACCTTTACGGTATCGATGTCGTATTTCTGTTGGTAAGCGCCGATCTGGAGCTGCTCCAGCACAAGATCCTGGGTGATCTGTGTCGCCTGATCTTTAAGATTGGAAACTTGATCGGCCGCGACTGGTCCCGGAAGCACGACCATCGTTGCGATGGTCGCCGTAACGAAAGACAGGCCCACTGTCCCCGCTCCGACCCCGGCAAGCCTTTGCACTCGCCATCGGAGACCTGGCTTCGTCGTCGGGCACTTCTCTGCGCCGGTCACGATTGGGGAACATTTAATCGATTTGTGGCCGAAAGCGCAACCCGATGCAACGTTGACCTGGCCCCGTCTTGTTCGATCCACCGGCCGAAGTTTTCGCAACGGATCGCTGATCGCTTCACGACGTTCCAACCGATCGCCTCACTTCATTCCCTTAAAACGAAGACCGAAAAGTCGCCGCCTTCGAATCTGGAAGCACCCGCACCAGAGCCTTGCGTAACAGCTGCAATTGCCCTCACACAGGTGACATGACTCAATATGAAGCAATGAGAACAGTGATCTGATGGCGGCACAGATCGCTCATGGTTTGGTGCGGTATACCCGCGGTATACCCCGGCTCGGCCAAGCCTCGATCCCCTAGCGGGGCTGACTGACTCGTCTTCGGTGCTGTTCGTCTTCGATCGATCGAGATCGGCGAAGCCGTGAAGCGACTGAGTCCATATCTACTGGCGTCTGAAATCAGCCGTAGCCTTGTCAACACCTTGTTGAGAAGGGACTACCGAAATGAGCGGAGAGCCGACGCATATAGAGCTTGGGGCACCCGATGCTAGAAAGGCCCGAGCGTTCTTCGGGAGCCTCTTCGACTGGACGTTTGAGCCATTCGGAGACGGCGATCAATCAGCCATCCGGACACCGACCATTCGAGGAGGGATCCACGATGGAGTCACCGCAACAACCCTGACGACTTACTTCCGGGTCGACGACATATGTGAAGCTGTGACCAAGGTGCGTCAACCAGGTGGGGACCGCCGACGAACCTTCGCCCGAAGAGCCCGGCTTCGGACGCTTCTCCACTTGCGCCGACAATCAGGGCATCCCTTTCGGTCTGCATCAGCTTCCTGACATCTCCCAGGGCTGACATGGATCCCGGTCCGGCACGGGGTGGTCTGCACTACGACTGTTCAGCATCGAATTTGGTACTCTGAGGGATCCGTCTTGGAGAATGACATTTGAAGGTGACAACAGCTCGCAGCTGCAGGCTCCCGGCTTAACGCGACCTCGGCCGACTCTTGCGGTGCGGGGCAGGAGCCATCCAAATCATCTCTCCGAAAGGATCCGAGTGCTCACACGCATTCAGCAATATCTGCGCGTTGCCGCGCCCATCGGCCGGGAGCATGAGCAGGTTGGACCGTTCCTGGCCACGTTCAACCCGCACAGCGACAACCCGTATCTCAACTACGCCATGCCAGACGACGGTGCCAAACCCAGCGAAACCGAGGTGGCCGCGCTGGTCGACGCCTATGCGCGGCGGCACCGCCGGCCTCGCCTCGAGTACATCCCCGGCTGTGCGCCTACGGTCGAGCAACGGCTGCTCGCCCGGGGATTCGCCGTCGAGGGCCGCCTGCCAGTCATGGTCACGGATGCTCGAGAGCTCAGCGCCGTCTTCGACTTGAGGGACTTCGACCTGCGCATCCCCACCAGCGACGAAGAGTTGTACAACATGGCAGTCGTCCAGGCCGAGGCGTACGACGAAGCGGAACTACCCGGCCGCGACGTCATCTCGGAGCGCCGAGCGGCGCTGGCCGACGGTGCGCTGGCGGTCATCGCTGTGAGACCGACCACCGGGGCAGTCGTCGGTGCAGGCAGCTGCTCCCCGATCAGAGACGGGTTGACCGAGGTGGCGGCAATAGGGGTTTCCCCAGCGTATCGGCGACGTGGGATCGGTGGCGCGTTGGCAAGCCGTCTGGGTCATGAGGCGCTCTCGGCAGGCGCTGACCTGCCGTGGCTGATGGCAGCTCGCGATGGCGAACGTCGCATCTACGAGCGCGTCGGCTATCGCGTCATCGGTGAGATCCTGCACATCTCCCATTGACATCAAATGCTCCCCATGCACGGGCTGAGTGGGTCCGGACTACACCGTCTTCGGCGACCGGCGAGGACGACTGCACCAAGTTCGGCAGCCCGCAGACCAGCTGCACGGAGGTCCGAACCGTCAGGTCGAGATGAAACTGTTGGGCGTACCATCTGACCATTCGGGAGGAGGAGTACGTTGCACGCTGAAAGGCCCGCTCGTGTGCCGGATCCACCCCGTGCACCTCACATCACTCCGGGATCACCCATCCAGTAAGTCTGCATAGTGGATGTAGAGTAGAGGGGTCGGGGCAGTCGAAGACGACAGAGCGCAGTCTGATCGGTGGTGAAGTGATCGTCTTTGTCTACCAATGCCCTCGCATACCAACACTCCCGGCACCATGAATTACCCGCTGACTACCGCGACCGCGCCAGCAACGGCCGACCTCGTCGAATCCAGAAGTCGGCCGTTGCTCCAGCTGTCCCTTGGACGCTGCCATCGTTAGGCGTTTCTCACAACCTCGTATGTCATGGAAGCGAGGCCATCACCGATTGTTGTCGCGGATATCAGGCGCAAGGGTGTCTTATCGGTTAGCTCGTCGAAGAGGCGAAGGCCGCACCCGAGCACGACCGGATACACCGTCAGCCTCACTTCGTCGACAAGGTCCTGGTCCATCAGCGTTCGCACAAGCTGTCCACTTCCGTAGACGACAACTTCCCCGTCAAGCCCCTTCTTCAACTCCGAGACCTCGTTCACCACGTCGCCCTTGAGTACGGTTGAATGAATCCATTCGGGACCTGCGAGGGGACTCGCGGACACGACGTACTTGGGCAGGCTTCTCAACCTGTCCGCCCACTCGCCAGGACGGGATGACCAAACCGCTGCAAAATACTCGTAACTCCGCCGACCCAACAGGAGTGCCTCGGCGCCCGACGCCTCCTTGAACTCGACCTTCCCCCACTCTTCGCGGTCCTGATCCCCGACCTGCAGGAACCAGCCGCCATGACGGAAGCCCTCCTCGCCGGTCGGGTCTTCGAGGACACCGTCGAGCGTGACGTTCTCGCTGATCACAATCTTTCCCATTTCAGGTCTCTCCTTTTCATCGATTTGTTACCGTCACTGATACAGACACCGCAACACCGATAAAGTGGGCGCACCGGGACCGCCCAGTTCGCCGTCCGATCGGTGTCTATAAAGAAAATGGCATCACGACGGGGCTCGGGAAGGGAACGCAACGTTGGGTACAATCGACCTAGTCACGAGAGCGCGGGCAGGGGACGGAGACTCGTTCGAAGAGCTGACCCATCCCTATCGCCGAGCGCTCCAAATTCACTGCTATCGGATGCTTGGCTCGGTCCAGGATGCCGAAGACGTGTTGCAGGAAACGCTGCTCGCCGCCTGGCAGGGCCTGGCAGGCTTCGAGGAGCGGGCCTCGCTTCGGACGTGGCTGTATCGGATCGCAACCAACCGGTGTCTCAATGCACGCCGATCGGCCAGCCGACGCCAGGCAAATGAGTGGGACGTGCCCGGGGTTGAGCCGCCCGAGCCGACGCGCCTGGGCGAGGTTCCTTGGCTCCAGCCATATCCCGACACCCTCCTGGAGGGGGCACTCGATTTCCCTCTCGGCCCCGAAGCTCGTTATGAGCAGACCGAGTCCATCTCCTTGGCCTTCGTCACCGCCCTGCAGCTCCTTCCGCCCCGACAGGTGGCAGTGCTCGTCTTCCGCGACGTGCTCGGGTTCCACGCCCGCGAAGTCGCCGACATGCTCGACTCGACCGTGGAGTCGGTCACCAGCGCCCTCAAACGGGCCCGCGCTGGCCTGCAGGCGAAGCTGCCGTCGGGCGGCGACCGCCTTCGGGCACACCCCCCGGACTCATCTTCGGAAGACGCGATCGTGGCCAAGTTCGTCGCGGCGTACGAGCGCTCCGATCTCAACTCGCTGGTGGCACTCCTAACCGACCATGTTTTCATCTCGATGCCGCCGCTGCCTTTCGAATACGAGGGCCGCGAGCCGGCGTGTCGCCTTTTTGCCAGCATCTTCGGCTCAGGCCGCAAGTTCGACCTCGTGCAAACGCGAGCCAATGGTCAGTCAGCGTTCGGCGCTTACGTCCGCGACTCAACGGGCGTCAGTCACGGGGTCGGCCTCTTTGTCCTGGCCCTCATCGACGACCGGATCTGCGCCATGACACGCTTCGAAAACAGTGTGCTCCCGTGGTTCGGGCTGCCGCGCACGCTTCCCAGCTCATAGGGATGATCAACGACCGCAACATCTCTAAAATCCCTGAAGCCCCACGGTCCCGTAGTACGGGGTCACGTGACTCGGTGTGGGACGGGACCGGGAAGAATCAGGAATGCCCTTCGTACGTGCGTTCCCGATTGGCGTCGTTGTAGATCTCGGACACGATCAACAACGACCCGTCGTCTTGGCGGTGTAGGACCCGAAGGGAGTGGTTGTCCAGCATCTCGATCACGCCACCGCCGACGAGCTTCTGCCCCTGGACCCGCAAATGTGCAGACACCAGGACCACATCGCGCGTGAGCACTCGCAGAGCGGTCTCAGGAGGAGCCTTCAGCGTCACGGCGTTGTGGTTATCATCCGAAAAGAGTGCCCACGAGTTGGTTCGGCGTCATGCTCATGGAAACAAGTCATGAGCGAGATCTAGACCGCACCGATGGCGTCTTGGTCAGGCCGGGGAAGGGATCAAACGTCATTGGAGTCAGCGGCGGAGGTCATGTCGGCTCCTTTCGATCAGGTAGTGGCTCGATCGGCGTGAGTTCACATAGTTCGGCTGAACGCGAGGCGTGGGCCCAGCGGCAAGTGGCCCTGGCCTGGGAGGACTGAAGGGCGTCCCCTCGTGCCGCACTGTCACACCTTCCCCGCGTTTTACGGGACATCTGAAGAACACCTCGGAGTGCGCCGTGCGCTGACAGTCAGATCCGACGCCGAGACCACCGTTGCCGACTCTTGGTTTGTCCTGACGCCGGGTCTTGCTTCGAAGATCCCACCCACTGTTCCCACTTCGGTCGGAGTACGGGGACCATCTCGCTGAGCGCCCACTGGGCATCGTCCATGGTCCGGAGCGGGCGTTCGAACTCAAACTGCCAGACTCCCCACCTACTCGGGTTCGGAGGTTCATTCTCTTGGTAACGTTTTATGGGTCCGGTGCACCAGACGATTCCAGCCCGGCTGCCATCCGGTGCCACGATGTAGAGGTCGCCCTCCACGGTGTCGCTCTCTCGGATGAAGTCGGTGATCATTCCGAGCTTGAACTCGTCGCGTTCAATCCCGCTCAAGAGAGGAAAGCCGTAGTACGCGGGCGCGCCTTTCGGCGGCTTCAAGAAGGCGGGGAGTTCGGGATCGGTCGAAATTGCCTCGGGATCCAATGCCAGTGGGTGACCGTTGGAAGTCCAGCTCTCTGGCGCCACCCGAACAGTCTGACAAAGGACAGCCTTCCCGAATTGTCGGAAGTGTCCCTGCGTCCCTGCGTCCTGATGCGACGAAGGGCCTCCGGTGACACCCCCCTGTTCCCGCTGACACCACACGGGATCGACACGTTCCGGACGTCCCAGACGGAAGGTCCTCACTGGGTGATGCGGTAGTGAAGGTGGGCGACTCCGCCGCGGGAGCGCCGCTCATTGAGCAGTTCAAGGTCGAGTCGCGCGTGCGTGGGAAGGGCGTTTTTGCCCCCTCCGAGCACGATCGGCCAGAAGAACAGGTGGCACTCGTCCACCAAGCCCGCCCCAAACGCTTGGGCAGCCAGATCAGCTCCGCCCACCGTGAGATCGCGGGTTGCGCCAGTCTTCATCCGCCGGATTGCCTCGACGTTGAACTCTCGCTCAAGGGTGGTCCTAGCGCTTGACACCGAAGCCAGGGACTTCGAGAAAACGACCTTGTCGGCCGCTTGCCAAATGTTGGTGAAGTCCGCCACCCAGGACGGCTGGTCAGCGGTGGGGGCCGTCTCCCAGAAGATCATGGCCTCATACATGCGGCGCCCGTAGAGATAGGTACCGACCGGGCGCTCGAGGTCGTTGATGAAACCGAAGTACTCCTCATCAGGGGTACCCCAATCGATGCCACCGTCCCGGTCCTCGGTGTAACCGTCGAGCGACGTATTCGCCACGTAGATGAGCTTGGCCATGGTGATGCCTCCGGACGGGACCTCAACCGAAGATAGTTCGCACTGGCCCCTCAGGATTGCCGGATACGAGGCAGTCCGACCTCGCCTCGGGTCCGGCGACCCTGATAGGGGGCGGCGCGTCTTAAGGCCCACTGCCGCCCGCATGCCTCTCCTGGCACAATGACAGCAGCCGACGCACAGATGGAGGACGTCGTGACCGATTCCCTGAGGACTACACATTCATCGGCGGGTATCTGACGTATCAGACCGTCAGAACGGACCTATGACGACGCCGATCTAAACCGGGCGGTCCAGTGCTGTCGATTCCTCTATCCGAGCGTGTCGAGAGGGCGAACGAATCGATCTCGACCCCCCGGATGCGGGAGATCCTGATCCGCGCCCGGATCGGCAACGGGCAGATACGGGTCCAGTCCGTCGCCGACGGGCGGCCCGACCGGGTCGTGTGGCCGAACCGCCTCTCGGAATGGGCAGGTCTACGACCGGAGAACGGGACCTTCGACACCCCTTACTACGCCGATACCTACGCCCGGCAAAAGTGGTTCTACCAGGCTCAGGGCGAATCCCCAGCCAGGTTCCGAAGAACCCCCGGAGCAGGATCGCTGTATTGGCTCAACACCCGAGAGTGCTTGGACCGGTATCTCGATGGCTCACAGCCCGACACCTTGACCGTGCCGCAGCCCGTACCCGCCAAACTCTCTGGTCAATCACCGTCTACGACGCCGAGACTCGCAGCGAGATCGGGACCGACCAGAACAACGCCGCCTTGCGGTCGCTGTCTGAGTTGGCCGGCAAGCCCAATAGGGAACCGTGACTCTCCACTTCGGTCCGGAGCCTGCGGCCGAGGGCGACCGTCACTGGATCATGGCCATCCCAGGCAAGGGATGGTTCGTGTACATCCGTAAATACGAACGGAAGATGCCGCCTTCGACCACACCTGGCAATCGCCCGACTTCACCCTCGACTCGTAGAGGGAGCACTGTCACCGAAATGCCGAACTGCCGCACGCATCTGGGGTACGGGCAGCCAGCATTCCGACGTGGCCGGAGGCCAAAGCCTTAGGCCGGGAGCACTTCGGGGATACCCTGCCCGAGCTACGAGGAAGTGTCCCCCCCCGCAGCCACGCTGCCATCCGGTTGTGCAGGCCGCAGGCGTAAATGCATGAAAAAGGGCCCGCTCATCAACTCCTGGAACACGTTCGGATCTCGCATCTGAAGCTCCGGATTCGGCCTGGCTTCGACCAGGCGATCGATGAGGAATCCCGCTTCACTGAAGGCGTCGGTGGCCGCGGTCAGGGGGCGTCGCCAGAAGGTGACCGGGTGTGCCTTGACCCAGACCTCCGATACCTGAAGAAAGGCGAAGTAGTCCTCAGGGCAATGGTTCCTCCAATCCCACGCCGGGTGATGTATCGACATCACCACCGAGCCGGTGGGTCGGAGCACCCTGTGAAGCTCCCGCAGGGGCGCGACCCAGTCGCGCAGGTAGTGGAACACGAGCGACGCCACCACCACGTCCAGGCTCGCGTCTTCAAGGAACGTCAGCGGGTCAGTCAAATCGTGGTGATGCAGTTCCGCGCGGTCGCCGACACGAGAGCGGGCGATCTCAAGCATGGCGGCGCTCACATCACAGGCCACGACTGCCGCGCCGCGGTCAACGAGCCACTCAGTTAGCGGCCCAGTGCCGCAGCCGACCTCCAAAACCCGCTTGCCGGAGATGTCGCCAAGCAACGCTATCGTCGCCGGGCGTTCGTAGTAGCTGTTGGCACCTCGGGTCCTGTACTCGCCTACGGTGGAGCCGTACGGTGGATTAGGGGAATCCAATGGCCACTGAGAACGTATCGATCCTGTTCACCGACATCGTGGGCTCGACCGAGCTGTCCCAGCGTCTGTCGCCCGAGGTCGCCGACGAGGTCCGCCGGGGTCACTTCTCGATCCTGCGCCGGGCCATTGCGGAGACCCGTGGCACCGAAGTGAAGCACCTGGGTGACGGGCTCATGGTGGTCTTCGGCTCTGCTTCGGCCGCTCTAGCCTGCGCGGTTGCCATGCAACAAGGCGTCGAACGGGACAACCGTGATCGTGAGCACTGGGTTTGCCTGCGGGTCGGCCTGAGCGGCGGGGAAGTCAGCAGAGAGGATGGCGACTACTTCGGGGACCCGGTAGTCGAGGCAGCTCGCCTTTGTGCCATCTGTGATAGCGGACAAGTGCTGGCCGCCGAAATTGTTCGATTGACCGCGGGGCGACGTAGCCCTCACGACTGTCGTTCACTCGGCGAGTTGACCTTAAAGGGACTGACCGCCCCGGTCGAGACGGTCGAAGTGCTCTGGGAGCCTCTGGCAGCGGTTGACACCGGTAGGTCCATCCCGCTCCCAAGTCGTCTCGCCGTTCGCCCCGTGGCGGGTGTGGTCGGGCGCGAGACCGAGATGGCGTTGCTGGTGGACGCCACCAAGCGCGTGGCCGGCGGCGAAGGGCGCGAGGTGCTGCTCGTGTCGGGTGAGGCCGGTCTGGGCAAAACCACCTTGGTGGCCGAGGCCGCGAGATCTGCCTTCGGCGACGGAGCCCGCGTCCTGTACGGGCACTGCGAGGAGGACCTCGCAACCCCTTACCAACTCTTCGCAGAAGCACTCGGCCACTACGTGACCCACGCCGCCGAAGACCAGCTCCTCGGCCACGTCGAGCAACACGGGTCGGAACTGGTCCGACTTGTCCCCGTCCTGGCCAACAGAATCCCGGACCTCCCGCCGTCGAAAGCCACCGACGCTGACTCCGAGCGCTATCTACTCTTTGCCGCAGTGGTGGGATTGCTGGCCGCGGTTTCGGCGCTCCAGCCTGTTGTGCTCGTCCTCGAGGACCTTCAGTGGGCTGACAAGGGGAGCCTGCTCTTGCTGCGTCATTTGACGGCAGCCGAGCCGACCATGCGGGTGCTCCTCCTCGGGACCTATCGCGACAACGAGCTTCCAAGTTCTCACCCGTTCCTCGATACCCTGGCTGCTTTGCATCGTCAGAGCGGCGTGTCCCGCATCGAGCTGGCTGGTCTGAACGAAGTCGGAGTGGTGGCACTCATGGAGTCGGCCGCCGGATACACCCTCGATGATGTCGCACTGGGCCTCGCCCACACCGTGTATCAGGAGACCGACGGCAACCCGTACTTCGTGAGCGAGGTGCTTCGCCACCTGTCCGAGACCGGGGCTATCTATCAGGACGCGACGGGGCGGTGGACGGCAAAGGACTCCTTGGATCAGATCGCCCTGCCCGAAAGTATCCGCGTCGTCATCACCGCACGGGTCGGACGACTCGGACACGATGCCGAGGAGGTGCTGTCGATAGCAGCGATCATCGGTCGGGACTTCGACCTCGATCTCCTCGCCCGAGCCACCAGTGCCACCGAGGACGAGTTGCTCGACATCCTCGATGCTGCCGCTGGCGCGGCCTTGGTGCGCGAGCCGGTAGACACCCCTGGCCATTTCAACTTTGCTCACGCGCTCATCCAACGCACTCTCTACGAGGCCCTCGGACGCACCCGTCGAGCGCGGGCCCATGGAGTGGTCGCCAAGGCGTTGGAGGACCTCTGCGGCGACCGGCCGGGAGCACGGATCGGCGAACTGGCCCGTCACTGGGCCAATGCCACCCAACCGATCAACGTGGCCAAGGCTGTCGGCTACTCCCGCCAGGCGGGCGACGCCGCGCTGAGCGCCCTTGCCCCCGCCGACGCTCTCCGCTACTACGCCCAAGCCCTCGACCTCTACGCCCAGACGGACGACCAGCACCCCGTCCTCGGGCTTGACCTCGCGATCGGGCTCGGTACTGCCCAGCGCCAGACCGGCAACCCGAGCTATCGCGAGACATTGCTCGATGCAGCTCGCCGGGCGGCTGCTCTTGGTGACACCAATCGCCTGGTGGCTGCTGCACTTGCCAACAACCGGGGCTGGTTCAGTGCCGCCGGTGTGGTTGACACCGAGAAGGTCGAGGTCCTGGAGATAACCCTTGATCGGCTACCTGCCGACCACATTGCCAGGGCGCTCGTGCTTTCTACCTTGTGTTCGGAACTCGCCTACGGGAGCCCCCTCGAACGTCGCCAGGCTTTGGCCGACGAAGCCGTGGCCATCGCAGAGTCGAGTGGTGACGACGCCCTTATCGTGCGCGTGCTCAACAACCTTTTTGCCCCCCTACTGGTGCCCTCCCTCCACGAGCAATCCCTGTCCCGAACGGCTGACAGCTTGGTTCGCGCAGAGCGGGTGGGTGACCCGGTGTTGCTCTTCTTTGCCGTCTTCTGGCGTGCGTATGTTGCTTCCCAGGCCAGTGATATCGACGAAGTGGATCGCTGCCTCGACATCATTACGTCGCTGGCCGACCGACTCGACCAGCCGATGTTGAGTTGGAGCGACGCCACGTATCGCGCCACGCGCGCGTTGATTGCCGGGGATACCGACCGGGCCGAAGAGTTGGCCACCGATGCCCTCAAGATCGGCACCGATAGCGGACAGCCAGACGCCTCCGTCTTCTTCGGTACGCATCTCATCGGCGTGAACCAACGACGCGGGACCTTGGGTGAACTGGCGTCACTCTTGGAGCAGATGGCAGCCGACGCTCCCACCGTGGCCGGGGCGCTAACTGCGGTACTGGCTCTTGCCTACGCAGAAGCGGATCGCATCGAGGATGCTCGTCGCCTCTTGGAGGAGCTCGCGACCACCGACTTCGAGCTTCCCCTCGACAGTGTCTGGCTTACCGCAGTGGTTGAATACGCCGACGCGGCCATCGAGGTTCAGGAACCAAAGTACGCCCGCCCGCTGTTCGACCTGCTCGTTCCCTGGGCCGAACAGTTCGCCTCTATTGGCATGGCCGGGGCTGAGGGCCCAGTCAGCCATTACCTCGGTGGTCTCGCCACCGTTCTCGGCCGCTACGGCGAGGCAGACAGCTACTTTGCCCACGCCGCTGCGGTCAACGATCGGGCCGGGGCAAGGTTCTTCGCCGCCCGGACAGATCTCTGCTGGGGACAGATGCTCTCAAAACGGGACGCACCCGGCGACGCCGAGACGGCTCGGGTCCTTCTCAGCAAGGCACACGCCACAGCAGCGGCCCATGGATACGGTGGCGTGGAACGGCGCGCCGAAGTGGCTCTGCAGGGTTTGGACTGAGCCTCATTCGTCAATCCTCGTAGAGCCGGGCTCACCGAGCCGCAGCGGACTCATAGCGCAACCAATTCGTGCGGACCATAACCATGTGGGACGCGTAGCCGAAGTGCAGTACTATCCCACCTTCCCGGCGCACAGTGCTAACGACACTCCCGGATCGGAATCTATGGGAGTAGATCAACCCTCAAATACTCCATGCCGAAGCGGACGATGCGCTCCCATTCTTTGTCGTCGGTGTCCGCTTTACGACGATCAATGAGATCCTGAGGCTTTGATCTGCCAGCTCCAAGAAAATGGGTACGTGGCATAGGTCGAGTCGTCGTGGTGAGCGGGTTCGTCGACGCGCATGACCCTTAGTGACATCCCAGTCAGCACCTCTATCCTTCATGGGGCGGACGGCCTACGCGACGTAGGCTGATAGTCTCAGAAACGACGCCTCTGCTTTCTGAGCTGGCGAGCCTCGTTCTGAACTACGGAGACCGGTGCTGGTCCGGTTCGCTCGCAACGCCCCTCGGCGACGCCTGCGACCAGTGGGCCTTTTGCCGCGCTCACTACGTCATCTGGAGCAAGGACTACTACGACCAGCTCCGCGCCAGGAACAAGACGCACCGCCAAGCCCTCCGACAGCTGGCGAACCGCTTGGTCGGGATTCTCCAGGGCGACGCAATCCAGCTCGTGTTAGCGGACCCCGGCAGCCGGTGAATCGACACCACCACTCGGCCTGTTTGCAGCGAGACATCCTCCACGACGAAATTGGTCGCCTGGCCGCAGGAATTCTGAGCTGGCCACTTGACTTCTTACGAACTGGGATGTCTAGTCCACCTCAACTCCTGGGTTCTGATTCACCCCAAGCCCGTCTTGTGGTTTCGTGGGCGGTCGGGACGTCCACAGCTGGCGAGAGAAGATCGGCCGGCCAACGAGCACCTTCTTGAGTCGCAGAGCATGCTTCTCAATTAACCACCAGCTGGCCACTGCGAATACAAAGGTGATCGACGCCGTGAGCAGCATGAAGGGCCAAAAGCCAAGCCGCTCGGCGTGGAGGGAAGCGAGCAACTGGGTTAGAGGGTAGGCGTAGATGTAGACGCCATAGCTGTAGTCGTTTTCAGCACCGATCCAATGGAAGGGTAGATGCGCGCCTAGCCAGAGCAGTGGGTACGCGAGAAGGAACACGCCGAAACTCGACGGCGTGAGGCGGAATGTGGGCACATAGCCATAGGTGGGAAGGTAGAGCGTTGCGGCGAACGCGATAGTGCAGACGATGGCCAACAGGGCAGAGTCAGGAATCTGCTCCCGATAGAGGTAGATCAGAGTCCCGCCCAAGAACCCGAGGGACAAGACCATGAAGTCCATCGGGATGAAATTCCTGTAGACGTTGAACATCGAGTTCAAGCTTGGGACCAGGGTTGTGATGACCAGTGCGATGAAGATGCCCAGAGTGATGAGGGCGACCCACCCACGGTGTCGCATGACCCCGACGAAGGAGAGAGCTGCCAAGAGTAGATAGCACAAGAACTCGAAGAACAAGGTCCACAGCGAACCATTGCCCAGAAACACCTCGGGAGAGGCCACACCGGCCTGGTTCATCTTCAAGAGCGCGTTTGAGTAGACGAAGCTCAGGGGTCCGGGGTGCAGTTTGAGGTAGCAGTCGAAACCGCAGTGCGGCACGGGATCGATGGCCAATGCGATTGCGCCGAACACAAGGCCGGTCACCACCAAGCACACCCAAAAACCAGGGAAGATACGCAGGAACCGCTGCCAAAGGTAGCGGCCCACACTGTTTCTCGATGCGCTCCCCGCGATCAGGTATCCGCTGATCCCGAAGAATCCGTAGACGGCGATGGTGCCTAGCGTGGTGTTGTTGAAAACCACGTTACGGAATCCCAACCATGCCACCTCGGCCGCATGGGAATAGACAACACAAAACGCCAGGACGAGGCGCAGAAAGTTCAGGCTATTTCTCTTTGGGTCGAGAGCTACGCCGATTGCCCTGCTCCGCACGATCCGTAGAGTACTAGTGCGGCGGCCGCGAGGCTCGGAGAAGGCAAGGGGCCCCACGCGAACGGGACAAAACGCCCGGCGCGGCGGGGCGGGGCGCAGCAAGGCGCCGAGGCGGCCCGTCCCACCGGGTACGGGGGGGCGGGGGGGCGGGGCGCTGCGCTGCAGCACGTCTGCCTGTTGGCTATTACGCGCTTATCGGCATCGTCCAGGAGATCCACCACACTTGAGGAATCGATTCGCACGCCTATTGGTCGATCCTCTACGAAGTGAGCGGTCTTCGGGCTGGCGCCTCGACCGCAACGAACCTATAGGCGTCACTGGCTCTCGCGGCTGCAATGAAAGATGAGGGGATGGTGGCAGCATCGTGACCTTGATGTGCGATTCTGGGGGTTACGCCGTCACGTACTACAACGACTCTTGGCTGTCGGCATCCTCCATCGACATCGAACCCCACATGAAAACGTTGCGTGACTTCATGCGAACCGGAGCCTGGAGCCTCTAAAGGGAGGACCGGAGCACGGATCGAATCGTTAAACGGGCGAGACGCGTCCTCCTACACGAGGAGGGAGGGTAGCGGGCACAAGTCCGAAACCTGACGTCGGGAGATCCGACACGCGTACCTCGGCTATCCGCGTGGTGCCCGTCGGGGACAGTCCAGATAGATCCCCACCCGGTCGGCCCCGCCCCGTGCGCCTCGTTCCCGGTGGCCCCGCGCCGCCGCGCCGCCCGGCGCCCCGCTCCGCCCGCGGGGGTTTCGTCCCACGGCGGCGGGGGTCCCCTTGCCTTCTCGGCACAGACAGTGGGCGCTGCAGGACTCGAACCCACGACCTCAGGCCGAGGGTGGCACCCTGTCCCAGGAACGAGAACGGGGCATCTTGCCTTAGGGACAATCCCCGGGGCCCCCCGGATCAGAATCCGCCAAGCCCTGTGCGCTGTTGTACGGAATACTGACGCTTGTGATCTCATCGAGCCAGCCAGGACTCGACACATGGCGACGCTGGAGGCCATCCGATTCAGCGAGACAATGCGGCAAGTCGCCGGACGGACCTAGGACGCGGCGGAAGGTTTTTGAGCCGCGGATCACTGCCCGCTTCGCCGGACCGGGCGCTGAAGGAGGAAGGGTCGTCCAGTCGCGCCGGAGATGCGGCGCGGTCGAGGAGTGAGCGTGGACCAAAAGGAGGTTTAGCCAACTGAGCAATTCAGTCATGATCCTCGGTGGTGGCGTCGCCGGCATGTCGGCCGCGCAAGAGCTCGCCGAGCGAGGTTTCTCCGTGACGGTCCTGGAGGGTCGTGACCAGCCGGGCGGAAAGGCGCGGCAGCTTTCCCGTTCCCCATTCGAGCACTTCCGGTCGAGACAGCCTTCCCGCTGAACACGGGTTCCGGTTCTTCCCGGGCTTCTATCGGCACCTTCCAGACACGATGCGTCGCATTCCTTACCGCAACCAGGCCGATGGCGTCTTGGACAACCTCCGCGAAGCGACGGAGGCCGAGATCGCTCAGTCAGGTGGCATGCCGCCGGTCAAGCTACCGGCACACTTCCCAAATTCGGTCCGCGACCTCCAACTGATACTTCACACCGCACTCCATCCCATTGCGCAGCTCTCCCCGGGGGACTACGCCTACTTCGCGAGCAGACTTCTCGTCCTCCTGACCAGCTGCGAGGAGCGCCGCTACGACGAGTGGGACCGGGTGAGTTGGTGGGACTTCTCGGGAGCGTCTCACCGATCAGTCGCTTACCAGAAGTTCATGGCCGACGGACTCACTCGAACCTTGGTAGCTGCTCGCGCACGCGAGATGAGCGCGCGTACCGGGGGCTACACCTTGCTGCAACTCCTCTTCGACTTGGGCACTCCAGGTCGCGAGGCCGACCGGGTGCTCAATGGCCCGACCAGCGAGGTGTGGATCTCGCCATGGCTTGCACACCTGGAGGACCTTGGGGTCAACTTCGAACTTGGCGTCCGGGTCGAAGAGCTAGAAACGCAGGCCGGCCGCATCAGCGGCGTCATCGTCTCTGATTCCAGAGGCCGGAGACGAGTCGAGGCGGACTGGTATGTCGCTGCCGTGCCGGTCGAGCACATGAAGCGTCTGGCGAACGAAGCGATCCAACAGGCCGATCCCGGGCTCGCCCAGTTGTCTCGCCTCGTCACCCGCTGGATGAACGGCATCGTATTCTTCCTACGCCGGGACGTACC
The DNA here is from genome assembly GCA_963737805.1 of uncultured Acidimicrobiaceae bacterium. Taxonomy (GTDB): domain Bacteria; phylum Actinomycetota; class Acidimicrobiia; order Acidimicrobiales; family RAAP-2; genus Bog-473. Next base: position 186,896 of record CAVTUE010000014.1, read on the forward strand.
CATCGTCCACGGACACGTCATCTACATCGACTCGCCGTGGTCCCTCACCTCGATCTCGCAGGCCCAATTCTGGAGCAGCTTCAAGGCTGCCGACTTCGGACATGGAGATGTGCGAGGCGTCTTCTCCGTCGACATCTCGGATTGGCAGACCCCGGGTCTTGTCTCAGGCAAGACGGCCATGGACTGCACGCGAGAAGAAATCGCCACCGACGTCCTCGCCCAGCTCCGGGCGCACCTCGCGCCGACTGACCCGCAGGCCTTAGCCGAGGACAATGTCGTCTCCTGGTTTCTGGACGAGGACGTTCGGTTTCCCGAGGTGAGGGAAGCCGAAGGGATACGTACCGACATCAACCTTGAACCGTTGCTCGTCAACACGGCCGGATCGTGGCAGTACCGCCCAGACGCCTCTACTGCCGTACCGAATCTGTTCTTGGCTGCTGACTATGTCCGCACGTTCACCGATCTGGCAACCATGGAGGGCGCCAACGAAGCCGCTCGTCGGGCGGTCAACGGGATCCTCGCTGCCTCGGGTTCGAAGACGCGACACTGCGAGGTGTGGCCACTTCATGAGCCAGCGATCTTCGCACCCGCACGGCTTCTTGATAGATTGCGTTTCACCCAAGGCCAACGTCATCGGGACTCTCAGAAGCCCCTGAAGTCCTGATTTGTGGGCTGCAATGAGTCCTCAGTGACCTAACTTGGTGGCCCTGTGGCGTCGCACAACCGCCACCCAGACCGCCTCCTTCGACGAACCGTTCGACGTTGTCTTGAGCCGCTTCGGCGTGATGTTCTTCGACGACCCGGAGGCCGCTTTCGCCAACCTGGCTAAGGCAACCCACCCAGGCGGCCGCCTGTCCCTCGTGTGCTGGCAGGAGATGTTCGCGAACGATTGGATCGCGGTGCCTTCCATGGCAATGGTGGCCCACGTGGGAATCCCCGAGCTGCCCGAACCTGGCGCCCCCGGACCCTTCGCCCTGGCGGACGCCCAGCGGACCAAGGGACTCATTGAGTCCGCCGGGTGGTCGGAGGTCAGCGTCGAGGCGCACAAGGACGGGATGCGCATGGGGCGCGACCCCGAGGACGTCGTCGCCTTCATGCTCTCTGACGAGATGGGGCGTCGGCTCGTGGAGGGCAACGACCCCGAGGCAATGCAGGCCGGTACCGAGGCCGCCATCGAGGCGCTGCGACCGTACGTCACGCCCGAGGGAGTCGTGCTGTGCGGTGCCTACTGGCTCGTGACCGCCCGTAAGGCGTAGCGAGCGCGGAGACATACGACCCCCTCCCGGCGAACTAAACTTACCCTCAGAACCGTGCGTTCTATGCTTCAAGGCGGGCGGTTTCTTGTCACACTGAGAGGACCTGCATATGCAGGCACGGCGACGTCTCATGGAGGCGGAGCTTGCACTAAGTGCTCAGGAACATAATTTCGATTACGTATCCGAGAGGGTGGGTGGTGTCTCCGCTCACGCGGCCAGCTGGTAGTCCGGCTTTTCAGCGAGCTTCTTCATCAGCAAGGCGAGGTCCTTGGTGTCCCCGTCGATGTCGTGCCAGCGGAAGGTTTACGACCGGCCATGCGTGCGGAGGCAGAGAAAGAAGCGATCCTCCTGTGAGCCGTCACGACCACGAATGGCTGGCCGACATCATCGATGCCATTCAAGCGATTCGTGATTATCAGGAGCGAGGCAGCCTCAGTGATGGATTGATCTTCGATGCTGTACGTCTGTGATTGATTGAGATCGGTGAGGCCGTGAAGCGACTGAGTCCAGCCCTGCTGTCGTCTGAACCTGACCTTCCTTGGGAGGAGATCGCCGGCATGCGGGATCGGCTCGCCCATCGGTACTTCGACACTTCGCATGCCATCGTCCAAGCCACCATTGACAATGACATTCCAGAGCTCGATCTCGCCGTGAAGCGCCTGCTCTCGCAACCCTCATGAACCCTAGGCGTCCGAGCAAGGGGTCCAAAGAGTTCATCGGTCGGTGGCGCATCGAGGAGATGGATCTCTGGGACCGAGACGCACTCGATCTCGTCGCTCCCGCCTTCATCGAGTTTCGCTCCGACATGACGGAAAAGTTTGGTTTCATCGCCGTCGAGGGCTGGATGGATTGTCGGGAGGCGGCACTCGACGACCGGCCCGGGCTGGAGTTCTCCTGGGACGGCAATGACGAATGCGATCCAGCCAGCGGTCGTGGGTGGGCTGTTCTTCAGTCGGACGGATCTCTCACGGGACACATCTACTTTCACATGGGCGACGACTCGGCATTTCGGGCCGAGCGGGAGTGATCGTGCGTGTCTCCAGGCCGACGTTCTGGGGCAGCTCGCCAAGGTTTCAGAAGCCATTGGACGGTAAGCGACTCAGTTCCCAGGCGACCAGTACGACGATGCTCGCGAACACGAGAGTGCAGATGCCGAGGCCTAGTCACCACCAGGATTCCGCGGATCCAATACCCGTCCGGCGGGCGGTCCCTAGGCCGACTACGCCACAAACGATTGCGAGAACGCTCGCTGCTGGAACGGCAAAGAAAAACGCCCCTCGAAATGTCGAACTCTGAAGATGCATGAACATCAGAGCGAAACAAATTGCGGCGACCGACGATCCCAACGAAACCGATGATGCAGTGTTCCGAGGTCCTGCTCCTCGGCCGACATCGTTCTCAGCGGGTAGGTCCTCAACGCCTGCCATATCGCAAGTATCACATCACGTTGCAGAGAATGCCCACAGACGAAGTGGGGCACTCAGGTCGATTCCTGACAGCATGATGTCCATGCCGAATCCGACCCACGATTTCGATGCCATCTACGCGGCTGATAAGCCGCCAGCATGGGACATCGGCCGACCCCAGCCAGCTTTCAACCAGGTAGCTAAGTCCGGAGGCTTGGCCGGCCGAATCCTCGATGCCGGTTGTGGCACCGGCGAGCACGCCCTTATGGCGGCCTCACTTGGCTACGAGGCGGTAGGGGTTGACATGTCAGTGCGTGCCATCGAGACGGCCAGAACGAAGGCAGCCGAACGAGGTGTGGAGACGCGCTTCCTCGTGGCAGATGCCCTTCGCCTCGTTGAACTGGGTGAGCAGTTCGAAACGGTGCTCGACTCGTGGTTTCTTCCATGTTCTCGATGACGACGAGCGCGAAAGCTACGTCGTCAGCCTGACTGACGTGATTCCCCCAGCTGGCCGCTTTCACATGTCTGCTTCAGCGACCGCCAGCCAGGCGACTGGGGACCACGTCGTGTGACGCAAGATGAGATTCAGGCAGCGTTTTCCGCGGAATGGAGGATTGAATCCATCGAGTCCGCCGTCATTGATCTGACCTGGAACCCCGAAGGAGCACTAGCCTGGCAGGTTGCCGCAATCCGCAAATAGGGAATGACGCCCGCCGTACCGGCGACTGGGGCAGTCTCATCCGGCTGCGATCCGAGCCTCCAGGGCCGGAACCCAGTGGTGGCGGTATCGCGCCTGGAGTTCGGGCAGGCGCCAGTCGTTACTCGAGACCACGCCCCGACAGATCGGAGAGCCACAACTGCAGGCCATTGAGAACCCAGCGGCTCCCGACTGAGTGCCGTAGTCGATGGTCAGTTCTTCTCCGACGCCAACAGCGCGCCGCGTGGCGATCTCATAGGTGCCCACGTGCCACACATTGGGATCGCAGCTGTGGTTGCCGAAGTGGATCAGGGTCCCTGGTGGCAAGACAAGGTGCGCGTCCTCGTAGATGGTGAGGGTGTCCACGTAGGAATGTGAGGGGTCGGCATTTGCGTGCTCGATCAGCCGACCCAGTTCTTCCGTCGAGACGAGCCGACCGTTGAGGCGAAGGACGACCTCGCCCGTTGGGAGTTCGTCCGTAGCAAAGAGTCCCCTCCCTTCGATGCTGGAGTCCCTGACAGCAAGGTGCGGGTGGACCCAGAGGGTCTCGGGTGGTGCCTCAGCCACCTGAACATTGTGCCCAAGCGTACTGGGACACTTTCGGGAGGCAGATGTCACCATGTCTGAGCGACCGATATCTTGCTCGGAACACCTGCAACGCCATAGCCAACTCGAACCCGCAGTAATTTTCCAATCTGGTCTGTTCCATTCCCGCAACCGTGTTCAATGTCATAGTGATGTTCGTCACAAGTACCTACACTGGATGGCGACTCAGAGCTGTGACAAACTCTGATCGTGGATCCGGAGGTACTGCCTTTCTATTCTGCGCCGGGTCGCTTCACCACACTCGAAGAGGGCGAGTACGCCTCCGAGGATATCCACGAGGTCGTTGAGGTCGTGCAAGGTTTGCTGATCTATGACGTCGTCGCACTGCCGTTTTACGGCGTCGACCTACACCCAGATCAAGCAGCCACGATCCATGAGCGCGATACAGGTCGTCTCCTCGCAATCGCCCGCGGCTTCGACGGCCGTCCGCTCGACGAGGCTCGGCCCCCAGCCAAACGAGTCGGAGCTCGCTGCCACGTCTTCAGCCGCCTCACGGTGGCGTTCCTTCGGGCCGCCGGAGTACCAGCACGAGCACGTTGCGGATTTGGTGCTTACTTCAGACCTGGATGGTTTGAAGATCATTGGGTCGCGGAATACTGGAACGGACCTGAGAGCAGATGGCAGATGGTTGACGCTCAGCTCGATGCCACCTGGCGCAGAATGCTCGACTTCAAGGGTGACCCCTTCGAAATCAATCCGACAGAGTTCCTCACTGCGGGTTCAGCGTGGCAGGCATGGCGGCGTGGTGAACTTGACTCGTCACGATGCGGACTCTCAGCAATCGATATGTATGGCGCGTACTGGATCGCCGGAAATCTTCGGCTCGATCTCGCATCTTTGAACAAAGTTGAGATGCTTCCGTGGGATGTTTGGGGCACGCGCTGGGAACCTGGCGCTCAACCAACTGACTACCAGCTCCATTTGTTCGACGCCATCGCAGAGTTGACAAAGGAATCGGATACAAGATTTGAGGAGCTGCGCACCCGTTACGAGACCGATAAGTCACTGCATATGGACGGAACGGTGTTCAACGTGCTTCGTGACCGACTCGAGACCGTGTAGATCGAATAAGAATGAGCGAACTGGCTGAAGCCAGTCCTGCAGCTTGGCTTCCGGAAGGCCCTGAGGAGTGAACGTGCTCCTGAATCTCTCGATGGAGCCTCATACCCGGCCGTGTTGTGCGGGGACACCTCACCGTGGCAAGCACGCAGCATGCTCGACGACAGTTGACACGAACTCTGCCGTCAGTCGAGCCCGCTGTCCGGCGGAAAGGGAGAGGTGCTCAGGCTCACCGCGCCAGTACCCAAGGGCCTCCTCGATCAGCGGTCGCCATCGCGGTGCGAACTCGCTGAGTGCGTACTCCCCCGCGGCTTCTTTGGAAATCACCTCCCCTGTGGCGATCGTGCAGTGCAGGCGTGGTGCGCCCAGCACGCCCCATGCTGTCCAAAAGCGCGGGCGCAAGGCGAACCTACGCTGTGGAGCACGAGTAACCCTCTCGACCCAGGGACGCCAATAGGTGTCGAGGTTCCCAGCCGTCCAAGAGCGGAGTCGCCCTGGTTCGGTATTGAGATTGAGCGCAGAAGGCCGAGGTCCGCGGATGCGAACGCCATTCTCGGAAAGCACCTTCCATCCCACCGGGCTCAGATCCGATCCAGCTTGTCCAGTCATGAACTTCGTACCCACCTGGCTTGCCACGGGCCTGATTTGAGTGACCGGCCTGGCCAGGTCCGACTCAGAGATGAAGATCCCGTTCAACGTGCCCGTCAGCGGCGAGCGGCCCTCGAAGAGCGCCCTGGACCCAGTCACGAGACCGCTCTGGCCGTGGGCAATGCGGAGGCGACCGACGCAGTGTCTTGCGACCGCGCTGTCCAGGACACCTACAAAATCCAGATCACTGCGCCGGCGCCGGTAGCCTCCCAGCGCCACCGAGCCGACGAGGTAGAGGCCCACGACGGCTCCTGGTAGCAGTCGGTCCAGTTGCCTCAAATACAGTCGCGCGTCCTGCTGAGCAACCGCCTCTTGCACGGAATCGAGCCTTGCATACAAGGTGATTGTGCGCACCATCCCGGCGGCAATGACTTGGGGCACTGCGGGTATATCGTTCGCGAAGTCCAAGCAGACCTCGAGGGTGAGTTCCATATGACAGGTGACATCTCCGGCGGGAGCGGGCTGCCAGTACTCATCACTCTCGTGATCGTTGCTGCGATCTTCGTGTCGATTCTTGTCTGGAGTACTCGGTCGAGGCGACAAGGCGGGTCGTAGCGATCCCCCTGCCGGCTGTTATGGGGCAGTCGGCTACCCGATGGTCGTTGTACTATCCAGACAGCGGAGACGAAAGCTATGTCCCTCGACAGGTGGACCGCAGTAGGCCAGACGCTGGCCTCCATGCTCCTACTCGCATCTGGATTGTGGCTGCCCTGGGCGACCTATCAGAGTCAGAATCTGTCATTGAGCTTCCGTACTGGGTGGCTTGACCTGATCCTTGTCGTCTCCGGTGCTGTGGCGTTGGGCTTGGTTGCCCTCTCCTTGATATGGAATCACTCCACAGTCCAGTGCTTTCTTCTAGCGACCGGTTGTGTCGCGGTGATCACCTCCGTGGCCTTGGCATTGACCAAGATCAAAGAAGCGAACGACACCGCCGTGGCCCACGCTGCAGGGTTCTCTCAGACTTCCTATGGAATCGGCTCCGTCCTAGGAGTAGCTGCGTCGGTGCTGCTGATAGTGCTGAGCGTCATCCAGTTCAATCGTGTCCGGAGTCGGAGGGGCCAGCTCCGCACCGATAGTGGAACGGAGCGAGTTAGGGGGTAGGTCGCCCGGGTGCACCACTACCCGGCGTACTGGGCTACCCCTGACGCTGAGGACGGGGGGAAGATCGACCCGTTCCGACGGCGCGACGATGGCACCGTGACGCCGGTAATACTCATTCGGCACGCCGAGCCGCTAGTGGCCGGGGAGACGCCGGGAGCCCAGTGGCCTCTGACCGAAAAGGGCAGGAACGACGCAAGCGTTCTGGGAACAAGCCTCGCTGGCCGGTCCGCGAGCAGAGTCGTGTGGACGAGTCCGGAACGCAGAGCCCGTGAAACCGCTGCTCTGGCCTTTCCATTGGTTGTCTCCGCCGTCCGCGATGAACTCACCGAGGTGAAGAAGCCGCGGTATGCCTCAGCCGACGAGCACACGAACGCCGTAGCCAAATACCTGAAAGGCGAGTTGGTCGAAGGATGGGAACGTCATGAAGACCTGTTCAGCCGGATTGCGCAACTGAAGTCTGACTTTGGATTCTCGGAGAACCTCGTCCTCGTGAGCCACGGCTTGCTCCTCACCATTTGGCTTGACCACGAGGTAGGACTCAACGATCCGTTGTCGTTTTGGTCCCATCTAAGAATGCCCGACGCTTGGGTGGCCGATTTCGAGGACAAGTCGTTGGAGCGGATCATTGCCAGTTGAGTAGCCACAGTCCGGCGTCACGGGGCAGGTAGGCGGAAGTCGTCGGCCACAACCCCCTCCAACACACGATTCGCCGTCTCGAGTGGGTCCCACAGGCTTGAGTCGACCACGTGGGCTTCGTAGGTGCCCAGTTCGCTGAGAGCGGCGTAAAGGCCCGCCACAGGCTCAGGATCTGTTAGTTGGTGTGGGCGTCGAGACACGGCTCGCGCCGACGCAACATCGCTTGACGGTCGCAAAACGACGTAATGGACCCCAAGTCCGCTTGATCGCGCTGCTTCGAGATAGATGGGGAGAAACCACGGCCCAATAATCCCATCGAGGATGACGATGTAACCCCCGGACGCGAAGCTAGCGGCCGCAGCGGCGAGCACACCCGACACGACTTCGTTCTGTTGTGCGGCAGCCGGGTGAAACGGCGCGACGTGGCCCCTTCGGATGAAGTGGAAAAACTCGTCCATTGGTAAGACGACACCTCGATCGAAATGATCGGCGAGAAGCGGGGCAACGGTGGACTTTCCAGCACCGGGAGGACCGCTAAGGATGATGATCTGGGCGCGCACGTAAACCTCCTGTTAGATGGTCGACAGGGATGGAGTTCGTGCGCAGCTACATCGGAACGATCGTAGCTCTATGTCAAGCAACCTCAGCTATGCCCGCATCCCGGCGTTCTGTGCGACCCCGTAACCCAGCCGTTCCTAACTGTACGGCAATATCGGATCGGCTTCTTCTCTGGCTATCCGGCCTTCCGACCAACCACGGTCACAAGGCCAGCCGACAGCGGTTCATCCCCGAACGACGCTGAAAGGGTCGCCTCGACTCCGTGGTCCGCGAGCAGCGGGGGCACCTTAGATGTATCGATGAGAACGTTGTCGTGGCGCTCGCCATCTCGTCGCCAGGTCCCGTCATCCTGCCGGACGAAGGTGGTCATGATCCGCACAAAGCGATTCGGATCGGGCACTGAGACCTCCGTTATCAACACCCAGTCATCCGTCCGCCACACTCTGGGCGGTTGGCTAACGCGTAGTGTTCCCCACTCCAGGTCGCAGAGGTCGATCGCCATGATGCCGCCGGGTCGGAGCGACGTCGCGATCGCGACAAGTGCGGCATCGACCTGCGATTCGTCGTCGAGATAGTTCAGTGCATGCCCGACCCCAACGATCGCGTCGGCAAGGGGAATCGGGTCGTCGGGCAGTGTCAAGCGCCGCAACTCCGTCGCCCCCGATAGGTGGGCTCTGGCGAGGTTGAGCATCGCTTCCGAGGCATCAGTGGCCATCACCCTGAGCCCGCCGTCAACCAGGTAGGCAGTGAGCAGCCCACTCCCGCAGCCGATCTCGATGACCAACCCATCGCGGTGTCGCACAGGTTCAAGGAGCCTGAGGATTCCTGGCGCACAGGCATCAGCGTGGAACCCAAAGCCCAAATGATGGACGAGCGCCAGGTCCTCTCGGTAGTAGGGCGCTTTTCGTTGTGAGATCGATTCCATTGCGGCAAGTATCGCGTGCCAGATCGTTCAGAAATGCCGGATCCGAGGAGTCATCGGATGACCAAACCCGGCGGATTGGGGCACTCTTGGGACAGGGCGACAAGAAGAATGGGCGCGCCATCTTCTTCGTAGTCGAAGCCGACCGTTCCCAGCTCGCGGATCTCGCCCTGCGGCTCAGAGACGGACGACTCAAGCCGATCATCGGGGCAGAGCGGCCCCTCGCCGAAGCGCCTGCTGCATTCGCCCCCGACCGGCACACTCCAGGCAAGACGATCATCCGGATCATCAAAGGCGGATAAGAGCCCAAAGAGTGTCCCACCGTGCTGTTGGGTGGCACCCCGTCCCGGCGCACGGGGGCAGGCTGATGCACTAACCCCGCACAGCAGCTGCGACAGCTTGTGCCATCGAGGAATTGAGGGGACCCGATATCTCCATGGCGCCATCGAATGATGTAAACGAAGTTTGAGTGGGCTGGATGACGGGTGCGCTCACGACCTTTCCACCCACGTCTATCGCCAGGAATTGGTGGAAGTTTTCGTCGGCGACACGATCCCAGGCAGTCGCTCCACCAGACGTGAGGTGGATCGTCACGATCCACTGCCCAATGCGATCCTTCTGAGCGACGACTGACCCGACGTTGGCTGCGGACAGCCTCATTTCGGACGGACCCAGAAGGTACCTCTGTCCGCCGTTGATTGCGGGTTTACCCCCGAGTAAGACCACCCTGTTTGGCGAATCACGGGAGCTGTTCGGGTGGGCCGCCAGCGACGGGTCGGCAGCGATGTTGTTTGATGTGTATCCCAGTGGGGCAGACGTTGGCATGACATCAAGAGCGGATCCCGTCAGTTCATAGGGAGCGGCACACGGGGGCCCTCCCAATGGGCCGGGCTGCTTCGGCGTAGTCGCAGAATACGGAGGTGCGTAACACAGGACTGGTCTGATCAGCACGGTTGAGTGAGTGGCACCCACGACCGAAACCGGCGGCGTGTTCCGTGACGTGCCCGATCCGCTCGACGTGGTTGTGATCAGCAGGGCAATAAGTGCTCCCACGAGGAGGGCTGTGAGCGACGCAACCACGGCTGATCGCCGATACCGCCTTTGTTGGTGATGCCGGGCTTCAGGTATCAGTACCTCTACTGGCGCCGGAGTGTCGTCGACGATGGTGGATTCAGACATAGTGCTACTATGTATAGCACTATGTTACATGTCAAGGTCGACCGCTCCGAAGGCGTCGCTCTGCACGATCAAGTAGCTGCCGAGATTCGCCATGCCATCGCCGCCGGTGAAGCTTCTCCCGGAGAGCGCCTACCACCGGCTAAGGACCTGGCGGCGGTACTCGGTGTCAACACCAACACCGTGCTCCGTGCGCTACGCATCCTGCGAGGCGAAGGCCTCCTTGAGTTCCGCCGGGGCCGAGGCGTGACCGTGGCCGGTTCGGTTCAAGAAGTCGCCATGATTGAGAAGGTGCGTGACCTTCTTGAGTTCGCTCGGTTCCACGGGTACCGAAGCGAGGATGTGATCGAGATCGTACAAGCGCTTTCATAGGCTGTCCGACGCCGGCGGACAGCCTCGTTCCGGCAGTCCGATCCGACCAGATTCGGCGATCTGCGGCTCGACCGGTGTCCCGTAACACACGCGCCGTTGCGGCCCAAGGGGTGCCCCCATGGTTCGTTAGGGGGCAGGGGTTACATGGGTAATACGCAGTACGGGGACAGGAGTCTCGAGCACGTGATCAGCGGCGGTCAAGGGAGGCCGAAGGCCAGCGAAGCGGCCCTTGACGGCTGCGGCGTGACTACGTCCGAAGTCCCACAATGGAGTTGGCCGGGCGCCCAGCGGCCGGCCTGGATGCCACCTGGGGTCGTCTGGAACAGAGGTGCTGCACGCCAGACCGAGGTTCCGTGGACGCCGGTTGGTCGGCAACGAAGATCGGATGCGAGAGGCCGACAGTCCGTGCTGCCGCAATCCCGACACGCCGCCGTGAGTGACGGATCTCCATTGGTGACGATCTTGGCCGGCGCAGGCTGAAGGCCGGCGCCGGCCCAGGGCCGGCGACCGAGTGGATGGGCGGGTCAGTACTGCATGGCTCCGTCGATCGCTTCCGGCTCGGCTCCTTGACTGGGTAGAGGAACTCCTCACAACCCGTCTCCGTCCTTTCAGGTCACCCGGACCTCGAGGGCATGGCGCCCGGGGCTGCCTTGGTATCCATCGAGAGCCCCGAAGCGCCCTTTGCCGGTCAGCCCGAAAATTTCTGTGGATAACTTCATTATCCGCTGGTGCACGCCAGTACTCGTTGGTATGTGTGCGTGGGCGCTCGTACGCGCTGTTTACGCCTTTGAGCTGGGACGATGCTTGACAGCTGTCACACCGAGGGTGCACCCTGCTCGGCATGTCGCCGCCGGACCTGCATGCGGACGATTGGGAAGCGATACGGGCCGTCGGTCGCCGGCTCCGAGCCGACCAGCTCGACGGCTTCACCGCCCAAGGCGAAGGGTGCGGCTGGTGCCGCCATCCCATCCGCCTCCGGGGATCCGTCATCGCCCGCACGGGTGACGAGCGGGTGCGGGTCTTCACGATAGGTGGGCTCCCCGACGGAGTGTTCCTCAAAGCCTGTGGAACCCGACGCGAGACTCGGTGCCCGGCGTGTGCCGCCGTCTATCGAGGGGACGCCCGGCATTTGGTCCGGGCCGGGTTGATCGGCGGCAAGGGCATAGATGAGTCGGTGGCCGAACGACCCGCCGTCCTGCTCACGCTGACCGCCCCGAGCTTCGGTCCGGTCCACTCGTCCGGCCGCCAGCCCTGCCACCCCCCGACGGCTCGCTGTTTGCACGGCCGGGCGCTCTCGTGCTCGGTGCATCATGACGAGGGCAATGCCATTGTCGGTTCACCGTTCTGCGTGGACTGCTACGACTTCGCCGGCGCCGTCCTGCAGAACGCCTCCACCCCAGAGCTGTGGCGGCGAACCACCATTTACGTGTTGCGCCGCGTGGCCGGCACGCTCGGATGGTCACAGCGTGAGACCAAAGAACGAATCCGCTTGTCGTTCCTTCGAGTGGCGGAGTACCAACGACGAGGCGTCGTGCACCTGCACGCCGTGATTCGCGCCGATGGTGTCGACGGGGAGCCGCCACCGCTCGAATCCGGGGATCTGGCCGAGGCTGCGCTGTCCGCCGCCCGAACGGTCTCCGTAGCCCATCCGCTGGGCGTCGCCCGTTGGGGCAACCAGGTCGACGTCCAGGTGCTGGACCGCTCGACCGGCCAACGAGCCCAGCAGGTGGCGGGCTACGTGGCCAAGTACGCCACCAAGAGCTCCGACGAAGCCGGTGCCCTTGACGCCCGGATCGTCTCGGAAGAGGACCTGGCCCGCCGCTCGCTCCCGTCGCACCTGCGCTGCATGGTCGAGGTGGCGTGGGCGCTCGGTGGCGACGAGGCCTTCGAGCCGTTTCACCTCCGGCGCCACGCTCACGGTCTCGGCTACGGCGGTCACTTCCTGTCCAAGTCCCACCGCTACTCCACCAGCTTCGGCGCCCTGAAGGCGGCCCGGATCGCCTGGCGTGAGGCGAACCGGCAGGACTGTGACGGGCCCGATGACGGCGGCGGCAAGGCTGGCAGCGACGGGAACGGTGACGGTCAGAGCCTCCCCGACCGTTCTCTGGTGCGCCGGTGGCATGCGGTCGGGATCGGTTGGGCCAACCGGGGAGAGGCCCTGTGGGCCGAGAGTCAACAGCGGCAGCGGCACGAAGAGCGCCGGATCGGCAACGAGGAGTGGTACTGCCGGACAGTGCAGGACACGGAGCCTCGAGAAACGGAGTGATGCTGCGATGAAACGACGACAGTTCGGATCGGTGCGGAAGCTTCCTTCGGGCAGATGGCAGGCCAGCTACTGGCACCTCGGCCGCCGCCACATCGCCGAGGTCACACTGCTCACCAAGGCCGACGCCAACGCCTACCTGGCGGCGATGGAGACCCAGATCCGGCGGGGCAGCTGGATCGATCCTTGGGGCGCCCAGATTGGGTTCGCCGACTGGGCCGAGGAGTGGAAGGCGACCATCGTCGACCTGCGGCCATCGACAAAGGCCCGTGACCTCGGGTACCTCCAGCGCTACGTCCTGCCCCGCTTCGGGTCGCTCGAGCTCGGCGAGATCGACCACATGATGGTGCGGTCATGGGTGGCCGAGCTCAGTGCGTCGGGGCTCGCGCCGTCGACCACGACCAAGGCGGCCCAGCTCCTCGGCAAGATCATGCGTTCGGCCGTGCAGGCGGGCTACCTTCCGAAGTCGCCGTGCGACGGCGTACGGCTGCCCCGCATCGAGCGAGTGGAGATGCGCTTCCTCGATCCGAGCGAGGTGATGGCGCTGGCCGACGCCATGGACCCGCGCTACCGGGCGGCCGTCCTGCTTGCCGCCTACGGCGGACTGCGGGCCGGCGAGCTGTTCGGGTTGCGGGCCAAGCGGGTGGATCCCCTGCGGCGGACCGTCACCATCGCCGAGACGGTGGTCGACGTCGGTGGCCATCCCTACTTCGGGCCGCCCAAGACCCGGGCCGGCCATCGCAGCGTCCCACTCCCCCGGGTGGCGGCCGACCCGCTGGCCGAGCACCTGCGCACCTACGGCCGCCAGCCCGACGACCTCGTCTTCACCGCACCCGAAGGTGGGCCCGTGCAGCTCAACATCTGGCGCCAGCGCTTCTGGGCTCCCGCCGTGCGCAAGGCGGGGCTCGCACACCTCCGTCCGCACGACCTGCGGCACACAGCGGTGGCGTTGTGGATGGCCGCCGGGGCGAACCCGAAGGAGGTGGCGGCACGAGCGGGACACACGTCGGTGAGCTTCACGCTCGACCGCTACGGCCATCTGCTGCCGGGTTCCGAGCAACGTCTGAACGACGCACTCGACGCATTGGCGGAGGGCGCTCGGGCAACGGCTGAGGTCGCGAATGACGGCGACGACTCTTCCACTGCGCGCGAAAAAAGGATTTCGTTCGCGCACGTAGCGCGCACGCCGGACGACCGTGACGAGAGTGTCAGCGACGCGCAACTCGCTGACCAGGGCGAAAACAGTGGGCGCTGCGGGACTCGAACCCACGACCTCAGCCGTGTGAAGGCTGCGCTCTAACCAGCTGAGCTAAGCGCCCTGGCGGATGCCGGAGCACAACCGTAGCCTGCCAAAATGGGGTCGCCGGTGGTGGCGATCAGGAGACCCCCCTCGGCGCCGATACCCTGAGGTTGCCATGTCGCCCACCGGAAACGGCAGCAGCAAGCCACAGACCCTGAGCGCCCGCATCATGGGTGCCTTCAGCGGGCCGGGAACTGCCAGGGGATCGGAGGCGACAGGGGATCCCAGCGAAATCATCCCGCCCGAGGAGCGCAAGGCGGTGATGTCCACCCTGAACCCGCTGGAGGTCAAATGGTCCCTGGCGGGGCTCGTGGTGGCAACAGTCGCCGGCATCGCCATCCCTGCGTACTTCATCGCGGAAAACAAGGTCACCAAAGCGGGGAAGAACACCATTGCCGTCGCTCCCGACGCCAAATTGCTCGGGGGCCTCATCCTCGTGCTCTGCGCCATCGGGTTCGTGTCGCTGTGGAAAGGAAAGCGCACCCTCGTTACGTTCGCCTTCTTCCTCATCGGATTCGCCTTCACGATCTTCCTCGGCCCGACCGGATTCGCCTTCATCCTCCTCGGTGGTTGGCTCATGCTGCGGGCCTGGCGCATCAACAAATACGGGACCACGAACAGCAAGACGATCGCCCGGGAGGCCGCGGCGCGCCCACGGGGACGAGATCGGAAGAGCACCGCACGATCGACCTCCAAGACCACCGCGGGCCCGGACGTCCGGAAGCCGCCGACCGCCAGCAAGCGCTACACGCCGAAGGCGCCGCCCCGGAAGAAGATCCCGAAGCCGACCGAGTAGACGGTCAGCGGTATCGGGCCGGGCCGAGGGCGTCAGCCGGCGGGCTCGATCAGGAGCGCCGACCGCAGCAACCGGAGCACGTCGGTCCGGCGGCGCACCAGCGAGCGAGCCGTGGGCTCCTCCCCCAGCGCCCGCAGCACCTCGACCTCCGTGACCATGCCGATCACCGTGGAGTAGATGGCCAACAGCAGCAGCCGGGGATCGTGGCGATGCATCGCGCCGGCGTCCATCTCCGCCTCCAGGAACGACGAGGCCCGCTGCACCAGCGGTTCGAGGGCGACGGTCATCTGGGTCGCCGCCGGCGGGCCCAGCCGCCCCACCTCGCGGAGGAACCCGAGCAGGTCCGGCTGGCGCGCGGCCAAGCGGAACACCGAGCGCACGACGGCCTCGATCCGGTCCCAACCCTCTCCCGCGCCCCGGAGCGCCGTCTCCAGAGCCGACGAGAGATCGTCCGCACTGCGGGCGATCACCGCCTCCAACAGAGCATCCTTGGACGGGAACCAGTAGAGGATCGACTGCTTCGTCAGGTCGAGCCCCTTCCCGACGCGCGTCGAGGGACGTCGCCTCGTATCCCCGGCTGGCGAAGGAGGCGAGGGCGGCGTCAAGGATGCGGTCCTTCGTTGACGAGCTGGGCACTTACCAAATGGTAGACAAAATCGGCGAGCGGTGGTAGACATTTCTGATGCCCATTGAGCGGGTTCTCCATGGGAAACGCTTCTTCATCACCGGCGCCACCGGGTTTCCTCGGCACCGCCCTGGTCGAGCGCATCCTCCGCTGCGTCCCCGATGCCGAGGTGACCGTGCTCGTGCGGCCCGGGCGCCGGGCCGACGCCGCCGCCCGACTCGCCCGCGAGGTCATCAAGAACGACTGCTTCGACCGGCTGCGCTCCGAGCTCGGAGACGGCTTCGACGGCGAGGTGGCGCGCCGGGTCCACGCCGTCGCCGGCGACGTCGAGCCGCGACGGCCTCGGGCTCGACGAGGAGGGGCGCCGCGCGTTGCCGCGGCGGACGTGGTCATCCACTCGGCCGCCACCGTCTCGTTCGACGCTCCGCTGACCCAGGCCGTCGAGATCAACCTTCTCGGCCCGTCCCGGGTGGCGGCCGCCATCGCAGAGATCGGATCGGCCGCGCACCTGGTCGCCGTGCTCGACCGCCTACGTCGCCAGCACCCACCAGGGTGAGGCCAAGGAGGAGCTGCTCAGCGAGAACCGCTTCACGCTCGACGTCCCGTGGGAGGCCGAGGTGACCTCGGCCCGACGCCTGCGCGACGACCTGGAAGCCGAGTCGCGCAAACCCGACAGGCTGCGCGCGTTCACCAAGCAGGCGCGGGCGGAGATCGGCGCCGCCGGCGATCACCTGATCGCGTCGAAGGCCGAGAAGCTCCGCGAGGAGTGGGTGAGCAGCGAGCTGGTCGACGGCCGGCACGGCACGCGCGCTCTCGCTCGGGTGGCCCGACGCCTATCCGTTCACGAAGGCGCTCGGCGAGCGGGCCCTCGTCGAGCAGTGGGAAGGCCGGGTGCCAATCACGCTCGTGCGGCCCTCGATCATCGAGTCTGCGCTGGCGGAGCCCCGGCCCGGCTGGATCCGCGGCTTCCGCATGGCCGAGCCGATCATCGTGTCCTACGCCCGCGGCCTGCTCCGCGAGTTCCCCGGCGTGCCCGAGGGCATCGTCGACGTGATCCCCGTCGACCTCGTGGTGGCCGCCATCCTGGCGGTGGCGGCCCGGGGCCCGGAGACAGGGGCGGCCGAAGGTGTACCACGTCGCCTCGGGCGTCCGGAACCCCCTGCGCTACGGGCACCTCGTCGAGCTGTCGGAGGACTTCTTCAGCCGCAATCCCCTCTACGACGACCGGGGCCAGCCCATCAACGTGCCCGAGTGGTCGTTCCCCGGCCGCGGGCGGGTGCAGCGGCAGCTCAAGCGGGCCGACGCCGGCCATGACGTTGGTGGAAAGGGTGATCACTGCCTTGCCGATCCGAGGCAAGCAGGCGCAGCTGGCCGCCCGGATGGAGGACCGGCACGCGCTGGCCAAGCGGGCCCTCGGCTACGTCGAGCTGTACGGCGCCTACACCGAGACCGATGCGCGCTACCGGGTCGACAACCTGATCGAGCTGTGGGCGGCCGGCGACGACGACGACCACGGGCGCTTCGAGTTCGACCCGGGCGTCATCGACTGGGACCACTACGTCCACGAGATCCACCTCCCCTCGGTGCTCGAGCACACCCGGGTGCGGACGAAGCCCGGCCAAGTCGGTGGTGGACAAGCGGCCGGACCGGCAGCGCCGCGCCATCCTGTCGCCGGACCGGCACCTCGCCGTCTTCGACCTCGAGCACACGCTGATGTCCTCCAACGTCGTCGACACCTATGCCTGGCTGGCCAGCCGCCACCTGTCGCCGTCGACGACGGGCGCGCTTCGTCGCGGACCTGGTCCGGCAGGCTCCGTCGCTGCTGGCGCTGGACCGGCGCGACCGCGGCGACTTCCTGCGCTCCTTCTACCGGCGCTTCGAGGACGCGCCGCTCGATCGGCTGCGGGCGGACTCGTGGGAGCTCTTCCACCGCCAGCTGCTCACCCGGTCGTTCCCCGACGGGTTCGCCCGGGTGCGGGCGCACCGGGCCGCCGGGCCACCGGACGCTGCTCATCACGGGAGCGCTCGACTTCATCATCGAGCCGATACGGCCGCTCTTCGACGACATCGTGTGCGCGGACATGGAGTCGCGCGACGGCCGGCTGACCGGCCACCTGACGACGCTGCCGCCCGATCGGCGAGGCGCGGGCTCTGGTGCTGGCCGACTACGCGGACCGAGCACGGCCTCTCGCTCGAGGAGTCCGTGGCCTACGCCGACTCGGCCAGCGACCTGGCCATGCTCGAAGCCGTCGGCTTCCCGGTGGCGGTCAACCCCGAGTCCCGGCTGCTCGGCCATCGCCCGGCGACGGGGCTGGCACGTGGAGCACTGGGCCAAGGCCGAGGGCGGCTCGCACCGCCCGCTCCCGCTGGGGCCCTTCGACGTCGAAAGCAGCCCAAGGCGGTCATGGGCCGGTGAGCACGCTCCTCTTCGAGCGGTCGCTGCCCCGCTTCGCCGCGGCACGTGTCGTGTCGTCCTTCGGCTCGGGACGTGGCGCCGGGGTGGGCCCGCTGCGCCTCGTCGAGCGCGACGCTCCCGTCGGCGCCGGCGGCCGGTTGGGTGCACGTCGACCCGATGCTGTCGGGGATCTGCGGGTCGGACCTGGCCACGCTGGACGGACGCAGCTCGCGCTATTTCGAGGACATCGTCTCCTTCCCCTTCGTGCCCGGCCACGAGGTCGTCGGGCACGCTTGACCGAAGACGCCACCGGCGCCGAGGGCGACGGTGCTGCCCGCCGGCAGCCGGGTGGTGCTCCAGCCGGTGCTCGGCTGCGCCGCCCGGGGTATCGAGCCGCCGTGCCCCGCCGTGCCAGGCCGGGCAGGTCGGCGAACTGCGGGTATGTCGCCTTCGGGCACATCCGTCCCGGCCTGCAGACGGGCTTCTGCGCCGACACCGGTGGCGGCTGGTCGAGCTCGGGGCTCGTCGCGCACTCCAGCCAGCTCTACGCGGTGCCCGACGCGCTGAGCGATGCGGACGCGGTGACGGTCGAGCCCGTGGCCTGCGCGGTGCACGCCGTGCTCGGAGCTCCGATCGCCGACGGCGATGTCGGTGGCGATCGTCGGCGCGGGCACGCTCGGCCTGCTCGTGACCGCGGCGCGCTGAGCCACCTCGCCGGGCTGGGGTCGCTGCCCGACGCCGGCGCGCCGTGCTCGTCGGGGCGCGCTACGCCCATCAGCAGCGCCTGGCCGGCGAGCTGGGGCGCACCGAGGCGCTGCCTCCCGACCAACTGCGCCCGGGCGGTGCGCCGGCACTCCCGCTCGCTGTCCTACGGCGGCGCGTCGGGCGTGACGGCGACCCTCTCGGGCGGCGCCGACGTGGTGATCGACTGCGTGGGGAGCGCCGAGTCGATCGCGCAGTCGCTGGCCATGGTGCGTCCGCGGGGCACGGTGGCCCTGGTCGGCATGCCGGGCAAGGTGACCGTGGACCTGGCGCCGCTGTGGCACCGCGAGGTCCGCCTGGCCGGGGCGTACGCCTACGGGACCGAAGCGGCCGACCCCGGAGTCGGACGACGGCCGTCTCGACCTTCGCGCTGGCCTTCGACGTGGCCGCGGCGCAGCAGACCGGGCGCCTGGTCTCGGCCACCTACCCCCTGGCCCGCTTCGAGGACGCCGTGGCCCACGCCGGCGCCGCCGGCCGCCGCGGGGCCGTCAAGATCGCATTCGACATACGGAAGAGCGACCCGAGGAGGACTCCGATGAGCCGCCGTCCCGGCTTCGTCCTCGAGGTGGACAACTCGACGCCGCCGACCCTGTTCTGGAGCGGCGAGGGCTTCGCCCTCGAGACGCTGCCCGAGGGCAGCCGGGTCATCTACGCCCCCGAGCCCATCAAGGCCATCGAGGACCCCTACCGCGCCATCCGCGCACGCCCTGCTCCACCCCGAGGGCGACCGCGACCCGCTGCCGGCACTCCTGCGCCCGGGCATGAAGCTGACCATCTGCTTCGACGACGTCTCGCTCCCGCTGCCGCCGATGGAGGCACCCGACATCCGCCAGATGGTGATCGAGACCGTGCTCGACATGGCGGCGGAGGCCGGGGTCGACGACGTGGTGCTGGTCGCCGCGCTGGCGCTGCACCGCCGCATGACCGAGGAGGAGCTGCGCCACGCCCTGGGCGACCGGGTCTACGACGCCTTCGCCCCCCACGGCCTCCTGACCCAGCACGACGCCGAGGACCCCGACAACCTCCTCTTCATCGGCGAGACCGACCAGGGCGAGGAGGTGGAGATCAACAAGCGGGCGGCCACCTCGGACCTGCTCGTCTACGTCAACATCAACCTGGTCGCCATGGACGGCGGCCACAAGAGCGTGGCCACGGGCCTGGCCAGCTACCGCAGCCTGCGCCACCACCACAACCCGCAGACGATGCGCCACTCGAAGTCGTTCATGGACCAGCCGTCGTCCGAACTGCACTCCTCGAACTGGCGCATGGGCCGTCTCATCGCCGAATCCGGGGTGAAGATCTTCCAGATCGAGACGACGCTCAACAACGACACCTTCCCGTCCAATTTCGGGTTCCTGCAGAAGCGGGAGTGGGAGTGGTCGCTGCGCGACCGTGCGACCTACGCCGCCACGTCGAAGACGTTGTCCAAGGTGCCGCCGCACCTCGCCCGCCAGGTCTTCCACTCCATCCGATCCCCCCACGCCCTGACCTCGGTGCAGGCGGGCGAGGTGGAGGCAGTCCACGCGGTCACGACGGCCAACGTCTGGGCGCCAGCAGGGCGTCGACGTCGAGGGCCAGACCGACATCCTCACCATGGGATTGCCCTACATCTGCCCCTACAACGTGAACTCCATCATGAACCCGATCCTCGTGGCCTGCCTCGGGCTCGGCTACTTCTTCAACATGTACCGGGGCCAAGCCCCTCGTGCGCGAGGGCGGCGTCGTGATCATGAAGCACCCGACCCGGCCCGAGTTCCACCCCGGCCACCACCCGAGCTACATCGACTTCTACGAGCAGGTGCTGACCCAGACCGTCGATCCCGGGCAGATGCACAAGGAGTTCGAGGAGTCCTTCGCCACCGACCCCTGGTACGTGCACCTCTACCGGACCGGGCACGCCTACCACGGTGTCCACCCCTTCTACATGTGGTACTGGTGCGCGCACGCGCTGGCGCACCTGGGCCGGGTCATCGTCGTCGGCGGGGACACCAAGGCCGTGCGGCGACTCGGCTTCTCGCCGGCCAGCTCGCTCGACGACGCGCTGGAGATCGCGTCCGACGTCGTCGGCCCCTCCCCCACCCTGACGCACATGCACAACCCACCCATCTTCATGTCGGACGTGCACTGATGGCGGGTTCGGGGCTCCTCGGCCGGGTGCGCGGCGACGCGCTTCCCCCTCGCTGCCCCTTCGTGGCCGACGTCGGTCGAGCGGCCCGATCCCGAGCGCAAGGTCGGGCTCGACTACGACCACGAATGGTCGCGTCGTTACCCCGTCCGCCTCGCCCGCGCCATGGTCATGGACAACGTGACCCGACCGGCTGCCCGCCTGCTCGCGCCAGCGACGGTCCGGGGCCTCGAGCACCTCCAGCACACCGAGGGGCCGGTGATCTTCGCAGCGAACCATGCCAGCCACATCGACACCCCGTTGTTGCTCACGACACTTCCGATCGACTTCCGCCACCGGACGGTCGTCGCGGCGGCCTCGGACTACTTCTTCGACCGCACCTGGAAGTCCGTCATGTGGTCGTTCGCGCTGGCCGCGATCCCGATCGAGCGCAGCAAGGTGAACCGCAAGTCGGCCGACACCGCAGCCGAGCTGCTCGAGGACGGCTGGAGCCTGGTGATCTTCCCCGAAGGCGGCCGCTCGCCGGACGGCTGGACGCAGCCGTTCCGAGGTGGCGCAGCCTACCTGGCCCGACGGACTGGCCGCCCCGTGGTGCCGGTCTACCTCCACGGGACGCGGCACGTGCTGCCGAAGACGGCGGAACCCGGTGCACGCACCCCCGGCGGGTCCGGCACCGAAGCCCGCCGAGGCGGCCGCCTGCGCCGCTCGCCGATCGCCGTTCTCTTCGGGGCGCCGATGACCCCGGACCAGGGCGAGAACGCCCATCGCTTCTCTGGCCGCGTGGAGGCCGCCGTCGCCACACTGTCGCGTGAGGTCCACTCGGACTGGTGGCAGTCCAGGCGCTGGTCAGCGCGGTAGCGCCGCTCGAGGGAGCCGAGACGGCACACCGTGGACCGGTGGGATCCCCGTGGCGTCGGGCCTGGGCCCTCGACGAACCTCCCTCGCGGCTGCGGGACACCGCATGGCCCGACTGAACGGCCGGCCGCGGCGGCGCCGTCCCTGTCTGGGGCATCGACGACGGCATACCCGTTCAACTCGAGCATCTGCCGCATGCGGGCAGGCGAAGACGGGTGGCCCTCGACCACTCCGCTGTGCTTCCAGACCCGCTCCCGGGCAGCTGCATCCTCTGCGTGCGCTCACTCACCCCTGGCCTCCGGGCAGCATTCACCGGGTGGCCGCCTAGGCCCCGGTGACACGTTCGGACCGCCTGGCTGATCAGAGCAGGGGGCGGGAGACGAGGATCGCCGTCTCGGCCAGGCCGGCGTCGCGATGGACCAGGCCGACCTGATAGTCGGGGTCGCGGATCATGTCGACGAAGGCATGGATGCCGGGATACTGCATGATGGCGATCTGGTCCCACGGGCCGGTCTCGCCGATCAGGACCTGGAGCACGTCGTTGTAGAGCGTGAGCACGCCCCCTCGCCGCACGACCTGGTCCAGCGCCACCGCCGCGTAGCGGCCGTATGCCTCAGCTCCGCTGAGGCCGGCTGAGGCCAGCGCATGCCCGTCCGGGTAGGCGGCGCGCGCCCGGTACGACAGCAGGTTCACGAACTGCAACGGTCCCTCCTCGCCCGAGTGCAGGAGAGACCGCAGCTGCTCCTCGTCCGGGTTGAGCCCACCGAAGCCGTGCTGACCCAGCTCGCCGAGCAGCGCGCGGACGTCCTCTTCGCTCCACTGCGACACGTGGCCTCCTCCCCGACGTCGTGCCGCGGCATGGTAGCAACGAGGGACGCGTTGGGCCGCCGCTGCACCCTTTTGGGCTCTAGGGTGCGCTGCGACCACGAAGTCCGGAGGCAGACCCGATGCAGACCATCATCCTCGGCAGCGGCAGCCCGCTGCCCGACCCCGAGCGCGCCGGGCCATCGACCCTGGTCCGCACCGGTGCCGGCGACCTGCTCTTCGACTGCGGGCGCGGCGTCCTCATGCGCGCCGCCGGCGCGGGATCGGCCGCGGGAGCACTGCGCGGCCTCTTCCTGACGCACCTGCACAGCGATCACACCACCGATCTCAACGACATCATCACCTCGCGGTGGATCACCTCGTTGCAACCCCACCCCCTCGCCGTCTACGGCCCGGTCGGCGCGGCATCGCTCCTGGCGGTCACCGAGGCCATGCTCGAGCTCGACATCGGCTACCGCTTGACCCATCACGAGGACCTGCAGTGGCGGCCGTCGACGGAGGTTGTCGAGTGCGAGCGCGGCGTGGTGCTCGAGGACGGGCCGATCCGGGTCACGGCGGCACCCACCGACCACGCACCGGTTCGCCCGACGATCGGCTTCCGGGTCGATGACGACGGTGCGTCGGTCGTCATCGCGGGAGACACAGTCCCGTGCGAGGGACTGGACGAGCTGTGCGCGAAAGCGGACGTCCTCGTGCACACGGTGGTGCGCCCCGATTTGATCGAACCGATCGGCCTGCCCCGGTTGCTCGATGTGCTCGACTACCACTCGTCGGTCGAGGACGCGGCGCGCGACGGCGGCACGCGCCGGTGTGGGGACCCTCGTCCTCACCCATCTCGTCCCGACGCCCCAGCCGGGCACCGAGTCCGAATGGATCGCGCTGGCCAGCGCGCACTTCGACGGCCCGGTCGTCCTCGCTCGGGACCTCCTCACGCTCGAAGTCGGCCCGGCCGACTGAGCCGGTCCGGTGTCCGACGAGTTCCGTGAGGCGTCGCCCTATGACATGATCGGTCGCCCGCCCTACTCCCGCCAGCTCCTGCCGGTCCGGGCGACACCGAGATCGTGCGGCCGTCGTAGAGCCCGGTCGGCGCCGGTGCGCTGTCACCTGGGGCGCAGCCTCAGAAGACGACGGCCCCCGCCTGGGCGCGCGGATCGCTCGTCGAAACGATCTCCTTCCCCAATGGGGCGATCGCCACCGCGGCGAGCTTGAAATTCCCGAGGCCGAGCGGGATCCCGATGATGGTGAGGCAGAGCAGCACGCCCAGGAACAGATGGGCCAGCGCCATCCACAGTCCCGCCAGGACGAACCACAGGACATTGGCGACGGTGGACGGTGCGCCCGCCGCCGGATTGCGCACCACGGCCCGTCCGAACGGCCACAGCACGAACGCGGCAAGGCGGAAACAGGCCACCCCGAAGGGGATGGTGATGATCAAGATGCACAGCACGAGGCCGGCCACCGCATAGCCGATGGCCAGCCACAGGCCCGACAACACCAGCCACAGCAGGTTCAGCACCGTTCGCATCGAACCTCGTCCTCCCTTCCGCTCAGTCTCTCCCGCCGTGCCCTACGCGGGCCGGCGCCGGTGCCGGCGCCGGTGCCGGCGGCCCCCCACCGCGGCGAGGCGCTCCTCGCGCAGGCTCTCCGCCGCCCCGTCGTCCAGCGGCGCGAGGGGAGCGTCGCCGAGGACCCAGGAGAGCAGGCGATCGGCCAGCGCCGGGTTGCGGGCCAGCACCGGACCGTGCAGGTACGTCCCCACCACGTGGCCCTGCACGGCACCCTCCGCGTCGTCCTCGCCATTGCCCACGCCAGCCACGACCCGCCCCAGCGCGACGGTCCCGTCCCGCAGCGTCGTCACGCCCCCGTGATTCTCGAAGCCGGTGAGGACGGGCAGCGGTCCGAACAGCGACGGGTCCACCTCGACCAGCACCTCGCCGACCACGCGGGGGCCGGACCCCTTCACGGTGTCGACGTCCAGCAGGCCGACGCCCTCGTGCGCATCGCCCGCGGCCCCAGGAAAGCTCCGCCCCACCACCTGGAACCCCGCGCAGACGGCCAGCACGACGGCGCCGGCTGCGACGCGCCGCGCCAGCATGCCGTCGTCGATGAGCGTCCGGGCGGCGCGGACCTGGGGACCGTCCTCTCCCCCGCCCAGGCAGTACACATCGGCCTCGGGCAGTGGCCGGTCGGAGGAGGCCTGCAGCAACGTGGCCTCGTGGCCGCGCCATTCCGCCCGCCGCGCCAGGACGAGACCGTTCCCGCCGTCACCGTAGGTGCCCAGCAAGTCGGGGTAGACGACGGCGATGCGCACCGGAGCAGGCATCAGGGCGCGCCGAGCAGATCGTGGAACGCGGTGTAGTTCCCGATGACATCGACCAACTCGTCCGACCCGGCGGCCGCCTGGGTGACGGCCCGGACCGCTTCGGGCTCGGTGGTGTGCGCGACGCCGCCGTAGTGCAGGCGCACGGAGAGATCGCGGAAGCGATCGCCGGTCGCCACGACGGCACGGCCGGCCAGACGCTCGAAGGGAACATCCCACAGCCAGCTCGGGTCGGCCCCGTCGGCGACCCGTGCGTTGATGCTGACGACGAGCGGCGACTTCGAACCGGCCACGAGGTCGAGCAGCTCGTCCCAGCCCGCAGGGTTCTTGGCCAGCATCAGGCGGGCGCGCGCCGCACCGAAGGCGCGCACGGTGAAGCGACCCGCCACCTCCTCCACGGCCGCCATGGCGGCGAGCGCCTCGAGCGCGTCGACGCCGCACACCTCGGCGCCCACCGCGGCCATCAGGGCGTTGGCCTGGTTGAAGCGGCCCGGGAGCGCGAGCCGTATCTTCGCCCGTCTCCCGTCCGCCCACCGGCCGGCAGCTGAGCCGTCGGGCGCCACGACCAGAGTGGCCTCGGGTTCGGGACGGGCGAACCCGCAGCCCGCACACGACCAACCGCCCTCCGTGAACTCGATGCGTCCCTCGCAGGACGGGCAGCCCACGGCATCGTGCTGCCAGCGGAGGCCGGCCGCAACCCAGTGCACGTCACGTGCCGCACCGGCCCCCCAGGCCACCAGGGGGTCATCCGCGTTGGCCACCACGTGCGTGTGCGGTGCGGCCGCCAGGGCCGCTCGCCAGCGTCCGGCGACCATGCGCACCTCGTTCGTGCGGTCGAGCTGGTCGCGCGACAGGTTGAGCAAGATCACCGCCGCAGCCGCGGTCGCGGTGAGGACCCGCGGCAGGTAGACCTCGTCGGTCTCGAGCACGACGCGCCGTGCGTCGGTCCCCGCCAGGGCGGCGACGTGGCCCGGGGGCATGTTCGAACCGGTCTCGTTGCTGACCACGGGGTCGCCCGCCGCGCCGAGACCCACGGTCAACAGGCGCGTCGTGGTCGTCTTCCCGTTGGTGCCGGTGACAAGGGCCACCTGACGGCCCGCGCTCAGGTGCTCGAGCAGCCGGGGGTCGAGCCGGAGTCCGGCCCGTCCTCCGGCCACCGTGCCCTGGCCCCGTCCGAGGCGGCGCGAGGCGACGTTGACGGCGCGGGTCGTGGCGCTGGCCAGCCGGGCTCTCACCGAGGGGGCTTGCTGCGGGCCAGCTCCTCGGGCGTCGGCTCGTGGCGCACCCGCGACTCGGGGGGCAGCAGCGCGCCGATGGCCTCCATGATCGTGGAGGTGTCCGCCTTGGCGTCGGTGAGCGACAGGGGCACCGGTCGACCGACCCGTACCGTGACTTTGGGCGGGTTGCGCACCAGGGTGAAGTCGGGCACCCGCGCCGAGCGCGGCCACACCTTCTCGGTCCCCCACAACCCCACTGGCACGACGGTTGCGCCGGTCGACGCCGCCAGTCGCGCCGTGCCCGTCTTGCCGTGCAGCTCGGGGTCGAAGAAGTCGTACCCACGAGGAATGGTGCCCTGTGGGAGGACGATCACCACTTCTCCCGCCTTCAGCGCGGACTCGGCCGCCCGCAGCGGCCGACCCGACCCGCTGCCGCGATCGACGGCAATGCCGCCGATGGCCCGCGCGATCATCCCGACAACGGGGGCGTCGAAGATCTCCTTCTTGCCGAGGAAGCGCACGGGACGCCCGATCTCGCGCGCCACGAGGGCCAGCGCGGCGACGTCGAAGTAGCTCCGGTGGTTCGAAGCCAAGAGCACCGGGCCGCGTGAGGGCACGTGCTCGACGCCCGCGATGTCGAACCGTGCATAGGGGAAGGACAACTTGCGGACGAAGGGACGGAGCATGTGGTACGGCTCCAATCCCACCACGCTGGGCACGCCCGGGGGACGGTCCCAATGCTCCACCGGCCAGCGGCGGACCGTGGCCACGACGGTCAGCGAGGGATCGGGATTGACGGCATGCGGCCAACCCACGCTCGACAGCAGCGGCACGTCGAAGATGCTGTCGCTGCAGGCGTGGCAGTCGGCCAGGTCCATGCGGTGCTCTTTGGCCCACGCCCGGACCGCCCGCAACTTCCCTGTCCCCCAGACAAAGCCCTCGTACAGACGGCCCGTATAGCGGCCGTCCTTGGTCTCGTACGAGGTGGCGATCAGATCGTCGAAGCCGATGGCCTCGGCGAAGGGGGCGATCATGTCGACCGGTGTCGTCGTGGAGAGCACCAGGCGGTGACCCTCGGCCCGGAACGCGGCCAGGCGCTCCGGGGCGAAGGGGGCGACGTTCTCGCTGAGCGCGGCCACCGCGCGCCGGCCGGCCGCCTGGACCTGCTCCTGGCCCCAGCCGCGGGCCACTCTGGCCGCCGCCCGAACCAGGCCCATGGAGAACAGGTTCTCGCCCAGGCGGTCGTTGACGGCGTACAGGATCTTGTCGCCCGGGAGCGAGCGGCCCTCGGGCAGCACGCCTTCCTCGACGAGGGCCTGATTCAGGATCTGGCCCGATGCCCGCCACAGCAGGGTGCGGTCGAGGTCGATGAAGACGGCGCTCTTCGCCACGGGTAGGGAGCCTAAAGCAGTTCGATCGCTGGTCGGAGGGCTACGGAGTGCCTCCCGAAATCGGGCCGGAATTAGGAGAAGGGACCGCCGGGGGGGAGGGCGATCCCTTCTCGAGACTCATCAGGGAAACAAAGGGGGGGCTTCCATTCCCTGCGGTCTCCATACATTCTGGCGGCATCCAGGCAATCAGTCAAGCAGCTTTAACAGATACCTTCCATCAGTTATGGTGATCGACAGCGCAACTCCGGCAAGCACTCCGGCAAGCACCTTTGGGAGCGGTGAGTCCATGGAACTGAAACATCTGCAAGCTCTCTTGGGCATCGCCGACACCGGCAGTTTCTCCGCCGCCGCCACCTCCATCGGCACGGTGCAGTCCAACGTCTCGGCGCACGTGGCCCGCCTGGAGCGCGAGCTCGACGTGCAGTTGGTGGATCGGGCCTCGGGACGCCTCACCGAGGAGGGCGAGGTCGTCGTCGCCCGGGCCCGCCAGGTGATGAACGAGCTCGAGGCCATGGTGTCCGACGTGACGGCGCTCCGGGAAGAGGTGATCGGAACGGTCCGCCTCGGCATGATCGGGACGACCGGACGGTGGCTGGTGCCGCAGCTCTTCGACCTCTTGCGGGTGCGTCACCCGCACATCCACCTCAACGTCGCCGAGGGCTCCAGCGTCCAGCTCGAACAGCAGCTGGCCTCGGGCCAGCTGGACCTGGCCGTGGTCACCTTTCCCTTGAGTGGTGACGAGATCATGGCGGCCGAGCTCTTCGACGAGGACCTGGTGGCCGTCCTGCCGCCGGGTCACGTCCTCGCTGAGGAGTCCTCGCTCGCCCTCGAGCGGCTCTCCGAGGTGGAGCTCCTCTTGCCCGCACCGGGCACCGCGCTGCGGGCGGAGATCGACAGTGCCACCGGCCCGGCCCGCATCGCGCTGCGTCCCGCCATGGAGCTCGACGGCGTGCGGCTGATCGCCTCGCTGGCCTTCGACGGCTACGGGGCGGCCATCCTCCCGGCGACCGCAGTGCCGGGTCACCTGCGGGAGCGCTTCTCCGTCCTGCCGGTCACTGGGCTGCCCCGGCGCCGGGTCGGCGTGGCGCAGCGGCGCCGCGGCCTGCCCTCGGCCCCGGCGCGGGCCGTGATCGACGTCCTCGGGGTCGTGGTCAACGACGCCCTCTCCATGCCCGAGGGGATCCACCCGACCTGAGCCCGGAGAGGGCGCCGCCCCCCGCCGACGGCGCGGCTCAGGGCCCCGGGCGGGGCTCCCGCCACATGGTCCAGATCGAGGGCCCGTCGCCGGGGAGGGGCACCTCCTCGACGACCTCGAAACCGTGGCGGCGGTAGAACGGGACGTTGCGCTCCTTGGACGACTCCAGGTAGCAGGGGATGCCCTCGGCGTCGCAGTGAGCGAGGACCGGGCGCATCAGCGCGCCGCCCACACCCTTGCCCTGCTGTTCCACGGCAGTGCCCAGGCTGGCCAGGTACCAATGCGGGGTGCTGGGATGTTTCTTCTCGATGAGGTTCAGCAGACGCAGTGTGGTGCGCAAGTTGGTCAACACGAAGGGGAGTACCGGCAACATGGTGAGGATCCCGCTCAGGCCCGTTCGGATCGGCTTGCCCGGCGGCGCCCAGATGGCTGCGCCGGTGTAGCCCTCCGTCGTGTAGCAACCCCCGAAGGGGAGGTAGTCGGCCCGCATCTGGGTGCGGAAGTACGCCCGCAGGCCCGCCTCGCGGCGAGCCACGTTCCGAAAGATGTGGCAGGAGACGGGGTCGTCCATGAAGGTCCGGGCCAACTGCGCAGCCATGGGCTCGACGTCCTGCTCGGAGGCAGGCCGCACCACCGGCAGGACGGGTTCGGGAACCATGACGGAGTCGATGGTGGCAGAGGCCCGGGGCCATCCGCCACTGGGCGGCGCCGCAGCGCGGACGGGCCCCAGAGTGGCCGGCTGGGGTGTGCCGGGCGTTGGCCGATGACGATCTCGCCCGCCGCGTGAAGTCCACCCGTCCGTGCGGCGCTCGTTGACCTGGTCGACGCTCGCCGAGAACGCAGCGTCGGCTGCGCCTCCGGTGCGTTAGCGTCCGTGCCCATGCAGCGACTCGACCCGCCGTCACCCGTGGTCACCTCTCCGTCCGATACACCGCGAACGTCCGCCGAGGCCGCTTCTCACTGCCCCAGGGCAGACCGGGCCCACACGACCCGGTGACCGCCACGTGCTGAGGATCGGGATCCTCGGGGCGGCCCGCATCGCCCCCTCCGCAATGATAAGGCCAGCCCGCAGGACCGGATGCGTCCTCGTCACTGCGGTGGCGGCACGCGACCGCGGCCGAGCCTCGGAATTCGCCCGTAAACACGGCATTCCCCGCGTCCTGGGCAGCTACTCGGAACTGATCGAGGACCCCGAGATCGACGCCGTCTACAACCCCCTCCCCAATGGCCTCCATGGACACTGGGCCATCGCCGCCCTCAAGGCCGGCAAGCACGTCCTGTGCGAGAAACCGTTCACGGCCAACGCCAACGAGGCCAGGGCCGTGGCCGAGGCGGACAACGGCACCCCCGGTTTGGTGGTGATGGAGGCCTTCCACTACCAGTACCACCCGCTGTGCAGGCGCCTGGTGGAGATCGTGCGGTCGGGCGAGCTGGGCAACATCAGTCGGGTCGACATGGCGTTCTCCGCCCCGCTCTGGAAGAAAGGCGACATCCGCTACCAACTGGCATTGGCCGGCGGCGCCACCATGGACATGGGCTGCTACCCGGTCAGCCTCCTGCGCCTCGTCGTCCCGGGACCCCGGGTGATCAGCGCCGAGGCCAAGCTCTCCTCCCCCGGCGTCGACCGGGCCATGGACGCCCATTTTTCGCTCCCCGACGGGGGGAGCGCCCACGTCGGCTGCTCCATGTTCTCGTCTTCGGTGCTGCGGCTGCATGCCGAGATCACGGGCGACAACGGCAAGATCTCCATCTTCAACCCGTTCAGCCCCCAGCACGGGCACCGGATGAAGGTGACGACGTCGCTCGGCACCCGCAAGGAGCGTTTCAGCCGGAAGGCGTCGTACGACTTCCAGCTCGAGGCGTTCGCAGCCGCGGCCGAGGATGGCGCCTCGTTCCCGACGACGGCGGCCGACGCGATCCGTACCATGGAGCTCATCGACGCCATCTACAGCGCCGCCGACCTTCCTGTCCGCCAGCCCACCCCCGTCGACTGATGCCGCTCGCCACCGACGATCTCACCGCGCTGGCGGACGCCGCGCTCGACGCCGCGGCCGGCTGCCAGGCGGCCGAGCTCCGCGTCGAGCGCATCCGGAGCCAGACGGTCCGTCTGCCGCGATGCGCACCCCGAGACGACGGCCGACGGCACCGACTTCGGCATGGGCGTCCGCGTCGTGGTCGATGGCGCGGTCGGTTTCGCCGCCACGGTCGACGTGCGACCGGAGGAGGCGGCCAACCTGGTGCGCCGGGCCCGGGAGATGGCCAGGGTCACCAGCCGGGCGGGAGGCGGGCGCGTGGAGCTGGCGTCCGAGCCCTCGCACGGTGAGGTGACGTGGTCGAGCGCGTTCGAGATCGACCCGTCCACCGTGCCGCTGGCCGACAAGATCGCGCTGCTGGCCGAATGGAGCAGGCGCCTCGGCGACCACGAGACGGTGTCACACACGTCGGCCTCGCTGCTCGCGGTGTCCGAGCAGAGCTACCTGGCTGATCTCAACGGGACGCGGGCCACCCAGCACCGGGTGCGGCTGCAGGCGCAGCTCGAAGCGCTGGCGCTGTCGGACGGCGGC
Organism: uncultured Acidimicrobiaceae bacterium; assembly: GCA_963737805.1. GTDB lineage: Bacteria > Actinomycetota > Acidimicrobiia > Acidimicrobiales > RAAP-2 > Bog-473. The sequence goes on from CAVTUE010000014.1 coordinate 217,966, forward strand.
TTCGAGACCATGCGCACGCTGGCGCCGCCCGTCGGCCGGGGATGGGAATTCCTGACCGGCCCGACGTCCGCGGGCGCGTGGCACTGGGACGCCGAACTGGCCGAGCTGCCCGAGTTGTTGGCCGAGAAGCTGGCCGCGCCCTCGGTGCAGGCCGGGACGTACGACCTCGTCGTCGACCCGTCGAATCTCTGGCTCACGATCCATGAATCGATCGGGCACGCCACCGAGCTCGACCGGGCCGTCGGGTACGAGGCGGCCTACGCGGGAACGTCCTTCGCCACCTTCGATCAGCTCGGGTCGCTCGCGTACGGCTCCCCCGTCATGCACGTGACCGGTGACCGCACGGCGGAGCACGGGTTGGCCACAGTGGGCATCGACGGGGAGGGCGTGGCAGCCCAGTCCTTCGATCTGGTGCGCGACGGCACGCTGGTGGGCTACCAGCTCGACCGCTCCATCGCCGCCGCCATGGGCTTCGAACGCTCGAACGGGTGCGCCTTCGCGGACTCGCCGATGCACGTACCGATCCAGCGCATGGCGAACGTGTCGCTGGCGCACTCCGGGGACACGGGCCCGCGGACCGAGGACCTGATCGCCGGTGTGGACCGCGGCGTCTACATCGTGGGCGACAAGAGCTGGTCGATCGACATGCAGCGCTACAACTTCCAGTTCACCGGGCAGCGCTTCTACCGGATCGAGGGTGGGAAGTTGGCCGGACAGGTGAAGGACGTCGCGTATCAAGCGACGACCACTGACTTCTGGGGCGCCATGGAGGCTGTGGGCGGCGCCTCCACCTGGGTACTGGGGGGCGCGTTCAACTGTGGCAAGGGTCAGCCCGGGCAGGTGGCTCCCGTCTCGCACGGCTGCCCGTCGGTCCTGGTGCGCGGCGTCCGGGTGCTCAACGCGCGTGAGGAAGCGGGACGCTGAGCGTGCCGGGCAAGGGCGCACGGCGCGGGGTGGGCGCGTGATCCCGGCGCAAGAGCTCGTGGAGCTCGGCCTGAGCTCGGCCGACGCGCTCGGGGCGGCTGGGTGCATCGTGCTGGTCGAGGAGAGCAGCCACGTCGATGTCCGCTTCGCGCTGAACACGACGACGACCAACGGGGTGCAGCGCGGGCGCTCGGTCAGCGTCATCGCGCTGGCGTCGGGATCGGTCGGCTCGGCACGGCGGTCCGGGGTGGTCGGTGCGGACGGGGTGGCGGAGATGGCGGCGGCCGCCCTGGCCGATGCGCAGGAGGCGCCACCGGCCCCGGACGCCTTCGCCCTCGTCGAAGTGGCGGAGGCCCGGCCGGGGCGCGAGTTCGCGGCTCGACGCGGAGGAGACGGACTCCGGCGCGCTCGAGGGCGTCCTCTCTGCGCTGTCCGGGGCGTTCGCGCGGGCCCGGGCCCGCGGCGCGGTGCTGGCCGGCTTCGCGGAGCAGGACGTGGCCACGCTCTACCTCGGCAGCTCCACCGGGCTCCGTCTCTCCCACGCGCAACCGACGGCGGCGGTGAGCCTGGTCGGGCGCACGGCCGACGGGAGCGGTTCGGCCTGGGTCGGCGAGCCCACGATCGCGCCCTCGCTCGAGCGGATGGAGCAGGAGGTCTGGCGCCGGCTCGACTGGGCCACCACGCGGATCCCGCTGGAGGCCGGCCGCTACGAGGTGATCATGCCGCCCTCAGCCGTGAGCGACATGATGGCGATGCTGGGCTTCGACGCGCTCGGGGGCCAGGACGCCGAGGACGGCCGCACCGTCTTCTCCGAGGAGGGTGGAGGGACGCGGGTCGGCGAGACGATCACCCCGCTGCCCTTCTCGCTCTACAGCGACCCCAACGAGGCGGGCATCGAGTGCACGCCGTTCGTCGCCACCGGGGCCAGCGGCTCTGAGGTCTCCGTCTTCGACAACGGCCTGCCCAGCGCCCGCACCGACTGGCTGCACGACGGTGTGCTGGCCCGACTGCGCTACCACCGCGCCGGCGCGGCGCGGTCCGGTGTCGAGATGGCCCCCTACATCGACAACCTCGTGCTGCGCTGCGCCGGAGCACGACGGTGGGTCGATCGACGACATGGTGGCGCGCACCGAGCGCGGCCTCCTGCTCACCTGCCTCTGGTACATCAGGGTGGTCGACCCGGCCACCCTCCTGACGACGGGCTTGACGCGGGACGGCGTCTACGTGATCGAGGACGGTGCGGTGGTCGGGGCGGCGAACAACTTCCGCTTCAACGAGAGCCCGGTCGACCTCTTGGTCCGGGCCACCGAGGTCGGCACGCCCGTGCGCTCGCTCGGGCGCGAGTTCGGCGAGTACCTGAACCGGACGATCGTGCCGCCGCTGCGCATCCCCGACTACAACATGAGCTCGGTGAGCCAGGCCAGCTGAGGCCAGCCGAGGCCGGCGGCACCGAGCCCGGCGACAGGCCCGAGGCGTCAGAGATCGGTGGGCACCTGGCCGATGACGTGCGTGAGCCCGGGCGGATCCGGGTGCACCGAGTTGAGCTGAACGAACATCGAATGGTTGTTGGCGTTGTTGTTGTTCCCGATGCCCCGGGCGACGTTCTGGCCGACGAAGAGGATCGAGCCCCAGACGATGGCGAAGATCATCCAGGCCCGCGCGGCCCCCTGGAGGACGAGGATGCCCCACGGGGGCAGCGGATCCGGCGCAGACGGGATCGACGTGCGCTCCCGTTGCGACGGGGGCGGCATGGGAGCGGGGGCCGCGGTGGGTGGGGCGGGCTGCGGTGGCGGCCATCCGGGGGGCGCGGGGGGGCGTCCTCGGGGGCGTCTCGGCGTGGCGACCTGGTCGCCCGGGGTCGCCGGGTAGGCCGACGGTTGGCCCGGCGGCGGCCGGGGTGGCCGGGCTGCCGGCGGCTGCGTGCCGCAGGGTGTGCCGGAGCCGGCGGGGCCGGGGACGCCGCGAGGGGTGGCGCCGTGGGGGCCGCCGGGGGCAACGGGACGAAGTCGCCCAGCATTCCCCACGCATACTCGGAGGTCAGCATCGAGAACCACGAGTGGAAACGGACCTGGTAGCGCAGCAGCGCCGCGTACGCGTCGTACAGCGCGGCGGGCATGCTGCCTCGGACCAGGACGGCGATCCACACGAAGAAGAGCAACGGGAACGTCAGGCCGTTCAGCACGATCTCGTAGAAGACGGCCGCCGGGATGGCCAGGATGATGCGGAAGAAGACGGACACGCGGTTGAGCGGACCCCGGCCGGGCAGGACCGGTCGCACCGGGTACTCCACGTCGTCGAGGGAGAAGGGCGGGTAGCGGTCGGTCAGCAGGAACACATATGCGCCGACCCACGCGTACCAGCGGATAACGCCGCGCCAGGAAGGTGTGCGCCCACGCCGGAAGCCGGCCCGTGAAGAGTGCGGCGAACCATCCGATCACCGCACGAAGAAGGACGCGATGAAGAGGATGGTACAAGATGATGAATTGCGGGATGGCCAAGATGATCCGGAAGGCCACCGTCAATCGGTTCTGCGCCGCCGTGCCGGCGTACCACATCTCGACACGCCTGGTCGGCACGACCATCGAAGCGTTCGTCATGGCACCCTCCTTCCCTCGCCATCGATATGCCGGAGGCGAGTCCAAGTTGAACGCTAGAGCATCGCCACCGTCACGGCGTCGATCTCGGTGCCCCGGCGTCTCCCGTGCACGCTGCCCGCAGGTGGTGCCGGCAACGAGGGTTGGATCAGAACGACCGGTACAGCGCGTCGATCAGGGCGCGGTTGCGGGTGCTCTGCCAACGGGGGATGACGTGGTTCATGACGTAGCCGAACGCGACGCCGCCGGCCGGATCGGCGAACCCGACTGCCCCACCGGTGCCGAAGTGACCGAAGCTGCCGGGGTTCGGGCCGAACGGGCGTCGCGGCACGGTCGGCTTGAAGCCGAGACCGAAGGTGACCTCCTCGTGCAGGATCGGGCAGTACCCGACGGACTGGGCCGAGGTCGCCTCGGTCAGGAGCCCGGACGACGAGCAGCCGCCCGGGCTGAGCAGCGCGGCGTACAGGCGCGCCACGCCGCGGGCCGAGCCGTGCCCGTTGGTCGACGGGACCTCGGCGGCGCGCCACGCGGCCGTGTTGACGACACCCATGGAGGAGAACCCCGGCGGGTTGAAGTAACTGAGCATCTCCATGCGCGGGTCCCCTTCGAGCGTGTCGTCCAGCGCGGCGGGCGGTCCCGGGCGCGTCGAAGACCACCTCGGCGCAGCGGCGCTGGTCCGCCGGCGGGACCACCGACGAGCACGTCCGCGCCCAACGGTCCGCGCCAGAGCGGCCAGGCGCCGGCCGCACGGCTCGCCACTGACCCGGCGGACCACCTCGCCGACCAGGTGGCCGTAGGTGTTGGTGTGGTAGGCGTGCCGCGTCCCGGGCTCCCACCAGGGCGCGGTCGCCGCCAGCGCGCCGTCATCCGCCCCCAGTCCCACAGGTCGTCGTTGGTCAGCGGCTCGCGGATGGCGGGCACCCCGGCGCGGTGGCACAGCGCATGCCGCAGGGTCGCGTCCTCTTTGCCCGCGGCGGCGAACTCCGGCCACACGGCGGCGATGGGGTCGTCGAGCGCGACCGCCCCGGCGTCGACCAGCTGCAGGGCCAGCAGCGCCACGAACGCCTTGCCGACCGAGTAGAAGTCGACCAGCGTGTCGTGCGCGCCAGGGCGTGCGTGCCGCTGCATCGGCCCAGCCCCCGGCCAGGTCGACCACCGTCACGCCGTCGACCACGACACACACGGCGGCGCCGAGCTCACCGCGCTCGGCGAAGTTGCGGGCGAACTCCTCCCGCACGGCCCGGAAACGGGCGTCACAGTGGCCGGACACGGGGACGTCCACGGAGTGACTCTGTCCCCACCCGGCCGGCGGCGCAAGCGTGCCGACGACGCGACCACCCAGCTGGTCCGACCCGGTGCGTCAGCCCCCGGTCGCCCCGGGCCGCCGGGAGACGTCCCGCAGGAGGGGTGCCCAGCCGGCCAGGTCGCCGACCACCAGACCCTCGACCTTCCCGCTGTCGTCGGCCCGGCGCAGCGTCACGGCGTCGTCCGCCCAGGGCTGGGCCAGGAACGCGGCCGCCTCGTCCTCGGTCATGGCACCGCCCTGGCGGCCGAGCGAGACCACGCTGTCGGTGGTCAGCACCCCGCCGTAGCCGCCCTCGGTCGCCACGAGATAGCGCTTGGCCGCCACGTGGAGCCCCACCGTCCCGGCCACCCGCTCCCCGAGCGCTCTGTCGCACCGCGGCCGCCGCGTCGTCGGCGTGGGTCTCGTCGCGTGCCGCCGGGGAGCAGGTGGCCGATGTCGTGCACCAGCCCCGCGGCCGCCAGCTCGTCGTCGCCCGGATGGAGGTGCGCCAGCAGGGCCGCCGTCTGCAGGGCATGGTCGAGCTGCGAGACGGGGACGCCGGGGCTGAGGTGGTCGTCGGCGCCGGTGGCCAGCACCTCGACGAGCGCGTCCACGTCCAGATCGTGCACGGGCATGCTCATCGGCGTACTCCCATCCGACCATTCTCCCCCGTTGCCGATACGGTGCACCCCGTGCCCTGGGTCCCCCCGCCACGCAGCCCGTGGGCGGACAAGATGGTGGCACTCGGGCGCGACCTGGGCGACGGCGGGCGCTCCGTGATCTCGCTCCAGCCCGAGGACCTCACCGCTGCCGCCGTGGCCACCACCGGGCTCGACGACTTCGGCGATGCCTGGTGGGAGGAGCCGTTCCGCCGACTCTGCGGCTCCCTCGACACCGAGGCCCGACTCCACCTTCCCGGCCGCCTCCGCACCCGGGGCGAGCTGCAGGTGATCCTGCAGAACCGGTTGCGCATGGTCGACCTGTGGAAGCGGGAGCCGGCGGTGTTGCGCCAGCCCGTGACCGCCCCCATCGTGGTGACCGGCCTCGGGCGCTCGGGCACCACGCTGCTGCACGAGCTGCTGGCCTGCGACCCCGCCAACCGCCCTCCGCTGCTGTGGGAGCTGCTCCACACCGTCCCCTACGACGACACCTCGGGCGACCTGTGCGACGACGAGATCAGGCTCATGGACGAGATCGTCCCCGCCTTCACCGCCATGCACGAGAACGGCGGCCGCCTGCCCACCGAGTGCATCTTCGCGTTCGCGCACCAGTTCTCGAGCGACATGTACACCGGCCTCTACAACGTGGCGGCCTACACGGTGTGGCGCAGCGGCCAGGACCAGACACCGATCTACGAGTGGCACCAGCGCCACCTCCAGACGCTGCAGTGGGTAGCCGAGCGACCGACGACGCGCTGGGTGGTCAAGGCGCCCTCCCACCTCTCCGCCCTGCCCCTCGTCTTCACCACCTACCCCGATGCCCGCGTGGTGGTCACCCACCGCGACCCACTGCGCGTCATCGGGTCCCTGTCCGACCTCATGGCCACGCTGCACTCCATGCACTCGGAGCACGTCGACCACGGCGTCCTGGTCGAGTTCATGGCCATGGGCCTCGAGATGCAGATGGACCACGTCACCGCCGAGCGCGACGCCGGCGCCATCCCAACGGACCAGATCGCCGACGTCGTCTACCGCGATCTGGTGGCAGACCCGGTGGCGGTGATCGAGCGGCTCTACGCCGGGTGGGAGCTCCCGGTCACGCCCGAGTTCCGCTCGGCGCTCGAGGCCTATCTGGCCGGTCGCCACACGGGCCGCGCCGGCGGGCACGACTACTCCTTCGCCGACACCGGCCTCGACCTGGCCACTCACCGCGCTCTGGTGGCGCCGTACCAGGAGCGCTTCGGCGTCCCGTCCGAGGTCTGATCGGCGTAGCCTCCGAGCAGCACGAGGGGGGGACCACGAGGAGGGAACATGGACTGGAAGCTCGAGACAATCGTGGTGCCGGTCGCCGACGTCGACCGCGCCAAGGCCTTCTACGCCGACGCCGTCGGCTTCCACGTCGACGTGGACCACTCGGCCGGTGAGGACTTCCGTGTCGTCCAGCTGACCCCGCCCGGCTCCGGCTGCTCCATCTCGCTCATGAAGAACGAGGGCGCGGCGGGGACGCTGCAGGGGCTGCAGGTCGTGGTCCGGGATGTCGACGCCGCCCGGCGCCAGCTTGTCGATGGCGGGGTGGCGCCCACCGAGGTCTTCCACTTCGCCGACGGCGTCCAAGTGGACGGGCCCGACCCCGGCCGGGTCGATTACGGAACGTTCCTGTCCTTCAGCGATCCCGACGGGAATGGCTGGCTGGTACAGGAGGTCCCGAGCCGGACCAGCTGACCTCGCTACGAGGCGAGGTCCGCAAGGGCGACCACCTCTGCCGTCGGGTGCGGTGGACCGTCGGCCAGGACCCAGCGCACCAGCATGTAGCCCTCTAGCCGGCCCCCCGTGTCGAGCCAATTCCCGACACCGGGGTCGGATGGCGCGATGACCATCCGCCACGACCCGTCCGGCGAGCGGCCGGCCGTCTTGTTGTTCAGCGCCGTCGTCGTGTAGCGGTAGTCGAAGCTCTCCATCCACGGTGAGGTCAAGGTCAGCCCCCAATAGAGGAACGGCTTGTCGGGCTCGTGCACCGTGACCACGAGTGCCTGGCCCGGCTCGAGACGGAAGCGCCCGCCGTGGTACGTCATCTCCGCGTTGGAATGGGAGCGCACCTCGTCCTCCTGCGCCGCGACGTGTACCGAGCCGGCCTGGCCGCCGAACGTGTTCATGTTGGCGGCTGCGTCGTGCCACATCTGTAGGGCTGTCCCGCCCACGAACGTGAGGAACATGGCGGCGAACTCGAGCTTGGGTGCGAGCTCCTCGGCGGAGAGGATCGGTGGTGGCACCACCTCGCCCGGTTCGGGCACCAACTCAATGCGGAGGCGGGCCAGGCGGTCGGGCCGCTTCTCGAAGTACGTCTCTCGGATGGCCAGCTGCGCGGTCCCCGGTTCGAGCACGATCGTGTTGCGCGGTCGGGGGTCGGGCAGGGCGGAGGCCGGCGCAATGAGGATGTCGACCTCGCCGTTGGGCCCGAGCTCGAATTCGTCGATGTGGGTCTGCGTCTGCGTCCCCGTCCGGCCCGCAACCTGACCCTGGCCGAACGGGGTGCCGAAGGTCATGCCGAGATAGGCGCACTCCCCGCGGTACCCGAGCAGGCGGTACGAGCGCTTGTCGTCGAGCACGCAGAACGTGTAGTGCACATCGGGGTTGTCCACCAGGAGCTTCTTGTACTCGTCCTGCAGCGTGAAGAGCTGGGGGTGTGCGGGGTCGGACCGCTCCACGATCCAGTCCAGGGCCAGCCGGGAGAGCCGTGTCACCCAGCGGTAGCCCTCGGCCAGATCGACCTCCGTCTCGGGCACGCCCGTGGCCTGGCGCACGACATCGAGGGCCGCCGTCTGTGCCTGCACCCAGGCGTCGAATGCCGCGTTCAACCGGTCGTCTTGCACGGGGGCGACGCTACCCATGTTTCGTCTGAGTTTCCCGCCCCGCGGCGCGCCCGGTAACTTCAGGACGTGACCGACACCGCTGTTGAGACGACGATGACCGACGAGCTGCTGAGTGAGCTCCGGTCCTGGCTGGCCGGCAACTGGGATCCCGACCTGACCGTGGCCGAGTGGTGGGAAAGGATGGGGCTGGCCGGCTGGGCCGCCCCGGGACTGCCCGAGAAGGCCTACGGCAGGGCGATGGCCCGCTCCGACGTCGTCCTGGTGCAACAGGAGATCGCCAACTTCGGCGCGCTCGGTGCCCCGGCCGGTCTGGGGCTGTTGCTCGCCGCCCCCACCATCGCCACCCACGGCACCCAGGAGCAGATCGACCTCTACGTGCGCGACATCGTCACCGGCCAGAAGGCCTGGTGCCAACTCTTCAGCGAGCCGCAGGCGGGCTCGGACCTGGCCGGCCTCCAGACCCGGGCCGTCAAGGACGGCGACGAGTGGATCATCGACGGCCAGAAGGTGTGGACCTCCGGCGGCCAGTACGCCGACCTCGGCATGCTCCTGGCCCGCACCAACCCCGAGGTGCCCAAGCACCAGGGCATCTCCTACTTCGCCTTCAACATGCTCCAGGACGGCGTCGACGTGCGCCCGCTCAAGGAGATGACGGGTCACTCGCTGTTCAACGAGGTCTTCATCACCGACGCGCGGGTGGCCGACTCGGCGCTGATCGGCGGCGTCAACAACGGGTGGGCCGCCGCCAACACGACGCTGATGAACGAGCGGGCGGGCCTCGGCTCCGGAGGCGGCAACGCGGCCGGAGGCGGCATGGCCCAACCGGGCACCGTGATGGGCATCCTGCCCCGCCGGGTCGGCGACCTGGTGGCGGCCGCGCCGGCCGCGGGCGGCAAGAGCCAGAAGAAGACCGACAAGAAGACCGATGGCAAGAAGACCGATGGCAAGAAGACCGAGCAGCCGACGGGGGCGCTCGGCGCCATGCGCGGCGGCGCCGGCCTGTTGATCGGCCTCGCCCAGTCGCGCGGGGTCAACCACAACGCCGGCATCCGCCAGGACCTGGCCCGGCTCCACACGCTGGGCGAGCTCGGCCGCTTCAACGGCCTGCGGATCAAGGCGGCCAAGGAGCAGGGCCGCGACATCCCCGGCATGCCCAACATCGCCAAGCTCTCCATGAGCCAGATCGTCCGGTTGACCCGCGACCTCGGGCTGCGCATCGCCGGCCCGTCCGGCATGCTCCACGCCTACGACGGCGACGAGAAGGCCGCGCTGAAGCACGCGACCGGCGACCCCTTCGCCGGCGGCATCACCGAGATGGCGCTGTTCGCCCAGGCGCCGCCGATCTACGGCGGCACGGACCAGGTCCAGCGCAACATCATCGGGGAGCGGGTGCTCGGCCTGCCGAAGGAGCCCAACAACGACCGCGTGACCCCCTTCTCGCAACTGCCCAAGAACGCCTAGCCGTCCGCGGCTGGGTCGGGCTGGACCAAGAGGTCGTCGGGGATGAGTCGGCAGGACCGCAGCCTGCGCGGCGCCGCGGCGATCGTCGGCGTGACCGACGACGTCTCGCCCACCGGGGAACTCGACCGCACGGGACGCGAGCTCGAGGTCGCCATGGTGCTCGGCGCGCTCGAGGACGCCGGGCTGACGCTGGCCGATGTCGACGGCGTCTGCCATCCGGAGTCTGCCGTGGCCTTCGCCGAATACCTGGGGCTGCACCCGACGTTCATCGAGTCGACCATGACCGGGGGCTCGAGCTACGAGGTGCACGTCGAGCACGCGGCGGCCGCCATCGCGGCAGGGCTGTGCGAGGTGGTCGTGAGCGTGTACGCGTCGACCCCGCGCAGCGACCGCACCCGCAGGCGCCCGCGACCGCGGCCGCGGCATGCCGGGGCCCAACCCGATGGCCGAGTGGGAGCTCCCGTTCGGCCTGCGCCTCCCCATGGGCCCCTACGCCCTGGCCGCGGCGCGTCACATGCACGAGTTCGGCACGACGTCGGAGCAGTTGGCCGCCATCGCCGTGAGCACGCGCCAGTGGGCGGCACTGAACCCACGGGCCCGCTACCGCGACCCGATCACGATCGCCGACGTGCTCGACTCACCGCTCCAGGTCAGCCCGCTGCACCTCCTGGACTGCTGCCTGGTCACCGACGGCGCCGGCGCCTTCGTCATGACGAGCGCCGGCGCGGGCCCGGTCCTTGCGCCAGCCACCCGTCTTCGTCCTCGGGGCGGCGAGCTGCACCGACCACATGAGCATCACCCAGATGCCCCACCTCACCACGACCCCGGGGGCCGTCTCGGGGTCGCGCGCCTTCGCCATGGCCGGTCTCGGCCCCGCCGACGTGGACGTGCTCATGGGCTACGACAGCTTCACCATCACCTCGCTCCTCCACCTGGAGGACCTCGGCTTCTGCCCCAAGGGTGAGGGGGGCCCGTTCGCCGCCGAGGGCGGCCTCGGCCCGGGCGGCTCGCTCCCCATGAACACCAACGGCGGTGGCCTCTCCTTCACCCATCCCGGCATGTACGGCATGTTCCTGATCACCGAGGCCGTGCGCCAGCTGCGGGGCGAGGCCGACGAGCGCCAGGTCGGCGGCGCCGACGTGGCCGTGGCGCACGGGTCCGGCATGTTCCTCTCGGTCATGTCGACGTCCGTGCTCGGGACCGAGGCCACGCTGTGAGCACGGCCGATGCAGCGGGAGCGGGAGCGAGGAGCACGCCCGGCTCGCCGTCACGCCTCGAGCCGCCGCCGGGCGCCGAGAGCGGGCCCTTCTGGGAGGCCACCCGGGAGGGCCGCCTGCTCGTGCAGTGGTGCACGGCGTGCGACCGGGGCGTCTTCTACCCGCGGGCGCTCTGCCCCTACTGCGCCGGGGGGAGCCCGGAGGGCGGGACGCTCGAGTGGCGCGAGGCGAGCGGCCGGGCCACGGTGCACGCCGCCGTCGTCGAGCACAGGCCGGAGGCGGCCGGTGCGTCGTTCTCGGGCGGGGAGCCCTACTGCATCGCCCTGGTAGACCTGGAGGAGGGGGTGCGCATGATGACCAACATCGTCGGTTGCCCGGTCGGCGACGTCCACAGCGGCATGGCCGTGACGGTGAGCTGGGAGCCGCTGAGCGACGGCCGGCAGCTGGCGCTCTTCCGGCCGGCCGGGACCGAAGAGGAGGCGCCGTGAGCGTCCCGGAGGACAAGCGCGCCGCGGCGGCCCAGGGCATGCTGCACGCCTGGTGGGCGGACCGGATCCCGGACCGCCTCGCCCTGATCACCCCCCACGGGGACCGCACCTACGCCGACTTCAACGCGGAGATCAACCGGCTCTCCCGCGCGCTGCGGGCCCGAGGGCTGCAGGCCGGAGACGCCATTGCGCTCATGTGCACCAACGAGCCCGAGTTCCTCGAGGTGCTCTACGCCGCCCAGCGCACGGGCCTGCGCCTCACGCCGATCAACTGGCACCTGACCGGCGAGGAGGCGGCCTACATCGTCGAGAACTGCGAGGCGAAGGCGTTCGTCTGCTCGGGGACGTTGGGCGACAAGGTCGGCGTCGCCGCTGCCGCCGGCGGGCCGGGCCTGGTCAAGATCAACACGGGGGGCTTCCTGCCCGGCTTCGAGATGTACAACACCGTGGTGGCGGCCGAGGACGGTTCGGACATCGAGGACCCGGTCATCGGCACCCAGATGCTCTACACGTCGGGCACCACGGGGCAGCCCAAAGGCGTGCACCGACCGACCGCCGCGGTCAGCGCGCTGGCCGCCGTCAACTTCTGCGGGTATGACGAGGACTACGAGGCCACGGTCGACGCCCACCTCCTCACCGGACCGCTCTACCACGCCGCGCCCCTCGCCTTCTCGGTGGCCATCCCGTTCGTCTACGGCGTGCCCGTCGTGGTCATGGACCACTGGGACCCCGTCGAGGCACTGCAGCTCGTTCAGCGGCACGGGATCACCCACACGCACATGGTCCCGACCATGTTCCACCGCCTGCTCGCCCTGCCCGACGAGACACGGGAGCGCTTCGACGTCTCGTCGCTGCGCTTCGTGATCCATGGCGCGGCGCCGTGCCCCGTTCCCGTCAAGCAGCGCCTGATCGAATGGCTGGGGCCGGTGGTGGTCGAGTACTACGCGGCCACCGAGGGCCTGGGCACCATCGTCGACTCCAAGACGTGGCTGGAGCACCCCGGCACCGTCGGCCGGCCCATGGCGCCGGGACTGGTCAAGGTGGCCGACGAGGCGGGCAACGACCTGCCGACGGGTGAGGTCGGCCTCGTCTTCCTGCTGGCGCCGGCCGCCACCAAGTTCGACTACTACGGCGACACGGAGAAGACGGCCGACGCCTTCCGCGGCGACTACTTCACCCTCGGCGACATGGGCTACATGGACGCCGACGGGTTCCTCTACCTCACCGATCGCACGGCCAACGTCATCATCTCGGGCGGCGTGAACATCTACTCGGCCGAGGTCGACGCGGTGCTGCTGGAGCACCCGGCGGTGGGCGACGTCGCCACGATCGGGGTGCCCGACGACGATTGGGGCGAAGCCGTGAAGGCGGTGGTGCAGCCGACCGACGGGGTGGTCGGGAGCGACGAGCTGGCCGCCGAGCTCATGGCGTTCTGCCGGGAGCACCTGGCGAGCTTCAAGTGCCCGCGCAGCGTCGACTTCGTGTCGGAGCTGCCGCGGGAGGATACTGGGAAGATCTTCAAGAGAAAGCTGCGCGACCACTACAGGGCGAAGCAGTACCGGACGGCGTAGAAGCCGCAAATGAGCAAAACCAAAGGAGCTGAACGTGGGTATCTGTGACGGACGGGTCGTCGTCATCACCGGGGCAGGCCGGGGCATCGGGCGCGAGCACGCCCTCGAGTTCGCCAGCCAGGGCGCCAAATTGGTCGTCAACGACCTCGGAGCCGAGGTGGACGGGTCCGGCTCCTCGGACGGCCCGGCCGGACAGGTCGTCGACGAGGTCCGCGGCATGGGTGGCGAGGCCGTGGCCAACGGCGACGACGTCTCGGACTACGACGGCGCCGGCCGCTTGATCAAGACGGCCATCGACACCTTCGGGACGATCGACGTGCTCGTCAACAACGCCGGCATCCTGCGCGACCGCATGCTGGTCAACATGACGATCGACGAATGGGACGCCGTGATCAAGGTGCACCTGCGCGGCACCTTCGCGCCGACGCGCCACGCCGTGGAGTACTGGCGCAACCGGACCAAGGCGGGCGACACGAACGACGCCCGCATCATCAACACCACGTCGCCGTCCGGGATCTACGGCAACGTCGGCCAGACCAACTACGGGGCGGCCAAGGCCGGCATCGCGTCCTTCACCATCATCGCCGCCATGGAGCTCGAGCGCTACGGCGTCACCGTCAACGCCATTGCGCCGGCCGCCCTCACCCGCATGACCGAGAACCTGGGCATGGGTGCGGCGTCCGCCGAGAAGAAGCCCGAGGAGTTCGATTCCTTCGACCCGGCCAACATCGCACCGATCGTGGTGTGGCTCGGCAGCCCCGAGTCGGCGGGCATCACCGGCCGCGTGTTCAACGTGCAGGGCGACCACATCAGCGTGGCCGAGGGCTGGGTGGCCGGGCCGGGCGCCGACAAGGGAGACCGCTGGGACCCCGCCGAGCTGGGCAAGATCGTGCCCGACCTCGTGGCCAAGGCCGCCCCGAACGCCAACATGGGCGGGCGGCGGAGGTAGCCTCGGTCCCATGACTGCGGATGTCACCCCTCAGGTACCGGGCCGGCACGACATGGAGGCGGCCGTCCAGGTCATACAGGACAACGCGGACCGGCTCTTCCTATGGGACTACGAGCGGGACCGGGGACAGCTCGTCACGCTCTACAACAAGGCCATGGGGTCGCAGTGGAACAGCGTGACGGACCTCGACTGGTCCATCGACGTCGACCCCGAGCGGCTCGTGGCCGAGCAGGACAGCCCGCTGCTGGCGGTGGCCCGGGTGGCGGGGACGCTGCCCGGCTCGCCCATGGCGACGTGGTCCGAGAAGGAGTACTCGCAACTCGGCATCGAGTTCTTCAAGGCGAACCTCTCTCAGTTCATGCACGGGGAGCAGGGCGCCATGATGACGGCGGCCAAGATCGTCGAGACAGTCCCGTGGATCGATGCCAAGTACTACGCGTCGACCCAGACCATGGACGAGGCCAGGCACACCGAGGTCTTCGCCAAGTATCTCCGCACCAAGCTGGGCGACGCCTACCCGATGAGCCCGTTCCTCAAGGAGCAGATCTGGTCGCTGCTCGAGGACTCGCGCTGGGACATCGCCTATCTCGGGATGCAGATCGTGATCGAGTCGCTCGCCCTGGCCGCCTTCGGCGACATGCTCCGGCGCACGGAGGAGCCCCTGCTGACGAAGCTGCTGCGCTACGTCATGTCCGACGAGGCGCGCCACGTCGCCTTCGGCGTGCTGACGCTGTCGGAGTTCTACCGGGACCTGAGCGAGGCCGAGCTGAAGGACCGCCAGGAGTTCCTGGTCGACGCCACGCTCAACTCGCGCTCCCGGGCCACCACACCCGAGGTGTGGGAGCGCATGGGCACGACGGCCGAGGAGGTCCTCCCCTTCATCATGCAGGCGGCAGAGAAGGCGAAGCTGAACCCGATGCGGGGTTTCGCCCGCGGCTTCTTCGCCAAGCTGGTGCCCAACGTGCGCAAGCTCGGCCTCCTCGACGCCAACGACGGGTACCTGCGCGAGCGGTGGGGCGAGGCGGGCCTGCTCGAATTCGAGTTCGCCGACGACACCGGGTCGGACTACGCGTCCTACGACGCGGTGGCACAGGACCGGGCGGCTGCGGCTGCGGGGGCGGACACGGCCTCCGGGGGGTGAGCGTGGCGGCGCGCTCCCCGATTCAACGGGTGCGGGCCATCTGTCTGGCGCTCCCCGAAGCCGAGGAGCGCCCGTTCGGCGGCCACACCGCCCCGGCGTTCCGGGTGCGGGACAAGCTCTTCGTGATGACGAGCGAGGACGCCACGTCCATGACCATGAAGGCGCCCCGTGGAGCGCAGCAGGTCTTGGTGGCGTCCGAGCCGACGCGGTTCTTCGTGCCCAAGTACGTGGGGCCCAAGGGCTGGGTCGGCGTGCGCCTGGATCTCCGGGCCGCGCCCGATTGGGACGAGATGGCCGAGATGATCGCCGAGAGCTACTGCCTCACCGCACCGAAGCGGCTGGCGGCGCTGGTGGGCCCACCGGCCGATTGACGATCTCGCGGGGTAGGCCAACCAGTCGGGGCATTTGCTCGTCAGCGGTGGTCGGCCGACGCGGCCGAGCCGTCCCCATCCTCCGCGCCGCGCCCGTGCCGCATGTCTCGCACGTCGACGGCGACCGTGCGGGCGACCTTGTCGTGGAGGCACTGGTGACGCTTGTCGCCCAGCGGCCAGAGATAGTCGAGGATCCAGGCGACCAGGAGGAACCAGAACACGACCGCCATGACGGCACGGCCCCAGGCTCGCTGCGAGCTGGGCGCGTCGAGGTTCCCCTCACGATCTAACTGAAAGAGGCGGATCTGCATCCGCCGCATCCCTGGGGTTTGACCGCGCCGCCCGATGAACCAAGCCGGGTACACGACGAACAAGGTGAGGGAGGCCAGCAGGCACCAGAACCACACCCACGAGAGCAGACTCATCGGGGCGTTCGCATTGTTCGGCACCGAGGCCCCGAAGAGGATGTCGAAGGCGATGGGGGCGGGCGCCATCACGAGGAAGTCCAGGAGAAAGCCGAGCCCGCGACGACCCCAGGTCGCGTACCGGACCTCGGGCGGCATCCGGTCTTCGGAGGGAGGACCCCATGTGAACCGCGTCCCCTGCGCCGGCTCCGGCCACGCCGCGCCCTCCGTCCCCATCCCCATCCCCATCCCCATCGCCATCCGACGCACTGTAGAGGGCGCCCGTAAAGCCGTGGTTAATGCGCCGGATCGAGCCTGGTGAGCGTGGTCTCCATGTTCTCGGTGTAGTGGACACCGCCCTGGGTCACGCCCACCTTCTCCTGCTCGCGCACGATCAGCCCGCTGCTGGGGACGATCCAGAAGTCGGTCGGATTGGTCCCGTGCTCGGTGCCGGCGAAGGTGAGCATGAGCCGGGTGTGCATCACGGAGACCGTCTGGCCGCCCACCACCATGGTGGACTGGCCCAACGCCCGGCCCGTCAGCCCGATCTTCTCGGCCGGGCGGGCGAGTGCGCACGTGGCGGCCCAGCGCTGACCCGGACGGGGCGCGCTCGGCAGCAGGTAGGTCGAGGCCGGGCACTCGATCCTCGAAGTGGTCGTCGACCCGGCGATGGACTCGTCCGTCACGAGCTTCGGAACGGTCAGCGCTCCGTTGGGCGCGTTGCACACGGTCGTCGCCTCGGTGTGCTGCGTGATCGGGAACCCAACTCACCGTCGCACAGCGTCCGTCGGCGACGATCATGGAGGTGCTCGAAGGGAAGGAGCGGGACATACCGACCAGGTTGAGGCTCTCGCCTCCGCTCGTGCGGTACGTGTAGACCCCCGGGGTCGGCATCCGGTTGCGCAGCGTCGTCAATACCTTGCCGGTCTGCTCCCGCCGGTACATGCGCAGCGCGTCCCGCAGCCCCACCGGCGACGACACGGTACGGAAGACGAGCGCCCACGCCGTCCCACCGGCGCAGCTGACGATGAACAAGGCCAGCACCATCACGGACAACAGCCGGTGCTGCTGGACCCAGTGCCAGACGAACACGCGGCAATCCTACCCCGCGCCGGGTGCGGTCAACCGAACGCTCGAGTCAGGCCGGGTCGGGCACCCAGTTCCCATGGAAGCCCGCCGGCACCCGCTGGGGCAGGTCGATGACGGCCTGGGCCTCGCCCTCGACGTCGTCGGCGTTGAGGATGTGCAGGGCGGAGGTGTCAGTCTCGGCCGAGTGCACCAGCAGGAGCAGCCAACCGTCCGATTCGCCGGCGCCGTCCTCGCGGGGCACGAAGACCGCCTCCCCCAGGCTCGTCCCGCGGCCGAAGGAACGGGTCTGGCTCGTTCCCGCGCTCGAAGTCGTGGCGGATCAGCACCGACTCCGTGCCGAGGATGTCCTCGGAGCCGCCGACGGCGACGGCGTAGCCGTACCGGTGGGGCAGGCCGACGCGGCGCTCGTCGACGCGGGGGAACTCCTGCCCACGGTCGTCGAGCCGCTCCTCCTTGACCGCGCCGCCGTGACCGTCGAGATGCCAGCGCTCCAACGTGGGGGCTCCCTCGGAAGGCCCGAGGTGCTTCGTGCGGAACATCGACGGGTGGCGCACCACGTCGAGCACGATGCCGTCCCCGTCGGGGTCGTCGAAGGCGTTCATCGGGTGGAACACGTAGCACGACTCGACGTCGTGCCAGACGACGTCGGTCGACTCGCCGTCGCGCGGCAGCAGGCCGACGCGGGACCGATACCCCTCCTCCCAGCGGTAGGGGAAGGTCGCGCCCGACGCGGCAGCGTCGAGGCTGAAGGTGACCGGGAGGTCCAGCAGGGCGATGGAGCGCTGCGTGATGGCGCAGTCGTGCACGCTGACCGGCCCGCCCATGGCGACGCGCCGGCTGGAGCGCACCTTGGCCGTCGGCGTCGATGATCGTCACCTCGATGTCGTTGCCCCAGCCGAAGAAATAGGAGACGGCGTAGAGCTCACCCGTGAGCGGGTCGCGCTTGGGGTGGGCCGTGTAGCCGCCATCGAGCGTGCCGCCGAAGTCGCAGGGCCCGACCGTGTCGAGCTCGTCGGTCAGCTCGTACGGGCGCGTCCCCGCCTCGACGATGGCGAAGGTGCGGCCCGCATGCCCGATGACGTTGGTGTTGGGCGCGAAGTCCATGCCCGCGTGCACCGGGCCCGGGTGGGGCTCCTCGCCGAGGACGCGCGCCACCTCGGCCGAGCGCACCCAGCGGTTGCGGTACCACTCGGCCCGCCCGTCGCGCAGCCGGATCCCGTGCACCATCCCGTCGCCGGTGAACCAGTGGTAGGTCGATGGTTCGGGGGGCGAGGCGGGATTGGGGCCGTTGCGCAGGTAGCGGCCGTCGAGGGCCTCAGGCACGTGGCCGGTGACGGGCAGGTCGGTCGCCGTGACCTCTTCGAGCACCGGGGCGAAGTTGCCTTCCAGGTACGGATTGGCGGTCACAGTCACGGATGCCCCCTTGTCAGGCCAGTAATGGCCATCCCAACCTAGGCACGATCCTGGGCGTGAACAACCGCGTGACGAATCTGACGCGCCAATGCCCGAAACCCCCCTCCCGTCGCCCCAGCGCGCTAAGGTTCTCCTTCCGAGGGCACCACCATCACAAGTTTGGAAATCCCTCTGGCTCGCAAGAGCTACCGGCCATGACCCCTGCGACACGGGTCAAATCTGGCCAGGAGAGGAGTGGATTTTCAATGGCAACTGGTTCCGTGAAGTGGTTTAACGGTGAGAAGGGCTTCGGCTTCATCACCCAGGACGGTGGGGGCCCCGACGTTTTCGTGCACTTCAGCGCGATCAGCGGTACGGGCTACCGCAATCTCGAAGAAGGACAGAAGGTCGAGTTCGAGACCAACCAGGGTCCGAAGGGCCTTCAGGCCGCGAACGTGCGCGCCATCGGCTGACGCCGAGCGCACGAGGATCACGACAGAACCCCGTCTCATCGCGAGGCGGGGTTCTGTCAATTCCGGGCCGGCCGGCATGCGGCTCCGGGTACCGCGCGAGCCGGGCTCGGCGGCTCAGCGGCTCAGCGGCTCAGCGGCTCAGCGGCACACGGTCACCAATACGGCCGGCGCTGTTGCGTCGTGACCGCGAGCACGGCCTCGGCGTACTCCTGGCGGCAGACGACGAGGTCGGGCAGCCACGCGTCGGGGTCGCCGTAGCGAAGCGGCTCCCCGTCGAGCCGGCTGGCGTGCAGCCCGCTCGCGGTGGCGACGGCCACCGGGGCGCACGAGTCCCACTCGTACTGGCCGCCGGCATGGACGTAGACCTCCGCCGCGCCGAGGATGACCGCGGCGATCTTGGCGCCCGCCGACCCCATCGGGACCATGACGCCGCCGATCGCCTCGGTCACGTCGTAGGCCACGTCGGGAGGTCGGCTCCGCGAGACCACCACGCGTGGCGCCTCGCCGCTGCGTAAGGGAGGGAGCACCGGGGGGTCGTCGGTGGCGAGGACGATGTCGAGCGCCGGCAGGGCGATGGCACCCACCACGGCCACGCCGCCCACGGCCATCGCCACGTGCACGGCCCAGTCGCTCCGCCCGACCTGGCGGAATTCGCGGGTCCCGTCGAGCGGATCGACGATCCACAGCCGGCCGGAGCCCGCCACGTGCTCGAGCCCCTCTTCGGATCGCACATCGTCGTCGGGGTAGAGCCGGTTGAGCTCGGCCACGAGCAGTTGGTGGGCCATGTGGTCCCCCGCCGCGCCGAGATCGCGCAACGCGGGCGGGTTGTCGCGCAGCTCCACGAGCGCCCGGCCGGCGATCCCGGCCAGCTTGGCCGCGTCACGATGTTCGGTGACGAGGTCCTCGGACATCCCCCCTGTCTAGACCAAGCGACGGTCGGTGGCCCATCTCGTCAACTCGTGACGGGTCGAGAGCTGCAGCTTGCGCAGGACCGAAGAGACATGCGACTCGACCGTCTTGGCCGAGATGCCGAGGTCGCGGCCCACCTCCTTGTAGGTGTAACCGCGGGCGATCAGGCGCAGCACCTCGCGCTCCCGTGGCGACAGCTGGTCGAGCTCGGGGTCGAGTCCCGCTGCGGGTGCGCCGCCCTGGGCGAAGGCGTCGAGCACGAAGCCGGCCAGGCGCGGCGAGAAGACGGCGTCCCCGGCGGCGACGCGGTAGACCGCCTGGAGAAGCTCCGGGCCCGAGATCGTCTTGGTGATGTAGCCGCGGGCACCGGCCCGGATGACATCGATGACGTCCTCGGGGGCGTCGGAGACGGAGAGGGCCAGGAACTGCACCTCGGGGTGATGGGGCAGCACCCCGACCAGGACCGCGTGGCCCCCGCCGCCCGGGAGGTGCACGTCGAGGAGGACCACATCGGGGAGGCGCTCGCCGATGAGCTCGATGGCGGCCGCCGCCTCGTCGGCCTCGCCCACCACCTCGACCGCGTCGCCCAGCTCGGCCCGCACGCCGGCCCGGAAGACGGCATGGTCCTCGACGAGGAAGATGCGCGGCCGGCGCGTTGCGCACGACCTCGGTCACGTCACTTCACCCGCTCCCGCCGCGGCATGGAGAGCTGGACCTCGGCCCCCTCCCCCGGTGCCGAGCGGACGACGGCCGAGCCGCCGAAGCGCGCCACGCGGGCCCGGATGGAGCGGGCGATGCCCTGACGGTCCTCGGGCACGGCCTCGGGGTCGAACCCGCGGCCGCGGTCCCGCACGTAGAGCATGACCGTGTCCGTCTCCACCTCGGCATAGACCGAGACCTGGTCCGCGCCCGACCATTTGGCCGCGTTGACGGTGGCTTCCCGGGCCGCATCGAGCAGCGCACGCAGGGCCTCGTCCAGCTCGCAGTCGCCCACCATCACCACCTGCACGGCGATGCCGTGGTCGGCCTCCACCTGCCGCTGCAGCAGGCCGACGCCCTCGGCCAGCGTCGTGGCGTCCTCGCCGATGGCGCCCGGCGGCCGGCCCTCGAAGAGCCAGGCGCGCAGCTCGCGCTCCTGGGCCCGAGCCAGCTGCACCACGTGCTGCGGGTCGTCCGACGAACGCTGGATGAGGGCCAGCGTCTGGAGTACGGAGTCATGGACATGGGCCGCCATCTGGGCCCGCTCTTCGGCCAGCGCACGCGCCTGGCGCTCAGCGATGAGGTCCCGGACGAGGCTGAGCCACCAGGGACCGAAGATCACGACGCTGGCGGCGATGACCAGGGCGGCGCCACCAACCGGCCGGAGCGCGGCCACCGTCGTGTGCCCCTCGACCAGCAGCGCGATGCCGGCCGCCCCGATGAGTGCACCCAGACCGACGCGGGCGATCAGCCACCGGCGGCCCTTCCCATGGCTGTCCGCCCCGAACAGCGGCACGACGTCGTGGTCGATGAACGCCTTCTCCGACGCGTCGGCGTTGCGCCAGATGAGGATGATGACCCCGGCGGCCAGGAACGTCGGCCAGCCGATGAAGCCGATGAAGGGGACGTGCAACGAGCTGGTGATGAACTGCACCGCGATGAGGGTCGGAATGAGGATGGCGGCGATCGTCCGGATGCCTCGGCGATCGCTCACGGCGCGAGAGGCGATGTTGGTGGTTTCTCCCTCCATCGGGATGAGCAACCAGGCCATGGCGTAGACGAACACCATCACGCCGCTGGCGATGGCCAGCAGGACGAAGCCGATGCGCACCAACGTGGCGTCGATCCCCGTCGCCTGCGACACCGCACCGCAGACGCCCCCCAGGACGCGGTTGCCGGGACTGCGACGCAGGGCCCGCAACTTCCCGCCGGCATGGTGGTGGCGATGGGGGCGCCAATCGGACCAGTGCCCGTACCGGTCGCCGTTCTGGTACCCGTACTCGTACCCATCGCGGGAGGTCCAGCGCGCATGGCCCCTGCCCCGGCCCCGGTCCCTGCCCCGGCCACGGCCGCCGGCGGGAGGAGGAGGGGCCTCCGTCCCGGCCCCGGTTTCGGGCGCGGTCCACGACGGCTCAGTCGGGCGGCCACCGTCGGCGAGCGGACGCGTACCGGGATCGGGTGCCTCTGCGATACCTCGATGATCGCGCCGCAGTGCCCATGAGGGCTATCGGGGATTTCCCTGAGGACTCGGGGGTGCTCTCAGGGTCGGACCAGGGTGTTGCCGGATTCACCTCTGACCTGCGCACCGTCACGCTGGACCCATGCACTCAGCACCAGACGAGACACCAGGCAACACAGGTACTTCCGGCACTGCAGGCACTGCAAGCACTGCAAGCACTGCAGGCACTGCAGGCACCACGACAAGCGAGCAGGCAGCGGAACTCCCTCCGTCCCCTCCGCCCGGAACGGGCGCCGAACAGCGCCTCCACCGTGGCGGCCGCGGCCGCATGCTGGGCGGCGTCGCCGTCGGCGTGGCGGACTACTTCGACGTCGACCCCACCCTGGTCCGCATCGGATTCGTGGCCCTTGCCTTCCTGGGGGGCTTGGCGGTGCCCCTGTACCTGGCCGGGTGGCTCCTCATCCCCGACGAGGACTCCGACATCTCCGTCGCCGAGGAGCTCCTGGGCCGCGAGCGGGCCCGCGGGGCCTACTGAGCGACGCCTGGCCCCACTGATCGTCCGACCACATCGACTGACGAAGGAGAAGAGACCAGATGCGCTACCGGTGGGATCCCGCCTATCCGATGGGCCGCAGGGACATGCCGGCCCCCGACTCGATGCTGCGGGCCTCAGACGACGAGCGCAACGCAGTGGCGGACAAGCTCTCGCGCCACTACGCCGAAGGCCGCCTCGATGAGGTCGAGTTCAAGAACCGGCTCGACACCGCGATGTCGGCGACGACGCGCGGCGACCTCAACGGGCTGTTCGACGACCTGCCCCGGCTGCCCAGCGAGGCTCCTCCCCCGCCGCCGCGTCACCGCCGGATCCTGCCCTGGGTCTTCCTCGTGGCGTTCCTCGCCATCGCCGCGGGGGCCAGCATGCCCTTCTACCCGTTCTTCCACGTACCGTGGCTGCTCATCGCCATCGTCGCCCTGGTGCTGTGGCGCCGGGCCGGAGGGCACCTGCACTCCCGCCACCGCCACGACCACCCCGGGCGGGCCAGCTCGGCGATGGACCACTGAGGGACTCCGTGCACACCGACACGACCGGCAGGTCGGAGGACCCCGGGGCGCGTGACCGAGGACAACGCGGGCGACCGGGACGACCGGCGTGACCGGGGCATGCTGCGCTCGCTGGTCCTGTTCGCCGGCCTGCCCGACGACGAGCTCGAGGAACTGGCCACGCACTGCTCGGTCACCACCGCGCATCCCGGGCAGGTGGTCCAGGCCCAGGATGTTCCCGTCCGGATGTGGCACGTCATCACGGGCGGGCACGCCGTGGTGCAGCGCGACGGCATCCCGATCGGCCTGCTCGGCCGGGGTAACTCGTGGTCGGAGCACTCGCTGCTGAACCAGCTGCCCTCGTCCATCGCCGTGGTCGCGCTGTCGCCCCTGACCCTGCTCACCGTGAGCCAGCGAGCCTTCTTCGAGATCCCGGATCACCACCCCGTCCTGGCCGGGCGCCTGGTGGCCCGCTCGGCCACCTCGGCGGACCGCCTCGCCCTCCCGCTGTTCAATGCCCTGGTCCATCAGGCCGATGCCGCCGGCAGCCGACGGTGTCCGGGCGACCAGTACGATTGACCCGTTGCCGTGACGGCGGCCGGTGGCCGCGTCGAACGTCCCCGAGGAGATCCCCCTAATGCGCACCCTGGCCGGGTGGTGTGTCCGTCATCGTCGCATGGTCGTCCTGTTGTGGCTGCTCGTCCTGGTCACCTCCATCTTCACCGTGGAGGCCGTCGGCACCAACTACTCGAACAACTTCAACTTCCCCCACACGCAGTCGTTCGATGCCATCAACCTGCTGAAGTCCGTCGCTCCCTCCCATTCGGGGGACACCGAACAGGTGGTCTTCGGCACCTCCGGCGACGCCCGCCTGACGGATCCCGACATCGGCCAACGCATCAACACGATGGTGGACAAGATCAACGCGCTGCCCAACGTGACGGCGGTCACCAGCCCCTACGACTCCGCCGGGAATCTCGTCAACACGACCAACATCAACGCCGACCGGACGGTCGGCTTCTTCCAGGTCCCCTTCGACAAGCAACCGAACAGCATCTCGAGCAGCGAGGCCAAGACCTTCGTCAACGCCGTCACCAAGACGTCGGGCGACGGGTTGACGGCCGCCGCCACGGGGCAACTGGCCGAACAGGCCAACAACCAGTCCATCGGCAGCACCGGACTCGGCGTGTTGCTGGCGTTGATCGTGCTGCTGCTCGTCTTCGGATCGTTCTTCGCCGCCATCCTCCCGATCCTCTCGGCGCTGTTCGCGCTGGGCACGGCCGTGGGCGTCATCGGCGTCCTGAGCCACGCCATCGGCATGCCCTCGATCTCGCCCGAGCTGACGCTCCTCATCGGACTGGGGGTGGGCGTCGACTACGCGCTCTTCATCGTGACTCGGCACCGGCAGGGCCTGGTGGCCGGGCGCGACGTGGAGTCCTCCATCATCAACGCGGTCAACACCTCGGGCCGCGCCGTCCTGTTCGCCGGGATCATCGTGTGCATCGCGCTGCTCGGCATGTTCGCGCTCGGGGTGAGCTTCCTGTACGGCCTGGCGGTGGCCGCCGCCATCGGCGTGGCTCTCACCATGGTGGCGGCCCTCACCCTGCTGCCGGCCATGCTGGGCTTCATCGGCCCGAAGGTCATGAGCCGCAAGCAGAAGAGGAACCTGGTCGAGAACGGCCCCCGCGTCGTCGGCGCGGACAGCAAGGGCTTCTGGCCCAACTGGGCCGACCGGGTGCAGAGGTATCCCTGGCTCTCGGCCGGCGTCGCCCTGGTCATCATCGTGGCCATCGCGCTCCCCTTCTTCTCCCTGCGGCTCGGTTCGGCCGACCAGGGCACCGACCCGGCCGGGACGTCGACGCGGGTCGCCTTCGACATGCTCTCCAAGGGGTTCGGACCGGGGTACAACGGGCCACTGATGCTGGTGGGCGTGGTGCAGCCGGACCAACACGCCGTCGTCGACGACGTCATCCACGAGGTCTCCCAGCAACCCAACGTGCACAGCGTCTCAGACCCGCTCTACATCCCGAGCAAGACGGGGGACGGCGAGGTCGTCCTCGTCAACGTGTATCCCGACTCGGCCCCCCAGGACAGCGCCACCACCGACCTGGTCAACCACCTGCGGAGCGACACCGTGCCCCAGGCCGTGGGCCATTCCGGCGTCAACCTGTTGGTCGGCGGGACGACCGCGATCTTCGTCGACTTCTCGAACGTCCTGAGCTCCAAGCTGCCGCTCTTCATCGGCCTGGTCGTGCTCCTGTCGTTCCTGTTGTTGATGACCGTGTTCCGCAGCTTCGTGATCCCGCTCACCGCGGCCGTCATGAACCTCCTGTCAATCGGGGCCGCCCTGGGCATGCTCGTGGCGGTCTTCCAGTGGGGCGACCTGGGCGGGCTCATCGGCCTCAGCGGCACCAGTCCCGTCGAGGCCTTCCTCCCCGTCATGCTCTTCGCCATCCTCTTCGGATTGTCGATGGACTACCAGGTCTTCCTGGTGTCGCGGATGCACGAGGAGTACATCAAGTCGGGCGGCGACAACCGCGTGGCGGTGCGCAACGGCCTGGCCGCGACCGGGAAGACGATCACGGCCGCCGCGCTGATCATGATCCTCGTCTTCGGCTCGTTCATCCTCGGCGGGAACCGCGTCATCAAGGAGTTCGGCATCGGCCTGGCCGGCGGGATCCTGGTCGACGCCATCCTCATCCGGATGGCCATCGTCCCCTCCATCATGATGCTCTTCGGCAAGGCCAACTGGTGGTTCCCCGCCTGGCTGGACCGGATCCTGCCCAAGCTCTCCGTCGACGCCGACGATCTGCTCCCCCAGATGCCCGAAGATCCCGGGCCCGAGCCGCAGCCGGAGCTGGCCGGCACTCTCAAGTAGGGGCCCGACCGGCCTCAAGCCGCTTCGTCCGACGGCTCCAGCGGGCTGCCGACCTCGGCCAGAATCCGGTGGCTCATGGCCACGATGGTCCCGAAGATCAGCAACTGAGTCGGATCGTCTCGCCAGCGCAGCTGGATCCGGGCCACCGCCTGGCCGAACGTATCACCGGCAACACGAATCGCATCGGAGAGGCGCTGCCGGTCGGCTGGCTCGCCGGAAGACGCGATCCAGCTCGCATAGGCCTCAACCGATGAAGCGGTGGAAACGAGCAAGGCGCCGACGGCAGGCATCGAACGAGCACCGGGCGCCCCGTCCACCAGAGCCCGGGCCATCGACCGTGTCTGTGTGGCTACCAATGCGCCGATTCGCAACGCCTCGTCCGCCCGCTCGAGCACAGGGCGTTGTCGACGGGCCCGTGCATTCCAGCGGCAGGTGAGCCGATGCGCCTCGTGGCTCCGCCTGGCGAGAGCGGCGGCCTGGACCAGTCCGAGCCCGTCTTTCCGCCAGACCGCGGCCTGTTGGGGGGTCCACGGCGAACTGATGGACGACCCGACGTCCATGAGGAAGTCGCGACATTGACGCAGTGGCGCCACGGCATCGGCGACCACGCGCTCGGGGGCCGGCGCCGAAGGACTCGCGAGCACAGCCAGGACGGCGATGGCGGAGCCGATCAACGTGTCCACCACCCGTCGCCCTCCGTAACCCGGAATGGCGCTGCCCACCGCGAAGACGAGCAGGGCGCTGACAGGGACTTGCACGACGCCTTGGGGGCCGAGACGGACAGTCCAGCCGAGGAGAAGGCCCGCGAAGATGATGATGGCGATGCTCCAGCCACTCGGGGTGAGGAAGTGGCTCACGGCCAGGGCGGCCGCCACCCCCAGGACCACTCCGACGACCCGCTGGAATGCTCGCGAGACCGAGTCGTAGACGGTCGGTTGGACGATCAGGAGCACGGCCAACGGCGCCAGGTAGGGCCGACTGTTCGGATCGACGACAAGCGCGACCGCCCAGGCAATCCCGGCGCCCGCCGCGACCTTCGCTGCCTGGAGGAGCTGGGTGCGGCTGACGAGTGCCGGCACGAAGGGTCCGGACCCGAAGGACCCGCGAATGGCGCGCCATCTGCTTCTCACGTCTTGCTGAGCCTGTCGAGCGATCGTCATATCTGAGCCCATGGGCCGGGTGCATCGTTGTTCGAAGACAGTCTGCACCGTCCCGGTCCACCGGGACGCGGGCTCTCGCTCGGTCAGGCTCGGGTCAACGCCGGTTCTTGGTCAGCCGGCAGCCAGCAGCCAGCCGCGGCAGAACTCGCCGGCGGCCGGGTTCACTCAGGACCCTGGATCTCCTACCAGGCGTAGTCCTCCGGCGCCGTCTTGTAGCCGGGGAAGAGCTCGTCCAGGCGGGCGAGCACCTTGTCGTCGAGCGTGACGTCCACGGCGCGCAGCGCCGACTCCAGATGCTCGGGCGTGCGCGGCCCGACGATGGGTCCGGTCACCGCCGGCCGGGTCAGCAGCCAGGCCAGTCCCACCGTGCCCGGCTCCTCGCCGGCCTCGGCACAGAGGTCCTCGTACGCCTCGAGCTGCGGGCGCCGGGCCTCGATCGTCTCCGCGGCGCGGCCGGCATAGCGCCGGCTGCCGTCGCGCTCCTTGCGCACCACGCCGCCGAGCAGGCCGCCCTGCAGGGGCGACCACGGGATCACGCCCAGTCCGTAGGCCTCCGCCGCCGGCAGCATCTCGCGCTCGACCGCCCGAACGATCAGGTTGTAGATCGACTGCTCGCTCACCAGGCCCATGAAGTTGCGGCGGGTCGCCGCCTCCTGGGCCCGGGCGATGTGCCAGCCGGCAAAGTTCGACGAGCCCACGTAGAGGATCTTGCCCTGGGCCCGCAGGACCTCCATCGCCTCCCAGATCTCGTCCCAGCCGGTGCCGCGGTCGATGTGGTGCATCTGGTAGAGGTCGATGTAGTCGGTCTGCAGGCGACGCAGGCTGGCGTCGCACGCCCGCCGGATGTTCAGCGCCGAGAGCCGGCCCTCGTTGGGCCAGTCCCCCATGTCGCCGTAGAGCTTGGTGGCCAGCACCGTCTTCTCCCGCCGCCCACCGCCCTGGGCGAACCAGCGGCCGACGATCTCCTCGGTCGCGCCACGCCCCTTGGACCGGCCGTAGACGTTGGCCGAGTCGAAAAAGTTGATCCCGGCCTCCAGAGCCGAGTCCATGATGGAAAACGAGGTCGGCTCATCCGTTTCGGGCCCGAAATTCATGGTGCCCAGGCAGATGCGGCTGACGCGGAGGCCGGTGCGGCCGAGTCGGGTGAATTGCATGGGGCCGAACCTACCGGCCGATTCCCGCGTGTGCGCCGATTGGCTGGCTTTTTCGCCCTCCCGCTACATTGAAGGGATGATTTCCCACCCGAGCTTGGGGGCGTGATGGCGCAACAGATCCCGCTGGTCGACTACCTGGAGCTGGGGGACGACCCGCATCTGGTGGCCAACGAGTGCACCTCGTGCGGCGCCCGCTTCTTCGACCGGCGCAACGCCTGCGCCGCCTGCGAGGCCACCGAATTCAAGAAGGTCGCCGGTGCCGACGACCGGCGAGGTGCGCACCTTCACCATCGTGTCGTTCGCCGCGCCGGGGATCCCCGTGCCCTTCGTGGCCGCCGTGGTGGACTGCGACGGCACCAGCGTGCGGGCCAATCTGATCAACGTGACCCCCGACCCCGAGCACGTGACCACGGGCATGAAGGTGCGCCTGGCCACCGAAGTGATCGGCACGGACGACAACGGCACCGAAGCGGTCGGCTTCGGTTTCGAACCCCTGGGAGGTTAGGGACGATGGCATCGGCATCCGAAGAGCTGTGGGTCCTCGGGATCCACATGACCAAGTTCGGCAAGCACCCGGACAAGGACATCGTCGACCTGGGGGCCGAGGCGGCGCGGGGCGCGCTGGCCGACGGTGGCGTGACCATGAAGGACATCGGCATCATCGGCGCCGGCAACCTGATGATGGCCATGGCGCCCACCGGACAGATGATCCAGAAGCAGTTGGGCCAGACCGGGATCCCCGTCTTCAACGTGTCGAACGCCTGCGCCACCGGCGCCACGGCGCTGCGGGTGGCCTGCATGGCGATCAAGGCGGGCGAGGTCGACATGGGCCTGGCCGTCGGCGTGGAGAAGCTGGCCGGCGCCGGCCTCCTGGCCGGAGGGAGCCGCAGCTCGGACTCCAACACGTACACCCCGCACGGTCGCTACGGCGCGGTGGCGCCGGTGGACGGCCGGGTCGGCACCGAGACCATGCCGGGCGTCTTCGCCCAGATCGGCATGGAGTACGGCCATCGCTACGGCGGCACCAGCTTCGAGCTCTTCGCCAAGATCAGCGAGAAGAACCACGCGCACTCGACCCTGAACCCGCTGGCGGCCTACACCAAGAAGATGTCGCTGGACGAGATCATGAACGACGTCATGATCGCCTACCCCAACACGCGGCCCATGTGCTCGGCCAACTGCGACGGGGCGGCCGCGGCCGTGGTCGTCTCGGGGTCCAAGCTCAAGACGCTGTCGCTGGAGCAGCAGAGGCGTGCGGTGAAGATCTCGGCCTCGATCCTCACCACCGACCCGTGGGAGGAGGCGTGCCAGATCCTGCCCAACGTCAACGACCTGACCCGCAACGCGTCCACCAAGGCCTACGAGCAGGCCGGCGTGGGGCCGGCAGATTTGAACCTGGTGGAGCTGCACGACTGCTTCGCCACGGCCGAGCTCGTGCACTACGACAACCTCGGGCTGTGCGAGCGGGGCGGTGCAGCCGACTTCTTCACGTCGGGCGCCACCTGGCGCGACGGGTCGACCCCGGTCAACGTCTCGGGCGGCCTGGAGTCCAAGGGCCACCCGATCGCCGCCACCGGGATCGCCAACGTGTGGGAGGTGGCCACGCACCTGCGCGGTGAGGCGGGCGACCGGCAGATCGAAGGCGCCAAGGTCGGACTGACCCATGTCATCGGGCTGGGCTCGGCCTGCGGCGTGCACATCCTGGAGAAGTCGGCGGCGTAGCGGACAGAGTCGGGTCGGTCGGGTCGGCGCGCCGTTGACGGCCTCGCCCGTCTACGACACCATCGGGCAGGGCTACGTCGCCCATCGCCGGGCCGACCCGCGCTGGGAGGCCATGATCAACGAGCAGCTCAGGGACGGCGGGCGCGGGCGCGTCGTCGTGAACGTCGGGGCCGGCACCGGGAACTACGAGCCGAGGGACCGTGCGGTCATCGCAATCGAGCCCTCGAGCGTCATGGTGGGGCAACGGACTGCGGGTGCCGCACCCGGTGTCCGGGCCAGCGGCTCGGCGCTGCCTCTCCCTTCCGGCTGTGCGGACGTCGCGATGGCCATCCTCACCCTGCACCACTGGGACGACTGGGCCGCCGGGCTGGCCGAGCTGTGCCGGGTGGCGCCGAGGCGGGTCGTGCTGGCCATTGACTTCGAGCTGCACTCCCGCTTCTGGCTCCTCGAGGACTACGTGCCCGAGGTGGGCGAGACGACGCGCGGCCTGAGACCCAGCGCCGAAGAGGTGGCGGAGGCCCTCGGCGGGGGCACCTCGATTCCGCTCCTCGTCCCGCGGGACATGCAGGACGGCGTGCTCGGGGCCTACTGGTGCCGGCCGGAGGCGTATCTCGACCCGGGCGTGCGGGCCAACTGCTCGGGGCTGGCGCTGGCCGACCCCGCCGTCGTGTCCCGGGGTGTGGCCGCGCTCGAAGCGGACCTCTCCAGTGGCGAGTGGCACCGGCGGCACGCAGACCTGGCCGAGCTGCCGGCGATCGACCTCGGCTACCGGTTGGTCGTGGCGGATGTGAGCGGCGGCAGCTGAGACTGCCTAGTCCCGATGGTGCGCCGTTGAGGCGTGCGGATCGAACCGAACCCCGGCCGGATCGACATGGATGATGGCGTCCGACAGGTTCGGGACGTGATGGAGAAGTTCGTGGTGGGCGACTTCTGCAATCTCGTGTGCTTCAGCGACTTGTATGGCCCCATCGACGCTCAGCCGAACTTGGGCGAGGAGACGGTGTCCCATCCAACGGGCACGGACCTCGGTCACGGCCTCAACGCCATCGACCGCCGCGACCGTGGTCGAGATGCGAGTGACGATGCCCGGATCGACGGCGTCGAGCAGGCGTTGCCCCACGCTCTTCGCCGCCTGGTAGCCGACAACCAGGATGGCGGCCGTAATCACTAGGCCGACTACGGCGTCTGCCCACTGGGCACCCAGAGCCACGGCTATGGCCCCGATGAGCACCAGGAGCGAGGTGACACCGTCTGTGCGGGCGTGGATGCCGTCCGCCTCCAATGCCGCCGAGCCAATACGGCGACCCACCCGAATCCGGTACTGAGCAACCACCTCGTTGCCAACGGCACCGACCACGGCGGCAGCCATCACGAAGCCGAGGTGCGTGATCTTCTGGGGATGGATGATGCGGTTGACGGCCTCGTAACCGGCAAGAGCGGCCGACCCCAAGATGAGTGCAAGGACCGCCATACCGGCGACGTCCTCCGCCTTCCCAAAGCCATAGGTGAAGCGTGCCGTCGGTGCCCGTCGTCCGAGCCGAAAGGCCAGCCACAAGGGCACGGCAGTCAGGGCGTCGGCAGCGTTGTGGAGGGTGTCGCCCAGGAGGGCGACAGAGCCACTCGCTACCACGACGATGGCTTGAATACCTGCCGTGAGGAGCAAGACGACCAGAGAGATGGCGATGGCCCGAATGCCGTCCCGGCTCGCCTCTAGGGCCTGATCATGTGAATCCTTTGGATCGTGCGAATGAGGAGCGACCAGCCCTCTCAGCGCACCGACCAGACCGCTGCCGTGGTGGTGGTCGTGCGTGCCATAAAGGCGGTGTGAATGGGCTCCAGATCTGTCCTCTACCGCGGCCACAGGAATTGAGTCTTGTGCCGGGGGCCTTTCGTCCGCACGTTGCAATTCGCTCGCATCTGCGTGGGCCTGTCATTACTCGCACCGGGACAATCAAGGTGCCCGGGTCCGCCCGTTGAAGTTCATCCGCTGGCCTCGCCAAGGCCCGGCGCCGCCGCACCGGACCCGGCCGATCGGCTTTTGCGAATCCATCGTGAGCGGGTGCCGCCACTCAAGTATGGATCTATCTCCCGCCTTTCAGTCCTTCATGTCCACAGTGAGTGTGCGGAACTCGTGGCTGCCTGTGTTTTCCAGGGAATGGGGCGTGAGGGGTGCGCCCCAGACCGCTGCGCCCACAATTGGCGTCGTTTTCGACCCCTTGGTGTCGGCCAGCACATTCCCATCTGGGTCGCGGCGAATGAAGTCGCTCGTCGCAAGGATGTAGAGAACACCTCCCCATCTGTGGGTGTGCACCGGTACCGTATGCGGTGACTCTGAAGGGTTGGCCGAGTCGGCCTCTCCAGCCACCCTCGCGCTGAATCCCCACATAGGAGGGCACGATGCAGAGCTCGACCACTATGACGTTGTCATCATCGGGAGCGGCGCCGGCGGGGACACCTTGGCTTGGAAGCTTGCCCCGTCGGGCAAGCGGATCCTGCTGCTGGAGCGTGGCCCCTATCTCCGTCGGGAGCGGGACAACTGGGAGACCTCTGCTGTCTTCGTGCGGGCCAAGTACCACTGCACCGAGGAGTGGCTGGACGAAGACGGCAACGAGTTCTCGCCAGAACAGAACTACTACGTGGGCGGTAACACCAAGTTCTATGAAGCCGCCCTCTTTCGCCTAGTGGAGTGGCACGCCGCGTTCGTAGTGTGGAGCTGAGCGGGGCGCGACGAAGCGCCGAATGACTTCGGGTTTCGACTGCGCCGGGCCGGATCGACCGACGGGTGAATCCTGGGGCGGGCTGGGCCAGACGGCGGCCGCCCCCTCAGGCCGCCGCCGGCGGCGGGCGCTGGCGCTGGGGCGGGCGCTCCCGCTGGTTGCGCAGGCGGTTGTGGAACCCGCAGAGCAGGCGCCCGTTGTCCTGGGTGGTCGCTCCACCCTCGGCCCAGGGCTCGATGTGGTCGCCCTGGCAGCTCTCCGCCGGCTCGTAGCAGTACGGGTGGGTGCAGATGCGGTCGCGTAACTCGATGGCCCGGCGGGTCCCCCCGGTGAAGAGGCGGGCCCGCACGCTGACGTCGACCCGGTTGCCGAGGCTGAAGATGGCGCGCTCGAAGTAGGCCGAGTCCAGCCACGGGGTGAGGGCCGAGGGGGCGAGCACCGTGGCGTTCTCGAGCTCGCAGATGCGCCCGTGGAGGGTCTCATAGCCGACGAAGACCGAGAAGAGCGGGGCGGGGCGGATGCCGTCGGCCGGGGCGCCGGCGCTGCGCGTGGCCATCTCGACGAGGGCGTCGGCCCGGCGCTGGGCCGAGGTGCGGGCCAGCTCGTCGAGCCTGCCCGGGCGCCCCAGGCGCTCTTTGGCCGCGGCGCAGTCGGCCTCGAAGAGGTCGTGCTCGAGGCGGTTGAGCTCGCCGGCGACGATGGAGCCCGACACCGGGTCGAGGGTCATCTGGCCCAGCCACATCCCGCTGAAGCTGGCTTCTAAGAACACGTTGCGGGCGGCCCTGGCGGCCTCGTCGGCGGCGTCGGCCCCGTCGGGGTCGGCCAGCTGCTTCCAGTAGCTCAAGGCCCGGTAGAAGTCCTCGAAGCCCATCTGGGCGGCCTGGGCGACGAGCAGCGCCTCGTCACGGGCCATGGCGGACTCGGTGCGGTGGCGCCGCGCCGCGGCGATGGCCTGGGCCTGGTCGAGCCCGATGGCCCCCTCGCGCCAGGCCTCGGCGCACTCGGGCAGATGGCGCAGGGCCCGCCCGAGGCGCACCCGCCGCCGGGCGGCGCGGCGCGGCAGGCGACAACGCGTGGCGATCCACGCCGAGGCCGTCTTGGCCCCGTCGGCCGCCCACTCCTCCCCCGCCTCGAAGGCGGCCGTGGCCTCGGTGACGAAGGCCTCGAGGCGCGAGAGGTGCCGGTGCAGCTCCTCGATCGACGCGCCGTCGCCGTAGTTCGCCGCGCCCGCGGCGACGAGCGCCTCGAGCGCTTCACCGAAGTCTCCAACACCATGGGTCGATGGAAGCACTTGGGTGTCACAACGCAGCGGGACACAACGCAGCGGGACACAACTGCAACGACAAAACACTGCGAAATCCACTGACACAACGCGGTTCTGGAGCGACCGTTCTTTGGGCGGGGCTCTCCGACGACGGGCCGCCGGAACCGTCCGGCAGATGCTGGCGACGGCAAGACCGGAAAGAGAAGCAGGGAAGAACTACAGCCTGGAAGCCCCCGCAACGAGCGGCACCGGCCGGGCCAGGCTCCAGCTGAAAGTGTCCTCGATGTCGGCCAGCGCCAGCGGCTCGGCCAGGTCGGCCACGGTCGGTCCGACGCGGTCGGCCACGGACTGGAGCAGGTCGCCGTCGAAGCCCCAGAGGTCGACGGCGTTGGCGCCGAGGATGCGGCGGAGGTCGTCCTCGGGCAGGCCGCCGAAGATGTAGCGGAGCGTCTCACGGTGCACCGGGCGCCGCGCCCTCGAGGTGGGGGTAGTCGGCGCCCCACATGAGCTTGTCGATGCCGATCTCGTGGCGCATCTCGGCCTCGTAGCGCTTCATGAGCGAGCCGCCCATCCAGACGTGCTTCTCGAAGTAGTCCCGGGGCCGCATCTCGAGGTAGGAGCGCACGGGGGCGCCGCCATGGGTGTCGAAGAACGACTCCATGTCACGGATGAGCGACGGCAGCCACTGCACGCCGTTCTCGGTGACGACGACCTTGAGGTCGGGGTGGCGGTCGAAGACGCCGCCGAAGATCATGAACCACAGCGGCCGGCGGGTGAAGACGAACACCTCGTAGAGCCCGAGCATGCCCGCCGTGCTCGGCGTCGTAGAGGAACTTGGTGTCGGTGGCCGAGCCGGACGCGCCGGTGTGCAGGTTGACCACCATGTCGTGCTCCTCGCACGCGCTCCAGAAGGGCTCGTAGTACTCGTCGGCATAGCCGGGCAGCTTCGAGGTGACCGACATGGCGGGGAGCATGACGCCGCCGAAGATGCCGTTGGCGCGCGCCCAGGCGACCTCCTCGACGGCGCGGTCCATGTCGTGGAAGTCGATCGGCATGCAGCCGGCACGGCGGCCGGGGGCGGCGGCGCAGAAGTCGGCCAGCCAGCGCACGTAGCCGTGCAGGGCGGGCCAGACGACCTCGAGCCCCTTGTCGGTCGTCGCGCCCAGGTACATGGCCGGCGAGAGCCCGCCGGCCAGGATCGGCCCGGGCAGGGTGACCTCGGCGTGGATCCCCTGCTCCTCGAGCACGGCGAGCCGGCGGCCGTCCCCGTCGCCCGGCACGACCCAGTCGGTGCCGTAGTGGGCCAGCCAGCCCTCGGCGGCGGCGATGTCGACGCCCATGCCGGCCAGGCGCCGGGCCGCGGTGGCCCGCACCGGATCCGACTCGTCGACCTCGCCCGGGATCGAATCCGCCGAACATGGAGATGGCGAGGTTCGACATGTCGCCGAAGCCGGCGACGGCCTCGCGGTGCGCCGGGTCCACGTAGGACAGGAAGTGCTCGAGGCTGTCCGGCGAGGCGTGCGTGTCGGCCGACACCACGACGTAGTTGCGGCCATCACGACCCTGCGCGACCGTGGTCGCTCCCTCACCCATTGCAACGCCCTCCCTGGACCATGACTCTGGACACTGGACGTCCTGGTCAGCGCCCAGCACACTACCGCCGGCGCCATCTGTCGGGAGGCGGGACACACTGCCGGTAGCTTCTGCGGGCGGGATGCACACCTCCTCCACCCTCGTCCTGGTCGTGGCGGTGTTCGCCGCCAGCCTGGTGGAGATGGTCGAGGCACTGACCATCGTGGTGGCGGCCGGCGTGAGCCGGGGCTGGCGTTCGGCTCTGGAAGGCGCCGCGGCGGCGGCCGTGGTGCTCGGCGCCCTGGTGCTCGTCGTGGGCGTCCCGCTCATCCGCTACATCCCGATCGACACCCTCCGGGTGGTGGTGGGGGCGCTGCTCCTGGTGCTGGGCCTGTCGTGGCTGCGCAAGGCGATCTTGCGGGCGAGCGGGCACAAGGCCCCGCATGACGAGGACAAGATCTTCGCCACCACCGTGGCCGAGCTCAACGCAGAAGAGGCGCCTACGGCTACGGCTACGGCCGCCCCGGCCCGCCGGGCTCGTTCCGGCGGGCACGACGGGGTCGGCTTCACCGTGGCCTTCAAGGGCGTCTTCCTCGAGGGCACCGAAGTCGTGCTGATCGTCATCAGCCTCGGCGCCGCCCAGCACCGGCTCGGGCTCGCCGCCGTGGCGGCGCTCGCGGCGGCGGTCCTCGTGGGCGTCGTCGGCCTCCTGGTGGCGCGCCAGCTGAGCGAGGTGCCCGAGAACACCATCAAGACGGTGGTCGGCGTCATGCTGACGAGCTTCGGCGTGTTCTGGGTCGGCGAGGGCGCGGGCGTGCACTGGCCGGGCGGCGACCTGGCCATCCCCGTGCTGGTCGGGTTCTTCGTCGTCGTCTTCTTCGGCTTCACCGCGTTCATGCGCACGAAGCTGCCGGCGCCGGCCGCCGACGCCGAGAAGGCGGCACCGTGACGGCGGTCGCCCGGGCCCTCCGGGCCTTCGGTCACTTCTGGTGGGACTTCCTCGTCGGCGACACGCCCGAGCTGGCGGTGGCCACCGGCGCCATCGTCGGGCTGGCCTTCCTGCTGGCGGGCGCACGCTTGGTGGGGGCCATCCTGCTGCCGCTGGTGGCGGCGGCGTTCCTCTTCCTCAGCACGTATCGAGGGCGGCGAAGGGGCACCCCGCCCGTAACGATCGGCGTAGGGCGAAGGGGCTGCCGAGCGCCGCGGGATCACGCCGCAGCCCAGTCGACGGCGGCCCGCATCTGGACGACCGAAGCTCTGGACCTCGCCCGGCATCATGAAGCGGAACAGGGAGATGGCGTGGCGCAGCCAGTCGTGGTCCGTCACAATGGCGCAGCGCCATTTGGAGAGGTCCCGGTGCACGAGCTCGGAGAAGTAGAGCTTCGAGTCCTCGACGGTGCCACCCACCGTCAAACCGGTGTAGTTGGTGCCGAACACGAAGACGCAGCGGATCTCGCCGGGACCGTCGAGCAGGGCGCGGAGCCCCGGGACGAGGACGCTCTGGTAGTCCTCCTTCTCCAGCTTGCCGACCACTTCGACGGCCAGCACCGTGTCGGGGCTGTCGATCTTCTCGAGCATGACCACTCCTCAATGGCCCGTGACCGGCGGCGCCGTACCGGCCGCTCCCCACTGTGGACCGCGCCGGACGGTGGCAAGCTCGCACTCCGACGGTGACCGCGGCGGCGCTCGGTATCGTCGACGCGGTGCGGCCTTTCCGCTTCGGCCTCCAGTGCACGTCGAGGACACCGCTGGACGTCCTCCGCGCTGCGCGCGCCGCCGAGGACGCCGGTTTCGACATCTTCCAGGTCGGCGACCACGTCGGGCCGAACCATCCGCGCTCGGTCTGTCTCGCCGCGGCAGCGGTCGCCACGGAGCGGATCCGTCTCGGCACGCTGGTCCTCAACAACGACCTGCATCACCCGGTGCCGCTGGCCCAGGAGGTGGCGACGCTCGACCAGCTGAGCAGCGGGCGGTTGGAGGTGGGTCTCGGGGCGGGGCACAGCTTCACCGAGTACGCCGCCATGGGCCAACCCTTCGACCCACCGGCGGCACGCAAGGAGCGACTGGCCGAGTCGGTAGAGATCCTCCGCGCGCTGCTCGACGGCGGCCCGGTGTCACGCCGCGGGGCCCACTACCGCTCGACGAGGCCGTCACCCTGACGCCCCGACAGGAGCACGTGCCCCTGCTCGTCGGCGTGAGCGGCCGGACCGCGCTGGCCCATGCGGTCCGCCACGCCGACATCGTCGCTCCCACCATGCTCGGCCGGACACGGGAGGACGGGCAGCACCACGACGTCCGCTGGGAGGCGGCCCGCCTCGATGCCACCGTCGAGTGGATGCGCCACGAGGCCGGGGAGCGCTGGGACGGCATCGAGCTCCACGCGCTGGTCCAGGCCGTCGTCATCACGGACGACCGGCAGGCGTCGTGTCCGAGATCGCCGGGCGGTCGGGATGGACGTGGCCGACGCCGTGTGCACCCCGTTCCTCTGCATCGGGACGCACGCGGAGATCGCGCAGCACCTGCTGAACTGTCGGGAGCGCTGGGGGTTCAGCTACTACAGCGTGCGCGACATGGATGCGTTCGCCCCGGTCCTGGCCCGCCTGCGGTGACGGTGCCGACCGGATGGGCCGGCTGCGAACCAGGATCCGGACCAGGCTCAGGCTCTGGCTCGGACTCCGTGGCCGGGCCCTCCAGGGTGCGCTCGGGGAGCAGCAGCACGGCGCCGATCAGGAAGCAGACGGCACCGACGAACGTGCCCAGGTTCGTCAGGGCCAGGCTGAGCAGCTGGCCGCTCGACGTGACGTAGGAGGCGATCGCCGAGACGCCGAAGGCGACGGAACCGACCAGGTTCAAGGGCGGTGATCCACCACGAGATGCCGTCCGGCCGCCAGGCGAAGGGCCCGTGGCACTCCTCGACCCAGGCCAGCCAGCTGGAGACGAGGAAACAGATGGAGCCCAGCGCGTCGGGGCGCCAGATCGGGTGGTGACCCGGCGACGCGCCCAACCCGACCAGCAGCGCGCTGAGCGTGGTCCGGTTGAACCACAGGGTGCCGAGCAACTGGATCGCCCGCCGCCCACCAGTCGATGCGGCGATGCCGGATCCGCAGCAGCGAGCCGAAGCCGTTCCGATGCGGTTCGGCGAGGTCGGTCGGCGTGGACGCGACCTCCATGTACTGCAGGAACGAGGCCGTGGTGAAGAAGATGGAGCCGATGAAGTAGGTGATGTTGTCCGGGGTGGCGCCGACGGCGGTGGCGTAGGGCGGGAACGAGCCCAGCGCGAAGCAGATCGAGCCGATGGCGAACAGCACGCCCATCCACCAGGCCATGGCGAACGGGGCCCACCAGGTCGAGCCGCCGGGGACGCGGCCGGCGTGTTTGCGGTGCCACCGTGAGTCCCACAGGAGGTGGGTGCCGTCGGGCAGCCGGAACACCTGCCGGGTGACGAAAGGACCGAAGCCGCGGCTGCCCAGCCGCCGCCAGCCCTCGGGAACGTCGACATAGGCCCGCAGCCATCGCCGGTCACGATAGGGCCGGGCCCGTGCGGGGAGCGGGTTGCACCGCGTCGTCTGCACGCGGAGGAGCACGCGGACGACCAGCGCATGCGGAGGGCCGGCAAAGCGGCAGGTCGTCCTCGACAGTACCGACGCCCGCCGGCTGGCCGAGTTCTACCGGGGGCTGCTGGGCTACGAGTGCCAGGCCGGCGACGAGATGCCTCCGGCCCGCGACGACGACCCCCGGGGGCGGGACTGGCTCGTCCTCACCCATCCGTCCGGGACACCAAGGATCGCCTTCCAGCAGGTCGCCGACGCTCCCCCTCGAGCTGGCCCGACGACGGCGACGCCCCAGCAACTGCACCTCGACCTCACCGTCGCCGACGGGGCGGCACTGCGGCTCCAGCACGAACGCGCGCTGACCCTGGGGGCCAGCCTTCTCCTCGACCGCTCCGACGACCCCGCCGAGGAGCTCTTCGTGGACGCCGACCCGGACGGGCACCCCTTCTGCATCTTCGTGGCACCGGGCTGACCCGCCCGGATCGGGCATCATGTGGGCTCGGCGACGGGGAGGAGCACGGCATGGGACAGCGAGACGCGCGGTGTGGTGTCGATGGCGAAGGGCGCACCGGTCACGCTCGAGACGATCGTCGTGCCCGATCCCGGGCCCGGCGAGGCGGTCGTCGGCATCAAGGCGTGCGGGGTGTGCCACACGGACCTGCACTACCGCGAGGGTGGGATCAACGACGACTTCCCGTTCCTGCTGGGCCACGAGGCCGCCGGTGTCGTCGAAGTCGGTCGGGGCCGACGTCACGGACCTGGCGCCGGGCGACTTCGTCGTCCTGAACTGGCGGGCGGTGTGCGGCGAGTGCCGGGCGTGCCGGCGGGGCCGGCCGTGGTACTGCTTCGCGACGCACAACGCCACGCAGAAGATGACGCTGGCCGACGGCACGCCGCTCTCCCCCGCGCTCGGCATCGGCGCCTTCGCCGAGCGACGCTGGTGGCGGCCGGGCAGTGCACGAAGGTCAACCCCGCCGCCCGGCCCGAGGCGGTCGGGCTGCTCGGCTGCGGCGTGATGGCGGGCATCGGCGCGGCCATGTACACCGGGCAGGTCGGGCTGGGCGACTCGGTGGCGGTCTTCGGCTGCGGCGGCGTCGGGTGCGCCGCCGTCGCCGGGTCGAAGCTCGCCGGGGCGGCCACCATCATCGCCGTCGACCTCGACCCCGGGAAGCTCGAGCTGGCCACGCTCGTTCGGCGCCACCCACACGGTCGATGCCGGCGCCACCGACCCCGTCGAGGCGATCAAGGCGCTCACGGGCGGCAACGGTGCCGACGTCTGCATCGAGGCGGTGGGGAATCCCGCCGTCATGGAGCAGGCCTTCTTGGCCCGCGACCTGGCGGGCACGCTGGTGCAGGTCGGCGTCCCGACGCCCGACATGCGCATCGACCTGCCCATGATCGAGTTCTTCGGGCGGGGCGGCGCGCTGAAGCCGAGCTGGTACGGCGACTGCCTCCCCTCCCGCGACTTCCCGATGCTCGTCGACCTCTACCTGGACGGGCGGCTCGACCTCGACCGCTTCGTCAGCGAGACCATCGGCATCGACGGGGTCGAGGACGCCTTCGCCCGCATGCAGCGCGGCGAGGTGCTGCGCTCCGTCGTCGTCCTGTAGCTCCAAGGGCGACAGAGCACCGCCGACTGAGCGGCGCCGGCGCTCAGCGCTTCTTCGTCGCCCTGCCTCCGGAGAAGAGCTCGCGCCAGCCCTTCTCCTCGATCTCCACGCCGAACTTCCTCGCCGCGGTCTGTATGCGCCGCCAGGCCTGATCGCGCTCCTTGTCCGTCACTCCTTCGACCTGATCGAAGCGCGCCACGGCGTTACGGACGTGCTTGGCGTCGACCAGCGGCTCCTTCCGTTCCTTGGGGAAGGCAAACTGCTTGTCGTCGAGCTTGTTCTTGTCGGCCGTGCTCAGGCCCGGCGCGCGGGCGGCCTTCTTGGCGCCCTTGGGACGGGAACTCTGCGCCTTGTGGGCGTTCTGGGCCTTCCGCGTCTGGGCATCTGCGCGTTCTGGGCCTTCTTGATGTTGCGGCGGGCCGCTTCCTTTTGCTTCGCCGTGGCCATTGCCACCTCCTCTCGTACCGCGATCGAGTTGCACCGTGTTCGCCGCCCCGCAGTGTCGCGACCGACGGCCGGCGAGCCCAGGTGACCCGGTCCACCACACGCCATACCCGGCGCCTGCTCCCACGAATCGGAGTGTGGCCGGACCTGCGTCGCGCCGGGCGCCGTACTATTCGTGAGACATGGCCCTCCCCCTCGCCCCCTTCGGACCGCGGACCGGGCTGCGCGGCATGGTGGCCGCCGCCGACCAGCTGGCCGCATCGGCAGGCATCGCCATGCTGGCCGAGGGCGGCTCGGGGGCCGATGCCGCCGTGGCCACCGGGACGGTGATGGCGGTCGTCGGCCCCCATCTGTGCGGCCTCGGGGGCGATGTGCTCGCCATGGTCTCCGTGCCGGGATCGCCGCCCGAGGCACTCCTGTCCGTCGGGCGGGCCGGTGCCAGGTCCGACCCGGCCCGGATGCGCGACGAGGGGATGGCGACCATGCCGTTGCGGGGCGACATCCGCAGCGTGCAGGTGCCCGGCGCGGTCGACGGCTGGCTCGCGCTGCACGAGCGGTACGGGCGGCTGCCCCTCGACGACGTCCTGGCCCCGGCGATCGAGCTGGCTTCCGAGGGTTTCGCCGCCTCCATCATGCTGGCGCTGGCCAGCCATCTCGTCCACGCCCTCCCCGGTGCCGGCGAGCTCTGCCCGGGGGGGCCGCTCGAAATCGGGCAGACCGTGCGCGTCCCCGGCATCGCCCGCACGCTGCGCGCCATCGCACGCGACGGCCGCGACGGCTTCTACCAGGGTGAGTTCGGCCGGGGCCTGCTCGAGCTGGGCGGCGGGCACTTCGCGCCGGCCGACTTGGCCACCAGCGCGGCGTCGTGGTGCCCGCCGCTGCAGGCCGGCGCCTGGGGCTACGACCTGTGGACCGTGCCGCCCCCCTCACAGGGCTACCTCACGCTCGCCGGCGCCGCGGTGGCCGAGGCGGCCGGGCTGGGAACCGAACCGGACGATCCACAGTGGGCCCACCTCCTGGTCGAGACGTGGCGCGCCGTCGGGCCACGACCGCCCCGCTGTGCTCTTCGACGGCGCGGACGGCGGCGCACTCCTCGACCCGGCGCGGCTGGCGGCCGCCGCGGCCCGGGTGCAGGCGCACGACAAGGCGCCGCCCGACGTCGTGCGCGGCAGCGGCACGGCGAGCCCCGACGTGGCCCGCTTCGGCGACGGGGACACCACGCACCTGTGCGCCATGGACGCCGACGGCCTCGGCGTGTCACTGACGCAGTCCAACGCGCTCGACTTCGGCTCGCACCTCGTGGAGCCCACCACCGGCATCTTCCTGCACAATCGCGGCGTCGGCTTCTCGCTCGAGCCGGGCCATCCGGCCGAGGTCGGGCCCGGGCGGCGGCCGCCGCACACGCTCTCCCCCATGCTCGTCACCGGACACGACGGTGCCCTGACGCATCTGGTGGGCGCCATGGGCGGCGACGCCCAGCCGCAGATCATCGTGCAGCTGCTGGCCCGCCTGCTGCACGCCCGCCACGATCCGGCGACCGCCATCACCGCCCCCCGGCTCACCCTCGACGCGCCCTCGGCCGGGCCGTTCCGGCTGTGGTGGGGCGAGGACCTCACCGTGCAGGTGGAGGCGGATGCGCCCCCGGCGTGGCGCGACGGGCTCGCCGGCCACGGCCACCGGGTGCGGACGATCAGCGCCTTCGACCCCGTCGCCGTCGGATGCGCCCAGATCATTGCGGTCGAGCGGGAGCCGGCGGGCGGGCGGCGACTGGTCGGGGCCTCGGACCCCCGGAGCCCGTCGGGTGGCGCACTGGGTCGCTGACCGCCCGGCGGAGGGGCGCCGGGGCGCCGCCGGCCAGGCGGGTAGCGTGCAGGCATCGAACGCCCGATCTCGCCGCTCCGCCACGCCCCGGCACCTGCACCCGCGCCCGCTGCCCGCGGGCGCTCCCGCCACCGGATGAGCCGGGCGGTCGGCGATCCGTTGCGGATCGCGTCCCTGGTCAAGCAGGTCCCGCTGACCGAGTCGCTCCAACTCCGGGACGGCCGGCTGGTGCGCGCCGACGTGGAGGTCGAGATGAACCCCTACTGCCGTCGGGCCGTGGCCGCGGGGGTCGCGGCTGGCCCGGGACAGCAGTGGCAGGTGCACCGTGGTGACGCTCGGACCCCCGGGCGCCGAGGACGTCCTGCGCGAGGCGGTGGCCTGGGGAGCGGACGCAGGACTGCATGCCTGCGACGCGGCCTTCGCGGGCTCCGACACCCTGGCCACGGCGCGCGCCCTCGCCGCCGTCCTTGCGCGCCGCGGGCCCCTTCGACCTCGTGCTGCTCGGCCGCAACTCCATCGACGGTGAGACCGGGCAGGTGGGGCCCGAGCTGGCCGAGCTGCTCGACCTCCCCTTCGCGAGCGGGGTGCGCCAGCTGGAGGACCGGGGCCCGGTCTGGCGCCTGCAGCTCGAGCACGACGACGGGACACAGGAGGTGGAGATCACGTTGCCCGCCGTGCTCTCGGTGGCCGAGCGCCTCTGCGACCCCTGCAAGGTCGACCCCGCGGGCCGCGCCGCCGTGCCGCCGGCGCGCCTGACCCGGATGGACGCCGGCCAGCTCGGCCCGGGGCCCTGGGGGGAGGCCGGCAGCCCGACGGTGGTCGGCGCCACGAGGGCCATGGAGCACGAGAGGGCAGCGGCGCGTCCTGGCGGGACCGGTCGCGGCGCAGGTCGAAGAGGCGGTACGTGAGCTCGGCCGGCGCGGCGCCCTGACGGCGGTACCGGCTGCGGGCTCGGGCCCGGGTGCGGCCACGGCTCCGGCCCCGGCGCCGGCACCCCCGCCCTCCGGCGTCGACGGGACGGCGGGCCCGAGCAGCTCCCGGGTGATCGCCGTCCTGGCCGAGCCGGGTCGCCCCGCGCTGTGCGAGGAGCTGCTCGGCGCCGCGGCGCGGCTCGCCTCCGAGACCGGCGCGACGGTGCACGCCCTCTGCCCGGGACCCACGTCCCCTGACCTGCTGGCGGCGGCCGGCGCCGACGTGG
The DNA here is from genome assembly GCA_963737805.1 of uncultured Acidimicrobiaceae bacterium. Classification (GTDB taxonomy): domain Bacteria; phylum Actinomycetota; class Acidimicrobiia; order Acidimicrobiales; family RAAP-2; genus Bog-473. The sequence goes on from CAVTUE010000014.1 coordinate 262,053, forward strand.
TGGTCGTGCTCGACGGCTCTCCCGTCGCCGAGGACGTGGCCGATGCGGTCGCCGCCCTCGTGCGCGAAACGGCGCCGTGGGCCGTGCTCGCCCCCAGCACCGCCTTCGGCCGTGAGGTGGCCGGCCGCGCCGCAGCCGCTACCGGATCGGGACTGGTGGGTGACGCCATCGCGCTCTCGGTCGGCGACGGCGCCCTCGTGGCGGCGAAGCCGGCGTTCGCCGGTGCCCTGGTGGCCGACATCACATGCCGCAGCGCCACACAGATGGTCACCGTACGGCCGGGCGTCCTGCCCGTCCCGGGCCGCCGGGGCGGCGGGGCGGCGGTGTTGACGCGGGCAGGCACCACGCGAGGAAGGGTCCGTGTGCTGTCCGAGCGGCGCGACGACGACGTGGAGACGCTGGCCCGGGCTCGGGTCGTCCTCGGCGTGGGCACCGGCGTCACGCCCGAGGAGTACGAGCAGCTCAGCCCGCTGGCCGCCGAGCTGGGTGCCGAGCTGGCCGCCACCCGGAAGGTGACCGACCGGGGCTGGGCACCTCGCTCCCGCCAGGTGGGCATCACGGGCCGGTCCATCGCCCCGCGGCTCTACGTCGCCATCGGCCTCAGCGGGAAGTTCAACCACATGGTGGGGGTGCGGGCGGCGGGGACCATCCTGGCCGTCAACACGGACCGGGATGCCCCGGTCTTCGACCACTGCGACGTGGGCATCGTGGGCGACTGGCACGAGGTCGTGCCGCTGCTGCACGCCGAACTGCGGCGGGCCTCCTCGTCGCGCGACGCCGCCGCGGCGGTCAGCTGAGGTTCGCCGCGGCGGCGGCCCGCACGGACGCCACGACCTCCTCGTTGGAGGCCCCAGGACCGAGCACGGCGGCCACGCCGTCGGCGATGAGCACCGCGACGTCGGCCGGCGGGACGATACCGCCGACGACGACCGGCGTCTCGAGACCGGCGGCACGCAACGCGCCGACGACCGCCGGGGCCAGCGTGAGATGGGCGCCGTTGTGCATGGACACGCCGACGACGTCGACATCCTCCTGCGCCGTCATGGCGGCGATGCTCTCGGGCGACTGGCGCAGCCCGGCGTAGACGACCTCGCACGCCCGCGTCGCGCAGGATCCTCGCCACGACACGCAGCCCCCGGTCGTGCCCGTCGAGGCCGACTTTGGCCATGAGAACCCGCGGCGGCCGAGCGCCGGTCGACGCCGTCATCGCCCTCGCAGGGTCCAACCTCGACTCGGACATCGGCCCAATAGTACGCCCGAGGCCGGCGCGTCCCGTTCAGCCTTCACACGTCCCGCTCCACGGCCAATGGCCCGAACACCTCTGGAACCCTCGCGGGGTAGCTACGGACCGGCGGCGATCAGACCTCGGTCTCGGCCCGCTCCAGGTCGCGTTGTCTTCGGTACTCGCGCAACCGGTGCCAGATGACCACGGCGACCGCGATGACCGCCAGCGCCCCGAGGACGTACCCCGCGAAGCTGAACGCCTTCAGCACATGGTTGTAGCTGCTTCCGAGGCTGTAGCCGAGCGAGCACAGGGCAGCGCACCACACGACGCAGCCGATGACGGTGAAGAGCGTGAATTTGGCGAGTGCCATCTCGCCGAGGCCCGCCGCGAAGGACACGAAGGACCGCAGGAGAGGGATGAACCGTCCGAACAGCACGACGGGCTCCCCCGGCGCGCGAACCAGGCTTCGGCCCGGTCGAGATCCTTGTGGGTGAGGAGCACGTACTTCCCGACCTTGTCGACCAACGTTCTCCCGCCGAAGCGGCCGATGCTGTAGCCGGCCATGGAACCCAGGACCTCGCCCAGGGTCGCGACGATGATGACCAGGGCGAGCTCCAGCGGTTTGCCCTCGCCCGGTACCTGCCCGCTGGCGAGGACACCCCCGTAGATCAGCGCGACCTCGGCGCCCACCGGCAGACCCATGGCCGAGATGAAGCTCAGGGCGAAAATCGCTCCGTAGCCCGCTGACTTGAGAAATTCCTCCACGACTACCCTGCTTCCGCCGTCGGCACGCCGGTCATTGTTGGCGCGTCCGACCCTAACCGCAATTCCCAGGCCACAGGGGTCAAGAGTGCGCTTTCGACTATCCGCCGGAGGTCGCCACGTGGCACGCCGCTCAGGGTGGGTCGGGCCGGACTCCGCGTCATGGCCGTACAGAACCTCGCGGAACGGGCTCCGATACACGATCGTCCAATTTGGTCCAGGGCGCGCATCAGCGTAGGGGTCGATCTCAACGCTCTCCAGGAGGCCGGGCAGGAGGAGCCGTCTACTATTGGATCCGCTGCGATCGGACTCTGCGGGTCTTCCTGCACACTCACATAATGGATCGGGTCACTGATGGAACACGAAAAGGCCAAGGACCTGCTGGGCGCGGAGCGAGTCCGTGTGGAGCAGCTGCTCAGCGACATCGACGAAGCGGGCGGCTTTGACCGGGAAGCCGCAAACGAGCCCGGAGACATGTACGACTCAGCCGAGCCTCTCACCACCGAGGGTACGGACGATTCTGTTCGGGCTGAGCTCGAAGAGCGATTGGCGGCGATCGATCGAGCTGGACAGCGCCTGGACGCCGGCACGTACGGCTACTCGGTCCGCAGCGGCCAACCGATACCTGACGATCGCCTCGAAGCCGACCCCACTGCCGAACTGACTGTCGAAGAGGCTCTCGAGTAGCCAGCGTCGGATTCAAGCCTCGCGGGTTGGCTCCCCGTGCTCGGCGTTGGGGAGGCCCCGTCGCCAATATGCCTTGGCCGAGACGTGATCCGGACCGAGACCGGATTCCTTCAGTATTCGATTCACCGCTCGTACCACCCCGGCTTCTGCCGCGACGTAGGCGTGCCCGACCCCTCTCGGCAGCGCAACCGCAGCGACCGCTTCGAGCATCGGGGCGGCATCACCTGGTGACGATGTGCTGTCCCGGTGCAGCCAGCGCATGTCGAGTCGCTCCACCTCGTGTCGATCCGGAGCGAGCTCGTCGGCGGGACCGTCGACCTCGAGAATGGCAAGAGCGGTGGATCCGGGAGGGAGGATCTCGATCATCGCCAGCACCCCCGGCAGTCCGGTCTCGTCCGCGACGAAGAGGTGCCACGCCGCATCCGGGCGCACGAAGATCTTTCCCCGGGGGCCGATGGCGTCGATCCGGTCGCCGATCCCGGCAGAACGGATCCAATCCGTTCCCGGGCCTGCTCCATGCAGGGAGACGTCGATGGTCACCGTTGGACGGGTCGGGTCGAACGTGCGGATCGTGTAGCGACGGTTGACGACCTTGTCCCCGACCAGCGGGACACGCAGCATCAGATCTTGTCCCGCGGAGTATCGAAGCCCCTCGAGCGCTGGACCCGTCAAAACCATCCGATGCATCGACGGCGTGAGTGGGCCGGTCTCGGCCACTTCGAGCTGCCACAGGGCCGCGTCCGCGAGGGGACCCCCGGGACGCCCGATCAGGTCCATCAATCGATCAGTGGCCATGCTGTGGTGGTCTACCAGGAAACGTGACACACGGTGTGCCTCAGGCGTTGACCCGGTTCCAGCCCATCGTTTTGACGGCACAGCCCAATCTTCGATTTCACTCTCTGCGGCCCCCATTACGACGCATTCGTCGCCTCGTTGCACAAGAGCAGATCCGATCTCGGTTGCCCTCCGATGCGACGAGCCGGGCCGTGACCAAATAGCCTTCTCCTCGGAGGGCTCACGCAGTGAGCCGACCTACCGGAAGGTACGTTGATGCTTCAGATGGCTGAACGTCTGCGGGTGGTCGACGCAGACTCGCACATGACCGAGCGGCACGATCTGTTCACCGAGCGGGCACCGAAGGGGTACGAGGACAAGGTCCCGCACGTCGAGCGGATCGACGGCCTGGACATGTGGGTCATCGAAGGGAAGACGTTCGGAAAGGCCGGCTCCGGCGGCACGGTCGACCACGACGGGAGGAAGCATCCCTTCCAGGACTCACAAGGCGGGTCCGTGGGGCATCGGCGACGTGCACCCGGCGGCCTGGGACCCCAAGGAGCGGCTCCGCCTGATCGACCATCTCGGTATCGACGCCCAGGTCCTCTACCCGAACTCCATCGGCCTCGGCGGCCAGAACCTCTGGAACGCGATCACCGACCCCAAGATCCCGCTGCTCTGCGTCGAGCTCTACAACGACGCCATGGCCGAGGTGCAAGAGGAGTCGGGGAACCGGTTCGCTGCCTATGCCGATCATGCCTGCGTGGGACATTGCAGCGTGTGTCCGAGAGGCGACAGCGCTGCGCAGCGATGGGCTACCGGGGCGTCAACATGACAGCCGATCCGCAGGACTCGGGGTCACCCGACTTGGGCGACCCCGCCTGGGATCCCTTCTGGGAGGTCTGCGCCGGGCTCGACCTGCCGGTGCACTTCCACATCGGCGCGAGCCAGACCGCGCTCGCGTACTTCGGCACGACGTTCTGGCCGAGCCAGGACGACTACGTCAAGCCGGCCATCGGTGGCGCGTCGTTGTTCCAGAACAACTCACGGCTTCTCCTCAACAGCGCCTACTCGGGGATGTTCGACCGTCATCCCAACCTCAAGATGGTCTCGGTCGAGAGCGGGATCGGGTGGGTGCCGTTCATGCTCGAGGCCATGGACTACGAGCTCGAGGAGAACGCGCCGGAGTGGTTCCACAAGCTCGAGAAGCTCCCGTCGGAGTACTTCCGGGACAACTGGTACGCCACCTTCTGGTTCGAGACCGGGCGGGGGGACCTCCAACACCTCATCGACGCCGTCGGTGAGGACAAGATCATGTTCGAGACCGATTTCCCCCACCCGACCAGCCTGCACCCGAACCCGCTCGAGATGGTGAAGGACAAGATCGCCTCCCTGCGACCGGAGACCCAGCGCAAGGTGATGGGCGAGAACGCGGTCACGCTCTACCGGCTGTAGCCAACCGCGCGGTGCCGCCGTTGTCTGGCCTTGCGTCAGCTGGTCGTCGCCATTGCGAAAGACCGAATTCTCAGACCTTGACGAGGTCACCGCTGGCGACGCACGCCTCGGCGGCCGTCTCGGTGAGCTTGACCACCTCTGCTGGGTGGGAAACCATCGCCACGTGGCTGCTCGCGACCTCAACCGTCGTCGCGCCCATACGCCTGGCGAAGAGACGCTCGGCGTCGGGTGGGATGGCTTGATCGTTGGCCGCCACCATGTACCACGAGGGCAACGCCTTCCAAGCCGGGACGCCCATGACGTCTTCCAGCGTGGATGCGGAAAGAGCCTGTTGAACGGCGAATATGATTCTCGCCTTGGCCGGAGCGACGTCCGCGGCGAAATACTTCACGAAGTCATCCTCGGGCAGCCAGGCGAAGCCTTGCTCATCGATGTCGAGATGCGCCAGCGCCGGAGTCGGGGATCCTTGTGCCAACAGTGCCCCGATCGTCTCGCCCTCGTCGAGTCCGAAAGCGGCGACATAGACCAGACCGGCGACACCTGGTGCGTCGGTGCCCAGGGCGGTCATGATCTGCCCGCCGTATGAGTGACCGACGAGAACCGTCGGACCCTCTTGGCGATTGAGCACTTGACGGAGCCGGGCCACATCATCGACCAGCGAGCTCTCGGGGAACTGTGGCGCAGTGACGTTGTAGCCATCTGCTTGGAGCCCTTCTATGACGGGCGCTCCAACAGGAGCCATCCGCCCATGCTCCGTGGACGAGCACGATGTTCGGTTTTGAAGTTGTTGCCATGGACTTCTCCTCATTTCCTTCGTGAGCATGCTGGTCCGGATGCTCGACAATTGCTCCGTGGCTCGAACCACGAGGGCCAGACCGCACGCGTGCACGCTCCAGCGAGAGATGCGATCTGAGCGAGGTCTGGCTCGACGACGGGCGACGACGAGTCCCGAAGGATGCAGAGCTTCGGTGGGTACCCGCTCTCCGGGAGAGCAGGGGTTGAGGGTGAAGCTCGGGGTTCGAGGAACCGCCCAATCCTCCCCCGTCAGGCGAGGGCGCATCGTTCGAGTTGAACTGCCATCAACGTACCACCTTCTTGGCTGAGGCACAGGCCCGACCGCACGTCGTAACCATGCGCCGACGGAACCAATCGGAGTGTGCCGCGGTACAATGGTCATCTCGCCCCCTTGGGAGAGTCGCTTCGCTTGGGCAGGACGGTCGATTTGGCCGATGTCGCCCCGTGCAGGTTCGACGCCTCGACCGAGCCTGTTTGAGGAGCAGCTTTTGCGCGTCGCCAATTCACCCATCGAGCGCCCTGACCATCGCGCCCGCTCGTTCGGGATTCTCAGTTCCTACCCTCCAACGCCGTGTGGTCTGGCCACGTTCAGTGCTGCGCTTGCGGCGGGATTCTCGGGGCACGACTCCGAGGTGGGCGTGGTACGGGTCGTCGACTCCGGAGGAGAGATTTCGCGGGACGACCGCGTCATCGGCGAGCTGGTCAACGGATCTCCCCACTCCGTAGCCGCCAGCGCGGACGCACTGAACCAGTCCGATGTCGCTGTCGTGCAGCACGAGTACGGTCTCTACGGGGGCACCGACGGAGACGAGGTGCTCGAGATCTTGGGCGCCCTCCACGTCCCGTCCATCGTCGTTGCCCACACGATCCTGACCCACCCGACGCCGCATCAGCGCTCCGTCCTCAACGATGTCGCCGCCCTGGCAGAACAGGTGGTGGTGATGACGGATGCCGCCCGATTCCGCCTGTGCCGGGGCTTCGACGTGGACGCCTCCAAGGTGACCACCATCGCCCACGGCGCTGCCGTTCCCCGTGCACGGGTCGTGCCCGACTCGGTCGGACGGCCCGTCATCCTGACCTGGGGACTCATTGGACCCGGGAAGGGAATCGAGCGGGTCATTGACGCCATGCGAACGCTTCACGATCACCCGATGCAGCCGCGTTACCTGGTGGCGGGCCAGACCCACCCCAAGGTCCTCGCTGCGCACGGGGAGTCGTACCGTCTGGAACGCATGGCGCAGGCGGAGCGCCACGGAGTGTCGTCGTCTGTCGCCTTCGACGCGAGCTACCGCGACGTCGCATCGCTGACCGCTTTGATCCAGTCCAGCAAGGTCGTCGCTCTGCCCTATGACTCGAAGGACCAGGTGACCTCCGGCGTTCTCGTGGACGCCATCGCCGCCGGACGCCCGGTGGTGGCGACGGCGTTTCCTCATGCCGTCGAGCTGCTCTCGAGCGGTGCCGGACTCGTCGTTGACCACGATGACCCTGATGCAATGGCGCGGGCTCTGAGGAGAGTGCTCAACAGGCCTGAGCTGGCCGCCGGCATGGCGGCCGAGGCGTCCCGGTTGGCTCCGAGCCTTGGATGGTCGGTCATCGCAGGCGAGTACGTAAATCTGGCCGATCGTCTTCTTGCGGAACGACTGTCACTGGTGTGAACCCTTGGCTGCGGGCTCCGGAGCCGAACTATGGCCACCTCTTGGCCATGACTGACGAGCGCGGCACCTTTGAGCACGCTCTCTTCAGTGAGCCCAGACCCGAGCACGGCTACTGCACCGACGACATGGCACGGGTGCTTGTGGTCGCCACCCGCGAACGAGATCAAGTCGTGACAACGAGGAACCTCGCGAGGCTCAGTCTTCGGTTTCTTCAGCAAGCCTTGGAATTCGCAGGGAAAGAGCCGCAATCGGATGAGCCAGTCTGGAGTTTGGGAAGATGCTCCTGCGCTCGATGACTGCTGGGGCAGGACCATCTGCGGACTGGGGACCGCCGCCTCACGCAGTGACGACGATGAGATACGTCTGCGTGTCCCTCCAAGAACTACACCGAGGGATGAGGCAGCGCTCACCTTGGCCGAGGGCAATGGCCTTTGCGGCGCTTGGTGCCGCCGAGCTGCTGAGCGTGCGTCCCGACGACATGTTGGTCCGCAGCTTTCTGTCCGATGCCGCCGACTCAATGATGGTGCTCCAGCCAACATGCCGGGTGGCCGTGGCCGGAGCCACGTCTGACCTATGCCAACGCGACCCTGCCCGAGGCCATGATCGCGGCCGGAGCGAGCCTCGAGCGCCCAGTCATCCTGCGGCGCGGGTTGGACCTCTTGGAATGGCTGCTCGACCATGAGACCCGGGACGGGCATCTCTCCGTCACCCCCGTCGGCGGCAGCGGTCCAGAAGACCGGAGTCCGGGATTCGACCAACAGCCGATTGAGGTTGCGGGGCTCGCCGATGCATGTGCCCGCGCGTACGCGATTGACGACAACCAGCGGTGGAGGGACGGGATCACGGCTGCCGCAGATTGGTTTCTCGGTGACAATGACGCAGCGGCCGTCATGTGGGACGCCGATACCGGCGGAGGCTTTGATGGCCTGGAGAGGGACGGCGCGAACCGCAACCAGGGAACCGAATCGACGCTTGCCTTCCTCTCGACCATGCAGCACGCCCGGAACGCCACCAGGGTCCTGCAATGACACTGCTCGGATCGAGTCTCGTTCGCCGCAGCCAGGTCCGCATTGCGGCGGACAAGTCGCGCGTCGTCACCCGCCTTTTCGTCCCCGGTCACGAGGGCTTCGATCAACAGGAATCCCGCTCCTCCACCGTCCTCCAGCGCGTCTTGGAGCTGCCCGACGATGAGGTGAAGCGAAGCTATGACAATGTGGTCGAGCGGTTCGAACATCGCCATCGTGGATTGACCGAAACGTTCCTCCGGCATGCCGTCGAGCTCTCCGACCGCATCGACCCCGAACGCGAACTGTCCCCGACCCGCCGTCTCCTTCTTGGTGCCACCTTCACGAGCGAGTTCGCCATTGAGGGCGCCGCTCTCTGTAATCCGAGCATGGTGCTACACCCCGATCAGACCGGGGTCGACTCCGGCGATATCCGTTTCGTGATGAGTGTCCGCGCCATCGGCGAGGGGCACATCTCCTCCATTGGATTCCGGACGGGCACAGTCACCGGTTCGGGTCACGTCGCATTCGACCTCGCTCCGACCTTTGCCACCAAAGGACGGCCGGACGAGCCGACGCTGGAGACTGAGGTCTTCAGAGGAGAGCTCCGTCGCGCTCCGCGCCAGCGTGGATGACGTGGACTACGTCCTCGGTCGACTCGGACCGCGGTTCACCTCAGCAGAGATGGAGGTCCGGCTCAGCCAACTTGCGAACCACGTTGCCACTCGAAAGCAAGCGAGGCGGACGATCGGCCAGATCCGCAGGATCGCCGAGCGGAGCTACGGTGTCATCTTCGAGGGCGACACCCAGCTGAGCGAGCGGGTGCTGCTGCCGTCGATGAATGCTGAATCAAAAGGCATGGAAGACGCCCGCTTCGTGCGATTCTCCGACGAGGACGGCACCGTCACCTATTACGCCTCCTACACGGCCTACAACGGCACGGACATCGGCCAACAGTTGCTCGAAACCAAGGACTTCGTGCACTTCACCTCCTCGCCCCTGGTCGGCCCGGCAGCGGCGAACAAGGGTCTCGCCCTCTTCCCTCGCCGGATCGGCGGTCGGTTCGCCGCGCTCTCCCGATCTGATCGCGAAACGAACACGATCACTTTTTCGGGCAATCTACGCCGCTGGGAAGAAGCATTGACGTGCCAGGAGCCCACCAGATCATGGGAGGTCGTGCAGCTGGGCAACTGCGGATCGCCAATCGAGACCGAGGTCGGCTGGCTGGTCCTCACCCATGGCGTCGGCCCGATGCGCACCTACAACATCGGAGCCATTCTGCTCGACCTCCATGACCCCACCCGGATCATTGGGCGGCTGCATGAGCCTCTCCTCAGCCCATCTCGAGAGGAGCAGGACGGCTACGTACCCAATGTCGTCTACTCCTGTGGTGCTCTCCTCCATGCCGGCGCCCTGGTCCTCCCCTACGGAGTCGGCGACTCTGCGATCGGCGTGGCGACCGTACCGCTCGACGAGCTCCTTACCGCTCTACGCGCCACCCCCGATTGACTTACGACCCGCCACCAATGCTTGGAGCATGCGATGCCTGACAGATCGCCTCAGAAACCCTCGGGAAAGAAGCCTGGAAAGTCCCTCAAGGAGAAGCGGGGGGCAAAGAAGGAGAAACGAGAAGAGCGGGCCAAGAAGGCTGACCGCCTGGGACTGGGGCGCTGAAGGGCCCGTGCGCATTGCGGTGCTCGCGCCGATCTCGTGGCGGGTCCCGCCGCGGCACTACGGACCCTGGGAACTCTTTACCTCTCTCTTGACCGAAGGGCTCGTTGCACGAGGCCACGATGTGACGCTCTTCGCGGCGGGCGATTCGGAGACCGCTGCTCGGCTCTGCAGCGTGATCCCTCGAGGCTGGTCGGAGGACGCAGGAATCAATCCGAAGGTGGCCGAGTGCCTGCACATCTCGGAGGTATTCGAGCGGGCATCGGAGTTCGACGTGATCCACAACAGCTTCGACTTCCTGCCCCTTACCTACTCGGGTTTGACCTCGACTCCGGTGATCACCACAATCCATGGGTTCTCTTCTCCGGACATCCTGCCGGTCTACGTCAAGTACAACCCCAGCACATTCTTCGTTGCCATCAGCGACGCCGACAGAAATCCCACGCTCGACTATGTGGCCACTATTCACCACGGAATCGACATCGGAGCGTTCACATTGAATCCGGCACCCGGGTCCTATTTGGCGTTCTTCGGACGCATTCACCCTGACAAGGGAGTCGTTGCGGCGATCGAAGTGGCAAAGGAGACAGGGATCCCGCTTCGGATAGCCGGGATCATTCACGACGAGGAGTATTTCGAGGGAGAGGTCGTACCACGACTTGACGGGGAGCGAGTGCAGTTCGTCGGACCAATCCAAGCCGAGGATCGCTCATCGTTCCTCGGCGGTGCCATGGCTCTCCTCCATTTGATTGACTTTGATGAGCCATTCGGTCTCTCGGTTGTGGAGGCGACGGCCTGTGGCACTCCGGTGATTGCTTTCGACCGAGGTTCCATGTCAGAAATAATCGTCGAGGGGTCGACTGGTTCTGTCGTGACAGACGTCGAGTCGGCGGTCAAGGCGGTCCAGGGAATCGGTCGCTTCGACAGGTCGACTGTTCGAGCTTTGGCGGTCCAACGATTCAGCAGCGATCGCATGGTCGACGAGTACGTCAGCGCCTACAGGTGCGCAATCGCTGAATCTCACCGTCGATCGTCGTGTCATTCCGTCGGCGCAGGCCCAACGTCGGCTTGAACGACTCCGGTGGGTCCGCGCCTGGCGGCTTCTTACTCGAGGATTTCAGCCACTGGTTGCCGGAGCCGGCGCAGGTGCCGTGGCATCGACAGGCGCCGGGTTCGGCTTGATCCACACCGCGGCGACGTACGACACGACGACGGCCACGATGACGACCGGCATGAGGGTCACGGCGTCGGACAAGAAGAGGAGGCTCGGGAGCAGTACGGCGGTCATGGGCATCTTCAGCGCCCCCGCCACCATCGCCCCGACGCCCATGGATGCACCGGCAATCATCGGGAGACCGCCCACGTGGGACAGGGCGATGCCGCCGGCCGCGCCGATGAACATGCTCGGAAAGATGGGGCCGCCTCGGAAGGCGCTCAGCGAGATCGAATAGGCCAGACCCTTGCAGACGAGCAACAGCAACAGGGCTCCTACGGACCATCCTGCCGCCTGTTGGACGAGAGACGGCAGCGCACTTTGACCGGAGAACAGCACCTCTGAGGAACTTCGACCGGTCCCCTCGGCGAAGGCGATCGCGAGGCCGCCAACCGCCAAGCCAACGACCGGGGTCAAGAGGATCCTGCTGCGCTCCACCAGCGGGCGGAGCATCGCTGCCGCCTTGAAGATGCCGGTCGCCGCAACGGCCGCGGCGAGGCCGATGACGATCGCCCAGAGGAACTCGGATCCGGTTGGGGATCCCACGTGGGGAATGGAGGACACCGTCAACGAGAAGGTGCCGAATCCGGTCAGGCTGTCGAGCCCGACGAAAATCAGGGCGCCCACGCCGGCCGCCAGGAGGCCCGGGACCAGCACGATCTCCATCATTGGGCCGCCCAGCCCCACCATCTCCATGAGCAGGAAGGCGCCGACGAGGGGCGAGCCCAGGAGCGTAGCGATGGCGGCGAAACTCCCCGCGGCACCGATCACGACCGCGGCCATGGGTGGCGCGTCCCGCTTGACCAGGTGGATCGCCAGAACACCGAGACCGCTTCCGATGGCGATCAGCGGTGCCTCCGGACCCAACACAATGCCGAGACTCAGCGTGGCGAACGAGGCCGCGACGATGCCGAACAACTCGACGGGCTGTACCGGCCCGCCGGACTTGAAACCCTCAGAGGGCTCATGGCCGCCCGTTCCCGGCAAGTAGCGAATGGCCAGAGCGACCAGTACCCCACTGAGGGTCACCCATGGCAGCGGCCACCAGAGCGGCTCGCCGTGGAACCCGAGGTTCTGCGGGAGGTCAGTGAAGATCTCCGTCTGAAGTTTCGACACCGCGTACAAGAAGAAGTACGCCACCGTGGCCACAGGAACACCGATAACGGCTCCGAGTACAAGGAGGACGAGGTAACGCCGGGATCTGATGGCAGCAGTCGGATCGGGGGTGGGTGTGGGATCCGGCGAAACGGAGGAGTCGGTCATAGTCGGAGCCTCGGGCGTCTCGTTGATCCTCGGGTCGACTCGCTCGCCGCTGACACAAAACCCGTGGTCTGAAACCTGTGCCGGATCATTTCGGCGGCGGGTTCCGGTGGGTGAGTGTACCGATCAGAGGGATTGTGTGTCCACCCATCATGCAGTTTCGATGCTGCCCGTCACGCCGGCGCACGCAGTCAGTGAGGCATGTGATTGTGTGGTGAAGCTGCAGCGCGTGGTCGCGTAATTTCAAAGAAGCCCTGCGTGCTCAGAGAGCACCTGAACGGCGTCCCACAGCTGGAGTGCGGAGGGTCCAGTCGGGACCGGCGCCATCACGGGTCCTTTGAACCCATGTGGTGGATCGGATCGCACGACGATCGCGGGCGTCTGTGTCTTCGGTCCGCCGAAGGCATAGGCGACTTCCATGGACCCGCGGATCGGCACGTCCCAACTCTCGTCGTCGGCGGCCTCGAGCAATCGGGCCTCGAGTCCTGCGGCCGCGACGCCTTCGGCAAGCAGCTGGTGGGCCCTCACGTGCTTCAGGGCGAAATACCGCCGCCCCCATTCGGAATAGAGCCGGTCCACGGCATCCTCACCGACCTCGGCCCGTGCTGCTTCGAAGACCCGCAACATCCGGTGGGAGAACGCATGACCCTCCAGAGCCTGTTGCCGAAACTCCTCCGGGACGGTTGGTGCCACGTCGTAGTCGTCCCGGATCTCCAAGCAGTAGGAACGCCAGAAGACCGTAAGGTCCCGAGCTGGAGCGACCTCGCTCACCCAACGTGATGTGACCCAGGCCCAGGGACAGCCCGGATCGACGAACACCTCGACGTCTGTCACAGAGGAGAGGTTACTAACGGCTAGCGGCTTACGGCTCGCTCGAGGTCCGCCTTCGTCATCTTGGAACGACCCTTGATGCCCTTGCGCCTCGCCTCCGCGTAGAGCTGGTCTTTGGTTCGCCCGCCGGCGCCACGGTGAGATCGCAAACCCCCTCGGCGAGCCGGCGAGACATCGCGGGTCGAGGTGGAGCTGGACTCCTTGGATTCCCCTGCCCTGGCGCGCTCTTTGTTCACGGTTCTCGCGGCGATCTCCTCAGCCAAGCCCTCGGGCTCCCCGCGTTTCTCTAGGCTCCCCTTGATGTGCTCATACTGACGCTCTCGCTTCTTGTTCCATGTTTGCTGTGGCATGTGGTTCCCCGTATCCGAACGTCAGATCGTCCTTCGTCAACGTGGATCACTTCGTCAATACCCAGCGCGTCTGATCGGTAAGCGCCGAGCCGGCGGTCGGAGATCGCTTCCGACATCAGCGGGCGTCGCCCTTCAGCCGGCGGCGCAAGTGCCACAACATCGCGAACCATGGACGGCTCGCGTTCGTCGTCGACGACACCTACGGTCGGACCCCACGCCATCACCCCGCACGACCGGGACGTTGACCAGCGAAGATTCGTAACAGGCGTGGGCAATCGGCCGCGCCCCTGGGCGTGAGTCGATCAGCCGCCAAATCCGCGGGCGACGTTGAGCCGCGCGGCCAATCGCTCGAGCTGCTGTGGCAGGTCGTCGGGGATGTCTTTGGCAGCAGCGCTCTCGTCGGCGAGCGCGTCCATCGCACGCAAGAGCCCGCTCATAGCGTCCGTGAGATTCGAAGCCGCAGTCTTGATGTCATTATCCTCGTTGCTCATGAGCATTGCCTCTCTCTCGTCGTCCCACAAGAGCACACTGATCCAATCCTTGCATCTCAGGCCGCGGTCAGCATGTGGGCGCTCGTGGCCCAGGGCCCTCAGGTGACGTCGTCCGGTCGATGATCCGTGGGTTCGGATCACCGGTCGAACACCGCGGCCTGGTCGTGACATGACATGATTCGTCTGATCGCAGCCATCGACTCCCGAAGAGGCATCGCGACCGACTCCGGCATCCCGTGGAGGCTTCCTGGAGACACCGCCTACTTCCACGACAAGACAACTACGGGCGTCATCGTGATGGGTTGGACCACCTACAACGAGTTCGCCGCGCCGTTGCATGGGAGAGAAAACTTCATTCTGACGACTCACTCGGAACCCTTGCGCACCGGGTTTCGACCGATCGGCAGCCTCGACGAATTGGTCAGCGACCATCCGGACGAGGACATATGGGTCATTGGTGGCGCCACGGTCTACGCGGAGACCATCGGCGGGGCTGGCGAGCTGCTGCTGACTCAGGTCGTCGGTGACTTCGACTGCACCAAGTTCTTCCCGCCGTACCAAGCTGACTTTCAGCTCGCGGCGCACGGTGAGGACCGACAGGAAGGAGGCATCACGTATCGATTCGAAACGTGGCACCGCCTCCCAGCCAAACCGAAGGACTCTGGCTGAAGGCGGCGAACCGGCGACCGTCACCTCGGCAGAGTGGTGGTTTCCGTACTTCGAGTTGACCCAGTCCCCTCCCGGGAGGTTCGGACCCCTCAGTCCTTGGATGCCCAGCTGCGGCGAGCAGCTGCGGCCTCCTCGGTCGCATGCGTGATCACCTGGTTGCGATTCTCCAGCTCCATGGCGGCGACGAGATCGGGTGCGTCGGCATTGGCCTGCAGAGCCCGTTTCGTCATCTGCGCAGCGAGCGGCGCGTGGGCTGCGATAGAAGACGCTATCTCGAGCCCCCGATCGAGCAACCTCCCGTCATCGACCAGCTCACTCACGACTCCTCGTTGCAGAGCCTCGTCGGCCCAGACAGTGCGGCCGGTCAACATCCAGTCGGCGGCGACGGTCAACCCAACGACACGAGGGAGGTAATAACTCATGCCCATCTCCGCTCCAGAGAGACCCAGGTGAATGGCACCGTTCGCGAACGACGCCGACGCCGCGCAAATCCTCACGTCGGATGCCAGGCACAGGGCCAGACCGCCACCGACCGCGGGACCATTCACAGCGGCGATCACGGGCTGCGGCAGGTTCCGGATCGCCAATGGCAGCGACGCCATCATCTCCTGGAAGCGCAGACGGCCGATGGCGGGGTCGGTGGGTTCGAGCATGCTCGGGCCGAAATCGCGCACGTCGATGCCGGAGCAGAAGCCCCGTCCGGCACCGGTCAGGAGCACGACGCGGGCGTCGTGCTCGGCGGTGATGTCGGCGCACGCCCGGAGAAATTCGTCGACGAGCACTTCATTGAGGGCGTTGAGACGCTCTGGACGGTTGAACCGGAGGAGGACGACGCCGTCGCCCGGGTCTTCCCGAATGAGTGCGGTCATCCGCGTTCGAGCATCGTGGCCCCGCCCAACGAGCGCCCACACAGGTGACCAGGTTCCACGAGCTCGCCCCTTTCGAACCGACCCGATCCTCAGAGGATCGCGCTCGTATACCGATCAGTACAGTAATCCGCATGGCTCGGGACTTTTCCACCGAGAGCGAATACGCCACCCAGTTGCAATGGGTCGAGGAGTTCGTGCGAGAGGAATGCGAGCCACTCGATCTCGTCAGCAAGGAATCGCACGACCTCAACGACCCGATGCGACACTCGAGGGGCTCCCGCGGTCCTAACGGGTCGGACAGCGAGCGACCCCGTCAGAGCCCGAGAAGCACCCGGGCCCGGTCGAGCAGGTGAGGCAGGAGCGACCCCATGGCCTCGACCTCGGCGTTCGGATGGGCTTGGCGCCGGTTGTGCTTCATGATGAGGGACCAGGTTGCCGTGGATTTGAAGCATGCGAGCGCCTGGAACCAGGCGAGGTCCGGAACGTCACCGTACAAGGCTGCCAGCTCGGCGGGGGGCGGGAGGGCGCCGGCGTAGCGGGTGGGCCTCCGGTACGTGTCCGGGTCTGCGTTCACGAGGAACCATCCGAGGTCGACACGTGGGTCGCCGATTGTCCAGATCTCCCAGTCGATGATTGCCCGTATGGCGGCACCGGCGGCAAGCATGTTGCCAAGACGGAAGTCGCCGTGGACGACGGTGCCGGGCATCGGCGGCGGTCCCGCATCACGGAGTCCAGCCGCCACGTGCTCCCAGCCGGGAGCCAGCGTTGGATCAACCGTCTCGAGAAGGCGGCTCCAGCGGTCGCACTCCTCGGGCAGGCCGACGAGGGGCTCGCCGAGCAGTCCGATTGCGCTCTGATCGACGGCATGCAAGGCCGCCATCACCCGGGCGGCGTTCCGGATCCGGTCGGCAACCGTGGCCGCGTCGTCGTCACCATTGAGATCGAACAGCGGCTCGAGCGACGTGCCCTCGATAAACGACATCACGAAGAGCGGCGGCACCTCGGGTGGCTCCCCTGCGTCCTCCCAGAGCACCGGCGGCACCGGGACCTCTGTCCCCACCAGGGCGCGGAGAAGTCGTGCCTGCCGCAGCACGTCTCGGTTCAGCACCGGTGGGACCCCGGCCGGCGCCACCTTCACGACCACGCGTCGTCCGCCCGCTGTCTCGCCCGTGTAGGTCAAACTGGACGAGCCGCCAGCCAACTGGCGGAGACCCGTCACTTCAAGCACGGCCAGTCGCGCCGCGAGGTCGGCCAATCGGGGCTCGAAAGCGGGCACATGCCTAGTATTGCGGCCCATGACAGGGACCCTCGAAGGCAAGGTTGCCCTCGTCACCGGCGCCAGCCGAGGGCTCGGAAAGGCCATCGCTGAACGGCTGGCGGCGGAGGGTGCCTTGGTGGCCATCACCGCGCGCACGCTCGACCCAAATCCAAAGTACGCGGGGTCGCTGCGCGAGTCGCGCGAGGGGATTCTCGCCTCCGGCGGCAATGCGGTCGCGATCCAGGCTGACCTATCCAATGCCGAAGACCGCGAGCGGCTCTGGGCTGAAGTAACGGAACAGGTAGGCGCGCCGGACATCCTCGTCAACAACGCAGCGGTGACCTTTCTCCGACGCCTCGATACGTTCCCAGAAAAGCGGGCACGACTCATGATCGAGACGCAGATTGTGGCGCCACTCCATCTCACGCAGCTGGCGATCCCGGCCATGCGCGAGCGAAAGCAGGGGTGGGTGCTCATGCTCGTCTCTCTGGCCGGCGAGCGCATCGAGGGGCCGCCTTTCTCTGAATTCGACCGTGCCGCGGGCTTCGGCGTGTACGGCACCTGCAAGGCTGCGCTGGGCCGACTCGCCCAGAGCTTCGCTGCCGAGCTGTACGACGACGGCATCGCAGTGAATGCGGCAGCCACGACGAAACCGGTGGCCACGCCCGGCGCTGGGACCCTCGACTTGGCCAAGGAGGATACCGAGGACATCAGCTACATCACGGAGACGGCGTTCCTCCTTTGTACCGGTGACCCAGCCGTACTGACCGGCCGGGTGGTCGAGACGCAGCCGTTCCTTCTGGAGTCCGGCTGGCTCACCTAGTGCCCGTCGACCAACGTTGACGACGTTCTGTCCGGCACGTCGCGACCTAACCGGCAACGTGCGGGGGCACATGATCTCCAGCGCTTCGCAGTAGATGACCTGAAACCCTCCGATGTTACAAAGATGCCCCGTTCTTACTGCGACCGAACGGCACGGACGTTACGGTCATAGACCCGGCGGTCGGTAACGGTTGCATTTATGCTGGATCCGGTAGCCGTTCAGGTCAGGGGTCAGAGCTCGAGTGTGGGACGCCGGAAAGCGGATGGGGGTCGCTCCCGAGAGCTTCGACGGCGGGTCCGCTCATGATCTTCCTCGGCTGCCGCGTTTGGATCGTCCTCACTGTTTGCGGTCACATGGCTGAACTCGGGGCTTAGCCGCCTGCGAAGAAGTCGAGGCGGGCCTGGGCCAAGGCGGTCGGGTTCTCCAGCGCGATGTTGTGACCGCACGCAGGGATAACGGCACCGCGAACGTCGCGGGCCACTTCCGCGAGCTGGCCGTCAGGTCTCGACGTGGGCAGCGAGGAATCGACGGATTTCGTCAGTGAGATCGTCGTCCTCGGGGGCACCGAAGAACCCGCCGTGGGGCATGGCCTCGAATACGTGCAGTTGGGCCTCGACCCCGCCTGCACGAAGCTTCCGGTGCATCCGAACGGTATTGGACAAAAACAGGTCTCGGGTTCCAGCTTGCAGGAACGTCGGCGGGAAGGGGGCGGTGAGGTTCCCGAACAGCGGCGACAGATAAGGGTGTCGCAGATCGTTGTTACCGGCATACAGGGCGATGGAGTCCGCCAGACTCTCGGTCAACACGTTGTCAATGCCGAGATTTGTTCGGAATGAGTCGCCGGACTCGGTCAGGTCGACCTCCGGCGTGAGCAAGATGAGTGCCGCCGGCAGGGGCAGCCCCTCATCGCGCGCACGCAACATCAGAGCGGCGGCCAAGTTGCCGCCTGCCGAACCCCCGCCGACCACGATCTGTCCGGGTGCCCGAACATCGAGCAGACCGCGGTAGACGGCGAGGACGTCATCGAGCGCGGCTGGATAGGGGTGATCGGGGGGCATCCGATAGTCGACGGACCACGTCTGCATCTGCACCTGGGCCGCCGCCCTTCGTGCCATCAGTTCGCACGCCTTCCCCTCCCCCACCAGCAACGAACCGCCGTGGATGTCCAAGTAGATCGGCTCAGTCTCACCCTCCTCCACGCCCTCCGGGGTGACCACGAATACCCTTACTCCACCGACTGATCTGCTTTGAACGGACGAGCGGAGGTGTTCGACCTGAGCACTCATGACGGCGACGAGCAACTCGTCAGTCTCTCTGATGAGGGCTCGCCATCCGGCGGCATCCGTCGGGACGGTTCGTCCTGAGTCGCCACCGAACATGTCGATTCCGAGGAACTGCTGGGCTTGCTCGCTTACAGAAGTCGGCACCGGGATGAACCTGGCAACCTCCCGCCCCGCGGTACTGTGCTCCTCGTTATCCAACGTCATCCATTGCTCCCCTCCTAAAGCCTGTCACTCCTCCGCCACGGTACTGAAGAGAGAGATCATCAGACGACAACAAGCCACCCTCACCTCTCACTCGTCATGGTTCCCGAGTAGCACGGACGGTGCGAGTTGAGTTTCCGTACGGTGTCGGATTGCTTCACCGCCCCGGCGGTCGAGGGCACCGCAGTCAATCTGGGAACTCTGACCCCTAGCCGCCGTCAGAATCCCTGGTCGGTTCGGATTGTCCACGGTCGAATAGTCATTTGGAGGTTGTAGATCGTCGTCAGGTGTTGGAGAACCAAAGACCAACCACATGGCGGGACCGCCAATTGATGAGTCCTGACCTGAGCCTTCCCCGAATGTCCCCGAGGACGGTGACAGCGATAAACAAAACAATGACGGTCAGGACTACCCAGCCGACCCAACCGGTTCCACTAGGTTCGACGCCGAAGAGAATGGTCTGCGCGCAGAGGCCGGCAAGAGCCCATTTCGCCAGCCTAGGACTTCGAATGAAGACGTGTGGTCTCAGTCCCGGCGGTATGGGACACGCCTCGTGGACATTCAGGGCCTGTCGTTCGCTGGATCGACGGTGTTGCGATGCCGCAATCGATAGACGATGAACCACGGAACGCCCATGACCTGAATGAGGTCGTCGGGAAACCGAGTTAGTGCTTCTGCTGAGGGCTGAGCCTCGACGATCCGCTCGATCACGAACCCATGGTCGGCCAGAGCTTCCATGACTGCAGACAAGGGTCTCCTCCAGAACCACTGGTTCACCACCACGTCGGCCTTGGTCCAAGTATCGCTCACCAGTTCGGTGTCGAAGTAGCCACCCTTTTGTGACGGCAGTGGTGGTCCAAAGGGATGCTCCAGGGAAATCACGGCCCAGCCGTCAGGCCGGAGGGCGTCAGCGAAGGACCTGAGGGGCACCGTCCAGTCCTCTAGGTAATGCAGCACGAGAGAGCAGGTGATCCCATCGACGGAGTCAGTTCCAAGCGGTAGCGGCTCAGCGAGGTCTGCGACGAAGAAGCGGCCCCTGTCCGAACAGCGACGCCGGGCCTCTTCGACCATGGCCGGGCTCAGATCGACGCCGATCACCTCTGCCCCGTTGTCCAGTAGCCACAGCGCTTGGGCCCCCGAGCCGCACCCCGCATCGAGAATCGTGAGTCCCGAGAGGGGGGAAGGGATCAGACTGCGAAGTGCTGGTCGCTCCAGCCAACCGTTGAACGGACCATCGTCGCTGGCCTTTGACCAGACAGGAGCCAGACGGTCATAGGCCTCCCGCGTGTGCCGAGTGTGATCTGCTTGGTTCGTCGGAAACTGAGATGACATGGCCTCAATTGTGGCCGATTCCTGATGTGTGAACGTTCGTAACGTGTACCCCTACCCGGACTGGGGCAGTCAAATGTTTGACTCATGTTAGAAATCGTGCATGTCGAAGTCGTCGTCGCGTCTCGTGCTGATCTGTGGGCTTCCAGCCTCGGGCAAGTCGACACTCGCTCGTCAGCTTGCACCCAAAATCCCCGCCATCAGGTTGGATAAGGACCGGTGGGCGACTCAACTGGGCGCCGATGTGTGGATGAAGCATTCCGAGTGCGTCTCGAACGTCAACTATGGGTTCTTTCCCAGGATCTTCTCGCCCAGGGCCAGAGCGTGATTTTGGAGTGGGGCCATTGGGCGCGAGTTGAACGGGATGAGAAACGACTCGGGGCGCGAGCTTTGGGGGTGGGAGTCGAACTGCATTACCTCAACGCACCCTTGGAGGAGTTAATCGAGCGAGCCGAACGTCGCAATGCTTCGGGCGAGTGGACAGCCTCGCCTATGACACGGGCTCACTTTGAGAGGTGGGCCACGATTTTTCAACCTCCCGACGAGGAGGAGATCCTGTTGTTCGACAAGCCCGTTTCCGAAGGTTGATCTCGTAACTTGTCTCGCCCGCTCTCAGCAGTGTCACCGAAGAGACATGCCAAGGGGTCCCACACCTGCCAGGCAGCGAGCTGGGGCAGCCCCCTAACCAGTCTCGAGGATTTCTTCCAGGAGTTCTTCCCACGGTACGTTCTCCCACCCAGACTTCTCGGCCGCGCTTTTCGCAACGTCCGTGGCTTCCTCAACCCATAGCAGTTCGATGTCCTCGCCCGGTCCAATCTTTTGATCGCCTTTGATCTCCTGCGAAGGATTGCCCTTGCCGATCTCCACCTCGGAGCCAAATTCCGCTCCGAGCCACACGTCTTTCCACGCATTGTGAGTTTCCTTGAGACGGATCGCAATGCCGGAAAGATGCGAATGCTCCGGGCTCTCTGCCACTTTGATCGCCCAATGCAGACAGAGTCTCGCCCTGTGGAAGTCTCCCTCTGGCGTCGATGCCTCCACCCGTTGTGAGTATCCCTCAAGCGTTTGCAGCTGCTCCTCGGGGAGGATCTCGCGGAGGTTGTTCATCAAACCTTTTACAATGGGGGACGAGCCCGTGCTTGTTTCGTGAGCCATGAGACAAACCCTACAGGCCCTCTCAAATGGACCTGGTGAGGATCTGTGGCCGTTCGGGAGGACGCTCGTCGAACGCCAACTCCGAAAACGTGTCGGTTTCGTTCTCTTTTTTGGAATTGAGGATTACGGTGTCTATGTCTGGAACATATGTCGCTCCGTCCGTCTGTTAGTCGACAGCCTTGGGGGCGGCTCGTAAGCGTGCGGCGATGCACGTTGATAACGAGGAGTGATCTCTGTAGCGAGAATCCTGCGCCCGCAGAGGCCGTCTCGCGGTGAGACGGCGGGAGGAGGGGTGACGATGTACCAGCGGATTGTGGTCGGGACTGATGGGTCGGCGGGCGCGAATGTCGCAGTCGACGCGGCAATCGAGCTCGCGCGTCTTACCGGAGCTCGCTTGCATGTTGTGCACGCACACAGGGTCGCGACTGCGACCGGGGCCGAGCTTGGCGCGCCGCCGGTTGACATCGTGGAAGTGAACGAGGCTATTCATACCGACGGCCAGCGCATCTGCGACCAGGCGATCGCCCGTGCTGATCGTGCGGGGGTACAGGCAGAGGCGCACTGCGTTGGTGGGCATACGGGTGAGGAACTTCTGCGAGTCGCCAGCGCCGTCTCCGCAGACTTGGTCGTGGTCGGTAACCGGGGGATGTCCGGCATGCGCCGCTTCGTGTTGGGCAGCGTTCCAAACAAAGTGGCACATAGTTGTTCTGCGAGCGTTCTGATCGTGGACACGTCCCACGCCCGCGCCTGACACGATCCGCCAAAGGGGTCTCCGGGGTCTGCACCCGCGATGCCGAAGTGAGTTCACCTTCCTGATGCGGCGATCGGGGCACATGGAGCATCGGTCACGGTTGCTCTTGCTCAAACTCGGCGAGCCACTCTGCAAGCGTCTTGCTCGTAGACGGATGCTGCTGCCTGGTGGTACGTCCTCCCCACGTGACACGACCGCTATCAAAAACGCTTTGTCTTCGTTCATGACGCCGACACCAGGAGCCGCCAAGAACGACCCACCTACCGGCGGCTGGGACAGGTCGGAGGGAGAGTTGACCGAATGAGTATCTCACTGTTGTAAACGAGTGTTGACACACGGTTGCAATTCGTTCAGTGTTGTGACGGTGAGACCCTCGGAGTCGTTCTGGGAAGCATGGGAGCGCATTAGGACGAGTGCAGACCCCGACCCGCTGGAAGTCCTTCAAGTGGCGGCCGCATTTAGTCGCTACTTTGATGCGGCCCAGAAGGAAGCAATCTCGTTTGCGCGCTCGGCTGGGCTGTCGTGGGAGCAGATCGCTGAGTCCCTCGGCCAGAGCCGACAAGCCCTGTGGCAGCGCGCCAGCAGAGACGCGTCACTGCAAGCGCTGTTGGCCGCATCCGGAAAGCGACGGTGGGAGGCGGTCAAGCGTGATCCCACCTCCTGGTACGGAGGAACGAAAGCCTTCCCTGCCTGATCTGCAAGCGGACTAGGTCTGGTAGTGCGCCTGCCCCTACGTACGGGATGTTTAGCGTCCGGCCGATGAAAGATCACGGGACCGAGAAGTGCCTAAAAATCAGGATGTCGACTCCGACCACAGTGGCCACAAGAGCGACGACGTAGATCCCGATGGCCAAGTGTTTTCCCACGCTCCGAGCCTATTTCCGTGAGCGTGGTAGCCCTAGCAGGCAGTGCCCGCCGACCCAGCGTTCGGGTACGGCGCCCTGGTCGCAGCTCGCCGGCGAGTGTACGGTCAGTCGCACGCGGTGGGACGATGACTGCTGAGCCGATCCGTTACTGGGTGCGCAAGAAGGTTGACCCGGTGCAGCCGATCCTCCATACGAGCGGGGGTGCTTCCACTTCGACGATGACACCCAGGCCCGGCCTGCCACCCAGGACGAGATCGACCGAGGTCGGCCGTGCGAGACCTGCGACCCATGGCGCTCGCCTGCGCACCGATCCCAGAACGCGCCCCGCTCGGGGATCGAGGAGTTTTTGAGCCGCCGACCCAAAGGGAGGAACTGATGCCGGCCGAGTGGCGGGTATGTCCCCAGAGGGCCGAGCACCTGGACGCGCCCTGCCTGCACGCGCCCGACTGCCGGTTTGTGCTGAACAAGCGCCGGGGACAGCCTCCACGGCCCGCCAGCTCGGAGGAGATCGCCCGCGGGTACCGAGGAACTTGTTGTGATCCCTGGCGCTCGCCCAACGTCCGCCGAGCGGCCACCAAGCGGGACCACCGGGACCGTCGATCGCGGCGCTCGGGGGTCGAGGAGTTCTTGAGTCGCCGAGAGGCTCCAAGCCCCAGAGCTGAGCATCGCCAGCCGGCTCCACGCCGCACAACCGGATGTGGACCGCGTCCGGTTGAGCAGAGGCAACAGCTCCTGGTCGCTCGGGAACTGATTGAGGGCGCTCTCGGAATCACGATCGCGTCGGTGGTGCGCGACGGGTGCCGTTCGTGGCGTCACGGGAACGCCGTAGCGGGGCAGCATGGATGCATAACTGCCTTTAGCCCCCGTCCCATCACTGTTCGGGCGCGCCAAACCGGGCGCGTCAATCGGCGACTTCGGGGTCGCCCAAGCCGGCTGATGGGGGCACCTGCCTTTCGTTCAGCTGAGTTGAATGAGCCCAGCAATGGCTGGAGTAAAACCACAGGATCGGAAATAGAACTTCCCAAGCTCCTCGTCGAAGTCAGCGTGTAGCCACTCACAGCCTGCTGCCTGGCATTCGGTCCGCACAATCTCGATCATCTGAGTACCGATGCCTCGATTGCGATCCGCCTTAGCAACCATCGTGTCTTGAATCCATGCATGCATGCGGCCATCCCATACCACGTTGACCAGTCCGACCAGGCGCGTGCTATCCCGTGCTACCACCCAACCCAAGCTGTGTTTTGCGAGAAGACCATTCCAGTCCCACTCCTCGTCGGAGTACACCTGAGTTTCGAATGCTTCGGCGTGCAGCGCGTTGACCTCGGCATTCTCAAAGGACCCGCGCCATTCGTAGCGGACAAGCATCCGTCGGAGACTATCTGGAGACCTACCGAAGGCGCCCGCTCCCGGCGTTTGGGCGTACTACGAGTCCAGACCGATGACATTCCCGAACTGATCAGTGACGAGATGACCCTTGCTGTTGTCGAGAAGGACGAGCTGATTTTCCCAAGGATCCACAACCACGGCGCACCGTCCGATCGGGATGTCAAACGGCTCCACAATGACCCTGCCGCCCGCAGCTACGAATCGCTCTATCGCCGGCCCTACCTCCTCAACGGTAAGGTCGATTTCCGGTCCGGGACGCTCAGTTTGGAGAACAAGCTCCGCATTTGTGTCAGGAAGTCGAAGGCCGGCGGCCGTGGGGGTCCTCCACACAACTTCGTGACCAAGCGAGTTGTAGAACCCAAGAGCTGCATCCAGGTCAGTCACGTGAAGTGCAGGGCAATCGATCTTGCGAATGAGTGGCCCGTTGCTCATCTCGTCACAGTACGACGGCCAGAGAGGCGGACGAGCCGAATTGCCCGGCTAGCGAGATATCTGCCGCATGGTGGCACCCCAAGCCGGCGAAGTGGGACAGCTTGACCTCGAATTACCGACCAGTCGCTCCATCAATTAGCTCGCGCAAAATGTCAGCGTGACCTGCGTGCCGGGCAGTCTCTTCGAGAAGGTGCATCAGGACCCAGCGAAGGTTAACTGGCGCTTCGTCGCCAACGTAGCGACACGGCTGATCGAGGCTCGGAGTGGTCTCAATCACAGCATCGACCTCTCTCCAGACTTCCTTGTATGTGACAATTGCCGATTCGACCGTGTCACCTGGGTCAACTGAGTCGGGAAGGAGATCCAGCTTCTGTCCAGCAAAGCGATGAAGTATCCAAAGGGATTCTGCCCGCGCCATGTGCTTCAGAAGCCATAGGAGAGTTGTGCCACTTCCTACGACGCTCCTTCTCGCGTCGACTTCGTTGACCCCGGCGACTTTCCGGACGAAAGAGTCGCGTTGATATTGGATAAGAGATTGAAGGGTCTCCCGTTCGCCGGCCACCAGCCGAGAAGGCTTCAGATCGGCCACCATCCAAATCTAGGACGTCCGCACCAATCCAGCGACCCTGCGGATGCCGCTCGCCGGGGGAGCTACGGCGGATGCCAGGAGTGGACCAGCGGCTAAATGCAATGCCATCCTCCCGGCGTTTGGTGCTCCCCGAGCCGGCGTGTCTCGCTGAGCGTTCTGGGGCACCGTTCGGTGCTCGTGCGCTACGAGCCGAAGCCGAATGGGTGGCGATGCTGGCCCGTGTGGACAATGGGTGCTAGCGGGAGTTGGCTGCCCTCGACAGAGTTTGGGGACGCGGAAACGTCCGCCTGACGCGCGACGCTGGGGTTCAGCGTGCTCGCCCCGAGAGGACTGGAAGGAACGAACCGTTGAGTGAGCCAGCCTGGAGAGCAGAACTGAACGACGGGCAGCTCCGTGGCGAGCTCGATCGGGTGTACCCCGAGCGGGCTCGGCTGCGCCCACGGGACCTCGCGGGGACCAGAGAGGCTATGGACCTCGTCGACGAGATGTGGGCGCCGACTCTCGCCCGGGCGCGGCGTCTCCCGAGGGAGAAGCTGCATGAACGGGTCGACGGCGAGTACTCGTTTGTGGAGACGCTGCGCCACCTGCTCTTCGCGGGCGACGCCTGGCTCCAACACATGGTGCTGCGTGTGCCGGATCCGTTTCACGAGTGGGGAGTCCCGCCCGACCTGCCAGCTGACGCGCCGCCCGACACCGGACCAGCATTGGAGGAGGTGGTGCCTCTTCGCGAGGCTCGGGCAGCACGCGTCCGGGCTCATCTCGCGACTCTGTCGGAGGATGACCTCCGCGTCCGCGTAGGTGGCCCCTGGGATCCGCCGGATCTCCCACCCGAACGCCGCGCACGGGTGATCGACTGCTTCCGTGTTGTCTTCCGTGAGGAGTGGTGGCACCACCAGTTCGCTGGACGTGACCTCGCGGTGATCGAGCGCGACTGAGCCGCTCCGACCCATAAGTGCCGCACGGTGTCACCTTCCCGGCGTACGGAGACGTCCTCAGCCCGATTGACGGACGCGCGTTATGGAACACTGGTCGCTCTCCGGATCAGTCGTTCGGAGAACACGGCATGTCCAATGAGGGTGGTCTTTTGTGCGGCTGTTCTGCGCCATCTTCGAGGAGCTGGGACGCCTCTGTCGGGGTTGGGCGGTCGGCGACGTCTCTTGCGTTGACGGGTGTCGGCAGCGTGGAGCCGATCGAACACCTAACTTATTCGACGGTCTATGCAGCTCTCGATTTTGCCACGTGATACTCGAGGAGCCAGTATGCCGATCGAGTCTCGCTCGCGCTTTCGAGGGTCAGTCCGGCCCCAGTCGCCAAAGCGTTGAACTCTTCGAGAGAACGCTCTTTGCTGGCGAACAACGCCAGCATTCGCAGGTCCATGCCGGTGAGCTCTCTTTGGTCGCCACATTCGGTCATGACCCGCTCGACGACGAGCACGCGCCCGGTTTCCCCCGCGGCCTCGGCGCACCGGCGCAGGATCGTCGCCGCCTGTTCGTCGGGCCGATCGTGGATGACGTTCCGCAGCACGTACACGTCGCCGCCTGACGGCAGCGAATCGAAAAAGTCGCGAGCGATTGGCCGGCAACGGTCAGAGACACCAGCACTCTCCAAGAGCGCGGCCGCGTCAGGGGAGTCGGCAACCAGGTCGACCAAGACTCCCCGGACAAGGGGATACGACTGCAAGATCCTGGCAAGCAGAGCGCCAGTACCTCCTCCGACATCGACCACCACCGTCGCCTCATCCCAGGCGTAGCGATTCACCACATCCTCAGACAGCTCTGACGAGTGCGCCTCCATCAGGGATGCAAACGACTCAGCCAAGCGCCCGTCGCCCGCCAGGTCTTGCCAAAAGCTGCGGCCATTCAGCTTGGGATACGCGGCCGCCCCACTGCGAACGGTGTCGAGCAACCCGCTGTAGGCCCGGTCCATGGCCCCGCCAGCGCCTTCCAGATCGAGCCAGCGCCGCATATGGCCGGGGTGATCATCGAGGAGCAAACGAGCTGCGTCGTTGAGGGCAAACAGTCCCGGAGCGGGCTCGGCGAACAATCCTCGGACGACAAGGAACCGCAAGAGTCGCCCAAGCGCATCGGGATCAGCATCCGACGACGCTGCCAGATCCCCGACAGGCCGACTCTCGCTGGAGAGCAGATCGGCCAATCGCAACGTGGCAGCAACCCGCACTGCCCACGGTTCCCCCAGCCGCGTCAACCCCAGGAGTGTCTCCCATGCTTCCAACTCCGACACACCCGAAGCCTAGGTCAGCCAACTCACGGGTGTCCCAGGCGTCATCGTGAAGACACCGCTGCGATCCGACAGGCCGTTCCTCGGACGAGACTGCAGCAGAACCGCCGGCTCAGGGTGTCGAAGCTCTCGACGAGATACCGCCCAACCGTCGCGCCGGTTCAATTGCTGAGCACAGGACGACAGGACGCGGAATGACGGCCGGCAGCCGCCACCACACAGCGACCGAATCGGTGATCTGCGCTTGGATAGCTGTCCCATAACGCGCGCGCCATTGCGGACCGAGGGGTGCCCAGGGTGCCGTTCGGGGACGCCGCAAATGTAGGTTGACGCGGCTCTACATGTGGGCGTTCACGACCGGTAGTTATCGCAGATTCGGATCATGCTGAGGATCTTCAGGGCTTCGTGCCCGAGCCGTGGCATCTGAGCGGACAGATGCAGCACATCATCGGCATCCTCGTGGTCCGGACCCCACAAGCGGATCAGAGTCCAGACCCTCTCGACGTCTTCGGTCGAGGTGCAGGGGTCGATCAGTTTGTCGATCCAGGGGACGCCGAGCGCCCGGAGGTCATCGAGGAAAAGCAAGTCCTCAACGCGGAGTGATCCGTTGTTGGCCGGTCCCCTGTAGTGAGTGACCTCTGTCATGCGAGCACACACACGATCACGCGGCCAATCCCGCCTTGCTACCTTCTGGAACTTCAGCGAGCCTTCCCGTCTTCACGTCGTAGATGAACCCGTAGATCACGATGGAGCCAGGAACCAACGGGTGGTTCCGAATCCGTGTCACGTCGTCGACCACGCTCTCGGCATTGTCGGCGATCGTCAGCCAATCGATGTAGTTCGCCTCAGCTGAGCCGGGACCGCTGCCGACGTCGCGAAAGCCATCTGGGCCCAATTCGGCTGTCTCGAGGCTGCTCGCCAACAAGCTACGGATGACCTCGTCGGTGAAGAATTCCATTCCGCAATCCGAATGGTGAATGACGAACCATTCTTTCGTTCCCAGCAGCTTGTAGGAGATGACCAGGGACCGAATGGCATCGTCGCTTGCCCTACCCCCGGCGTTGCGAATGACGTGCGCATCACCTTCGCTGAGGCCGGCGTACTTGGCGGGGTCGAGCCGCGCGTCCATGCAGGTGAGAATGGCGAAGTGCCGGGCGGGAGGTAGGCCCAAGTTGCCACGGGCCCCGAAGCTCTCGGCGTATTCGTCGTTGGCTGCTTTGACCTCGTCGTAGATGGACATCGGCATCAACCTCCCTCTTCTGGTTCTTTCGTTGACCTGATTCGAGATCGAACCGGGGTTTGCGCGCTGAGAGCTCGATCCCGGCAGTCGGCCCACCCCGGGTCTCGGCATTGCGGCCGCTCCCGGGCCACAATACTCTATTCCCGATTGGATTAGTGGTCTATTAGACGTCGCCACGCCGATCGTCGAAACAAGCCGACGTGCACGCAGCGAGCGGTGACACCGTCCGAGCAAGAAGGGCAGGTCGAGGGCATGGAAATCACCCTGCACTGGTTCTTACCGACAGCAGGAGACAGTCGAAACGTCGTCCCGGGGCTCGGCGGGCACGACCGTCCCGCGTCGATCGACTATCTGGGCCTGATCGCCGCGCCGCCGAGAATCTCGGCTTCGACGCCGTGCTTACCCCCACCGGGACGTGGTGCGAGGACGCCTGGCTGGTGACCTCCGCTCTGAGCCAGCACACGACGCGCCTGCGCTTTCTCGTCGCCTTCCGTCCCGGCATCACCAACCCCACGCTCGCCGCCCAGCAGGCCACGACCTTTCAGCGGATGACCAACGGACGCCTCTTGATCAACATCGTGACCGGAGGCGATGCGCTCGAACAACAGCGATTCGGTGACTGGCTCTCCCACGACGAGCGCTACGCCCGGACCGACGAGTTCCTGAAGGTCCTCAGGGGTGCGTGGAGCGGCGCGCCCTTCGACTTCGAGGGTTGGCACTACAGGATCCGGGGAGCAACCTCACTGGCGCCGCCGGACCGGGTGCCCGAGGTGTACTTCGGCGGCGCGTCCAGCATCGCCGAGGACGTCGCCGCCCGGAATGTCGATGTCTACCTGCTCTGGGGTGAACCACCGGCCATGGCCAGAGAGCGTATGGACAGAGTCAGAACCAAGGCGGAGGCAGAGGGTCGGGCGATCCGCTTCGGCATGCGTCTCCATGTGATCACCCGCGAGACCGAGGGCGAAGCCTGGGCCGAGGCCGAGCGCCTCCTCGACACCATGGACCCGGCCCTCATCGACGCCGCCCAACAACTTCTGCAGAAGAGCCAATCGGTCGGCCAACAGCGGATGCGCTCGCTGCACAACGGCAATCGTGAGGATCTCGAGGTCAGCCCGAATCTCTGGGCTGGGATCGGGCTGGTACGTCCCGGCGCCGGCACGGCGCTGGTCGGGAACCACGAGCAGGTGGCGGAGCGTCTCTTCGAATACCACGACCTCGGGATCGACGAGTTCATTCTGTCCGGCCATCCCCACCTCGAAGAGGTGTACGCAGTCGGCGAAGGGGTGCTTCCCCTCGTGGCCGGGGTCGACCGCAATCAGCGCGAAAACGGAGAGCCGCTCCTGGGGGCCGTCGGGTCGGCAGCACCGCGTGCCCGCCTCTGTTCGATAGAAGACGCGCCGGTGCGCGATGGGTCGGCACGCAGTTCGTGGGATCGTCCGAGACAGTGACGTTCCAGCTTGCACGGCGGCAGGAGACCACTGCAGCTGATGAGCTCATCGTGACCACACTGACGGGAGCCGTGCCGGCCTGTGGGAGGATCGTGTGGGACCGGAGGAGACGCCGTTGAGTGGCACATTCGTCGACAGGTGGGGCAGCGCGGTGTTCGCAACCAACCGGGACTCGGTCGCCTTGCTCGAGCACGCCGTAGCGGACCTTGTCGCCCTGAGCGGCGAGCCAGTCGGCTCTCGCTGACGCGGCGGCGGCCGACCCCGACCTCGTCCTCGCTCGGGTCCTCCAGGCCTACCTGGCGCTGTACTCGACTGCCGAGGCCGGATTCGAGACGGCGGCGAAGCTGGTCATGGGACTCGACGGCTGGGACCTCGGTGCCGGCGAACGCGAGCTCCTCCACGTGCTGGCCGCGCAGTCCTGGGCCAGTGGCGAATGGGAACGCGCCGTCAACTTCCTCGAACGGGCTCTCCTCCATCATCCGCGCGATCTGCTCGCCCTCAAAGTGGCCCAGGATCTCTATTTCTTCCTCGGAGACAAGCAGGGCCTGCGTGGGGTCGTCGAACGAGTGCTGCGCGCGTGGCCACAAGACCTGCCTGGGTGGGGTTTCGTGCAGGGGATGTACGCCTTCGGGCTGGAGGAGAACGGCCAGTACGCCGAAGCCGAAGACCGGGCCCGCGCCGCGCTCGGGGACAATGCTCGGGACGTCTGGGCGGTCCATGCGCTGGCGCACGTGTTCGAGATGAAGGGTGCGCAACTCGACGGGGTCGAGTTCCTGGCCGGGACCGTCGAGAACTGGGGCGGGAGCTACTTCGCCGTCCACAATTGGTGGCATCGCGCCCTGTACCACCTGGAGCTCGGCGCCCTCGAGGAGGTCATCGCCCTCTACGACGGGCCCATCCGTGGCGCGCGGTCGAGCGAATGGCTCGATGTCGTCGACGCAGCGTCTCTCCTCTGGAGGCTGCACCTCTTCGGTGTGGACGTCCAGGGCCGCGCCAAGGACCTGGCCGACGACGTCTTGCCCATTCTCGGACAGCCCGTCTACGTCTTCAACGACTGGCACGGGCTCATGGTCGCCGGGCTCGCGGGATATCCGAAGGAGTGTGAGCAGATCATTCTGGCGAACCGGTTCGAGGCGGCCGGAACCAATCGCCGCGTGGTCGACGATGCGGGACTGGGGCTCCTCGAGGGCTTCCACGCCTTTGCGCAGGGGGATCCGGCGGGCGCGGTAGGGCGGCTGCTCGATAGCCGCTCGAAGGCACACAGGGTGGGCGGAAGTCACGCGCAGCGCGCACGTCGTCGATCTCACTCTCCTCGCCGCCGCCGCCAGGTCGGGGAACAGGCCTCTGTGCGCCACGTTGCTCTCCGAGCGGCTGGAACGAAAGCCATCGGCCGGGCCGGCCGCAGAGGATCTGGTACTCGTGAACAGCCGATAGCCCTCGGCCCGGCTCAGCTTGCGCACTGCTGCACCGATCGCCGGTTTCGCGGTCAAACCTCGGCCTGTAGTGAGGCCCGCTCGCCGCATTGATTTCGATCGTGCAGGTGATGCCCATTGTGACGAAACAGTCGGGTTGTCGTTCGGTCGTTCGGTCGTTCGGTCGCTCGGTCCCTCCCCGACCAGCCGGGCCGGTCCCTGGCGTGGTGCGCAACCCTGGAGGCCCACGTGTGTGTATCGCCCTCGGCGGGTATTACAGGATCATTGATCTTGGGGTACCCGCTGGTCCGAGGGCTAATTCCACGCAGGTCGAATTGCCAGATGATTCGGTTGGGACATTGTCGCTCCCGACCTTCTGGACCTTGAAAAGGAGATTCCGATGATCGGAGCTGGAGAGCTTGTCACAAGCATCATCGTCGTTGCCGTTGGTGCGGTCCTGGATTACGCCGTGGTCGCGAGCCCGGACCAGACCAACACGGCTTCAACGTCAACAAAGTGGGCATGATCCTGATGGTTGTCGGTGTTGTCGGTGCCGTGCTGTCGGTTCTCGTCATGATCTTCGCGAACAGTCGTCGTAGTCACACGGTCGTTGATGATGGAGAGGGCCACGTTGCCCGTCGGGTCGACTCGACCTATTGAGCGAGCAAGCGGCCCCCGAACCTCTACGATTGCTCGGCTGCGGAATCCCGGGGGGCAATCCACGTCCGTCATCCTCAGCCAGTTCGAGTGTTCGACACCTGTTGCTCGGATCTCACGACGTCGCCTGCATGGGCTCATCGAAGAACTCACCGAATCCCGCCTGTGGGGGTTGGTCGGGAGTAATTTGGGTAGTGGCCAGGAATGTCAAAAATGACTGTCAATGCTGAACGCGAAGTGAAGTTGAACGCGCCTCGGAAGTTCCAACTTCCCGACCTGCACGAGCTCGGGCTGGGCACGGTCCGGCTCCCCGTGCAGTCACTCTCTACCTCCTATTTCGACACGGAAGACCTGCGCCTTTGGCAACGGGGGATCACGCTCCGCCATCGGATCGGAGAAGACGAGGGAGCCGGACTGTGGACGTTGAAGCTGCCCGGCAAGGAGACCCGAAATGAGTTGGATCGAACAGAATTGTCATGGCCCGGCAGTCCCGGGGAACCACCACCCGAGGCGACCAGAGCTCTTGCGTGGGATCGTGCGTCGGCACACCCTCAAGCGGGTCGCGGTTCTTGAAACGAAGAGGCGACGAGTGTTGGTTCGTGACGGAGGATCCGCCTTAGGCGAGATCGACGACGATCTGGTGACAGTGGCCGTCGGAGGCAAGCCGGGGCGTGCTTTTCGCCAAATCGAGTTCGAACTCGACGATAGCGAGAGGCCTCACGCCGATCCGGTGGTGATCGAGAAGATGCTGACGGCCATGAAGAAGGCGGGCGCCCACATCGATCTCGAACAGAAGTTCGCCAAAGCCCTCGGGACAGATGCACATGATCGGAACCTGTGCACGACGAAGATCGGTCGGAAGTCAACTCTCGGACAGGTGCTGCAATCCACCCTGCGGAACGAATACGAGCGACTCCTGGATTTCGACGTGAGCTTACGCCTCCATCCACAAGACCCGTCTGAGCGAGCAGTACACCAGGCCCGAGTGGCGACAAGGCGACTACGGTCGGATCTCAAGACATTCGGGCCTGTACTGGACCCCGTGTGGCTTCGGCACACCAGATCCGAGTTGAAGTGGATCGGCGCGGTGCTCGGAGCTGTCCGCGACGTCGATGTGTTGGACAAGAGGTTCCAGTCGGATGACTCGGCTACTCGTGGTTCTCGCGGTGAGGAGGCGTTGCGCTCGAGGCTCGCCTCACAGCGGCGGGCCGATACCGAGGAATTGGCGCATGTCTTGCGAAGTGAGCGCTACCTCAACCTGCTCGACCGGCTCGACGCCGGCACCTCCCTGCCGCGGTTTTACGTCAGCCCGCAATCCACAGAGGCGGGAGGGCGTGAAGTCGAGCCGACTGACCTCGCACGAAGAGCCCTCCCCCGGCTGCTGGGACCTCATTGGAGGAAACTGCGTCGAAGAGTGCGCAAAGCTGGATCGACACCTAGCGACGCGCAGCTCCACAAGATACGGATTGCCTCGAAGCAACTCCGATACGGAGCCGAACTGGCCGAGCCGGTGCTGGGCAAGACCGCCCGTCGAACCGCCCGCCGCGCCGAAGATATCCAAACAATCCTCGGAGACCATCACGATTCCGTGACCGCCGTCGAGTGGCTGGAACAGATTCCCGCGGACAGCACGACAGGGGCCAGCTTTGTCGCTGGAGGCAAGGCGACCGATGCTCGTCGCCGTCAGCTCGAATCGCGACAGCAATGGGAACACGCGTGGGACAGGCTGAACAGTGGAACGGTGACGGATTGGCTTCGGTGACGGGTTGGCCCCAATGAAGACGGCGGCGGAGCTCTCCGCGACGAGTGCCGGCTCAGATTCGGTTGACGTCGATCCCCACAGTGAGCGGCTGGTTGAGCGAAATAATCGAAACTTGAGCGACTTGCTCCAGGAACTCCGCGTGGCGGGACTGGGCGTGCAGGTGCTCTTTGGATTTCTCCTGGCCCTCCCGTTCACCGTGCGCTTCACCAAGCTCGACGGAGCGCAACAAGACCTCTACAAAGCGACGCTCTTATGTACAGCGCTGTCCACCGCATTGCTCATCAGTCCGGTCGCCTATCACAGGTGGGTGTTTCGTCGACACCAAAAGGGTCGCCTGCTGAAGATGGCCAACGTGCTCGCATTGTTGGGCCTCGCCAGCGTCGCCTTGGCAATCTCACTGGCGATCTGGCTCATCATGAGCTTCATCGGGGCAAGTTGGATTGTGACCGTCCTCTCGGCAGCGACGAGCGCGACGTATGTCCTACTTTGGTTCGTGCTTCCGATACTCGATCGACTCAGGTCAGATCCGCTGTCCTACGACTGACGGGTATGCGGTACTGGCATCGCTCAAGGGTTCTCCGGTCGAGGCTCAGCCATGAACCGCTGAGGGGGCGTCTGGTCCTATGGCGCGCATCCCACCGCGGAACCACTCGACCATGTTGGGTCCCAATCGGCGACCCAAGTGTCGAGGCCGGTAATTTCCAAGACTCGGTGGACCATCGGACTGGGACGACAGACGACGAGGGTTCCGCCGTCCCTGATCGCCACTTGCCTCGCTGCGTGAATGGCACCGAGTCCCGAGGAGTCCATGTAGGTGAGCTGGTCGAGGTCGATCACGACCAGCGAACCTGGAGGTCCGACCAAATGCTCCGCCAGCCCTTGACAGGTACACGCGTCGAGCTCTCCCCTCAGGGCGAAGACGCGACCGCCTTCGAACTCGTACCAGGTAACGCCAAACAGGTCCACCATCATGTGTTTCCCCTCAGCTTGACCACAGAGAGCTTGACCACCGAAGCAAACCGCCACGGCCTTTCTACAAAGGACGGAAGAGATGAACTCTCGAATTGCCCTCCGCTCGTTGCGTCTGCCTCTGGTGCCCTC
Source organism: uncultured Acidimicrobiaceae bacterium (assembly GCA_963737805.1). Classification (GTDB taxonomy): domain Bacteria; phylum Actinomycetota; class Acidimicrobiia; order Acidimicrobiales; family RAAP-2; genus Bog-473. The sequence goes on from CAVTUE010000014.1 coordinate 297,695, forward strand.
CTTCTTCGGTGCCGCGTTGCCGCATCGTGACGTGTGCGATACGGATATGCCTGTGTCAGTCTGGATCCACCGTCCCCTAGCCTGGTTGAAAGAGGCTCCTCGATCAATCACCCGATGGGGTGATTGTGTGGGCCTTACCGATCGCTCTTAGAGTCAAGACGTGCCCACACCGATCCGGGTTGCGCTCGTCAACGACTACATGATCGTCCTCGAGGGCCTCCGCGCCCTACTGAAAGTCCAGTGAGCCAGAGATCCAGGTCGTCGAGATCGATCTCCGGAAGGAACCAAAGCGGGGGGTGGATGTGACACTTCTCGACACCTACGGAGAGCTCGACTCCCTCAACGAGAGAGTGCGATCTCTCGGCGCCGACTCCAGCAACGGAGCGATCGTGGTATTCAGCTTTTCCGATCGACCCGAGGCCGTGCGTCATGCCCTGCGTGCCGGTGCTCAGGGATTCATCTCCAAAGCTGTGCCACGGCAACAGATCATTGAGGGCATCAAGGGCACAGCAAAAGGCGACCGGATCATCCTGACCCAAAGGACGCAACACGCCCAGATGGATGAAGCCCTGCGTTGGCCGGGGCGCGACATAGGTCTTACCGAACGCGAAAGCGAGCTGCTCTCGATGCTGTCGACAGGCATGACGAACCGCGAACTCGGCAGTCATCTCTACATCAGCGAGAACACGATCAAGACTCACCTCCGCCGCCTCTACGGCAAGCTTGGCGTTCGCAACCGCGCTCAAGCCGCGTCGTTGGCCGGGCAGGGCATCCTTGGCGATCATCGCCCTCAAACCAAAGCCGTCGACTGAACTCCTGGCCACACGGGGCACGGCGTCCCACAGGGCCCGCACCGGCAATGCTCGTCGTGGGTGGCACCCAGGGTCAGGCTCCAAGGCGAAAGCCTGGATGTGCCCTGCCGCCGCACCCCGACCATTCCAGTCCCCGTCGTACGACTGCGTCCGCGGGGCTCGCCGCGACCGGCCGCTGCAGGCCGGGCTCGCCGTCTTCGAACGCGGGCCGGACGGGCTCCTCGCGGCCGTCGGGGTCTGGGACGACGTGGAGCCGCCGGGGTGCAATCGAGTGCGCAGCCGAAGAGGCCAACGGCGATTCCGTGAAGCACGCCTCGCTCCACCGGTTGACCGGTACGAGGTTTCCCGGCGGTGAGGATCAGCGTATCCTCGAGTGCGTTGCATTGAGTCCAGCGCGAAAAGCGCCACACGACGCCAGCGAAGGAGGCCCGGATGAGCACCACCGATGGACAGCACCGTGGGACCGACAGGACGCCGAGCAATGGAAACGTAGACCTGAAGCTCGAGGTGGCGGTCATTCCCGTCGCGGACCCCGACCGCTCGAAGGAGTTCTACTCCAGCCTCGGATGGAGGCTCGACGCGGACTTCTCCTTCGACAACGGCTTCCGGGTCGTCCAGTTCACACCACCCGGGTCGTTGTGCTCCATTCAATTCGGCACCAAGATCACGGCGGCGGCGCCAGGATCTGCGCATGGCCTCTACCTGATCGTTTCCGACATCGATGCCGGACGGGCAGAGCTCATCGATCGGGGAGCCAAGGTGAGCGACGTGTTCCACCCGGGAGCACCGGGAGCGCAACTCCAACCCGACGACACGAGTGATCGCGTGATCGGGCCCGATCCGGATCACAAGAGCTATAACAGCTTCGCCACGTTCGAGGATCCGGACGGCAACAGCTGGCTGCTGCAGGAGATCACCGGCCGTTTACCGGGCCGAGTCGACCCGGACGTTACTCAGTTCAGCTCCGTCGGCGACCTGGCGAGCGCCATGCGACGCGCCTCGGCAGCTCACGGCGAGCACGAGAAGCGCATCGGCAAGGCCGACCCTGATTGGCCCGACTGGTATGCCACGTTCATGGTGGCCGAATATGCTGGCACAGCGCTTCCCTCGTGAGTGACTACGACGTCATCGTGCTCGGCGGAGGCGCGCCGGGCGAACATTGCGCGGCGGCGCTCGTGGCGCGAGGGCAACGTGTGGCGCTCGTGGAGCGAGAACTCGTGGGCGGTGAGTGCTCCTACTGGGCCTGCATCCCGTCGAAGTCGCTTCTCCGCCCGGGCGAGGCGGTTCAGGGTGCACGGGACGTTGGCGCGAGCGCCGAGGTGGACGTCGAGGCCGCGTTGGCCTGGCGAGACTTCATGGTGTCCAATTACTCCGACGTCAACCAGGAGCGTTGGCTGGCTGACCGGGGCATCGATCTGCTGCGGGGATCGGGCCGCCTCGCCGGGACCGGCGTGGTCGAGATCGACGGCGTCCCCCACACGGCGGAGCACGTCGTCGTGGCGACGGGATCGGATGCGTTCGTGCCACCCGTCCCCGGCCTCCGCGAGCTCGACGGCGTCTGGGGCACCCGCGACGCCACGAGCATGAAGGAGGTCCCGCGCCGCCTGCTCGTCCTGGGCGGGGGTGCAGCAGGGGTGGAGCTGGCGCAGGTCGTGCGGCGCCTCGGCGGCGAGTCGTTGATCGTCGAGGGGGCTGACCGCCTGCTCCCACGAGAACCCTCGCCACTCGGCGAGGCACTCGGCGAGGCTCTCCGCCGGGATGGGATCGAGCTCGCGCTCAACAGCCGGGCCGCCGCGGCGCGCCGAGAAGGGACTGAGTACGTCCTGGAACTCGAGGGCGGAGAAGAGGTGCGGGGTGACCGGCTTCTCGTGGCGACGGGTCGGCGCCCACGCGTCGAGGGCATCGGCCTCGAATCGGTGGGCATCACGCCGGATCCCAAGGGGATCCGCGTCGACGAGCATCTGCGTGCCGGGGAGCGCCTGTGGGCGATCGGCGATGTCAACGGCATCTGGCCGCTGACGCATGTCGGCGAGTACGAGGGCGACGTCGTGGCCGCGAACATCGCCGGCGACCCCCGGCCCGCGAACTACGAGGCCGTGCCACGGGTCACCTACACCGATCCGCAGGCGGCGGCGGTTGGGGCGGCGGAAGCGGCATACAGCTCCACCGTGCCACTATCGGAGGTGCCGAAGACAGCGACGTACACGCATGCGTACGCCGAGTCCAACGGATTCTTGACCTTGCTCAGCGACGGGACGCGTCTCATCGGGGCCTACGCGCTCGGACCCGAAGCTGGAGAGTGGCTACAGCAAGCGACGCTGGCGATCCGGGCACAGGTCCCGCTCGCGGTGTTGATGGACACGATCCAACCTTTCCCGAGTTTCTCGGGGATCTACGACTCGGCGCTCAAGGAGCTCAGCATGGCGGTCGCCGACATGCCGCTTCCGGCAAGACCGATGAACGCACAGATGTCCAGTCTTTCTGGATGAGTGATGTGGGCACGCACCGGGCTTGTACACAGCGGCTTCCGATCGCGATCGGGGGCCCCCGGTGTTGCGACTCCCCCGCCGCTACTCCTCCACCGCCGTCATCGGGGACTCTGTGGATGTGGTCGGTGCGACATCGGGCTCCATCGGAGCGGCGACCTGGGACGGAGGTCCTCCGCTGATGCGCTTACGGAAGATGTAGAGGCTCCATCCCTGGTAGAGGAGGACGAACGGGAAGAAGATGACCGCGACCACGGTCATCACCTTGAGTGAGTACGAATTGCTGGCCGAGTTGGCCACCGTGAGGTTGTACGCCGAGTTCGTGCTGGACACCATCACCCGCGGGAAGAGCTCGAAGAAGATCGACGCCACGACGCTCCCGATGGCGGTGGCGGCCGCGGCGAACGCCCAACCTTCGGAGCGGGACTCGGCCAGCAAGGCGCCACCGACCACCGCCACGAGCGCCAGCGCGTCGATCGGGTTGGGGACGAAGCCGGTGCTGAGCCCGACATGGCTCCAGGTCAGCCAGCCGAATGTGATCACGACGGCCAGCCAACCGAGTCGACCCGACAGACGCGCCACCCGGTCGTGGAGCGCGCCCTCGGTCTTGAGCGTGAGGTAGGCGGCACCGATGAAGAGGCAGAGCACCGTCAAGGTGAGACCCGTGTAGAGCCCGTAGGGAACCAGCAGGCCCCAGAAGCTGCCCGTGTAGTTGTGGCGAGGAGTTGATGGGGAGCCCATGGAGGAGGTCGCCCAGGGCGGTGCCCAGCAGCAGAGGGATCAACAAGCTCCCGATGGTGAGCGACCACCTCCAGAGCGACCGCCACCTCGGGTCGTCGATCTTGCGGCTGAACTCGAAGGAGACCCCGCGCACGATCAGAGCGAGAAGCACCAGAACCAGAGCCAGGTAGAAGGTCGAGAACATGGTGGCGTACCACGACGGGAAGGCGGCGAAGATCGCCGCTCCCGCCACGATCAGCCACACTTCGTTCCCGTCCCAGATGGGGCCGATGGAGTTGACGACGATGCGACGCTCCACGTCGTCCTTCCCGACGAAGGAGTGCAGCATCCCCACCCCGAAGTCGAACCCCTCCAAGATGAAGTACCCCACCCAGAAGATGGCGATGATGATGAACCAGATGTTGTTGAGATGGACCATGTCGTCTCCTAGTAGATGAGGGCCGGGACCCGGTCGTCTTCGGACTCCTCCGTGCCGCTTCCGGCGTCCGGGCCACCCTCGCCGTCGCCCTCCTCGCTCGGTTCCAATTCCTGACGGCCGTAGTGGATCATCAGGTAGACGTCGGCCACCCCCAGCGCCAGGTACAAGAGCACGAAGACGCTCAGGCTGATCCAGATGTCGGTGGACGTCACCGAGGGCGACGCGGCCTGCGACGTCTTCATCAGGCCTTGGACGATCCACGGTTGTCGGCCGCTCTCGGTCAGCAGCCATCCGGCGGTGTTCATGAGGAAGGGGGCGATGGCGAACCAGGGGGCGATCAAGAGGAACCACTTGGCTTTGCCCAGCGTCTTGCGGCGGATGAGCCAGAGGCCCCAGAGCGCGAACAGCGCGATGAGCGCGGCGATGTAGGCCATGACCCGCATCCCCCAGTACTGGATGAAGACGTTGGGGATGTAGTCGCCCGGCCCGTACTCCTTCACGTACTGGGCCTGCAGGTTGTTCATCCCCTGCACCTCGCCGTCGGGGTGGTTGGTCGCCAGGATCGACAGCAGGTCGGGGATCTCGATGATCTGGGTCGGGGTCTCGTCGTTGGGCCCGCCGCCGATCTGGACGGCCGAGAACGGGCAGTGGGACGGACAGGTGGTCCACAGCGCCTCGGCGGCGGCGATCTTCATGGGCTGGTACTTGCCCTCGACCACGCCCAGCTCGCTCCCGATGAACATGTTGACGAAGACGGCCGGGGCCAGGACGGCCAACGAGATGATGGCGGTCCGGCGGAAGGCGGTGACCGAGCTCTGGCGCCGCATGTGCCAGGCGGAGAAGGCCAGCATGATGATGGCCCCGGTCACCAGCGAGGCCAGGATCACGTGCGGGTAGCCCCACAGGAACACCGGATTGGTGAACAGGGCCCAGATGTTGGTGAGTTCGGGCTGGTGCTGGGAATTCATCACGTAGCCCACCGGGTGCTGCATCCACGAGTTGGCCGCCATGATGAACAGGGCCGACAACATGGAGGCCCCCGCCACGAGCCAGATGCAGGTCAGGTGCAGCTTCTTCGAGAGGCGATCCCACCCGAAGATCCAGATGCCCAAGAAGGTGGACTCGAGGAAGAAGGCCGCCAGACCCTCCATGGCCAGGGGACCGCCGAAGATGTTGCCGACGAACCGGGAGTAGTTCGACCAGTTCATCCCGAACTCGAACTCCTGGACCAGACCGGTCACCACGCCGACCGCCACGTTGATCAAGAGCAGGGTCCCGAAGAACTTCGTGAGCCGCTTGAAGGTCGGGTTGTCGTTCTTGTACCAACTGGTCTGGAGCAGCGCCACCAAGAAGGCCAGGCCGATGGTGACCGGCACGAACAAGAAGTGGTAGATGCTGGTCGTGGCGAACTGCCACCGGGCGAGGTCAGTGGTCATGAGGTGAAACTCCCGTCGTTCAGGGCGGCGAGCACGCGGTGGGCAGTCGTCGCCTGGTGGCCGGCCATGTGAAAATGGTTCTTCGGGCGGCCGGGCGCCGCGCTCGGTCCTCATCTCCTCCCACCAGAGGTCCGAGTAGCGCCCCGCCTGGTCGAGCAGTTCGTCGTGGGTACCCCGCTCAACAACCCGTCCGTGCTCCATGACCATGATCTCGTCCACGGACTCGAGCCCGGCCAGACGGTGGGTGATGAGCACGAGCGAGCGTCCACCGGTCACGTCCAGGAGGTCGGCCGTGAGCGTGTCGGCGGCCGCCGGTTCGAGGTGCTCGGCCGGCTCGTCGAGCACGAGCACGGGGAAGTCGGCCAACAGGGCCCGCGCCACGGCCACTCTTTGGCGCTGACCGCCCGAGAGCCGGGCCCCGTGCGATCCCACCTCGGTCCCCAGCCCGTCGGGGAGATCGCCGAGCCAGGCTGCCAGCCCGACCCTCTCGAGCACGTCGTGCAGTTGCTCGTCGGTGGCGTCGCGCCTTCCGATGCGCAGATTGTCGGCGACGGTGGTGTCGAAGAGGTAGGCGTCCTGGCCGACCAACCCGACCACGGTGCGGAGGTCGTCGCCGGATATCTGCTCCGTCGAGACGCCGGACACGGTGATGGAGCCGGCCCGACACGGCAAGAAGCCGACGAGGACCGCGGCCAGGGAGGACTTGCCCGCTCCGCTCGGACCCACGACAGCCACGCGGCGCCCGGGGGCAAGGGAGAGGTCGACGTCACGAAGAGCAGGCCCCGCCGCACCCGGATAGCTCGCCCACGCCGAGCGCACCTCCACGTCGTAGGGGGGGCCGGGTAACGAGACGCCTACCTCGGGATCGAGGACGGGCGCCGGAGCGTCGAAGACCTCGAAGACCCGCGCCGCGGCCTGACGCACCCTCTGCAGGGCCTGGGTGGCCACGGGAAGACCGACCACAAGCTCGAAGGCGGCCAGTGGGATGAGCGTGATGACGGCCAGCTCGGTGCCGCCGAGCCGACCCGACAAGACGGCTGGAATACCGACCAGAAGGCAACCCCAGCAGGCGAACCCGGCGAGGAGCGTCGTCAACGCCAACCCGATGCCCGTCGTCCGCGCCGAGGTCGACGCAATGGCGGTCAGTTCCGCGTCCTGGTTCTCGATGGTCCGGATATGCGCGTCGGCGGCGCCGAAGGCGATGAGCTCCACCGCGCCCTCGGTGAGGTCGACCATGGCCGCTCCGAGGTCACCCCGCACGGCGGCGAACCGCGCCTCGCGGCGCCGGGCCAGCAACCCGGTGAGCCACGGCACGACAGTGGCCGCCAGCACCAGCGACACGGCCAGGATCACCCCGGCTGCCGGCAGCATCCACCACAACAAGACGACGGTCGAGACGCCGACGACCAAGGCAATGCCAAAGGGGGGAAGCACCCGCAGGACCAGGTCCTGCATGGAGTCGACGTCTTGGACCATGCGGGCCAGGAGATCACCGCGCCGGAACGACGGCAGGCCCGAGGGCGCCAGCTGCTCGAGACGCTCGTAGACCCTCACTCGCAGGTCGGCAAGGAGCTGGAGAGCGGCATCGTGGCCGACCAGGCGCTCCTCGTAGCGCAAGAACCCACGCGAGAGCCCGAAGAACTGCACGGCCACGATGGCCACCGCCAGGGTGGCCTCGTTCGGGTGCTGCGCCGCCTTCGAGATCAACCAGGCGGCGGTGCCCAGGAGACCGATGTCCGCCGCGATGGCGCCCGCGCCGAGGAGTGTCGCGACGACCACGCGGCGCCCCGCCGGACGGGCCACGGCGAGAGTCCGGCCCACCGGGGCGCGCTCGCCGGACCTGTCCCGATCCACATCGGAGAGGGTCACGACGCCACCGCGCCCTGAACGGGCGGAGCGAGTCGGACCACCCGGTCGCTCACGGCCAAGAGGGAGGGCCGGTGCGCCGCCATGACGACGGTGCGGCCGACCATCAGGCGCCGCACGGCGGACAACACGCCCTCCTCGGTCGCGCCGTCGAGATTCGCGGTGGGCTCGTCGAGGAGAAGAAGGGGCGCATCGCGCAGGAAGGCCCGCGCCAGGGCTACCCGCTGCCGCTCCCCCGCCGACAGCCCGGCACCGTCTGTGCCCAGCATCGTCGCGAGTCCCTCGGGCAGTCCGGCCACCACATCGTCGAGCCCGGCATCGGTGATCGGCAGACCGAACTTCGTGTCGGTGGCGTCGGGCCGGCCGAGGCGCACGTTGTCGGCGATGGAGCGGGCGAAGAGGTGAGGACGTTGCGGGACCCAGGCCACCCGGGTCCTCCACGCATCGGGGTCGAGGTCGGCCAGATCGACACCGCCGACGGTGATCGAGCCACGCGAGGCGGGAACCAGGCCGAGAAGGACCCCGAGAAGGGTGGACTTGCCACAGCCGCTGGGTCCGGCGATGGCCACCACTTCCCCGGGCTCGACGGAGAGGGAGATGTCGCGCAGGGCGGGGAGCGTGCGGTCCGGGTAGCGCACCTCGAGCTGGTCGATCTGCAATGCGGCAGGTCGCCGGGTCCGGAACGTCGCGACGGCAGCCGCGCGTCGGTACCGGTCGGTCGAGCACCTCGAAGACGTCCTCGGCCGCCTTCATCCCTTCGGCGCTGGCGTGGTAGTTCGTCCCGAGGAGGCGCAGCGGTAGGTACGCCTCGGGGGCGAGGATCAGGACGAACAGGGCGGTGGCGAAACTGACATGGCCCCCGAGGAGACGGAGGCCGACGGCCACCGCCACGAGCGCCACAGAGAATGTGGCCAGCAGTTCGAGAATCAGCGACGAGAGGAACGCCACCTTCAGGGTGGCCATGGTGGCGGTGCGGTAGCGGTTCGTGATGTCGCGGACCGCGGCAACCTGGGCTTTGGCTCGGCCGAAGACCTTGAGGGTCGGGAGGCCGGCCACCACGTCGAGGAAGTGGCCGGCCAGGCGCTGGAGCAGACGGGCCTGGCGTCGCATCCGGCACCTTCGTCGATGCGCCGACCAGTGCCATGAACAGCGGGATCAGCGGCACCGTGACCGCAATGATCACGGCCGATATCCAGTCGGCCCCCGCCATCACGACGACGACGGTGACCGGGACGATGACGGCCAGAAACAGCTGTGGGAGGTAGCGGGAGAAGTAGCTGTCCAAGGCGTCGATGCCGCTGGTCGACAGCACGACGAGGCCGCCGGAGCGTTCTCGGTCGATACCGGCAGGTCCGAGTCGGACGATGTGCTCGCACCAGGGCGGTTCGCAGGTCCGACTTCGCGGAGGCCGAGCGCGCGTTGAGCAGCCCGTTCTCCGAGCCAAGCGACCAGCGAGCGAGCGAGGATGACCAGGGCCAGGGACACCACCGGCGTGCGGACGTGCGCGATGCGCTGATGGTGGACGACGACGTCGGAGATGGTGTTGGCGATCAGCCACGCCTGGGCCAGCACCAGCCCGGCGGTCACGCCACCGAGCAGCAACGTCAAAACCAGGTAGCGGCGAGTTCCCCGCGTAGTGCAAGAGTCGGGGGTCGACGGGACCGGTGCGGCGCGGCGGGGCGGTCGCTGGTTCCGTTGATCCGTCCGAGGACCCAGCCGCGTGCCCTTCGACGATCGTCACCTGGCCGAACCGTCTCCGACCAACCTGCGGTCCCACGGTCGGGCGGCCGCCTTCGTCGGATTTTGCCGCCGCGCAGGGACCGCCCCTCGGCAGCGCTTGCCGCCGATGGTGATCTCCGTCATCATCAGCATCTGGCCCACCACAGTTGCCTCCGGGACCGTAGAGGATGTGTGTTGCAGATCGTACCTCTGGCTCTTGACAGACTCATTGCCACGCGGAGACGACCTTCCGGCGAGACTCTTTTGATCGAGCCGGACCCAGTTGACTGACCCGGAGAAGCGACCCGGTAGAGCGAGTCGCCGGAGTGAGGCGGCAATGCCCAACGTGGTGCGTGGTCGCCGCCCGAGCCGGCAGCTTCTCGGGCTGCTCGCCAGAGAGGTCGTGCCCCTGTGTCCAGTCCGCGGAAGTGCCGTCGAGCACACCACGCATCGCGAGGGCAGTCGGCGTCGCCCCGAAAGAGTCCCAACGCTGTGGCCGTTCACTCCGTCCCCCCTTCGTAGATGGCGCGGTTGCACAGCATCTCGAAATACTGGGTCTCGCGTGGCGGCGTCGAACGGTTGCGACCTACGTGAGCCCGATCGCGGACTGGGCAGCACGAGATATTCCAAGACGATAAAGAATCCGCTTTGCCAATCCGGACTTTCGAAGTGATGGCGCGCGGTCTACCGTGTTCTGCGCCGCTGGCCGCCTGTGGCGGTTTCGAGGTTGCTCACATTCAGGCTCGAGAGCGCCACGTACAAATCATGGCCACATTCGGTCGGTATCAGGCCAACCGTGGTGCCTGTGTAGAGGCGGATCCGCTTGGGAACCCCGATGCCATCAAGTTGATCCGGGATTCACAGAGGGCAACGCCTCCCAGTGGGACTTCCTCAGACGCCGCAGACGCCGGCGATCATTTCGTTGGCGGCATGGACCCGGATGGCCCAGGTCTGTAGACCCACGATGCCGTCTACCGTGCTGTCATTTGCGCCTTGGACGGCTTCGGTTACCCCTTTAGTGATCGGGCCGTAGATCCCGTCGGTGGCCAGGATCGGATCGCTGTCCGGGGCAAATGACCGCGACCTTCGTTGTAGACCTCTTGGAGTTTCTGCACGACTGGGCCTTGGGCGCCTTGGGAAAGAACTGGCGGCATTGCAAAGCCCTGCTCCAACGCGGCCCATGTCAGAGGACCGACGACCCCATCCACGGTTAGGCCTGCTCCTTGCTGAAATTCCTTTACCGCGGCCTCGGTCTTGGGGCCGAATGTCCCATCGATCTGAGTTTGGTCGCTCAACAAAAGCCTACGAACAAGGAGATATTGCGCCCAGCGGACGTCCGGACCAGTCGATCCGACTTGGATGGTCGCAGGCATGATGTCGGCCTCCCTTGTGGTCGCATCGAGGATTCAGCTAAGTGTCGCACTCACAATGGGAAATGACAAGCGTCTACAGACACTCTCTGGGTGATCCTTCGTCATCATCTTGCCGTTCCTCGGTAACTTCGTGTACCTGATCCCTCGGTGTGGGAAAATGCACGGAGCGTGAGGGGACGCAGGCGGCAGCGGAGCAAAGTTCGAAGGCGAAGAGACCGATCTGACACGGATGTCACTCCAAATAGAGGAAGCCGGACAGTTCGCCGGTGCCGGAGTGATGGGATGGTTGATCATCGATGGCAGCGATAACTAGTAACTTCGAGAGAGGGGCGGTGCCGATGTGATTCTGGATCTAGTCCTTATCGGCCTTGTCATCACGCTTGAGCCGATCCCCCTCACGGCCTTCATCCTGATCCTTCTGGCCAAGGGCGGCACGCGCAAGGGCGCCGCGTTCATCTTCGGATGGCTGCTCTCCTTGGCCATCGTGGTCGCGGTCACGGTGCTTCTCACGGGGAACAATCCTCCGAAGCCGAACACGGCACCCTCGCTGGCCGCTCTGGCCGTAAAGATCCTGATCGGCGTGGGCCTGGTACTCATCGCGGTGCGACATCGGCGCAGAATGGGTAAGCCCAGGCCGCCGAAGAAACCACCGAAATGGCAAACGGGTCTCGACAGCATGTCGCCTTGGTATGCCATCGGCCTGGCACCACTCACCCAACCATGGGGACTCGTCGCGGCGGGCGTCGCTGTGATCACCGGGGCCAAGCTCACATCGTGGGAGAGCTACATCGCCCTCTTTCTGTTCTGCTTGGTCGCCACGGCGGTCTATATCGCACTCGAGCTCTTCGCCGGCTTCCGGCCAGAGCGCGCCCGAGAATTCCTCGGGCGCATCCGAACATGGATCGATACCCATACCGATCAGGTGATCATCGTCGTTTCGCTGGGCCTCGGGCTTTGGTTGGTCGCCAAGAGCCTCTATCTCATCGTCACGTAACCACGGAACAAGTGCGCCTTGTGAGAATCTCGCCGCCGCCGACTCGTGCCGCCTATGCGTGCTCAAGGCGCACCACGATTCCGGCGGCGTGGCTACACGCTGTTTAGTGGAAGGTCATCGAGGAATTCGTCGCACACATACGACGCTATGGCCAGCGACGCCGTCGCTGCCGGCGAGGGCGCATTACGAATCGCGACGACCCTCCCACGACGGTGGACGACGAAGTCGTCGACCAGCTGCCCGTTTCGATCGACCGCTTGCGCCCGGATGCCGGCCGACCGATGCCCTAGATCCGATGCCTGCAGTTCTGGGATGTACCGCTGGGCCCGGCGCAGGTAGAGCCGCCTGCTCGCGGATCCGGCGAACTCGGAGAGACCAGACGCCCAATAGGTGCGGGCCATCTTCCGAAAGCCTTCGTACCTCAACAACTCGAGGAGCGTTGCCGATTCGATCTGGCTTCTGCGATAACCCTCGCGCGCCAACGCCAGGACGGCATTTGGTCCGATCGATACGGATCCATCCACGTGACGCGTGAAATGTACGCCCAGAAAAGGTAGCTGAGGCTTCGGAACCGGGTAGACGAGCGCACGCACCAGATCCCGGCGGCCCTCCACCAACTCGAAGTACTCGCCCCGGAAGGGCACGATCCGCGGGTCTTCCACGTCGCCCGCCGAGATCGCCAGCTGATCGCCGTGGAGGCCGGCGCAGATCACCACCCAGTCGAAAAGGATCTCTCCGTCGTCCAGTTCGGCGCGTACAGTCCTGCCCGCGCTATCGGTCCGGAGAGAGCGGATCTCTGTCCCCAAGCGGATCGTTCCCCCATACTCCACGACGTCATCGGCGAGAGCCTCGGCCACCTTCACGAAGTCCACCACGGCGGTCGTGGGCGAGAACAAACCCAAGACGCCTTGCACGTGTGGCTCGATCTCGGCCATTTCGGACCGACCAACGAGCCGCACATCCGTGAGTCCGTTTTCAATTGCCCGCGCATGAAGCGATCGCAAGCTCTCTGCCTCGTCGTCGTCGAGTGCGACAACGAGCTTGCCGCACCGGTTGAAGGGCAACCCACGATCGGTACAGTACGAGCTCAGCATCCGTCCACCTGCCTGGCACAGCGTCGCCCGTAGCGATCCGGGCGTGTAGTACAAGCCGGCATGGACCACTCCGCTGTTTCTCCCGGTCTGGTGCCGGGCCAGGGCGAGCTCCTTCTCGACGACGACCAGGCTCATGCCGGGATTCCTGGCCAGGAGCTCGCGTGCCACCGCCAGACCGACGATCCCACCACCAATCACGCCGATTCTCTCCGCCACGCTCGACATTATGTATCGAGTCCCAAGCCGAGTGCTGTCAAGGGGAGTCGATCGGAGGTGGCGCCGGCGAGAGCGACGGGACTCTCCCGCCCTTCATCTGGCCTTTCCGCCGCGCCACACGACATCGCACTCGCTCGTCACCCGTTCGACCCCCTGTGACGAGTGCGTCTGATGCCTACGGTCCGCCGCAGTCGCTGCAGTAACCCTGGAAGAGCACTTCGCGGTTCACGATCCGGTACCCGAAGCGCTGCGACCGTGCCAACTCGAGCGCGTCCAGTCCCTGCGGATGCACATCGCGCAGGTCACCACACTTGAGGCAAACGAGGTGGTGATGGCCGTCCTCGGTGTTGGGGTCGTAACGCGTGGGCCCGCCACCGGCATCGACCTGCTTGACCTCGCCCATCGACACCAGCTCGTTGAGCGCGTTGTAGACCGTCGCCAGGCTGACCTCCGGAAGACGCTCCCGGGCCCGTTCGAGCACCTCTTCCGCGGTGAGGTGGACGTGCTCACCTCCCATGACCTCGGCAATGACTCGTCGCTGCGGCGTCAAGCGCCAGTCGAGCGCCCGGAGGCGCTCGAGAAGCGGGGTCGAATTCACACTCCCATGTATACCAGCAATCACCTCTAAGATTAGGTGTCCGGTAACTCTTGAATGATTCTAGGTCCGGCTCTAAGGTGAGCCAGTCGGGATAGCACCGACAGGAGGCCGATGGGATGCGGGAGCCGATCAGGATCACACGACGATGTCAGAAACACGGCGGGAGGAGCCGGTCATGACCTACCCGGGCTTTCGTTGAGATCGACGGCAGGTCTTCGCCGGGTCCGGCTGACCGTCTTGGGCCCTAGGTAACCAACGTCACGAGCAAGCAGTCATCAGGGAACAGCGAGCAAGGAGAACAAAAGACATGTCTGACGGCAGCGAAAGCGAGAGCCCAGTAATCCACGCCCCGACTCCCACGGAGCATCGTCCCATGTCGAACCGGGATTGGTGGCCGGAACAGCTCGACCTTCGAGTTCTCCATCAGCACTCGCCCCAATCCAATCCGATGGGCGAGGAGTTCAACTACGCAGAGGAGTTCGAAGACCCTCGACCTCGACGCGCTGAAGCGGGACCTCGTCGAGGTGATGACGACGTCGCAGGACTGGTGGCCGGCCGACTACGGCCACTACGGGCCGCTGTTCATCCGGTTGACGTGGCACGCCGCCGGCACGTACCGCATCGCCGATGGTCGGGGCGGCGGGGGCGAAGGGGCTCAGCGCTTCGCCCCGCTCAACAGTTGGCCCGACAACGCCAGTCTCGACAAGGCGCGCCGGTTGCTCTGGCCGGTGAAGCAGAAGTACGGCCGAAAGATCTCCTGGGCCGATTTGATCATCCTCGCCGGCAACGTCGCCACGGAATCGATGGGATTCAAGACGTTCGGCTTCGGCTTCGGGCGGGAGGACATCTGGGAGCCCGACGAGATCTTCTGGGGCCCTGAGGACACGTGGCTCGGAGATGAGCGCTACAGCGGGAACAGGGAGCTCGCCCATCCGTTCGGAGCCGTGCAGATGGGTCTGATCTACGTGAACCCAGAGGGTCCCAACGGAAACCCCGACCCGCTGGCTGCCGCCAAGGACATTCGAGAGACCTTCGCTCGCATGGCGATGAACGACGAGGAGACGCTTGCGCTCATCGTCGGCGGCCACACGTTCGGGAAGACCCATGGCGCAGCCGGTGCCGAATACGTCGGTCCGGAACCTGAGGGTGCCCCCCTCGAGGAGCAAGGCCTCGGCTGGAGGAACACCTTCGGCAGCGGCAAGGGCGACGACACGATCACCAGTGGGCTGGAGGGCGCCTGGACCAACGAGCCGACGAAGTGGGACAACGGGTTCCTGGACAACTTGTTCAACTACGACTGGGAGCTCACGACGAGCCCTGCCGGTGCGCAGCAGTGGACTCCGAAGAATCCTGAAGCACAGGGCACCGTGCCCGACGCTCATGATCCGTCGAAGAGGCACGCCCCCATGATGTTGACGACCGACCTGGCGCTGAAGGTGGACCCGATCTACGCGCCGATCGCGAAGCGCTTCCACGAGAATCCCGACCAGCTCGCGGACGCATTCGCCAAGGCGTGGTACAAGCTGTTGCACCGCGACATGGGACCGATCTCACGCTACCTCGGCCCGTGGGTTCCGGAGGCGCAGCTATGGCAGGACCCCGTCCCCGAGGTCGATCATGAACTGATCGGGGAGGGGGACATCACCGCGCTCAAGGGCAAGATCCTCGCATCAGGACTGTCCGTCCCGAACTGGTGTCCACTGCTTGGGCATCGGCAGCAAGCTTCCGAGGTACCGACAAGCGTGGCGGGGCCAACGGGGCGCGGATTCGTCTTGCGCCGCAAAAGGACTGGGAAGTCAACGACCCAGCCGAACTGGCCAAGGTGCTGCAGAACCTCGAACAGATCCAGCAGGACTTCAACGCCTCGCAGTCCGGCGGGAAGAGGGTTTCGCTTGCTGACCTGATCGTTCTGGGCGGCTGCGCGGCGGTCGAACAAGCGGCGAAGAAGGGCGGGCACAACATCACGGTCCCATTCGCGCCGGGGCGCACCGACGCCTCACAGGAAGAGACCGACGTGGATTCGTTCGCCGTGCTCGAGCCCGCTGCCGACGGGTTCCGCAACTACGTCCGAGCCGGCACGAAGTTGCCCGCCGGAGACCCTGCTGCTCGACCGGGCCAACATGTTGACGCTGACCGCTCCCGAGATGACGGTTCTGATCGGCGGCATGCGGGCCCTGAACGCCAACTTCGGGCAATCCCAAGACGGCGTCTTCACCGACCGGCCCGAGACGCTTACCAACGACTTCTTCCTGAACCTGCTCGACATGCGCACGGAGTGGAAAGCTTCCGCCTCGTCCGAGAACGCCTACGAAGGTCGGGATCGCGCGACGGGCGAGGTCACGTGGACCGGCACCGCCGTCGACCTCGTCTTCGGTTCGAACTCCCAGCTCCGAGGCATCTCGGAGATCTATGCATGTGATGACTCGAAGGACAAGTTCGTGCACGACTTCGTGGCTGCGTGGGACAAGGTGATGAACCTCGATCGCTTCGACCTCGCTGCCAAGAAATAGAGGCGGATCAGGCGCAAGCGACGCGTCGAACAAAGGGGTCCTTGAGGTCGGTTCTCGGGGTTTACGGTCCGCTGAGGTACAAGAAGCCGTACCCTTCGTCGCGAACGGCCACCCCTGCATCGACGAGTGCCGTATCCCAATCCCCTCGCACGGCCGGGTCGGATTCCTCCATTCCGTGATCGGCGACCAGAAAGAAGGCGCAGTCCTCCCAGACCCCGGCCTGCTCCACTATCTCGAGGATCCGCCCGAGGCGGGCGTCGCTGTCGCGCACGGCGCTCGCGGCCATCTCCGAGTAGGGGCCCCGTTCGTGGAAAGCCGAGTCGGTCAGCGTGAAATTGACCCAGGTGAAGACGGGCGGGACACTCTCGGCGTCGGCCCAGACATGGCGGAATTGCTCGACGGCAGTGTGATCCGTCCGCGACGCCCACCGGTAGTCCTTGCTTGGCCTGACGAACCGCGATGTCGCGTCGGGGAGGTCGTCGGGTCCCGGGGCGGGTGACAGACGCTCACCTTTGCGCACGAGGGCGAACGTCGAGTAGTCGGCTCCGGCGTCACAGGGCTCGTTGATTGAGGCAGTGGTCCCAGGCCGCAAGCGCTTGGCCGCGTGGTGCATGCTCTGCACCCCAGGATTGAGCCATTGCATGGAGGTCGCCCACGTTGCCGGCGAGTTGGTGATGACCTGCGCGCCGGTACGCCGGTCCACCCAGGCGTTGTGGAGGATCCCATGGTGGCCAGGGTGACTGCCGGTGAGGATCGTGGTGTGGTTGGCCAAGGTCACCGTCGGCAGCGACGCGAGCGCCCCGTACCGGCAGGCCGTGCCTTCACCGATCAAGCGCGCCACGTTCGGCGCTTCGCCGCGACGTGCAAGGTCGTAGAGCACGTTGGGATTGGTCCCGTCCCAGAGGATCCCGATCAGGTGGCGGGCGGTGCCCGGCCCGTCAAGGAGGGCGTCGACCCTCGACCCGTCCTGGTGGGAGAGAAGCGGACCCGGTCGCGGGCATGATCAGTCGCGAACAGCTCCAGCATCGTCGGCGCCACGTCGATCAGGCGGCAGCCGATGTCGGACATCCCGAGCCTCGGCACACCGGCGCCGGCGACGATGAAGGGTGCCCTCGCCTGTACCACGCCCAGCGACCCGTGCTCCCCGAGATGCCCACCCTGGTCAGCCCAGTTGTGTGACACGCTGTGGATCACGCACAGGTCGGGCGCCGACGGGTGGTCGAAGAGTTGGGCGAACTGCTCGAACGCGTTGGGGTAACTGTTCTGCCTGCGACTCGGATGCGGCAAGGCGCGCTCGGCCTCGAGTCCGACGAAGCGCGTCTGGTCCTGTACGCCAAGCGGATTCCGCCCCGTGAGTGACTCGATCCGAAAGCCACGATCTACGTTGGCATCGCGGCAGAACCGCACGGCTCCGTCCGTGGATGCGACTTCGTAGCCTCCTTCGGCCCTCGGCCAGCCGACCATGTCGACGATGGGATCAAGACTGCGGCTCAACAGTACGTCGAGGGCCCGGTCACGTTGGCGGGTGGTCGCCGGGAGGAGTGCGCTCATTTGGCAAGCGTAGGCTCGACGCCGGCTCGAGAGTCAGGTCAAGTGGGGGGACACCGGCCGATCGAGCGAGCAGCACCCGGAAAGATCCAACAGACCACCGTGTCGGACGATGAGGCACTCCCAGTATGGCCAACCAGGGTTGGTCGACAGCGACGAGCCATGGAATCGCAGCAGCGTCGGCGAACAACGAGGCCTTCGTCGGCCGACCGTCAGCGAGCAAGATCCGTGAGTACCTCGTCGGGGTTCGCCGGCGTGTGGACGAAAGCGGCCAGCACCGCCGCAGCGAAGCACGCGCCCGATCCAACGAGCAGCGCCGTCCGCGGGCCGCCTGCCGCGATGATCCAGCCGGTCACGATGCTGCCGATGGGCGTGGTTCCCAGGTACACGAAGACCCAGAGCGCCATGATCCGGCCCCGGAAAGCACTCGAGCTATGGAGCTGCAGGGTGGTCGAACACAGCGTGACAAAGCAGAAGGCGGTCGCACCCATGACGAGCAGCGTGACGCAGGCCGCGGCGACGTTGGGGGCGGCTGCGGTGGCGGCCGAGGTGACTCCGAAGCCCAACGCGGCAAAGAGCAGGTACTGGCGCCTCGGATGGTGCACAAGTCCTACCGCGAGGGAGCCCAAGACTGCCCCGACGCTGAGCATGGTCGTGAGAAGCCCGTAGGTGCCGCCGGTGCCGTGGAAGGTGTCCTTGGCGAACACGGGCAAGACGACGGCGAAATTGAAGGCCAAGAGCCCGACCACCGACATCATGACGAGAGGGAGCCAGAGCTGCTGACGACTGGCGGCGTAGCGCAACCCGTCCCTGACACCTCGGCGTCCGGGCGGTGCGGGTCCGCCCGCCTTGCGGGGCCGGATGACGAGCAACGCGGCAATCACAGCCAGGTAGCACAGTGCGTTCAGACCGAAACAGATCGTTGTGCCCACCGTCACGATCAACACACCGGCGAGGGCCGGGCCGACCACCCGGGCGCTGTTGACCACGACGCCGTTGAGGCTCACCGCGCTGGCCAGATCGTCAGGTGGCACGAGGCGGCTGACGAACACCTGGCGGGCAGGCGAATCGGCGATCTGGACGATTCCTCCGGCCACACCTATGGCGACCAAGGCGGCCACGCCGGCCCTGCCCACCGCAGCGAGGCCCCACAACAGCGCAGCGAGAAGGCAATAGAGGGTTTGGGTGACCACCAGGAGCTTGCGCAGGTCGACCCGGTCGGCCAGCGCCCCGCCCCAGGGGCCGAAGAGCAGGGACCGGATCCCACCGGCCGCCAGAACCAACCCGAGATCCCTGGGCGAGCCGGTGCGCTCGAGGACGAGCCATCCGATGGCCGTCTGCTGCAGGAAGCTTCCACTCGCCGAGACCACCTGGCCCCCGAAGTACAGGCGGAAGGGCCGAGATCGCAAGGCCCGAAACGAGCTGCCCGCTTTGGCCGTGGCGGCTGCCTCCGGTCGCGACAGGGGTCCCGCCTCAGGCATTACGGCTAAGCCATCACGGTCCATTGCGCACCACGCAATAGAGCAACCGCAGTCTTCCACTGCGCCCGAGGAGGAAGCTCTGTCGTCCTCACCCGCCGCAAGGGAGGAATCGCCGGCTGAACTCCGGGGCGCTTTGGGGCGAACTCCAGCCGCTGTCGCTCGTTCGCCAGAGCTTGACCCCGAGCTGACCCCCCTTCGATCTCGACGTCGCGCGGGCAGCGCCCAGGAGCTTCTCGGTCACGCAAGTGCCCAATCAGCGCGTCGGTGCGTCACCGCCGGCGCGGCCTTGATGCCACCATTCTCGTCCGCATGGTCTCGCCTCGCTCCATCGGGTCGTGAACCCCGTCGGGTCATCTGTGCAGGGACTGTTCTATCGCTGACCCTCTCGGTCTGCTCCGGCAAGGACACGAGGGAGCGGGGAAGGCGAAGCGCCAGTTCGGGACAAGGGCCACAACCTGAGAGTTGGTACGAGCCAGCGTCGGCGGGGAGCGGAAAGGGCCGCCATCATGGAGGTCGGCGTCGTGTGGAGGTCTTCAGCTCCAAAATCTCGCCCGTGTCGCTACAGTGCTGAGGTACGGCAATCTCCCTGGCCGGAAGCGGTCAGGATGCCTTGAGAGACCCGAACGGTGGAACGGAGGATCGGAGATGCGCCACGACACGCAAGTGGACGCAACCTTCGGAGTTGAGCCTTCGGCCGTCACGGTCGGTGAGTGGTATCTGCATTCTCGGAGTGCTCATCGCGATGCCCAGGTGATTGAGGCCTACAGGCGACTCCAAGTGGAAACGGATCATCTTTTCACTCTCCTGACTCGAGACGCCCGCCACTGTGCTGTGCGAGTGGCCTTCACCCGTTGCGCCCAACCCTACGAAAGCGACGAAGAGCTCATCTTGGCGGTGCGCGCCAATGGGACTCTCGAGATGACCTCTGCCGCTGCCGCTGGGGAGCGCCTTCATCCTCTCTTCGACTGTGAGATCGGGGGTGCGTTCGACCGGTTTCGTGCCGTCCATGACCTCATCGGCCATGCCTGGTGTGGCTACGGTTTCGATCTCGACGACGAGTCCGCGGCCTGGCGGACTCAAGACCGGTTGCATAGTGGACTCGCCCGGTTCGCTCTTGCTACCGAGCTCTATGGAGTGAACGCCGCGCGCAACATCGTCGCGCGGCGCCAGAACTCAGGGCATTGCTCCTCGCGCCCTCGCCCTCGACCTCGACCTCGAGCTGACGAACGTTATCCACGGAAGAATCGTGTGCGCCCCCTCACCGTCCAGCGACCGAGCGAACGCAGCCACCAAGGCGGGCACCGGGCACTGAGCATCTGGATAGACAGTGGTAGGTGCCTTCGCGCCTGATCGGGTAAACGAGCCCTCCCGGTACAACTGAAGAGGTGAGAAGTTCTCCGAGCGCACCGGCCGTTGCCTGGCAGCCCTCTCTGTGGGCAAATCAACGCGCCGTGGTTGACCCATCCTTCCGGGGCCTCAAACGAATCCAGCTTGAATGGGACTCGTGGGTGGACCATTGCCCGGGCTGGATGTCGGGCTCCGACCGGGCCTTCGAGGAACTTCTCCATGGCACCGCCTGGAGCCAAAGGCGTCGTCGGATGTACGACCGGGAGGTCGACGAACCACGGTTGACCTCCTGGCAAAGGGTCGATGCGCAGACCGCCGGCGGGTACCGGTGGTTGGAAGACGCTCGGGCGTCGCTGACCAAGCGCTACGACATGCCGTTCGATTCGGTGGGTTTCAATCTCTACCGCGACGGCGCCGACAGCGTCGCCTGGCACCGCGACCGAATACCCCCCGAAATCGTGGATCCCGTCGTGGCCCTCCTGTCGCTCGGAGAGCCACGCACCTTCCTGCTGCGCCCACAGGGAGGTGGGACGTCCCGTGCGTTCAGGCTTGGTCATGGCGATCTTCTCGTTACCGGTGGCCAGACGCAGCGCCGCTTCGAGCACAGCGTTCCGAAGGTCAAGGCGTCGGGCGCCCGGGTGAGCATTGCGTTCCGTCACGGCGTCGGTTGACGGACCTGCAGGTCGATGGAGGGCCGGTCGACCCCACTCCCCCACTGTGAGGGTTCGGTCCCTCCTGTGCTCAGAGGCTCCGTTCTCGGACGACCTCAGCAGGGCGCTTGTCGTCGCGAAGCCCGAGAAAGCGCGGCTGACGCAGCCGAGCGTCGCTCGTCCATTCGGCAAACCCGATCTGGGCGACGAGTTCGGGCCGTGTCCAGTGCGTGCCGCGGGGGATCGGTCGCGCATCGACGAATTCCGGTTCGGCCGTTTCCAGCTTCCGTAGCCGGATACCAAGGTCGTGAAGTATCGCGTTGGTGTAGCCGGTGCCGACCTTTCCGGCGTAGCGGAGGGTGCCCTGCTCGTAGTAACCGACGAGCAGGGCGCCAAAGTCCGTCCGGCTGCCGCCCGGATCGGTATAGCCGCCGACGACGAACTCTTGCTCCCAGACGCACTTCAGCTTCAACCAGTCCTTCGAGCGGCCGGCGACGTAAGGGGCGTCCGCACGCTTCGCGATGAGGCCCACCCAGCCGGATTGGCACGCCGCAGCGAACCGCCCCTGGGAGTCGTCGCGCCAGGCCTCGGAGTGCTGTAGCGCCGGGCTCGACCGGACCGTTCTCGTCAGCCGGGCGCGGCGCTCGACGAGGGGCCGGCCGGTCAGATCCTCCCCGTCGACCTCAAGGAGGTCAAAGACGCAGTAGACGACCGGGTACTTGGCCACCTGCTCTGGAGAAGGCCCCGAAACCCCGAGACGCTGCTGGAGTCGAGTGAACGACGTCTGATCACCGTCGTAGGCCACGACCTCGCCGTCGAGCAGGAGGTCCCGGGCGTGTTGGGCCCCCATGGCGGCGCGGATCTCGGGGTAGGTGGGGGTGAGATCCTTGCCGGTACGCGACTCGAGTCGGATGTCGGTGCCCGCTTTGCGTGCGACACAGCGCTCGCCGTCGAATTTTCGCTCCAACAGCCAATCGTTGCCGAAGTCGCGTCGATCGGACAGCGTCGCCAACATGAGAGGGATCACCATCCCACTATCGTTTCACGTGGATCTCGAGGCGATCGCTCGAGAACGGTACCGAGAGGATCCCGGGACCGGTGAGGCATCGCATTCGGGGGGTCGGCGCGCCTATGGCTCGACTGAGAAGAAGCGTTCAAATGCAGCTTGATCGCTGAAGAAGGACTCAATCCTCGAGATCCGACGGGGCCCGCTGCCGTCGGTCACCGAGACGAGGAAGATGACCCGGAAGTCGTGCTGTTGGCCGGCGCGCTGCAGATGAATCTTCGCTAGCCCGGCGACGTTGTCGACGCCAGCCATCCAGTCCTCCCATTCGAGGACATCGATTGGAACTTCCGTGAGTTGGAGAAAAGTCGAAAGATGGGCCGCAACAGCTTGAACACCTTGAATGACGCCTGAGGGTCCGTGCGCACCGGGGACGACATCCACGACCTGAGGGTCGAGCAGGTCGCGGGCGGCTGCAACATTGCCTCCAAACAAGTCCCGAAAAAAGTCGGCAGCCACCGTGACGCGGGAATCCGTCATGACTCCTATCCTCTCACCTCAAGGTACGTGGCCCGAACGACCGCTGCGGCCAATCCTGGACGATCGCTCGTCGACCGCCCCGGCGTGCACGGACTCCGCCAGAGTGACGAGCAATTCTCGATGTCCTGTGCTGTTGCCAAAACAGGACTTCCGGGCGAGAAAGGCGCGGTTGGAACGGACGGCTCTCCTGCGGATTCACTACTCCAGCGAGACACGTTTCGGCTATTCGCCGATTCCGTAAAGAAAATCATCGAGCGCCCTCCAGTTGTCCTCAGTAATCCGCCCCTCGGGATGCCAGGTTGCGACGACGGCCACTCTGTCCGAGTCGCGACCGACCGCAGCGCTCCCACCCGCTGTGATCACGGCGGCTGACAAGCAGTCTCCGACAGTCCAAGTGGCTCGCGATCCGCTCAAGTTGATCGTTTGACTCGACTTCCAAAATGACGGCTCGCAGTCCGATATGACCCGCTCCTGCAATAACGCGGGCCCCCAAGCGCTCGTAGCACGATCACCTGAGCCCGATCGCTCCCTGGAGCGCTCACCGCTGCCAATTGGTCCTTTTGGGACAGCAGCGAAAACCCAAAAACCTCACGATAGAAGTCAATCGATCGGTTGAGATCAGCCACGTCCATCACGACACCGTGAAAATTCATCGTCTGCCCCAAGTGTCCAGTAGAGCGGGGACACTATTCGGAACCCGTTAGACCCAACCTGCATTCCGGCTTTGCCTACAAGCCTGCAACGAGCTCGGCCACGATCTCCGCCGCTGGTCGTGGCTTCCTGGCGAGCGCGACGCTCTGTCCGGCCCACATGGACAGCGCTTCAATGTCACCGGTAGTGCCAACCATCGGCGGTGCTGGCTCATAGCGGACGATTGCTTCGCCCGAAGCGAAGTGCGCGATGACATCGCCCACTCCGGGCCGACTCTCCAGAGGTGGCCGGCCCGCGGCCTCCCACATCTCGGCCGTCGAGTTGCGGAGCGCGCGGTGGGGCGAGTCCGGCCAGTCGACGTCGTAGAGGTCGGGGTACCACTCTGCGTCGGTCTCGACCGCGTTGATCAGGCGAGTGCGGTACTCCTGGTGGACGGGCATCTCCTGGGCAAGCAGAAACTGGGTGCCCACCCACGCCGCCTGAGCGCCCAGGGCGAGGACGGCGGCCACGCCGCGAGCGTCCCCGATCCCACCGGCCGCGATCACTGGCACCGGCGCCACCGCGTCCACGACGGCGGGCACCAAGGGGAGCGTCGCAATCTGACCCCCCACGTGACCCCCAGCCTCCCAACCCTGCGCCACGATGACATCAACCCCGCTGGCGACCGCCCGCCGCGCCTCTCCGGCGCTTCCGACCGTACACAGAACGAGTCCGCCCGCATCGTGGACCCGCTCGACGTAGCCAGCGGGTTCTCCTAGAAACAGTGACACGATCCGCAAACCCGCCTCGAGCGCTTCATCGAGGCGACGGTGCTGATCGGAGGTCGAGAACCAGGTTGCCGCAGAAGGGACGATCGGTGAGCGCCGCCGTCTCGCGAACCACGTCTCCCGCTGGATCGGACCACGTCAGCGTCACCATGCCGAGCCCACCGGCATTCGAGACCGCTGCCGCCAGTTCGGGCACCGCCACCATCGCCGCCAAGACAATCGGTTGTTCAATCCCGAGCAGTTCGCAGACCGGCGTTCGCACTACTGCCATCTACCCCTTCGATCCAGGCCGTCCTCCACCCAACACGGATAGGTCCATGTTCTTCTAGGTCTCATACGATGTGGGCATCGACTTGGCGGCCCGTTTGTTCCAACCGTGAAAGCTCGAGTAGTCGCCTGCATCCCAGGCCTCGCGCAATCCCGGTTTGCTCAGGTCCCAGTCGGGGCGGATCTCGCTCGACGCCGCGCTCAAGTCGCGCCATAAGTCGTAGAACGACGGGCGTCCCCAGAACCAGTACCCGTTGTAGATGCTGTGGACGACCAGTCCAGGCTTGAGCACCAACGTGTGGGGGATCATCGGGTCGTGCTCGGGGTCGGTGTATTCCTGAATGTCGAGATCCTTTTGAATCGTCCGAGCGGGATCGGAGAGGAAGGTCCACTGGGCGCCGACTGAGGCACGGAACTCTTGGGTCGTGTGATGATCGTCGGTCGAGATCGTGACGATCTGGGTGTAGGCGACGGCGACCTTCGGATAATTCGCGGCAAGCTCCAGGTGCTGCTGGTGCTCCTTCGGACAGTAGTTGCCCCGCGCCAGTGTGAG
The DNA here is from genome assembly GCA_963737805.1 of uncultured Acidimicrobiaceae bacterium. Classification (GTDB taxonomy): domain Bacteria; phylum Actinomycetota; class Acidimicrobiia; order Acidimicrobiales; family RAAP-2; genus Bog-473. The sequence continues at coordinate 322,765 of CAVTUE010000014.1, forward strand.
GACCAACGGGTCGTCCCCTTGGAGCTCGCTAAGTTTTCGTACCGTGTCGGTGTGATCCGGCAGGGCATAGTCGGGGAAAGTGCTTCCGGGTCTGATGTCGGACCGCATGGATCACCGCCTGTTCCGTCGCACCAAGCGCGCGACCTTCCGGTGGATTTGAGCCCGTCCTGCACGGCGACGGGCGGGCTTCTCGTCACAACCTAATCCTTCGCGGCCGACGCGTCACATCCTCGTCGGCCGCACCGCCATCGACGCCGGAAGGCATTCTCACTTGTTCCGGCGACAGTCGATAGGGTCGAGCCTTTCGGGACCAAGCGGCCCGATGCCCGACACCTGAGTGACGAATTCACCGGACTTGGAGCAGCGGAACATGAGGATTACTGCCGGGAGCACGATGACGGCGCCCAGGGCGCACGCCGGCCATGTCTTCAACCCACTCGGGTTTCGTGCCGGCGACGTCAAGACGTCTCCCGCACCTGTGACCAGGGCCCACTCCCCGTCATGTGTCCTTGGGGCCAGGTACGCTCACTACCCCGGCTGATGGTCGGATCTTCGACCACCATGGGCGGGGCCCGACGTTTCACCGGAGCTGCCCGATACCGATCCCGCTGATGTAGGGGCTAAGGAGCCAGATGAGCAAGACCCCTATTGCCGACTATGCGCTCCTTTCGGATCGACACAGCGCGGCGTTGGTGAGCCGGGGCGGGTCGATCGACTGGTTGTGCTTCCCACGCTTCGACAGCGCCGTCGATCTTCGGCCGCCTCCTCGGTGACGAAGCTGGCCACTGGTCGATCCGGGCCACGGGCGCCATGGAAGTGACTCGCCGCTACTTGGACCGAACGATGGTGTTGGAGACCACCTTCCGTACGCCGACAGGTACGGTCGCGATCACCGACGCCCTCGCCATGGGCGAAGGCAACCGGGGGCACGAGCTCGGCAGGGATGCGCCGCACCTTTTGCTGCGGCGTGCAACGTGCCTCGAGGGAGAGGTCGAGTTGTCTCTCGAGTACGTCCCGCGTCCCGAGTACGGACTGGTCCATCCCGAGCTCGATGCCGTCGATGGCGCGAATTTCTGCGGTCGGGGGCACCGACGTACTCGTCCTCTCTTGTCCTGTCGCTCTGACCGTCGACCACGCGACGGTCTCTGGACGGCTCCAGCTCCGGCGCGGCCAGAGCGCTCACTTCGCCCTGCACCACACGAAACGGTCCGAGGTGGCCTCGGCCAAGGTCTGGAGTGAATCCGAAATCGGCGCATGGCTCGAGGACACCGTGTCGGCGTGGGAGTCGTGGTCGGAGCTCCACCAGGCCTACGTGGGACCGTGGCGGGATCTGGTGCACCACAGCGGACGGGTGCTCCAGTCACTCTCCTTTGCACCCACCGGAGCGATCTGCGCGGCGGCTACCACGTCGCTGCCGGAGGCGGTTGGGGGCGCCCGAAACTGGGACTACCGCTACGCCTGGGTCCGGGACGCATCCTTCACAATCCAGGCTCTTTGGGTGGCGGCCTGCCCCGACGAAGCCAACGAGTTCTTTGACTACATGACTTCCTCTGCGGCGGGCTCGCTGGACGGGGGAGGCGACCTCCAGATCATGTTTGGCATCGGAGGCGAACGGGTCCTGACCGAGCGGGAACTGCCACACTTGGAGGGCTGGCGAGACTCTGCCCCCGTTCGAGTCGGTAACGGTGCCTGGAACCAGCGACAGCTTGACGTTTACGGCGAATTGCTCAGCGCCGTGTACCGCATGTCCGACCAGCTGTTCGACAACGCCTCCCGACCGATCGGGCCGATGGCCGCCCCGACAAGGCAAATGCTCCCACCGATCTGGCGCCTGCCACACGACGGTTCTTCGTCGAACTGGCGGACACCGCCGCCCTACGCTGGCAGGAAAAAGACCAAGGGATTTGGGAGGTTCGGGGCGAACCTCGCCACTTCTTGTACTCCAAGCTGATGTGCTGGGTGGCCCTCGATCGGGCGGTGGCCTTAGCCGACCGTCTCGACGCCTCCGGGCAGGTTGAGGCATGGAAGCAGACTCAGGACCAGATCCGCGACGCCATAGTGACCAGAGGCTGGAGCGACAAGGCGAACGCCTTCACCCAGTCCTTCGGCTCTGACGAGCTCGACGCCTCCAGTCTGATGGTTCCGTTGGTGGGGTTCCTTCCCGCCGACGATCCCAGAGTCCTGGCGACGATCAACGCGATCGAAGAACGACTTACCGACGAGCGGGGGCTGGTGTACCGCTACCGGTCCCACGACGGTCTCGAGGGCGAGGAAGGGCACGTTCCTTCTGTGCACCTTCTGGCTGGCTCAAGCCCTCGCCCAGGCCGGACAGCCGGCTCGGGCCCGCACCGCTTTCGCACGCGCCGTTGCCTTCGTCAACGACGTCGGCCTGCTCTCTGAGGAGGTCGATCCCGTCAGCGGAGAACTCTTGGGCAACTTCCCGCAAGCCTTCAGCCACATCGGGCTCGTCAACGCGGCCTGGGCCATTTCCGAGATCGAACTCCGACAGACGCCGCCCATTGAAACTGCCCCCAGCACGTCGGACCCGTCGGATCGAACTCACGCTTGATGTCGGCCGCCGCGTCCTTCTCGATCGACTTCGCCGATAAACAAACTGGGGACATGGTGCGAAGCAGCGAACACCGCCCCGGCAGCGGCACGTGGCGTAAGCCGCGCGCTCACGCACCAACCTGACATCCAAGCGAAGGAGGCCAAATGCGTAGCGACATACGAGAAGGCGGGACGTTCCCAGACTATGAACTCGCAGATCAGGAGGGCAAGCGGCGATCTCTCTCAGAACTTCAAGGGGGCAACACGATGGTGCTCCATCTGTCCGCGGGGCGGCTTTGATCCGAAGGAGCATCGGTTTGTTGGTCACTTGGTGGATGCGTATCCCGACTTTCGAAACGCCTACACGCGATTGGTTCTCATCTCTACCGACAATCAGCTGAACATCAATGAGTTCCGGGACGCTGTAGGTGCGACGTGGCCTTTCCTTTCGGACCCGGATCGAATGATCCAGCGGGATCTCGAAATCAAAGAGTTCACCGACGAGCCACACGATCCGATGATCCCTCATACGTTCGTCCTCGAACCGGGACTCAAGATCTTCAAGGTCTACAACGGCTATTGGTACTGGGGACGCCCCACGATGTCGGAGCTCCATGTGGATCTGCGGGCTGTTTTTCAGAAGATTCGACCGGATTTCGACCTGGCGACCCCGGGATTGAAGGAGGCCTGGGAACGAGGAGACCGTGATCAGTTCCTCGTTGACACGCTGGAGGAGCCAATCCGATACACCGAAGGCACGAACATCGGCATCAAACGTTGACCGCCCGCACGGTCCGGATTCGAACCACGAATTCGAACCGCAATCCTGAATGGCAGGGTGGTGTTTCATCTCAGCAGTCGGTTCACTCCGGCATGCTGTTGTTTATCCACCTCCATCAGGTACTGCCTCGAGTCGACGCTTACCGTGCTGAGGCGCGACGACCCGCAGGTGCCCGACGTCACCATTGGTGTCGGCAACGACGCGTGGGATTGCGACGTAGTCGATCGGCTATCACCGGGGATTAGGCTGGACATGTGAACCCCTCCAGCGTCGCAACTGCGGACAACGGCAGTCCGATTCTGTTGAGCGCGGCGCAGGCCCGAGTCATCACAGCGGCCCTGGATTTGTTTGCGCGTCACGGCGTTGGCGGCACGTCGCTGCAGATGATCGCAGACGAGATCGGGGTCACGAAGGCGGCTGTGTACCACCAGTACAAGACAAAAGACGAGATAGTCCTGGCCGCCGCCGAATCGGAGCTGTGGAGGTTGGAGGCGGTCGTCGGCGTGGCCGAGAACGAATCCTCCCCAAAACGGTCACGGGACTCACTCATCGCCGGCATCGTCGACCTCGCCATCGACCGCGGACGTAGTGCCAGTACCGTTCTCAGCGATCCCGTGATCGTCGGCTTCTTCGCTGATCACGAGGATTTTCGTGACGTCATGCACCGGCTGCGTCACATCTTGGTCGGTGACGACACGGCACCACAGGCACGAGTCCGGACCGCAATGCTCATGGCCGCCATCAGCGGTGCAGTCATGCACCCTTTCGTCGCCGACCTCGAGGACGACGTGGTAAGAGCAGAGCTGTTGCGCCTTGCACGGCGCTTTCTTGCAGTGCCCGCCTGAGTGCGGCAGCCGGCAGGCAGTCGTCGCCGGAATTTGTCGTCAGGGCGCCTGCTGCAGGTAGACGTTCAAGCGCCGGATCTTGTCGTGCGCATCGAATTCGAAGACGGTCATCGAGTTGATGACGTTGACGTTGTCGCCTCGAACGTGGCGCTCTTCGATCTCGTAATAGACCAGAGCACCGAACTCGGAGATCCGCCGCACCGTGGTCTCGAATGACTCCGTCGCCGAAGCCCACCGGTTCAGCATCTCCGTGTACTGGTTCCAGTCCTGCACCTCGAGAAAAGTGCCCACTCGTTCGAAGTCGTCCAGGGCGACGAAGTCGGCCAACGGGGGCCCAATCACGCGGATCCCCGGACCTCAGCCACCACGCGCTTCATCGCCGGTCGTATTCAAGGACCCTTCGCGTCAGGGGGCCGGCACTCTCGCAGCATGCCCGGGGCTGTGCGCCTCGGCTTTCGACTCTCGTTCCATCAATGATCGATGCTAGAACGGGGACCGCGCGGAAGGATGTGAGGGAGATCCTCGGTTGTCGAGCATTCCGGGCCGGGCGCCGCACACGTAGGGGACGGCATTCACCAGGCCGTTGGCGTTGTAGGCGGGGACAAAGGACGCCAGGTCATCGAGCGGCACCGGGAACGGCATGCTCATGTCGATCGGCGCGTCGCCGTGAATCCGGATCCGCCAACCCGTGGACTGCAAACCCCAATCGGGCTCCACGTCCATGGCCACGAAGCCATACTGCGTGAAACGGATTCGGTCGACTCCCCGGCTGCGGCCGATGACGATGACCCGTTGCGCGGCCGCGGTCCCGGCTTTGATCTCGCCCGCCACAATCGTGATGTCCTCCTTGGCCGCCGCGACGCCTCCCTCGCTGACCCATTCGTCGATTTCGAATCCCGCCATGTCAGCCAGCACACTGAGCGGTGGCTGGTACTCGCCGAACAGGTGGTTCTTGCGGCGCTCGGGGTCAAAGTCCTCCAGCGGTTTCCCGAATCTCATCTGCTCCATGACCATGTGCGCCGACGGCCGGTGCGAGAGATCGCCGAACTCCTCGATCTCGATCAGATCGACCTTCCGTTGGATCGACAGAAACGCCAGAGGGAGGGTTTCGGTGACGAAGCCCGGATCGCTTCCGCTTGCCCAAACGGACGTGTTCCCCTTCTCACAGGCCGCTTGGACACGGCCAAGATTGGCGCTGCTCAGGCGGACCCCGCGGGCGAACAGATCGCTGCAGGTGGAGACGACGTTCGTCCCTGCACCGAGCAAGGCAATGACGTCATCCACGAGTTCGTCTTCGGTGAGGCCTGCGCGGGTCTGGCCCCTGCCCGTGGCACGCGGCATGTAGATGCAGCAGTCCGCATCCAGCTTGAGAACTTCATCGCGGTCAGTCGTGGCAACAACGCCCGTCGAGCCTTCTCCGCACAGCTCCCCCGCTTCGACACCGTTCTTGGCCGTGTCGTAGGCCCGCACCCCGACGAGGTCGAGGGCGGGATGGCGGATCACCTCTCGGAGAGCCCGCTGACCGGTGTTGCCCGTGGCCCACTGGATGACGCGGTATCTCGATGCCTCCACGTACCGTCTCCTCCCTCTCTTCGGCCAACCCAGGATAGCCGATCGGCTAGTCCCCGGCGAGCACGCTGACTTCTCTTCTCTGACGAGCTGACAGAAGAAATCGCCTCAACGGACTTCGATCGGTGTCGCTCAGACGGTGACGACCGGAAGTGATTCCCAACCCCGCACGGTCGACGTCGGAGCTCGTCGGATGTTCTCCCAATCGACCTCCCATTCGGGAAAGCGAGTCAGGACTTCGTCGAGAGTGACGCGACCTTCCATCCGTGCCAGCGCGGCGCCCAAGCAGAAATGAATGCCGTGGCCGAATGTCAGGTGTTGTCCGATGTTGCGGTGTATGTCGAACCGATCCGGATCCCCGTATTTGTCTGCGTCGCGGTTGGCCGACCCCGTGAGACAGATCATGGCGCTGCCGGCCGGAACCGTCTGGTCGTACAGCTCGACATCCCGTGCGACGTACCGCGCGACGTGCGGCGTGGGCGGCTCAAAGCGCAGGAGCTCCTCGACGGCATTGGCGACGAGGGAGCGATTCTCTACCAGCTCGCGACGCTGATCAGGGTGCTCTGCCAGCACTTTGCCCATCCAACCGATGAGGCGATTCGTGGTCTCGTTGCCGGCGCCGGAGACCACGCTCACGTACATGAGCACTTCGTCACGCGTCAGCTTTCGCCTTGTTCCGTTCTCGTCCTCGAACTCGATGAACAACAGCTCCGACATGAGGTCCTCGGAAGGGTGGGTGGCGCGCCAGTCGATGTAGTCGGAAAAGAAGTCGGCTTGCCCGAGGTTGTCAGCGGTCACCTCCATCGGCTTACCCGGATCGGTGCGCAGCGACGCGTTCGCGCGGTCGCGGGCTTCCTCTTGATCGGATTCGGGGACACCGAGAAGCATTCCAATCGTCCGCATCGGGATCTGTTCTCCCAGATCGGTGACGAAATCAAGACGACCTGCACCGACAAGGGGATCGAGAACGCTTCCGCAGAACTCGCGAACCTTGTGTTCTAGCGCCAGCATCTTCTTCGGTGTGAACACTCGGGAGATCAGGCCGCGATGGACATCGTGCAGCGGAGGATCTTCAAAGATGAAAATCCCGGGCGGTATCTCGATGTTCGCCTTGATGAACTCGAGTACGGAGCCGCGAGCGGAACTGAAGATCTGCCGGTCGACGAGCCCCCGCTGGACGTCTTCGAAACGGCTGACGGCGTAGAAGTCGTGCTGATCGTTGTAGTAGAGGGGCGCTTCTTCCCGGAGCCGGGCATAGACGGGATAGGGATCCGCGTCGATCTCACGGTCGTACGGGTCGTAGTAGACGTCCGTCATCGTCATCGTTCTGTCTCCTGTTCGAGCGGGCGTTTTGCGCCATCGCCCAACCGTCCGTGGCTCCATCAACCAGACTGCGATAGTAGCCGATCGACTAGTCCCGGCGGCCGAGGCCGACCTCCCAGGTCATCACGCACCACGAAGAGAGTCCTCCATCGTCATGACGACGAGCCTCGGCGTCGAGTCGTGGGAAAGATGTTCGATGACCCGGTGGTGGCGCCGCCATGTTGGAGCATCGGTCTCACGTGAACACCAAAGAAGCGGGTCACTTCTGCGATGCGTTTGTCCGCTTGTGGCGGCTCCGGAGTTCGCGGATTCGGCCCTTGACTCAATAGCGTCGCGCTATTAGCGTCCATGGCACGCCTTGACAGTACCGGCATTTCATGCCAGTGCGTGGGCAGCAATGGGGAGGATCAAAATGAAACGTCACTACTTTGCCGCGCCTACCTCGCTGCTCAGCGTCTTGCTGCTCGTGCTGCTCGCGTATCCCGTTGGGCTCTTCAGCGCCGGCGTGGCGGCGGCCGCGCCGAGCGTGACAGTGACCCCCGAACCAGTGGGGTCTCCGACCTACAACGGCACTCTCCTGGGCACGAACTTCGACCTGTCGCAGGTCGGCTACGAGAGCTCCGAGTACTTTCTCTCGGGCACCGCGAACTCCTACGTACCGGTGAACCCCCTGACCAGCGACGGCAAGTGGACCGTGACCACCGGCGCGAGCTCGCCGTACACGACAAGGATTGCCGTCGACCGCCCGATCGATCCGAGGAAATTCAACGGGACCGTCGTGGTCGAGTGGCTCAACGTCAGTGGCGGGTTGGACGACGCCCCGGATTGGACGCTGACCCACAATGAACTGATCCGGGAGGGCTTTGCCTGGGTGGGCGTCTCCGCCCAGCGAGTCGGTGTCCAGGCGGCGGCGACCACCGATCCGTCGGAATACTCCTCGCTCTCGATCCCGAGTGACAGCTTCTCGTACGACATCTACTCGCAGGCCGGCCAAACGATTCGCGACGATTCGGCGCAGATCCTCGGTGGCTTGACCCCCCGCAAGCTGATTGCGGCCGGTGAGTCACAGTCGGCCGGGCGCATGATGACCTACATCGACGCCGTACAGCCGATCGCGCACGTCTACAACGGGTTCCTCGTGCACAGCCAGTTCGGCACGGGAGCGGCATTGTCCCAGGCGCCCCAGACCGCCGTCTCGGCCCCCACCCCGACGACGATCCGCAGCGACCTCGGCGTCCCGGTCCTCGAATTCGAGACGGAAACCGACGTGTTCAACAGCAACCTGACCGATCGTACCTTCTTCGGCAATCCACGCAACTTCCGCCTTTGGGAGGTGGCGGGCAGTTCGCACTTCGATCACTACGGTCTGGCCATCGGACCGGACGACATCGGCAATGGTCAGGGTGCGGTCGAGAATCTAGCCGCCATGCTGAATCCCCCCGTGGTTGCCAGTCCGGGGCTACCCAACTGCGCCAAGCCGATCAACACCGGTGGAACGCACTGGGTACTCGACTCCGCGATTCATTCCCTCAACCTGTGGGTGAACTTCGGGATTGCACCGCCTCAACCGCCGTACTTGGCCACAACCCAGTCTTCACCCGTGGTGTTCCAGGATGACACGAACGGGAACACCATCGGAGGGGTACGGTCACCTCAGGTAGACGCACCCGTCGCCACCCTGGGCGCAATCGGCAACAGCCCTGCCTTCTGCACGCTCTTCGGCACCACCGTGCCGTTCACTTCGAGCCAGCTCACAGCCTTCTACCACAACCACGCGGGGTTCGTACTCAAGTGGGATCTGTCAACGATCAAGGACCTGTTTGCTGGTTACCTGGTCCCAGCGGACGCGATCGAGTTGATGAACTCCGCTGCGAGCTCACAGATCGGCTAACAGAAGCGGGAAAGGATCTGGGAACCGCAGCGGCCAGTTTCTTGTGGTCGCGGCGGTTCTTGGATCCTCGCTTCTCAAGAAGGTCTCTCTGTGGGTGATCCGGAGCCCCCAGACCGGTCGTCGACGAAGAGGGCTAGAGGAACTGGCACGGAGCTCGCACGCGGCTAGCCTTGTGCTCCCTATCGATCGCCCCTCTCTGAGAAACACTCCCGACCTCGCCAGCCTCCGTTACAATGGCACCGGGCACGGGTTCTAAGGTCTTGGGTCAGATCAGAATCCACTGATTGCCAACAAGAGCACTCAGTCGCGGTTCGAGGCAGTGCAGAAGCACCGGGTTCTGATGCCGACAACCGCCCATGGGGCGCAGCTGGCAGAACCCCTATTATATTTCTTCGGCCTCCGCTCGGGACTGATGACTCGGTGACAGCGGCCCGAACCGAAGGAGCAACGCACCCACGGAAGGACACGACTTGGAAACGCCATCACTCTCGCTCCAGCTTCGGGCGAAGCGCTCGGAAATGATGGTGTCCGAGTTAGAGGAAGTCGCCCTCCGACTATTCGACGAGCGCGGCTTCGCCGATGTCACGGTGGAAGAGATCGCCTTAGAAGCGCACATTTCCGTCCGCACGTTCTACCGTTACTTCGCCGCCAAGGAAGACGTGCTGCAGCTGCGGATCGACAGGCGATCCGAGGTTCTCCGAGGCGCGCTGGCGGGCCGTCCGGACGAAGAGCCTCCGCTGCGCTCGCTCCGTTTGGCACTCGTCGAGGAGTTCTCGACGGTGGACCCGATCGTGCTCAGACGCTGGATTGCCGTGGTGGCGGACAATCCAAATGTGATGAGGGGTGTCGTCGGTGCCATCCAGTTGAAGATTCACCCGGTGATCGCAGAATTCTTCGGTGCTCGATTGGGGCTACCCAGCGACGCGTTGGTTCCCACGATGTTGGCCGCGGCGGCACTCGGTGTCGTACAGGCAGCTCACACGCAGTGGTTCATCCACAACGGCGACTTGGTGACCACGATGTCCGAGAGCCTCGCTGTTCTCGAGAGAAGCATCAGCACCGACCCCAGAACCTGGGCGGTCGCCGGAGATGTGGTGAGGACCCAAGACGCGAAGAGTCCAGGCCGGCGGAGGTCGAAGTCCCGCTAATCCCGTCGGATGGGATGCCTTCCGACACGATCCCAGAGGCAGTGCGCTCTGTCGATCCGGTCATCCCAGATCGTGGTACATGTGGCATGTCGATCGAAGAGTTCATCCGACGAGATAGACCTCGTAAATCACTCCCCCGTCTTGACGTCCGCCAACGCTGATGAAGACACCCTTGTTCAGCCAATCGAGATTGGATACCTGCGTCTCGATCTGCGTTGTCGTGCGGAACACATATTCACTCGCATCGACCTCCTCACCGCGACCGAGGCGAGCGAGAACCTCCGGTCTTCCGTGACGCACTCCCCGCGAACGGACATACAACAAGTGACCATCATCGGTCTGTAGCGTGTAGCGGATATTCCCAAGCGCGGTGCCGTCTGGCAGTACTATCTGCCAATCGGCGCTTGCTCCCGGGAGGAGCCTTCCATTGAGTTCCGGCCCGGTGAATGTACCGCCGGTCAAAGGGACGATTCGTCGTCGCCCCTGTGGAACGCTCCCGACGTCGAGGGCTTCTCCCAGACTCGCCTCCAAACGCAGGATCTTCATGAGGCGAGGTTCGGGGAGCGCATTGGTCATCCTTGTCTCCTGTTGATGGCCGTTCGGCGTGCACGGACTGCAAGGGATTCATTCGGCGGTCGCTCGGATTCCCACGGGGTCGTTTGGATGCTGAACGAGCGGCGTAATGGACGTACGCATCCATTCGTACAGCGGCAGAGAGCCAAGAAGTTCATTGAGCTCAGCCTCGCTGTCGGCACGATACAAGCCAATGATCGTTGTTGGACCGCTGCCAGTGGAAACCCTCCACAGCCGAACGAGACGCCCTTGGTCCGCCAACGCATCTGCTTCGATAGATTCCGCTCTCTCGCGTTCTTTGATGTCCGAGTCGGGGACATTGTTCGGGATGTCCAACTCGAATTTCACGAGAAACTCCATCAACGTCTCCTCATCGCCCCTGAATCTTCTTGGTCGGAAATGGAATGCGGACGCTGTCGCCAGTACGCGGCTCGGCGAACCGATTGAAGGCCAACGTCGCTCGTTGCGGCCATTCACGGGTCTCGGTCCGAGTCCGTTCGCACCGGTCACTACCCCTCCTCGCCCAGGAAGGATAGGAGCGCTGCACTGACGCGCCTGTCATACGTGATCACTCGGTAGCCATTCGCGAGCAGTTCTCGCTCCTGGCGTTCCCACGAATTGCCAGCCAATGGGTATCCATGGATGAGTACGACCGGGTCACCGCTCCCGTGGTCCTCGTAGTGGATTTCTATCGGCTCGTCATTCTCGGTGCCGGCGAACATATATGGCATTGCGTCTCTCCTTGTTCTGTGCCCCGCTGAGCGGGTTCGAGTATGAGAATGCGCCCACCCCAGGCCCCGGGCCGGCGGCAGCCAAAGGGTGAGCGCAACATCAGCTAACCCGGCAGCTCACTCCCGGCCTGATCGGCCACCATGTACGAGGCATACCAGGCGGGCCAGGTGTCGTCTTCGGCCGTCCGATGAAAGAGGTGCGAGCGCCCGGCGCTCTTCTGGTGCTCGACATGGGCGGCCTCGGCACGAAAGAGTGCATTCTGGAGATCATCCGCAGAAGCGAACGTCGTTTCCGTGGCGTCGATCCGACCTGGGGCCCTCTTGGTGACTTCCTGGACGATCCACAGATTGCCGTCTGGATCCTCGAAGGAGCAGAAGGAGCCGTAGCTAGTGCGCTCGGGGTCGACGCCGGGCTGGCGGGCCTCGACGGGGAACGGCGGGCCGTGCCAGATGTCATTCACGTCGATACCGCACTTGAGGATTGCATCGTGGGCCTTTTCGATGTCCGAGACGACGAGGGTGCCCTGGGTCCCTCCGGTCGCGGCCGTGTGCAGTCCCAGGCCGAACGTAACCGAGGCCGGCGAGCCGGGAGGAGTGAATTGAACGAAGCGCAGTCCATCCATCGGTGCCACGTCGTCGTCGAGCCGCCAACCCAACTGCTGGTAGAACCCCTTGGCTCGGTCGACGTCAGTCACGGGGAGGATGTGATTTTCAAGCTTGATCGTGACAGTGGGTGCTTCGCTTGCGCTCATGGCTCTCTCTTGCTTTCTTTAGTTTGTAGATACCCGACGTGTTGCACTTCGAAGGACATCATTTGTGTTTGGGAGGTCAGCCCTCGTCCCTGCTTTGCGGACGGAGATGATGTGTTGCAGTTAACCCCTGTCTTGATCGCCAGTCCACGACTTATCTCCTAAGTGTGATAGCCCCCGGCTATCACCAACTTCAGGGTCTCGGTTATCGCCCTGGGGCTAGGATCGAGTGAGTGGAACTCCGGCAACTCACCTACTTCGTTGCCGTCGCCGAGGAACTACATTTCGGCCGTGCAGCAGAGCGACTCCACATTGCCGGACCTTCGCTCTCTAACCAGATCAGCAATCTCGAACGAGAGCTCGGAACCCAGCTCTTCGTCCGCGACCGCCGGCACGTCGAGCTGACACCCGCGGGCGCCCAACTCCTGAACGATGCTCGAGAAGTGTTGGACGCCGCGACGCGCGCCTTCGATCGGGCCCGGAAGGGTGGCGGGGAATTGCCTCTGCGCCTTGGTTATGTCAGCTGGCTCCCGCCGGAGGCAATAGCCATATCCGATCCAAGACTCCGTATTGACGAGTGGGTCTTGCCATCACATACCCAAGCAGAGCGGGTGGCTGAAGGCAGTCTCGACCTCGCTATTGCCTGGATCGATGAGGCTGACCTCGCACGGCTCAACTTGTCCGCCCACCTGTTGTGGTACGAACAACTGGAGGCCGTCTTGCCACGCGCCCATAGCGCCACTCGTCAAGAGAGCGTGCCAGCGACCGACATCACCGTGCTCATCGACGTCGACGAAGCATCGTGGAAGTCATGGAACCGCTATGCGTCCGCTTTCGCCGCTGCGAATCAGGCGTCCGTGACCAACATCGATGACGGAGGCATCGCCGGGCCAGCATTCTTCGACCACGTGGCCCGATTGGGGCGCCCAGTGCTCGAGTCGCCAAAGCGCCACGCGGCGCCAATGCCGCCGACGTTGACGCGCCGGCCGGTCCGGCCTCCTGTACCACTGTGGGGCTGGACGCTCCTTCACCGTGCCGATGACTCCCGCCCTTTGGTTGCTCAGGCCTCTCGCATTTTGACTGACCTTGCCTCGACCTGCGGCTGGCGAACACCGCCCTCCGAAGCACACTGGCCGCCGGCCAGCAAGTTGAGGGTTTGACGAGACTTGGCTTCGAGCAGGAGTTGTCTCTCCTGGTGAAAACGTATTTGCAGCGGGACACGGAGCTCACACTCGCGACCTTCACCTTGGCAAAGTGCCGGATCTCATCCGCTTGGTTCTGGCCGGTTCCCTGAGGTGCTGGTCGGTCCACCCAGTTTCCACTCTGTCCACCGACGCCGGGTATCCGGTGTGCAACCGCATACAAAGCCAGCTCGTGAAGGCTGCTCCCTATTCAGACGCGAAGAGCCACTCATCAGCTATCTACCCTTGAGCGCGCTGACCTTGCCCAGGAAGGGTATGAGTCGATCGAAGAATGCGTTGTCCGGATAGGCGCCGGCCGGGTCGTTGTGAGAGTAGGTGCTCTGGTAGTTCGCCAGGGTGAGGTTGCTCATGGAAATGCCCGACTGTTGGGCCAGTATCTGCGCATCCTCGGGGATGCTTGCTCCACCTAGACGCGCGCCAAAGGCGTAGATCAATAAGTTCTTTGGGAGGCTGTGGCCCATGGTGGCATCGACGTCCAGCACGCTCTGGGCCGGATTGGCGTTCCCGTTGTCCACCGCACCGGAGTCGTCCGTCAATCGTTGAGGAAAGTACCACTCGGTCCCGTTGGCATTATGGATCCCGGCACCCGAAAACATGGTCGCGAAGCGGTCGATCGGCGTGAGAGCTCCAGTCCCGTTCCAGCCGTGAGTAGGACCTTGTGAAGCGATGCCCTGGCCGAGGTGTGCCTGGGCAGCAAGCAAACTTGACGGCGAAGTCGACGCGTTGAGCGCGTAACCGTACTGGCCCACATTGGAGACGCGCTCCGGAGGAACGATGTCTGAGGGCAAGAGTCCCGAAGTCTGACCCAACGAGGGCGCATTCGGCTCCAAGAGTGCAGATGCAGCTCCTGTCGCCTCGAACAATCCGGCGTACGGCGCCGCAATGCCGCCGAAGGCAAGCCAGGGGCTCGCGCTCGGGGTGTCGAGCGCCTGGAGTGTCTGGGTCGCTGTCTGGGCACTCATCGGGGTCGTGGTGCTACCGCCATCGATGTAGACCAAGCCGGCCAATTCATCGGCGCCCGCGTGGCCGTCGAAGTCCCACGTGGCATACGCCGTAACCACTGATGCCCCGAGCGAGTGGCCACCGAGCACGACTTTGCCGCCCAGCTTTTTGGCGGCGGCGACCACCCCATGTAGGTCCTGGACTGCGACGTTCATTCCCCATTGCTTGGCAAATTCGACTGTCGAGTTCGTCACGGGCTGATAGTGATGGGTGATGCTCGAATCCTTGATGTAACCGAGGTAGTAGTCGAACAGCTGTGTAGTGGTGGCCTTGTGCTCCTTGAACAGGTTCAGCTCTGACTGGTCCTCGAGCAGGTTCTCCCGCCGCTCGACCGACCAGACCTGCCAGTCACTCGTCTTCGAGACGATCCACTTGGCGAGAGGAACGAAGTAGGCCGCCGCGGCAGACGTACCTGGCTCCAGGACGAGGACGTTTTTCGCACCGCTTGGCCCGACTTTGATCACTCCGACCTTGTCGTACTTCGCTGGAGTGCCCGGGGCGGCGTAGCCCTGCATCCATGTGACGCCCAGCGGCGCAGTAGATGAGCTCGTCCCTGAACTCGCAAATGAACTGGCTCCGCCGCCCCAGAACAGCGCGGCCGCGCAGCCAAGGGTGGTCGCCACCAATAGTGTTCGTTTCGATTTGATTGAACGTCCCGCTGCGAACATGGTTCGCTAGAATAGGATCGATGTTCGCTAACGTCAATCAGTCGGCCAGGGCACCTGGATCAGCCGAGTGGTGGCGAGATCGCTACTTGCAGCGACTCCGTGCTCGGGGTCGGGCCCTGAGCATGGAGCAAATCGGCCGAGCGGCCCTCAAGATCGTCGACGAGGACGGGCTCCGAGAACTCACCATGCGACGGCTGGCTGACGAGCTGGGCACCGGGCCGGCTTCCCTCTACCGCCACGTCTCGAGCCGAGATGATCTCTTGGTGGAGGTCGCAGATCTCGTTTTGGGCGAGCTCGATGCCCCCGACCCGGGTCTGCACTGGCGCAAGGCACTTGAACGACTTGCCCACGACTTGCGACGGGTGCTGGTTGGGCACCGAGGGCTGGTCGTGGTCAGCTCCAATGCACCGCTGCTCGGACCGAACGCGATGCGCATTCGGGAGTTGTTCTGGAGCGTCATGGATCGTGACGGATGTGGAGCCGAGTTTGCCGTACGCACCTACTCCGCGGTCATGCACTTCGTCGTCTGCTCGGCACTCTTCGGCGCGGGCGCCACGCGACAGGGAAACACCGCATGGACTGGAGAAGAGAGCTCCGGACTGGACGAATTGCTCGATCTGCTGCCTGCACGAAGATTTCCGACCGTGCTCAAGTTCAGTGACTACGTCGACAAACCCGACCCCGAACGCGACTTCAGCTTCGGACTGCGCGCACTTCTTGACGGGTTGTTGCATTCCCTGGAATCAGGTGCTCATGAGTTGCGCGACGACGAGGATCTCGGTTAGCTCCGCTTGACAAGATCCCTTCCGGATAGTCGGCCAGGCCGTATGGCCCACGACATTCAGGTGCGGATCGGAACGCGCTGATCATGGAGTCCAAATGTCCGGGAGTCAGACAGAAAGAGACGAAAGTTCGGGCCCCGAAACTCTGGCGAATCCGCCGCCCTCTCATTGGCACGATCGGTTTGTCCGCTTTGGATCTGGGCAGGTGCCCTCAGTGCGGGCCCGTCCGCCCAGTTCCGCACATTCACTGCGTCGCTTGCCGTAGCAGGGCGCTCTACTATCCAAGTGAGCCCAGATGATTCCGCATATCGGGGCAAGAACAACCGAGCCACGAATTGTGGAGGATCGGATGGCTGCATACGATCAGTTCGTCGCTGCGGCGAGGACCCAGACCGGCCTCGAGGATTTCGGCGATGACTCATTTCGCGAGGGACTCGAGAACCTGGTGTGCTCCTTGCGTGACGAGGCACGGTTGAACGCCGCGGGTGAGGCTGTCATTTATCCGCGCCTCATCGGTCACCTGGTGAACCGGCTCCAGATCGAGGACTGGTACCGAAGATGCCCTGAAATCGACGATGTCCCGATTGTCGGTCCGCTGTTCGGGCTCGGCCTCCCCCGCACTGGCTCGACCGTACTGTCGTTCTTACTCGCCCAAGATCCGCGCGTTCGCTTCTTGCGACAGTGGGAATCCTCTCAACCCGCTCCCCCACCCTCGACGGTGGCGGGACCCGACCCTCGGATGGCGGCAGCCGGCGAGCG
The DNA here is from genome assembly GCA_963737805.1 of uncultured Acidimicrobiaceae bacterium. Lineage (GTDB taxonomy): Bacteria > Actinomycetota > Acidimicrobiia > Acidimicrobiales > RAAP-2 > Bog-473. Next base: position 339,338 of record CAVTUE010000014.1, read on the forward strand.
GGTTGGTGCGAAGGAGCACACTCCCGCGGATGTCAATGGGCCGATTGAGTGCCTCGACATCATGGCGCTTGACTTCAAGACGCAGATGTACCACGCGTTTGCTCGGATCCCAACCTATGCCGCCTGGGTAACCGACGCGGACCTCACCTCCACTTACCTTTACGAGCGGCGGGTACTGAAGCTCTTGCAGTGGGGTGAACAAGTGCGGCCGTGGCGTTTGAAGTCCCCGGCCCACATGTTGTGGATCGAGTACCTGACAAGTGCCTTTCCTGATGCTCGCTTTGTCATGACGCATCGTGACCCGACCGATGTTCTGTTGTCGGTTGCGGACGTCTACGCGGACATTGGCGGGATGTTCACGGATCATCTGGATCGAGAGTTCATCGGTCGGCTGAACGTGGAGCAGTGGTTAACGGGAATCGAGAGGGTGATCAATTTCCGCGAGAATGGGAACGACGATCGGTTCTACGACATCGATTTCCGAGCCATGCAGTCGAATCCTGTCGGAGAGGTACGAGACCTCTACGAGTGGCTAGGTGAGCCCGTCAGTGAAGTGTTCGTAGAGCGGATGCGGCGCTGGTCGGAACACAACGCAGCGACCCACGAGCCGGCTCAACACGCCGACCCGGCGACCTTTGGCCTCGATACGGACATGATCAGACCCCTCTTCGCGGGCTACGTCAGTCGCTCCGCACGCTGGACCGCCCACTAACCCCAAGGATGACAAATGGCTCTTGACCTGACTGGCGGGATCGATCCCCTTCGCGAGCTTCTCTTTGCTCAACGCCCGGCTAATCCGGAAATGCGGGATTCGGTGAGCGTGTGGGTTTTTGACGATGTGGGCACATTAGGACTGACCCGGGTCGGGATCGAGGCGGTCGCCGCCCACTGGGAAGAGCACGGGCTCCAGGTGAACGTCGCCTTCGCCAACGGTCGGGTGTTCCGCCTCCGCTCCGACGGGCAGGCGTGGCCGTCGCTGGACGAGCGTGGAAGATCAACCGTATTGGGCGCCGGACCACTCGGATTTCGCTGTGTCGAGCCCTTTGAGCAGTGGACCATGATCTTTCGCGGTGAAGCCGTACAGACGTCGACCTTCGATCTCGTGCACGGAAAGAGCGATGGTCCGCTCGTCGACGTTGAGTTCAGTGTGGAGACCACCATGGCGGCGCCACCATGGACTCAGGGATCGCTGTTGCCCGAGGCGCGCTCTCTTCTGGAGAGCGGGGAGAGCGACCTGATGGGAGGTGCGCGCTACGAACAACTCTTCCGGGCCAATGGCTCGGTCCGTACGCCGGACGGGGAACACACCTTCACCGGCAGCGGTCTGCGTATCCGGCGTCAGGGCGTTCGCCATCTCAGCGAGTTCCGAGGCCACTGCTGGCAATCGGCCCTCTTTCCCAGTGGTCGTGCCTTTGGCTACATCGCCTATCCGCCCCGCGAGGACGGACTGCCGACCTTCAATGAGGGATACGTGTTCGGCGGCGATGGTGACCTGGTGCCTGCCCGAGTCGTGCAGGCGCCGTGGCTCACGAGATTGGAGCCACTGGGACAGGATGTGTCACTTGCCCTAGAGACCGACAAGGGGGTCGTTCGCATCGACGGGGAAACCGTCGTATCCACCTTCGACATCCGACACGACGACAAGGCCAGGGCCATTCAGGCCATCAGCAAAGAGATCCCGGACTTTCCACCACTGCAACAGGCTGGCGTCCGGTACCGATGGGACGGCGAGGAGTCTTACGGGATGCTCGAGCGTTCCTCCCAGCGCCACAGAATTGCCATGGACTCATAAGATCCGGCGTCTCGCTCCCCCGCGCGGATCCCATGTGAGGCGCCCGTGGGCGAGTGGTCATCGGTCAGGTCGGGACGTAGCCCTTGGGCAGAGGGAGGGGGATATCCTCGTAGGTCACAATCCCGGAAGGTGCTGCCACGACGGCCGGGATGGCGTTGACGACGGGCAGCGCCGTGAGGATGTGCCCGAGCACCATGAACTCCTCCATGGTCGTCGCCTCGAAGTACGGCGGCGGAAGAATGTCGATCTTCGTCGTGATCGTGGGCCGGCCCTGGATCTCGATCGCCCACCCCATACCAACGTTCCAATCGGGCTCGAGGGCATCGCCCTTTCGCCAACGCACTCGCATCTCTACGATGTTCTTGTCCCCGATCCGGCCGAGCCAGTGAATCGTCACGCCGGCAACGGTGTCCTTGGCCAGCGTCCACGTTCCGAGATCGAGCTCCTTGGTGGTCTTGGCGTACTCGGCCTCGCACACGATTTCGTCGAACACCACCCCCAGAGCGTCACCTATCAGGGCGACCGCCTCGCTAAAGACGACCGTCGCGGCCGCGGTCATCTCAGGCAGGGCGGGGTCGTCAAGGGGCCGCCCGAAGCCGACGGGGATCTCCGTAGGCGGCGAGTCGTACGCAGTGGTGTCAGCCTCTTCGCTGATCAGTACATGATCGATGCGATCCGACGCGTTAGCCAGCGCCACAGCGATGAGCTCGATGTAGCCCGGGCTCACTCCGCTTCCAAACATGGAGCTGTCACCCTTCGCGCAGGCATCGAGGATCCGTTGGCGCCCGTCGTCGGGATACGACTGGCCGTTGATGAAGGCCGCCGTGGCCACGATGTTGGCACCGGACTCGAGGATGCGTACCATCTCGTCCACGTTGAACCACATCGGGTTGTAGATGACGCAATCCGGTTCAAGCGCCAGAAGTGCATCGATGTCGTGCGTCGCCGTGAGCCCGATGGGTGGGAGACCGCACAGCTCGCCGATATCCCTGCCGGACTTGTCTTTTGACCAGGCATAGCAACCCACCAGCTCGAGATCCGGACGCTTCATGACCGCCTCGACCGACTGCTTGCCGACGTTGCCGGTGGTCCACTGCACGACACGAATCGTCACTGTTCCTCCCCGTTGCTGCCTCGGCTGATGACGGGCACACCATAGCGATGTTGTTTGGGCGATCGCTCAGCATGCTCGTCAATAGAGTAAGAAGACCTCTAATCGGGCGCGGCTGGAATCCATCAAGACCGAACAGCACTCGGGCCGTGGTCGGCAACCAGCCGTTCGCCCTCGGGCGAAGCAGTGATCAAAGAAACTCGGCCTCAGATGGTGTTCACCCGACCAATCCCTCTATTGAGTTGATCAACAGCTGGGTACCTCGACAAATTTGGGAATCAGGGCCCACCGATCAATGACCGCGCTTCTGCGGGGCCGACGACGAGATCGTGAAGGTCGCCGCCCACCTCGAGTCGACCCGACTGTTGGATCCCGCCGACCTTCACAGGCTCGAAGCCGGCAGTTCGGATCAACCGCTCGGCTTCCTTGCCACCACAGTCGTCGTCGGCCGCGTAGAAGAGGACGGCCCGCTCCGGTGACCGGTTGCTCGAGGACTCGAAGAGATCGGCCGACAAGGTTCCGAACGCCATAACCAAGCGAGCCCCCGCCGGCAACCACCCGGCTACTACCTCGCCAGAGGACTGCTCATCCGGCAGGAGACGTGAGACGTTGCCTTGTGCGTCGGTGGTGAGGGGGTTGCTCGGAATGACCACGACCTTGTCCGCTAACGAGTTGGCGATCTCGTCTAGGACGCCCTTCAGCGCGGTAAAGCGCAGCGCAAGGACAACGGCATCGGCGCCCCGCAACGCGTCGCTGTTGTCGACGGCCACGACCGCAGCTCGACCGATCTGTGCGGCCAGCCTTCGTGCCGACTCATTGTCAGCGCCCGAGATCCGCAAGGTCTCGCCGCCTGAGGCGAGCATTCGGGCGATGACCGATCCGATCCCTCCGGTGCCGATGACCGCGGTGGTCATGGCCGAGCTTCATCGTCGTCAGGCACCAACGGCGGCGGCCCGAAGCATCGCCTCACTCGGACTCCTCGCCAGACACACTCGGCGGCCAGTGAGCGGGCGACCAGTCTCCCTCTGGGTCCGTGGTTTGACCCACTTCGATCAAATGCCCGTCGGGGTCGCGGATGTAGCAACGGATCTCGTACTGGTGCTGTTTCGGTGGCGTCAGAAAATGAGCACCCCTGGCGCTCCATTCGGCGTACACGGCCTCGATGTCTTTGACCCGGATATTGAGGAAGCTGCTGACCCTGTCGGGATCGCGTGGCGTCTCTAGGGTGACCGCAGGCTTATCGTCCGTCGGGCCTCCGCCGACATTGATGATGATCCAGGCGTTGGCGAGCGCAACATAAGTCACCTCCCCTGAGAATGCCACCCGGCCGCCGAGCACTTCGGTATAGAAGCGCCTCGAGCGCTCGACGTCATCCGAGACGATGAAGTGGGCCAGCGCAATTCCCTCTGGGGGCGGTGGGAGCTCGGTCATCTGGCACCTCCGGTGGTTGGGTCTCACACTCCGCTTCTACGGTTCAGCCGCTGATGCTAGGGCCAACGCGGGATTCCATCACGTAGACATCCTTAGCTGGGTGGCCGACACTCGGTGCCCCGGCGGAATCCATCAACCCAGATCCAATTGAGCGTCGGTGCTGCCACACCGAGCCAACGGCACAGAGGACAAGCTCCGACGGAATATCCAACAGGTGTCTTCAACACCAGCGTGCTCAAGGCACGACGGCGCCCGTGGCCTCGGCGCGCATCTCCTCGGCGTCTTGGGCCAAGAGCCAGCACTCCTCGAGCAGTTCGTCCAGCCGTCGGTTGAAGCGGTCGACGTAGTCTGCGTGGTCGCGGTAAAGGTGACCCAGCGTCTCCGCCGGGAGCGGCTCCTCGATCCCCACCACGCCGAAGGCCGGTGTCCCATCCTCGTGTTCGCCGGGGCTGGAGTAGTAGCGCAGCCGGGGGACGTCCATCTGCGGGCAACGCACGCCACCTCGGCTGTTGCCGCACTCATCCTTGGCGAACAGGCCGTCCGGCCCCACCTCGATGCGGTTAGCTCGCGGCGGAGTGGTGGCGGCGGCGACCCACTGGGCCAGGTGGTGCAAACCCATGGAGAAGAGCTCGTCATGGGGCAGACTGTTCATGCTCGCGCCCTTTGGGACGCTCCCGGCGGTGCCTAAGGGGTCGTTCTGCCACATGGCGTTGTCGTTGTAGGGCGGGTAGCGAGTGCCCATGTGGCCGACCCCGGCCAGCTCGTAGAGCCGGTAGCGATCGGCCGGGTCGTCACTATCGTCGCGGCGGTACGGACGGCCCTCCCGGCCCGGTCGGTTGGGGTCGGCAATGTCACCGTCGCTCAGCACCTGGACGATCGGGACGTCGACATGCTCAAAGCGCACGGACGGCGCCCCGCTCGGGAAGAAGCCGCCATAGACGGGCGAGCCGTCCCCGAGGTGCAGGACGTTGTGGCCGTTGAGGATGTAGTCGGTCACCACGGCGCCGGTCTGGGAGTGGCCGGTCAGGACGAGACGGCGCTCGCCGAGCCCGGCGAAAGGACCGCCATCATTCGCCAGCGCGGCCCCGACCTGCGCCAGAATCGGCGTCGAGAGGACGTTGACCTGGCGCATCTGCGCCATGCGGGCCTGGAAGCCGGCGGGGTCTCGGGGTACCCGGATGCCCTCGATGCCCGACGTCTCGAGGGGCGGCGCATCGGACCAGATGTCCAGGGAGGAGTAGCGCTCGGCGTTTGTCGGCTTCACGAAGCCGTCGAGGACGGTCTTCTGCGAGCACACGGCGGCCCACCCATGGCCGGCGCTCATCTGATACGTCGAGGTGTAGATCCAGACGGGGGCCGCGCTGGCGGCGTGCACCGGCTCTACCATGACCGTCCCGCTGAAGCGGGAACTGTCCCGGGGGCGCCGCACCGTCAACGCGGTGGCGTAGGGGTGGCCATCCACCCGGCCCGTGGCGAACCACTCCTCCTCGACGTAGTCGAATTGGTCCAGGCTCCCCCGAAACGCACCGGTCGGGACGAACCGCACCGGTGGGTCCGCGTCGGGCGGGCGAGAAAGGATGGCCGGCACAACTGCCATGGACTCCTCCTTGACCGTAGGAGCGGGCCTGGTAGTAACCCGCCACCCCTCCTTACACCAGTTCAACCACCAGGTCCACCGATTCCGCCGGTGCTCGACCACGATCGCCGCTCCGCGCCAGCCCACTGATCAGGCTGACGGCAAGGACCGAGCCACTCGTGTCAGTGTTTCAGCGGGGCACTACGGTTCGCCAGGCCTCCCGAGTCAGCGTCGGGGGGACGGCGGCACCGACCCTGTCCTCGGGGGTGACAAGAATGGTGAACGGTAAGGCGGCCACCGCTGCCGCAGTCATTGTCGCGAGCATTTGTGGACTTCTGGGCGCCAGCCCAGCCTCGGCCGCATCGAGCACCACGCCGGGAGTGACTGCGACGACGATCCGCGTCGGCATCCCCTACGTCGACGTGGCCGCGGTCGAGGCCGTCGGGGTCGACATCAACTGGGGCAGCGTTCCTGACGCCTTCAACGCGGTCATCAGGAACATCAACGCGCTGGGAGGGATCAATGGACGCAAGATCGTCCCCTACATGGTGGCGGTGAACCCGACTGGGACCGCTGCTGCAGCCTCGGCGTGCACGAAACTGACCCAGGACGACGACATCTTCGTGGCCATCTCCCCGCTCATGCCTACGTGCTACCTGCAGCACAATGTGCCCGTCGTCGGAGCGGTGCTCCCCTCGGGTAACGGTTCAAGCGTGGCCAAGGACTTCACGGCGACCCCGCCGGACACCGCCTATGACCCGCTGGAGCTGTCCATCTTCGACAAGCAGGGTGTGTTCAAGGGAAAGAAAGTCGCGGTGTTCGGCGGTAACCCGAGCGATCAGCAGGAAGCCAGGCTCGTCCAGTCGGTACTGGCCAAGCTTCACATCCCGGTCGTCACGACCGCGATCGACTCGGCTCCGGAGGGTGACCTCGCCGCCTCCAACTCGCAAGCTCAGGTGATCGCCCAGAAGTTCCAGTCGGCGGGAGCGAACGAGGTCGTCGCCGTCGGTGACGGCTCAGCCACTTGGGCCCAGGGGCTATCGGACATCCAAAGCACCTACAACCCGCCCTGGGTAGCCACCAACGAAGGCGACTTCAGCGGCGACGTGGGTGGTAACTACAACCCGATCTACCTCAAGAATGTGGTGACGTCGAGCCCGCTCACGCCGCCAGCGGCGATCTGGAACAATTCCGGAATCCAAAAGTGCGTCGCCCTCGACCGGAAGGACTACCCGTCCAATCACATCAACGCCTACAGCGCGACACTGCCCGAGTCCGAGATCACCTTCATGGGAATTGAGATTGCCTGTACCGACATGGCGCTCTTCACCGACATCGCCAAGGCAGCCGGTAAGAACCTGACCGTAGCCGGCTTCGTCAAGGCCGGGTACGGACTAAGGAACGTCCATTTGCCGGGGACGAACGCTCCCATTTCTTTTGGACCCGACCGGCCGTACGCGCTCGGTCCCGTCTACATGGTCCGTTACGACCCCAGCACCAAGGCGCTGGTCTTCGCCAACGAGCCGGCGAACTAATAGAGCGGACGATGGAAATGCGGCGATCTACGACGGACAGGTTTGCCGCGTTGCCGTCGGGGATTCGTATTTGCTCGGACAGCCCCAGGTCGAAGCCGTATCGACCGCCCGCCAACCCGAGGTTGAGCTCACCGAGCGTGCGCCCGTCCGCTCGAAGACGTGCCCCACGGACCTTCACCCCCTGACTCAGAACCCGGTCAGCCAGTCCCAGCGCTTCGAAAACCTCGATCGACCTCGCATGCATGACGCTGGCGCGGTCCCAGCCGAGCGGTGCATCGTGCGCGTCGAACAATAGGCAATCGACATCGCGCCGAACCAGTTCCGCCGCTAGGAGCAACCCGGTAGGGCCCGCTCCGACGACAACGATGGGCGGCCTTCGGCTTGAAGCAGCGGGAGGATGCGTCTGTTGACTCATGGGTTTCGGATCACTGTCAATCCGGACGATTCTTGGGCTCGTCTCGAGTATCGCGGCTCAGCGGCGGACCGCAGAGGGCCTCGGACAATGTGATCATGGCGATTCAAACAAGGACCGCCAGCGCTGACGACCAGGGCTTGAGCTGAGGGAGCCCCGGACCGCCAACAGCAGCCCCCGTCATGCGCTGGGGAGCTGGTCGGAGTTCGGCAAGATCGCGCCACATACCTGGGTCGGATGTGCGTAAACATCGCCTTTGAGCTGGACGAGGTACTCGCACAGCTTCTTTGGCGCCTTGCCGAATTCACTGAGTGAGAAGTCAACCGGACCGAACAGCCCGTTCGCGCTGTAGTCCGTGACCTTGTGGAGGTCCGCGATGAACGTGCTTTGGGTTGGGTTCTTCCCGGCTAGCTCGAGACCCTTGATCATGAGATCAGCGCCTCCCCATCCCTCGTACCAAGTGAAATCAGGAACGCCGGTGTAGTGGGCGTACTTGGCCAGTGCCGCCTGGAACGCCCCTGTCGCGGGGGTCTTGGACTCGATGGGGACGCCGGTCGTCAGGAACCAAGCGCCTTAGGCGGCGGGGACCGTACTCGTGTCGTTGAGGAGGACTTGCCCGTAGCCCGTCGCGTTGATTGATGACCAGCTTCATCTTGACGCCTGCCTGCTTGAGGCCAGTCATGATTGCGGCATTGGTGTTCCCGTCGAGAGGCAGCCACAGGACGTTCGCGCCGCTGTCCTTGATCTGCAGGACGAGCGACGTCACGTTAAGGGTTCCGAACGGCACTGTCGTGTCGAGGAAGGTGTTCTTGAGGCCCTCTCGTTCGCAGGACAGCACAAAGCCGCTCGCAGAGGGCCTCGGAGGACGGTGAGATGCCGTATCCCACTGCACCGCATTTCGTGCCGCCATGGTTCTTGACGAACACTGCGGCGTTGTCATACTGCGGATCCTTGGCGTCACCTGGACCCGAGATACTGAACATGTTGGTGTTCGGCTGCTCGTACCATTCCGGCCCGTCAACGCGCCGCCCGTCACGGGCACGCCCGCCTGCTGGAGAAGCTTGTAGCCCCCGTACGTGACCGCGCTGTCATCGATCACCCCGAAGACTCCTTTGGAGATTAGAGCGCCTGTGGCCGTCTTATCCGTGGCCGGGTTGGTCTGGTCGTCCATCGCGATGAGCTTGATCTTGCGGCCGTAGACCCCACCCTCGGCGTTCTGCTGATCGATGCGCGCCTCCGCCGATCGGACCATGCCTGTCCCTACTGCCGCTCCGGGCCCCGTGAGCTCGGTGATGAGCCCGAGGGTGATCGTGTTTGCAGTGACGCCGGCCGTGCTGGCCCCGGCCGTGGTGGTCATCACGAAAGATGCGATGACCAGCGAGCCCGCAACGCCGCCACGGTCATCGATTTTGTTCGGAACATGGACCCCCATTCTTTGGCCACACTCTTCAAAGCCATGTGTCGGCACTGTCTGAGTCTCTTCTACATTGCTCCGACACCGGCGGCCAAGCGGGAATCGGTTCAGCGAGTGCACGCTATGCGGTCTCGCCTTCAGGCGTCGGGCGGCGCAATCATGGAGCGGAAGGCTCAAGGGGAAGTCAGGATTGATAAACCGCCTCTGACCTGGTGGGACTTGTTGCTTGACGGCACATTCGCTCGGCGCCGTTTTTCGTGGGTACAGGGAGCGGGCGCTCAGACAGCGAGCGGCGGATCGCGATGCTGCCTCCGACGAGATCGACGCCAATCCACCGTAAGCGAGCAATCGAGCGGGTGAGGTCGGACGCCGAGGTCGTGTACGTCCATCGGTGGACGCACCACTTGGTTGATCAGCTTGCTGGAGCGCTTCGACGTCGGGCCCGGTCGTGACGGCGACTCCGCGTCAGCGAGGAGCCGCGGTCGGCCATCGAAAGGTTGGCGGCGGTATTGATCAGGGCTACATGTGAAAAGGCCTGCGGGAAGTTCCCGAGCAGTCGATCGACCCTGCGGATCGTACTCCTCGGAGAGCAGACCGACGTCGTTGCAGAGCCCACAGAGCCGCTCGAACATCTCCTTTGCCTCGTCGTGGCGTCCAAGCAACGCCAGGTTGTCGGCGAGCCAGAAGCTGGTCATCAAGAAGCAGCCTTCGGTCCCTTTCAGGCCGTCGACGTCCTCGTCGGTGTCGGTCTGGTATCGACGGACGAAGCCGTCGACGACGAGGCCCTGCTGAACCGCCTCGACGGTGCCGACGACGCGGAGGTCATCGGGCGGCAGGAAGCCGACAGGTGCGAGCATGAGCAGACTCGCGTCGAGCAGTTTCGAGCCGTAGTACTGGGTGAACGAGTTGAGCTCGGAGTCGAATGCCTTATCGCAGACCTCCGCGTGAATTTCGTCGCGCAGTTGCCGCCAATGGCCCATCGGTTCCTTCGGTAGAATGCCGTCCTCCGCCAGTATGACGGCGCGGTCGAAGGCGACCCAGGCCATGATCTTCGAATGGGTGAAGTGCCGCCGCGGGCCGCGAACCTCCCAGATTCCGTTGTCGGGCTCGCGCCAGACCTTCTCAAGGTGATCGAGAATCGCCATCACCTGACCCGGCGATACGTTGGACTCTTTGGGGATAGGGCTATGCCAGTACGTGACGGCGGAGTCCAGGACCTCGCCGTAGACGTCGAGCTGGAGCTGGAGCACTGCTCGGTTGCCTATGCGGACGGGCATTGATCCCTCGTAACCCGAGAGGTGCTCAAGCTCGAACTCGGGGAGCATCCTCTCTCCGTCAACGCCGTACATGATCTGCATCTCCCCGGGGGTCCCCGCGACGGCGCGACGGAGCCAGCCCACCCACGCTGCCGCTTCGTCGGTGTACCCCGAGACCAAAAGAGCGTGCAGGGTGAAGGTTGAGTCCCGGAGCCAGGTATAGCGGTAGTCCCAGTTCCGGTTGCCCCCGATGGTCTCGGGCAACGAGGTCGTCGCGGCGGCGCAGATCGCGCCGCTGGGTTCATAGGTGAGGGCCTTCAAGGTGATGAGCGACCGGACAACCATGTCGCGGGAGCCGCCGGTGTAGGTGCATTGACCGACCCAGTTGTGCCAGTAGTGCCGCGTGTGGTTGCGGGCGGCGAGACTGTCGAGGGGGAGCGGGGCGCGGCGCTCCGACGGGAACCAGGTGAGCGAGAAGGAGCGCCGGCTGTCGCCCGAGACGGAGAAGGAGGCAACGGTGGTGTTGTCATTGCCAAGGAGACGGACGGGGCTGTGCAGGCGGAGTCCGTCACGGCCGGCGACGAGGACGAGGCCATCACCGGTAGCAGTCGCCCAGGGCGTGATCGCGCCGTACTCGTAACGCACGATCAGCTCCATCTGCATCTCGACGGTGCCATCGCGAGCCTCGACGATGCGGTGAATCATCGAGTGCCCGTCGTACGGCGGCATGAAGTCGTACACCGACACCGTGCCCGTCGTAGTCTCGAAGATCGTCTCGAGAATCAAGGTCTCCGGTTCGTATTGGCGGGTGACCTTGATCACCTCACCCTTCGGAGCGATCAGCCACCTTCCGTTGCCCGCGTCCCCGAGCAGCGCAGCGAAGGCGGCGGATGAATCGATGCGCGGCGCGCACCACCAGTCGATGGATCCGGTGAGGTCGACAAGGGCGACAGTTTTCGTGTCGCCGATGATGGCGTAGTCCTCGATCCTTGAAGGCACTGTTCCTCCTCTTGACTCAGACCGGTCGGCGTGGCTATGGCTCGACTGAGAAGAAGCGATCAAATGCTGCTTGATCGCTGTAAAAGGATTCGATCCTCGAAATCCGGTGTCGTCCGTCGTGTTCGGTCATCGAGACGAGGAAAATGACCCGGAAGTCGTGCTGTTGGCCTTGTCTCTGCAGATGAATCTTCGCAAGACAGGCGACATCGTCGACCCCCGCCATCCAATCCTCCCATTTGAGGACATCGATTGGGTCTTCGGTGAGTCGGAGAAAGGTTGAGAGATGCGCCGCAACAGCGTGCGCGCCTCGGAAGACGCCTGAGGGTGTGTGGATCCCGGGTACGACGTCGACGACCTGAGGGTCGAGGAGATCGCAGGCAGCTCCAATATTGCCACCAAAAAATTTCTGAAAAAAGTCCACGGCAACCGTGACACGGGAATCCTGCATGACTCCAATCCCTCCATTCCAGGTACATGGCCTTCACGACCTGTGCCCTCCCGGACGATCGCTCGTCGACGGCGGCTCGTGCGCCTCCCTGGAGCAGAGATCGCTCCTTCCAGGTTTTCTCTTTCGGCCCGCAGCTGCTCCACGAAGTGCCAGTCTGGTCAACCAGAGCATCGGCGGCCAGAACCTCGCGCCTGCCAGCGGGTTTGGGCCGCCAACGACGTGATGATCCGGCCCAGCGCATCGTTGTGATCATCCAGTTGGCAGAGGAACTAGGCCGAGCCACCTTGGAACTCACTGCCCCACGTCGAAGTGCGGCGTGACGGAGGGGCACGGTGCAGGATCCGCGGTTGTCAAGGCAAGATGGAGCGCTTTGAGTCATGAACTTCCCGCCCCGATTCCGAGGAAAGCGAAATGAAATGAGGAACGTTCCCGTCGACTCCGAGGTGCTCCGCTTCGCGGGCGCCCTCGACCTCGAGGCGACACCGACGGGCTTCGCGCCTCGCCGGCTCCCGGCCTGGACGAAGCCCCAGCTCTCGGACGTCGCACTGGAGGCCGTTATCCAGATGCCGGCAGGCGTGCGAGTGGAGTTCACCAGCACGACCACCACGCTTGAGCTCGATGTCCAACTGACGCTCATCCGCCAACTTCCCCGTGAGCTCAAGCCGGCGCCGTTCGAGCTCGTGGTTCGACGGGGACGTGGTCGCTCTCGTGGAGACTCCGGTCGGTCACGTCATCAACCTAGGCCCGGCCAGCGACGAACTCAGCTTCGACGCCGGCCAGCCGACCACCGTGACCTTCGCCGGACTAGCGCCGCAGTCGAAGCGGATCGAGCTGTGGTTGCCGCAGGCCTCAGCAATGGACCTCCGCGCCCTGCGGGTCGACGACGGCGCGACCGTCGAGGCCACAGCGGTCGGAACGGTCCGGCGCTGGGTGCACCACGGGAGCTCGATCAACCACTGCGCGGGTGCAGTGACGCCCACCTGGACTTGGCCGGCGATGGTGTCGCGCGCGGTCGGGCTGGACCACACCAATCTCGGCTTCGCCGGGCAGTGCATGCTCGATCCGTTCGTGGCTCGCACCATCCGCGAGCTCGATACCGACATCATCTCGATGAAGGTGGCCGCGAACATCATCACCGAGGACGCCATGCGCGAGCGCCCACCCGGCCCGGCGCTGCACGGGTTCCTCGACACCATCCGTGAGGGAAAGCCGGACACGCCGATCCTCGTCGTCTCGCCGATCTTCTCACCTTTCGGTGAGAACCATCCCGGCCCGCTGCGCCTCGATGCCGAGGGGCACATCCAGAGCGTCGACGTCCCCGACGAACACCGCCGCAAGTGTCTCACCATGCGCAAGATGCGTGCGGCCATCGAGGCGGTCGTCACGGTCCGACAGGGACTCGGCGACGAAAATCTGTATTACCTGAGCGGGCTCGAGCTGTTCGGGGCCGACGACGCGGGCGACCTCCCCGACCACGTGCATCCCAACGACGCCGGGAACCAGCGGATCGCTGAGCGTTTCCTCCGCCATGCCTTTGCCGACGGCGGACCGCTCGCAGCCACCAGGTGAGCGTCTGTCCCTTTGCAGCTCAGTCAAGGGCGGGCCACTCGAAGACGCTGTGCATGGAGCAGTGAGCCTGTCCACATAGCCGATCGCCTGTGGTCCATCTGTCACTGGAGCTCGAGGCGCTGCGACAGGCATTTGACAGCCCGGCTGATGTGCTGCGCATCGAAATCGTCGCCGATTGTCGCACGCTTGTCATACTGATGCCCATGCAATGGCCTGAAGTCTTCTGGTGGGGGACCGGTGCATCGTCGACGCAGTGCGAGGGGGCCGCGCCTGCCTCGGACTGGTGGGAGTGGGAACGATCGGGCCACGCCCCGCTGTCGGGTGACGGCAACGGCTTCGGTACCCGTTATGCCGAGGACTTCGCGCTCCTCGCCAGTCTGGGGCTGACCCACCACCGGCTCTCGGTGGAGTGGGCGCGGCTCGAGCCCGAGCCCGGTGTCCACGACCCGGCCGCCATCCGTCACTACCGCGACGTGCTGGAGGCCGCCCACGACGCGGGCGTCTCGCCCTGGGTGAGTCTGCACCACTTCACGCTCCCCCGCTGGTTCTTGGCATCCGGCGGGTTCCTCGTCGAGTCCAATCGGACAGAGGTCTGGCGCCGCCATGTCGATTTCGTGGCCGACACGTTCGGCGACCTGGTCTTCGGGTGGCAGCCGGTCAACGAGACGAACTACTACGCACGAGCCGCCTATGGCGGACGGGGATGGCCGCCGGGTCATAACCAACCGGCCGAGGTGGCCGCGGTCAACGAGGCAATCCACTTGGCCAACGCAGAAGCCGCTGTGCGGCTAGCGCACACGGGGGCGCCCGTCTCCTCCATCTTCGGACTGTCGCCGATCGTGCAACAGGACGACGACCCGGCCACGGCGTCCACAGCCCAGGCCTTGTTCGACTACTACTGGGCCCCATGGGTCCGACTCTTTCGGGACGGCGTCCTGCAAGTGCCCGGGCGGGACGCGGTCGAGCGCCCGGACCTCGTCGCCTTCGTCGACATGATCGGGTTCTCGTACTACGGAACCATGGGAGTCCGTGAAGGGAAGGTGAATATCCACCCTCCCGATGCTCCCCTCTCGCCCCTCGGCTACGGGATCTGGGCCGGCGGGCTGGACCTGGTGCTCGACCGGATCCACGAGGAGCTGCCCGGCACACCGGTCCTCGTCGCCGAGTACGGCATCGGCACAGACGAGGACGACGTCCGGACGGACTACCTGACCCAGGGCCTCGCCATCGTGCACGATGCCATCGCACGCAGCATCGACGTGCGAGGACTGTTCCACTGGACGGCCGTGGACAACTACGAGTGGCTCCACGGCTACGACGTCTCCTTCGGGATCATCGATCGCGATCGCTCAGTCCGGGCCAGCGCACAGGTCCTCGCCCGCGAGGCAACGACGTGACCGAGAGCTGGCGCATCGGGCCGTTCATCCCGGTCGAGCAGGAGGTCCTGGCCGACTTGTCCGACGTCCGCTTCACCTGCCCCATTTCCGGCATCGACGTGGCCTGGGCGGCAAAGGATGCCTTCAACCCGGGCGCCGTCGTCCACGAGGGACGCGTCCACATGCTCTTCCGCGGGGAAGACACGGTCGGCCGCTTCGCTGGCACCTCTCGGATCGGTCTCGCCGTGAGCGACGACGGCCTCACGTTCGCGGTCCACCCTCAGCCCGTACTGTTCCCGGACGACGATCCCTGGCAAGCCTGGGAGTGGCCAGGTGGTTGTGAGGATCCCCGGGTGGTCGAATGTCCCGACGGTGGCTTCGTCGCTACCTACACGGCCTTCGACGGCAAGGTGGGCACTCTCTTCGTGGCGACATCGGACGACCTCCACCATTGGACGAAGTACGGACCCGCCTTTGCATCGACGCCGTATGCGCTGCGCTCCTCGAAGAGCGGTTCGATCGTGACCGAGGTGAGCAACGGCCGTCTCGTGGCGGCACGCACGAACGGCCGATTCTGGATGTACTGGGGAGAAGGAACGTGCTTCGCCGCGACGTCCACGGATCTCGTCCGATGGACGCCCATCGACTTCGATGCCACACGGGAGCGCTACCTCTCCTACGACCCGTCGGCCGACCGGCCCTGGGACATCCACGTCGTATCGGGGCAGCGCGTGCTCCGGCCGATTCTGCTTCCTCGGCGGCGACGGTTCGATTCACTTTTAGTCGAACCCGGTCCACCGGCCCTATCCACCGCGGACGGGATTGCCCTGATCTACAACGGCGCGAACCACTACGTCGACGGGGACCCCTCCCTGGAGCCACTCTCCTACCAGCCAGGTCAGGCGCTGTTCGACGCCGAAGACCCTGCGTCGTGCATCGCCCGGGATATCGAGCCCTTCCTGCGAGCCGACGAGGTCGATGCGCGGAAGGGACAGGTATCGAACGTGTGCTTCGCGCAGTCGCTGGTGCTCTTCGAGGACCGGTGGCATCTGTATTTCGGCATAGCTGACTCGCGCATCGGTTGCGCAGTTGCGCCCGCGATCCGCCACTGACCGATGAAGATGGGCTTCGTTGGCAGCGACATACCCGTCGTCGGCTCCGACGTGAGCGAGGTAGAGGGCACTCTTGGCTTCTTTGTCAATGGTCGACGTCAGATGGGCGCGGCGAGCCAGTGCGTCTCAGCCAATTGCACCACTCGCCTATGCCTTCCCCAGTACGAGCACTGGCCATAATTATTTCAGCCGAGGGGTTGACCGCTTCGAGATTGGTTAGAAATCTGTCCATGTCAAAATCCAGATACGGCAGCAGATCGATCTTGTTCACCACGACGACATCTGCCGCACGAAACATGACGGGGTATTTCAAGGGCTTCTCTTCGCCTTCGGTCACAGCGAACACCATCGCCCTTGCGTTTTCTCCAACCCTGAACTCCGCGGGACAGACCAGGTTCCCGACATTCTCGATGACCAACAGATCGAGATCGGCCAGCGGAAGACGTGCCAGACCCGACTGGACCATTACCGCATCGAGATGGCACTCCCCGCCAAATCCCGCGCTCGTGTTCACTACTGAGATGGCGGTCGCACCCGCCCCCTCGAGCTTGTCCGCGTCGAGAGTGGTGGCAATATCGCCTTCCAGCACACCAATATGCATGGCGTCGCCAAGCGTCTCCAGCGTCTTTCTCAGGATCGTGGTCTTTCCAGCACCGGGAGACGACATCAGATTCACTGCGCACACGCCCGAGCCCGCGAGACGCCTGCCGTTGTCGTCCGCTATTCGGTCGTTCTCTGAGAGGAGATTCTCCAGAATCGTCACCCTCGTTTGGCCCGTTTCCGCGTACCCGGAATGGTCCCCGACCCCGAAGGCCTCATCTGCGTGGCCTGGGTGATGATGGACAGGATCGTGCTCGTGCACATGACTCGTCCCATCCGCGTGGATGTGGAACCTTCCCACGACTACGCATCCACCAGATCGATCGACACAACGAGAAGCTCTTCGCCGCTGAGCAACTTGACGTCGGATCCCTCGCAATTCTCACAGACCAGAATCGGCAGGTCGAGTGTCGTCCTTGCTCCGCAGTTCGTGCACTCGACCACCGCTGGTATCTGTTCGATCACGAGGGCGGCATTTTTCAGGTCCGTGGCGCTCGAGACGACCTCCCAACTGAACTGGAGGGCATCGGGTACGACTTGCCGCAGATGGCCTATCTGGACGGTCACCTGGGACACCGAACGCCCCTCCGCGTGTTTGGCCGCAGTGGTTGCGATTGCGCTACAGATGGACAGTTCGTGCATGACCGGCACCTCGACTCGAGCATAACTTGCCGTGGAACGAGGAGGACTTCGATTCTGACGAGAGCGGACGCCTCATGCCGTTCTTGTCTCGTTGACCGCTACTGAGCAACCGGAGTCCAATGATTTCGCCCAGCACCACCCCGTCACGACCCGACCAAGCGGACAGTCTGACGGAGCGGGCAAACGCCGTCGGGTTGGAGAGGCCTAGGATGGCGTCGGGGTACCGGCCTGCGGGGAGCCATTTCCCCCAAGATCCTGATGGCAGGCCGTCTCAAGGGCCCGCCACGACAGACCGAGAGCAACCGGAGAGTCCATGGGCGACACGGATGAAGCGGGCGAGAATGGACGAGATGCACTCGATCACGCAGCCCCATCGGGCACCTTCCTCCGCGCGATCATCGAGTTGACGGATGATGCGGTGATCGCTTGTGATCCTTGGGCCGTGGTCACCTACTTCAGCGACAACGCACAGAGGCTGTTCGGCCGGACGCCACGCGACGTCGAAGGCGCTCCCATCAGCACCGTCTTTGCGGCACATCTGCAGGAGGAGATTGACGAAGTGATCGCAAGGGTCGGGGCAGGTGAACACATCCGCCATTTCGAGACGGAGATCGTGCGCCCCGATGGGCTCCCCATCCCCGTCTCGCTCTCCCTGGCACCGCTGGTCGACCAGGACGGTCTGGTCTTCGGGCAGGTAGTCGTCGCACGCGACGTGACCGAACAGCATCTCGCTCAGGCCACGCTGGCAGAAATCGACGCCCGCCTCGAAGACGCGGAGGCGCTTGCTCACGTCGGAAGTTGGCTCTGGGACTTGAGGACGGGTGCCGTGCAGTGGAGCACGGAGTTCCACCGCATCCACGGAATCGACCCTTTGGACTTCGCCGGCACGTTTGAGTCCTACATAGAGCGGATCAGTGGGGCCGACGGCGGCCGGGTGCGGGACGCCATGATTGAGTCGGTGCGCTCATCGCGGCCGGTTGACCTGGAATATCGGGTCATCCACCCGGATCAGAAGACACACGTGGTCTGGGTTCATGCAAACCCAACCCTCGGTTCGGATGGCAAAGCCGTCGGCCTGAGGGGCATAGGCCAGGACGTCACGGATCAAGCGGGTCGCCCAGAGGACGTGGCCTTACCGCGCTGAGCGTTTGGAACTGCGACACCACTGACCGTCGAAACGGAACTCAGTCTTCCTCGGACCGCTCCGCCTCCGCGTACAGCCGCACGCGCACGTCCGGGAAGATGCGGAGCATCAGCATGGTCGGGGAGGGAAGTGCAAAATCCCGGATGTCGAAGGCTTGCTCGCCGCTGATCACGATGCGCTTGTCCGATGCGGACTCAATCCGCACGGTCCCCTCTGTCCGACGTGTGATGCCGTGAAACGTCAACTCACCTCGGAGGCGGTACCGCCAGCCGGGCGCACTCGGCGTGCATTCCTTCAGTTCAACCTTGGCGGTCGGAAAGCGTCGGGAATTGATGCGGCGGTGGAGTTCGGCGTCATAGAGCTTGTTGCCCGAGCTCAATCGCGTCATGTCGATAGTGAGCCAGCCCGTCGGAGGGATCTCGGTGTTCACGCCGGCCTCACCCATGGCGGCCTGCAGCGCGCCTTGCACCCCCGTCGTTCCGAAACAGATGGGTCCGACCGTCGATCGGGCGTCGATGAGTACCGCCGATCTCTCGGGATCGAGAACGAACCGGCCCGTCGTAGGGCTCACCGAGAGGATGTCTGGAGGCCCTGGGCCCCCACCGAGCTGCGACCCCAGCTCCCCCGGTGATCGGTCTGACGTCAAGCCCTGCGATCCTGTCCGTTTGTCAACGAACTGGTAGGGGGCGTCGTCGCCATCATTGTCTGGAGGCATCAGCCGTCGATGCCACAGGGACGTCGTCGACACGGGCGACCATGCCAGGTCCAATTCGGGCACCCATCCGCCCTCGACTTCGGACAGGACCGAGTCGATGGTGGCGGTCGCCTGGTAGCGCCGGATGACCTCGCCCAGATGTGCGTGCTCCTCCCGGATGACCCCCATCCACACCCGCAGCACCCGCTCGCCCAGCGGCGTCACCGAGTAGACGCGGCGCCCCTGTCCGGGCTGGTGCTCGGCCGCCGAGACCTGCACCAGACCATCGCGCTCGAGCTGGGCCAGTGCCCGGTAGACAGCCGGGCGATCGACGTGGCCGAACCGGAATTCGACGAGGCGCGGCACCAGGCCGTATCCGTACCCAGGTTGCTCAGACAGAAGGAGAAGGATCGCAGGCAGCATGAACCGACGAGGTGGCGCCAGTTCGAAGCGCGCCACACCCTCAGTTGCGGGCGGCCCATCGACCTGATGTTCCATGGCCATGCACCAACGATCCTCGTCCCGCGAACCCGGAGTGTCAATGGCCTGACCGCAGTGTCTTTGTCAGCGGACGGTGCAAAAGACACTCATTTACACCAGGCGGAAGCAGCCTGACACTGCATGAAGCCGCGCAACGGCGCGCGGCCGGGACCGGGGAGGGCACATTGACGGCGACTGACACTGCGACCGAAGAGGCGGTGGTCCATGTCCTCTGGATCAACGCCGGACTCAGCTGTGACGGCGACTCGGTCGCGCTCACTGCTGCGACCCAGCCCAGCATCGAAGAAATAGCCCTGGGCGCCCTGCCTGGGCTGCCCAAAATCGCCGTTCACTGGCCGCTGATCGACTTCGAGTGCGGTCCCGTGGGTGGCGCCGACGATTTCATCGAGTGGTTCTTCAAGGCAGATCGAGGGGAACTCGATCCCTTCGTCTTGGTGGTCGAGGGGTCCATCCCGAATGAGGCGATCAAAAAGGAGGGCTATTGGTGCGGTTTCGGCAACAACCCCGACACCGATCAGCCCATGACCACCAGTGAGTGGCTCGACCGCCTGGCGCCAAAGGCACTCGTCGTGCTCGCGGCCGGGACGTGTGCCTGCTACGGCGGTATCCACGCGATGGCCGGCAATCCGACCGGCGCCATGGGAGTCCCCGACTACCTCGGATGGGGTTGGACCTCCAAGGCCGGGATCCCGATCGTGTGCGTGCCGGGATGCCCGACCCACCCCGACAACTTGTCGGAGACGATCCTCTACCTGCTCTATCAGGCCACGGGTCAGGCGCCGATGATCCCGCTCGACGACTCATTACGGCCCCAGTGGCTGTTCGGCAACACGGTCCACGAAGGTTGTGACCGAGCGGGTTACTACGAGCAGGGGGACTTCGCGACCGAATACGGCTCGCCGAAGTGCATCGTCAAGCTCGGCTGCTGGGGACCGGTCGTCAAGTGCAACGTGCCGAAACGGGGATGGGTCAACGGGGTCGGCGGCTGCCCCAACGTCGGTGGCATCTGCATCGGGTGCACCATGCCCGGGTTCCCGGACAAGTTCATGCCGTTCATGGATGAACCACCGGGGTCGACCGTGTCGACGATGGCGTCGGGCTTGTACGG
The DNA here is from genome assembly GCA_963737805.1 of uncultured Acidimicrobiaceae bacterium. GTDB lineage: Bacteria > Actinomycetota > Acidimicrobiia > Acidimicrobiales > RAAP-2 > Bog-473. The sequence continues at coordinate 360,058 of CAVTUE010000014.1, forward strand.
GAAGGCAATCCGCGGGCTGCGCAAGATCACGCTCCACACGCTCGATGACGAGCCGAAGTGGCGCACACCAGGGAACGAGCTCTCAACCGGCTACCAGAAGACCTGGAGGTAGGGGCATGGCCACCAAGAAGTTCACCGAGGACGCCAATGGGCTGGTCGAGATGGCATGGGACCCCATCACGCGCATCGTGGGGAGCCTGGGCATCTACACCAAGATCGACTTCGGGAAAGGGAAGGTGGCGGAATGCCACAGCACCTCTTCGATCTTCAGGGGCTACAGCATCTTCATGAAGGGCAAGGATCCGAGGGACGCGCACTTCATCACCAGCCGGATTTGTGGGATCTGCGGTGACAATCACGCAACCTGCTCCTGCTACACCCAGAACATGGCCTACGGGGTACGGCCACCCGCCCTCGGCGAGCAAATCGTGAACCTGGGCGAGGCGGCCGAGTACATGTTCGACCACAACATCTTCCAGGAGAACCTGGTCGGTGTGGACTTCTGCGAGAAGATGGTGGCCGAGACGAACCCGGGCGTGCTCGAGCAGGCCAACACGACCGAGGCGCCGCACGCGGCAGCTCACGGTTACAAGACGATCGGCGACATCATGCGGTCGCTGAACCCATTCTCAGGAGAGTTCTACCGCGAGGCGCTCCAGGTCAGTCGCTACACCCGCGAGATGTTCTGTCTGATGGAGGGCCGCCACGTCCACCCCTCCACCCTCTACCCGGGCGGCGTCGGCACGACGGCCACCATTCAGCTCTTCACCGACTACTACGCGCGCCTCATGCGTTACGTCGAGTTCATGAAGCGGGTCGTCCCGATGCACGATGACCTCTTCGATTTCTTCTACGAGGCCCTTCCGGGCTACGAGGAGGTCGGGCGGAGGCGGATCTTGCTCAACTGCTGGGGAGCTTTCCAGGATCCCGAAGTCTGCAACTTCGACTACAAGGACATGACGGAGTGGGGAAGGGCCATGGGTGTGACCCCGGGCATTGTGGTGGACGGCAAGTTGGTCACCAATGACCTCGTCGAGATCAATCTCGGCATCCGGATTCTGCTCGGTCATTCCTTCTACGACGACTGGGAGGACCAGGAGATGTTCGTCACCCGAGATCCCCTCGGGAACCCGGTCGACAGGCGACACCCCTGGAACCAGCACACCAACCCCCAGCCGCAGAAGCGCGACTTCGACGGGAACTACAGCTGGGTGATGGCCCCCCGCTGGTTCGACGGCACAGGACCACCTGGCCCTCGACACCGGGGGCGGACCGCTGGCCCGGCTCTGGGCCACCGCACTCTCTGGGCTGGTGCACACGGACCACCTCGATGCCACCGGGACCAGCGTGAAGATTCACCTCCCCAAGACCGCCCTGGAGGGACCGGTGGACCTGGAATGGAAGATCCCGCAATGGTCCAACACGCTCGAGCGCGACCGGGCCAGGACCTACTTCCAGGCCTACGCCGCGGCGTCGGCGCTGGACTTCATTGAGCTGGCGCTCAAGGACGTCCGCGCGGGCAAGACCAAGACGTGGGAGACCTTCGACGTTCCCGACGAAGCGATCGGGTGCGGGTTCACCGAGGCAGTGCGCGGCGTCCTGTCGCACCACATGGTGATCAAGGGCGGCAAGATCGCCAACTACCACCCGTACCCGCCGACCCCGTGGAACGCCAACCCACGCGACAGTCTATGGCACTCCTGGTCCGTACGAGGATGCCGTCATCGACACGCCGATCTTCGAGGAGAACACCAGGGAGAATTTCAAAGGCATCGACGTCATGCGATCGGTACGCAGTTTCGACCCCTGCCTGCCCTGCGGCGTCCACATGTACCTGGGCAAGGGAAAGGTGCTGAAGAAAGTCCACTCCCCCACCCAGGTTGCCCAGGCGGACGAACTGTTCTGATCGTACGGAGCGATGCCCGAATCCCAGAACCTGCGAGCGAATGGCGAACGGATCGAGCAGGCACTGAACGAGCTGCAGGCGACCGCCGACCCTCGTTCGCTCAACCTGGCAGAGGAGCTGCTGCGCCTGGTCTCGGAGCTCTACGGAGCCGGACTGGCGCGAATGGCCGAGATCACTCGCGCACGGGCGCCCGAGCTGATCGCCGACTTCGCTGCCGACGAGTTGGTCGCCAGCCTGTTGCTGGTGCAGGGCCTCCACCCTGACCCGCTCGAGGTCCGGGTGGAGGGCGCGCTGGAGTCGATCCGGCCCTTCCTCGGGCGGCACGGCGGAGACGTGGAGTTGCTTGCGATCGACGACGTTCTGGGCGCGGTCAAGCTGCGACTCCTGGGGACCTGCGACGGGTGTCCGTCCTCGGCCGCCACCTTGCAGGGCGCCGTCGAGGCTGCCATCTTGGAGGCGGCACCCGAGGTGACCCAGATCGTCGTCGAGGAGCCCAGCGCGACCGCCACACCGGCCGTGCCGATCGCCCTGGGGATCAAGCCGCTCTACGACGCGTGCCCGACCGAGGTGGCGATCCGATGACCGATCCGATCGCGGTGTTGCAGCGCATCCGGGTGGGCACACCACCTCGAGAGGCTGCTCCGGTCGAGGAGGTGTGCGAGCTGTGCTCGGAACCCATCGCAAGCGAGCATCGACATCTCGTGGACCTGCGCTCCCGGACACTGCTCTGCGCCTGCCGCGGGTGCTTCCTCCTTTTCGAGTCGCAAGGAGCGGGTGGCGACCACTTTCGCAGCGTGCCCGAGCGCTACCTGGCGTTCGGCGACTTCGAGCTCACACCAGCTCAGTGGGACAGCCTGCAGATCCCGGTCAGCGTTGCCTTTTTCTTCCTCAATTCGGAGCTCCAGCGCATCGCCGCCTTCTACCCCGGCCCGGCGGGCGCCACCGAGTCGGAGCTCCCACTCGACACCTGGGCCGATCTGGTCGCGGCCAATCCGCAACTGGCCACCATGGAACCAGACGTCGAGGCCCTCCTCGTCCGAGCCGCCAGTGACCGGGGCGCTCGTGACACCGAGTGCTACATCGTGCCGATCGACGCGTGCTACGAGCTCGTCGGCCATCTCCGGATGCTCTGGCGCGGCTTCGACGGCGGCACGGAGGCCAACCGAAAGCTCGACGACTTCTTCGCCGACATCGGTGAGCGCGCACAATGACCGACCTGCAATTCGAGATAGTCGACGCCAGGACGGAACCACACGCCGCCGTGCCGACGATCACGTTCAGGACCCGGGTACAGGAGATCGGACGGGAAGCGCGTGCACGCGGCTGCCCTGCGGTGCCAGATCCGGATCGAGCCGCAGCGCCGTCGTTACAGCGAGCGCGAGGAGGAGAACCTCTACGAGCTGTTCGGCGAGACGCCCCAGTGGGGGAGCTCCCTCCGTCCCTTCCTGTGGACCCACGTGTCGTCGATGGTGGGCCGGTTCGACGGAACCACGGAGTTCGACCTGCCGGTCGAGTGCACCTATGACTTCGAGGTTGCCGGCGCCAAGTACATGCACACGTTGGGGGCCGGCGACATCCCTCTGATCTTCCTCTTTTCGGGGACAGTGTTCACCCAAGGGGTGTCCGGGTTCTCGGCCGAGCCGCTCTCGTGGTCGACCGAGTCGTCGTACCGCCTGCCCGTCGCCGTCTGGCGCAGCACGATGGACGCCTACTTTCCCGGAAGCGGCTTCATCCGTGTCCGGCGCGACACGCTGGACGATCTTCAGCGCTTCCGGGCGATCCGAGGCCTCCCGACCTGGGACCAGGCATTCGAACAGCTGCTCAAGGAGGCGGAGGAGGGCGGCCCATGAGCGCCACCGGCACGAGCGCCCGCCAATTCCCTCCCGAGCCCGTCGAGGACCGCTTCGAGACGGCCAGAGCCGTGGCTGACGCCGCCCTCTACGAGGGCTACGTCCTGTACCCGTACCGGGCCTCCTCCCGCAAGAACCAGGTGCGCTTCCAGTGGGGCGTGCTGGCCCCACGGGCCAACAGCGAGACAGACGCGTCCGAGCGTTGGTCGGCCCGGACGGAATGCCTCGTCGACCTCGGCGGGCGCACCCGAGTACGCCATTCTCCGGGTGCGGGTCCGGTGCCTGCAGACCCAGCGCCGCAGCGTCGAAGCCCACCTCGCGCGGAAGGGGGTCGGCTCCGCCGAGCCTGCGTTCGAGCCCGTCGACGCCCTCGAGGTAGACGGAACGTCCCATGTGGAGTGGGACGAGGCGATCGACCACGTGGTCGACCTGCCTGCCTCTCGTCATCCCCCCGGGAGGCACCGCCGCCGACCGAGTGCCGTTCCACCTCGAAGGCGGATCCGAGACCGAGCCCGTCTACCAGGCTGACGGGCACACTGGCCGGTCGTTTCGTCCGCGAGCGCATCCCCATCGACGGCGTCGTCCGGGTCGAACACGGCCCCCGACAGCGGATGCGGTCGCCCTACGTGAAGGTGACCGTCGACGTCGAGAACACGACCAAGTGGAGCGACGACCGATCATTGAGACGCGGACATCGTGGCTCAGAGCCTGGTGGCCGTGCACACGATGCTGGCCGTCGACGGCGCGACGTTCGTCTCACTCCTCGATCCTCCCGACGATGCCGCCCAGGCGGCCCGGGCCTGCCGGAGCGATGGCACCTATCCGGTCCTCATCGGCGGCGACGACGTGGTGCTCTCGTCGCCGATCATCCTCTACGACCACCCCGAGGTGGCGAACCAGAGCCCGGGGGATCTCTACGACGCACTCGAGATCGATGAGATCCTGGCATTGCGGGTAATGACACTCACCGACATGGAGAAGGCCGAGGCCCGCGGGACCGACGCCCGCGCCGCCGCCATCATCGATCGTTGCGATTCGCTGTCGCCCGAGACCATGAGCCGCCTTCACGGGCAGATGCGCCCGGTCGAACCCGAATGGTCCACGTTGACCACCCCTGGGGCCGAGGCCCCCCCGTGGTGGGACCCCTCGTCCGACGAGGCAGTCGACCCGTGGACGGACTCGGTCTGGGTGGACGGCATCGAGCTGGCGCAGGGGTCGGCCGTCCGGCTCCACCCGTCGGGACAGGCCGACGCGCAGGACATGTTCCTCGACGGCCGGTGCGGGACCGTGGCCGGAGTGTTCGCGGACGTCGACGGCGGAGTCCATCTCGCCGTCAGCCTCGACGACGACCCGGCGGCATCCGAGCTCGTGTGGCAGGGCCGCTATCTCTACTTCCGGCCCGGCGAGGTCGAACCGATGCCCCGGCGGAACGCCGGAGGGCCGGCCGTGAGCGGCCGCGTCCTCGTCGCAGGCATCGGGAACGTCTTCCTCTCGCGACGACGCCTTCGGCGTCGAGGTGGCCCGCCTGCTCTCGCGGCGGGCGCTCCCCGAAGGGGTCCGGGTCGAGGACTATGGGATCAGGGGCATCCATCTCGCCTACGACCTTCTCGAGGGCTACGACGCGTTGGTGCTGGTCGACGCCGTCCCCATGGGTGAGCCTCCCGGGACCCTCGCGGTGATCGAACCCGAGCCAGCCGTCGGTCCGGCGACGCTGTGCTCGTCACGCTTCGACGGTGAAGGCGTCTCGCCGTCGACGCCCACACCATGAGCCCGGACATCGTCCTGGCCACACTGGCCCGCCTCGGCGGCTCGGTCGAACGCATCGTCATCGTCGGATGCCAGCCCGGCGACCTCGACGAGGGCATGCGGACTGTCGCCTGCCGTCCTGGTGGCGGTCCCGCAGCAGTGGACCTGTGCCTCGAAGTCGTTGCCGATATTGCCCAACCCGCCGAAAGGGGAATCCACCGATGATCCGTCGATTTCTCGCTTCGTTGCTCCTGGCCGCAGTCGCCGGACTGGTGATCAAGTCGCTGCCCGACATTGCCCGCTACCTCAAAATGCGGGAGATGTGAGATGAACGTCATCGGGCACGTGTTCGTCGCATTGATCGCCCTGGTGCTTCCTTTGTGCCCTGGCGGTCGTCGTCCGGTCGTCTCCCCGACATCCGCCGCTTCCTGAGAATGCGGCGGATGTAGCTGCCGTGGCCCGCTACTCCATCGACCCGGAGCGCTCGCAGGTGTGGATCGAGGCCCACTCCAACGTCCACCCGATCCACTCGAGCACCAGCGGTCTCGAGGGCTACGTCGAGCTCGACTTGGCGCCATCGGGGACGGTCGACCCCTCCGGGACGCCGGCGGGATCGCTCTCCCTGGCTGTCGACCGCCTGAAGTCGGGCAACCGCATGGAGGACCGGGAACTGCAAAAACGTATCGATGCCAGGAAGTTCCCCAGGATCGAGGGCCACCTCGAACAGATCGCGCCCGATGGATCCGAGGCCAGCTACCGGGTGAGCGGTGAAGTCACGTTTCGCGGGGTGTCACGACGGTACGAGGACCGTATGAACATCAGCCCGGTGGAGGACCGGACCATCCGCCTGACGGGTGAATCGAGCTTCGACATCAGGGATTTCGGGATGCAGCCACCCAAGGTCCTCCTCCTCAAGGTTGAGCCGAAGGTCCAGGTGCGAGTGGAGATCTACGCAGTGAGGGACGAGTAGGAGACGCGACAGCCATGTGTCTTGGGATTCCGGGGCAGTTGAAGGAGATTTCGAGTGTCAACATGCATCTGGCGCGGGTGGACGTGTCGGGCGTGACGAGGATCGTCAACATCGGCCTGCTCGAGGACGAGGCCCTGGTGCCCGGCGACTGGGTGCTGATCCACGTGGGGTTCGCCATGTCGAAGATCGACGAAGCCGAGGCCGAACTGGCCCTGGCCTCCCTTCAGCTCATGGGCCAGGCCTACGACGACGAATTGGACGCCTTCTGGCGATCGAAGATCTCGAGTGAAACGGGAGGTCCGTGATGGGAGTGGTCATCGGCGTCATGGTGGGCTACGCACTCGGCTGCAGGGCAGGCCCGAACGCATGGTCCGAGTTCGAAGAGGCCTGGCACACCATCTCCACCTCGAAGGAGGTCAGGGACTTCGCTGACGGGGCGCTCGCCATTGCGCGCGATCTCCTCGAGAAGAGGATCGAGGTGATCACGGGCATCCTCGGTGCTCCGGACGACTCCACAGGTCTGCGTCCGGTGGCCTAGGAGGGCGAAAAGGGCCAACAGGAGGGCACGCTCACTCATGAGGTTCGTCGACGAATACAGGGACCCGACGACAGCCGGTGCTTTGGTGGCACAGATCACCGCGCTAGCCGGTGACGACGCGTTCAAGTTCATGGAGGTGTGCGGCGGCCACACCCACACCATCTACCGGCACGGGATTGAGCACGTCCTGCCGGCCAACGTCGAGCTCGTGCACGGCCCCGGCTGCCCGGTCTGCGTCATCCCGATGGGGCGGGTGGACGACGCCATTGCCGTGGCCAATGAACCCGGCGTCATCTTCACCTCGTTCGGCGACATGATGCGTGTGCCCGGCAGCAAAGGCAGCCTGCTCGACGCCAAGGCCGGCGGGGCGGACGTCCGCTTCGTGTACTCGCCTCTCGATGCGCTCCGGATCGCCGTGGAGAACCCGGAGCGCAGCGTGGTCTTCTTCGCAGTCGGTTTCGAGACGACGGCCCCGTCGACCGCGCTCACGCTGCTCGAGGCCCGGGCTCGGGAGGTCACGAACTTCTCCGTCTTCTGCAATCACGTGACGATCGTCCCGCCCCTCCGGGCCATCCTCGAGTCCCCGGACCTGCGCCTCGACGGCTTCCTCGGGCCCGGGCACGTCTCGACGGTGGTCGGGCAACGGCCCTACCGGTTCGTGCCCGCCGAGTACGGGCTGCCTCTCGTCACGGCCGGATTCGAGCCGCTCGACATCCTGCACGCCATCGCCATGCTGCTCACCCAGATCCGCGAGGGCCGCTGTGAGGTCGAGAATCAGTACTCGAGGGTCGTGCGCGATGGAGGCAACCCGCGCGCTCTGGCCGTGCTGGCCGAGGTGTTCGAGCTGCGTCCCCACTTCGAGTGGCGGGGGCTGGGGTTCATCGCGCAGAGCGGCCTCAAGTTGCGTCCGGAGTTCGCTGCCTTCGACGCCGAGCTGCGCTACTCCATTCCGAATGTCAGGGTGGCGGATCCCAAGGCGTGCCAATGCGGGGAGGTGCTCAAGGGCGTGATCAAGCCATGGGAATGCAAGGTCTTCGGCACCGCCTGCACGCCCGAGACCCCCATCGGCACCTGCATGGTCTCCTCGGAGGGCGCGTGCGCGGCGTACTACAACTTCGGGCGGATGCACCGCGAGGCCGCGGTGACGCTGGGGCGGCGCAGCGGATCGCCGGCATGAGCCGTGTGGCCACCTCGGAAGCGGCGGTGCGACTCCGCCTCCGTGTGGCCGGCCTGGTCCAGGGTGTCGGATTCAGGCCCTACGTGCACCGGCTGGCCACCGAGCTCGGCGCTCACCGGCCACGTCGGCAACGACACGCGGAGGGGTGTTCGTCGAGGTCGAGGGTCGGAAGGAAACGGCGGAGGCGTTCCTGCGCCGACTGGTCACGGAGGCGCCCGGTCCGGCCCGTATCGACGAGGTGCTCGTCCTTTGCGATGCGTACCCAGCGGATCGGACGAGCTTCACCATCGTCGAGAGCCGGGGCCAGGGCACGGTCCGGACGTTCGTGTCACCGGACATTGGCACCTGTGGCGATTGCCTGGCCGAGCTGTTCGACCCCGCCGACCGACGGGCGCGCTACCCATTCACGAACTGCACCAACTGCGGGCCTCGCTTCACGATCACCCTCAGCCTTCCCTACGACCGGCCGAATACGACAATGCGCGGGTTCGCCTTGTGCGCGGCCTGCGCATCCGAGTACCACGACCCCGCCGACCGGCGCTTCCACGCGCAGCCCATCGCCTGCGCCGACTGCGGCCCGCGCCTGTGGCTGGAGCATCCGGCCGGGTCGGATCCGTTCGTCGGCTCGGACACGGCCATCGCCGGCGCCCAGGCGGCGCTCGCGCGGGGGGAGATCGTCGCCATCAAGGGTCTCGGCGGATACCACCTGGCCTGCGATGCACACTCCGACGCCGCCGTGCAGCGACTCCGGGAACGGAAGTACCGCCTCGAGAAGCCCTTCGCCGTCATGGTCCGGGACCTCCACACGGCCCGCACTCTCGCCCGCATGGACGCGCCCGAAGCCGAACTCCTCATGTCGGCTACAGCGACCCATCGTCCTCCTTCGCAAGCGCTCAGGCCCGGTCGGAGCGGCCATCTCGGCGTTGGTCGCCCCGGGGAACCCGCGGTGGGCGTGCTTCTCCCCTACACGCCGCTGCATCACCTCCTTTTCGCTCCGGTCCCAGGGCGCCAACGACCCGGCCGCGGTACCCGACGTGCTGGTCATGACCAGTGGCAACCTGAGCGACGAGCCGATCTGCTATGAGGATGACGACGCCCGGCGACGATTGGGAGCCATCGCCGACGCGTGGCTGCTGCACGACCGTCCGATCCACGTCCCGTGCGACGACTCCGTGCTCGAGATCGACTCAAGGAGTGGGAGCGAGCTGCCGCTGCGGCGGTCACGGGGCTACGCTCCCCTGCCCCTTCGGCTCCCGTTCTCGGCCGAGCCGACGCTCGCCGTTGGGGGCGAGCTGAAGAACACCTTCTGCCTCGCGGCGGGGCGGGACGCGTTCATGAGCCAGCACATCGGCGACATGGGCAGCCTTGAGACATGGGTCGCCTTCGAACGTTCGACCCGTCAGCTGGCCGGCCTGTACGGCATCCGGACGCCGCGGCTCGCCGCCGATGCACACCCGGGATACCAGACGAAGCGATGGGCCGAAAGAGCCTCCTCGCGGCCGGTGGCCGAAGTGCAGCATCACCACGCCCACGTCGCGTCAGTGATGGCCGAGCACGGGGTCCCCGCGGGCCAGTGCGTCATCGGCATCGCGTTCGACGGGACGGGTTTCGGCACGGACGGCACGATCTGGGGTGGGGAGGTCCTCCTCGCCGGCTACGGAGAGTTCGAGCGCGTCGGACACCTCAAGTCGGTGGCGCTGCCCGGTGGCGATGCCGCCATCCGGCGGCCCTTCTGCACGGCGCTGGCCCATCTCCGGGCGGCCGGGATCGAATGGGCCGAGGACCTGCCGCCGGCCAGCACCGTCTCGACCCAGGAGCGGGCGGTGTTGGCACGCCAGCTCGAACGCGAGACCGGTTGCGTGGCAACGTCGAGCATGGGACGCCTCTTCGACGCGGTGAGCTCGCTGCTCGGGCTGCGCCACCGGACGACGTACGAGGCGGAGGCAGCCCTGTGCCTGCAGTGGGCGGCCGAGGAGGCGCGCGACGATGGCGTTTCGGCCCTCCCGTACCGGTTCGACCTGACCGGCACCGAGTTGGACCCCTCCCCCGTCCTCCGGGCGCTGGTTGGGGACCTACGCCGCGGTGCCGACACCGGCGGAATGGCCGCAGGCTTCCACGTCGCCGTTGCTCACATGATCGGCGATGCGGCGGAGCGCCAGAGGGCTCGCGTGGGCATCGACGTGGTCGCCCTGAGCGGCGGGGTCTTCCAGAATGCGCTGCTGCTCGGCCTTGCCCGTCGCGAGCTCGAGGTACGGCATTTCCGGGTCCTGACGCACCGGGTCGTGCCACCGAACGACGGCGGCCTCGCATTGGGACAGGCGGCGATCGCGGGCTACCGCGCCGCCGCGGCGAGGACGGGGGCAGCGTGACGGGCGTGAACATCACCGACGGATCGGGGAGCGGAGCCGGACCGGCCGAGGACCTGGCGCCGGCTGCTCTGGCCTTGGCTCGCCGCTTCGCAGCCGGGGCCACCTTGTGGTGCGTGGCACCACAAGGGCCCGCCCATGCGCGCCACGTCGCCGTGGAGTTCGTGCACCCGGTCATCGTGGGCAAGCGCGCCTTGCCGGCGGTGAGCATCGACGAGCCCGGGGCTGCCGAGTCCGTGCGGCTGCTCTCCCGCCCTGGAGACCTCCTTTTGTGCATCGGCACTGCGGCAGATCCGGTGTTGCGCGACCTGGTCACCCGAGCGGACGCCTGGGGCCTGACCTCCCTCTGGCTGGGCACCGGCCCCAGACCCGGGCGGGTGGGCCATGACGCAGTTGCCGACCATGTGGTGTGGTTGGAAGGTGCGGAGCCGGTACGTCGCCACGCATTCAGGCGACCTCGTGCTGCTCTACCACCTGCTGTGGGAACTCACCCATATCGTCTTTGAACATCCGGGGCTGCTCAGCCAGGAGGCCGAGGGCATCGACGAGATCTGCGTGACCTGCTCAGACGAGGGTCGAGTGGCCGAGGTACGCACCGTTCTGGCCGAAGGCCGTGTCGAGGTGTTGGCGGGCGGGCTGGCCGAGCAGATCGACGGCCGGCTGATCGACGGCCTGCGACCCGGTGACCTCGTCCTGGTGCACGCCGGGATCGCCGTTACCAGCCTCATGGCGGAGCGCTGGTCATGAGCGCCGGCGAGCCGACAGGATTCCTCTATCCCTTCATTGAGGCGGAGGAACAGGATGCGGGGACCCTCATGACCGAGCTGGTGATGTCCGCCCAAGCCAAGATGCAGGAGTCGGCCTCCCTCCGCGCCGCCACACTCGAACGTTGCGGGGATCAAGTGGAGCGCGCCGCGGTCGAGATGGCCGAACGCTTCGCGGCGGCGGACGGCTCTTCAGCTTCGGCAACGGTGGCAGTGCCACCGATGCCCAGGGGACGGCGGAGTTGTTCCGTCACCCACCGCGCGGCAAACCGCTGCCTGCCTTGTCGCTGGTTGACGACCAGGCGGTCCTCACGGCGCTCTCCAACGATGTGGGATTCGAGCTCGTGTTCTCGCGGCAGCTCATCGCCCACGCCGGCGAACTCGACATGGCCATCGGCTTCTCGACGAGCGGCGACTCGGTGGACATGCTACGAGCTTTCGAAGAAGCGGCGCGGCGCCACGTCCTCACGGTCGGCCTGTGCGGCTACGAGGGATCCGGCATGGCGGTGAGCGATTCCGTCCACCACTGTCTGGTCGTACGCTCCGAGAGCGTCCACCGGATTCAGGAGGTCCAGGATGCTCTGACGCTGGCACTGTGGGAGTCCGTCCAACGTCACCTGCCCGCGCCCGCGGCCGCCGGTGCATCGGGGGACCCTTCGTGACCGGCGCCGCGCCTGAACCGGTCGCGAGAAACGCGAACACCGCGCCGGGCGACAGGGAGGCAGCAGTCTTCGGGCGAATCGAGGCGTTCCGGCGCCGGCGTCCCCGCCTGCGCGACGACGTCGTGACCCTGGCCCACGGCGCGGGTGGCAAGGCGTCGGCCGCTCTGCTCGAGGCCGTCTTCCTGCCCGCCTTCACGCCCGAGGACGAGGGGGGTCATCGGCCGGCCCAGACCGACGCCGCCCTGGTCGAGCTCCCTTCGGGTGACCGCCTGGCCTTCAGCACCGATTCCTATGTCGTGAAGCCACTACGATTCCCCGGCGGCTCCGCCGGCCACCTGGCCGTGCACGGGACCATCAACGACCTGGCCATGATGGGGGCGCGGCCGATCGCCGTCTCCGCCGCCTTCGTGCTCGAGGAAGGCATGGCGATCGACGTCCTGCGCGAGGTGGTGGCCGACATGGCGGAGGCGGCGGCCTTCGCGGGGGTCCCCATCGTCACCGGTGACACCAAGGTGGTCGACCGTGGAGCGGCGGACGGCATGTACATCACCACCGCCGGCGTGGGAGTGGTGCCCGCCGGCCGGGAACTGACTGCGGCAAAGGTCGCGGTCGGCGACGTCGTGCTCGTCTCGGGCACCATGGGCGACCACGGGACGGCGGTCATGCTGGCCCGCGGGGACCTGGCTCTAGAGGCGGATATCGCCTCGGACACGGCCCCGCTGCACGACCTGGTCGAGGAGCTCCTCGCCGCCGCTCCCGACACCCGCTGGCTGCGCGACTCGACCCGTGGGGGCGTGGGCACCGTGTGCAACGAACTGGCGCGTGACGCCGACCTCACGGTGGTCCTCGACGAGGGGTCCCTGCCAATCCTGGCCGCCGTCGCCGCCGCCTGCGAGCTGCTGGGGATAGACCCGCTCTACGTGGCCAACGAGGGGAAGCTCGTAGCGGTCGTTCCACCGGACCAGGCGGATGCGGCCTTGAACGCGCTCCGGACGCACCCACTTGGCTCGAGTGCGGCGCGTGTCGGCGAGATCCACGCCGAGCCTCCGGGAATCGTCGTCCTGCGGACAACCATGGGCGGGACACGTATCGTCGACATGCTCGTCGGCGACCCGTTGCCCCGCATTTGCTGACGGAGCCGTTCGTTGATCCTCTTGCAGGCAACACTGATCCGGGCGCTGTGATCTCGTCAAAGTTGATCGCTGCCGGTTCGTCAGCCCGGGTGACGCCAGCGAAAGCAGCTGCAAGAGGTCAACGCTCCTCCGCAAAATGGCATGGGCTATTCCACGTCCCCCGTCGGTTCAAACGTGCATATCTCGAAAGGCACGATTCTCGCGACACGTGAACCACCGGTTTCGTCTGTGTCCCTATGGGTATTGCCATCGCAACCCGATAGGAGGTTGCAATGGTCGGAGCCGGAGGACTTGTTGCGAGCATTATCGCCTTTGCCGTGGGGGCCATTCTGGATTACGCGGTGACCGTGAACCCCGATCAACACGGTTTCAACGTGAACAAGGTGGGCGTGATCTTGATGATCGTCGGCGTGGTCGGAGCGGTGCTCTCTTTGATCGCCATGCTTGTGGGCAACAGTCGCCATCGTCGGACCATCGTTGATGATGGGCAGGGAGATGTTGTTCGTCGAGTTGATTCCACCTACTAACCAGAGCCTCGTGACGAGCCGGGTCATCCTGGTCCGACGAGCCAACCAGACACGAAAGGGATCCGATGTCATCGGTCGACAAGGTCAAGAACAAAGCTCAAGAAGCAAAAGGTGAACTCAAGGACGCGGCCGGAAAGGCCACGAACGATCGGTCTCTCCAAGCCAAAGGCAGAGGAGACAAGGCCGCCGGCAACTTGAAGCAAGCAGGAGAAAAGGTAAAGGACGCCTTCAAGAAATAGATGTCCCAGGCTGTTGGCCTTGCTGGACTGAGGTCAAGACGTCATCGATCAGTTGGTTTTGATAATCGTGTCCAACCCGGGCACCTGAAAAAGGAGAACGATTGTGCTCATCATCTTGTTGGCTCTTTTGGTACTTATTCTTTTCGGTGCGGGCTTCGCCGTTCACCTGTTGTGGATTGCGGCCGTCGTGCTCGCTGTGGTGTGGGTCGTCAGCTTCGCCCTCGGTCGAGGTGAAGGCGCCAGCCGCAGATCGCTCCGACGCTAGGGGCTGGGGCTAGGGCTGCGAAATCGTGGTCCGCTTTCTCTGTGACCTCAACGTGGGACTCGCCGCCCCTGTCACCGTTGGCGATGTAATCGGGCACATTGATTACACCCACCCCTCTCGAGCAGTGCATGGTATCGAGATACCCCACGCGCAAACTGCGTCGCACTGGCTCAATCGCGTTTTCCTGAGCAATCGTCAAGCGCTGACCTGAGCGGCCAAGAGCAAAGGCGAAGGTAGTGCACTGGGATACACAAGGACGAACAGTGCCTCAACCTTCCCAGCGATCGGGACGACCCTTCCACACCGTGATCTACGCGCATATGGGGAGCGCTCTTGCGAACCCCAACCAGACCACGGCTCCAGGTGTGATGGTCACTCTCTCAGCTACGGCGCTGCGAGAGGTCGAGCCAGAACCCCCACAGCCTCAAGCTCCGTCCGGAGTACGGCGAGCCGAGCGGAACAGGGTGGTCCGGATCCCCAACTTGCTGGCCGTCTCGAGGTTCTCCTTGGTGTCGTCAATCATCAACGTCGTGTTCGGCGTCAGGCCGAAACGGTCGAGCAGTCGTCTGAAGATGGCGCGCTCCGGCTTCGCAACCCCCTCGCGACCAGAGACGACGGTACCGTCGAACCAACCGAGAAACGGAAATTGCTTGAGGCGGAGCGGATAGGTTTCCGCCTCCATGTTGGTGAGCGCATAGCAGGGCAGCCCGGTTGCTCTCACTGCCGAGAGGACCTCTACAGACCCGGCGTCGACGCCACCGATCATCTCCTCGCTGCGATTCCACCACGCCCAGATCAGCTCCGAGAGCTCGGGATGCCTCGCGGCGAGCTCGGCACACGATGCCGCGGTCGAGACGCCCCGATCGTGAGGCGCATGCCACGCCGGTGAACAGACCTCGGCGAGGAACCACTCCATCTCCGCCTGGTTCGCGAACAGCTTGCGGTAGAGGTGCCGGGGGTTCCAATCGAGCAAGACGCCGCCCACGTCGAACACCACGGCCCCGACCGGAGGGCGCCCGGCATCAATGTGAGAACACACACAAGATATGTTAGTTTGAACACCATGGATGTGCACGCCCGCCATCAGATGATCCTGCAGGCGCTCCGCCAGCGCAGTCCAGTGCTGGTCGGGGAGCTGGCCGATGCCTTGGATTGCTCTGAGATGACCGTACGGCGTGATCTCGAGTCGCTCGAGCGCAGTGGGGGGCTCCGACGAGTGCACGGCGGGGCGGCGAGTGTCTTCCTCAGCGCCGAGGAGACCCCATACGGCATCCGGGCCCTCGAGTTCAGCGACGCCAAGGCAGCGATAGGCGCCGCTGCGGCCAGTCTCTTGGCCGACGGCGAGACGGTCATTCTCGACGCTGGTACCACCGCCATGGAGGTGGCACGAGCACTCCGCAGCCGGCGGTTGACCGTTATGCCGCTCGCCCTCAGGCCGGTTTTCGAGCTGCACGAGTGCCCGAGCATCAGACTCCTTCTTCCAGGTGGCGAGGTCCGTCCGGGAGAGCTGTCGTTGACGGGGAGTCTCACCGAACCTTCTTTTTCTCAGCTCCGATTCGACACGTGCGTGATGGGCCCTTGCGGCATCGACGCCAAGGCGGGCATCACTACCCACTTTCTCGCCGAGACGGCAGTCAAGCGCGCCGCCGCCAGGTCCTCGCAGCGGGTCATCGCGGTGGCCGATTCCTCGAAGCTCGGGCGAGTGGCGTTCGGCCATGTCTGCGATCTCGACGAGATCGACATCGTCCTGACTGATGCCGGAGCCGACCAGCAGAGGGTAGAGGAGTTGCGGGCGATGGGAGTCGATGTCCGCTGCGTCTGACGCTGAGTCCGGGCTCAAGCCGACGAACGGCACCAACATCGGTGGACCGCTGGCCTCGCGTGGCCGTCATCGCCGTGTTCTTCGTGCACGGCTTCTTGTTCGCCTCCTGGACGGCCCACATACCGCAGCTGAAACAGCACCTCGGCCTCAGCGACGGCCGGCTTGGATTCGCCTTGCTCGGGGCCCCAATCGGCTCAGTCCTGGCCCTGGTGGTGGCTGCCCGCATCGTGTTGAGACTGGGAAGCGGGCCGATGGTCCGACTGGCCCTGCTCGGTTATTGCGTCTCGGGACCATTCATCGGGCTCACTGGTTCGTTCGGAACCTTTTCGTCGCGTTCCTGCTCTGGGGCTTCTTCCAGGGGATGCTCGACGTGTCGATGAACACCCAAGCGATCGAGGTCGAGCGGTTCTCCGGCCGGGTGTTGATGCCAGGTTTCCATGGCTCGTGGAGTAGTGGCGCCCTCGTCGGTGCGGTCATCGGAGCGGCGGCTGTGGGACTGGGCGTCTCGCTGAGCGAGCAACTGTTGTTCCTGGCCGTACCATGCTTACTGATCGTTGGCTGGCTCACGACCCGGATGATCCCCGACCGGCAGGTGGGCGATGACCCCGAATCTTCGAGAGGCAGTCACGAGGGGCGCCACGGCGTGCTGCAAGGGCAGCTCATTGTCCTTGGGGGCATCGCCTTCGCCGACATGCTCTGCGAGGGTGCCGCAGCCGATTGGGCCGCCGTGTATCTCCACGACTCGGTGCACACCGTAGCCATTGTCGCCGCCATGGGTTTTGCGATTTATTGCTTCGCCATGCTGGCCGTTCGACTCTCCGGCAATCGGCTCTTCACCAGGTTCGCCGCCCACCGTTTGCTCCCCTTGCTCGCCGTCATCGCCACGCTCGGATTCGCCGGCGGTCTCGTCATCGGCAGTCCCGTGAGCGTGCTGGTCGGATTCGCCTTGCTCGGAGCCGGACTCGGAAGCGTCATCCCGATGACCCTCAGGGCGGCCGGAGCGGTCGGCAACGTGAACACCGGAAGAGCGGTCGCCTCGGTGGCCGGTTGTGGCTGGGCCGGCTACGTCGTGGGTCCGGTCGTGATCGGCGCAATCGCATCATCGACAACACTGCACACCGCCTTGTTTCTAATCCCAGTGCTCACCGGAATCGTCGCGGTGGGTACGGGGACGGCGAAGGGAGTGCGGCGCTCGGCGCTACCTGCTGACGCGGCGTCGAGCGCACACGCAAGCGAACCTGCCATCAGAGCGTCACGAGCTGAACCGTAAGTCAACTGAGCCATCTGGCGTCAAGGAACGGCGAATCGAACTGAAAAGCTGGGGCATCGGCCCGGCTAGCAGAGGACGGAGTTCGAACTGCGACCCTCACCTTGGCAAGGTGCTGAGATTCGTCCCATTGGATCTGTCTGGTCTCCTGAGGTGCGGCTCCGTCCACCCACTCTCAAGCCTGTCCATTGCATCTGCCGCTGCAGCAGAGCGCTCGACTATGACTCGGTCCCCAGTGGGGAGGACGTAGCAAGAGCCCCCCGTTAACTGTTAGGCAGATGTCCATGACAACCGAGTTGGTGTTGCTTGGAACAGCTGGAGCACCGATGCCAGTCGTCGGCCGAGCTGGAATCTGTTCTGCGCTGGTGGTCGACCAAAGGGTCTTTGTGATCGACTGCGGGCGGGGTTCGCCCTCCGCATTCGCGGCGGCGGGTCTCGACTTCGCCCGGTTGGAGGCCGTCTTCCTCACCCATCTTCATGTCGACCATGCCGGCGATCTCCCGGGCATGCTCCTCTATCCGTGGGGAATCCGCCTCGGCGTAGACGGGCCACTGCCACCGATTCGGGTCTATGGACCCGGAGTCCCCGACGTGGCTCCTGCCGAAGATGCCGCCTTCGGCCGTCAAACGACTGTCCACCCAGAACGACCCTTTCCCGGTACAGCAGACCTGGTTGAGAACATCCTCGCGGGTTATGCCTACCACCTGAATGTCATGCCCCTCGACGTCCACATGCCGGACCCGGGTCTGCTGGTACGAGCCATCGATATCTCAGTTCCGGCACCAACAGCGGGAAATACTCGGCGTCCGATCACAGTTCTTGAAGATGAGACCGTCATGGTAACGACTGTCCGCGTGACGCACGGCCACGCGCACCCTGCTCTGGCCTACCGTTTCGATACCTCGGACGGCTCTGTCGTGTTCTCCGGCGACACGACGGTGAATGAAGACTTGATCGCGTTGGCCGAAGATGCCGATGTCCTCGTCCACCAGGTGGCAGACCTCGGCTACCTCGAGCGACATGGCCTTACCGGCCCCGCCCTCCAACGAATGGCAGCGCTCCATACAGACGTCACCGAGGTCGGTAGCGTCGCTGAACGCGGACGAGTGCATGAACTCATCCTCAATCATTACCTGCCCGCCGAACCTGATGCGATTACCGATACCGAGTGGGCGGAGCGTGCTGGAAGCACCTTTCGCGGCACTACCCTCGCGGGGTTCGATGGTCTGAAGCGGACTCTCACACGCGGTAGCCAGGACGGCTAACCAAACAGTCCGCCCACTTGGGTTCGGAATCACGTTGAGCGTGTCCAGACAGAGCGGGCCCGTCGCGTTGGGCCGTTAAGGGCGACCGAAGCATCCACACTGTCAGGATCGATCTCGCGAGTTCGGGACGTGTGATTCGAAGGGATTTCTGAAGAAGGGATCTTGTCGTTGGATCACCGAGCGAGTCGACAGCACCTTCTACCAGGAACCTGGGACAACGACTGCCGACGAAGCGGGAAACCCGCAAAGGGATGCGCTACACGTGGGCAAAAAATGGGCGGCGCGGGTAGGGGCGGGCCGCTCGGCGGCCGCCCAACGTTCATCGAGCCAGACAGCAGAATTCCTTGGAGGATTTGCTGGGTGTGACACCGCTCGATAAGAGTGGGTCGAGGGGGCGAGTTCGGGGGAAGGGCCCGGGACAAGGGGGTTCAGGGGGAATGGCGGGTGTCGACAGTCGTGCCGGCGCACGCTCGATCGAGCCGAAGCTTAGGCACTTCAGCGGGCTCAACGGGATTCGCGTGTTGTCGGTGCTGGCGATCATCGCCTTCCACTCCGGCTTGAGTTGGATTCCAGGCGGCTACTACGGAGTTGACGCTTTCTTCGTACTGTCGGGCTTTCTCATCACGGCGTTGCTCTTGGCAGAGTGGGGCGCCTCGGGCAGGATCGGCCTGCGGCGCTTTTGGGGTCGCCGAGCCAGGCGTCTCTTGCCGGCGCTGTTCCTACTCGTCGCGGTGATCGGAATTGTGATGGCGACCTTGCCGCGCGTCTTCAGCACACCGGACGCGTTCGAGAGCGCGTTCTGGACGGTCTTTTACGGGTCCAACTGGTACCTCGTCCACGCGGGTGTGCCTTATTTCTCGCTCTCGAGCCAGCCGTCGCCGTGGACCCACACCTGGTCACTAGCCATCGAGGAGCAGTTCTATCTGCTGTGGCCGATCGTGCTTCTCGTCGTGCTCGGCTTGGGGACTCGACGGGGTAATGCCCGGCCGTCAAGGCTGAACCGAGTCCGTTGTTTTCGCCGCAGACGGCCGATCGATCGCGGACAGGAGAAGGGGCGGCGGCTCCAGCTTCTTTTTCTCCTCGCCTGCGTCGGAGTCTTGGCGTCGGCCGCCCTGATGGCGCATCTCGCTCCCCACGGCTACAGCGCCCGGGCCTACTACGGCACCGACACCCGCGCCCAGGCGCTTCTCGTTGGCGCAGCCATCGCCGTGGGAATCACGCTCTGGGACAAGGCGGTCTGGCGACCTCGGTCCATTCGGCTTGCTCCTGGTCTGGCCATCGCCGGCGTGGCCGGAACAGCCGTCCTATGGGCGACCACTGCCGAGACGTCGACCTTCGCCTTTCGGGGCGGGTTCCTGGTGGCCAGCCTGGCTGCAGGCGCGGTGGTCCTCGGATGCGTCGTCGCACCCCGCTCGCTCGTTGCGCGCCTTCTGGAGCTGCCCCCGCTGCCGTACTTGGGCCGCATCTCATACGGAATGTACCTCTGGTATTGGCCAACGCTGCTCGTAACGAGCGGCCGGCGGCTCGATTGGGACCCCTACGAACTGTTCGTGCTCCGGGTCGTCCTGACGGTGGCGATCGCCGCCTTGAGCTACGAACTTGTGGAGAAACCGGTGCGCTATGGCGCGCTGCGGCGCTGGCGTATGGCCGCGGTGGCTCCATTCGGTGCTGGTGCCGCTCTGGCTGCTGTTCTCGTCGGCACGCTGGTACCGGTCGGGGCGTCGGCGCTGCAAGGGGAGCAACTACATACACCAGTGGCCGGCCGGCCGCCGTCGCCAAAAGTCCAGCCGGAGTCCAACCATCTTTTGGTCGCGGACTCCGCCGCCGCGAAAACTTCCCAAAGTCGAACGCCGGCACAAGCCCCGACAACCTCTACCCCTGCCCCGGCCACGCACACCTCAACGAGCAGGCCAGTCAAGGTCCTTCTGGTGGGCGACTCCCTCGCGGGCTCACTCGGTGTGGGCTTAGCGCTCGAGGCGAGGCAATACGACGTGCAGCTCGTCAACGAGGGAACGCCTTCCTGCTCCGTGTCCATGCAGGGCGAAATCCAGGTGCTCTGGTACACGGTACCGCCGAACCCCCCCTGCGACGTCGCGGGCAACGCCGACTCGCTGTTGACCACGTGGCGCCAATGGGTCGACGCCTACAACCCCGACGTGGTCGTCTACCTCGCCCGAGGCGAGACGTTCAACCAGCAGTTTGACGGGGCTTGGCAGAACCTTGGTGAGGCGGCGTTCGACAGCTACGTGAGCAGTCGCTTCAACAGCGCAGCAGACGTCTTCGACTCCCGGGGAGCCGCAGTCGTGTTCCTGACGGTCCCCTACTTCGACAGCGGCGTCTCGGGTGCAGGCACACCATGGCCGGAGAACAATCCGTCCCGGGTAGTGCTGGACAACGCGATCATGCGGAGTGTGGCGGAGGCGGCCGGCGGGAACGTGTTTGTGTTCGACCTCAACGCATTGGTTTCACCAGGTGGGCACTACTCGCCTGCTGTGGGCTCTGTCAATGTGCGCTGCGGCGACGGGGTGCACTTCTCACAATCGGGAGGGATCTTCGTCGGCATGGAGCTGGCACCGGAACTGGCCGCGTTGGGCCAGGCGCACGCGCGTTCCTCACCCGGGGGTACGTGGTCCGGACCACCTCCGCCGTCGACTCCGCCGTGGTTCTCGAGCCTGCCCTGCCAATAGTCCCGGCGACGCATCCGATGCCGGCTTCGGACGGGCCTTGAGGGGATGGCCCCGCCCCCCTGTGCTGGACAAGTGGACCCTGGCGGACCAGATTGGGGCATGCAGAAGGCGACGACCATTCCCGATTCGGGTTCGGTGGGTTGTCGTTGAAGCTCCGCTGGGTAGTCTGCCTTCTGGCTTCCTGGAGTATCGGCGCAGTGTGGGTATCCCCACCCGCCG
The DNA here is from genome assembly GCA_963737805.1 of uncultured Acidimicrobiaceae bacterium. Classification (GTDB taxonomy): domain Bacteria; phylum Actinomycetota; class Acidimicrobiia; order Acidimicrobiales; family RAAP-2; genus Bog-473. Next base: position 381,461 of record CAVTUE010000014.1, read on the forward strand.
GGGCCCGACCAGTCGATGTCTCTCGCCGGTCCTCGGACCACGGGGTGGGGGTAATGGTCGAGAAACTCGTCGATCACACGCGCCCGACTCCCGCCCACAACGGTGAACCGGCCCTCCCGAGCCGGACGCTCACTACCTCCATCTGGTATCCCGCGGCAATACGGGCGTCTGCGACTCCAGAGTCGAACGCCCCGCCGGACACCGGTCGCGGACCATACCCGCTGATTGTCTTCTCCCACGGCCTCGGAACCGTGCCGCGCAAGTACGAATCGTTGCTCAGCATGTGGGCTGCGGCGGGGTTTGTCGTGGCTGCACCGAGGTTCCCCTTGACCAGTCTCGGTACGCACGGAGGGGTCGATACTGCCGACGTGTACAGCCAGCCGGGCGACGTGCGCTTCGTGATCAGCGTCATGCAGCTGGCGTCCGCAGCACGCTCGGGCCTCCTGAGCGGCATGATCTCGCCGAATGAGATCGGTGTCGCTGGACACTCCGAAGGCGCCATCACCACGCTCGGATTCTTTAACACTTGCTGTCGGGATCCACGCGTCAAAGCCGCCGCCGTCTTCTCAGGCGATCCCGAGCAATATCCGTTCGGTCACTACGTCTTTGACGGACAGCCGCCGATGCTCGTGGTTCATGGAACGAAAGACGGATTCCTGCCCTATGGCCAGATGGTGTCGGTTTTCAACAAGCAGAAGGGCCCCAAGGTGCTCTTGAGCCTGATCGGCGCCAACCACGGGAACTGGATACAACCCCGGAGCGAGTGGTTCACGAGCGTTGCCCGCACCAGCACCGACTTCTTCCGGCGCTACCTAGACGGATCCGAGCAGGCTGGGGCACGCATTGTTCACGATGCCCGGCCGGGCGTGACGGCCGTTCACTACGCCCCGAGGCCCGGTCAGTCACTGTCTGTGACGCCGCCACCCACGCCGCGCACACGCCGACACGCCTACCTCACGCCATCAAAGAAGCTCGCAAATGGACAGACGCTGACGGTGCGATGGAGGGGCTTTCTGCCTGGAAACGTCATTAACGTCGTCGAATGTTCCGGAAACACCGAGACCGATTGTGACTTTGCGACGGCACGAATACTTGTTCCCGACGCGAACGGGTCTGGTTCGACGACCCTGCGCATCGTAGAAGGTCGGGTCGGCGCTGGCGTGTGCGGAGCGTCGAGCCCGCCGTGTTCCGTCTACGTGAACGACGCCGGACTCCTCTCGCCCGCGGCGACGATTCGAATCCCAATTGCCTTTGCCAGTGACTCGGATCCATAGGTTGCATGCTCCGCTACTGTCGCCGGAGGTTGTCGACCTACAGGTGGGCAGGCGCTGAATTTCGGCCTAGCGATTCAGTTGACGTGCTCGCCAGCCAACCGAGAGAGAGGATGAGCGGAATCGCCTTACGTTTGTCGTCGGTCATTTCGACCAGACTGGTGCGCAGAACACTCAGGCGACGGTCAGGTCGTCCTTCGTCACTGAGCTGCCGCTCAGCCATCTCCTCATCGCCCCAGCACTCCGACGTGCGACGAACCGGCCGGCTGACTGAAGGGTGGCCGAGCCTACGACCAGCACCCCACGCGGAATCACCCGGTTACGAGAAATACCTGCCAACTCCCGGGAACACCCTTGAGGTCCTGCGAACCCCTGTCGCTGAACTCGAGCCCCGAACCTGTCACGAGTTCCGTCACGGTTCTCGACACTAGGACTTCGCCCGGTCCCGCCAGAGCCTCGATGCGTGAAGCGATGTTCACTCCGAGCCCGGATACGTCGTCCCCACGGAGTTCGACCTCGCCCGTGTGGACCCCGGCACGCACCTCGATGCCGAGCCCCCGAGCGCCCTCGCTGATCGCCTGAGCACAACGCACCGAGCGTGCGGGCCCGTCGAAAGTGGCCAAAACCCCATCGCCAGTGGTCTTCACGAGCCGGCCGCCGTAGCGCGTCACCTGGCGCACGGAGAGGGCGTCATGCTGGTCCAAGAGGGCTCTCCACGCCTTGTCTCCCAACTGAGCGGCCTGGCGCGTGGAGTCGACGATGTCGGTGAACAGAACCGTAGCCAAGACACGGTTTGGTTCGGCGACAGGACGAGTGCCGGTCAAGAACTCCTGGGTCTCATCGAGGATTCGGTCCGTGTCCTCGGTCCACCAGAAATGATCGGTTCCGGCAAGCTCGATGAAGCGCGCTTCAGGGAGGTGCTCGGCCATGTGTTGTCCGAGCACGAGCGGAATCATTCGGTCTTCGGTCCGGTGCATCACCAGGGTCGGGGCGTTGACCAAGGGCAGCGCCGCCCGGACGTCTACGTCAGCAAGGGAACTCAGCACGACCATGGCCGATCCCGGGCTAGCGGCCACGCGCTGAAGGCGGGCAAAGAGGGTGCGGCTCGCCGGGTCGTCGGCGACGCTGGGTGCCCATGCTCGCAGTCCCACCCCCGTGCCCCACCGAGGCTCGATGTACTCTACGAACAGGTCAAGGTTCTCTCGTGGGACGCCGATCGTGTAGTCGGGACGAGCTGCAAGGCACGCAAAGGTGTTGAGCAGGATCAGCGCCTGCACCCGCTCAGGATGGGAAGCGGCGAACACGATTGCCATAGGCCCACCCTCGGAAACCCCGAACAGCGCCGCCTGCTCGCAGCCCACAGCGTCCATGACGGCCCCGATGTCCAACATGCGACGATCCATGTCGGGAAGTCGCTCCGTTCGATCGGACATCCCGGTTCCGCGCTTGTCAAAGGCGATCACGCGGGCAAAGGATCCGAGCCTCCTGAGCGCACTGGCAAGACCCGGATCCTCCCACACCAGGTCGAGGTGGGAGATGAATCCTGGTATTACGACCAGATCAATCGGGCCGGCCCCGAATACCTGGTACGCGATATGAACCCCATCGTCGGCCTTGGCATAACGGGTCTGAGGTGGGTCGGCCATCTCCCCAGTTTGCCCAACAACCGCACACAATCGCGAACCGATGGGGTATGCCCCAATTCCGGCGGAAATGGGGCATCCCCTCGGTGACTCCAAGCCAGTCGGCGTTGACCTCCGCGGTGTCCAAGTGTGAAGATTGCACTCGTGCCATTCCGTTAGGTGTGAGCCTGTAACTGTGCCCGTGGACCTCCACCACGGCTCGGTCCCCGTTCGGTCCGAGCCCAGGAGGTCCTCAAGTGGCACCCCGTCATCGGGCGCGTTCGTTCGCGCTCATCGATTTACTCTCGCGCCACCGAGTCGAGGCTGATCAGAAGGTCATCGCCAGTGGACGCGTTCTCGTCAACGGACGAGTCATCTCAAATCCAGCAGCCCGCGTCAGGGTCGATTCGGCTCTACGAATCCTGCCAGAACAACGCCTTCGTGGCGATCTGAAGCTCGCTGCAGCGTTAGATCAGTTTGCGGTCCCCGTTGCTACCCGCGTGGCGCTCGACGTCGGAGCGAGCGCCGGGGGGTTCACGACGGCCCTCTTGGCCCTTGGGGCCCGGCGGGTCTACGCCGTGGAGGCAGGCGTGGGCCAGTTGGTGGGTCGCCTCCGAGTTGATCCGAGGGTGGTGAACCTCGAGGGTCACAATCTGGGAGGACTCAGCCCAGATGTCATCCCCGAAACAGTCGAGGTCATCACCATTGACCTGAGTTATCTGGCCCTGGCAGATTCGGTTCCGCAGCTCGAGGCTATCGACATCAGCCGTGATGCGGACCTTGTGGCGCTGGTAAAACCAACGTTCGAGCTCCACCACGGCGCGCTTGCTTCGTCCGCCAAGGAGGTTGTCGATGCGGTGGAGCGGGCCGCCGCGGGCATCGATTCGAAGGGTTGGGATGTTCAGCGCCGGTATCCGGCCCCAAGAACGGGACGGAAGAGAGCACCAGAGGTCTTCATTCACGCTCACAGGCGAACTCGGTACTGACCTCGGTCCGGCGTACGAGGTCGCTGTCGATTGATTGCAATCCACGTCGGGCTCTGGGATTCTGGATCTATGGCGCAGGATCTCAATGGCTCGGCGGCCATGGCGGTGTTCAATCGTGGTCCGATGGACGGACAGGAGCATCCAACCGAAGGTGACACGGCTGAGCTTTGCGTAGTGATGAGCGATGGCCAGCAGCATCGCTATCGGCGCACCGAGGAGCTACAACAGTTGCCCGATGGGCGGGTGGCGGTGGTATACGACTGGGCAGGTCGGTATTACGGCCCGAAGTAAAGATCAACGTTGGCAGGACGTCCTGCCCTCCATGTACTGCGTTCGGGGCACTTAGGCGTGGACTTGAGTTTTGTTGCCGGCGAATGCGATGTACGTGACTGCGGGCAATGCGATCGTTACCCGAAGGGGACAGTCACCGGACCGGGCATCGGTCGGTAGACGGCAAAGAAGTCACGGTCATCGGGGACAAGGTAGCGATCGGTTGACTGATTCGGGTTGGGCCCAACCATCGTCGGGTTGAGGCCGGGGGGGTTGTAGGTGTTGAGCGTGTGCCATTCCGGGTTGATGTCGAACTCCATCGCCCGAAGCGCTCCGACGTGCTGAAGGATCTGCGCGATGCTGACCACGGTCTGATCGTCAGCGGCGACGTAGATGAGGTTGCCCCTAGCGTCGATGCCAACGCCGGTGCGCCAGACGCGAGTGACTCCGCCGAGCGTGTATCCCCACTGCGGGCTGTTCGGATCGGTGTTCAACGTGGGATTCAGCTGGCTATTCCAGACGATCGGAGCCAGGCTCTGCCGGGCCCACGCGACGCCGGGGCCGGGGTTCGGGCCGCCACTCCAATTCACGATGTCCACACGACCATCCGTATAGCCAATGAGTGTCGCGTTGCCGTCCTTCAGCGGCTCGTTCGTTTGGCCGTTGTCCGCAGACCCGTTTTCGCCATCGACGTAGGTGAACCCGCCATTGAACGTCGCGAGCAAACGAGAGCGCTGGCTGTAGGGGACCATCGCCGGTCCGCGTACGGCCGCGTTCGGCGGCTCATAGCGGCCCGGGTAATACCCGAGCTCTGTCCGTGAGTGGTCGAACCAGGCGACGTACGCCACGATCTGTGGGTAGTTCGGGTCAGGACGATACGTCGTGACCAGTATGGGGGCACCACCATCGACCGATGGTCCGGTCGGCTGCCAGACCCCTTCGCCGGGAAGCGGGTTGGAGAAGACCGGAGTGATCGCCGGCGGCCATGCAGGCGTCGCAGGCGTCGCAGGCGTCGCAGGCGTCGCAGGCGTCGCAGGGGCCGTGGGGTGTCTTACTCCCACCTTCGGCAAGCTCTTCAACTGCGGCCCACCCTTTTTGGGTGCTTGGCTGCTGTAGTAGACCTGCTCGACGTGGTCGGCGACCCAGTTGCCGATGCCGAAGGGGACGTTGTACCGCACCCATTCAACGCTGTTCACGCTCCATGAGAGGCTCGTGGGCCGCAGCATCCAGACCGAATACGAAACGGTCGCCCATAACAGCACGACGACGAGCGGTACCACGATGAATGCGCGCACGAGTCTGCCCCGGCGAGTGAGCCTCCGCTTCCGTCTCCGCCTCCGTGCCGGGTCGCGAACTTGCTCTGGGACTTCCGGATCCTGAGAAGGTGTCGCTAGATCGGGTGGAGCCCGGAAACGGAGCTATGGTCAGCGGACTGGCTGCTCGGGCGCCACTCCTCAAGCCTATCGATCGCCCGTCGAAGCACCTAGAGCCATTCCTACGCCTATGGGATGATTCGGGTGCCAGACAACCATCCTTTCGGCGGAGTCGCCAAGCCCGACGTCATTCCGCACCGTGATCGGGTCACTGCACGCCCGAACCGGCGGCAATATACCGGGATACCTCTTCGCAGATACCCGACGGCTACTCGGGGCCCTCCTTGCCCAGCGTTTGGTCGTTCTGGCGGGCGCGCCATTCCTCAAGGGTGGAGACGGGCGGGGCGCGCCGGCGCCGCCTCCGGGTGGCCCGGCGGGCAGAGCGGCGGCCGGCGGCCCTTGGCCCTAACCTCGTCCCCGCACAGCCGGCAGAGGGGACCGTCTTGGCGCTGGGCGGCGGTGGCCACCCTTGGCTCGTCAAAACGGACCAGGTAGGGCAGCCAGGGTCGCGGTGCAGGATTCTCTCGCCCCACTTTGGCCCTCGGTTTCGGGCGCTCACGTAGCGGGGACCTCGGTGCTCATCGGATGCCACTGTCGCGCAATGCGCGTCGAACCCGGCCACGGTCCTGATGCGTTCTGGGGCAGTCCGGATCTGATCGCCCTCGACACACTGGGCAAAGATCCGGCTCGGATGTCACATTCGAGCCGTGGCCGGTGTCTCCATGGCGAGTGCACTTAACCAGAGGAGGCATCATGGCCAGCACACGGATCCCGAAGGCAGAGCTGAGTGGGCTCTACGGCGCAATGGTCAAGCGGATGTCCCGCAAAGATGTTCGGAGAGGTGCCCGAACCGGTCGGGGTGACGTGGCACAACCGGAAGGTGCTGAACTTCAGCTTCAGCGTCGGTCGTAAGGCCCAGAAGTGGGACCAGTGCGATGAGAATCTGAAGTCGTTCGCCCACATGGCGGCGGCCAGCCTCATCGGCTGCAGCTTTTGCCTCGACTTCGGCTACTTCCACGCCCACAACGAGGGACTCGACGTGAAAAAGGCGCGTGAGGTGCCCCGCTGGCGTGTGTCGGATGTCTTCACGCCGCTGGAGCGCGACGTCATGGAGTACGCCGAGGCGATGACGCAGACCCCGCCGACGGTGACCGACGAACTGTCGGCCCGGCTGCTCGAGGCGCTCGGCCCGGCCGCCCTGGTGGAGCTGACCACGTTCATTGCGCTGGCCAACTTCATGGCCCGCTCCAACGTTGCGATGGGCATTGAGTCGCAGGAGTTCTCGGCCGCCTGTGACCTCAAGCCGCTCGCCCTAGCCTCGTCGGCATGACTGACGACCCGTTCGTCACCCATCGCGGGCTGCTCTTCACCGTCGCCTACGAAATGCTCGGCTCTGCGGTCGACGCCGAGGACGTCGTCCAGGAGACCTGGCTGCGGTGGGCCGACGTGGACCAGGCGGAGGTGCGTGACCCGCGGGCCTATCTGGTCCGGATCGTCACCCGGCAGGCGCTGAACCGGCTCCGAACGGTGTCCCGGCGGCGGGAGGAATACGTCGGGGAATGGCTGCCCGAGCCGTTGCTGACCAGTCCGGATGTGGCCGAGGACGCCGAGCTCGCCGAGAACGTCTCGATCGCCATGCTCACGGTGCTCGAGACCCTCGGTCCGGCCGAGCGGGCAGTGTTCGTGCTGCACGAGGTGTTCGAGACGCCGTACGACGAGATCGCCGAGGTCGTGGGCAAGACCCCGGCCGCGGTCCGGCAGATCGCGCACCGTGCCCGCGAGCATGTGGCGGCACGACGGCCGCGGATGCAGGTGGACCGAGCCCAGCAGGAGGCAACCCTCGAGAAGTTCATGGCCGCCGTCACCTCTGGCGACGTTCAGGGCACTGCGTGGAGGTACTCGCCCCGGACGTGGTGCTGATCGCCGATGGCGGCGGTCTGGTGCCGGCTGCTCGGAAGCCGCTCACCGGGGCCGAGACGGTGGTGGCGTTCCTGGCCCGCGTGGCGGATCTCTCGGAATTGGTGGCGACCACTACCTGGCTCAACGGGATGCCCGGTGCCCGGTTCGACGTCGGTGGCGACGTCACTGCGGTGAGTCTGGTGATCGAGGACGACCGGATCACTCGGATCTACGCCATCCGCAACCCGAACAAGCTGGGATGGCTGGAACAGGTGGCGGAACTGCGGCGGTGAACGTCCTGCGTCACTTGCGGGATGTACCCAACGTGCCGAACCGTCCCACCGAGCCGACGACTGGTAGGGGGCACAGTTGTTGACGGCTGCCGGACTCTCGGGCCTGCCGGACCAGGACCGAACGCTGGCGGGCCCGACGCCATATGGGTTCAGTACTCGCCCTTGATCACGAAGTACGAGCCTCGGATGGTCCCTGCAAGCTTCGATTTCTGGCGTGCGAACTTGAACGAGCCCAACTCGGCGGGGATGTCCATCCCTTCGGAGAGCTTGAACCCGACGGCCCGCTTCGGATTCGGTCCGTCGAGCGTGTAGAGGACGTTGATCGACAGCCCGCTCTCGTAGAACACGTAGGTCCAGCGGATGTTCTCGACCTGGAACGTCGTTGCCTCGAGCGGCGCGACGCGATGACGATGTCGCGTTCCTCCTTGAGGATGCGGTGCACCATGTCGATGTCCTTCTTGGCCTTGGCGGCAGGCTCAACCGTGAAGATGTAGTCGTACTTGTTCTTGAAGTAGCGAGCCTCGTTCGCCCGCAGGCCGGCCAACGCGGCCACCATTGGCGACGACTCCAGGCCGACGGTAGATACGTTGACGAAATCAACCGAATAACTCACAGGTGGTGAGTATAGGTGGCAACACATTTCAACCGTTGGTTGAGATTGACGGACGCTTCCGAGGCGACCCCGAACGGCCGAAGGGCCCGCCGTCCCCGTCGGACTGGGGCAGTCCATTCAGCCTTCTGACAAGAACGCTGATAGGACGGGGTACAGGTCGTCCGGTGCCTCAAAAAACGGGAAATGACCCACTCCCGCAAGTCGAACGAGTCGTGAATTCTGCAACGACGCTACCCAGTCCAAGGAACCCTCGAGCGGCATCCGATCGGCGTCACCATGGACAACCAAGATCGGGCCCGTGACCTCAGACACCACTGGCCGAAGGTCGTACCCCTCGACGGCGAAGGTCTCCCATACTCGCTCCAATGCGCCCCTCACCTGGTCCGGCCATTCATTGGGAAAACGGGACGGATCGCTGCGTCGATGGACGTAGTTCGCAGGATCTCCAAGTGCCAGAGGAGTCACGGCGTCGTAGAATGCCTTTGCCATTCGACCGGCGTCGAGTTGATCTTCGCTCGTCGGGTTTGCACGGAGGGCTTCAAGGTCCGCAATGGCCTGGTCATACCGCGCTTGGTATCGCTTCATTGCATCGTTGGGTGGGAGTTCCCTCGGCGGAATCGGGCAGATCATTGCGATTCGTTGCAGGCCAGCGGGTTTTCGGGCGGCGAACAGAGCTACCTCAGCCCCGACATACGACCACCCAATGAGGCTGAAAGATACGACACCAAACTCGTTGCACACCGCTTCGATGTCATCGAGCTCGACTGGAATGCCTACCTCTCCTGTCAGAGGTACGGGATCGGACCTTCCACGATTTCGGATGTCGTTCAAGATCACGTGGAACTCTTGAAAGAGGGGGTCCAAGTCGTCTTCCAAAAGAGCCGCACCGGGTATCACCACCGTGTGACCGGTCCCGTGCTCGCTCGCCCACAGTCGTACGCCATCTCGTGCGGTGACCCAACGTTCAGCCACGGTCAATCATGCCTCAGAACCACTGAGGACCACCGAATTTGAGGCGACACCCCCTGCCTCCGTCGTGCCTAATTGGGACTTGAGGCAGATTCTGCGGTTCATCCGTAGCGTTGCGAGATCCCGACGGGCTGCCTCTCTTAAGTGGACTGCCGCCGGTTAGGTGCGGCTCCGCCCACCCAGTTTCCGGCCCGTCGACGGCTTCTCGCAGGTGCTTGCCTTCGGTGCTACGCGACCGCTGAAGCCAGGGGTCCTGCATACCTCTGACTTATGCACTCGTACGACAACAGTGTTGTACTAGTGCTATGGAACAGATTTGGTTCGTCACCGGTTCCTCGCGAGGCCTGGGCCGCGCCCTCGTCCGGGCTGCGCTCGACGCCGGCGATCTCGTCGCCGCCACCGCCCGCCGGCCAGCGCAGCTCGACGACCTCGTACGGCGAGCGCATCCACACGATCGGTTTGGATGTCACCGACGCCGAAGCCGCCCGTTCAGCGGTCGGGGACGCCCGCCGCCACTTCGGCCGACTGGACGTCATCGTAAACAACGCCGGTTACGCCAACGTCTCGCCCATCGAGGCCACCGTCGACGAGGACTTCCGGACATCTAGGCACCCCGATTCTCGTCTCGAGCGACAACGTCCGTGGTCGCATCGGTGATTCCAGAAAGGACCGCTGCTTGGACCCCTGGATCGGTAAAAGGCTTGCTACAGCACGTGTGCCAATGCGATCGGAGGACTCGGCGACGGCGGCGGCTACCAGGTCAGAGCGGCCAACGTCGATCCAAGCGGGATGGATATACGAAGACCGGGTGACGGAGGCCGTGTCGCCCAGCAAAGTCGCCGCAGCACCGATGGCGAGGCGTTCCCGCGACCTCGCCGATACGTCCGCTGGGGGTTCGGCTCCAGCAAGCACCGCAACTGCTACAACCGTGGCGCCCCAAGTGCGGAACACCTTCGCGCTCGCTGGCGCTTGGGTATGCGCATGGAGGTAGGCGTTCACTGCGGCGCTCGTCACGTGATGCGTCCCGTGTTCCCCGTTACGGCAAAGATCGGCTGCGCATCGTCGGCCGCCGCACTCACAAGCGCGCCCACAACCTTGGCCGTCATCTGGTCGTGAACTGTGACGGTGTGAGCGAGGTGTTCCTTGCCGATGAAATGGAACACGATGGTTGAACCGCGCGTATCGACGTGGTTCCGCTGAAGTGTTGTAAGTCCGTAGGGGTGATTGTCTCGGGCATACCGGTCATTCCCAACGCGAAGCAGCCCCCGCTCTAAAAGCCTGACGATTGCGGCGGTCACGACACGCGCGCCAAGCGCATCCTGGCGGTATCGAGCGATGTCGCGCGCAACCTGAAGGCGTAGCACAGGCATGGACGCGGCGAACAGGATCATGCGGGCGAACTTGGAGTCGCTCTGGCAAGGTCTCGGGCCGCCGGAGAATATCGGTATTGCGTCCGGCCGCGCTGGTCAACGCCAGTCGCCTGCACTGAGGCATTGGCGTCGGCGGACGCCCACACATCGACCCACGCGGGTGGAATCGCCAGCCGCCGCAATCGTTCGAGGTCAGCCGGATCGTCCACTGGACCGCCGGCTTCGTCGACCCACTTGTCGGGTCGTGCCGTGATTCGGTGGAGCCCAGGCGGCCGGAAGGCTCGGAGGGTTGGCAGCGTCCGACTGCCGGATCCCCTCACCGCCCCGGAGCGTTCCGGAGCGTTCCGGTTGGCTGCCACCCACCACCAGACTCTCACCCCTCTGAAGGTGAAAACGATCCGACCCCGACGCGATCCCAAGACAAACCTGCCGGAGGCATCTCCAACATCGTAAGCGTCGAACGCCCGAGCGACCAGTGCGTCCAGCCGACCTTCTACAAGCGGAACCTGTGGTTTCCATCGCCCACGAAGCCGTTACGGCCGCAGAGCCGCTCCACAAAACGGGCAGACATTACAAGTAGGGACGAGACCGAATCCAACCGAGCAGAGATGACCGCAGCGCCCAATTGAGGGCCCACCCGGAGGGCTGCGATAGCGAGAACACCAAGATCTGGCCGTACTGTCTGGCTGGGGCAGGTTTCGGGCTCCAGCTCGGCGAGCTCGCCTTCGGCGCCAACTACCACGAGGCGTTCGACATCTGGCGGGACTACGCACGGCGCGAGTACCTCCATCTCGACGTGGAAGAGCCGCGGGCGATGGTCACCTTCTACTACGACTTCATCATCGCGGAGCACCTAGAGGTGCCGGCGGCAGTTGGGGGTTCGATCCGACCGTCTATCTTGCGCCCCAGGAGGCGCGCGAAGTGCTGGGAAATTGCTCGGGCGCCCAGATAAGCATGCTCGAGGTGACCGGGCCGGTGCCGGTCATAGGGCCTCGCTTCACCGAGTTGCCCATGTTGCTGGCCCGTAACTGGGGCGTCAGCGGCCTGTGACGAGCACTACCCGCCCGCCTGGGATCACGAGCGTGGCGAGGTAACGCAGGACTTCGGCCTCGGTGAGCCCTACCCACCTGGTCAGTACAACTCCACAATGGCCGCGGCCGACGCCCTGACAGAAGTTGCATGGTGGCGTCTGAGCAACCTCTCGTCATCGCCTCGTTTCGACGAGCCAATCGTGAACGGCGTCGACTTCCCAATCGTCGCCGTCGCACGCGCCGAATGGGAGGCCGGTGCAAGGCGGCTCAATCTGGCTCGAACCCATCAACGACTCGGTCATCGGCCATGATGGTCAGCGGCCTGGATGATCCCACCGCCTTCAGCGCGACCTCGCCAGATGGAGCTCCGGCCGACGGTGAAGTTCTGGGTTCGGATCTCGTGCTTCACACGCAAGTGGGCCGACCCTCGCGGCTCGTGTCGGACCGAGCACATGGCAATCTCGACGACACGGCGCATGCAGGCCGTTGAGAGGGGCTGAGCGGCCAGCCGCCGAGGAAGAACGGTTCAGCCGAGATCGAAGGCAAGCGTGACCAGTTCGAAGGGCCGGAGCTCGAGCTCGATGGTGCCGTCGTGGCCGGCCAGCGGGCACACCGGCCGCTCGAGCAGATCGGTGCGGACCACCGACACGAAGGGACGGTGCAGCGTCACTCGCACGGAACCTCGGGAGCCCCACACCTCGCACAGACGGACCACCACGGCATCGGAACGGTCGGCCCACTTGATCGCCTCCACACTCACCCCTGGACGATCGACTGACACCACCCGGCCCTCACCCTGACCAGCGATCAGCGTGAGGGGGAGGTTGAAGTGCTCGGCCTCGGCGATGACCCCGGCGTCCCGCAGGTCACCCTCGTGGGGCAGCAGCGCGTAGGCGAAGTGGTGAGAGCCCTGGTCCGCCTCGGGGTCGGGAAAGCCCGGGGCGCGGAGGAGCGAGAGCCGGATGGTGTGTCCAAGGATGTCGTAGCCGTACTTGGACTCGTTGAGCAGGGCCACCCCGTAGCCGGGCTCACTCAGATCTGCCCACCGGTGGCCGCACACCTCGAAGCGCGCTTCGTCCCAGCTGGTGTTGGCGACCGTCGGCCGTTCGAGATGGCCGTGCTGGATCTCGTAGGTCGCGCGGGTGGAGCGGACGGAGACGGGGAAGGCCACCTTCAGGAACCGGTGCCGCTCGTGCCACTCCACGTCGGTGTGGAACTCGAGCCGCCGCGTCCCGGCGGCCAGGCGCATGGTCTGGGTGATGGTCGAGGCCCCGAAGGAGCGGATGAATCTAACCCCGGCCCGAAGCGGATGGCGCTCCACCACCTCGATCGAGTCCACGGCTACCAGGTTGGTGACCTGTTCGAGATAGGTGCGGTCGACGTCCCAGGCGTCGAACGCGCGCGGATGGTCGTCGTGGAGCTGGAACAGGTTGCCGCGCTCGTCGTCGGCCAGGACCTGACGGCCAGCGACGATGTCCAGCACCGAGGTCAGCAGGCCGTCACCGTCCCACTCCACCCGAAGGAGCCCGTTGTCCAGCCAGCCCTCGCCAATGGTCACCTGCTCTCTGCCGCCGGTCGACTGGTCAGGCAACACCGTCGACCAGCCGCACGCTGGTGCCGACACCAGGGCCAGCGAACCGTCGGGCAGTTCGACCACCTCGCTCCGGTCGGTGGACGACCGGGTTGAACGCCACCACGTCCCCGGCTCCGTCTCCCGCGGCTACGACTCCCTGGGCCTCAGATATGACCGAACCTGCGATGCGCGAGCACCTCGGCGTGCTCACGCGCCGTGTCCTCGTAGACCCAGTGGATGCTGGACCCAGGGAGGATGTCGTGGAACTGGTGGAGCAGGAGAAGTTTCCAGGCCCGTTCGAGGTCGGGGCGCCGGTCGAGGGATGCCGCCACCGACCACATCTCGGCTGCCCGCAGGGCTTCCTCGGCGCGGCGGTTGGCCAGCTTGACCTCGGCGTGCGTGGTCAATGTGGCCCGGTGGGCTTCGAGGTAGAGCTCACCGACCCAGACAGGGAGGTCGTCGGCCTCTTGCTCCAACCGATCGAGGAATCCCGCGACGGTGCCGATCTCCGCACGAGGCATGCCATCGAGATCCTTCATGCGGCGGAAGAGCTCGACCATGGTGTGGTTCGGGCCACCCCCGCCGTCGCCGTAGCCGAAGGGGTAGAGGTTGAGGGCCGTGCCGTCGGGTCCCAAGCCCCGTTCCTGACCGGCGGCCACCTCACTCACGGAGAAGTCGCCGTTGTAGGTGTTGGCCGGGGGGAAGTGGGCCAGCAGGCGGCTGCCGTCATGGCCCTCCCACCAGAAGGAGGTGTGTGGAAAGGGGTTGGTGTCGTTCCAGCTCATCTTCTGGGTGATGAATGAGGTGACACCGGCCTCACGAGCGATCTGCGGCAAAGCGGCCGAGTAGCCGAAGACGTCCGGAATCCACAGTTCATGCGTCTCGATCCCGAACTCCTCGGCGAAGAATCGCTTGCCGTACACCAACTGGCGCACCAGGGACTCGCCCGATGGGATGTTCGTGTCCGGCTCGACCCACATGCCTCCGACAGGCTCCCACCGTTCCGATCGGACTTGCTCTACGATCTGCTCGTACAGGTCAGGGTATCCGTCCTTCATCCACTGATACTGCACGGCCTGGCTGCACACGAAGTGGTGCTCGGGGTAGCGCTCAAGCAGGCGCAGTTGGTTGGAGAAGGTCCTTGCGCATTTGCGCCTGGTCTCGCGTAGTGGCCACAGCCAGGCGCAGTCGATGTGGGCGTGACCCACCGCCACGACCGTGTTGGCCGAAGACGTGTGTCGGTCCAGGAGCGGAGCCAGCACGTCCCGGGCCGGGACTACCCAGGCGGAGACGTTCTCGGGGTCGATGATGCTCCTGGCCTTGTCCAGCGCCGGCAGGATCTGCTCAGATCGGTCGAGGTCGAGTGTGGCCAGTTCGACCAGGGTCCGCATGTCCAGAAAGAGTCCTTCGACGGACCGGTCGACAACCGCCAGCTCGGCTGTCTCGAGGGTATAGAGCGGTGCACCCGAGTAGTCGGGCAGGAGCATGGGCCAGTCGGCCAGGTGCCACGGCGGGATCGGATTGGCAGCCGCCTCGACGAAGAACTCGACCGGCTCGTCCCCCTGAGCCTCAGGTGTCAGCACGAACTCGCGGTGCCGGTGGTGGAGTCCCTGGACAGGCCGGAGTCCGGTGTCCCAGATCTGGCCCTCGGCGGTGAAGCCGACCATCTGGTCGCCGCCGAGGTGGATGAGGGCGACCGCTTCAGCCCCGACCCACGAGTTCGGAATGGACCCCCGGAACCGGAACCATGTGGTGTCCCACATTGTTCCCCAGGCGTCGCCCACTTCGAACGGGGTGAACGGTCGCCGAACGGCCTCGATGGCCGGAATCGGCTCGCCGTGGAGGTGGTGGGCCGACACCTCCAGCGGTGTACACCGACCGTAGATCGCGGGGCGGATCACCATCTTCAAGAATCGCCAGAACGAGGTGGGATTGTCAGACATCGGCCCAAGTCTGGCAGCCGTGACGGGACCCTAACCCACGATCAGGATGGAGGTTGGTATTCCCGCGTTGCTCAAAGGGCTGAGCTTCCGCGACCTGCGTCGTCTTCCTGACGGCGGCCGGTCGCCACATGGAAGTGGTGAAGGCCGACCTTGACATCAGTCGATTCGCGTTACGCGGAAGACGGGATTCGAACCAGCGACCCTCACCTGGCAAGGTGGCGGTTTTCGTCTGGCCCGTTGACCTCAGTCCCCCACCATGCGGTTTGGTCCACCCAGTTTCCAGCCCGTCCACTGAGTCCGCCCCCGTAGTAGAGCGGTCTAATAGAACGAATTCCACTGCGCCGGGGTCTAGTTCGAGATGCGGCCATGGCGATGGAGGGTCCGCGAGATCGCCTGCTCCTGCACCCAGCAGGGCAACTCCACCCGACCATGGCCGGTGACTGGCGTATCGTCGACGGCGACATCGTGTTGGTGACATACGCGAAGGAGCTCATCTCCGACCACACCGGTGACGCGGAGCCGGTCCGTCCCGCCGGACGCGACTCGGCGGCCCAGCTCTTCCTCGTTCTCGACGATCGTTCCCGGCCAAGAGGTGCCCGTGGGTGCCGACACATCTAGCGCGACATTGGCGATGGCTGCCGCGCTACGCAGGAGGCCGATCTCTGCATAATCCGTACTGGAGGAAATGCGCACGATGACTTTGCGAAGCGGTCGATAGCGAAGAACGTTGGACTCGGAGCGAAGGCCGGTCTGGTCACGCGCCACGGAGTAGACCTCGTTCCACCAGTGTCTGTACGACGCAGTCGCGACATCAAGGTCAGGGACGTTCGCAGCTGGCCGCGGATGGATGAGACGGAGCAGGTAGTCTGGACCACCTGACTTGACGGTGGGACCCACCGACGACCGTTTCCAGCCACCGAATGGCTGCCGACGCACAATCGCTCCGGTGGTGTGGCGGTTGACGTACGCGTTGCCGACGCTGACACGATCGAGCCAACGGGCGATCTCATCGGGGTCAAGGCTGTGCAGTCCGCCGGTTAGACCGTAGGGAGTGCCGTTCTGAAGGTCGAGCGCGTGGTCAAGGTCATCTGCCCGCATGACGCCAAGAACGGGTCCGAAACACTCGGTCTGATGGAACCACGAACCGGATCGAACGTCCATCTTCACCCCCGGACGCCAGAGATGTCCGGTGTCATCGAGCGCGAGCGGCTTCACTAGCCAGGACTCGCCGGGATCAAGCACATTAAGGGCGCGTCGCAACGGTCCGGTCGGTGGGTGGATGAGCGGTCCGACCATCGATTCGAGATCAGTGGCTGGGCCGACACGAAGACTCGTCACGGCGTCCGCCAACCGTCGACGGAAGCGCCCCTGGTCATACAGATCGGCTTCGACGATCGCGAGACTGGTGGCCGAACACTTCTGACCAGCGTGGCCAAAAGCTGAACGAACGAGGTCGGCGAGGGCCAAATCCAAGTCAGCTGATACCGTGATCACAAGGGCGTTCTTTCCGCTCGTCTCGGCGAGCAACCTGAGAGATGGCTTCCACTCATGGAACTTCGACGCTGTGTCGTAGGCACCGGTGAGGACGACGGTTCCAATTTGTGGGTGGGTGACCAGATGCCGACCAACCTCGTCGTCCCTGCACCTCACCAACTGGACCGCGTCGGGTGGGATGCCGGCGAGATGCAACTGGCGAACAAGCTCCACGCCGGTCGCCGCGGCTTCAGGCGCCGGCTTCAAAATGACCACGTTGCCCGCGGCCAGTGCGCTTAGCACCCCGTTGGCCGGGATGGCATAGGGGAAATTCCAAGGGCCTGCTACGACGACGATGCCGACCGGATCGCAGCGCACGCCGGTGTCGTCAAGCTCGTCGAGCGTTCGCGTGCACGACGAGGCCCAACTTGCATGGTCGATGGCCTCGGAGACTTCGGCGTCCCCTTCACGCACAGTCTTGCCGGTCTCGAGTGCCATCACTGCCACCGCCCGGCCGCGAGAGGCAGCCATAACCTCTCCTACTCGGGTGAGGAGGCGACGGCGCTCGCGGCGCGTCGTGCTCCTCCACCGCTCAGACTCCCGGAGCGCAGTGCTGACCACTGCATCGACGTCCGCGAGGTCTTCCACCAACAGGGGCAACTCCGCCAGGCTCTCCGAGGCCAGGCAATCTTCGATCCAACGCCGGTTGTGCTGCTGGGAAAAGTCAGTGTCGGGTTCGTTGTGAAATGGGGCTTCGGGATCGAAGTTCGGTATTCCGTCCAGTCGATTCTGATTCCGCCTGGGAATGGTGGACACGGTTTGAAGAGCGGCGACGGCAGATGCGAACCGTTTGCGCTCGACGTTCCAGGTCGCCGAGGCATAGGCCAGTGAGAAGAGAGCGCGAAGGAAGTTCTCCGGGCCCGTGTTCTCATCAAGTCGGCGGGCGAGATACGCGATGCTTGCCGCGAAGTCCTCATCCGTGACGATCGGCGCATAGAGAAGGAGACTCCCGGCCGCCTTGCGCACAGCGCGGGCCTGCGCGGGGGCCATTCCCTCAATCATTTCGATCCCTATCCGATCAACCGCGCCTCGTGACTCTCGTAGTCCGACAGCCCAGGCCACGTCGAACAGATTATGGGTTCCCACGCCGACGCGGACTCCTCCGTCGATAGCAATGTCGAGCAAACGCTTGAAGCTCGCATCGACTTCGGCTTTGGTCTCGTAGGGCGCTTGCACCCATCCCGCCAGCTCCGCCTCGACCTGCTCCATCGCGAGGTTCGCCCCCTTCACGAGGCGTACCTTGATCCACGATCCACCCGATCGTCTCCGTTCAACCGCGAACCCACAGAGTTCTTCGAGCACAGCGTGGGAATCTGGCAGGTACGCCTGCAAGGCGATGCCCGCAGGAAGGGTGTGGAACTCCGGCTCGCGGAGCACCCGCTGAAACGACTCAGCAGTGAGGTGTAAGTCGTGGTACTCCTCCATATCGAGGTTCACGAACTTAGGCGGTGTTGCCTCCAAGGCCACCCGGAATACCCGACGCAGACAACCAGCGATCCGATTCAATGATTGCTCGAAGGCCAGCACGTCGAGATTGGCGCAGAGCGCCGACACTTTTACGGATACGTAGTCGACATCTGCACGGCGGAGGAGCCGGCAGACATCTTCGAGGCGGCTCTCTGCCTCGGTGTCACCCAGAATCGCTTCCCCCAATAAGTTGAAATTCAGATCCAACCCTTCGCGGTGGCGTCGCGCCAAATGGCGGCCTATCGCGTCGGCATCGGCAGCCAAAATCACCCCGCGCATCTCACCACGGATGCGCAGCCAGACCGCTCGGCTCACTAGCTCGGGTGCGAAGCGCGAGGCGAGTGCGGCGAATCGCAATCCCGCACGATTCAATGGCCCGAGCGCGTCCGGTAGTCCCCCCGCAGTCAACGAGCGGAGGCGGCGCATGGACCGAGACGCTCCCGCGAAGCGGAGCACCTGGTCCGTGAGAGCAAAGAGCAGATCGCGGCCAGCGTCATCTTCGAGTAATCGGCCTAGGCGAGTCCGACGGCGCCGCTCTGAAGCCGTAATCTCGTTCTCAGAATCCGATAGCAGCGAAGCGGCCAGCCGCTCCGCCACAGCAACCGGGTCCGATTCGTCGAGCGTTCGTGACTCCAGCACCGGACCATCATCGCAGGCTCGGTCATCCGCGGCGCTCTCTGCCGCGGCGCTCTCCTCCGGGCGCTCTGCTTTTCAGACTGCAGTCGACACTACCGCTGTCGATTCGACCTTCCAACTAACAATCCGGATCTGCTTCGAGACAGCTCGGATAATGCAGCAAGTGTCATGTACCTGCAAGTTGGTTGACACGAACTCGCTTGAGGAGATCGCGGAACTTGTTTGGTTCCTCAAGATGCGGCGTGTGGGCCGACTTCTCGAACCACACCAGCTGCTTGCTGGGTGCCTCGAGAGAGCTGGAGAACCGTTCTGCCGCTTCGCCTGGGGCCACTTGATCGAGGCGCCCCTGCACCAGGACGACGGGTACCTCGAGACGGGTCACCGAGCGAGTCAGGTCCATTCTCGCGAGGTCGGACAAGAGAGCCATCTGGGTTGCCCCCATCCCCCGAATGGTCCGAATGATGTCCACGGCCGAGTAGTCGGGCGACCGCACCATACTGGTGAGCAGTTGCCAGGCCAGGCTGCTGTAGGTCTCGCGGGTGGTCACACCACCGAAGTTGCTGGCCCAGCGGACGCGGGTCGAGAACTGCTTCAGCTTCAGGCGCGGGGGTGGTCCGATGGCCTCGAGCTGGCGGATGGCCCGCCGCTTGCCGCGCTCGTGGGCCCTCTCGAGCGCAAAATCGTAGGCAGCGGTGCCTGCGGCCACACCATCGACGTCCATTCCCACGACCACAAGCGCCTCGACAAGGTCCGGTCGCCGTGCGGCGGCAAAGGCTCCGATCGCTCCCCCGAACGAGAAGCCGATAACAAAGACCTCCTTTCCGAAACGGTCTCGCAACCATTCGAGGATGGACACGGTGTCGGACACCATTGCTTCGATACTGATGCCCGTCGGCTCCTCTGGCCCCCGCAGCGAACGCCCGCAGCCACGTTGGTCCCAGTAGACAACCGTGAACTCCCGCTCCAGCCCGAGGAGGTCCTCGAAGCGGCGCGCTTCGTTCATCATCGGCAAACCGGGGCCCTGCTGGATCAACAAGAGCACCGGATTGGATGCGTCCACCCCGGACGCGGATCCACTGGGCGGTGTCACCGAAGCGGACCTCTTGGCGCTCGTCAATGGCCATTTCATCTCCCATCGTGATGTTCGCTTGCTGGCTACTTTCGGTGACGTGGTCACCTGGCAAGAGGTACGGGTGCTGGGCATGTGGCCTCTCCGTGGATCAGCCGATCCGACTGTCCCAGCGCTCGTAGTAGGGATGGACTCCAAAGACCTTCGCCAGCACAGCCAAGGGAGGGAGGAAGAGATTCTGTGCCCAGATGGGCGGAGACGTCGCCCTGCTCTCATGTCGAAAGTGCCAAAAGGTGGCTCCGAGCTGGAGGGGGTTCTTGGGCGCGCCCCTCGGCGTGGTCCTGCCGTCGTTGACCGTCCCGGCCAGCGCCTCGTGGAATTCCTTGGTCCGCAGGGCCGGCCGTAACTCGACCATCCCTTCGATATCCTCCGACCCGGCATTTCCCTCGGAGTGCGGGGCCCCAGCGGGCACGACGATCATCTCACCCGCTCGCGCTACCAGTTCGCGACCGTTCAGGGTGAAGTGCGCCTCACCTTCCTTGATCGTGAAACGTTCTTCTTGGTGCGGGTGGATGTGCTCGGTGATCACACCGCCGGGCGCGCTGCGCCAGTTGAATCGGACCAGGGCTCCGTTGCTGTCCTCAGCCAGGGCCGTGTACTCGATCCATTCGCCGGTGGCAGGGTTGAAGAAGGGTCGGAAGCCGGTCATGGTGCTTCTGCCTGGTTCGCGTTCATGGAGCCTGCGGACGGAGCCCAACGGTGGCTGATCGACGAAGCTCGAAGGCCGGCGAGGTCGTGGAAGCCGGCGGCGGCGGTCGTCAAGAGCAGGATGCCGGCGGCGATGCCCGTGGTGGCGACGAGGGCCGTACCCGACATCGTGGCAACCAAGATCACAGGACCGACGATCAACGCCCAGGCCACCGGGCGATACCGGGGGATGTGGACGAGATGGTCGAGCCACAAAAGAAGTGGTCCGATCGTGATGGCGATGGACGGCAGCACCCAATCCGAATGGCCGGCCGCGATCACGATGACCGGAAGGGCGAAGGCCGCGACAAGCTCGATCACGGTCGCGATGGTCACGGATCGCTCGATGCGCTTGGCTTCACGACCGGGTGGACGCGGACCGGCGCCAGCGGTGACTCGCATGCCGTAGGCCAAGACGGCAAGCACCATCACGCTGAACACGCCGGCCAGGGCGACTCCCCGCGGCTGTGCACGTTGAGGCTGCCTCGCACGAGCAGAGGGGCGAAGGCCAGCTGGATGAAACCGCCCACCGCGGACCCCGGCCAGGCGACGGGGCTCAGCTCGCCTATTGGGTCTCGAGATCCGTCATTTTGCGCTCTTTTGCGCTTGGTACCACCTGACCGTCTCGTTCACTGCTGCGTTCAGGTCGGTGCCGCTCGTCCCGAAGGTGGACTCGAACTTGGTGGTGTCGAGGACGAAGGGCTCGTCGAACTCGTAGGTCATCTCCACCAGCTCTCGCATTGTCGGGTTGAACAAGCCGAGGGCGCGCATGACGAACTTGGGGACGGAACGAACGGCCACCGGATGCTCGACCTCGGCGGCAACGAGATCGAGCAGCGCGCGGGTGGTCACGGTCTCGGGTCCGGGCAGGTGCCAAACCTGTCCGACCGCCCGGGCGTCTGTGCCCAGAGTTGCCAGACCGATGGCGATGTCGGGGACATAGCTGTACGTGTGGGGCAGGTCGGGGTTGCCGAGGAAATCGGCGCGCTTGCCGGCCACGGCGTTGGCGAAGACCCGCTCGCCCAGCGTCGTCTCGGTGACTCCAGCGCCGAAGAAGTCCGATGCCCGGCCAATCGCGATCTGAACACGACCGGCGCCGGCGGCGGAGAGCAGTTCTTGGGTCATGGCCGCGCGGGCTCGGCCCTTCACGGTCGTCGCCGCTAGCGGAAGGTCCTCGGTCATCGGCGAGCCGTGAGTCGGGCCGTAGGCGTACAGGTTCTCGAGGGTCACCAGGAGCGCGTCGTTGCGTTCGGCGGCACTCAGAACGCTTCGCTGCAGCGGTGGGAATCGTTTTGGCCATTCGGTGTACGGGCGCGTTGAGGCATTGGTAGACGACCGAGGCGCCCTTGGCCGCGTCGATAGCGGCTTCAGGATCGGTGACATCAGCAGCCCGCCAATCAACACCCTCGACCAGCGTGGACGGTCGGTGCCTCGACACGGCGCGGACCGGAAGGCCCAAGCTGAACAGGTGAGCGGAGAGTGCGCTTCCGACTTGGCCGGTCCCGAACACGACGTGGACATGATCCTCGCCCATGGCAGGGTCCTTTCGTGGACCCGAGTACGTGGCCACCGTCCAGCGGTCGAGCCTCGGCCCCTTGCAATGAGGGTAGGCCTGTTCTCAAATACATGCAATGGGTTTCTAGAATATGGGGACTATGCTGCCCTCTTATGGCGGAGTGGAGCTTCCTGACCAACCATTCCCGTGTCCTCCTGTGCATCGCACACGACCCTGGGATGCGCCTCCGCGACATCGCCCTCACGTTGGGCATCACCGAACGCACGGCCTTTGCCATCGTCGGCGATCTCATTGCCGCCGGCTACGTCGTCAAGGACAAGGAGGGCCGCCGCAACCGCTACGCCATCCAGACCGAGCTGCCCCTGGGAGAAGTTATCGGTCGACAACGGACGATTGGTGACGTGCTGGAGTTGCTCGTGGATGCCACGAGGCGAAGCAAGAAAGCGGGCTGATCTCGTCGCGTCGTGTTCATCAAACGGTGTCTGGGCGTCGATCACGAACATGCTCGCAGGAACCAGATGAATGATGGTAGGCGGCCCGCTATCTTTGCGGACTCCAGGCTTCAGAATTTGCTTGCCTGGCGGCCGTGGAAGCGCGCCTTCTGATCAGCGCCGCGATGGCGCCATAGGAGACGGCGAGGCCCGCGAGCGCCAGCTCTGAGAGCGACCCGAGGCGTAGAGCTGTGTCGACTGCTTCGCCGCGTTCGGGAGCACCTTGAGGGCGATACCGCTAGCTCGAGGCGGTTCCGTCTTGTACAGGGCTGGCGATAGGTCGTTGGAGGTGCACGGGTACTCCAGGTTGTCCGAGCCGAACTCGGGACCGCTTTGGCGATCGCGCTACGCAAACGGATAGGCGGCGACCGCGCTCTCCAGTTCGGGTCCAGACATGTGCCGGATCACCCGCAGGAGTGGCGGCGACCACGACGCTGCTGACCGAGCCACTTGTGACGTAGCAGGCCACCTCATGGAAGTGGTGGTGATCGACGGTCGTCACGTAGTCATCGATAATGCACGATCGCACTGCCGCTGCCGTTTGGACCGATTGCACCGCGGCGTCCTCGTGGACGGAGACGGCGTCGTCGTCCCGTAGGTGGGAGAGACGGAATGCGGTCCAGTCCTGCAGGGTCTCATCACCCTGATGGGGAGTCACATTGAGATATCCGAGGTAGGTCCCGGCTGAGTTGAGAAGGGCCAGGCTCAGCGTGCCCGGATCGCCATCGACGGCACGGAATCCAGGAGGCGAGGACAGGGTTCCGAGGCCGGAGGGGACGGTGAGTCGGGCCCAGGTCGCCGGCGGTGTCGTTGACGCGAGCCAGCCAAACGACCCAAGCGTCAATGAGCGGGCAGACCGGGACGTGACCCGTGCTTGCCTTGGTCGCGCCCCAGCTTGGGCCTTCGATGCCGGCCACCCGGCCAAGCCGATGCTGGCCGCTGCCACCAACACCACCGCCGAGACGATCCCGATCACGCGGCGCCGGGATAACCGGATGGCAGGATGCGGTAGGGACGGCGGCTGGGCGGCGGCGTGCTCCGTGGATCGAGTGAGGCGAGTCACTAAATCAACATACGCCTTGGCGGGTTGAAAAGTTTGCTCCGTCGTCATTGATCAACTTCTTATGACTCCGAGTGAACTCTCGTGCCGCTTGCACCGTAGTGCAGTTCGAAGCCCGAGATCGCGGGGGAGATCAAACGGCGACCGCCCCACAACAAGTTCAAAGGACATCAAGTGACCAAACGACTGGGAATCCTCATCGCGGTGATCGCGGCTCTCGTGGCGGGAGGTCTGGCTCTCGGGCTCGGGCTCATGTCGAACTCCCACGCCACCGCCATCAAGCCCACCCCTGCGGCCCAAACCACCACCACCACCACCAGCCACCACCGCCGCCGACAACAACCCCGCCGACTGCCGTGCCCAGCGCCGCCCGCCGCCGACCGCCCCTCGCGACTACCAGTCCGCCGGATACCGTGCCACCCCCGCCGCCGACAACGGCCCCTGCGGTCGCTACACCGCCGGCCGTCGTCAACGGTATTGCCCAGGACAACGGGGGCGACCATGACGCCGACAACAACGGAGGGCCAAGCGATGGCGACGGTAACCTCTGATCAGATGGCGTCGCTCCAACGCCAGGTGACGAGGTCCCAGCATGGACCCGCGTTCCTCGCCGCGCCTCGTTCTCCGTCTGGTGTGCGCCGGTCTGCTCATCTGGGTGGCCGCCATCCATCTTCACCTGTGGACGGAAGGGTACCGGGATATTCCAACCGTCGGCCCCCTCTTCTTGGCCGACGCCGTGGGTGGCTTCGTGCTGGCGGCAGTCCTGCTGGTGTGGCCTCGGCCGCTCGCTGGGCTCCTGGGGGCGGGATTAATGGTCTCGACCCTCGGGGGACTCATCGTCAGCCTCAACTTCGGCTTGTTCGGCTTTCGGGAGTCGTCAGAGGGCTTCGTTCGTGACCGAGACAATCATCTTGGAGTCTGTCGGAGCGGTCGCCTTGCTGGCCTGGGCCGGCGCCGTCTGGCACGGTTGGACCCGGAGCCGGTTTAGGCGTAGCGAAGCCGCCCGCGGGTCGGGGCCTCCCGCCATCGTCGGAGGCGAACGCCCCCATTTGGCGGCCAACTAGTCCATTGCGCCTGAAGGTTTCAGCTGGAATAACTCGGTGCGCTCGGAGGCGATGAAGCGGGAGCCTTTGGAGCGGAAGGGGTCAAGAAGGATCAAGCCCATTTTGGATGGAGCGGAAGACGGGATTCGAACCCGCGACCCTCACCTTGGCAAAGTGAGGGTTTTCGTGTTGGGTCCAGCCCGTCCGTGAAGTGCGGCTCCGTCCACCCCGTTTCCAGTACGTCCACCCAGTCCGTCGCTTAGTAGAGCGGTCTACTGATCGAGTTACCGCTGAACAAGATGACGTTTGACCTGCGCAAGATGTCGCTGCGCAGCATTGAGTTCTGCCTCAGCGTCTCCAAGGTCGCCCTGCTCAAGACGAACACGTTCGATAATCCAAGAGCGGACGAGAGTTGACGGTGGAAGTCCTGCTTCGTCGGCCAAGGTTTGGACAGCTTCCACCTCTCCCGGATTAAGTCGTATGGAATACACAGTGGAGCGCGCACGATTTGGTCGGCTCACGGACGTGCCGGAAGAAATGGGTGCATCTTGATTCTCATCGGAAGCCGCTGCTTCCTCAGCAATCCGTCGCTTGATGTTGCTACTCACGTCTGTTCCTCCCTATATCGCCGGATGTCGGAGTCATTCGATCGCCATCCATTGACGCCGTAGGTGACACCGTCTTCGGTGAGTGTGATGACGGACAGGAGGCATCCTGCGGAAGAGGAATAGCCGATTGTCCTGACACTTCGACCGGATTTGCTCGACGGATCCGGGTTGATGCGCAGTGCATCTGGATCGCTGAGCGCCTCCATCGCCCAACCGGCCTCGATGCCATGCCGTTCTCGCATGTGGTCCAGCCCGTAGGTCCAGTCCACGCCACTCACCGCCCATAGTGTACTACAATGTCAGACATTTACAACCCGGCCGCACCTCCCCGGTCGTGCGCACCGCCAGCTGGGTGTCGGGCCGCTGGATTTGTAGGTATAGCCCACCGTTGACAGATGCTTTGCTCTCCAGCCGCTGCGACCGCCCTCCGACGTCGACGTTCATACCGGCAACATGGCACTGGCCCGAGTCTCAGTTCGGTTCCCGCCGGTGATAGGTCCGAGACTCCTCGATGATGAGTTGGGGGTGCCATGCCCACTCCTTGAACGTGGTGCGATCAAGGCGATCTCGCACAAGCGAGGGCATCTTCTCGAAGGTGCCTTGGGGATCGTCTCCTACCATCTCGTAGAGGTGGCAGAACCGGGGTGTTCCCGAGGACTCGTTCTCCCAGGCTGTGATCGTCCTAAAGCCAGGCACCGCCGCTTCAGCGATGTGCCGCAAGTGCACGAAGTCACCCCAGTCACGGAGCTCCTGAGCTGAGTCGCGTTCCTTCGCCGAGATGAGGACCAGCAAGATCCCCGTGGTCCTCTCCCCCGAGCAGGATCCCTGTGAGGGTCGGGGGTAACGAATCAGGGGCACCGCCGTGGTCGCCGGCGAGGGCGAGTCCACGATTCCGCCGTTGCCCTCGCCGATCACTACCCCGTCGCAACGCGGGAGGATTCTTGGCAGATCATCATCGGCGGTGGTCGCCGGCTCCCAGATGGAGACCTCCCAGCCGGCCTCTTGGACGGACGCCGCGCGTTCGTCTAGCCGGTCTGGCGCTCGGACCAGTTCGAGGTGCAACCGAGGCGGTTGTCGATCTTCCATTGTGTCCCCTGTACCAATTCGATCGGGCTACGAATTCGACGTCGAGACGAGGAGGCGCTGACGAAGCACCCCGAGCTTGTTGGGGTGCATGCCCGCGGGGCCTTGTAGGTAGTCCGCAACACTGCCGTAGCGACGGTCGAGTTCCTCTAGGGCGTGCTGCATAGCCCACCTAGGCGTGGTAAGCACGCCAGCGGTGGCTTCTGGGGGTATCCCGGATTCGATGATTCGCTGGTGGGAAGATTCTTGGTCGGTCCGCCGGCGGTACCGGGCTGTGAGCTCGTAGTCGTCGAGGATGGTATCACGTTAGACGCCGAGTGCGTCGAGGGGCAACGCGGCGACATTGCCGGTGCGGTCTTTGCCAGCATGGCAATGAAACACGGCCGGCAAGCTGCGGTCTTCGGTCAAAGCAGTGTTGAGCTCGCCGACCTGAACGGCCGCGTGGTTCAATAAGGCCGATGTAGAGGTCGCGAAGAATCCGCTCTCCGTCTTCTTTGGTTATCGCGGACGGCTGCAGGATGGAGGCGTCGGTGTCTGCTGGCCGACCGATGGTGCTCCCGCTCGACTTCTCCGCGCAGGTCGAAGACCGCACACACGCCTAGCCGATCGTAGAGAGTCAGATCCGCGGGCGATAAGCCATGCAGTGCGTCAGCCCGATACACCAGACCCCAGCGGGTCCTGGCTCCGAAACGCGTCTGATATCCGCCAAGATCGCGGAAATTGTGTCACCCCTTCGAAACGGACTCGGCGACCCGACGCCACCACGGCTGGACCGCCGCCATCGGGGGCAACCGATACGAACCGCCGGCGACTTGCGTCATGAGGCTGCCGAAGCGTGATCTGGCCGGAGGGCACGGTCGTCTCCTGGCGATGGTCGACGTGATCTGCAGTCGAACCGGTGGACACGTCGACCGCCCCTGGTTCGCCCTCGAACTCCCAGCGCACCAGCAGTTCGCCTTCGAGCTGAGTCTCGACCTCGACGTGAGCAACGGCACTGGACACGGCCGTCCAGGCTAAGTGCTCAGGAACATAATTTCGATTACGTATCCGAGAGGGTGGGTGGTGTCTCCGCTCACGCGGCCAGCTGGTAGTCCGGCTTTTCAGCGAGCTTCTTCATCAGCAAGGCGAGGTCGTCACGGGTGAACCGCCACTCGAAGGGTGCAGCCGCCTGCTCGTAGCGCCGCTCGAAGGCGGTCAGGCGGGACTCGACCTCGGCGAGATCGGCGAAGTCGTTGGGGGTGAGCACCTTGCGCTGGATCACCGAGAAGTAGATCTCCACCTGATTGAGCCATGACGCATGGACGGGAAGCTGGACGAGCTGGGCGTTCGGCCACCGCGTCGCCATCCGTTCGCACGCCGCGTTGCCGCGGTGCGACGATCCGTTGTCGACCACCCAAAAGACACGGCGGGCCGAAGCGTAGGGCTCGGCACTCATCACCTGGTCGACGAGGCGTCCAAAGGGCTCGATGCCGGTCTTGGGCTCGCAGCGCCCGAATACCTTGGCCCGATGGACGTCCCAGGCGGCGAGGTATTGGAGGCTTCCTCCTCGCGTGTACTCGTGTTCGACGCGCATCGTCCGCCCCGGTGCCGGACCCCGGCTCGCATGGGTGCGGACGCGGGCCTGGATGGAGGTCTTCTCGTCAGAAGAGAGCACGAAGTCTCGTCTTCCTAGTGGTTTCCCGTTCCATGCGCGGGCGTAGAGGTCGAGCACCCGGGCGGCCTTCGCCTCGAACTTCGGGTCGCGCGGGAAGATCCACGAGCGGTGCCGCCACGGCTTGATGGCGTCTTCGGAGAGCCAACGCCAGATCGTCGCCCCCGAGATCTCGGCCACGATGCCCCGTTCTCTCGCGGCCGCGCAGATGTCGGGCACGAAGAGCCGGCTGAGCGGGACACCGAGCCGGCTGGGGAGTTCACAGGCCAAGGACTTGACCGCGATGACCACCTCAGGGGGGAAAGACCCGGGGCCGACCACCCCGGGGCAGCTCCTCGAGACCAGCCAGTCCATATTCGAAGAAACGTTTTCGCCATTTCGACACGATGACCCGGCTTGTGTCGAGCCGAGCTGCGATCTCCTCGTTGTCGAGGCCCGACGCGGCCATGAGCACGATCTTGGCGCGGATGACGTCTCGATACGATGACGTATAGCGTCGAGCTCTCGCCTCGAGCTCGCGGCGCTGTGCCGTCGTCAGATCCAGTACATACGGGCTCTTTCTCGTCACCAGCTCCCCTTTCTGGGGAGCCCCTACGCTAGTGCGAGCCCCTAGTTACGTCATTGTAGCTTCGTCATCGTATTTATGGTGGGACCTACTAAGACGCGCGAAGGTGGGCTCGGCCGCGACGGCCCGGTCGACGAAGATCCTGCCGGCGTCAGAACGGACGACCGCGGCGACATCGCCCGCTGGCTCAGGGAGGCTCAACGGATCCAGTCTCCATGGCGGCCTGCATTTGCTACGTGCCGGCGTCGGGGAGCGACCACGGGCGGAACAGGGCGTAGAAGTAGTCGCCCTTGAGGGCGGACCACGCCGGTGAGTTGATCACGCTCGGCTGATAGTCGGTCGCGAACAGTCCCGCCTTCAGCTTGACCCCCGCCTGCTTGAGCGCCTCCGCCAGGGCGAGGTTCGAGTTGTTTCCATCTCGGGCTCCGGCGCATTGACGCCGTCCTGCTTCGCCGTGAGCGCCTCGCTCGTGAAGTTGACGCCTCCGAATCCCACCGTGGTGTCGAGGTAGCCGGTCTTGCCGCCCGCGTGCTCGAAGGAGTCAGCGGTCCCAGATTTCCAGCTGGTCCGCTGCGTCCGCCGCTGTGTAGAGCCGTCTACTATCCGGCTGACAGCAAGCCGACTGAACGAGAATCACGCTTGCTGCAACGGGCTTCCGTCCGCACGCATCTCCAGTTGCCGACCGTCTACCCTGGCACCAGCAGAGCGGACACAGGGAGGAGGCGAGCTTTGGGGGTCACAGAGACCATCACGGTCCTATTTACCGACCTGGTCGGCTCGACCGAAATCAGCTACGAGATTAGCCCGGACGCCGCGGACGACCTTCTCCGAGCGCACTTCTCGCTGCTGCGTCAGGCCATCGCCGAATCCGGAGGGGTCGAGGTGAAGGGTCTGGGCGACGGGGTCATGGTCGTATTCCGCAGCACTTCTGCAGCCCTCTCATGCGCCGTAGCGATGCAGCAAGCCGTCCATCGTGACAACGTCGGCGCCCGCCACCAGCTGGGGCTACGTATCGGTCTCAGCGGCGGAGAGGCAACAATGGAGTCCAACGACTACTACGGCGACCCGGTGATAGAGGCGGCTCGGCTCTGTGCCTATGCCGATGCCGGCCAGATCCTGGTCGCGGACTCCGTCCGAGTGATGGGCGGCCGGCGCAGTCCTTATCTCTTCGATCGGCTCGGCGCTCTTGAGTTGAAAGGCCTCCCGGAGCCCGTAGATGTCCTCGACGTCCGTTGGGAGCCGCTCGATGAAGTTGCGCCCGAAAACGGCGTGCCGCTTCCGGCGCGCCTGACGCACGTGCCGCTCACCGGAGTGGTTGCCCGCGAGACCGAGGCGGCACTGCTGACCGACGCATACAAGCGAGCGGCAGCCGGCGAAGGACGTGCGTTGGTCCTCGTTTCGGGTGACGCCGGTGTCGGGAAGACGACTCTCGTCGCTGAGGCCGCCCGGCGCGCCGCCAAGGAGGACGCCCGCGTGCTCCTGGGACGATGCCAGGAAGACGTCAGCGCCCCGTATTCGCTCTTCGCGGAGGCACTGCACCATTACGTGGCCCATGCGCCCGAGCACGTGCTTCGAACCCACGTCGAGACCCACGGCGGCGATATCGCATCGATCGTCCCCGCGCTCGCTCAGCGACTGGAGGAGATTCCAGCACCGACGAGGACGGATCCCGATACCGAGCGCTACCTCCTCTACGGGGCGGTGGCAAGCCTTCTGACCGAGGCCTCCGCGCTCCAACCGATCGTGTTAGTGCTCGACGACTTGCAATGGTCGGATAGTCAGAGTCTCCGACTCCTTCGTCATGTCGCCACAACCGTTGAATCGGCGCGGCTGCTCGTGCTCGGGACGTTTCGGGACAGCGAGCTCTCGCCTTCCAATCCGCTCCGTGATCTCCTCGGTGCGCTGCAACGCGAACCAAATATCAGTCGGATCGAGTTGAAAGGCTTCGATGAGTCGGGCGTGCTGGCATTCATGGAGGCGGCGGCCGGGCAACGCCTGGAGGAGGCCGCCACTGACCTCGCGCATGCTCTCTGCCTCGAAACCGACGGCAATCCGTTCTTCGTCGGAGAAGTGTTGCGGAGTCTCATGGAGACCGGCGCCATCTATCAAGATAATCGTGGCCGTTGGACGGTGGCAGGGGAAATGTCCGAGATGGTGCTGCCTAACAGCGTGCGAGAAGTCATCTCCGCCCGCGTCGGCCGGCTCGGTCCACAAGCAGGTCGGGTCCTGTCCACGGCGGCGGTCATCGGACGGGAATTCGACTTCGATCTGCTCGACGCCGTAACCGACCTCGGCCAGGAGGAGGTGCTCGACGTCCTGGACGCTGCGACCGAAGCCGCTCTCGTGCGCGAGGTTCTTGACATACCGGGGCGTTACAGCTTCTCGCACGCCTTGACGCAGCACACGTTGTACCAGTTCCTGCCGAAGGTCCGGCGAACCCGGGCCCATCGACAGGTGGCCGAGGCGATCGAGTCGACCGCCGGACAGACGCCGGGGGCGCTGATAGGCGAGCTTGCCCACCACTGGCTCAACGCAAGCCAACCAGCCAACGCGACCAAGGCCATCGACTACTCGCGGCAAGCAGGCGAGGCCGCCTTGGCCGCCTTGGCCCCCGACGACGCGGTCCGGTACTTCTCCCAGGCACTCCGCCTCGCGGAAATGGTGCCCGAGGACGACCCGATGGTCGGCTGTGATCTGCGTTTGGCCTTGGGCGAGGCAGAACGCCAGGCCGGATTGCCGGGCTTCCGGGAGACATTTCTCGACGCCGCACACCGAGCCCAAGAGCTTGGCGCAGACGGACCGCCTGGTGGCCGCTGCATTAGGGAACAGCCGTGGCTTCTTCAGTTCGATCGGAGTCATTGACGTCGACAAAGTCGCGGTACTGGAGTCGGCGCTCGATGCCCTGGGCGATGACGACGGGCGCGAGCGGGCGCTCCTCCTGGCCACGCTGTGCAGCGAGCTTGCCTTGGGCACGACGTTGGAACGGCGGCAGGAATTGGCGGACGCAGCCAGGGCAATGGCGAGGCGGTTGGGGGATCCTGACACCGTCATTCGCACCCTGAACTTGGTCTGCGATCCGCTCCAGGTCCCCTCCACCCTCAACGAGCGAATGGTCGATGCAAAAGAAGCCCTCGACCTATCGGAGGTCTTGGGGGACCCCGACCTGCTCTTCTGGACCGGCGCCTACAGCCGGTTGGCCGCAGTGCAAGCCGGTGATTTCGAGATGGCAAGTCGGTGCCTCGCAAACATGCACACCGTGATCAGCGGACTCCGCCAGCCGACGATGATGTGGGTCACCCTATTCAACGACGCCGCCGGGGCGCTCTTAACCGGCGATCCGGATCGGGCCGAACAGCTCGCTACGGCTGCATTGGAGATCGGCACGGAGAGTGGACAGCCCGACGCATTCGGCTTCTACGGGGCCGAGATGATCGGCATCCGCCGCCAACAGGGACGCTACGGCGAGCTTGTCCCGATGATCGAACAGGTGGCGGCCGAGAACCCGGCCCTCCCGGTGTTCCGTGCGACGCTGGCCGAAGGACACATGGAAGCCGGCAACGTCGACACGGCTCGCCAGATGCTCGAAGCTGCAGCCGCGGACCTCACTTCATTGCCCTATGACGTCGTCTGGATTTTCGCGGTGGCCTCGTACGCCGACGTCGCTGCCGAACTGCACGCGGAGACTCCTGCTCGGTTGCTCCTGGAACTGCTCGGGCCCTTCGACGACCAAGTTCTCTTCATCGGGGCGACGGCCGGAAGTCCGGTGGCGTATTACTGCGGCTGCCTGGAGTCGGTGCTCGGCCGTTACAACGAGGCCGAAAGGCACTTCGCCAAAGCAGCCGAGCTCAACGCAAGGGGTCGGTTGGAGTTCGCGGCCGCCGTAACCCACCTGCAGTGGGGCCGCATGCTCTCGACTCGCGGAGGACCAGGAGATCTCGAACGAGCCCGCGGCCTCCTGGCCCAAGCCCGAGACACAGCCGTGAGCCGCGGCTACGCCAGCATCGCCCGGAGGGCCACCGCGGCGTTGTCGCAGTAGTAGTCCTGTGGCTCGGGTTCGGCCGCCCCAGAAAGACCCTGCGGTGGTGACTTCGTGACGACTGTATGACTCAAAATCGCCGATCACGTTGTCACCACTACGCATTGCGTTTGACGGTGCCTCCCGCTCTATATCGCCCCGCAGAGACTGAAGACTCTGTACTGACTCAGGTCGACAACGACTTCGCCTGCGTCAAATTGCTCCGCTAAACCACATTTGAGTTTCAATTTCGCGGCTCAGGGTGACGATCGTCAAGACGGAGAAGCTACGTGTCGATTCGACGCTCGGCATGGACTTGGGTCGAAGCGAAGGACTTTGGCGGGTGCGCAGCGGGGTTGAAACACGTCTCTGACCTGCTGCGATGGAGCGGAAGACGGGATTCGAATCCGCGACCCTCACTTTGGCAAGGTGATGGATTTCGTCCGTTTAGGTCCTGCGGATCCTGTGAGGTGCGGCTCCGTCCAGCCAGTTTCCAGCCCGTCCATCGAATCCTTCGCTGTAGTAGAGCGCTCTACTATCCGCCGCGCTCGACAGGCAACACGCAATAGTGAGCTGGCAAGGAAGGAACCACGCAGCCGTGTTGCTCCTCTTCATGCCTGCGACTCGTCAGCATTGACGACGCGCTCCACCAGGTCGATCAACTGGTTCAGTTCTTCGTCCGTGAGTACGGAGATTGCCGCGGGTGGGCGGTACAGGATGGCTTCGGCGGTGGCGATGGCGTCGCGCCCGCTGGGAGTGAGGGAGACGAGCTTGCGGCGACGGTCGTCGGGATGGGGACCACGTTGGACAAGCCCGTGCTCCTCGAGCTTGTCAACGATGAGCGAGACATACGGGCCAGTCGTCCGGTTGAGCTCGGCGAGCTGGCTGTGCGTCAATGGTCCGGTGCGTAGCTGAAACAGGATCTTGCCCCGTCCGGCCCCGAGGCTGAAGCCAAGTGCTTCTGCAAGATCGCGATGACGACTGTGCCCATCGACAAACTGTCGCATGAGCGTCCAGGCTTGCTCGGCCGAACTCGGCGGGACCTCTACTCCCCCCGACGCTCCCCTGGAACTGGCGCCTACCACGGCACGGTCTGCCCGAGGTAGTCGACACAGTGCAGTCCCGGCTGGCCCCGCAGGCTGTCAATGACTTTCACCACACCCGGAATGCTTTCCTCGATGGTGAGTCGGGCATCCGGTCCGCCCAGGTCGGTCTTGACCCAGCCGGGGGCCATGAGGATCAGCGTTCGTTGCTCGCCACGGTGACGGGCGTCGTAACTGCGCATGTAGCTGTTGAGGGCTGCTTTGCTGCCACGGTAGACCTCGTGGCCACCATTGGTGTTGTTGGCGACACTGCCTTGGCCCGACGACATGACGCCGATGGTGCCTGTCGGCTCGACACAGTCCTGGAAGGATTCGATGACCCGCAGCGGGCTGAGGGCGTTGGTGACCATCACCTTGATGAACTCGTCGGTCGAGGTCTCTGCGACCGTCCCGTCCGGCTGGTTAGCCGTACCGGCGTTGTGAAAGAGAAGGTCGAACTTCCTGCCGGCCAAGCGGTCATGCATTGCGGCGATCTGGAAGGGGCTGGTCACGTCGAGCGACTCGATCTCCACCTGGGGTTGGCGCTCGGCCAGCTCGTGGAGCGCCGTCCTGCCGGTTTCGCGAACGGTGGCAGTGACGTGCCAGCCGCTCTCGACCCACTTCCCTGCCAGTGCGAGGCCGAGCCCACGAGAGGCGCCGAAGAGAAGAACTCGTCCCACAGCTCTGTGAGGCTGGATTTCGCTTGGATATTTAATTACTGTTATAGTAACTGTTATAGGGTACATATGTGTTTGCGTCAAGACGTCCCTGGCGCCTAGGACGCCGCCGTCCTCATCGTCGACCCGGACCGCACGGTGCGCTTCGTCGACGTCCAACCCGACTACACGGCCCGTACCGAAGTCGCCGACATCCTTGGCGCCCTCTCCCGCCTCGGAATGGACCAGGCATAAGCCAGACGCTCCCGGGTGGCGCGAGATGTGGCAGAGAACGCGAAAGAGCGACTCTTCGCGGACGCAGGCGCCGGGTTAGGAATCTGGTTGATGTTGTCAAGGAAGTTGGATGCCGACACGTTGTGGCTCTTCAGAGAGCGGACCGTTCCACCGAAGCGGTCGCGCCCCGCCATCACGATCTGCATGAGGCCGGCGGCTCGTCCGCGCCCACCACGTCTCGCCAGGGCCTCGTAGACGCGATTGAGAACCCGAGAACCCGAGTGTCCGGACTCGAAAAGCTTTGCCAGAGCGTCTTCGAGGTCCGAGCGCAGTGCAGCGCCTTGGCGAGGTCGGCAGTGAGGTCGTGACCCTCGTGAGTCGTAACTCCGTGAGCGCTTCGACGTAACCCTCAACGACGAAGAGCTTGCGGCCCAGCTCCATGGTCGCGGTGGCGCGTCCGTGCTCTCGCTTGACGTAGATCGAGTCGGTCGCAAGGGCTACGGCATCTTCTGCCGCCAGCACCACCGCAAGGCTCACCAGCGCGAAACCTGCCAGAGCCATCGTCAAGGGTCGCACCCCAGCGAGTGTCGGACCTCGCGTCGCTTAGCTCTGTCCCGTCCCTGTTGCGCCAGACCAACGAAGGCGGCCGTACGCTTTTTGGCGAACAGCCCACGGGGGGCGCCATCGAGTCCAGGGCGTGGGCGGCTCACCTTGGCACTGGGACACGATCTGCCCGAACGCCCATCCCCTGACGGACACGGCCTCGTCAGTGGGCGCGATGGTCAAGAGTTCGACCCGCCGGCAGTATTCGTCAGCTTCGTCCAAGAGTTGGTTGTACCGCAGGACGGCGGGGGCGGCTTCTTGCGGAAGACGGAAATGCAGGTCTACGGCATCTCGGTTCTCCTCGACGGCCGTGTCCCATGTCTCTTCAACATCACGACCAACGCCCAAGAATGAGGTTCCAAGTCCGTCGATCAAGCCCAGCAATCGGCCCGGTACGGCTTCGAGGTGCGATGGGTCGAGCTCCAAGATCAGGCGGAACTCACGGTAAAGGGCGTCGTAGTGCGCAGCGGTGCGGATCATCTCTTGAATCGGCGCGTTGAGCAGGGCGATTGGCATCCCGTTCGGATAGGGATCGTCGTTGGATCTGCGCCCGGTGCCACGTGGCGATGAATCATCGAAGGGGACCGGCAGGTCAAACCAGACGACCTTGCCAGTTCCGGTCCGTTTGCAGCCCCACGCGGCCGCAAGGCACTCCAAGAGCAGCACGCCCCGGCCGGTGGCATCGTCTCTCCGATAGCCCTTCTCGACCGGAAGCGTTTTACTTCGATCACTCACGGCAATCCTGTATGCGCTGTCTTTCTGTAGGACTTCGATGCTCACCGGCCCACACGCATGTAACACCGCGTTGGTAACGACCTCTGAGACCAGAAGCGATGCAGTCGCACGAAGGTCCTCGGTCGCCTGGACGAGGCTTGTTGTACGAAGCGGCGCGCTGACGAGCAGCTCGCAACATCGGCAGGCAGCTCTATTTTCTGTGCAGGCATCGCCACCGCGCTCACCCGAACGACTACCCGTCAGAACCTATAGATCTGTACGTCAGCCACGCCACCTGGAACATCAGTAGCGCTATGCCCGTTTCATCTCGGATGTAATCATCGAGGATTAATCAGGGCCCGGGATTGCGGTATCTGCTGAAACGCCTGGTCCCCGAGGGCTCAGTTCCCGGCATCGACTGGCAGACCGGCCAGCCCTACACCTACGACGTCAACCACTCTGACGGATTCGCCCTGCTCGACCCGCATCTCCGCGAGCGCTTCATCACAGCCGGGATGGTCCACGATACGACTGTGCCCAAATCCCTGCGTCGTCTTCTCGACGCCTAAGGCGTTTACGACGCGAAGCACCCTGGTGGTGGGAGCTGGACCATCGAGCAAGCCTTCGATGCCATCTCCTGGGACCTCCATTAGCCACGTCGGAAAGACTCGACCAACCCTCTTTCACCAGCACAGTCGTCGTGGGAAACTGAGAACACCGGATCAAAGCGAGGCAGCCATGGACCGATTCCGCCGGTATCGAGACCAGATCGCCTTCGTCGTCGCCCTCGTCCTCCCGCTCGGGGTCGCGGCCCTCTTGGTCCCGTTCCGAGGAGACTTTCGCGAGCACCGCGTCGGCCCTGATCCTCGTCGCCGTCATCGTCGCCGTCGCTGCTCTGGGCAACCGCTTCAGCGGCTTCGTGGCCACTTTGAGCGCCACCTTGTGGTTCGACTACTTCCTCACCCAGCCCTACGAGAGGCTTGCCATTACCTATCGTCCCGACATCGAGACGGCGGTGTGCCTCTTCGTGGTCGGGATCATCGTCACCGAGCTCGCCGCGCGCAATCGGCACCACCGGGCCAGTGCCTTCGAAGAAGCCGACCACGTCGGAGTGATCTATGACGTGTCCGAACTCGTCGCATCGGGCACACCTGCCTCCGAGGTGCTCGAGCGGGTGCGCGCCACACTGGTGGATCTCCTGCACCTCCGAGGCTGTCGCTACGAAGAGGGACTCGGCACCCGCCCCATGTTGCGCCTCGAGCACGACGGGCATGTGCTGCTCGGCGGCCGGATCTGGGGCGTCGATCGCATGGGGCTTCCCGGACCCGAAATCGAACTCCTGGTCCAGCACCGCGGCGACACCTTGGGCCGCTTCGTCCTCACCCCGACCCCGGGCTACGAGGTGCCACTGCAACCTCGTGTGGTCGCCGTCGCCCTTGCCGACCAGGTCGGTGCGGCGCTACGTCCCCGGTTCCGCAGCGCATAGAGCAGTTCCGCCGGCCGCCGGCGTCGCTAGACTCAAGCAGCAGCGAGCAGCACCACCACAAAACCGACGTACGCCGCGACGATCACACCTCCAAAGCCCCGCCCGAGACCCCGTCCGATGTAGGCAAGCACGAGGGTCAACGCGGTCAGCCCGACATACCAGCTGGCGACCAGCGTCCCCGACGCAGACGGTTTGGCCATCCCGATGACTACGGCGGGGATCAAGAGACCGGCCGCGACATTGAGCGAGTTCGAATTCGACGCGGTGCTGAACGCGGCCGCGCCCCGACCCCGCCGAGCGAGATACACAGCGGAGACCACGTTGGGCAAGCTGGTGACGGCCGCGAGGACGAGGCCGCCTACGACGATCTCGGGGACATCGAAGTGCGTGCCGAGTGACGACGCTCCTTGCTCCATGGCCACGCTGGCCAGCACCACGACCACCAGGGCTCCGACTGCGACCATCGTGTCGCGCGAGGTCCCTCGCTGCGGACGGATTGCTTCTTCGAGCTCGCTCTCCTCCTCGACGATGGCCCCGGTGAGCCACATCGACCACGCATCGGGCAAGCGCAGTTGGCCCAAGATGCTCCGGTCCGCGGCGAGGAGCGTCACATAGGCGAACAAGACGGCGAGGACGACACTCAACCCCGCCCCAGCTGACACCTGGCCACCCACACTCAGCAGGCACGCCACTCCGACAATCATCGCAGGGGTGCCGCCCAAGATGACGACTCTTCGGTGCAGGTCGATTCGCCCGGCAACGACGGCGCCCAGCCCCAGTAGTGTCGCCAGGTTGAAGACGCTCGAACCCAAGACGACGCCAGCACCAATTGTTTGTTGGTGGTGGGCGATCGCGGTGATCGACGCCGTGATCTCCGGAGTGTCGGCGGCCAAGGCGGCCACCATGCCGAGGCTGGCTTCAGAAAATCCAAGGCGCTCGCCGACACGCTCGAGCCGGGTGACCAGCACCCAACTTGTCGCCAGGCTGACCACCGCCCCAAGGACGAAGACGGCGACCGCGGATTCGACTGTCACGGACGTTCAGTCCCGACCGGACCAGGCAACGCCCACGTTGCTAATCGTCGTGACGGGTGGAGAGGGGATAGGTGGCTCATGTCGCTCCTTGGGCGCATCAGCAGTGTGCCGACCAGGCTTCCCGGCTCTCCGTAAGACAGCCTACCGATGGGTTAGATCAGGGACTAAGTGTCTCGGGTCCCGGCTGTCGCCGCGATCTCTTCACGACAGGTTCGGAACTCCCCATCGCGTCTCACTGTCTCGCAATCGCGATGGCCCGAGCGAGGACTTCGCGTCTTGGCGCGCTACTGCGCTTGCAGAGTGGTCGTCGACGCCAGTGACGACCTTGACGTCGGTGCCGTCGAGCGAGATGGAAACGTCCGACGACGTCCATCTGCCACAGCTCCATGGAACGGCTGCGCTCCCAACGTTTGTAGTCGGAGCGCGCTCGTTTCCGCGGTGTCGGCTCGAGCAGGCGATGGCGCACCAACGTCCGATAGATCGACGAGCGACCAGGGACCGGGGTGAACCCCTCCTGGGCGAGCGGTGCCCGGATTGATCTGGGTCCCCATCTCGGATGGGCCCGACGCATCTCGACCAACCGGGCCTCGATCACCGTGGAGCCATCTGGTGCGGACAGCTCTCGGGCTTGGAGCTCTTGTCGGCCAGGCGGCCATGCCCCGTCGGGATAGCGACGGAGCACGTGTGGACCGTCTGGCGGCTCACCTTGTTGCGGCGGGCCACGTCGGTCACGCTCATCCCGTCGAGGACGTCGATTACCGCTCGATAGCAGTGTTCCACCAGCTTTGACCTCCACCAACACGGACGGCCTCCTTCGGATCTGTCGACGACTGCGTCAACAGCGAAGAAGGTGGCAACCGCCACGCGATGGACCCTCGCAGGCACGAGGTGTCAAGCAGGTACCGGAGCCAGTGTCGCCCAGGTACCGGAACCGCGTCCATCCCGTCTGTCCGTGCCTCCCGGTCCCTCCGAGCCGGTCCCTCCGAGCAGCTCGACTCGTGTGACCAGTCTCGTCGTCACGGGTGCCTCCGGGCTGCCGTATCCGTCAGGGCCAGATAGCTCCTGGGCACGGTTGTCCAGTCTCGGTGTCGTGACGGTTCTTCGAGTACACGTCGAAAACGGGCCGACGGAGGAGTCGGAATAGCTCGACTTTAGTCCCTCTGACCTGGTGTTGTCCGGATTTGGGTCCCCGATCAAGGCCATTTATAGGTAGGGAGGAATTCGCTTTCGTCCAAGGAGGGCGATCATGGACACCACCCACGCGGCGCCGGCGGCGAACCAAGAGCGCCTCGTCTACTCCGTGGCCAGGCAGGAGCACTGCTTGGCATCTCTCGTGCCTTCGCCTATGAACTGGTCGCGCGAGGCGAGCTCCCGGTCATTCGCTTGGGCCGCAGGCGCCTGGTCCCCAAGGCCGCCCTCAACGCCCTGATCGGCCTCGAGCGCACGAACCAGATGGCGTGCGCCGAGTCCTGAGCCGGCCTCTGCGGACGTCCACAACAATGTCCAGAGAATGTCCACAGCCCAGCTCAGGGCGTCGCGAGGTCGTGGGACATATCAGCCTCACCCTCAGGCGCCAGAGCAGTCATTCCTGAAGGAGCACCTCGAGTCAAGTGGTCTTTTCCAGGGCAAGAACGCGAGCTCGGGCATGAAAAGGACATCCTCGACTGATCTCGCCCACGCGTGCCGGCGCACACTCAGAGTGGTCGAGGGCTCAGATCGTCGTTGGATTCACCTCTGTCGTTTGGGGTCAGACACCGGGTGATCGTCTCCAGTCCGAGACCGCGCCTCGGAGGGCAAGCCGCGTCCGTTGCCCGTCATTCCTTCGCCGTCGACTGCGGCATGGAGTGTTGCAGCCACCGCGCAGGCGGGGTCAAGGGCACGGCCACGCCAGAGTTCTGGGGGCCAGACTGGTCTGCCTGCCCCGTCGGTACGCGTCGTGATGGTGCTCATGAGGTCTCCGTGAACGAGAAGGCGACCGGACGACCGCATAGAGGGCGACCGCTGACGATCGTCCTCTCGGCCGAACAACGCCGCGAGATGACTGTCCTGGTAATCGATGGTGCCGAAGTCGCGGGAGAAGATGGCGTGCGAGAAGACGTCGAGGACGAGATGCGGCTCTGACGAGATCTCGGAAAGACCCCCGACACAGCGTCTCTCCGTCCCGCTGGCGCCGCTTCACCGCGCAAGGTCATGCTGGCACGAGCACGTGTGCTCAAGTGGATCTAATGTTCGGAGCTGGAGATTGCCGACGAAACTGGAAGTGTCGCCGATGTACAAGGTCATCGTGGTAGGTACAGATGGTTCGGATCGAGCGGGTATCGCGGTAAGGGCAGCCATGGCTTTGGCCAAGGTGTCGGGGGCTGAACTGCACGCCGTCAATGTGGTTCACCCGGCCGTCACTGTCGGATTCGCCGACTCACGCGAGCGCAGCAGGATCAGGTGAACACCATGCGTGAAGAAGCTGAGACGATCCGTTCACAACTGCTCGCTGACGCCGAAGCCGAGGGGGTTTCTCTCAAGGTCCACAATCCAGGCGGGGATGCAGCTAAGGCGCTCCTTGGCACTGCAGAGAACGTCTCTGCGGATCTCGTCGTAGTCGGCAACAGGGGTATGAGCGGCATGAAGCGTTTCGTGAAGGGCAGCGTGCCCAACACCGTGGCTCACGAGTGCCACTGCGCCGTCCTGATCGTCGACACGGACACTGCCTAAACGGACAGCGATGAATGGCTAAACGGACAGCGACGAATGGCCCCGCACCACTTGGCTGAGGTCCGGATCGCAGGGCCATCGGGTCCGTGGGTGCCCTCATTCGCCAAGCGGAACGGTGGGGCAGTTGGGCGCAGTGGGATACCCATCAGGTGCACAATCCTTTAGTGTGCATCCACTGGGGTCGCTGCTAGCAACCGGGCTGAGACGTCGTAAAGCAGGTGCTTAGCGAGGCCGGGAATATCGTCAAGAAGTTGATCCAAGCCAGCGTGATTGAGATCCAGAATCCGCAGTTCGGTCTCGGCCACCACCGTGGCGTTGCGAGGGTGACCCGAAATGACGGCCAATTCCCCCACGACGTCGCCAGCGGTGAGTGTCGCCACGCGCTGTCCATCGCGTGTCACTGACGCGGTCCCATCGAGGAGGATGAACATCTCAAAACCAACTTCACCCTGACGAGAAAGAACCGTCCCGGGAGGAAGGTCCAGTTCGGTAGCCACCTTGCCAATCTCCTGAAGCTGCCTCATGTTGCACTTCGAGAATAGAGGAACAGATGCAAGGTGTTGTAGGTACTTGTCACGAGCCATCGAGATTCTCCCCTTTGCCAGCCCTGGTATTTCAGATTGTTGTGTAGTACACCTTCAGGCAGACTGCCGACCGTACTCGGGATGCGCCTAATCTTTTCAGGCTAAATGCCCCCGTACCCGCGGGTTTGGGGCGTTGTGTGAATCACGAGAGCCACGGTCGGTCTACCCTTCCCCCATGAGCCCGATGCCCGAGCCCGGCGACCCGTGTCCTGGATTCATGAGCGAGTCGGGACGGTGCTGGCGATGGTCTACAGCCACTAGCTCCCGGCGAGCCCCGCCCGCTCCCGGGCGGCGCTGGTTGTATTTCTGCGATTTGGCTCGCAGTGGTCATCGGAGTCATCGTCCGAGGCGTGGATCGTGACCTTCCGCCTCATCCAGGGCCTCGGCGGTGACGGTTCCACCCACCCAGTTTCCACTCCGTCCATTGCGCCCGCCCTCGTAGTAAAGCGCTCTACTATCGATGCAAGCCCCAAGCCCGTGATGGCCGGGCGGACCGTGCCGTGATTCTGCTGCCAGTTGATGCGGGCCGCCTCCCATGCTCACTGGGTCCGCTCCCGGACGGGGGCGCTGTGAGCGACGGTTGCCTCAAGAGTGCCCTCCCGGCGACTTAGCGCGCCGGGCACGAGCCCGCGCGCCGCGGCTGCGATGTGGTCGGCGTCTATGCCGGCCCACGCCATGAGCTCCGGCCCGGTGCCCGAGCCCGGCATGCCCCTGACCGCCAGGTGCGCGATGTGGAGGCTCGTCCGCCCGTTCGACAACAGGCATTCGGCCACGGCTGATCCCAGCCCGCCTTCGGGATGGTGGTCCTCCGCCACGACGATCCGTCCGGACGTGGCGGCCGCCGCTTCGGAGACGGTGGCAGCGTCGATCGGTTTGACCGAGTAGCAGTCGACGACCCGAGCCTGGATTCCTTCACCCCCGAGCATCTCGGCCGCCTTCAAGCACTCGTGCAGCGTGACGCCGGCGCCCACGAGCGTGACGTCGTCGCGCTCGGAGGAGCGCAGGACCTTCGAACCGCCTACCGCGAACGCCTCTCGGGCCTCGTAGATCACGGGATACGCGCCCCGTGTGGTGCGGATGTAGCTGATCCCCGGGTTGTGCGCCATCGCCGCGACGAGCGCGGCCGTGCTCGTCGCGTCGCTCGGGTACAAGACGGTGGACCCGTGAACCGAGCACATCATCGCGAGGTCCTCGAGACCCATCTGCGAGGGCCCGTCCGCCCCGATCTCCACCCCGCAATGCGATCCCGACAAGCGCAGCTCGACACCTGAGATGGCGCCCATGCGCACGAAGTCGAACGCTCGACTGAAGAAGGCAGCGAACGTAGAAGCGAACGTCTTGTGGCCGCGCACGTTCAATCCCGTGGCGGCGGC
This sequence comes from uncultured Acidimicrobiaceae bacterium, assembly GCA_963737805.1. GTDB lineage: Bacteria > Actinomycetota > Acidimicrobiia > Acidimicrobiales > RAAP-2 > Bog-473. Next base: position 424,633 of record CAVTUE010000014.1, read on the forward strand.
GACCAGCTGCTGCTCGGAGATGAACATCTCGAAGTAGCGATCCGGGAAGGCGTGCTTGAACTCGTCGGCGTGGGTCGAGTTGCTCACTTCAGCGTCCAACACGACGACGCGCGGGTCGGCGGCGCCGATGGCGACCAACGCGTCGCCGTAGGCCTTGCGGGTGGCGACCGAGTCGCCCACGTCGTAGCGGGGGAGGTCGGCCGGGCCGCGGTCGTGGCGGGCGACCGGGGACGATCCGCGACCTTCTGGGGGAGCGGGCCACGAACGATCAGGTGCCGCTCGCCCCCGAGCTCCTCGATGGCGTGCGCGGCCATGTCGGGCGGGAGGGGCTTGCCGTGCCAGCCTTCTTTGTTCTCGATCTCCGAGAAGCCCCGGCCCTTGATGGTCTTCGCCAGTATCACCGTGGGCGCAATCCCCACTGATGTCCTCTGCCTCAGCAAATGCGCCGTCGATCGCGGAGAGGTCGTGACCGTCGATCACGAGTCGCGCGGGCGCCGAAGGCTTCGACGCGCCGTTCGTAGACGTCGAGGTTCCAACCGAGATCGGTCGGCCCGCGCTGCCCGAGCCGGTTGATGTCCGCCATCACGACGAGGTTGGACAGTTTGTAATAGGACGCCTTGTCGATGGCTTCCCAGATCGAGCCCTCGGCCAGCTCGCTGTCGCCGCAGAGCACCCAGACCCGGAATGGAAGGTGCTCGAGGTACTTGCCGGAGAGCGCAATGCCCACGCCGTCGGGCAGGCCCTGACCGAGAGAACCGGTCGCCACGTCCACCCAGGGCAGCACCGGGGTCGGATGACCTTCGAGGCGCTGCCCGAAACGGCGATATCCGGTCATCAGCTCCTCGTCGCTCACCACCCCGGCCGCCTTGAACAACGAGTAAAGAAGCGGCGAGGCGTGGCCCTTGGAGAAGACCAGATGGTCGTTGGCCCCGGCGTGTGGGTCGTCCCAGTCGTAGCGCAGGTGACGCGCCGCCAGAACTGCGATCAGGTCGGCCGCCGACATGCTCGAGGTGGGATGACCGGAGCCGGCGCTGGTCGAGGACCGGATCGAGTCGACCCGGAGTTGCGCCGCCAGCTCTGCAATGCTCTCGAGGTCGTTTGTCTCGGTCACAGTTTCGCTCGTCATGGCGGCTCCTTGGGGTTCTGCTTTCTCTACTACCCTAAAAGCCCCGGACTTGTGCGGGCTACGGCGAATCCGCTGGGCTGGGCTGGGACCGAGCGACGCTTGGGCGTCAAGTGCGGGAGGACATGACCACCGCTACCGCATCATCCCGCAGGGAACATTGAATCCATCTCATTCCAAAGTCTTCGGCTCCCGACCAGCGACCTACCTAAACAACGGCAAGGGGCGACAAGAGAAGGAAGAAGGAGACCGACCGGGATGCGGCGGACACGCGAATGGAGGCGTCCCCCTCTACTGAGGGTGGTCCGCGGAGAGGCTCGATCAACAAGCCCGCCCGGCATGGCTATGACGGAGAAAACGTGAGCAAGGAGGACGTGCTCAGCCACGTGGGGTCGAGGGTGTACGACTCGACCAACCATCGCGCGCCGTGTCGGGGCGCCGCCGTCCATGCCGGCGGATACAACGTGATCGTCTCAGAGTCGTGAGGCCCGAGCGCTGCGAGACGACGGTGCGACGAAGTCCAGAATCCATCGTAGTTCTGACCTGTCGCCGCGTCCACGAGGAAATGCGGCACAAGCCGATCGGACGTCCGATTGACGACCGCGACCGTCACCGCATCTAGCTCGGTGCCGGCGTGGGACGTGATGAAGCTGCGCACCGACAGCTGCAGTGGTGACCCGCTGAAGGCCATGAAGGACGCGATGACGACACCAACGCACGATACGACAACCACGAGCACCGACGGTCGCGCAAACAGGCCTCGCCACGTCGTACGATCCTCGGACGCGTCCCGCGGCACGTTATCAACAGAGAGTGCTGCGACGAGAGCTACTGGAATGAGGTCGACGAGGTAGCTCGACAGGCTGCGCGGCGCAACGAACAAGGGGATCGTCAGGAGCACGGGCCAAATCCGTTTTAGCTGCGGGTACCATGCGACGAACGCAGCGACAACGCCAACCATGGCCAGAGCTCCTGCCAGGCTGAGCATCATCAGATTCACGCCACCGGTCAGACCGTGCGTGGCGAGCGTGATGAGCCCTTGGCCATCGGCGACCAGCCCACCGGTCAAGGGAATGAGCGTGCCCTGCAGCCATGCTCCGGAGTGCCATGGGAGAAAAGGAAGATTGACCACGGCGAACACCGCGACAACAGTGAGTAAGTAGCGCAGACACGAACGAATCGGCGTCGACCCGTTCCGACGCGCTTCTAGGACGATGCCGGTGACTAAGATGGGGACCGCGAACCATGGGGTCTGTTTGATGGCGCATGCAACTCCTAGGGAAACGGGTCCGATCCATCGCGCCAGTCCTTGCTCGCTGGGGCGACCGTACCTGTCCCAACGCCAGACGGCCATCACAAGGAAGGGCAAGAACATCGCATCGGTGCCTCCCGATGTGAACGAGCCCAAGAAGAACGGCGCCAAGCCGAGCAACGCCGCGAGCCACCGCAGTGATGCGGGGAAAAGTGCGAACAAGAGCACGATCGTGACAAGCCAGGCCGCCAGGTCAGTCCAGTCGATGGCCATGTGCACGCCGAGTGCCGTGGCCGGGAGGCTGAGCAGGAACGACCCGGCGGGGTAAGAGAAGTGGGTGACGTGACCACCATCGACCGTATACGTCCAAGAGCGGGACGGAACACTCAGAAGGCGAGCGACGCCCGACATTGAGGCCACGTACGGGTCGGCACCGTGCAGCAATGCTCTTGCCGCCACCTGGTCGAATGCCGCGGAGTCGGTGGCATAGAACGTGCGCGTGCTGATCTCTACCGACTGGGGAAATAGTGCAGTCACGATCACTGCTCCGAGAGTGACTCGCTGGAAGAGACGTGAGCGAGGGCTCCCGACCAGCCAGGAGGACGCGACACCAAGGAGCCCGCCGAGGATCATAAACGGAGCCAAAGCGATGACCGCGGGTGACCACCACCAAAAGCCCCAGAGGTTGACACCGCCGGTCACCACGGCCAACCACACGAGACTCCACGCTCCTCGCTCGGCCAAGAGCGACCGTCGGTAAAACGGCGAAGGAGGTCGTGCAAGGTCCGGATCGAGCCGGGGTGCGTCAGCTGGGAGTGCGCCGGGAGCGGTCAGCACCCATCAAGTATGGCTAGACAGGAGCGCGAGAGCCAGAGCGCGGAGAAGAGCGCGTTCGGTAGCGTTGGAGTCGTGCGTCGTTACCGCGATCTGCCGAAAGAGCCTTTCGCCTCCCCATCTCAGTGAACGTCACCGCGACACGGGACTCATCGCCCATTCACGAGGGCCACCGAACCTCCTTGGCGGATGGCAAGGTCCGTGAGCAACTTGGATCTCGCTTGGTCGTTCCAGCGATTGCTGTGGGCGGCTTCCTCGTTCTGGTTGCGATCCTGTACGTGTCGGCGCACCACGCGTTCGTCGGAGACTCGGACGGAGCCACCGTTGTCCTGCAAGGACATGCCATGGGTCCGGCAATTTCACACTCAATGGCTGGGCGCCCTCGCTCGACTCCTTCTGGACAGTGGATGCCGTCGTGTACATGTTGGTCGAGCTGGTGACCGGCGAAAAGGGCATGCTCCTGTTCCTCGTCCCGGCGATGATCGCTGCAGCTGTCGTCGTCATAGCCGCACTGCTGGCCCGCGACGGTCGTCGTGGAATCGCTGGTATCGCGGCAGTTACGACGGTCGTGGTCGTCCTAGGGCTGCCGAGCCATGTGCTGACCAATCTTTTCCTGCGTGGACCGTTGCACGTCGGTACATCGCTTCTGTGCCTATGTGCACTTTGCAGGGCTGCACCCGGGGCGCTTCGGATGGGGTTGGGCCACGGCGGTCCTGTGCTTGACCGCTGGCCTCCTTGGTGACCTTCAAATTGCGGCGCTCGGCATCGGGTCAGTGTGCGCAGCCGGCGTCGTTGCCATGTTGCGAAATCACGAGAACTGGCGTTCTGGGGTGCCCGAGCTGACCGCGGCTGTGGCGGGTGTGGTCCTTGCCGCGGTCGTTCGGGCGGTGAACGAAGATGGTGGGGACATTCTCGGTCAATGCCGGCCACCCCCGGGCCTCTGGGTCGCAGATGGTCGCCAGCTTCCACTTCCTCCCGAACATGGGGCGCCAACATGCTCGGCGTCAGGGCGGAGTTGGCCAGCTTGGCAACGGCGGTGTACCGGTGGCGTTGGATGCGGTGCACGTTTGATCAGCGTGTTTGTCGTGACCGGAGGCATCCTGGCCGGTACCGTGGCCATGGTCGGCGGGACGATTCGTGGGCGGGCGTCGCCGGTGGAGGCGAACGGGCAAGTGGAGGCTCGATGACGTTCTCGTTCTGGCGGTGTTCGCCGATCTCGTGCATCTTCGTTGTGCTCACGACTTCGGACGATCCCGGGTTCCTGCGCTATCTGACGAGCAGCCGTCATCTTTAGAACATTCCTGCTTCGCGGGACGATGGGTGGGACGCGCCGCTTCGTTACTCTGTCGGAGCTGCTCGTGAGGAGGGGTGTTGTAGCTGTCTGTCTTGGCTTCGCGGACGCCGCGACGATCCGCTCTACCGGGCCCGCCGGGTGCTGCTCATGGGAGAAGAGAAGCTCGACGCCGAGGCGACCGAGCGCTGTGGCGCTCACTCCTCGAGCTCGGAGACCCGAGCGCCGAGGTGGCCATCGCCTACCGGATCAAGGAGCGGTCTCCGTGACTTCTATCGGACGACCGATCCCGACGAAGCCGCCAGATACTCGAAGAGCTCCAGAGCCACTGCCTGCGGCGAGCCATGCCGCCCGAAGTCCAAAAGCTCGGGACACGACCATCAGAAACCTGGTTTGACAAGATCGCCAACTTCCACTTGGCCCGCGTGTCCAACGGACCCACCGAAGCACTCAACAACTTGATCAAGCGCATCAAACGGATCGCTTCGAGTTCCGCAACTTCGAGAACTATCGGATCCGAGCGTTGCTCTACGCCGGCAAACCGAACTGGCGGGTCCTCGGCTCGATCGTCGTCCGATGAGCGCCGGACCCCGCCAGAATCCGAAGGGCCGTCAATCACGAACGTCAGCTCGTCAACGTGCCAACAACTTGAAACAACTGGCTCTGACCTGGTACAGATGGAGCGGAAGACGGGATTCGAACCCGCGACCCTCACCTTGGCAAGGTGATGCGCTACCGCTGCGCCACTTCCGCGTGGGCCACCACTTTATCGCGGGAGTGATGCTCGCAAAGGGAGGGGTCAGAACCGCATCAACCTGGGGTTCACGCCCGTACGCCACCGGGACCGGCCACAGGTTCACCAGCGCGGGCCATCTCGCTAGATTGCCGTGCATGCGCCAGGACGAGAACACCGCCATCCTGAGCCGGTCCTTCGGAGAGGTTGCGCACGAGTACAACCGGCTCCGTTCCGGTCCATCAAAGGAAGCACTCGACTGGCTGGTTCCGCGGGAGTGCGACCGACGTTCTCGAGCTCGGGGCTGGGACCGGGATCCTGACGCGGCTGCTCGCCGAACGAGTTGCCCACGTCAGGGCCGTCGAACCCGACGACCGGATGCGAGCCGTCCTGCGCCGCACGCCAGATGTCGGTAGATGTCGTGGCCGGCAATGCCGAGAAGATACCGGCCGCCGCGTCCTCCGTCGACGTCGTCATCGCGCAGTCGGCGTGGCACTGGGTGGACGAGGAGCGTGCCGTCCCCGAGGTGGCCCGGGTATTGCGGCCGGGCGGTCGGCTCTCGCTGGTGTGGACCGGTCCCGACCGCTCCGTCGATTGGATGCGCTCGCTGTGGGCCGGCGGCATCATCTTCAGCCCCGAGGAGCAGACGGACGTCGACAACCGGCGTCGCCGCCGGCACCTCGTGAACGTCGACGTCGGTGGAGACAGCCCGTTCCTCGAGCCGGAGACAGATGCTCTTCCAATGGACTCGGCCGATGACCAAGGCGGATCTCGTGGCGTTGGCCACCACGTACAGCGCCGTCATCACCATGGATGAGAGTGCCCGCCGCGACCACCTCCATGCAATGGCGCGCTTTCTCGACGCCTACGAGCCGATCACCGGACTCGAGGTCATCAACGTCCCCATGCGCTCGTACTGCTGGCGGGCGACCAAGCGCTGAGCAACTGCTGACAGGCAGCCGTGGCTCGCCTGTGCACGGGTCCCCACCCCTTTCACGCCGGACACCGGTTCTTCGGTGCAGCGCCGTCGCCATTGCTGTGAATCGTAATCTGTTCGTCGGACAACTCCTCGTACCCACCCATGTCACTCTGCGGCTGCACTCAGATCCGGAGCGCACCGTATGACCACCGGTTCGAATGGACCGGCGCCAAGAGCAGAAAGGACACACCCATGCAGATCCGCCTTCGTAATGTGCTGGCCACCGGCGCACTGACATCCGGCCTCATCGCCGGCGGCGCACTGGTCGCCAATGCAGCGACCACGTCCACGACAACGAGAGGCTCTGGGAACACGGGAACCAGCTCGACGTCGAACTCCTCGACGGCCAACTCCTCCACCACCACACCATCGTCGAGCTCGAGCGCCGGCAACACGGGCTCTGGTTCCTCGAACTCGTCGACCGGTTCGACCAAGAATCTGCCCCGACATGGGCCACGGCTCGAACTCGAACGGCCCGCCGGGAACGCCCCCGTAGTCGGGCGCCCGCCGACTTCCGCTTCGGGCAGCGCCTCCCCGGGGCTCGAAACGGAAAGCTCCCCAGAGCGGAGCCAAAGACCCCACCACAGAGGAACGGGCGGTGTGGGCCGGATCGCCGAGTCGAGCGGCCCACACCGCCCCCTCTCGGAATTCGAGCCGACCGGCCAGGCCCCTCGGATTACGCCGTCGCCCCCCTGGCATCGAGCGCGCACACGACCAGTTCCCCGAGCGCATCATCGACGTGCACCGCCACCTCGTCGAGCTCGGGGAGGAGCCGGCGGCACGCCAACAACCCGAAGTAGACCCGGTCGAGATACGAGAAGGCGGTCACGTTGAGGCCGATGCCTTCCGCCATGGGGCCCACCGGGTACGTGGCGGCGACACGACTGCCGGCCAGGAAGAGGGGGAGGTCAGGCACCCGGACGCTGGAGACGGTGACGTTGAACGGCGGCCGCATCTTGTCGAAGAGCCGGGTACCGGCGACCGCACGGGCGACCCGGGAGGTGAGCGCCGGCAGGGCAATCTGGGCCAGGTCGCCCACGAAGCGCCCCCCGTGCAGCTTCTCCTGCTCCTTGGCCACCCGCGACGATTCGGAGATGGCGTCGAGCCGAGCCACCGGATCGTCGATGTCGCTGGCCAGGGACACAGCATCCCCGACACCTGGTTGCCCAGTTCCTCGGTCTCCCCTCCGGCGCGTGTCGAGACGGGGACCATGGCGACCAGCGGACCCTCGGCCTCTTCCCCCCGGGCTTCGAGCAGGCGGCGGAGCCCGCCCGAGACGCAGGCCAGGATCACGTCGTTGACGGTGGCCTCGAAGACGTGGCTGACCAGCTTCACGTCCTCGAGCGGAACGGAGAGGCCGGCGAAACGCTTCCGGTTCGACACGGCGCCGTTGAACGAGGTGCGCGGCGCGGTGAAGAAGCCCGGCGGCGACTGCTCGCCCCGTCCCGCCAGCTCCCGGTTGTGCATCCCGAGTTCCGCCACCGCCTCCACCCCCGCCTGGAGTGTGCTGAGCGCGGAGCTCGGCTGATGCGTCAGCGACGAGGCAGCGTGGCGCAGCATCTGCGTGTTGGACGGCAACGGCGCCGGGTCCCACTCCGGCGGCAGCTCCACGATCCGCGTCCGGGGCGTCAGGTCGAGGAACGCCGCCAGGACCGACCGCGCCGCTCACCCCGTCGAGGATGGCGTGGTGCACCTTGGCGACCAGCGCGGTGCGCTCACCCTCGAGCCCCTCGATCACGTGCATCTCCCACAGCGGGCGGTCGGGGTCGAGCTGGCGGCTCATGGCGCCGGCGACGTAGGCGTCGAGCTCGGACTTCCCCCCCGGGGACGGCAGGCTGGCCCGGCTCAGGTGGTCGTCGAGGTCGAATTCGGGGTCGTCGGCCCAGACCGGGTGGTGCAGGCCGAAGGGCACCCGCAAGGCCCGCTGGCGCAGGGGAGGGATCAGGTGCAGGCGCTGCTCAATGACCCGGCGGATCTGGGCGTAACGGGTGGACGGCGAGAAGAGCGAGCGGGTGCCTTCGGGCGGGTCGAGCACCAGCGCCACTCCCACGTGCATCGGCGTTGTCGGTGTCTCGAGGGCGAGGAAGGCGGCGTCCATGCCGACAATGGACTGCATGACCCTCCCTTTCTTAGCTTCTCCGCCTCCGCCCGTCACGTGCCGGTGTGCCCGAAGCCGCCGTCGCCTCGTTGCGACTCCCCCAGACCCGCCTCTCCGACCAGCTCGAAGGCGGCCTGTTCGACCCGGATCAGCACCAGCTGCGCGACGCGGTCGCCCCGGCTCACCGCATAGTCGTGCTCGGGATCGTGGTTCACCAGCACCACCTGGAGCTCGCCCCGGTAGCCCGAGTCGACCAGCCCCGGAGCGTTGAGGCAGGTCAGGCCGTGGCGGACCGCCAGCCCGCTCCGCGGCAGCACGAGCCCGGCGAACCCGCTGGGGATGGCGACGGCCACTCCTGTCGGGACCACGGCCCGGCCGCCCCGGCACGGCAGCACGACGTCGATGCGGGCGATCAGGTCGGCGCCGGCATCGCCTTCCCTGGCGTAACCGGGCACCGGCAGCTCATCGTCGAGCTGCTGCAGGGGGACACGCAGCATCGCCGGACATTACAAGGGCGGGGCCAACTTCCCTCCCTGGGCCTGACCGGTAGCATGCCCGCGCATGCTGGCCTGGATCGATCTCGAGATGACGGGACTCGATCCGGCCCGGCACACCATCGTGGAGATCGCCAGCCTCATCACCGACGACGACCTGCAACTGGTGGAGGAGGGCCCCGACCTGGTGGTGCACGCCTCCCCGGCGCAACTCGCCGAGATGGACGACTACGTGCGCACCATGCACACCCGTTCGGGGCTCCTGGCTGCCATGGAGGCATCCACGCTGAGTCTCGCCGACGCCGGCGCCCAGACCCTGGCCTTCCTGAAGCGGCACATCCCCGAGGCGCGCAAGGTCCCCCTGGCCGGCAACTCCATCGGGACCGATCGGCGTTTCCTGGCCACCCAGCTGCCGGAGATCGAGGACTACCTCAATTACCGCTCGGTCGATGTGTCGACCGTCAAGGAGCTCTGCCGGCGCTGGCTTCCCGACGTCTACAAGGCGTCCCCGGAGAAGAAGGGCGGCCACCGGGCCCTCGCAGGACATCCGCGAGTCCGTGGCGGAGCTGGCCTACTACCGGGGCGCGGTCTTCGATCGGCCCGCGCGAGACTCGAAAGGAGACCACGTGAGCACGACCGGCAACGATGCGCCGCCGATGTCCATCGCCGAAGCCAACGAGGCGCTGACCGCGTCCGGGCAGCTCTTCGAGATGGAGGAGCTCGATATCCGCGGCGTTCCCACACGGACCTGGAAGAACGCTCCCCCCTCGCTCCGGGCGATCATGGACATGTCACTCGGGCACGGTGACGCCGTGTTCCTCGTCTACGAGGACGAGCGGACGACCTTCGCCGAGCACTACCGCATCGCCTGCACCCTGTCACACCGGCTCCGCTCCGCCTTCGGGATCGAGCAGGGCGATCGCGTCGCCATCATCATGCGCAACCTGCCCGAGTGGATCATGGCCTTCTGGGCGGCCACGCTGGCCGGCGCCATCGTCGTCCCGCTGAACGCGTGGTGGAGCGGCGAGGAGCTGCGCTACGGCCTCGAGGACTCCGGCTCCAAGGTGGCCTTCGTCGACACCGAGCGCGCCGAACGGATCCGCCCCGTCCTCGACGGCCTCTCGGACCTCGCGCGCGGTGATCGTGGCCGACGAGCACCGCACCGAGCCCACGGCGCCACTGACCGTCTCCGAACCGCCCGAGGGCGCCCCACCCGTGCCCGAGTGGCCGTTCGCCGTTGGCCCTCGGAGCCGTGGACGAGGCCGCCTCGCCTCCCGACCTCACCATCGACCCGGAGGACGACGCCACCATCTTCTACACGTCGGGCACGACCGGTCGTCCCAAGGGCGCGGTCGGCACCCACAGGAACATGGCCACCAATCTGATGAGCCTCTTCTTCATCAATACCCGCGGTGGCATGCGGTTCGGCAGCTCGCCCCTCGAGCAGACCGCGGAAAGGGCCCAGCCCGCCTACCTGCTCTCCGTGCCGCTGTTCCACGCCACCGGCTGCCACTCGGTGATGGTCGCCAACCTGGCCGCCGGCGGGAAGCTCGTGATGATGCACCACTTCGAACCCGACCGCGCGCTCGAGCTGATCGAACGGGAGAGGATCGGCACGTTCGGTGGCGTACCGGCCATGGTCATGCAGGTGCTCGACTCGCCCAGCTTCTCGAAGTTCGACACCTCCTCCATCCGCGGCGTGTCCTACGGGGGGGCGCCGGCGCCGCCTGACCTCGTGCGCCGGATCCGCGAGGCCTGGCCCATCGGACAGCCCTCCAACGGCTACGGCCTGACGGAGACGTCGTCGGTCACCTCCATGAATTCGGGGGGCGACTACGTGGCCAAGCCCGAGAGTGTGGGGCCGCCGGTGCCTGTCTGCGACGTGGCCGTCGTGCCGGAGGACTTCGCCGGCGAGGAACCGGACACCACGCTTCCCCGGGGACCTGACGTTCGGGGCGAGCTGTGGATCAAGGGCCCCAACGTGGTCCGCGGCTACTGGAACCGGCCCGACGAGACGGCCAAGACGTTCAGCCGGGGCTGGCTGCACTCGGGTGACGTGGCCCGCCTGGACGAGGACAACTTCATCTACATCGTCGACCGGGCCAAGGACATGATCATCCGGGGCGGCGAGAACGTGTACTCGGTGCAGGTCGAGGCCGCCCTCTTCGAGCACCCCGCCGTTGCCGACTGCGCGGTGATCGGGGTGCCCCACCCCACCCTGGGCGAGGAGGTGGGGGCCGTCATCGTGCTGCGTCCCGGGGCCAAGGTCACGTCGGACGAGCTGCAGCTGCACGTGAAGGCGCGGCTGGCCGGCTTCATGGTGCCGACGCACATCTGGTTCCGGTCCGAGCCGCTGCCGCGCAACCCGCAGGGGAAGGTGCTCAAGCGCGAGCTGCGCGACGAGCTCGTGCCCCCGTCGGCCTGAGAGACAGTGGGCGCTCAGCCGGGGTCAGGCTGGTGACCCGTGAGGCCCACCGTCTCGCCACGGACGTGCCTCGTGTCTTCGCCGTATGCCTCGTTACCCGGATGGGAACATCAGGTACTTCGCCCCTGCCGCGGGGTGCACGACGAACGCAGAGACCCCGTTCTTCGAAGTGATCTCGCGCCGCGCCGATCGACCGCAGGTAGGCCACGGCACTCGCCGTCCCGGCTTTCGTGGCGAATTCGACGCCTGCGTCCGTCAAAATGACGACGACTGGACTGCGACCGTAGACGGGCACGGCCTGTCCTCCGTTTCCGATGTCGAGGAAAGGGAACACGAGTCGGCGGTCGGCGAACCGCCCAATGACACCTTGCGAGACGACCACCTCCGTGCCTCGAGGGATCTTGGGCTGCAGTTCGGACAGCGCCGCCGCGGTTGATCCGTCGACCACGGCGAACTGTGTCCTCGCCCTCGGGATCCAGACCGCCGCCAGCACCACCACTTGCACCAAGACCGCAACCGCAACGACGGATGCCAGGATGCGCCGTCCGGACCATCGAATCCGGCTCAGCCACAACAGCACCATGACCGTCCCGACCGTCACGAACGCGTAGACCGACAGACTCTGGAATGCCGAGATTTGGGTGCTGAAGACCGGTGAGGCGTTGAGGGCGTTCTCCAATAGCACGACCACGCTCATGCCGAAGCCAAGCGGGCACAGCACTCCGATGAGACCGGCTGACGCAAGTTGGAGATACAGGATGTGCGCTCGTGACCACACCATGTGGAGGGGCGTTCCCGGATGCGTGACGATACCGGCAACGATTGCGCCGGTGCCGGCAGAGGTCCCGGGCGCCACGTGGGCCAGATACGCGTAGTTGCCCCCAATGAGAGTTCCCTCTGCGCCGCCCACCGCGCTCATGATCGCCGAAGCAGCAATGCCGCCGACGGCGAGCGCGATCCCCGGCACCCGCAGGTCTCGCCTGCGGATGCTCAACAGGGCAAAGATGCCGATACCCACCAGGTAGGTCCCGGCGACGTTCCCGCACAGCAGGAGCGCCGCCACCCACCACAAGGACCGCAACAGCCTTCCATTCCACAGGTCGCGCGCCAACAGGAGAGCGAAGAGCGTCGCAACAGGTTGAATGTGGAAGTCAAAAGAGGCTGCCCAATACGTCCAAGGGTTGATCACGGCGACGACGATCGCTCCCACACCCAACGCGGGCGCCCAACCCCGTTCCCACATCTTCTCCCACCATGACGACCGCCCGTGCGCCGGCCCTTCGTTGCGGCCACGCGCAGGGGCCGCAACAAGGACGTCACGGGTGAACAGGGCGATGACGACAGTGCAGCCGGCCAGGGCAAGGTCCTGAACCACCAGCAGCGTGAATGAGCTCGGCGACACCAAGGCGAGCAGCGCCAGTGGCCAGGTAATGAGCTCGAGGTGATCCTGCCAGTACGGATACCCGTAATGCGGGTAGTTGTGCGGGTTGATCGTCATGTAGGGATTGAGGTCCCCGTGCGCGATCCGCGACCATGCCTGGTTTTCCACGGCAAAGTCCAGCGTGAGATCGAAATGCGAATACAGATGCGCGCTGTAGACAATGAGAATCACCGCCTGCAGCGCGCCGGCGGCGAGACCCACCCAGACGAGCCATCGAAGCGGCGGCCGGCCCGGGGGACTTGGGTCGCCCTCGACAAGAGTCTCGTCGTGCTCCGCGGGGACACGCACAGCCTCACCGTCGCTGAGGACTGAGGTCTCCGCGACGGGCCCGACGCTTTTCGCGAGCGGCGGATCGGCACGCCACGAACTACTCAAGGTTCAGTGTGCTCCGGGCTCATCGGAGCTTCTGTTGCGCGTTCGATGCCGTAGGTATGGAAGACATTGGACCGAAGGAACACGGCGAGCGTGTCGACGAAGAGGAACCACACCGCTCTCAGGGAGATCGTGCTTGCGAAGCGCTCTTCAATCCGCACGGGCACTTCCACCACCCGAGTGTAGCCGAGCCGACGAGCGACAACGAGGAGCTCCAGATCGAGCGCGAACCGGCTTTCTCCAAGCAATGGCAAGACGCTCGTGATCACGTTCCGATCTACGAGTTCGATGCCGACCTGTGTGTCCTTCGCATCCAGGCCAAAGAGGATCTGGATCAGATGCTGATAACCCGACGAGTACAAACGCCGCAGCGGCGGATAGTCCACCGACGAGCCCGGGTGACGTTTGCTGCCGATGAACGAAGGTCATGAATCGGACGAGATGTCCAGGACGCGGACCATCTGCTCGACGGTTGTCCGCAACCGGCTGCCGGGATTGTAATGAAGGCACCACCACGTCGCCACCCCTGAGAACGCCGCTCCTCCTCGCCTTCATGACGAGCTCTCCCACTGCACCCTTCTCCCCCTGGCGCGGCCGTGCCGGCCCAGAGGGCCGGCACGTGCCACGATCGCCCCGAGTTGCCGGGCGAGCGGATGTCCTCAGCGGTTGGGCTGGGGCGTCACCCGCAGGTAGGGCTTCAGGGCCTTCCAGCCCTTGGGGAACCGACCCTTGGCGTCGTCGTCGCTGATCGCAGGAGCGATGATGACGTCATCACCGTCGGTCCAGTTGACCGGCGTGGACACCGAGTAGTCGGCGGTCAGCTGCAGCGAGTCCAGGACGCGGATGATCTCGTCAACGTTCCGCCCCGTCGAGGCGGGGTACGTCAGGGTGAGCTTGACCTTCTTGTCCGGCCCGATGATGAAGACCGAGCGCACCGTGAGGGTGTCGTTGGCATTGGGGTGGATCATGTCGTAAAGGTCCGCCACTTTGCGGTCCTCGTCGCCGATCAGCGGGAAGGAAAGGGCCGCACCCTGGGTCTCCTCGATGTCCCCCGCCCAGCCCTTGTGGGACTCGACCGAGTCGACCGAGAGGCCGATGAGCTTGGCGTTGCGCTTGTCGAACTCCGGCTTCGCCTTCGAGAACGCCCCGAGCTCGGTCGTGCAGACGGGCGTGAAGTCCTTGGGGTGGGAGAAGAGGACTCCCCAGCTGTCACCCAACCACTCGTGGAAATTGATGGTGCCTTCGGTGGTGTCCGCCGTGAAGTCGGGGGCGGTGTCGCCGAGTCGTACTGCCATGTGCTCCTCCTGGGGTCGTGCCTGTCCGTTTGTGCGGGGTTTGACCTTACCGGCTGCTCAGGCAATTGTCGACATGATTGGTCATCTTTCCGCTCCCTCCGTCCCGGATGGGCGAAAAGGATCCCCCACCTGGGAACAAGCTGGATCTCGATGTGCGGGCTCCCCCACCCCGCCGTGCGAGAATGACTCCATGTCACCCACGCCCCCGGCGGACGAACCCCCGCCGGGGTCCTACGCGCCCTACCGGAGCGACTCGCTCCTCGTGGAGCACGACGGGCCGGTCACCGTGGTCACGATCAACCGCCCCGAACGTCGGAACGCCGTCGACAGCGTCTGCGCCGACCAGCTCCGGGAGGCCTTCGTGGCCTTCGACGGCGACCACGACCGCTCGGTGGGGGTACTGACCGGGGCCGCCGGCACGTTCTGCGCGGGCGCCGACCTGAAGGCCGTGGCCGAGGGTGACCGCCGGCCCATCCCCGACCGGGGTCCGGGGCCGATGGGGCCGACACGCCTGACGCTGTCCAAGCCGGTGATCGCCGCGGTGGAGGGGTACGCCGTGGCAGGCGGCATCGAGCTCGCGCTCTGGTGCGACATGCGGGTGGCGGCCGAGGATGCCGTCTTCGGCGTGTTCTGCCGCCGCTTCGGTGTGCCGCTGTGCGATCTCGGCACGGTCCGGCTCCCGCGCATCATCGGGCACGGCCGGGCCATGGATCTCATCCTCACCGGCCGCGCCGTGTCGGCCCCCGAGGCGCTCACCATGGGACTGGCCAACCGCGTCGTCGCCGCGGGCGAGGCGCTGACCGCGGCGGTGGCTCTGGCGCACCAGCTGGCCGCGCTGCCTCAGGTGTGCCTGCGCTCGGACCGGATGAGCGCGCTCGAGCAGTGGGGGCTGACCGAGGAGGACGCCGCTCTCGGTGAGGCGGTCCGCGGGCGCGACGTCGTGCGTAGCGGGGAGACGCTCGAGGGAGCGATGCGGTTCGCAGGAGGTGAAGGCCGTCGTGGCGCTGCGGTCGACTGACGACACGGCGGACGGGAACCGGCCCCCGGGCCGCCAGACCGTCGCCGCCTTTGACTTCGACGGCACGCTCACCGATTCGGGCAGCGCATTCGCTTTCCTGGTGAGCCTGCGCGGTGCCTGGCCGGTCCTGCGCGCCGCACTGCGGCTCTCCCCCGGCCTCGTGCGTGCGGCCCTCACCGGCGGCACGGCGGCCGACGAGGTCAAGGAGAAGCTGTTCATTCGCCTGCTCGGTGGCCTGGCCGTCGAAGACCTCGATCGCCGCTCGGCCGTCTTCGCGCACAGGCACCTGCGGCGCCACCTGCGCGACGACGCGCACCGGCGCCTGGAGTGGCACCGCCGGCAGGGGCACTACACCGTTATCGTCTCGGCGTCACCGGAGTGCTACGTGAGCCCCGCCGGGGAAGAACTCGGTGTCGATGGGGTCGTGGCGACCCGGCTCGCCGTCGGCGGTGGGGGGCTGCTGACGGGTGGCTACGAGGGCAAGAACTGCCGGGGGGCGGAGAAGTACGCCCGTCTCGTCGTGCACCTCAGGTCGCAGGGCCTGCTCTCCAACAACGGCGGCGAGCACCCCGTGTTGTGGGCCTACGGCAACAGCCGGGGCGACCTCCGCCTGCTCAACGCGGCCGACCACGGTGTCGACGCCGGCCGCCTGGGTCCGTTCGGGCAGCTGCGCCGGTTCCCGCGCCTCTCTGAGGTGACCGCCTCAGCCCGGGGTGACGGCAATGCCGACGGCGTGCCCTGAGTAGCCCTGCACCGCGGTGGTGACGTCCCCGAAGTAGGGCGCGTCGCCGTAGGCGAAGGCTTGGCCGCTGCCGTTGATGGCATCGAAGCCCTGGCCGCTGAAGTCCGGGACCAATCCGGTCATGGCGCTCTTCATTGTGGCCAGCGCGGGTGAGCCCGCGGCGACGCCGACCTGTGGTGCGTCGCCGAAGTCGTACACCGTGCCGTTGGCACCGAGCAGCCAGTACCCGCCCCCGTCGGGGGTCGGGGCCACACCGACGAGCCCGGTGGAGGGAGGCGCCCCGCCGAGCGAGCCGAAGAAGCCGGCGTCGCCGAAAGCGAAGACGCCGCCGTCGGACGCGATCAGCCAGTAGCCCAACCCGTCGTGGGTGGGCACCATCCCGATGACCGGCTTGTTGAGAACCAGGTTGCCCGTGCTGCCGTAGAAGCCGGCGTCGCCGAAAGCGAAGACGCCGCCGTCAGAGGCGACGAGCCAGTATCCGCCGCCGTCGGGCGTCACCGCCATGCCCACAATGGGCTTGTTCAAGCGGATGTTCCCTGTGCTGCCCCAGAACTGCGCGTCGCCGAAGCTGAACACGCCCCCGTCGCTGGCTGTTTCCCAGTACCCGCCGGCGTCGTGCGTGGACGCCATGCCGACCACGGGCTGGTTGAGTCGCATGCCGCCCGTGCTGCCGTAGAATTGTGCGTTGCCGAAGCTGAACACGCCCCCGTCGGCGGCGTCGATCCAGTAGCCGCCGACGCCCCCGCTCGGACCGGCCGTCGGCGTCCCCCCCGGAAGGCTCGTCAACTGGGCCGGGCCGTAGTAGTGATCCACGATCTGTTGGTAGGTCCAGTTCCCGTCGCCGTTGTCCTGACCGATGGCGTACCCGAGCGCGCCCCACTGACCCATTCCGATGCCGTGGCCCCAACCCTGGCCTTCGATGGAGACCGTGTTGTTGCTGGTCGATGTCACGCTGAAGAGATCCGATTTGAGGCCGAGGTCGACGTAGAATTGGGTGCCGGGAATGGTCATACCGGAGGGCGCCCCGGTCCCGTCGAGCGTGATGGTGTCGACCCTCCCAAAACTTGCCTCGTTGTCGGGACGGCCCGGATCGAACACCGCGCCACCGAAACCGGTGAAGGTGCCGATCTGGGGCCAGGTGGCCTGCACGGTCGCGAAGCTGACGGAGGTCGTCCATTGGTGGTTGGGGTTGCAGGCGCCGGCCACGCACACCGCGTCGCCGTCGTCGGGAACGGCGGTGAAGGGCGATCCCTCGTTGGAGCTCGAGGTGTAACCACCGGTCGACGCGGAGTATTCGGTGGTGGCGATCTGACCGCCGGGCATCACCATCACCTGGCCGGCGGTGTCGTCGGCGGCGGCCACGCTCGTCGCCGTCTCGAACTGGGTGCCGCGGTACGTCTGGCAGGTGAGGTCGCAGGTGTCGGCGTAGCCGCCGTAGCCGCCCGGGTTGGCCAGGACATAGGAGCGGACCGCCACCGCCTGGGCGTCGAGCTCCTGGAAGCCCCAGTTCATCCCCTGAGGTCCGGCACCACCCAGGCTGGCCCAGCTCGACGGCGATTCCCCGGGCACCACGTCGGCCACGTACTCCTCGAGAGGCACCGTATTGACCGACCTCGCTTGACCAAGCGAGTTGTAGAGCGCTGTCAGCGTGCCGTGGACCGTCGGGCTGCCGCTGGCCACGCAGAGCGTCAGGAGCCCGCCACCGACCGGCGAGGCCGTGGGCGTGGTTTGATTCGCCGACACCTGGGTCCACGGGCCGGCACAACCGGGTCCGGTATCGACCTCCCAGGTCCCGGCGGTCTGGTGGAACCGAACGGCCGCCGCGTTTGGCACTCCCGGCGCCGACACGCCGCCACCGGCCGCCTGCGCAATGAGGTCGAGCCCGTCGTTCTCGGTCATGTCGATGCGGACGTCGGTCGCGTCGACCGGCAGCGCCTGCGGCTGCGAAGGGATCAGCTCCGGCACCGATGGCCGGTCGGGCGCACCCAGATCGGCCCCCGCCTGGGACGCCTGGGCGAGCAGGGCGACCGGCGCGGCAAGAAACAGCGAGAGGCAGACCACCCCGAGTGTTTTGGACGTGCGGCGGCGTCGCAGACGGGGACGCGCGACAGCGGTACGGAGCGACACGATGTGAAGAGGCTACCGACCTGACCTGGGCAATTTGGTGTATGGGGTGGCAATCGGGGTGCAGGGAGCACCGGTACACTGCACGGGCGTGCGGGTCGACCAGGTCATACCGTCACTGGTGAGCCGCGACGCCATCGGAGTCCACACACTGAACCTGCGCGACGGGTTGCGCGCCGTCGGCATCGACTCCGACATCTACTACGGCAGCTACACGCACGACGTGCGTCGCGAGGGTCGGCCGGTCATCGAGCTCGGCCGGTCGTCCCGTGACCGCTGGCTGCTCTACCAAGCATCCATCGGGAGCCCCGTCTACGACATCCTGGCGGCACGGGCGGAACCCAAGTTGGTGAACTACCACAACATCACTCCGGCCGCGCTCTTGCGCGACTGGGAGCCCGCCGTGGCCTACGAGGCCGCGCTTGGCCGCACCCAGCTGGGTCGGCTCGCCCCCCAGAGTCGCTTCGCCGTCGCCGACTCCGCCTTCAACGAGTCGGAGCTGCAGGCGCTGGGCTACGAGGGGACCGCCGTCGTGCCCCTGCTGATCGACATGCATTCGAAGAGCGACGAGCCCGATCCCGACCTGGCGCGCGTGCTGGCGCGCCGCAAGGAGCGCGAGGGCGGCGCCGACCTGCTCTACGTCGGCAAGATCTCGCCGCACAAGGCGCCGCACGATCTGGTCAAGATGATCGACGTCCTGCGCCGCGTCCAGGACCCGGCGGCCCGCCTGCACCTCGTCGGCTCGCCGCTCGGGGAGACCTACGAGCCGGCGTTGCGCGGCTTCATCGCGGAGCTCGGGCTGTCCGATGCCGTGCATCTCCCCGGCTCGGTCAGCGGTGCCGAGCTCGAGGCGTACTTCCAGGCCGCCGACGTCTTCGTCTGCGCCTCGGACCACGAAGGGTTCTGCGTACCCCTCGCCGAGGCCATGGGACACGGGGTGCCGATCGTCGCCTACGGCGTCACCGCGGTGCCCGAAACCGTCGGCGGCGCGGGCCTGGTGCTGAACGACAAATCAGCGTTGCCGTTCGCGGCGGCCGTGGGCCGGGTGCTCCGGGATGCGACGCTGCGCGACGTCCTGGCCGCCGCCGGCCGGGAGCGGGCCGCCGAGTTCGACCTCAAGGCCTCGACCGAGCGTTTCGTCTCGTTGGTCCAGCGGGCCGTCGGTGTCTGATGCAGGTGCGACGCGCCGCGGACCGGGCGCACAGTCGGCTCAGGCTCCCCACGCGGTGATCAGGTCGACCGCCCGCTCCGCGGCGGTCGGGAGGTCGAGGGCGATGATCCGGCGGGCCCCCGCCGTCGAGAGGGTGTCCCGCAGGCGGCGGTCTCCCTGCACACGGGCAACGGCCGCAGCCAACGCATAGGGATCCGGGACGTCGACCAGGAGTCCGGCGTCGCCCACCACCTCGGGCAACGCACCGGTCGCGTTGGCCACGACGGGCAGTCCGAGCGACATGGCCTCGAGCACCGGCACGCCTACGCCCTCGTGGCGGGAGGTGACCACCAAGACATCGGCGCGCGCCATGGCGGCCACGAGCTGCTCGTCGCTCACCGCACCGGTGAACCTGACCGCATCGTGCAGCCCCATCTCATCGATGAAGCGCTGCAGGGCCGCGCTGTAGGACGGGACCACCGGACGACCGACCACCTCGAGCGTCGCGGCCGGATCGTGGTGGACGCGCGTCACGAGGAGCGCCATCACGGCCAGCTCGACGGCCTTGTTCGGGGCGAGACGACCCACGCTGACCCATCGGGCACCGCCACCCGGCTCTGATGTCCCCGCGCGTCCGCCGGCCCCCAGCGGGACGATCGCGGCGGGAGGCACGACCGCCGTGCGGCGGAAGCCCGCTGCACGCAGCTCCGCCTCGTTGAAGGCCGACACCGCCAGTCCGAGCGCGCCGCGCGGCGCCAGCTCGCGCAGCTGCGTCTGCGCCCTGAGCTGGTGCCGTGCCATGCCGTTGTCCCAGGAGGCGTAGTGCTCCGGAGGCGTCACATCGTGATAGTTCACCACCAACGTCTCCGGACGCGCCCGGAGCCACGGGGCGATGCCCGACGCCGTGGCGAACTGGTAGAGCAGGATGTCGCCCGCCTCGGCCTCCTCCGAGTAGCGGGTGAACGGCCGGGTCAACGACTCCGTGTCGGGGTCGGCCGTCTCGACGTAGAGGTGCGAGCGGATCCCCCGCCCGGCCAGGACGTCGCGCAACCGCAGCGTGTGCCGTCCGACGGCTTCGTCCCGATGCAGCATCGGGACGAACTGGTGCACGGCGGTCACGAAGGTGGTGCACCCCGCGCGGCCAGGGGGACCAGGAGGTCGACGAACCGTTCGGCCGCCGCATCGAGATCGAGCTCGGCCAGTCGTCGCCGCCCTGCCGCCACCATGGCGTCCCGACGGGGTGCGTCGGCCAGGAGCGCGCTGATGGACGCGGCCAGTGCGTAGGGGTCCTTGTCCCCCACGAGCACTCCGGCCCCACCCAACACTTCGGGCACCGCCCCCCGGTCGAACGCCACGACCGGCACGCCGGCGGCCATCGCCTCGACGACGGGCACGCAGAAACCCTCGTGCTCGGAGGTCACCACCAGCACGTCCGCCGCGGCATAGGCCGATGCAACGGTGGCATCGCTGGCATGGCCGGCGAACCGCACCGCGGTGGTGAGGCCGAGCTCCGCGACGTAGCGGTGCAGCGCGCCGACATAGGAATCGGTCGCCGGTTTGCCGATGATCCGGAGCGTTGCCCCGACGTCGCCGTGGGCGCGGGCGACGGCGAGCGCTGCGATGGTGCTCTCGAGTCCCTTGTTGGGCGAGACGCGGCCGACGGCCAGCCAGCGTGCGCCGCCACCGGTCGCGCCGGGCGCAGGCTGCACCCGGCCGGCCCCGGTGGTCACATCGGCGTCGAGGGCGGCCGACGGGGAGATCACGGCTGTGGCAACGAAGCCGGCCGAAGCCAGGTGGGCCTCGTTGTACGCCGAGTCGGCCACCGCCAGCGCCGTCCGGGGTGCGAGCAGGCGCAGGTCCCCCTGGGCCCGTAGCTGCCCCAGGGCCAGATGGTTGTCCCAAGGCGCCATCAGCTCGGGCGGCGTGACGTTGTGGTAGTTGACCACGAGCGTCTCGGGCCGGCCGGCCAACCACGGAGCCATGGCCGAGGCCGTGGCGAACTGGTACACGACGACGTCGCCCGGTTGCGCATACTCAGGATAGGAGAGAACGGGCACTGTCTCGCCCGCCGTCGCGTCGTCGACCGTGTCGACGAAGATCTCGGATCGGAAACCGCGGGCACGGGTGGCCTCCATCAGCCGCAGGGTGTGCCGGCCCACGGCGTCGCCGCGGTGCAGCACGGGGACGAAGTGGTGGATCCCGCTCACGAAGGGGCGACGGCCGCAAGGGCGATGCGCCGGTCGTGCCCGGTCCCGTCGGGCAGGGGGGCGACCTCCACGAATCCTGCCCGGTCGAGCACGAGCTCCCAGGTCGCCTCGTGCAGCGGGTGACCGTCGATCAGGTCGCGGGCCGGCGCGTCGCGCGACTCGGTGGCCGCGGCTGGCTCCGAAATCACGACGAGCGGGGCGCCGGGCTGGAGCACACGCCGGGCCTGCGCGAGCAGCGGGAGGAGTGCATGCAGGGGGAGCCGATCGACCACGCCGCTCAAGACGACACCGCCCGTCGACCCGTCGGCACGCGAGGCCAGGTGCTCCGAGGCCTCGGCCATGGTCACGGTGTAGCCGTGCTCCAGTGCGCCCAGCGCGACCGCGCCGCGGGGCTCGACCCCGTGCGCCGGCGCGCCGCGCTGGGCCAGCGCGTACAACAGATCGCCGTCTCCGCAGTCCGCGTGCACGATCTCACCGCCCGGGGTGCGCGCCAAGACATGCGCCGCCACGGGGCCGGCCAACGCGCCCAACCCGCGAGCTTGGACGAGCCACGCCGCTCCCTCCACCGGCCGGTCCTGGGCCGCGAGCCTCGCCTCGAGCGCCTCGACGCGCGCGGACAGGAAACGGAAGGCCTCGACCACGTGGCCCATCGCTTCCTCGAGCTCCGTCTTCTCGCCGTCGGGTTCACGTCCGGCGCGATCACGTCGGGGACGCAGCCGTTCGAGCGGTCCCGGCCGCCGGGCGTCGCCCCGACCCGACGACCCGAGTACGTCCGAGAGCGCGGAGGCGCCGGGCTGGTACGGGCCATAGCGGTCACCAAGATGCGTGAAGGCCGCCAGGAAGTTCCAGGCGTCGCTCCCCTGGGGTGCCAGCCGCACGAAGGCCTCCTGCAGTGCTGCCGCCGCCCGGGCCTGGTCCGTCGGCGCGGGCCTTTCCTCCTCGCTCTGCTCACCCGAGTGATCCCCGGCGCCGGTTGGGGGAAGAGCTGCGGGCATGGCGTCCGATGCTACCGGCGATGACCCTGACGTTCTGGAGCCGGCTTCCCTGCCACGCGACGAGCGACTACCTTCGGACCCTTGGCAACCAACCTCGGGGCACGGTGACGAACGCGCGCCGGCTGGCCACACGATTCATCCTCGCCGGCGTCTCCGTGACAGGAGCATGCGTCGCCGCCGGATCGGTTTCCCCACCGCGCGCGTCCGCGGCGCCGGCGCCGCTGACGCTCACCGAGACGTGGGATCCCACGGTGGGCACCCCTGGCGTCGTCCTCGACGACGCGCCGTGCGGTGTGGCCGAGGCGTCGCCGGTGGAATTCCATGACGGTGGCATGTCCGCGGTGGAAGTCGGTGACCGCCAGGGCGACCTCTACGGGATCAACCTCCAGGACGGTTCCGTCGCGCCGGGATGGGGCGGCGGGAGGGGCAGCGCCGTCGGCTCGGGGCAAGGATGCGGCAATCCCGTCGGAGGGATGGCGGCGACGGGGATCAACGGGGTCGAGGTCCCGGAAAGCACACCCATCGACTCGACCGCCTCGGTCAACGGCAACGGCGAGCTCTACTTCGGCAGCGGGAACGCGGCCTCGCCCGTTGACGGCGGTTACGACGCGTACGCGCCGAACGGGACGGAGACCTGGAACCAGGTCGTCACCAATCCGCCCACCGACACCGCCTCCGACGGCGGCGTCCAGGCGTCGCTGCCGATCGCCGACGGCGGGTCGTTGGTGGAGGGAGGCTCGCTCGGGCAGGAGACCTACGCGCTCAACACCGCGAACGGCGCGCCGGCCGCGGGATGGCCGCAGTTCTCCGCCGACAGCGTGTTCTCCACCGCCGCCGCAGGCGACCTCTACGGCACGGGTTCGGACGACTTCGTGGTGGGCGGGGCGTCGTCGCAGGGCTTGGCTTTCGGGACGCACTATTCGAACGGCGGCCACATCCGGATCTACAACGACCACGGCGGGCTGATCTGCCGCGCCGACACGAACGAGGAGGTCGACTCGTCCCCCGCCGTCGGTCCGATCCTGGCCGGCGGTGGCTACGGGAGCGCGACGGGCACGGGCAGCTTCTACCCGGGCGTGAGCGACCAGAACACCGTCAAGGTGTATGACACCAAGTGCAACCAGGTGTGGAGCGCAACGTTGGACGGACTCACGAACGGGAGCCCGGCTCTGGCGGATGTGCAGGGCAATGGTCGACTGGCCGTCGTGGAGGGAACCAACGACCAGAACGGATCGGGGTCCGTCTACGCCCTGAATGGCGCCACGGGGGGCGTCATTTGGCAGCATCACTTCGCCCAGGGGGAGGTCATCGGGTCAGTGACGACCGCCAACCTCGGGAGCGGCGCCCAGGACGTGATCGTGCCGACGACCCAGGGTCTCTTCATCCTCGACGGCCCCAGCGGACAGCTGGTGGCGGACGTCGATGACGGCTCCGGCAACGGCGGGGTCCCGGCCGGGCAGGTCTACGGCTTCCAGAACGCTCCGCTCGTGACGCCCGATGCGGATAATGAGATCGGCATCACCGTCGCCGGGTACTTCGCCATCGGAGGAGGCGATGTCCAGGGCATCGTCCAGCACTTCGAGGTGGCGGGGTCCAGCGCGGCCAATGCCGACGCGGCCGGCGGGTGGCCGCAATTCCACCACGACCCGGCGCTGAGCGGGTTCGTCGGAGGCGGCTCACCCCTGGGGACGTGCGACCGCCCCGTGGCGGCGCAGAACGGGTACGTGACGGTCGCCGCCGACGGCGGGATCTTCGCCTTCGGGCAGGACTTCTGCGGGAGCACGGGGGGCCTCACCTTGAACAAGCCGGTGGTGGGCATGGCGGCGGTCCCCGGCCGGGGCGGGTACTGGCTGGTGGCGTCGGACGGGGGGGTGTTCACGTTCGGCGATGCCGGCTTCTACGGCTCGACCGGCTCTCTCAAGCTCAACGCACCGATCGTGGGCATGGCGGCCACCCCAGACGGCAAAGGGTACTGGCTGGTCGCGTCCGACGGCGGGATCTTCTCCTTCGGCGACGCCGGCTTCTACGGCTCGGCGGCCACCGTCGTGCACCAACACATTGCGGGCATGGCGACCTCACCCGACGGCCTCGGCTACTGGGAGGTGAGCACGACCGGGAGGATCTTCTCCTACGGCGACGCCTTCTTCGCCGGCGATGCCAGCTCGCTGCACCTCAACGGCTCCATCGTGGGCATCACACCCGACCCGGTGACGGGCGGCTACTGGCTCGTGGGCTCGGACGGCGGCATCTTCTCGTACGGGGCGCCCTTCTTCGGCTCGACGGGCGGCCTTCGTCTGAACCAGCCGGTGGTGGCGATGCAGTCCACCGGTGACGGCCAGGGCTACTGGTTCGTGGCCTCCGACGGTGGGGTCTTCAGCTACGGTGACGCGCCCTTCCGCGGCTCCATGGGCGGGCAGCACCTGAACAAGCCCATGGTCGGCATGGACGGGTTCTGACCTCCGGCCCGTCAGAACAAGCCGGGGGAGCTCCTGCCCCGCGCCACCACCGTGGTGAGGAACTCGTCGTAGCGTGCCACGAGCACCGGCCACCGGAAGTGCCGGTCGACGAAGGCGCGCCCGCGTCGTCCGAGCTCTCCCCGCAGCTGGTCGTCGGCCACGAGCCGGTCCAGCACCGCCTCGAATTCCGGGTAGGAGGTGAACCACAGCCCCCCGCCGGAGCGCTCGCAGTGCTCCCGCGTCGGTCCGCAGTTGCCGTTCACCAGGACCGGAAGTTGCTCGACCCAGGCCTCGATCACGACCAGTGAGAACGACTCGAGCGCAGACGGCGAGACCGCCACGAGCGCGTCGCGCATGATGTCCCACTTGTCGGGCTCGCCCACTCCGCCCGTCACCACGATGTCGGGGTGGGGCGGCAGCTCCACAGAGACCGGTCCGACGAGGGCGAGCGCGAGCGGTCCGGGGTGGCGCTCTTTGTAGGTGGCGAAGTACGACGCCAGCATCTTGGAGCCTTTGTGCTCGTCGACGCGCCCGACGCTGACGACGTAGGGACGCTCCCCCAACCCCAACAGCTCGCCGCCGCGCCGGCCGGCGCCCTCGGCGTCACCCACCCCGAGGCCGAGCACGATCTGGGGGCGTTCCGCCACGTTGTACATCCGCTCGACGAGGGTGCGCTCGGACGCCGAGTAGAAGCAGAACGCGTCGGCGTCCCCGAAGGTGCCGCGGAACACCGGCAGGTACAGGGCCGGCTCGTCGTGCGCCGCCGGGTGGAACACGGCCGGCACGCGGACCTTGCCGATCGTCGCCACGATCGGATGGTGGAGGTACGGGGAGAAGGCGACCACGTCGGCGTCCGACTCGCACACGGCGTCGACCAGCTGGGGGGAGACAGGACCGTTGTAGTCGACCCACCGCTTTCCCTGTTCCCGCGTCGCCCGGCGCGGGGCGAGGCGGATCGTCCCGTCCAGGCCGTAGAAGTCCGGCAGGCGACCGTGCGCGGACGGGTACCGGTGCACGGTCACCCCGTTGACCTCGGTGGTCCCCGGTTCGAGGACGTCGTCCCAGGTGATGGCGTCGAGCGCGCACGTCGTGTGGACTTCGGCTTCCCAGTCCGTCTGGGCGCGCAGGCGCTCGGCCAGCTGGCGCACCGCCGTCTCCGCGCCACCCATGATCTGTGGCCCGTAACGCGGCGTGACGAACGCCACCCTCGGGCTCATGGGCCCCCCACGACGGCGGCGACGGCATGAATGATGCCGGCCGCCACTGCGTCGCCGGCGAGCGCAGCCGCCCGACGCGCCCCCGAGGTGATCAGCGTGGCGCGGAGCTGCTCGTCCGTGCACACCCGATGCAGCGCCGCGGCGATGTAGGAGGGGTCGGCGGCGGCCAATACCAGTGCGGCGTCGGCCACGGTGTCGGCGACGGCGCCGGCGCCGCGGGTGACGACGGGTACGCCGGCCACCATCGCCTCCACCAGCGGGACCCCGAACCCCTCGTGCTCGGACAGCGAGAGGTACACATCGGCCGCTCCGAAGTACGCCGCCAGCGCCCCGTCCGATACCTCGCCCGGGAGGCGGACGGCGCCGGACAGGCCAAGGTCGTGGACGAAGTCGCGCAACGCCTTGCTGTACTCGAAGCTCGACGTGCCACCGACGAGATGCAGGCGGGCCTTCGGGTCGTAGAGGCGGCGGTAGGCCCACAACGCCTTGACCAGATCGTGCTGGGCCTTGGAGGGTACGACCCGCCCGACGAAGAGGATATCGGCGCCACCACCCGCCCCGAGGTGGGCCAGCTCCGCCGCCACGCGCTGGTCCGGGGCTTCGGTGACGCGCCGGTAGTCGACCAGCACCGGGGCGACCTGGATTCGCCGGCAGCCCGCCCGCCGTAACTCCTCCCCGTTGAACGGGCTGTCGGCCAGCCCGAGCAGCGCCCGCGGGGCCAGGAGCGCCAACTCGTCCGCGGCGGCCGCCGCCCGCTCCACGCTGTGCGGCTCCCAACCGGCGAAGTACTCGGGCCCGGTGAAGTTGTGGAAGTCGAGGATCAGGGGCAGCCCGCGCTCGGCCAGGTAGCCCGCCACGGCCGACGACGTCGTGAACTGGTAGATGGCGACGTCGCCCGGCGCCGCATGCTCGGGGTACATCCAGTGCTTGAACGCCTCGGAGGCAAGATCCTCGTGGATCGCCTCGGCGAAGATCTCCGAGCGCCAGCCGGCCGCGCGCAGAGCGTCGCGCAGTAGCAGCGCATGGGTCCCCGTGGCGTCGTGCGGGATGAGGGCGGCCACGAACTGGTGCACGGCCACCGGCCTCCCGGCCGCGGCCGTCACCGTTCCGTTGGCGCGTACGGCGAGGTGATGGCGGCCCGGACCGCGACGACGAGGAAGTCGGCGCCCGTCGGCCCCGGGTGGGTGACGACCTCGAAGCCGCTCTGCTCCAGGAGGCTGCACCAGGCTTCGGGGCGAAGCGGGCGGCCCGCCGCGAGGTCGGCCTGGGGCGGGGCATCGGGGGCCTCCCAGGCCTGCCGGCTCACCGAGTGGACGACGAGCGTCCCCCCGGGGGCCAGCCGGGTCCCGACCTCGGCGAGCAACTGGCCGCGCTCCGCTCCGCCCATGCCGTCGACCGTGCCGCTCAGCACGATGCCGCCCAGGCCGGCGGCGGCCACCGCCCGCAGGTGCTCGCCCACGGACTCGCCGCGCAGGTCCAGGGTGCCGAGGTCCGCCGCGTCGACGGCGCGGGAGCGGGGATCGACGCCGTAGGCGTCGCCACCGGCGGCGACAATCCGCCGCACGAGCCATCCGTCACCGCAGGCGGCATGCAGGATCCGTCCCGACGTCTTGGCCACGGCGGCCACGGCGGGCTCGACCCACCAGGCTCCTTCGTGGTGCAGGCCGGGGAACTCGATCACGCCGGAGGGCGGGACACGCTGGCCCTCCATCTCGCGCTCGAGCCTCTGGAGGCGGTCGTCGACGATGTGCAGAGCGCGGCTGACGGCGGACGCCGACTGGCTCATCTGGTGCGTCAACCACCCGACGTACCACAGGAGGAGCGAGCGCACCCCCTTCTTGACGACGGCTCCCGCCGCCCGCTCGGACTCGACGGGCACCACGGGGTCGATGAAGGTGGCGGCGTCGACCATCCGCAGCGCGTCGCCGAGGTCGCCACCGCGGCCAGCCACCGGCGAGTGGGCCAGGAAGAGCTCGTCGAG
Source organism: uncultured Acidimicrobiaceae bacterium (assembly GCA_963737805.1). Classification (GTDB taxonomy): domain Bacteria; phylum Actinomycetota; class Acidimicrobiia; order Acidimicrobiales; family RAAP-2; genus Bog-473. The sequence goes on from CAVTUE010000014.1 coordinate 452,860, forward strand.
CTCGCGCTCGAGCTTGGGCGGCAGGTCCCCCGACGCCCGACGCAGCCGGACCTCCTCCGCGATCTCGGCCATGACCCGTTCCACGTAGGCCTGCGGGTCCTCAGGCAGCGCCGCCTCCGTCTCGCTCACTGCGCCGGCCTGTTCAGATTGGCTGCGCCATCGCAGCCGGCGAATCGAGGTCGCTCTCGCTCGAGATGAGCGCCGCGTGGACGTCCATATGAAGCACTCCCGTCATCTTCCCGGGGTTCATCACTTCGAACGACCCGGCGTGCTCCTGCCAGTCGTAGAGGATGCCGCTCCGGCTCTGGATGCCGAGGGCGAAGGTGAACGAGCCGTCGAGCAGAGGCATCCGGACGACACCGAAGTGCATGACGTTCGTGCCCTGGGGGGCGGCGATCTGCGTACCGATGATGGAGGTGTCGGTGCGCATGATGCTGTTGCCGTCGGTGTCGCGGATCTCGAGGGAGAACACCACATCGTCCATCGCGCGGAGGGCCTCGAACTCCACCCTGATGATCAGGTCGTCGCCGCAGCGCATGTACGGAACGGTGTTGTCCCCCGAGAACACCCGATGGACGGAGCGGAACCGGACGGGCCGCTCAGCGTCGGCCAGCGCCCCCCTGGCGAGGGAGTCCGGCGTCGCCGGGACGGCGACGAGGGTCGGGTCGACGATCGACATGCCGGCACCCTCGGCCATAAGGCGCTCCCGGAAGATGCGGGTCACCTCTCCGGGCTCGCCCTCGGCCACCTTGTGACCGTGGCTGAGCACGATGCCCCGGTCGCAGATGGACCGCACGGTGTCGGCGGCGTGCGTCACCAACAGAATGGTGCGGCCCTCCCGCTGGAACTGGTTCACCCGGTCGAGGCACTTGCGCTGGAAGCGCTCGTCACCGACGGCCAGCACCTCGTCGACCACCAGGACATCGGGGTCCACGTTCACGGCGACGGCGAACCCCAGCCGTACCGCCATGCCCGAGGAATAGAACTTCACAGGACCGTCGATGAAGGCCTCCAGATTCGGAGAAATCGACGATGGCGTCGAAGGCACGGTCCACCTCACGCTTGGACATGCCCAGCAGCGAGCCGTTCAGGTAGATGTTCTCCCGGCCGGTGAGGTCCTGTTGGAAGCCCGCCCCCAGTTCCAGGAGGCCGGCGAGCTTGCCCCGCACCGCCACCTCGCCCTTGGTGGGTTGGAGCACGCCGCAGATGCACTTGAGCAGCGTCGACTTGCCCGAGCCGTTGCGGCCGAGAATGCCGAGGGTCTCGCCCTGCTGGACGGTGAGGGAAACCTCGTCGAGGGCCCAGAAGTCCTCGACGTTCTGGCGCTTCCCGCCGTGGATCAGCCGCTCCTTCAAGGAGTTGTACTGGCCGTGGGCCAGGCGGAAGCGCTTGGAGATGTTGCGCACGTCGACCGCGAAGTCGCTCACGCGATCAGAGCTCCTCGGCGAAATTGCCCTCGAGCCGGCCGAACGTGGCCAGGGCGACGAGGAACAGGATCAGCCCGAGGACGAGCACGGCGAAGGTCAGGACGGCGTACCACAGGTACCCGTGCTGAGGCAGTATCGGGGTGTAGACGCCACTGATGAACGCACTCGGCTTGTTGTACAGGCAGCGCTGGAAGACCAGGACGAGCGGCGTGACCGGGTTGAGCAGGTAGATCCACGTGAGCCCGTGCGGCCCCAGCTTGGCCTCGACGGTCTGGTACGGGTACACGATCGGGCAGGCCCAGAACCAGGCCGTGAGGACCACCTCAATGAGGTGCTGCGTGTCGCGCAGGTACACGTTGACCGAGGACAGCAGCACGGCCAGCGCCGAGGCCAGGATCACCCCGGCGATCAGGGCCACGATGAGCAGCGGGAAGTACGCCACGTCGGGGGGCGCCCGCAGGATCACCATGAAGATCACCATGACGATCGACTGGAAGAAGAAGAAGACGCAGGCCGAGCCGACTGCGGCCAGGGCCAGGATCTCCCGGGGGAACGAGACCTTCTTCACGATGCCCGCGTTGTTCACGACGACGCCCGTGCCGGTCAGGACCCCCAGGGAGAACAGGTTCCACAGCAGCAGCCCGGCGAAGAGGTAGATGACGAAGTTCGGCATCCTGTTGTCCAGGAGGATGGAGAAGACGAAGAAGTAGATGGCCAGCGTCATGGCCGGGGCGATCATGGACCAGACCAGCCCGAGGGCCGAGTTCTTGTACTTGACCTTGATCTCGGTGCGGACCAGGTAGATCAGCAGCTCGCGCGAGAGCCAGATCTCGTGCAGGCGCTTGCGCACGCTGATCGTCGGGGTGACGATGCGCGTGACCGAGCCACGCCGGGCGTCGCGCCCGCCGGCGCCCGCCGCCTCGGCCGCCATGGGCGAGCGGTCCGCCACCCTGCGCTCGACGGCCGCGTCGACTTTCGGATCTGCGCCCGACGATGCGGCCGGGACGTCCAAAGCCACGTCTATTTGTTCCCTGCTGCCGCCGTGGCCGTCGAGCGGTCGATCACCTTGTCGATGAAGCCGTACTCGCAGGCCTCGTCCGCCGTGAACCAGCGGTCGCGGTCCGAGTCGGTCTCGATGCGCTCGAGCGTCTGCCCGGTGTGGAAGGCGATGCGCTCGGCCATCATCCGCTTGAGGTAGATGATCTGCTCGGCCTGGATGGCGATGTCGGCGGCTTGCCCCTGCATGGACCCCGAGGGCTGGTGCATCAGGATCCGCGAGTGGGGCAGGGCGTAGCGCTTGCCCGGGGCACCGGCACAGAGCAGGAATTGCCCCATGCTGGCCGCCAACCCGACGCAGATGGTCGAGACGTCCGGCCGGACGTACTGCATGGTGTCGTAGATGGCCAGGCCGTCGGTGACGGAGCCACCCGGCGAGTTGATGTAGAGGGAGATGTCCCTCTCGGGGTTCTCGGCCTCGAGGAGCACGAGCTGGGCGCAGACCAGGTTGGCCGTCACCTGGTCGATCGCGCTCCCGATGAAGACGATGCGCTCCTTCAGCAGCTCTTGGAAGACCCGCCCGGCGGACTCCATTTCGGCCCCTGCGGCCGTGATTCGGGGGGTGTCGGATGCATTTGGCATGGCCACGAGGCTAGTGGGCGGAGGGGGCACCCGTCGGCACACCGCCGTACACTCCCTGTTCACCCGCACGACGGGGCCGCTGCGGGCGTGGCGGAATTGGCAGACGCGCCGGGTTTAGGTCCCGGTCCCCGACAGGGGGTGGAGGTTCGAGTCCTCTCGCCCGCACCCTCGCCCGCACCCCCCTTCCCCGAGAGCCCAGCCGGTAGCTTCATCCGCGTGCCGCACCTCGTCGCCGCGCCGGACAAATTCCGGGGGACCTTGTCCGCCGCCGCGGCGGCCGCTGCTGCGGCCGGAGCGGCACGCGCGGCCGGCTGGACGGCCGACGAAGTGCCCATGTCCGACGGCGGGGAGGGACTGCTGGACGCGCTCGGCGGCACCCGGCACACCACCATCGTGACGGGCCCGCTGGGCGCCCCGGTCGAGGCCGAGTGGCGCATGCTGGGACCGACGGGCGACGACGGCGCTTCTGACCGCCGTCGTCGAGATGTCACGGGCGGCTGGGCGTGCGCTCCTGCCCCGCCCGCAGGGCGACGACGCGGTGCGCGCCGGCACGACCGGCGTCGGCCAGCTCCTGCTCGCCGCCCGCGACGCGGGGGCCGGACGCATCGTGATCGGTTGCGGCGGGTCGGCGACGACCGACGGGGGCCTGGGCGCGTACGAGGCCGTGGGGCCGCCGGCCTCGTTGGGAGGCGTCGACCTCGTGGTGGCAGCCGACGTGATGACGCGGTTCACCGACGCCGCCACCGTCTTCGGGCCGCAGAAGGGCGCCACGCCGGCGCAAGTCGCGACCCTCGGGCGGCGCCTGGCCGCCGTGGCGGCCCGCTACCGAAAGGAGACCGGCATCGATGTCAGCGATCTCCCGGGCGCCGGCGCCGCCGGCGGGCTGGCGGGCGGCTTGGTCGCGCTGGGGGCCCACATCGAGCAGGGGTTCGACTTCGTGGCCGGGCTGGTCGGCTTGGCGGGCCGTCTCCGACGGGCCGACCTGGTGGTCACCGGCGAGGGCCACCTCGACCCGCCGTCCTTCCACGGGAAGGTGCCGGGCGGTGTCCTCGCACTGGCCCGGACCAGCCGGGCCCCGGCGGCGCCCGTGCCGGTCCTGTGCATCGCCGGCGGCGCCGACGCGCCGCTGCTCGCTTCGCCTCCCCCGGGCCTCGAGGTGGTGAGCCTGACCGCCCGCTTCGGCCGGGCCCGGGCGCGCGGCGAGACTGCCGGTCTGATCCGCCTGGTCACCGCCGAGATGCTGTCCCGGTTTTGCCCCTGAGCGAGGCCATCGGCCACACTGCTGGCGCGTCGCGGCGGCCGCGACCCCGCCCGGGGACCCTCCCGCTCAGGGACGGCCGTGCTCGGCGCGTTGACCGGCACAGGGAGGCATCACCATGGGACTGCTCGACGGCAAGGTGGCGGTCGTCACCGGCGCGGGACGAGGCATCGGGCGAGAAGAAGCGCTGGTGCTCGCGGGCGAGGGCGCACGGGTCGTCGTGAACGATGTCGGTGCCGGGCTGCACGGCGAGAGCTCGCAGGACGCGCACCCCGCCGAGGAGGTCGTGGCCCTGATCAAGGAGCAGGGCGGCGAAGCCGCGGTCAACGGCGACGACATCAGCTCATGGGCCGGCGGCAAGAGCGTCGTGGAGCAGGCGATCGACACGTTCGGCTCGCTCGACATCCTCGTGAACAACGCCGGGATCCTCCGGGACAAGATGTCCTTCAACATGGACGAGTCGGACTGGGACGACGTGATCCGGGTCCACCTCAAAGGGCACTTCGCGGCCACCCACCACGCCGCCGTCTACTGGCGCAACCGCGCCAAGGCGGGCGAGGACGTCACGGGCCGCATCATCAACACCTCATCGGAGGCCGGCCTGTACGGCAACGCCGGGCAGGCCAACTACGCGGCCGCCAAGGCGGGAATCGCTGCGCTCACCTGGGTCGAGGCGCGCGAGCTCGGCCGCTACGGCGTCACCTCCAACGCCATCGCGCCCCGGGCCCGCACCCGGATGACCGAGACCCTCTTCGGCGGCGACGGCATGAGCGCCGGGGAAGGCGGCTTCGACGCCTGGGACCCCAAGAACATCGCCAACGTGGTGGCCTTCCTGGCCGCCCCCGCCTCGGCCGACGTCACCGGCCAGATCCTCATCGTCTTCGGCGGCAACATCTACGCCGTGAGCGCGTTCAAGCCGGTCGGCCAGCTGACGCGCGACGCCGCCTGGTCGCCCGAGCAGCTGGTCGCCGCCAAGGGCGACCTCTTCAAGGGCGTCAGCTCCGGGGTGCCCGCCTTCAGCTTCTTGTAGGCCTCACCAGCCCGGCGGTGCATCGCTCGCCCGTTGTGGGGCACGATGGCACCATGGCACACGACCGAAAGTTCCGTTTTGCCGCGCAGCTGAGCAAGGCGCCCGACGGTTCCGCCCGCTCCTGGGCCGAGCAAGCCCGCAAGGCAGAGGACCTCGGCTACAGCGCCCTGCTCATGCCCGACCACTTCGGCGACCAACTCGCCCCGGTGCCCGCACTGGCGGCGGTGGCGGCCGCGACGACGACGCTTCGCATGGGCTCACTGGTCTTCGGCAACGACTACCGGCATCCCTTCGTGTTGGCCAAGGAGGCGGCCACCCTCGACGTGCTGAGCGGCGGGCGCTTCGAAGTGAGCCTCGGCGCCGGCTGGATGCGCACCGACTACGACGAGGCCGGGCTGGCCTACGACCACCCGGCGGTACGGGTGGCGCGCTTCGAGGAAGCGGTGAAGGTCGTCCAGGGGCTCTTGCGCACCGACGGGCCCTTCAATTTCCACGGTGAGCACTACGAGGTGCTGGGGCACACCCTCACCCCCCGACCGGTGCAACAGCCCGGTCCCCCGCTGATCATCGGCGGCGGGGGCAAGCGGGTCCTGTCCTTCGCCGCGCGGCACGCCGACATCGTGAGCATCAACGTCAACCTGCGCGACGGGACCGGGGGGGCCGAGACGGCAGCCGATGCCACGCCGGAACGGACCCGCACGAAAGTCGCCTGGGTGAAGGAGGCGGCCGGCGGCCGCTTCGACGAGCTCGAGCTCAACTCCCTGATCGGCTTCGTCATGGTGACCGACGACGCCGAAGGACTCGCCCGCCAGATGGCCCCGGCCTTCGGCATCGATCCGGCCGACGCGTTGCATGTCCCGCTGGCGCTGGCGGGAACGCTCGACGAGATGGCCGAGGAGCTCGAGTGGCGCCGGGCCGAGTACGGGATCTCCTACTGGTCGATCGAGTCCGATGCCTGGGAGACGCTGGCGCCCGTCGTGAGCAAGCTGGCCGGCACATGACGATCACGACCGGCACCGGCTGGGCGGGCATCGGCACGCACCGCGCGCTCTGCGACGAGCGCGTCTTCACCATCGACGCGCCGTCCATCGGTCCCGAGCGTCACGCGCCCCTCCTCGTCCTGCACGGCTTCCCGACGTCGTCGTTCGACTACGCCGCCGTCCTCGACGGCCTCCGGGCGGGACGGCGCGTCCTCCTGCTCGACATGGTCGGGTACGGGTTGTCGTCCAAGCCCGATCGGGCCTACTCCATGGCGCTGCAGGCCGACGTCGCCGGCGCCTTCGTGGCCGCGCTCGGGATCGAACGCCTCGCGCTGCTGACCCACGACATGGGCGACACCGTCGGCGGCGAGCTGCTCGCCCGGCGTGCCGAGGGCTCCTGGGCGGTCGACGTCACGCGGCGCGTGGTCACCAACGGGAGCATCTACATCGAGCAGGCCCAGCTGACCAACGGCCAGCAGCTCCTGCTCGGACTGCCCGACGAGATCCTCCCCCCGGGGATCCCGATCGACGCCGACTCCATCACGCGGAGCCTGCGCGAGACGTTCAGCACGCAGACGCCGCCCGTCCCGGCCGGCTGGCCCGAGGACCCGGTGCCCGCGGCGGCGGCCCAGGTGGTCCACGACGGTGGCCATCTGATGCTTCCCAGGTTGATCCGCTACATCGAGGAGCGGCGGGCCAACGAGCGGCGCTTCACCGGGGCTATCGAGCGCGACTCCTCGCCGCTCCACATCGTGTGGGGCCTCGACGACCCGATCGCCGTCCCCTCCATGGTGGACACGCTGCTGGCGGCCCGACCGGACGCCACGGCGGTCCGGCTCGACGGGGTGGGCCACTACCCCATGGTGGAGGCACCGCAGCGCTTCCTCGACGCGGTGCTGCCCGGACTCGTCTGAAGCGCGGAGATCCGGTGGGCGGGAACGACTCCACAGAGAATTCCCTGGTCCCTCGCTTAACCTGACGCCGTGCCGGGACGCCGTCGACCCTCCAACCGCTACGAGCTCCTGACCTGTGCGTGGTCGGGTCACGTCCTGATCGGGACGGACGCCGCCACGATCACTCCCGACGATGCGCTGGTGGTGCGCCAGGACGGCGCGGTGCGCTGGCACCGCTGCCTGCGCTGCGACGCCTGGGTCGGGCGAGCGGCGCCCGAGCACCCGGATCGCGACCGGGTCGAGCCGAGGGACGAGATCGTGCTGCCCCTGCGCGGGGCGGCCCTGCGCGACCGCTACGTGCTGCGCCTCATCGCGTTCGACCGCGCCCTCCACGTCATCGTCCTCGCCGGTCTGGCCGTCGCGCTGTTCACCTTCGCCGCGCACAACCAGGCGCTCCATCACGACTACCAGAACATCATGAACGACCTGGCCGGTGGTGCGCCCGGAGCCTCCCAGGCGCGCGGTGTCCTCGGCTACCTCGGCCGGGCCTTCAAGTACTCCCCGTCGCACCTGCGGATCCTGGGGCTCGTGCTCCTGGCCTTCGCCGCGCTGGAGGCGGTCGAGGGGGTGGGGCTGTGGTTCAACAAACGGTGGGCCGAGTACCTCACGTTCGTCGCCACAACCGCGCTCGTGCCCTTCGAGGTGTACGAGCTCACCAACGGCGTGAGCGTGTTCAAGCTCATCGCCCTCGTCATCAACCTCGCCGTCGTGATCTACCTGCTCCTGGCCAAGCGGCTCTTCGGGCTCCGCGGTGGGCATGCCGCCGAGCACGCGCGGCGCGCCCAGACCAGCGGCTGGCCGGCGATCGAGCGGGCCACGCCCGGCGCAGCCGCCCCGACGGTCAGGCCGGCGCCCTCACCTTGAGCGTGCGCACCTCGGCGGGCAGACTGGCGTAGAGGTCGGCCACGAGGTCATCGCGCTGGGCCCGTCGGGACGGGTCGTCCCACAGGTTCTCGTACTGGTAGGGGTCGGCGTCGACGTCGTAGAGCTCCCCGGTGGCCACGGCCACGCCGCCCGGCCCCGTCCCGGACTGTTCGTACACCACGGGGCAGGGGTGCAGGACGCCCTCGCCCCAGACCTCCTCCAACCCGTTGGGCTGCCCCGCGGTGGACGGCTCGTAGACCGTGCACAGCCAACCGTCGCGGTAGACGGACCGCAGGTGCATGCCGTAGCCGGGGAACTGGCTGTCCCACTCGCACAGGGCGCGCTCGCGCCCGGGCTCGCCGTCGGCCAAGGGGAGGGCGCGGCCCTGCATCCAGGGAGCGGGTTCGACACCGGCGATGGCGCAGAAGGTCGGAGCCAGGTCGACCTGCCCGACCGGGTCGTCGACGACCGCCGGGTCGATGCCGGCGGAGGGCGCCGGCCGCCACACGAAGGGCAGCCGCATCAGCGCGTCGGTATGGTACGGGCCCTTGTAGAGGAGGCCGAAGTCGCCCTGCATCTCGCCATGGTCGGTGGTGAAGATGACGTCGGTGTCGGCCAGCCAGCCCCGCTGCGCGATCACCTGCAGCACCCGGCCGCAAGCCTCGTCGATCAGCTCGTTCATCACGTGGGTCTTGGCGTTGACCTCGCGGATCTGGTCATGCGTCAGCTGCGAGGGGACGAACGACGCCGGCCCACCCTCCATGTTGGGGAAGCGGCCCTCCCAATAGGCGAGCCAGTGAGCAGGCTTGCGGGCCAGGACGGCGCGGACCGCCTCGTCGGAGCCGGGGTGCCCGGGCGGCAGGTCGAGGTCCCGCCAGGGCACCCGGTCCAGCTCGGAGGCGGGCGGGTCCCACGGATGGTGCGGGTCGGGGAACGACATCCAGCAGAACCAGGGCTCGTCGGGTCCGACCGACTGCAGCCAATCGACGGTGAGGTCGGCCACCCAGTCGGTGTGGTACCACTCGCGCGGGATCGGGTTGTTCTTCGTCTCCGGGGCGGCGGTGTCACCCCCGGGCTCGGCTTGGAGCAGGCCCGCGAAGCTGTGCAGGTGCTCGGGATGGTTCTTCTTGAGCCAGCGCCCGTAGTGGGCGATGGGATGGTCGCCCCAGGCGGCCGCGTGCATGGCCTGTTCGGCCCGCTCGAAGCCTCGCCAGGGCCCGGTGTCGCCCCGGGCCACGCGGGCGTTCTCCTGCCACTGGTTCGTCGGGTCGAAGCCCGGTTCGAAGTGCGCCTTGCCCAGCAGCGCGGTGCGGTAGCCCGCGGCGTCGTGGAGGTACTGCGCTACCGACGGCGCGTCGACGGGGAGCGGGATCCCGTTGGCCACCACGCCGTGGGTGCGGACGTACTGGCCCGTCAGCATGGTCGACCGGGCCGGCATGCAGACCGTGTTCTGGTTGTAGGCCCGCCGGTAGTTGATGCCCTCGGCGGCCAGGCGGTCGACGACGGGCGTGCGGGCCACCGTGCCCCCGTTGCAGCCGAGGCTGTCGTGGCGCTGCTGGTCGGTGGTGATGAAGAGGATGTTGCGGCGGCGGGGGGCGCCCGGAGCGCCCTCCGGATCTCGCTTCTCGGCGGCTCGGGGCTCTGCGCGCTCGTCCATCCCCACCCCGCGTGCGTTCATTCGGCGCGCAGCATGCGGTGCAGATCGAGCTCGAGTTCCTCCATCAGCTCGGCGAGGAGCCGCAGCCGCTCCGGGGCGCCGTCCGCCGCCAGCAGCCGCTGTGCGTCATAGGCGTTGAGCGGGGCGGCCGCGCACAGTTGCCACGCGGCGACTTCGATGTCCCCACCGCCGTCGAGCGCCAGCTCCGCCGGGAGTGGGGGCGCGCCACCCTGTTCGGCCAGGAGGGCCCGGGCCCGGCGCACGCGTTGCCCGGCGCCCCGCAGCAACGGTCCGGCGTCCCCCGGCCCCGGCCCCGGCCGCCGCTGGGGCTGCGGCCCCGCCTCGCGCACCAGCGCCACCGGATAGGGGTCGTCGGGAAGCCACTCGTCGACCTCGATGCGCGTCTCCCCCTCGATCTCGAGCACCCAGCGCCCGTCGGGCAGCTCGACCGACTTGGTGATCACGCCCCGGGTGCCCAAGGTCGAGCGCTCGTCGCCACCCCCCACCTCGGAGCCCCGTTCGATGAGCACGATGCCGAAGCGGCCGTCGCCGGCCAGGCAGTCCCGCATCAGCTCCCGGTAACGCGGCTCGAAGACGTGCAACGGCATGGAGGCGTGGGGGAACAGCACGGCCGACAGAGGGAACATCGGCAGACGCGTCCCGGACATGCCCCACCATGGCACGACGGGACCCGGGTGCGCACGACCATCGCCACCCGGACGCGAGAAGGACCGGCCACTGTAGGACCGGTCCTCACTCGTTCTTTTGTAGTGCTTGCTTGTAGTGCTTCTTCCTTCTGTGTGCAGCCCGCGGCTCCAGCCCTCGGCGCAGTGGGTGCGGGGGCCACCTTGTCGGCCGGCCGGCACACGCACCGGCGCGATCGCGGCCTCGTTCATACGCCGGACTTCACGCCAAGCGGTCTGCTCTGGAGCGCCACCGAAACCGACATCGGTGACGCAACCTCAACGAGGCGGACCGGCCTCCTCGGTCGAGCTTGTCGATTGCATCGGCAGCTCCTTTCCACTCGGGGCAACGGCGGGTGCTCGGTTGCCGCTCGCTTTGCCTCCAGTATCCGCCTCGACGCGGTCCGTGTGAACCCCACGCGAACAGGACATTCACGATGGCCCAGGTGGGGACGTCACCGTCATACAAACTTCATCTCGCCGCGATCCGAACGCCCCGGGCGGCCCGGCCCTCGCACCGCGGCGGTCACCTACGCTCTCGCCATGGCCTTGCCCATCCCCAAGGAGAACACCACCGCGGTCGTGACCGGTGCCTCGTCGGGCATCGGCGCCGAGATCGCCCGGGAGCTGGCCCGGCGCGGCCACGGGCTGACCCTGGTGGCCCGTCGCCGGGACCGGTTGAAGGCGCTGGCCGACGAGCTGGCCCAGGCACACTCCGTCCGCGCCGAGGTGATCGCGGCCGACCTCACCGACGCCGAATCGCGCGGCGAGCTTCCGGCGCAGCTGGCCGGGCTCGGCCTGACACCCGACATCCTCGTCAACAACGCCGGCTTCACGACGATGGGCCCGGTGTACCGGTCAGACCGCGCGGCCGAGCTCGCCATGGTGCGCACGAACGTCGAAGCCGTCGTCGACCTGTGCTCGCTGTTCGTGCCGGGCATGGTCACGCGGCATCGCGGCGCGGTCCTCAACACGGCGTCGACCGCAGCCTTCCAGCCGTTGCCGGGACAGGCTGGCTACGGCGCGTCGAAGGCCTTCGTGCTCTCTTACGGGCGCGCCCTCGGCGCCGAGCTGCGCGGCACGGGCGTCAGCGTCACCACGCTGTGCCCCGGCCCGGTGGAGACGGGCTTCGCGGAGGCAGCGGGCATGACCGACGAGGAGGCGGGCGAGTCACTGCCCAAGTTCATGTGGGTCCCGGTGGGTGACGTGGCCACGGCGGCCGTCGAGGGTCTCGCCGCAGGCCGCGCCGTCGTGATCCCCGGCATGGTGAACCGCGCCGCGGCCGGGCTGGCCCACCTGGCGCCCAAGTCGCTGCTGGTGTCGCTGTTGGCGCAACGCCACCCGGGACTGAAGCCGGACCCCGGGGACACCTAGCCCATGCCACAGTTGGTCTCGGACCTGGAATTGCCCTTCCTCGACACCGTCGGGTTGGAGCGCCGCGAGGCCATCGACGCCATCGCGGCGGCGCGCGCTGTCCACTGGCTGGCCCGCTCCGAGCTGGGTTACTCGGTGACCCGCCTGCAGGACGTCACCGCTATCCTGCGCGACCAGCGCTTCCACTCAGCGCTCTCCATGATCGAGCAGGCACCAGAGCTCCAGGGCTCGGATGCACGCGACCGCCGCGGCGAGTCGATCCTCACCATGGAGGGCGACGGCCACGCTCGCCTGCGCCGGCTGGTGGCTCCGGCCTTCACGCCCGCATCGGCCAACCGGCTGCGCCCCACCATGCGCAGGGTGGTGGGCGAGCTCGTGGAGCGCGTCGTCGGTCGGGGCGAGTGCGAGCTCGTGGCGGACGTGTGCGAGCCCTACCCGATCCCGATCATCTGCGAGCTGCTCGGCGCGCCGCCCGAGGACTGGAAGCTGTTCTCGGCTTGGGCCACCGACATCTTTCGCATCTTCAACAACAACCTGGCCGAGGACCTGCCCTTGATCGAGCGGGCAGGCGAGGATCTCACCGCCTACGTGAGCGCCATGATCACGGCCCGCCGGGCCGACCCCCGCGACGACCTGCTCAGCGACCTCATTGCCATCGAGCAGGAGGGCGACCGGCTCTCGACCGACGAGTTGGCGATGCTGGCGCAGGCGGTGCTCATGGCGGGGACCGACACCACCCGCAACCAGCTGGCCTGCTCGGTGGCGCTCTTCACCGAGCACCCCGACCAGTGGGCGATGTTGGCCGAGCGGCCGGAACTGGCCGGCAGGGCCGTGGAGGAGTCGATGCGCTACCTCGGGGCTGTCCGCGGCACGGCCCGCTTCGCCGCCGAGGACGTTGTCTACCGCGACGTGTTGTTCCCGCAGGGGACCTTGGTGGCCACCTCGCTGGCCGGGGCCAACCACGACCCGGAGGCCTTCGACGATCCGGACATCTTCGATATCACCCGGGAGCGCACGACGGCGCAGATGACGTTCGGTTCGGGCATCCATTTCTGCATGGGCGCCGCTCTGGCCCGGGCCGAGCTGCAGGAGGCCCTCCCGCTGCTGGCCCGGCGCATGCCCCGGCTGGCCCGCGCCGGCGAGGTGGAGTGGAAGCCCTCGACCTTCGGCATCTGGGGCCCGGCGGTGCTGCCGCTCAGCTTCGAGGGGGCGGCGTAGTCGCTCCGGACCCGGGCGGAAAACCCGGGGGGTGGCGGGGATGTTTCAACTATAAGCAGGATGGTTGAGAGTCCCCGGACATCACCCGGCCCCCTGGCGGAATCCGCCCCCCTCATGGTCGGCACGCCGGCGGCCACCGGCTCTTCCTCGCTGCCGGGCATCACCTCTTCCAGGTGCGCCGCGGTCAGGCCTGGCGGCCCAGGAACGCCGCCAGCTCGTCGGCCGGGCTGGCCCCCGGCGGTGTCGCCACCGGGGCCCCGAAGGGCGCCGTGCCGTCGGGTCCACGCAGCGCGTCCGACAGGAAGCCCTGGGCGAAGGCCAGCAATTGCGTCGCCAGCTCGGGGTCGAGATCGGTCGACTGGCCGGTGGCCTTGGCCAGGTCCCAGCCGTGGGTGAAGGTGTCAATTGTCGCGATGTTGACGAAGACCCCACCGGGGAGCTCGGCGAAGGGGAGCCGCATGGTCTTGTCCATGGCGCCGTCGGCCTCGAACGCCTTCACGGCGCGCGCCGCACCCTTGTTGAACTCGGTCACGAAGTCCCCCGCGGAGAAGTCGGTGACCTCTCCCCCGGTCGGCGCAACACCGTTCTCGGCCGTCTCGGCAAAGTAGATCGTCCCGCCGACAAGGTGGTTGATCACCTCGCGCACCTGCCACGACGCACAGGGGGTCGCACCGTCCAGCTGCTGGGCGTCGACCTCAGCAAGCACGCCGGCGGTCGAAGCGAACGCCTGCGCCAACATGTCTGCGCCCATGACCGGGATCCTCCCCTCGTCTGGCGCCCAGGCTATGGCAGGGCGGCGGTGGCCTCGCCCACCAGCTTGTCCTCACCCTCGCCGTTGGACAGCGTCACCGTCATGTCCACCAGCTTCCTGCCGTCTTCTTCGCGCTTGGCGCTGACGACGATCTTGGACGAGAGGACCTCGTCGGGCCACGTCTGGCGCGCGAAGCGGACCTGGTAGCGCGTGACGTTGCCCACACCGACGTAGTCCGTCAGCGCCGTACCCAGCAGGCCCATGGAGAACATGCCGTGGCCGAACACGCTCGGTTGCCCGGCCTTCTGGGCCGCCACCTCGTCATGGTGCATCGGGTTGAAGTCCCCCGACGCGCCGGCGTACTTCACCAGGTCGGTCCGGGTCAGCGTGTGCGTGATCACCGGCGCCTCGTCTCCCACCTGCACGTCCTCGAAGGACAGCTTCTTCTCTCCCATCGTCTCGACCTCCCCGTCGATTGCTAGGCCCGGTGGATCAGGTTGAAGCGCGCCGTCACCACCGGCTCGCCCGTCTTCTCGTCGCTCCAATTCGTCTCCGAGCAGATGAAGGTCATCGTCCGACCTTTTGACTCCTTCTGGTACGCGTCGGTGATCTTGCCCTCGCTGACGAGCACGTCGCCCACCTGGACCGGTCGGTGGTAGAGGAACTCCTGCTCGCCGTGGAGGATCAGGCCGCCCTTGGCCATCAGCGGCCCCATGGCGGTCATGAGAGGGTTCCCCTTGGGCACGTCTGTCGGCTGGATCTCGTCGAACTTGCCCGAGAACTCCATGGCGAAGGGCCACGTCAGCGGCGCCGGGATGTTGTCGAAGCCGGCCTGCCGGGCGGCCTCGGGGCTGTGGTAGATCGGGCTCGAGCTGAAGAGGGCGTCGGCGAAGTGCTGCACCGGCCCCCGTTCGACGACCACCTTGGACTTGCCGGTCGGTTGCCCGATGATCCCCTTGAGCACGTCTTCCTGCGTTGCGGCACTGTCTGCCACCGTCTGCCTCCTGTCCCCCTCCGCCGCCGATACCCCCACCCCTGCGCGTGGCGGGCACCGGCCCGGGCCGGTGCAGCGCCCAAGGTAGCGGGGTCGCCTCGGCGGCGCCCAATCCGCGCCCGCAACAGCGGCGCGGCCCACCGGGTCGGTACCATCGCCCTGCCGTGAACCCGCCCGAGACCCCGTCCGAGACCCCGTCCGAGACCCGTCCGACTTCTTCGCGGTGGTGCACACCCAGCGGGCGGCCCGTTCGTTCCTCCCCGACGACGTGGACGACGCGACGGTCGCCCGGATCCTGACCGCGGCGACCCACGCGCCGAGCGCAGAGAACAGCCAGCCGTTCGTCTTCGTCGTCGTGCGCGACGCCGCGCTGCGTGCGGCCATCGGCGCGCTCACGGCGCGCCTGTGGGAGGGCGGCGCCAAGGCCTTCGAAGAGCAACGCCTCTCCCCCGCGTTCCTGCGCGACATCGACCACGGCGCCACGGGCGGCGTCGCCGGCGCGCCGGTGCTCGTGGTGGTGGGCGGCGACATCCGGCTGACCCACCCCAAGGCCATGGACGCCTCGATCTTCCCGGCGGTGCAGAACCTGCTGCTGGCCGCCCACGCCCTCGGGATCGGATCGACGCTTACGACGCTGCCCGTCCTCGGCGGCGACGAGCTGGGCGGCCTGCTGGGCCTGCCCCCCGAGGTCGTGCCCGTGGCCGTCGTCCCGCTGGGCCATCTCCCCGCTCCGCTCGGTCCGCCCCGGCGCCGGCCGCTCTCGGAGAAGGCCCATCTCGATCGCTACGGGGTGCCGTTCCCCGCTGCGGTCACACCACCCCCGCCGGCGCAGCGTTCGAGGAAGCCGCAGTAGCGCTCCAGGATCACCGGCCACGTGTAATTCGTCTCCACGTAGTGGCGGCCGTTGCGGCGCATCTTTTCGCGCACCGCCTCGTCCGTCGTCAGGAGCCCGACGCCCGCCTCGAACTCTTCGAAACCGCCGAACCACAGACCGCCGCCCGAGTGCTCGCAATGTTCCCGCGTGGCGCCACACACGGCATTGACCAACACCGGCACCCCGGCGGTGAAGGCCTCGACGACGGCGAGGGAGAATGCCTCGAAGGGGGACGGGGACACCAGGGCGCGTGCACCTCGCAACAGCTCCCATTTCGTGGCGTCGTCGACCATGCCGGTCACGACGACGTCGTTGTCTGGCTCGGGTTGGTCGACCACTTGGCCCACCAAGACGAGGCGCAGGTGCCCTCCGTGACGCTGCTTGTAGGCGCGGAAGAACCGGGACAGCATCGTCGTGCCCTTCTGCTCGTCAACCCGGCCGATGCAGATCAGGTACGGCGCGTCTTGCAGACCGAAGGCCTGGCGGACCGCGTCGCCATCGCCGGACGTCTCCTCCTGCACGCCCAGACCGACGAGGACCTGCGGCGTCGCCGCCACCTCGAACCGCGTTTGTACCAAACGGCGCTCGCTCCGGGTCTGGAATACGAAGCCGCGGCAGCGCGCGAACAGCTCGTCGAAGACGGGGAGGTGCAGGGCCGGCTCCTCGTGAGCCGCTGGATGCATGACGGCGCGCTTCGCCACCAGGGGCAGCCCGCGCACGCTCGGGTAGTACAGGTAGGGGTAGAACGCCAGCACGTCGGCGTCGCTGGACACCACCTGGTCGAGCAGCGCAGGTGAGCGCGGCCCCTGCAGGTCGATCCACCGCTCCATGTCCCCGGCCGAGGCCGATGCCGGGTCCTCGCGCAGACGGCCCCACAGCGGGTGGAACCGCGGATCCCGCCCGGCCTCGGACTCCACGCGGTGCACGCGGACGCCGTTGACGACCGTGCTTCCGGCTGCGAGCTCGTCGTCCCAGGTGATGGCGTCTCGGGCGCAGGTCGTGAGCACCTCGACGTCCCATCCCCGGTCTGCAACCAGGTGCTCGGCCAACATGCGCGCCCCGGTCTCGGCGCCGCCGACGACCTCGACCCCATACCGCGGCACGACGTACGCCAGCTTCACCTGCACCTCGACCGGCGTCCTGACACGGGCACGCCACCGACCATATCGGGCGGTGCTGCGCCGTCTCCGCAACCGCTGGCCCAACCAGAGCGACCCCAGAGCGCCGATGAATCAAGCAGCGACGCCAGTTAGGTGAACCACAACCCCGAGCAGAAGAGGATCTGCGCCATGGTGCCCATGACGACGGAGCCCGCGAGAATTGATGAGTAGGTCTCGCTACGACGCAGGTACGCGCCGGCGAAGAAGAGCGGCACGAGCACGCCGAGGTGCCGGGCCAGCGCCTCGGACGTCACGCCGCCACCGGTGGCGTCGCTGACGTTGAACAAGAGGGCTACGGCCGCCAAGGCCAGGCTCGGGAGCAACGGCGAGCGCCAGAGGTCGCGCCAGCCCACCTTCACCAGCAGGTACACGAGCGCCACGGTTGCGACCACGGTGACGATGTTGTCGATGGTGTACGTGGCGACCCAGTTGCCGTTCTGGGGGGGGTTGCCCAGCACCTGGTGGTGCAGCATGCGGTTGAAGGTCCAGACGAGGCCGTGGAACGGGTACGTCAGCTGGCGGTTCCAGTATTTCTCGGCGTGCACGAACGCCAATACCGAGCCATAGACACTGCGCAGGTACAGGGAATAGACGATGATCCCGATTTCGCTCAGGGCGGCCACCGCGAGAACCGTCGTCCACCTCCGGCCTCGCGGGGGGCACTGGACCATTCCCACGATTACGGGCAACACGAAAAACGCGCCATCAGGTGCCAGTGCGGATGCCACCCCGCACACCAACGCTGCCCACACGAACTGTTGCCGGAACACCAGAATCAGCACCACCGTGAGGAGGAGGGCCTCGCAGGACTCGGGGTAACCCGAGAAGAAGAAGAACGAAGCGGGGGCCCACAACAACAGCACCGTCACGCGCGACCAGTTCCGGAAGCCAAGGCAGTTGCGGGCCAAGTAGCAGGTAGTCACCGCCAGCAGGTACGTCGCTGTCCACGAGATGGCGAGCGCCGCATGGGGATAGCTCACCCCGATGAGGTCGTGCAGCCAGCGCACCATCAAGGGGTACAGGGGAAAGTAGGCGGCCTGCGCCGGGTCGCTGCTGACGTAACCGTGCACAGTAACTTGCAGGTATTCCACGCTGTCCCAGTGGAACAGGCTCAAGATGATCGAGTGAGTCCCCGGACTGAGAGCCGTCCCGAACGTGGACACGTCACCGAGCGTGTGCACGGCGAATGCGGCGGTCGCCAAAATGACCACTACTCGCACCGCGAAGACCCCGGTGGCCGTGGCCACGATGCGCGGCACGCCGGCCGCGACGAGACGTCGGCCAAGGTCAGCGAACGGTGACCGTACCGGCTGGGCCTTTGCGTCGTCGGCATCGGCCGTCTCGTCCTGGGTGGGAGCGATGCCCTCCGCGATCGCCGCCACCTCGCGGTACCCCTCGCGGTACCCCTCGCCTTCGACCAGCACGTCGCCAGCCGTTCCACCGGGAGCCTCGACCGATGCTGAGTTGGCCGCCGAACCGACACGACCGAGAGCCTCGGTCGGGCCAGGCACCGAGCCTTCGTTCATTGCGTCCATTCCTCGCCGCTCTAAGCGTCCGGGTCTGCCGCTCGAAGCTATCCGACGACCCCATCTGACGCAACGACCGACCCCGTCGCAGGAGAGCGGTCACTTCCGTCGTTCGGTCCTGCCGCGTCAGCCGTCGTAGGGCAGCGACGGGTTCGTGATCCTACTGCGATCACCCGGCAGCACCAGACGCCATGGTCAGGTGCGCGGATAGGGTGAGCCGGTGCAGGAGCACCACCACTACGTCGACATCGAGGCCAGCGTGGACGAGCTCTGGCAGCTCTTCTGGGCCCGTATCCCCCACACCGAGACGGGGGACGTGACCATCGACATCCTCCATCCGGGCGATGCCGTCGGCGAAGGCCTGGTGCGGCACTGCACGTTCCGCGTGCCCCGTTACCTCCTGACCGGCGGCAAGGGCCAGTCCTGGGAGTGGCTGACCGAGGTCACGCCCAACGTCTCGTGGAAGTACAACGCCGTCGGGCGCCCGCTGTTCTCCGAGGCCGAGGGGCGGACCCGGCTCGAGGACGTCGGCAACGGCACGACCCGGGTGCACTTCTCCGAGACGTACCACGCCTTCAACCCGATCCTCCGGGCCCTGCTCGAGAAGCGCGTGCACACGTTCATCTCCAAGGACAACGACCGGCTGATCAAGGAGTCGCTCACAATGGGCGTGGGCTACCTGCGCGCTGCCAAGGCGAAGGCCGCGGCCAAGGCGCAAGCCGCCGGGCCGGACGTGGTGCAGTCCGCCGGGCCGGACGCGGCGCCGGCCGCCGGGCCGGACGCGGTGCAGGCCGCCGGGCCGGACGCGGCGCCGGCCGGCGCCGCCGACCCGGTGTGACGGTCGTCGACCTCTGGGTCAACCCGCTCACCGGCAGGGCCGCCGCGGCCTTCATGGGCCAGCCCGGCAACGAGGGCATCCCCGTGCTGCCCGGCGGCGATCTTTCGGCCGCCTCCACGCTGCAGCAGCTGCCGCTCCTCTTCGCGTCGGACCACCCTTTCCTCTCGACGGAGCGGGCCATGGCCGCCGCCCGGGACCTGCCACTCCCCGACGCGGCGGCCCAGGCGAATCTCGGCGGGACGGCCGCGCGCCTCCTGCATCTCGACTGACGCACGGAGCCAGCAGGTACGGTGCGACGGTGGATCTCGGTCGCGTCGGTGTGTGGTGGAGCGGCTCGTGGCGCCATCCGGTGGATCCGGACCGCAGCGTCGCAGCCGAGCTCGAGTCGCTCGGCTACGGGGCCCTGTGGTCGTCGGGGCGCTTCGACGCCGGCCTGTCGCCGCACTTCGAGCGCCTGCTCGCCGCCACGAGTCACGTCGCGGTCGCCAGCGGCATCGTCAGCATCTGGGCGGGGGCACCCGAAGACGTCGGGCCGGCCGTGGCCGCCCTCGAGGCCGCGTTTCCGGGGCGCTTCCTCCTCGGTGTCGGCACCAGCCACGGCCCGGTCGTGGCCGACTACACGCGGCCCTACTCGAAGATGGTGGCCTACCTCGACGCCCTCGACGCGCTGACCACACCGGTCCCACCCGCACGGCGGGTGCTGGCTGCCCTCGGGCCGCGCATGCTGGAGCTGGCGGCCGCCCGCGCCGCCGGCGCCCACCCGTATTTCGTCCCACTCGAGCACACGGCGCGCGCCCGGGAAATCCTCGGCCCCGGTCCGCTGCTGGCGCCCGAGGTCGCAGTGGTCCTCGAGACGGACCCGATCCGGGCGAGGGAGCTGGCCCGGCTCTACGCCGGCACCTACCTCGGCCTCCCCAATTACACGCAGAACCTGCGCACGTTCGGCTTCGGCGACGACGACATCGACGGCGGCGGGAGCGACCGGCTGATCGACGCCGTCATCCCGTGGGGTAGCGCCGAGACGGTGGCGGCGGCGGTGCGCGCCCACCAGGACGCGGGCGCTGACCACGTCTGCCTCCAGGTCGTCTCCGGCCGGCAGGAATTCCCGCTGGACGGGTACCGGGAGCTCGCGGCAACGCTCCTCGCCGGCTGAGGCCGGCCCGCGGCAGCCCCCCGAACGCCTACGGCGCCTCCGCCAGCGCCGCGCCAAGCGCCCGGAAGGCACGGCCGCGATGGGAGATCGCGTCCTTCTCCGCCGGCGGCATCTCGGCGAAAGTCCGCCCGTCGCCGCCCTCGGGCACGAACACCGGGTCGTAGCCGAAGCCGTTGGCCCCCCGGGGGGCGCTCGCGATCGTCCCGGGGAGCACGCCCTCGGCCCAGACCTCCGTGCCGTCGGGGTACGCCACCAACGCGACCGTCCTGAAGCGCGCCCGGCGATCGGCACCGCCCCCCTCCACCGCGGCGAGCGCGCGTAGCAACGCGGCCAAGTTGTCGGCGTAGGTCGCGTCCGCACCGGCGTAGCGGGCCGAGTAGACCCCCGGCGCGCCGCCCAACGCGTCCACCTCCAGGCCGGTGTCGTCGGCCACGGCCGCCATCCCCGTGGCCTCAACCAGCGCGCGCGCCTTCAAGCGGGCGTTGCCCACCAGGGTGTCGGCGTCCTCCACCACGTCGGGGACCCCGTCTGGCCGCGGCAGCAGCTCGACCGGCAGGGCGGCCGACAACACGGCGACGATCTCCTTGACCTTGTCGGGGTTGGCCGAGGCCAGCACGAGCCGCTTCGGCGCCCGCCCGTCCGGCCCGCTCACCGGCGCGGCGGGGCCTCGGCCAGCACGGCGGCCTGCAGGGCCGTCAGCTCCTTGATGCCGTCCTCGGCCAGTCCGAGCAGCGTGTCGAGCTCGCTCCTGGTGAAAGCGATCCCCTCCGCCGTGCCCTGCACCTCGACGAAGCGGCCGGCGCCGGTCATGACGACGTTCATGTCGACCTCGGCCCGGGAGTCCTCGGTGTAGGGCAGGTCGAGCATCGGCACGCCGTCGACGATGCCGACCGAGACGGCGGCGACCGAGTCCGTCAGCGGGTGTGTGCTGATCGTCCCGGCCTGCACCAGCCGGGTGCAGGCGTCGTGCAACGCGACGTAGGCCCCGCAGATGGAGGCGGTGCGGGTGCCGCCGTCGGCCTGCAGCGCGTCGCAGTCCACGGTGATCTGCACCTCGCCCAGCGTCACCAGGTCGCACACCGCCCGCAGCGAGCGGGCGATGAGCCGCTGGATCTCCTGGGTCCGCCCCGACTGCTTGCCCTTGGCCGCCTCGCGTGACGCCCGCTCGGGCGTCGAGCCGGGGAGCATGGAGTACTCGGCGGTGACCCAGCCGCGGCCCGTGCCCCGCATCCAGGGCGGCACCCGCTCCTCCACCGACGCGGTGCAGAGCACTTTGGTCTGCCCGAAGGTCACCAGCACCGACCCGGGCGCCATCACGGTGTAGTCACGCGTGAAGCTGACCTGCCGCAGCTGGTCGACCGCCCGCCCGTCCTGGCGCGCCGCACGGGCGTCCCCCGTCACGTCTGCGTTTCCCACTGCACTCCTCTCGGCTCCGTTCGCGTACCGTCCACGGCCGCCACCGTAGGCGACCTCAGTTGCCGTGGGCGAGGGCCTCCGGGTAGGAGTGGGTCGAGATCTCGAGGGCCGCATCGACGTCGCGATACGTCTTGAGCTCGATCACGTTGCCGCTCGGGTCGGCCACCTTGCCCTTGGTCTGCTCGGTCGGCAGGCCCGCGTCGTCGGTCGAGACCGGCACCACCCAGTCGACGCCGCGCGAGCCCAGGCGGGCAATCAGCGCCTCGAAGTCGTCGCGCCCGAGCGTGACGCCGAAGTGGCGCGTGCCACTCCCCGTCGCCGGCACCACCTCGTCGCGGCTGTCCTGGAGCGTGACCTGCATGCCGTAGAACCACACGTCGGTGAAGCCGGCCCGGGCGCGTGCGGGCTGGCAGCCGAGCGCGTGCACGTAGAACTCGCGTGCCTCGTCCAGGTCCCGGACGGGGATCGAGAGGTGGAGGATGGGCTGCATTGCGTCAAGCCTACGACGGCACGCCGCGACAGGCTCAACCGCGTGCGGCCGCGGACAGGACGCAGTGCGCCATGGCCAGCGGCTCGTGGCGCGCCCCCGGCGCGCCGGCGAGGGCCCGGCAGCGCGCCAGCGAGGTCCCGGTGACGGCGGGCGCCGCGGGTCCCCCCGACTGCAGCTTCCAGACCCAGGCCCCGCGCACGTGGGCGGGCGCCACTCCGAGCGCCGCAGTGAGGAAACCCGAGGCGTACACCGGGTCCCGGCTGGGACCGGTGATGACGACCTGATCCACCCGCCAGGCGCGCACCGCCCGGCGGACGGCGGCGAGCTGACCCGTGGTCCCGGTCGGGAGCGGCCCAACGGGGATCGTCAGGTTGGTCAGGATCCGCCGGGCCGATCCGGGCGGCCCCGAACCGACCGGCCCCCCGCTGGCGTCGGGGGTCTTGAGCGCCGCGCCGGCCAGGCGGAACCGCATGCCGTCGACGGCCTGCCACAGCATGGGCTGCGCCGAGCCGGAGACGGCAAAGGGGACGGTGAGCACCACCGTGTCCGCCGGGAACGCCGGCGCGCCCGGCCGCAGGTAGGCCGGGTTGTGCACCCCCACCACCCGGAGCGGCGCCCCGAACGTCACGAACACGGGCACGAACGCGACCACCGCCACCACGGCGGTGGCAGCCGACGCGACCACGGCCCGGTGCGACGCCAACCACGACCCGCGTCGCCGGGGCGCGCCGTGCAGCGCATCGAGGCCGATGGCGATCAGGAAGGCCACGAACATGGTGAGCAGTGGCTCGAACTGGTCCGGCAGGATCTCCTTGAGCACCGGCAGCCTCCACAGGTCGCGCCAGGGCAGCCAGGGGTGGCCGAGCCAGGAGGGCCCGCCGAGGAGATAGCCACCGAGGGCCAGCCAGAAGACCACCGCGGCCAGGAGCACCAGCAACCAGGTGAGCGGGCGGCGGCGACCGACCACCACCGATCCCAGGGCAGCCAGCGCGACGCCCCCGCCGACGTAGTCGGGCGGGGGCCCCATGCGACCCAGGTACCCCCCGAAGCGGATGTACTCGGGCGCGCGCGCCCCGTAGGCGCCCGGCACCAGGAACCCCGACAGCGGGACACCCGAGATCGGCGCCGAGCGCGAACAGCACGCCGGACACCGCCTGGGGACCGGCCAGCCCGTACCACGTGGGGTACGCCAGCAGCACGAGGCTCACGCCGCCGCCGAGGGCCAGGGCGGGGAAGGCGTGTCCTGCGCGTCCCCGCAGCTGGCGCCAGCCCACCGCCACGACCGCCAGCAGTCCGACCACGGCCAGGAGTAGGCACATGACGAGGATCTCGGGCGAGATGAAGAACTGCACGACCACCAACGCGGCCAGGAGGAGGCCGTCGCGACGGACGGTGTGCTCCTGGCGGATCACGATCTCGTGCAGCGTGGTGAAGAGGAACGGGGGGATCACGAGGACCGACACCGACACGTGGCCGAAGGTGAGCGACGTCACGATGGCCGCCGAGTAGCCATAGACCAGCGCCGCCGGGATGGCGCCCGCCTTCCAGGTCACGAGGGGCCGGACGGCGGCGAAGCACGCCCAGGCGCTGAGGGCCGGGGCGAGTGTGAGCGCGGCGTTGGTGGCAGCGATCGGCCCGAAGAGCCAGGTGACCGGAGCGAGGACGACCCCGACCAACGTCCCCGACGTGTTCGAGAGCAGGTTGGCCCCGTCGGGGACGTTCACCGCTCCCGAGAACACCAGGTTGTGCGAGATGGGCGATCGCCCAGGCGGGCCAGGCCATGAACCAGACCTCCTGCGCCGGATCGCCGCACCCGCACGTCAGCACCGCCGACGGATGCCCCGACCAGACGTGCCACCACAGGACGACGGCGGGCACGGTGAAGCAGCGCGAGCGCCACGACGTGGAAGCCGATGGTGCGCAGGACCTGCTGGCTGCGGCCGTGATCCTCGGGGAGCGCGGCGGGGGGCAGGTCTTCGGCTCCGGGCGGAGGCTCGGCATCGCCGTGGTGTCCGGGGTCCGCAGTCACCGGGCCGGCCGCCGGATGCGTCGACACGTCCATCCCGCTCGTCACCGACGCCGAGCGTACCGCCGGGCCCCTCCCGAACGAGGTCCGAACGAGGTCCAACGAGGTCCGGCACGGTGTGTTCCTATGATCGGCGTCATGCCCGATGACCGCCGTTGCGTCGTCGTCGGAGCCGGTCTCCTCGGCCTCTCCGCCGCGTGGGCCCTGACCCGGCGGGGCTGGCGCGTGGTCGTCCTGGAGGCAGCGGGGGCACCGGGTCACGCGCGCGCCGGCTCCAAGGGCGACGCGCGGATCTTCCGTCTCGGCTACCCCGAGCCCCACTACGTCGAGATGGCCCTGTTCGCCCGCGCGGGCTGGCACGACCTCGAGGCGGCGACGGGGCGACAGCTCCTGCACGTCACCGGCCAGCTGACGCTGGGCGACGAGCCCGCCCTGCACGCCATCGCCGGCGCGCTGGAGGCCGCCGGCGCACCCGTCGAGCAGGTCTCGGCCGCGACCGCGGCCCGGCGCTTCCCCGGGGTCGCCGCCACGGGGATGGTGCTGGTCGAGCCCGACTCGGGCGTGCTGGCCGCCGAGTTGTGCCTGCGGGCGCTGTGCGAGGCGGGCGGCTTCGAGCTCCGCACCGCGAACCGCGTCACGTCGCTCCGGGAACGACCCGGCTCCGTCGACCGTCGGGACGGCCGGCGGCACCGCCTTCGAAGCGGACGTCATCGTCGCCTGCGCGGGGCCGGCCACGCTCGGGCTCCTCGGCGCCGGAGCGGCGGCGGACATGGCGTCGCTCCCCCAGGTGGCGTACTTCGCGGCACGACGAGAAGACGACGATGCGCCTCCCGTCTTCCTCGAATGGGGGGACGACATGATCTACGGCTTGCCGGTTCCCGCCGGCGGGTCGCACGCCGGCACCTACAAGGTGTCCCACCACACCCCGAGCCCGGCCCTCGGCGCCTTCGACCCGACCGACCCGACCCCGTTGGCCGGCGACGACCCGGCGCTCCTGGCGAGACTGACCGAGGCGGTGGAGCGCCTGCTCCCGTCGCTCGACCCGTGGCCCGTGGCCACGGAGCGCTGCGTCTACGACAACGCCGCCGACACCGATTTCATCCTCGATCGGGTCGGGCGGATCGTCGTGGGGTGCGGCACCAGCGGGCACGCGTTCAAGTTCGGCCCGCTGCTGGGCGAGCTGCTGGCCGACCTGGCCGAGAGCGTGCGCCCGTCGGTCGACCTGGGACGCTTCAGCCTGGGCCGGCCGGCCACCCCTCGGTACGGACCGGCAGCCCAGGCCCGGTAGGTTGCGCAGGGTGCCCCGCTACGTCGCCCTGCTCCGGAGTGTCAACGTGGCGGGACACGGCCGCATCGCCATGGACGAGCTGCGCGCCGCTTTCGGCGCTCTCGGCTACAGCGATGTCACGACGTACATCCAGACCGGGAACGTCCTGTTCTCCACCGGATCCAAGAGCGAAGCCGGCATCGCCACCGCCATAGAGCAACGCCTGGCCGAGGACTTCGGTGACGCACCCGCCGTCCTCGTCCGCAGCATCCCCGACCTCCTGCGTGTCGGCTCGGCGAGCCCCTACGCCAAGGCCGGCGCCGACCCGGCGCGTCACCACGTGACCTTCCTCGCCACACGCCCGTCGAAGGCGGCGCTCGATGCGTTCGCCCTCCCCCCGAGCGGACGCGACGAGCTGGTCGTCGACGGCAAGGAGGTCTACGTGCACACCCCGGACGGCTACGCGGAGACGAAGTACACCGGGGCGTTCCTGGAGCGGCGCCTCGGCGTCGTCAGCACCACCAGGAATTGGAACACGGTGACCAAGCTCTGCACCCTCGCGGGGCGCTGAGCGAGTTCAGACCGGACGATGACAACGGTGAGCCCGCTGGCGCGGCGCGACACGCCTGTGGTCTGAGGTCGCTCGTTAGAAGTAGATGATCTCCTTGGCCCGCTCGGTGACCTCGTCGAGATCGCCCGTCCAGGCCCCGGTCGAGAGGTACTTCCAGCCGCCGTCGGCCGACACCACCACGATGGAGGCCGCCTCCCCCTCGGGCAGCGACGAGGCGCACTTGACCGCGCCGGCCAGGGCCGCCCCGGTCGAGATCCCCGCGAAGATGCCGACCTCGGTCAGCCGCCGCGTCCACTCGATCGATTCCCGGGGTCGCACCACGGTCTTGCGGTCCAGCAGCTCGGCGCCCCCGAGGTTCTCGAAGATGGGCGGGATGTAGCCGTCGTCGAGGTTGCGCAAACCGTCGACCATCTCCCCCGCCGGTGGCTCGACGGCCCAGATCTGGACGGCCTCCCCGAGCTTCTCGCGCAGGAAGCGTCCCACGCCGAGCAGCGTCCCCGACGTTCCGAGGCCCGCCACGAAATGGGTCACACCCGGGGCAGTCCCGCAGGATCTCGGGTCCCGTGCCCTCGTAGTGCGCCTTGGGGTTGGCCGGGTTGCCGTACTGGTAGAGGAAGACCCACTCGGGGTGCTCCTGGGCCAGGGCCCGGGCCATGCGCACCGCGCCGTTCGAGCCCTCGGTCCCCGGTGACTCGATGATCTCGGCACCCCACAGCTCCAGGAGCTGGCGGCGCTCCACCGAGACGTTGGTCGGCATGACCACCTTGAGCGTGTAGCCCTTGACCTTGCACACCATGGCCAGCCCGATGCCGGTGTTGCCCGACGTCGGCTCCATCAGCACTTGGTCCGGCTTGCCCGGCACCAGCACGCCGGCCCGCTCGGCCTCCTCGACGAGCGAGAGCGCCACCCGGTCCTTGACCGACCCGCCGGGGTTCTGCCCCTCGAGCTTCATGAAGATCTTGCGCGGCGGGGTTCGGGCTGAGCGCGCTGATGTCGACCAGCGGCGTGTCGCCGATCAGGTCGAGCACGGAGGCGTACAGCGTCATGGCGTCGAGCTCCGGAGGGCTTCAGCCCCCGGCCACGGCCGGCAGGATCGACACCTCGGCGCCGTCCGGCACGGGCGTGTCCAGGCCCTGCAGGTAGCGCACGTCGTCGTCGTCGACGTAGATGTTCACGAACTTGTGCAGGGCGCCCTCGTCGGTGAGGACCTGGCCCGCCATACCCGGGTACTCGGCCACGAGCTTGGAGAGGACCTCACCGATGGTGGCCCCGTCCACGCTGACGGCGGAAGCGCCGCCGGCCTGGTTGCGCAGCACGGTCGGTAGGCGGACTTCGACGGCCACGGGGCCTCCTCGCTGAGGGTCGGATGACGGAGCGGCCGTCCTCCGCGGGCCGGCCGGCTGATTGTTGACTGATCCGGTAACGATTCTACAAGGAGCCAGGCCAGGCCCCTACC
This sequence comes from uncultured Acidimicrobiaceae bacterium, assembly GCA_963737805.1. Classification (GTDB taxonomy): domain Bacteria; phylum Actinomycetota; class Acidimicrobiia; order Acidimicrobiales; family RAAP-2; genus Bog-473. Next base: position 480,464 of record CAVTUE010000014.1, read on the forward strand.
CGGGCCCGTCCCGCCCGAGAACCTCGAGCCCGGGCACCTCGACCGGCTCCTCGGCGATGGCGCCCCCGCGGATCAGGTAGCTGCGCACGACGGGCTGGCGTGTCGCGGAGGGAGACGAGGACGTAGTGCCAGCCGGGATCGGTCGCCTGGGCGACATCGGTCGGCGAGGGATAGGCGTCGGTGTGGGTGTGCGAGTGGAACACGCCCATGATGTCGGCCCCGAGCCCCTGGGCCGCCCGGTCGACCCGCAGCATCTCCTTGGGGTCGATCTCATAGACCATGGCCGAGGCCGCCGCGTTGGGCGTCACGAAGAGGTGGGTCGCCTCGTCGCCCCCGTAGGACCCGACCAGGAGGCCGCACGCCTCGTCGGGCAGACCGGCCAGGCAGTGGGCGACCATCTCCACATAGATGGAACGGGTCAGGCGGAGCACCCATGAAGGGTACCCTCGTACCCCTCATGGCCAGGGCGAAGAAGCAGATCGCCAAGCGGGCGGCCGCCCGCGAGGACCGCAGTGGCGACCGCACGGTCGCCACCAACCGGCGCGCCCGGCGCGAGTACGAGTTCCTCGAGACCTTCGAGGCGGGCATCGTCCTGCAGGGCTCCGAGGTCAAGTCGCTGCGGGAGGGCAAGGCCCAGCTGAGCGAGGCCTATGCCCGGGTGGACGACGGGGAGCTCTGGCTCTTCCAGCTGCACATCCCGCCCTGGCAGTTCGCCACCGGCTTCGGCGCGCACGATCCGGACCGCAAACGCAAGTTGCTGGTCCACCGAGCCCAGATCGACGAGCTGATGGGCAAGACCCAGCAACAGTCGCTGACCCTCATCCCGGCCTCGCTGTACTTCAGGGACGGCAAGGCGAAGGTCCAGCTGGCCCTGGCCAAGGGGCGCCGGCTCTACGACAAGCGCAACGTGATCATGGCCAGGGACGCCGAGCGGGAGGTCGCCCGGGCTTCCAAGGAAATGGGTCGGTGGACCGGCTGAGACCGTGCTTCTCCTCCACCGTCGGCCTGCCCGGCCTCCAGGCCGTAGAATGGATGGGCTGACCAAGGTGGCCGGCAACCCAGACATGGGGGTGATTGGTTTCGACTTCGGTCGTCAAGGTAGGAGAAGCGAGCCGTGGTCTCCGGAACCACGTTAAAGAGCCGGAACCAAAAACAAACGCCGACGCTCAACCAGCGCTAGCGCTCGCTGCTTAAGTAGCGACGTCCAGCCGGTCTCCGCCCTACGGACCGGATCTTGGGCGTCATTCAGTAGGGCTTACTCAGTGGCTCACACCAACTGATCACTGAGGACACACTTGTTGGTTACGGGGTGGCACTGCCGCCGGCAGAAGTGCCACCCTCGACAATCTGATGCCGGCTGCGCTCGGAGAAGGCCTATTGCGGCTCCGGAGGACGCGGGTTCGAATCCCGCCACCTCCACGATAAACAGGCCGTTGACCAGGAGTTTCTTCCGGTCGGCGGCCTGTTTCGCGCAAAAGGACACGAAAAAGACACAAGAAATTTCACAGAACTGTGGCGGGCGTCTGCGGCCGGCGCACCTGCGAACGAGTTTGGGTAGTAAACGTGATGGGTGGTGCTATCCACCCGCATGGCGCCGTCTTTTGAGTAGTTCCCGAACCCCAGAGCGGGGACCGACAGTGAGGTCCTCTGCCCAGTAAGCGAACGGTGGCCTGACTATCGAGTCAGAGCACCCCGCCCACTAGCTACATCCCCCTGAAAAAGTAGATGTGAAAAACACCCGCGACCAGCGCCGCACAGTGCGGCGTCGCGTGTCTGGTCACCCTGGGGGCGCGGTTGGGTTGGGGTTCGTCTCGCGGTTCGGAGCGGTCGCGACGTGTCGTTCGCGATCGCTGAAGGTTCTCCGACTAGAGAACGACCGTGCCGTACATCTCGCCGAGCGGGTCGCGGATGAGTTCAAGTCGCTCGCCGTCAGGCCCGCTGAAGTAGATCGACGATCCACTCATGGTTTCGCAAGGCACTCCCGCGGTGTCCAGCTTGCTTTTTAGGTGCTCCCACTGCTCGGGCGCGACGGAGATCGCAAGGTGGTGGAGTCCACCGAGCACCTCGGCGTACTCGCCGAGGTCGAGGCGGGGGAAGTCGAAGAACGCGAGCAGGTTGTTGTTCCCGATGTCGAAGAAGAAGTGTGTGGAGCCCTGGTAGTCGCGGTTCTCGAACAACTCGGTGAGCGGGAACTCCAGCAGGCGTTGGTAGAACGCGATCGTCCTCTCCACGTCGCGGCTGAGCAGCGCGAGGTGGTGCACGCCGCGTCCCGCCGATTGCGGACGCTGATCTGCGGGCGCGAGGTATCGGGCGCGTAGGTTCGTCCCACTCGCGCTGACGGTCGAGATGGGCTCCGTGTCGAGTCATTGCCTCGCTCCTTTCACTCTGTGTTCGGGGAACCGTGTGGGCTGCCATGAGCCTGCCGTTCTTGGAATGCGGTGTCGGGGTTGGAGCCGGCGAAGTAGCGGGACCGCAGTAATTGGCGGTCTGGCGGAGCGATGCTTTCTCGATCGTGCCGGAGCGCTCGACGGATCAGCGGGTCGCACGAGCCAGGAAAGGTCTCGCGTGGTGAGTGCTCCGGTGGGCGGCCGTGTGGTCAGAGCGAACGCCCGCTGAAGGCGGCGAGTCGATCGAGCGTGGACGCTCCGTCGGGGGCCGGCTGCTCGGCGGCGTAGAGGCCGGCGGCGCGGAACTCGGGCGAGACTGAGGCTTGGCTGGTCGCGAGAGCGGTGTCGGCCGCGGCAGCCTGAATCTCGATGGTGAGTCCGGTGGCTCGAGTGAGGTCCCAGGCGTGGGTGGCGTGGTCGGCCATGATCAGGTTGAGTGCGAAGGGTGCGGGTGTGTCTCCCCAGGGCATGGGCACGGCGCCTTCGAGTACGCCCGGGGCGCTGAATGCGGTAACGACGCCAGCGGTGGCGTGGCGGTAGGACGCGGCGGGATCGTTGCCGACCCAGTCGGGCATGTCGGACGAGTCTGGGAAAGGCTGCTGTTCGCCACGCGCGCAGGCGGCGAACAGGTTGGCGCCCCCGATCATGTGGTTGAGGACGTCTCGCGCGCACCAGCCCGACGCAGGGGGACGGTGCGGCGAGCTCGGCTGGAGTGGCCTTGTCTATGGCGCGGGCGATCGAATCGCTGACGCCCTCGAACATGGTGAGCTCGGTTGCAGTCGTTGTCATTGGTTTCTCCTCGCTGGTCTAGGGCCTGGTGGCCGGGTTCTGGGTGGTCGTTTTCGTGGTCACTTCAGTGACGGTGCTGGGGGTCTGAGGCGGGTTCGATCCGGTCACGCGGTTGATGCGAGCGTGCTTTCTCGATTACCAGTGAGCGTGCCCGTGCTCTGGAGCTCGACAACGGCTGGGACAGGGTCGGGGTCGGCGAAGAGCTGAGGATCGAGGTAGTCGGCTGGTCGGCTAGTGGGGTCGTGGACCCACCAGGAGGCCTCGAGCGCGATGCCGTTGGGGTCGGTGAAGTAGACGGAGCGGACGACCTCATGGTCGACGATGTCGGTGACTTCCCAAGCGTGGCTCTGCAGGCGTCGGCGGAGGGCGTGGAGTGCTTGCTCGTCGGGTAGGTTCAGTGACAGATGGTCGAACTGGGGGGCGCGTTCGTCGGGCACGCCGGCGCGATTCACGAACGGCTGGGCAGGCGTATGGGCGTACTCGAAGAAGGCCACGACGCACTGGGGACCGAACTCGAAGAAGTAGTGGCGGAACTCGGGCGTGCTGATCGTGGCGACGAGCCGGGCGCCGAGGGTTCCGTGGTAGAAGCGGACCGTCGCATCCATGTCGGTGGTCACGAGCGCGAGATGGTTGATCCCCTGCCAGCTCGATCGAGTGTCCTCGGCTCCGACCCGTTCCACGGCACTCATGACCGGGCCCCGGCTACTTCGGCGGTCGCGGCTGACACCGACAGCGCTACGTCAGCGGTGGTCTCGGGTTCGGGCGTGAGGTCGGGGATGCGTCGAGAGAGTTCCGCGAAGTCGTCTCCGATCGCCTGGTGGACGAGCTGGATAGCTCCACCGAAGACTTCCGCCGGCATCACCACCTGCCAGACGCGGGTCATGTTCTCGCGGTCGTCGTCGCTCAGCAATGGGAACATCCACGCGATGAGTTCGGGGTTGCGGTCCTGGGGAACTGTCGAGATAGCCGCGCGTATTGCCCTCGAACGTAGTGCTTTGCTTCCGCCGACGGCATGGCCTTGAATACCTCGACGCGCTTGTCGCGGAGGCCGTCGGGATCGGCGGTCGAGGGCGGATCCGAGGCGATCAACCCGATGATCTGCAACAGATGGTTCTGCACCACGTCTCGCAACGCGCCGACCGGATCATAGAAGCTGCCGCGGTCTTCGACACCGAAGTTCTCTTCGGTCGCCCGGGCCGCACGGTGTCGGTGCTGACCCCCAACAACTCCGCCGCCTGAGCGATCCGGTATTGGGGCACGCCACAAGGTAGCAAGTGCGGTCTGCGGGACGCGCAAGCCGTTCAGAACGTCCGCGTCACGCCGCGTCACGACACCCTGTCGGGCTCCGCCTTCGATTCCTCTTCGGCCTACCAGCCCGGCGCGTGGCGGGCGGCCCATGCCTTGGTGACCCAGCCCTTGATCATGGAGCGTAGCGACTCTGGGCGAGCGAGCGCGAAGAGCACGTGGCCGGCGACCACGAAGAAGATCGCGAAGGCGAATACGTCATGGACGAACGTGGTACCCGTCCGCCAATCGACCGGAAGTACCCGAACCACTTGAGCATGGCACCGGTGGCCAGCATCACCACGATGGCAGCGCCGATGAAGATGGCGATGAGCTTCTGGCCGGGATTGAACTTATCGACGACGTTTGGGGGGCCTTCCGCCCCAGGGCCTTCAACCAGGTCGCCTCGTCCCTTGTCCAAGACATTGATCCGACGGAAGTCACGACGGAACTGGCACCTTCCCCACCGTCGTCACAGCAGTTCCGAGATGCCGTCCGAGAACGACGTCGCCGCCTCGAACCCGAGGACCGACGCAGCGAGGGCCGGCGAGGCTTGGATGTGACGCACGTCTCCGAGGCGCCAAGCCCCCGTCACTTCGGGCTCGGGGGCGTGACATCCGAGGGACGACCACAGCTCGGTCGCCAGGTCGAGGATCGTGTGCGGACTCCCGCTGGCGATGTTGAGGGCGCCTTCCACCTCCGGCGGTGCCTCGACCGCGAGCAGGTTTGCGCGGGCCACATCGGACACGTGGACAAAGTCCCTCCTTTGGCCTCCGTCTTCATAGACCTGCGGCGCGTTGCCAGCCCGCAGGGCGCTCAGGAAGATGCTGGCCACGCCCGCATAGGGCGTGTCCACGGGCGACCGGGGACCGTAGACGTTGTGGTACCGCAATGCCACGACCGAGGTCCCCGACTCCCGCCCGTAGGCGAAGCAGAGGTGCTCCTGGTGGATCTTGGTCGCCGCGTAGACGTTCCGCGGGTCGATCTGGGCATCCTCTTTGGTGAGCTCCGGTTGGAGATCACCTCCACAGTGGGGGCAGGCTGGCTCGAACAGCCCACCGACCAATCGCTCGGCGGCTCGTTCGGCCGGCCGTACGCTCCCGCAGGCCCGGCACGTGTAGGCGCCGTTCCCGTAAACCACCATGCTGCTGGCCAGGACGACACGGCCCGTGAAGCCGACCTGGTCCATGGCCAGAAGCATCGCCGCCGTCCCGGCGTCGTTGTCACCGACGTAGTCGGCCACATCGGCGAAGCAAACCCCGAGCCCGACCCCGCGGCCTGATGGCTCACGGCGTCCGCGCCGTCGAGTGCCCGCGGCCAGACCAGAGGATCTCTCACATCGAACTGCAGGTACGTCGCCCGCCGATTGGGGTACCTCGGAGGCTCCCGATCGATGACCACCACGTCGTGCGCCGCGTCGATCAGTGCATCGACCACGTGTGAGCCGATGAAACCGGCACCGCCACTCACGACGACCTTCATGGCCCGTGATGCCGCGTCCGCAACCCTGAGGGTGTCATGGTACGAGCGTATCCAGTGACCCTCGAGCCGGCACGACGGCGGATCTCAGATTAAGCAATTCGTAAGCGCTTCGAGGTCTCGGTTACGTCCGTCGGTGTGTACGGTCCTGGGATGCCCGAGGTAATCCTCCCCGTCCTCGACGAAATCGAGGCGCTGCCCTGGGTGCTGTCGCGCATGCCTTGCGGATTCACACCCCTCGTCGTGGACAACGGATCCTCCGACGGATCCGCTCCATGCGCCCGCGATCTCGGTGCACGGGTCGTCGAAGAGCCCGTGCGGGGGTTCGGTTCCGCCTGCTGGGCCGGTCTGTTGGCCAGTACCGAGGACGTGATCTGCTTCATGGACTGCGACGGTTCCCTCGACCCTCAGGACCTTCCTCGAGTGGCCACTCCGGTCGAACGCGGAGACGCGGATCTGGTGCTCGGGGCGCGACAGGCGTCCCGCCACGCTTGGCCCGTGCATGCCCGGATCGCCAATCGCGTGCTCGCCCTCGAGGTCCGGCGACGTACCGGGCTCGCTTTGCGAGACCTCGGGCCTATGAGGGCGATCAAGCGTCACGTCCTCGTGAGCCTCTCGCTACGGGACCGCCGATCCGGATGGCCCCTCGAGATGGTGCTCTCGGCCCATCGGGCAGGGTTGTCCATCACCCAGACGGAAGTGCGTTACCTCCCCCGGACGGGTCGGTCCAAGGTGACCGGCACGTTGCGCGGCACGGTCCAGGCTGTCCACGACATGGGCGCACTCCTGCAATGAGATCGCTCCCCGTCCAGGTGGCCGTCATCGCAAAGTCACCGGTCGCCGGTCGGGTGAAAACGCGACTCTGTCCGCCGCTGACACCGGCGCAGGCCGCCCGCGTGGCGAGGGCTTCGCTCATGGACACCCTGGACACCGTCATGGAGGCGGACGTGGCCCGGCGCATGGTAGTGCTCGACGGCGAACCGGGAGAGTGGCTTCCGTCCGATATGGAGGTGATAACCCAGCGTATCGGGCCATTCGGCGATCGGCTGGGCGGAGCCATTGAAGATGTGTTTACAAGTCTCGCGCTGCCGGTTCTGGTGATCGGGATGGACACCCCCCAGCTGCGTACTGCTCACCTCGAGGGGGCGGCCGAAGCCCTCCTCGCACCCGGGACAGACGCCGTGCTCGGGCCCGCTGAGGACGGCGGGTACTGGCTGATCGGCACCCGGCGGCCCGTCGTCTCCATGTTCAGTGGGGTGGAGATGAGCACGGCTCGTACAGGAAGCCAGCAGCTTGCCCGGTTGAGATCGCTGGGTCTTCACTGTGCCCAGCTCGCCCGGCTGCGCGATGTCGATCTGCTCGGCGACGCCGTCGCCGTGGCCCGGGATGTGCCCGGCAGCCGGTTCGCCGCGGCAATCGACGAGTGCGTCACATCACACCCACGGTCGGAACGCCTGGAGTCCGTGGTTGGTGGGTAGCCCACTCCTGACCCTCGGAGCCAGGATCCGCTTCGACGGGGGAGCCTGCCGCGAGCTCGACATCGACCGCTGGCTGGCGGAGGCAGACGACGTAGACCATCGGCTCTTGGACCGAGCCCGCGGTCCGGTCATCGATATCGGATGCGGACCGGGCCGCCACGTGGAGGCCTTGACGATGCGATCGACCGAAGCCCTCGGCATCGATCTGTCGCCCGACTTCGTCGCGTTGGCGCAAGCGAGGGATCGGCGCGTCCTTCTTCGTTCGGTTTTTGATCCCCTGCCCCGAGAAGCCTCGTGGCAGTCCGCGCTGCTGCTCGATGGCAGTATCGGCATCGGGGGGAATCCCTCGGCCTTGCTACGCAGAGTTTGCGATCTGCTGGTGAGCGGGGGGCGGGCGCTCATCGAGACAGCCGGTCCGGAGGACACATCGGACCGCGTCACGATGTCCCTCGAGTCACACGAAGCTGGAGATTCCTGGTTCGACTGGGCCACCCTGGCTGCGTCCGATATCGGCCCACTCACCCGCTCGACGACGTTCGAGCTGGCCGATCAGTGGGAGGACGGCGACCGCTGGTTCGCACAGCTCGACAGAACATGACCGGCCGCAATCAGCGTCGCACGAAGAGAAAGCCTGGGCGGACACGGATGTCGGTCACCGGGTAGAAGCAGTTGTGGCAAGCGAAGACCTTCACGGTGGATCGGCGGAAGTACGGGAGCGAGCTGCTGCCGAGCGCGCTGCCCGGATCGTCGCTGTACACCGTTGCGGGCTGCGGGGACTTCAGGAACGACCCGATGCTGGCGATGAGATCACGGCGAGCCACGCTGGGCCCCGCTCGGATGACGTCGTGCAGCGCCTCGCCCTGCGCCCAGGATGCCTTCCCGGCGAGCGTGTCGTAATCGGGGTGATCGGCCACGATGACCGCGCCCGGTGTGTGCCTGACCAGAGCTATGAAGCGGTCACCAGCCGCCTGGTCGGCGCCCGACGGGATGTCAGCGCGCCGGGTCGTAGTGGAGAGCAACCATTTGCACCGCGACGACGGCCGCCAGGGACGCGGCGACCAGCGCCGCCACCTGCCGACCCCGCCCCAACGGCCCGGCCGGTCCGTCTGCCCTCAGCCCGGCCGCCTCCCGGCGGAGGACGTCATAGCCCAGTGCCCCGAAAATGGCGACCCCCACGAAGGCCGGCATCAACACATCGGGTCCTCCACCCGAATGCAACCGGGAGAGGAGGGACGATGCCAAAAGTCCACCGACGGCGACTGACCAGTACAGCCAGTCGGTCGCTCCCTCCCTCCGCTTGAGCAGCACGGCCACGGCGAGCCCAGTCAGGCCCAACACGAGAGCCCACGGCTCGTGCATGAGGCTCTTGGTGAAGAACGTGGTCCAGGCGGAGCCGTTGAGCCCTTGGTGCGCCAATTCATCGAACACGTAGTAGCCGTACCAGTCGTGCGTGGTCGCGTTGAGCACCGCCGTCGAGCCGACAAGGAGCGCGACCGTGGCGGTCAACGCCGCGGCACCGGCACGTCGCTTGGTGACGATCAACAGGACCAGGACGGGAGCTGTCGCGATGAGAGTGTCCTGCTTGGCCATGAAGGCCAGAAAGACGAGCACCCCGACACCGATGCCACGGCTGATGGTCTCCGCACGGCGCGCCGCAGAGATGGCGAGTAGGAGCAGCAGCAGCGAGAAGGAATCCACCCGACCGATATCGAACCATGCGCCACTCACCGCAAAGCTGGCGGTAAACAGGCCACTGGCCAGGAACCCCGCGACCGGGTCGCCGGTCTCGCTCCAGACGATCCGAATCAAAACCGCGCAGGCAGCCCAGAGATGACAGCAAGGACACCAAGCGGAGGGCAGGAAACCCACGCCGGTGACGTGGGCCGAGCGCCCGAGACCCAGAAGTAGAGCGGCGTATACGGGTAGGGCACATAGTGCACCGAGGGCCGCACGTAGATGGCCTGACCCTCGGCCACGCGGCCACGATCTCCACCGCGCCACCTTCGAGCCACTCGAGTTCATACGGATAGCCGATCCGGTGCAGCGCCACGTAAAGGTAGACGGCGGTGGGCGCGAGCGAGGCCACGACGACGAGCACCCGTGCCAAGGGAATGGATCGACCCCGCAGCTCTGCCCGCCTTCCTCGAGCGATGCCCTCCGAGTGCGCTCCTTGCGCCACGATCGCTAGGCCAGCAGACCGCAGAGCGCCGTGATACAGCCGAGGACGATCAGGAAGTTGTGCGCGTAGTTGAAAGGCAACTGGCTGGGTTCGCCTCGAGCCTGCCCATAGTCGCCCACCAACGGGTAGGCGTACAGCGTGACGGTTCCCGCCACGATCAACCACACCTGGCAGGGACAAGGCACCACGCTGGTGCCCACCGTCGGACGGCCAACGCCACCAGTAACAGGCGGGGATCGCAATGGCGTCGTTGACGATGTTGAGCCCACCAAGAGGCGCAACACGTTGAACGCACTGGCCTGCCTCGGATGGTCGAACACGCCGAACAGACCGATCGCGATGGCGATCCAGCCCGCCACCAGGAGGATCCAGAAGGTCGGCCCATGCTTCTCGCCCGGCGATGACACGCTGTCGGGTCCAGTGACCTGTTCGGGTTGCCCACTCACAGGACGACCACGTGCTTGATCCACTTGGTCTGGAGCACCCCGGGACGATCGGGTGCGATCAGGCGAACAGGGAACCCGTGGTCGAGGTCGAGGGTCTCCCCGTTTAGCTCGAGCGCCAGCAGGGTGTCGGAATCGGCGGCATGCTGGGGATCGATAATGGAGTTGGCGTAGAGACTGTGACTCCTGGGACTCGATCGACTCACCATGATTGGGGACGATCCCGGGGCCCCGACCATCGCCAACAGGACCGGCAGGGAGATGCCGCGCCAACTGCAGCTGCGCTCCATCCCTCAACACAGGAGATCGGCAGGCCCGCGCTGCGTTGTGGTAGCGAGCGCAGCTCGTCAAGCGTAAACGACCGGGGCCGTCTGGCAGTTGCCGTCGACGACCAACCGATAGTCGGCGACTCAGCGCCTCCGCGATGACATCGGCTCCGCCGCCGTTCGGTTCACCGGCAAACTCTGGGGCCCGATGACCGGGTTCCGGGGGGCGAGCAGGGCGAGTTTGCGCAAGGGAGCCACCGTCTCGCCCGCCACGGTCACCAAGAGGACACCGGCCGCTGCACCCACAGTGGCGAGGAAGCCACGCCGGCTCAGACCCCGTTTCGAACTCTCCTCGGTGGCCCTGTCGACCATCGGCGCTACCCGGCACCACCGCCTGGCGTCGCCTTGCCGGACTGCCGGTCCGACACGACGTCCCGGGTGAGCGACAACTTCGCTCCGATGTGGACGATCAGGCCGCCGATAGTGATCCAGGCCACATAGAAATGGGCGGTGGTGAAGTTGAACGGCATGGGGCTGTACCAGTAGGCGATGTTGGCGACCCCGGTAGCCAACTCGAAGAGCGCGCCGCCCACCAGAGGGACCAGGCTGATCCGCTCCAGGGCATGGGCGACGCTGCGGACGGGCGGATACGCGAAGAGATTGGGATAGACGACCCAGAACTTGGCCAACAAAAGGGAATGGCGATGATGCCGGTGAGGACGTGAATCCCCTCAGTGACCCTGGAAGAGGTTGACGGGAGTACGGGAAGATGGAACCAGTAGGGAGGGTGTTGGGCCAGATAGTCCACCATGCCGGTGACGAAGCACACGGTGAAGCTGACGCCGAGCGTGATGCCCATGACCGCAGCCAGCCATTCGCTGTGCAGCGGACTGTGGAAGCGCCGGCGGATCCGTGCCACCTGGTCCCGGCGGCTCGTGACTCGAAAGGCGCGGCCAGCCGGCGCAGGCGGTCTGTCTCCGATCGTGCTTCGATGAACTCTGGGCCCGCACCAGAGCGACCCGGCGACGGGAAGCTCCATCAGCGCCAGCCGGGCGAGAGACCTGCACGGAGCGTAGGAGTGCTCGCACCTGCGGAATCGCGAGCGCGCCGACATGGACCGACCGTACCCTCGAGTATCGGCGATGAAAGCCTCTCAGAAGCTTACAAAAGGTGAAAATTTCGGGCCGTCAGCAGGTGGCGTGCCCGGGAGTTCGGGCCGGCGGCAGCACCACGACGTCCCTCGCCACCTCCCCCGCCATTGACCGGTCGGAGCGGCAGCGAGTCCTGCGTTGTAAGCAACTCTTAAGCGCTCCCCGCGGTCGCGGGGTCGGAACCCCGCTTCTCTAGGCTTGGACGCTTCATGGCGGCTATCTCCCTGGACCCGTGGCACGTTCACCGTCAGCGCGATACCCGGGCCTCGAACATCCTGGTCGTGGACGACGAGGACGTGGTCCGAGACGTGGTCGTGCGCTACCTCGAACACGAAGGCATGCGGACCGTCCAGGCCGCTGACGGCGAAGAGGCACGGCGGATCGATCGAGACTGAATCCGCCGGACCTCGTCGTGCTCGACGTCATGGTGCCCAAGATGAACGGGCTGGACCTGTGCAGCTGGATCCGCTCTCGGAGCGACATCCCAGTGATCCTCCTAACCGCTCGAGGCGAAGAATCGGACCGGATCACCGGGCTGGAGTTGGGCGCCGACGATTACGTAGTCGAAGCCGTTCTCACCACGCGAACTCGTCATCAGGATCAAGGCGATCCTGCGCCGGACGGGAGTCAGGGCAGCGACGATGCACCCAGGTCCTGGAAGTCGGCGGGCTGACCATCGACGGCGCTCGCGCCAGGTGTTCCGCGAGCGGGCTCGGAGATCATATCTCACGGCGACCGAGTTCGATCTGCTTTACTGCCTGGCCGGCCACCCCCACACAGTGTTCTCGCGGGAGCAGCTGATGGCCCAGGTCTGGCGCTATGAGGCGGCCCTCGACGCCGGCACGAGCACGGTCACAGTCCACGTGCGGCGGCTTCGGGAGAAGATCGAGGACGACCCCTCCGATCCCCAGATCATCAGCACCATCTGGGGCGTCGGGCTACCGGTTCGACCCATGACACCCTCGGAACGGCAGTAGGAATCGGGGCGATGCTCGTCGGGACGCTCGCCGCGTTCCTCTTGCGTACGCTCTGCGTTCCGTCCGCCTACAGCTCATCGGGGCTGGCACTCGTCGCGGTGATTCTTCCCCTGGGCGCAGTGCTGGTCTCCGGACTGGTCATGTTCCATATGGGCGACGACGCGGACTTCATCTTCATCACCTGTGCGGTCACGGCCATTGGTTTGCTCGGTGCGTTCGTCCTGGCCCGCAACATCGTCCGCCCGCTCGAGACCATACGAAAGGACTTCGCAACAGTTGGCATCGGGAGACCTCAGTGCCCGTGCCCCAGAGGAGGGACCGATGGAACTGGCAGAGCTGGGAGCTTCGTTCAACCTCATGGCGGCCCACCTCGAGGAAGCCTTTGACGCCGGCGCGAGCTGGTCGGCGTGGGCCAGCCACGACTTCGTGCCCCTATTACGTCGTTGCAAGCAATGCTCGAAGCCATTGAGGACGGCATCGTCGAACCGGCGCACTACCTCAGACGCACTTCAGAGCCAGGTTCGCCTCCTCGGCGCGCTGGTTGATGACCTGTTCGATCTGGCCTGCATCGACTCCGGGGCGGTGAGCCTGCAGTACGACGAGGTCGAGCTGGAGGCCCTGGTGGCGAGCTGCGTCCACCGGTTCGACGCCGAGGCCCGGGCACGAGGAATCCGGGTGATGTGCGGCGCGACGGGGCGGAACGACCCAGTCCCGCTGCGTGCCCGACAAGGTAGAGCGGGTGCTGACCAATCTGATCACCAACTCCGTGCGCTACACCCTGCCGGTGGCAGGTCGCCGTTACGGTCGCCGGCGGGGCCGGAGCCGTCTTCGTTTCGGTCGAGGACACGGGGATCGGTATCGCCCCGGAGGTGGCCGAGCGGGTTTTCGAGCCGTTCTGGCGGGCCGACGGCGCACGCACCTCGGCCGGCGGGGGCGCTGGCCTCGGGCTGGCGATCGCCCGGGGTCTCATCGAGGCCCAGGGCGGACGGATCTGGGCGGAGCCACCCCCCAGTGGGGGGACCCGGGTGAGCTTCGTCCTTCCCGCACTGCCCGGCGAGGACGACGGTCAGATAGATCCGAACACGATCGCTGTCGCCCGCGCTTATTTCGCGCGAGGATGGGATCCTCGGCGCCGGCCCCACAGCGGAGCCTCCCACGGAAGCCCGCAGCCCCTACCCCCTGAGAGCAGATCCCGCTACAGGTTTTTGACCGCCCGGGACGTCGATTGTCCGGGTCACCTCCAGTGCCGAAACCTTGCCGGCAGCTCCTTGAGGAAGGTACGGGTAACCAGCGCACTACCGACGGGGGACAACCAGGATTCGTCCGCAGACAGGACGCTTTTTGCGCCGCCTGTCTCCACGGCACTCGACAGTGCTGCGTGCAGGTCAACGAGGCGCGCCCCCGTCTGAAGGGCAACCGAGGCGATCGTGTTGTCGTAGGCGGTCACCAGGGTCGCCGCGCCCCCGCCGGAGGTGGCGCGGACCCGCTCGGCCCGCAGCCCTCGTTGCTGCCCGGGCAGCTCTCAAGGGCCGGATAGAGAGCCGGCGGCGCTGCGTTGGCCAGCAGTACCGTGGCGCCCTTCTGTCGCAGCACTTCGACCAGCTGGCTGAGCTTCGCGACCGTACGTCGTTAGCGGGGTGCCCGAGAGGATGTCTTCGGTGCTCACCCAGACGGTCACCAGGTCCGGATCCACCGCCAGGGCCTCGGGGAGCACAGTGTCCCGGGCGTCGGCGATCGGTCTCTCCGCGCTCAGAGAGGTCGTAGAGCGTCCCCGTTGTCCCGAGTGACGATCGATAGAACGACTGGACCCACGTCGAGGTCAAGTCCGACCTGAACCTGAATCCACTGGACCCGTTCTCCCCGATGGCGACGTACACGTGGGTCACTCCAGGCCCGTTGGGGCTCGCCGTGGTGGTCGGGTTCACGTTCGAGCACCGCCGGCGAGCAAAGCAAGGAGACCGAGGCAGAGGAGCCACAGCCAAGGGCTTGGCTTCATGACTCCACGGCCTCCCGTGCCGAGAGGCGGGAAGCCTTGAGCGCCGGAAACGCTCCGGCGAGCACGGAGATCAGTGCCGCACCGATGACGGCCCCAACAGGGATGTACCAGGCGATCATGATCGGTACGCCCCGCAGGCCCTGGGAGGTCAGGTAATTGTTGGCGAAGTCGCCGATCCCGACGAAGATCGCGATGCCGATGGCCGTTCCCACCATGCCGCCGACGAATCCGACGCAACCGGCTTCGACGAGGAAGGCGCGCATGACGTCGCGGTCGCGGGCTCCGATGGCCTTCATGACGCCGATCTCCCGGCGCCGTTCGCGCACGAGCTGCGAGGAGCGCGTTGGCGATGCCCAGGGCGGCGATGGCGAGGGCCACTACGCCGATGGCGGTCAGGATGAACTCGATCACGTGGAGGTATTTCTCCACCGACACGATGACGTCCTCGGGAGCACTACTCGAATAGCCGATTGCCGCAATGCGACCGCGGACGTGGCTGACGTCACTCAGTTGATCCGCCTCCACCAAGGCCCCGACGTAGGGCGACGTGGGTGCGTCGGAATCGCCGTTGGCGCGTCCCGCGGCGGTCCATCGGACGTCAGATGCCACCAGGCCCGGGTAGACCAGGAATTGCCCCGTTCCAGCCTGTTGGTTGACCACCCCGACGATCTCGACCGTCGACCAGCGGAACCCCACACGGAAGTTCGGATCCAGCACCCTGAATGCACCGAGCTCGACATCGGTGCCGATCACCTCGCGAGCCGCACCGCTCGCAAGCCCGAGACTGGTGAGGTAACCCGGCGTGACATCCACCTCGTTCATCGATCTGGGAGAGGGATATTCGCCGGTCACGAGTGAGATGGGCAGGGACTCGGCCTGCGAGAAGTCGATACCGACGACGTCGTTCCGGTAGATAGGAACCTGAGAAGAGCCCCCGGAATCTGGTCGGTCCGGTGGAACCACGAAGACCTCCGCCTGGAGGATGGGGACGACTGCGGTCACGTGAGGGATCACTTCCATGGACTGCAGCGCTGAGGATGTGATGATCCTGGAGGGACCGGGGGTGGGGTTGTCGAGCCCCTCTTGGCTGGGGTTCGGAGCGGCCGCCGCCACGGAGATGCCGGCGAGCGCCCCCCCGTGCGTGATCTGGTCGAGCACGCGGGTGCGCCCGGTTGTGGCGATGGCAACGAGTGCAGTCAGGAGCGCGGTCGCGAGTGCGACCGCGACCATCGTCAGGATGGCTCGTCCCGGCCGGCGGACAAGCTCGCGTGCGGCCATGCCGACTGCATCACGCCACTCCGTGGTCGGTCCGTCCTTTCGCATCGTCAATGGTCGTCGGCGCCAGTCGGCCAGCCTTCAAGGCGTAGTGGGTGTCAGCGTGTGCGGCCATCGCGGGATTGTGCGTGACGACCAGTACGGTGCAGCCGCGCTCGTGGCGGAGCGACGCCAGGAGACGGGCGACTGACTCTGCCGCGTCGATGTCGAGGTTGCCCGTCGGCTCGTCGGCCAATATCAGGTCTGGTCCGTTGGCAATGGCCCGGGCAATAGCTACCCGTTGCCGTTCTCCGCCGGACAGCACGTGTGGACGGTGGCTCAGCCGTGCGGCGAGACCGACGTCGCCCAAGAGCTCCTTCGCCTTGCGATGCCGTGCGCCCGCCGGCACTCCGCTGAACACGAGCGCCAGCTCCACGTTCTCCTGTGCGGTCAGGGCGTCGAGGAGGCCGAAATGCTGGAACACGAACCCGACGGTCTTCCGGCGGAACTCTGCCAGATCGTCCCGGGCGAGCGCGTGCAAGTCCGTCCCAGCGACGAACACCTGCCCGGACTGGGGTTTTTCCAGCCCGCCTAGAACGGCCAGCAGTGTCGACTTGCCCGAACCCGAGGAACCCATGAGGGACACGTACCCGCCGCGCTCCACGGCAAGGCTCACGTCTTTGAGCACTTCGAGCGGACCCTCACGCGTCGGGTACGTGTGGGCAAGCCCTTGGACCTCCACAGCTGGTTCGCTCGAGATCACGCCACCGACCCGCCGCACTGCTCAGAGCCCGCGCTCCAGCTAGGTCGGACGGGCAGCCACACCGCGTTCAACATAGGTGGGGCCGGGCGTCAACGCGGCCGCGGGATCCTTACCAAATGTAAATTTCCGGCGTGGTGTGCTCACACCGACGGTCAGAGACGGATCAGTCGCCCCGGTCGACCCCTTTGATCCACCCGTTGATGGGATATCCGCCCTGCTCCCAGAACCGGGAATAGCTACATAGATGGGGCTGATGATGCCTTGCCAGGTGAATCCAGAGACCACCAACCACGCTGCCGCGACGAATAGCCCACCAGCCCCAGACGGGCCACACGGGCCCGGAGCAGCTGCACGCTCACGGCGACGATGGAACCAATCACGAAGGCGGCCAGGATCGCCAGCGTTGCCCAGTTCCACGGGTTGGAGGCCAGCCCGAAGTGGACGAAACCCGATAGCGAACACGACCGCGCTGCCCAGAGTGACGGCTCCGAGTGCCGCCATCGGCCCGACGGCCTCCCACGGTGGCGGCATCACGACGCAGGCCACGCATCCGAGAGCGAAGCGCCACCGCTTGGAGCGCTCTTCGATCCGGTCGAACTCGCCGAGCATCCTGGCCCCAATCGACCCGCTCGGCGGGAAGCAGTCCGTCCGCCCACTGCAACAGCCGGACCGGAGCGTTGCGGCTCTGTCACTCTGTCCTGATGTGGGTGCTCGCGACCCCACATCGGCGCTCCCACGACACCCAGCAGCAAGGTGGCGAGGACCGACTGCACTATGCCCCGCTCAAGCCCAAGCGCCGGCGCGGCACCGACCGTTCGATCCGGGCCACGTTGAGCGCCCCCACGTGCTCCCGCCCCGTCGGGGTCAGTAGCTAGCTACTTCCCCCTGAAAAAGTAGATGTGAAAAACACCCGCGACCAGCGCGTTCATGTGAGCGGGGTACTCGCGTTCGGGCCCGAATGAAGCAACGATGGCTCCACACACCCTTCCCGGAGTGAGTGGAGCCATCGTGTTGCGCACCAAGGTAGACCCTCAGCCGACCCTGTGGGAAGCAATCCTCCCGCCCGAGTTCTTGGGCCTCCCACCTGGGCTCGAACACATCGACCGCCTCCTCGACGACCCGTCTTCTTCAAGCCCTTCGTCGCGCACTTCGGTCCGATCATCGGCCGGCCGTCCATCCCGATGGAGCCCTACCTGCGCATGATGTTCTTGCGCTTCAGGTACAGGCTCGGCTTCGAGACGCTCTGTGCCGAGGTGACCGACTCGTTGGCCTGGCGACGCTTCTGTCGCATCGCGCTCACCGACGCCGTGCCGCACCCGAGCACGCTGATGAAGATCACCACCCGTTGTGGGCAAGGCGTCGTCGACCAGTTGAACGAGGTCCTGTTGGCCAAAGCGAAGGCGGCCAGAGTCGTGCGACTCGACAAGGTCCGCGCCGACACCGCGGTGGTCCCGGCCAACGTGGCCTATCCGACCGACTCGGGCCTGTACCCATGACTTGGACGGCATCAAGCAGGGAAAAGAGCCGGCTCGGGCCGCGTGCAGAGCACCGACGACTGGCTTTCGCACGCCGTATCGAGGACTTTGGTCCTCCTCTCCAGGGGATGGGCTAACTGGTGGGGCCAAACCGTTCAACGCGGATCCTGTCCACGGATTGACCGAGCCCGAGGAGCAGCCCACTCGCGAAGTCGGCGAAGCTCGGCGAGCCGCACACGAAGGCGGTTGCCTGAGGGAGCAACAGAGGAGCAAGGTCCTGCTCGGAGAGGCGACGGGGGGGCTGCGGAGAGGAGGGGGGGACCGCACGGGTGTAGGCAACAGTCGTCTCGGGTCCAGGAAGCTCATGGGCGTAGTAGAGGTCGTCCGGCGTTCGAACTGAGACTGCCATTCGAAGCAGGTCGGACCGTCCAGACTGACGCGCCAGTCGCAGCATGGCCATCAGGGGCACAATGCCAGATCCACCACCGACGAGGATGGCCGGAGCTTCGGCTTCCCAGACGAACCAAAGACCGATTGGTCCCCGGACCTCGAGCTCGTCACCGACCATGACCTCGTCATGGAGGAACTCCGAGACCTCGCCGCCTTCGAGTCTCTCCACAGTGAGCTCGATCTCGCCGGAATCGTTAGGGGCCGACGCCACCGAATACGACCGCGATGCCGTGTACCCGTCGGGTGCGGTGAGCCGCACCACGTAGTACTGCCCTGCAAGCAGAGGCGTGGGGGTCGTAAGGGTCAAGCGAAAAGTCTTGGCGGTTCGGGTCTCCGGCCGGATCTCGGTGACCATGGCCACCTGCCAAGGATCGCCAGCTTTTCGATCGGTGATCACTTCCTAATCGCCCTGGTATCGCTGCTCGAGCCAGGGATCTCCCCGATCGTGGTAGCCGTTGCGCTCCCAGAACCCCGGTTCATCGTGGTCGAGCACTCGCAATCCGGCCACCCATTTCGCACTCTTCCAAAAATAGAGATGCGGAACCAAAAGGCGCGCCGGTCCGCCATGTTCGATTGGCAGTGGAGCGCCCTCGTAGTCCCAGACCACCCAAGCTCGACCACCGGTGACATCGGCAAGCGGCAGATTGGTCGTGTACCCAGTATTCGAGAAGGCCAGCACATGGGTGGCTGCCGGTTCCAATCCTGCGATGCCAAGAAGCGTGTCGACCGAGACGCCGCTAAATTGCACGCCGAGTTTGGACCAGGTGGTCACGCAGTGGATGTCACCGGAAAATGCGGACCCCGGCAGCACGTGGATCTCGCCCCAGCTCCAGGTCGTCGGATGGGCGACGAGGCCCTCGACCGAGAACGACCACGACGCCAGGTCCGGCTGCGGGGTGACTTCCGCATTCAGTACGGGCCACTGGTCACCCGCGTCGTATTGACCTGGAGGGAGACGCGGATCGCGGGCGGCCTTCCCTCGACCAAGGAATCCTCTTGTCGGCTTTGCCATGTCAACTACCTGTTGAGAAAGTATGACCTTCGGTATCTAGAGACACATCTCCATTTACCGCGCAGACTACTGCCGCGTCACCCACAATGCTGGTTCGCCCGGAGCGGGCGACCCTTCGTGACTTCCCGGGACCGAGGGATGCTTCGAGGGTGATCTCGGGCACTCCGGCGAGAGCGCGACTCACGAGACAGCCGACCTTGGCCGCCAGCATGTGCTCCGCGAACGCCAACTCATCCGGTCCCGGTACCCGACTGACGGTGACGAGAGCGACCTTGGTAATGGTCGCCGCCGCCCCGTCGACAGCTCGAAGGGTGACGGTGGCTTTGGTCTGCACCGAGTGGGATGGGCGACCGGCCTGGGACAAGATGTTCGAGAGCGCCATGCAGAAACAGATTGCGTGAGCCGCTGCTATCAGCTGGGTCCCGACAGAAATCGCCACACAGAGGCATCACGAGTAGCAGCGACACTTCGATGCCCCCCAGGTTGAGCGTCAACCAGTGCGTGGCGTCGGGCGGTGCGCACTCGAGCAAGGTGGAGCCCGAGCGGACACGATGTCCTGACGCGAGCTGCCGGGGCACCCGGTCGGACGGCCGCCAGTCCTCAACCTCGCCTTGGTACGTTGTGGCGTGCCCGAGTACCGGATCGGCCAGGCAGCGGAGCTGCTGGGGGTCAGCGCCGACACTGTGCGCCGCTGGGCCGACGCGGGACGGGTGAAGGCGACGCAGGGAGAGGGGGGAAGGCGCTACGTCGACGGCGCGGACCTGGCCCGCTTGGCCGTCGAGCTCGCTGGAGAGCAGCGCCCCGACAGGCCCCGGGGTCAGTCGGCCCGTAATCGCCTCCGCGGGATCGTGACTCGGGTGACCAAGGATGGCGTGGCGGCCCAGGTGGAAATCCAGGCGGGCCCCTATCGCGTCGTGGCGCTTATCACCCGCGAGGCAGTCGACGAGTTGGACCTGCGCCCGGGGATGATCGCCGACGCCGTGGTCAAGGCCACCAATGTCGGCGTCGAGGTGCCCGCGCCGTCCTGAGCCCGGGTCTCAGCGTGGTGCGACCGCCTCGGTGCGCCCCTGCTCGTCCAGCCAGACACCGATCGCCTCGCCGGGGAGCTCCACGTGGCACAGGTCGCCCGGCTCGACCTCTCGCCGCTCGGTCGTCCGAGCCACGATCTCGAGGCCCGCCGCCAGCGAGACGAAGAGTTCGAACGAGGTGCCCAGGTCGGCGACGTCGGAGACAGTGCCAGGGAGCCCCCCCGACCCGAGGAGCGAGACGTGCTCGGGGCGGATGCTCCATAGCACTGGCGTGCTCGGTGCCAGGTCTCCCGTCGGCGCGGCGATCCTCATGCCATCGGCGTCGATCCACCCGTCCGAGTCGACCACCGCCCGGTGGAGGTTGGCGATGCCCAGCAGGCGCCCCACCTCCGGCGACGACGGGCGGGTGAAGAGGTCTCGGGTGGGTCCGGCCTGCAACGCGCGGCCGTCGGATATCACGATCACCTCGTCGGCCAGGAACGCCGCTTCCTCGGGATCATGGGTGACCAGCACGGTCGCCAGCCCAGCGTCGTGCTGCAGTCTTCTGAGCTCGCGTCGGAGCTCGCGTCGGACCGGCGCGTCGAGCGCCGAGAACGGTTCGTCCAGGAGAAGGAGCTCCGGCGACCTGCACAGGGCCTGTGCCAAGGCCACGCGTTGCCGCTGGCCACCCGAGATCTCGTCCGGGAAGTGGTCCTGCAACCCCTCGAGGTGGAGGCGCTCGAGCCAGAAGGCAGCCCTCCCCGGAGTGGCGTCCTCTGCGAAGAGAAGCTGCTGCCATACCGTGAGATGGGGATAGAGGGAGAACCCCTGGGCCACATAACCCACCAGACGGGACTCAACCGCGATGTGGTCCACCGATCGGCCGCCGTACCAGACGGGCCCGGGAGCGGGACCGTTGAGGCCGGCCAGGCTGCGCAACAGCGTGGACTTGCCCGATCCGGAGGGACCCAGGATCGCCACGTTGGTCCCACCGGAGGGGTGGGACACCGCCAGATGGAAGGTCCCGAGGCGATGGTCGATGTCGAAGGCGACGGGGGTCGGCGTCGTGACGCCCGGAGGGTCGGGTGCGGGCACGTCCGCCGGGCGACCCACGTGGCGCCGCGGGGCGAGGCGGCCGAGCGCGATCACCACGGCTGCGACGGCGAGAGCGAGTGCGGTGGGAGCCAGGGTCGTGGGCAGTCCGATCCCGCTGAACTGGTTGTAGGTATACACGGGCAGCGAGAAGGGGTGGTAGGCGAGGATGATGACCGCCCCGTACTCGCCGAAGGCGCGCAGCCACGCCAGCACCATGCCGGCGCGGATCCCCGGCGCGGCCAGCGGAAGCGCGACGAGGCGGAAGCGGGAGACCTCGGAGTGGCCCAGCGTGGCGGCCATGTCGAGGTCGGCCGGGTCGAGCGCGCCGAACGCCGACCTGGCGGCGACGATCAGGAACGGAGCGGCACAGAACGTCTGCGCCAGAACGATGCCCGTGAGCGAGTTGGTCAGGTTGCCTCCGAACAGTCGGCCGAGGAACGTGTACGGACCCACCAGGTAGATCAGCAGGATCCCGCACATCAAGGGAGGCAGCGCGAGGGGCAACAGCACGACCAGCCCGATCAACGAGGCGAGCCGGCCCTGGGAACGGGCGAGGACGTATGCCAGCGGGACACCGAGCAACGTGATCAGCGCGAGCGAGATGGTGGCGCTCTCGAGCGAGACCACGAGGGACGGGAACAGCCCCGGGACGTGGAAGCCGCGGCGAGGGGCCCCGAGAAAGCGGATCGCGAAGGCGACGAGCGGAACGCTCAGGTAGACGACGATGAGGCCGCCCAGCCAGGGAAGGGGGCTGTGCAACGCCCCTTTCGTCACGGTGAGACGAGCCCCTTGAGGTCCTTCGGCACGGACGAACTGTCGCTCACCTTTCGCGGGGTGATGGACACGATCCCGTTCTCCGAGAGGATCTTGCGCCCCTTCTTGCCCAGGAGGAACGCCAGGAAGGCGCGGGCGGCCGCCTCGTGCGGCGCTCGGTTGAGCACCGTGATGGTGTAATCGCCAGCAAGGTGCGTCCCGGTGAGCGGCACCGTCTTGATGTCGGCCGCGGCCGTCTCGACGCCGTAGAAGAAACCAGCATCGAGCTGCCCGGCCTGAAGCTGCCCGACAAGTGAGGTCTCCGGGTACACGTTCGACGTCGATGACCCGATGGCCTTCAGAACCGGGAGATGGTGCGCCTTGGCGGCCTGGTCGAGCGCGGTCGCGGCCAGGACCCCCTTGGGGTCGGTTGCCGGATCGGTCCGACCGATCAGAAAGCCCGGCTCGTCGATCACGTCGTACCAGGGCTTGGTCTTCAGGGCTTGGGCGAACCTGCTCGAGGAGTTGTAGCCCAGGACCAGGGGCGACGAGCCGAACTCGGCGTACCACGACACCCAGTTCCCATTGGCTTGTCCCTCCAGCTCCTGGTTGACGGCCGGTGAGGCGCTGATGAACACGTCTCCCTGCAGCGTGCCCCCCTTGATGGCGTTGGCGAGCGCGTCGGACCCCATGGAGGTGTCGTTCAGCGTGTCACCCGTCGCCTTCTGGAAGGCCGTCGCGACCTGCTGCTGCAGCAGGTCCTGCAGCGAGCCGGCGGAGAGCAGGTCGACCGGGCCAGAGGGCGGGGCGGCGGCGGCCGAAGGGACAGCGACCAGCAGGGGCATGGCGGTGAGGCCCAGCGACACCGCGGCTGCCGCGGCGACCCACCGCCAACACCGGACCCGGCGCCCCGGCGAGGAGTGCGAGGCGGTGGCCATGCCGATACGCTACAAGCACGAGGGCATTTACCCCAGGTTCATGGCAATTATGCCGCAGATAAGCGCAATTATCGGTTACTAGCTTGCTGGAGCGGGTTCTTGATCCCTCTGCCATTCGCCCGACCGACCGCCCGACTTGTGCCAGAGGGTGAGCTCCTCGATCGAGGCGTCCGGGTCACAGTCGAGCAACCCGCCGACCAGGCTGAGGCCCGCGATGGCGCAGGCCGTGAGGGCCTCCATCTCGACCCCCGTCCGCTCGATGATCTCGGTCACCGCCGTGATCTCCACTCGGTGCGCCGTCACCTCCACGTCCACCGACACGCGGTCGATGCGAATCGGGTGGCAGAGCGGGATCAGAGAGGACGTCTGTTTGGCGGCCTGCATGCCGGCGACGCGTGCCGCCTCGACCGGGTCCATCCCGTCGGGGGCGTCGCGGAACGCGGCAGCGGCGTCGACGGTGGTGACGACCGCACACCGCGCGACGGCCAGCCTCGCCGTGCGCGGCTTCCCGGTGACGTCCACCATGCGAGCACGGCCGTGCTCGTCGAGGTGGGTCAGTCGCCCTGCAGCATCGTTGCCGCCATCCGAGGGAGTGGTCATGGTCAGCCCCCGGACACTGGCGGGATCACCGCGACCTCGTCACCATCGCACACCGGAGTGTCCGGTTCTGCCTCCTCGCCGTTCACCCAGACGCGGGACTTGGCGAGGATGCTGCAGAACGGCTCTCCGAACTTCGCCTTGGCGTCGGCCATGACGGCGGCCACGTTGCGGCCGGGCACGGAGACCGCCGACGTCCCGGCCGCTTCCCGGGCCGGCCCGAACAAGCGGAGGTGGGCCATTGCTAGCCGCCGATCATCGACATGGATCGCGCCGGCTTCAGGAACCCCGGTTCGTTGATCCCGTGGCCCGGGTGCTTGGCCCAGACTGCGGCTCGGAACATGAGGGAGAGGTCGGCGTCGGTGCCCCCGCGGCGCAGGAGATCGCGCAGGGTCTCCTCGTCGTTTGTGAAGAGGCAGTTTCGCAACGCACCGTCCGCAGTGAGCCGGAGGCGGTTGCAGGTGCCGCAGAAGGGTTGCGTGACGCTCGAGATGAGCCCGATCTCGCCGATGCCGTCGGCAAAGCAGAAGCGCTCGGCGGGTGCGGCGCCCCCGGCGTCCGCCACCGGCTCCAACGGCCAGCGTTCGACGATGCGATCGAAGACCTCCCGACCCGGCACCAGTCGGGCACGGTCCCAATCTCCCTGGGCATCGAGGGGCATGAATTCGATGAACCGCACGATTCGTCCCGTGGCACGCGCGAAGGAGGCGAAGTCGAGGATCTCGTCGTCGTTGCGTCCGCGCAGCAGCACCACGTTGACCTTCAGGGGCGTGAGCCCGGCCGCCTCGGCGGCGTCCATGGCGCGCAGGACGTCGGCCAGGGAGCCGCGCCGGCGGATGGCGGCAAAGCGCTCCGGCCGCAGGGAGTCGCAGCTCACGTTGACCCGGCGCAGGCCGGCTGAGGCGAGCGTCCCGGCCATGTGGGTCAGTGCCGTCCCGTTGGTCGTCAGTGCCAGGTCTCCGAACCCGATCTCGGACAGCCGCCCGATGAGCACTGGCAGTCCTCGGCGCACGAGCGGCTCCCCTCCGGTGATCCGCAGCGCTTTCACGCCGAGGTTCCGGGCCACGCGGGCCACCCGGGTGATCTCGTCGAACGTCAGCAGCTCGTCCTTGCGGAGGAAGGACAGACCCTCCTCGGGCATGCAGTAGATGCAGCGCAAATTGCAGCGATCGGTGACCGAGATGCGAAGGTCGTCGTGCACTCGCCCGTAGCGATCGACGAGCGGGCCCTCCACCGGCATGGCCCTGTCCGCCTCATCGCGGCCCGGGTGGGTCCGAACCGAGACGGCGACCCTGACGGGAATGGTCACATGGCCTCCCCACCGAGCTCGTGCGAGCAGAGGGTCCAGTCCGTGCCGCCGCTCCAAGTCTCGCGCTTCCAGATGGGGACGGTGTGCTTCAGGTTGTCGATACAGAACTGTGCCGCCGCGAACGCTTCGGCTCGGTGCGGCGTCGATGCCGCGACGACGACGGAAACCTCTCCCACCTCGAGCCGGCCGACCCGGTGCAGCAGCGCCAGTCGGCCTATCTCCGCCCAGCGCGCCCGAGCCGCACCGGCCACACCGATGAGCCGCGGAGCGACCTGCTCCATATAGGCTTCGTACTCCAGCGACGTCACGCCCGGGCGACCCTCGGAGTGGTCGCGCACGGTGCCGAGGAAGGTCACGATCCCCCCGCATCGAGGGAGGATCGCCCAGCGCCACACCGCATCGGCCGGGAGGGGAGCCGTGCCGACTCCGACCCAGTCGTCCCCCTCCGGGGGCGTGAGCCCACTCAGGCTCACCACGCCGCCGTCCATGTCCTCCAGAGGGTCATTCACTGCCGCCCCTTTCCCGGGCGCCTCACGGGAGAGAGCAGGTCACCATCCTACTAGGGCCTTCGCGCTGTTGTCCCAGCCCCGCCGCCTTGCTCATCTCGTCTCCGGGGACACGACACCATCGACGGATCAGTGGGGTCGGCCGCCCGCGAGCAGTTCGAGCGCGTGGGCGAGGACGTCCGCCACCGCCTCGAGCGACTCGATCGCACCTGCCGGCGAGCCGGGGACGTTGAGGATGAGGCAGCTGCCGACGGATCCCGCCACGCCGCGAGAGAGGCGGCCGAGCGGGTTCGCGGACCGCATGGCATCCGCCAGACCCGGGGCCTCGCGCTCCATCACGGCGCGGGTCGCCTCCGGGGTGACGTCGGTCGGCGAGAACCCCGTGCCGCCCGTGGTCACGACGAGCCCCGCGAAGCCGGTCGACAGCTCCACGAGGGCGCCCGAGACCGAGGTCATCCCGTCGGACACGACCCGCCGGTCGAGGATGCGGAACCCGTGCGCGGCCAGGGCGCGGGCAAGTTCGTCTCCCGACCGGTCCTCGCGCTCGCCCCTGCTGGCCGATTCCGAGACGGTGAGGATCTTCGCATTGAGGGTCACGGTGGGTGCGACGCTACCGGGGAGCGCTCCGCGGTGCAGGCCGTCGGCTCGGCACGACGATGCGATAATGCCTCGATGGCCAAAACGTATGACGGGATCGATCAGACGCTGTCGGACTTTATGTCGGGGCAGCCCGTGTTCTTCGTGTCGACGGCGCCGCTCGACCCGCACGGCTCCTTGAACTGTTCGCCCAAGGGCAACCGCGACGAGTTTGCCGTGTTGGACGAGCGCACCGTGGCCTACATCGATCAGACGGGGAGCGGTGTTGAGACCATTGCGCATCTCCGGGAGAACGGGCGGATCGTCATCATGTTCTGCGCCTTTTCCGGCCCGCCACGGATCGTGCGCCTGCACGGGACGGGCCGGGTCGTGCTGGCAGACGATCCTGACTTCGCCGGGTTCGTGGACCGCTTCACCGGCGGCAACGGGGTCGGGGTGCGCTCGGTGATCGTTGTGGACGTGCGACGGGTGTCGGACTCCTGCGGCTATGGAGTGCCGCTGATGCACTTCGAGGGACATCGGCCCACCATGGACCAGTGGTCCACACGCAAAGGGAAAGACGGTATCCGCCAGTACTGGGCCGAAAAGAACGCATTTAGCATCGACGGCATCAAGGGATTCGACACCCCGAACACTCGGTGACATGGGCATCGCCAGGGAGCTGGCTTGATGAGCGAGCCCAGAGCGAAGACCATCATGAGCTTTTGCGGGATCGGCATGGCGATCTGCCACCTACCGTTCCCCGACAGCTCGGCCAGAGCGGGGCCGTGACGTCAGATGGGGTCGAGAGATGCTGCAACGTCCCTCGCCACGGCGAGAGCCTCTCCTGGCGTCAGCCCGGACGCAGCCGCCAGCCAGCACGACAGGGGCGCGGCGGTGCGCTCCGAGGCGTGGGCGGCGGTGCCAGCGACGTCGAGGACCGTATCGATCTCGGCCTGCGTCAACCCACCGACGCCGAGTGCCGCGGCATAGCGGTCGATGAAGGTCCTGGCGTCGGGGGTCACCGGCGTGGAATCCTACCGGCGGCGGGTCGCTCGACCCACGATCGTGCTCACCAGGGCTCCCCCGGAGAGGCGACCACACGGTCGGCGTCGAGGAGGAGCACCTCGACGCGCTCTCCAGCGTGGACGCCGCCCCCGTCAGGCAGCAAGGCGAGGGCGTTGGACTCCGCCATCACCCTCAGCATGTGCGAGCCCTGGCCGCCCGACGAACGCACCCGGAGCACCCCGTCCTCCACGGTGCGGGCCATTACCCGCACCAGGTGCAGCTTGCCGTCTCGGGAGCGAGGGAGGTCGACGTCGGCGACGGCGGCGAGGCGAGCTCGATCGAGCACGGTGCAGCCCGCCATGAAGCGAAGCGCGGGCCGGACGAGCAGCTCGTACGAGACGAGGGCCGACACCGGGTTCCCGGGGAGCCCAAAGACCGGCGTCCCGGTCGCCTCGAGCACGCCGAAGGCGAAGGGCTTGGCGGGCTTGACGGCTATCTGCATCCAACGCGTCGTCGCCCCGCCCAGCTTCTGGAGCACGGTCTTCACGACGTCGCGGTCGCCGACACTCACGCCTCCGCTCGCCACCAGGGCATCGCACCGGGTCGCTGCCTCTTCGAGGAGAGCGGCAAGGGCCGTCTCGTCGTCTCCAGTCAGGCCGAGGTCGACGGTACCGAAGCCGTCCGCCCTGAGCCGGCTCAGGAGCGCCGGCCGGTTGGCGTCGCGGATCTTCGCGGGCGCCAGGGACCGAGTGGACGTCGCGAGCTCGTCCCCGGTGGAGAGTACGCCCACGATGGGGCGGGGCCGCACGAGCAGGTTGTCGACGCCGAGGCTCGCGAGCACCCCCATATGGGCCGGACCCAGGTCGGCCCCGGGCCCGAAGACCTCGTCGCCCTCCGCAATGTCATCGCCGGCGTTCCGCACGTGCGTACCCACATTCACGGACTCCTGAACGACGACGATCGATCCGCCTTCCTCGACGCGGGTGACCTCGACCATGCACACGGCGTCAGCACCGGGGGGTAGCGGCGCCCCCGTCATGATCCGAACCGACTCACCCGCCGACACGAAGGTCCGCGCGTCGTCGCCCGCCATCAGGCTGCCCACCACGCGAAGGCGGGCCGGGGGAGCGACCGTGTCGGCGGCCCGCAAGGCGTAGCCGTCCATGGCCGAGTTGGCGAACGGCGGCACAGGCTCGGTGGCCCGGACCGACTCCGCCAGCACGTGACCCGAGGCCTCGCTGACTGCCACGCGCGACGGGGTGAGGGCTCGGCAGGAGGAGAGAACGAATTGGCGGGCCTCGGTGACGGGGATCATGGGTAAGGCAGTGCCCGGAGCAGGCCGATCCTCTCCAGGTCGGCGGGCGTGTCAACGTCGGAGAAGGCGCGCCGGTCCATCTGTGGTGGCCAGTGAGCCTCGTCGACCAGCTCCACGTCTCTGCAATCGAGAAGCGAGCGCATGGACCGCATACCCGCCTGGACCAGGTCTGCCGCGGCTGCCAGGTCATCGGCAGACCAACGCGCGCACAGCGGCTGCGGTTGCCCTTCGACGACCGGTACCACCGAGCGGGTTCCGGGCCACTGGGCGAGGGTCCGCAGGGCGGTCTCGGTGACGAGGGGGAGATCGCAGGCCAGGACGAGCGTTGGCCGCGCGTCTCCCACCTCACCGAGTGCTCGTGCTCCCGCGCAGACTGCTACCAGGGGCCCACCACCAAGAGGGTCTTCCCGGACCGCTCGCAGTTCGGAGACGCCCGGGCCAACCTCGACGGCGTCGGCCACGACGGCCTGCAGCACTGCCGCCACCCTGGCCGCGCACGCCACGCCGTCGACCGGCATGGAGGCCTTGTCGAAACCCATGCGACGGCTCCGGCCGCCGGTGAGCAGCATCCCGACCACGGTGCGGCGGAAGCGAGAAGGAGCGGCGTCCATGCCCCCAGCATGACGCGAGGGAGAGGTAGCGTCCATCGATCGTTCGTCTTTATGCGCCCGATGGTCGAGCGTTCCATCGCTCAATGGTCGCGGACGGACACCGACGAGTTAGCTTCCGCGGGTGGTGTCGCAACGAGTTCGGGCTCTCGATGTGCCTGGAGGCCCTCAAGCTTCGAAGATTGGTCAACCTCGGCCTCACTGACGACGTCATGTGGAGGCTCAGCGTCACCCAACCGCAGAGGTGCAAGCGCAGGTGGGCAACAGAGGACCTCACCTTCGGCTTTACCCAACCAGGGTGGCCAGTTTCAACCGTCTTCATGCTGGCTCTTCGGTTCGGCCACTCCCCGGGCTTGCGGTCTTGAATCTACGCTGACGAGGGCCTTGATCAACAGGCTCCTAGACAGGACTGAGGAGGTTCCGCTGATGTCTGACTATTTGCCGGACGTGTACATCCGGCTTTCGCGAACGCTACCCCGAAGTTGCACGCGCTCTTGATGGGTTGGGTAAAGCGACCGAGGGTGCCGGAGGGCTTGACGCGAGAGCACAGCGTCTCGTGAAGCTCGGCGTCGCCATCGGCGCCCTTGCGGAAGGTGCCGTCCGTTCCAACGTTCGCAAGGCACGGACGGTGGGCCTGACAGACGACGAGATCCGCCAGACGGCGCTGCTCGCCATATCGACGGCTGGCTTCCCGACGGCGATTGCAGCCGGCGCGTGGATCGAGGAGGTCCTCGCCGCACAGTGAATCTGATGTGCGTTCGGGACGAATGGTCGCGCTGGGCTCCGGGGCGTCGGTGTCGAAACGGTAGACAAACCCGCGGAGGCTCGCCCGAGACCTGCGCCGCGGGGATGCGCTAGTACTCGTCGCAGCTGGCCAACAGGGCTCCGGCGCCGATGTCCGCCGCCGTGGGCCGCCACCCAGAGATTACGGGCTGTCTCGACGATCATTTCGTCCGGTGCTCGGACGTCCTCGCCTCGGCACCCATTTGGTCTCGACGTCGGTGGTTCGCCTTCACCGGGTGAAGCCTTTCCACCACACCGGGTCCGGACGGAACGGCGCTGCCGGGCGGCCGGTGGCATCCGTGTCCACCCGGTAGACCAGTCCGGCGGCCAGATCGGAGCGGCGCTGCTCGTCGGTCCACCCCTCGGTCGCTGTCGTGACGAAGAGCTGGTGCAGGCCGGGGCCACCGAAGGCGCAGCACGTGCACTCGCGGGCCGGGATGGGGTACGCGTGGCGCAACGAACCGTCGGGTGCGTAGTGGTTGACCCGTCCGCCGCCGTAGATCGCCACCCAGAGGTCACCCGCAGCGTCCACCGTCATCCCGTCTGGTGCTCCGATGTCTTCGGGCACGGTGACCAGGATTCGCCCAGCGGAGATGGTGCCGCGATCACCGTCGAAGGCGAACGCGTGGATCACCCGTGGGCCGCTGTCCACCAGGTACATTGTCCGGCCGTCGGGGCTCCAACCAATGCCGTTGGAGATCGTCAGGCCCTCGAGCACCACCTCGGTCCGCCCTGTCTGGTCCAACCGGTAGAGCGCGCCGCCGCCGGTGTGGTGGTCTTCGGCCAGCGTCCCACCCCAGAACCGGCCTTGGGGATCACTGGCGCCGTCGTTCATACGGGTCCCGGCCGGTGCCACCTCGGCGATGGTGCGTTGTGTGCCGTCGAGCGCAAGGTGGACGAAGCCACGCCCAGCCCCGAGTACCCAGCCGTCGTCCCCCTCGATGGGAGCAACCATCCCCACCGTGACAGGCAGCTGGTAGACCCCGACGCGCTCGATCAAGCCGTCCGTGCGGAGCACGCCTCGGGCGACCCGTCCGCCCAGGATGTCGACTGCCAACAGTTCGTTGCGGCGGGCGTCCCAGCGAATGCCCTCACCGAGTTCGGTCTGCTCGGTGTTGCAGGCGACTGCCTGGCGGTCTCGTTGGGGATCCTTTTCCATGTTGGTGACCATTGTCAACCTCCGAAGTCCACGACGACCTTGATGTCGTCTGGCCCACGCTGCAAGGCGTCGGCGATGTTCTGGGGCGGCACGCGGCGAGAGATCAGCCGTCCCAGCCAGGCATGGTCGGCGGCGGCGAGCGCCTCGGCCGCTCGATAGAAGTGTCGCCGGTTGGCGTTGACCGAGCCGACGACGACGTTGTTCTGCAGGACCACCTCTTTCGCGACGTCCGCCGGTGAGAGTCCGCTCGGCGGCCCCCCGCTGCCCACACCGGTGAGGCAGACGACCCCGGCGGCGCCGACCTTGCGGATCGAGTCGGTGATGACCGAGCCGACCCCGGTGCACTCGATGACGATGTCGGGGTCGAAGCCGATGTCGGCGATGGCCCCGGAGTGGTAGGTGCCGCCGACGTCGTGCACCAGTTGGGGTTTGGCGCCCTCGGTAACCCGGTCCAGGACGTGGACGTCGAGCCCGTGCTGGACTCCGATCATGGCGGCGAGCATGCCGATCGGGCCTGCTCCGGTGACCAGCACCTGATGCGGTTCCCAGAACGCCCGGGCTCGCATCACCGAGACGAGCTCCCAGGCCTTCGCCACCACGGTGGTCGGCTCGAGCAGGACTGCGTGAAGGCCGAGTGACGGGTCCATCTTGGTGTAGAAGCCCGGCTCGATCCGCCAGCGCTCGGACATGAACCCGTCGATCTGTTTGATGCCCCGCTCCGTATATTGGCCGTTGCGGCACATGTCCCACTCCCCGACGGCGCAGTTGGGGCAGGGCACCGGGTCGGGTCTGCGAACGATCCCGACGATCAGGTCACCCTTCTGCAGGCTGCCCGCGTTGGGGCCCGGGTCGAGGACTCTGCCCAGCGACTCGTGCCCGAGGATCAGCCGCTCCCGCCCCGGTGGCGCCCAGCCGTACGCGCCGGAGGTGATCTCCTCGTCGGTTCCGCAGATCCCCACGGCAACCGCTTCGACCAGGATCGATCCGGTGCTCTCGTCCGGTTCGGGGACCTCCTCGAAGCGAACTGACCCCGCAACCCCCGGCTGAACTGTGACGGCCTTCATGACCCCTCCTCAAATAGCCCTGCTCGGTGCCCAGGCGCGAACGGAATCACCGAGAGCTGATCTCTCGGTCGCGGGAGAGCCGGCGCTGCCCCGCGCCCGGCAGCGCTTTCTGCGGGACGGTCAGCCCGCAATCGTGCGCATGACGGGCAGAGCTCGCGGTCCAGGAGGGCCGCCATGTGCTCAGGCAGGCGATTGCGGATGAATTCCCGGTGCGCGTGCGTCTGGGTCGGCGCTCCACATTCGCTGCACGTCAGCAACGGCTGTTCGCACACAACGGTTCCCGTGATAATCGTGCGACGGACGAGGTCCGGCATGCCGCCGCCGGGCACGCCGCCGGCGAACAGGTCGAGCTCATCCTCGATCCGGATGGCGCCGGTCGGGCATACCTGGCTGCAGGCGCCGCAGCCGATGCACAGGTCCGCCGGGCGGGTGAAGTCGAAGTAGGCGAGCCGGCCGGCGTCGGTGTCTGACATGCGTAGCGCGTCGACGCCCATTTCGCTACAGGCGGCCATGCACAGACCGCAGCCGATGCAGACGTCGCAGCGCAGGCAGCGACGCGCCTCGTCGTGTGCCATCGCGTCGGTCAGTCCCTCCTCGATCTCGACGTAGTTGCCGAGGCCGAGAACTTCTTCGACGGTCCGTTCGGGCATCACCGCACGAGGGAGATGCGTGCGCTCACTCGCCTCGACGTGCAGGGGAGTCACGTCAGCTCGGCGCACCGCCGTGCCGGTGGCAGGATCCATGGGCTCTCCCCGCAGCCAGGCATCGATCGCGCTCGCAGCGATCTTCCCCGAGCGGATGGCCTCGACGACCGTTCGCGGGCCGTGCTCGACGTCACCCCCGGCGTAAACCCCGGGCACCTTGGTCGTCAGGCTCTTCGGGTCGGTGAGGATGAAGCCGTGGGTGGTCTCGACCCCGCTACCGTCGAGGATCGTCAGGTCGGTGCCCTGACCGGTGGCGAGGATCACGTTGTCGCCCTCGAGCGTCAGCAGGCGGGCGGCGTCGAACTTCGGATCGAACTTTCCGGTCTCGTCGTGGACCTGCTCGCAGAACTGAAAGGTGGTTTCGCCGTCCTCCCCGATCCGGACCGGGCCCCAGCCGGGGTGCAGCTGCACACCTTCCCCGACCGCGTTCTCGATCTCGTGGGCACTGGCCGGCATCTCGCGGCGTGTCTCAAGAGAGACCATGTCGACGTTCGTTGCTCCTTGGCGCAGAGCCGTCAAGGCGACGTCGATCGCGACGTTGCCACCGCCGACGACGATCACCCGCGGCCCCACCCGGACCGGCTCGTCGCCCCGCACGTCGCGCAGGAAATCGATGCCCCCCAGCACGAAGGACTGATGGACTCCTTCGATCGGGAGCGGGCGCGAGCGCTGGGTCCCGAGGCCAAGGAACACGGCGTCGTAGTCCTTGCGAAAAGCGTCGACGCTGCCGACCTCGGCGCTGGTGCGGATCGTGATTCCGAGCGCTCGGATCTCGTCGAGCTCCTGGTCGAGGAGGTCGGGCGGCAAGCGGTAGGCCGGAATGCCGTAGCGCAGCATTCCGCCGGCCTTCTCCTGCTCCTCCAGGATCTCGACCTCGTGACCGAAGGTACGCAGGTAGTAGGCGGCGGTAAGACCGGCTGGGCCGGAGCCGACGATACCGATCCGCTTGCCACTGTCCGGCGCGATCTCCGGTTTCGGGTAGCCGCCGTCGGCGAGGCAGTGTTCGGCCGCCTTGGCCTTCATCGGCCGGATGAAGACGGCGCCGTTGCTGCCGCCGCGAACGCAGGCCGATTCGCACGGCGCGGGGCAGACCAGGCCACAGGTCAGCGGCAGCGGGTTGTCACGCCTGATGACCCCGATCGCCGCCCGGTAGTCGCCGTGGCCGATATGAGCAATGAAGCTCGGGATGTCGATGTTGGCCGGACACGTGCCGTGACACGGTGCGGCCTGGTGCTCGAAACACAGCCCCTCCGGGCAGGACTGGCGCCGGGCGTGACTCTCCCATTGCTCGCGGAAGTAGCGCAGCGAGCTGCCCAGCGGCCACGCGGCCGCCAGCCCCTGCACACCCAACTCGAGCGCGACTTCGTCGAGCGCGCGGAGATGGGCGTCGTCACCACGGCCGAGCGTGAGCTCGGCCACCAGTCGGCCGGCACGGGCGAGCAGGGGGCGCACCGGATCGCCTTCGGCGTTGTCGGCGAGCTGCCAGTGCCGGTAGAGCGCGCGGCGCGTCTGGCGCAGAAGGCACGCGCCCTCGGCCATCACCATCAGCGTGGACGGCACGGGCTCCACCCCGGCGGAGGCGAGCGACAGTGGTCGGCACGATACGTCGGCGGCGGAGAGCGGTAGGAAGCCACCCAGGCCGTCGTCGAAGACGAGCACCGGGTCCTGGCCCGCCACCTCGACGCCACCGCCCCAGGCGTCGATCTGCCGCCGCAGGCTCTGTGAATGGGCCAGCTCGACCAGGCCACGCTGCTTGATGCCGCGCCGCAGCGTCAGGAACGACGCCTCGAGGCCCGACGCGCCGGCGAACAGGAGGGCGATCCGACACCAGGTCTCAGGCGTGTGGATGAGCCGTGAGGCGTCGACGGGCGGCCCCTCCGCCCACGGGCCGGGGTGGCTGTCGCGCCGTACCTCGAGGTGCATGCGGGGCGTGGTGACGTGGGCGATCGAACGGATCGCGTCGACGGCGTTCAAGAGGGCGGCTTCGTGACCGTTCAGCTCGGCGGGGAGGCGCAGCTCAACCTCACGGCTGTCGCGCAGGCCGGCGGCGATCAGCACTCCCTCGGCCAACAGCCGCGGAGCGCCATCGAGGACCGCCGCCGTCCCGCGGGCGCGCACATCGAGGCCGGTGGCATCGATCACCAGCACCGTAGGGCCGACGCCCTGCAGAAACCGGCGCCAGGCCAGGTAGATCGGTTCGCCCCCACGGCTGCTCTCCGTCAGGCCCGACTCCTGCACGCGCTGCAACCGTTGCAACGGGGTCAGCTGCCGCGCCTGGGCGAGGCCGGGCAACGCGCCGGCGAGCGTTGCCGCCGGCGACACAGGACCGACCAGGGCGGCGGCGCCCTCGTCAAGCCAACTCGGCAGCGCTTGAGCTGTGCTCATGGCGAGGCGTCATCGCCGCTCGACGGCTCGGCGAGGAGATGACGGGCGTAGCGCTCGCGGCGCGGGTCCGGCACCTCGTCGGCCTCGCCGAAGGACAGGCAACCGGTTACGCACTTGGTGACGCAGGCGGGCTGCAGCCCAGCGTCGACCCGGTCCATGCAGTAATCGCACTTGACCACCTTGTTCGTGGCGGGATCCCACTGCGGAGTGCCCCACGGACAGGCAGCGATACAGCTCTTGCAGCCGATGCAGAGGCTGTCCTCGACAAACACGATGCCGTCCTTCTCACGCTTCTGCATCGCGCCAGTCGGACACGCCCGGACACACCACGGGTCCTCGCAGTGGAAGCACGGCATGAACACGAAGTGGGTCCGAGGCAGTCCGTCGACCTCGACCGGACCAAACGTGATGACCCGGCACGGATCGGGACCGGGACCAAGCTGCTTGTTGGTCTTGCAATGGACTTCGCAGGCCAGGCAGCCGATGCAGTTGGCCTCGTCATGGCGAAGCTCGTACTTGCTCATCCTCCAGCCCCTTCCGGTGTCCGACGCTTCACCTCCACGACCGTCTCGGTCAGCGCACAGCCACCGCCGGCGGGATCGAAGTCGTAGAGCTTGCCGTGCTGCAGGCGCTGGTCGGCGACGCCGAGGCCCAGGGCGCGCCTGGCGAGCGGCACAGTAGCGCCGTAGCCGTGCAACATGAACACCGCGTCGGGGTGGATCCGAGCGCGTGACCTTCGCGGGCAGACAGCCGGTGTAACGGCCACCGCCGTTGACCTCAACCTCGTCACCGTCGACGATCCCGAGTGCCGCGGCACGCTCGGGGTGGATCCAGAGCACCTGTTTGGGCGCTCTCTCGTTGAGCAAGGGATTGTTGAGCGACTGACCCTGTGCGAGCGTCGCCGTCTTCGCGAACAACAGCGTGAACTTCTCGCCCGCCGGCGCTTCCTTCGGGACGTACGTCGGCAAGTCCTCAAGCCCGGCCTGCTTGAGGACCTCGCTCTCGATCTCGATCTTTCCCGAGGGCGTCGGGAACGTGAGCTCGTCGCGGGGAATCAATTTCGGCGCCGCCGCCAAAGCGACCATGCCGGCCTCTCGCATCTCCGAGATGGTGACGCCGGTGCCATCGAGCTGGTAGTTCCACAGCTCCTCGATGGTCTCGAAGTCAAGTGCCTCCTTGATGCCCATCCGGTGCAGGATCTCGCGGAAGATCCACCACGCCGGGCGGCTGTCGAAGCGCGGTGCGATCGCCTGGTCGCGCATGGCGAAGACCGGCACCGGGCCGTTCATCTGGCAGAGGATGTTCGCGCGCTCGAGGTAGGTGGACTCGGGAAGGATCACGTCGGCGAACCAGCCCAGTTCCGAGTACCGCACGTCGATCGAGACGAGCAGCTTCAGCTTCTCGATCGCACGCTGCGTCGCCTCCGGGTCGGGCATGCCGGTGAACGGGTCGTGGCGGTAGGCGAAGTAAGCGCCGATCCCGTACGGCTGCCCCGTCTCCATCGCGGCGAATGCCTGATGCAGCATGCCAATCGCCGGATCCCACTGCGGTCGCTCACCGCCAGCACCGTCCACGCGCGGCTCCTTGACTTCCGGCACGCGATCGGTCAGGTGGTTCAAGCCCTTGCGGCCGTAGTGCTCAGGCGGCTTCCCCAGGACGCATCCGCCCGGAACCTCGATGCTGCCCATCAGCGCGTTCAGGATCAGCGCCGAGCGACTCACGTAAAACGACTGCTTGTGGCGAGCCGACATCCACCCGGGATGGAAGATCACATGCGGTGCGTCCGCGGCGATCTCGGTCACGAACGCGCGAAGCTCGGCGGCAGGAACGCCGGTGTGCGGCTCCTGCCACTCGGGAGTTGTGTCCTTGACCGCCTCCCGCAGGTAGTCAAGGCCCGATACGAAGCGGGCGACGAAGTCCTTGTCATAGACGTCCTGCTCCAGGACCTCGTGGATGATGGCGAGGTTCAGCGCGTAGTCGCTCTTGGGTCGCACCTGCCAGTAGCGCGTGGCCTTGGACGCGGTGATAGTGGCGCGCGGATCGATGTAGGTGCAGCGCATCCCTCCCGCCACCGCGGCCATGAACGCCTTGGCCTCCTTCACCATGAGCGATTCGACGATGTTGCGGCCGTAGAGCACGAGATGCTTGCAGTGCTGGTAGTCGAACAACAGCCCCGTGGCGCCAAAGCCGTAGAGCGACCGCATGGCGTTATGCACATTGCCGGCGCAGGCGGCATCGTGATCGAAGTAGTTCGGCGAGCCGAGCGCTCGAACGAAGGCTTGGGTCAGGTCAGTAAAGGGGCCGCCACGATCAGACAGAGCGATTCCGCGCCCGCCGAAGACATCGATCGTCTCAGTCAGCTTCTCGGCGATGTAGTCGAGTGCATCGTCCCAGGACACCCGCCGCCACTGGCCGCCGCCACGCTCGCCAGCCCGGATCAGCGGCCCCTGCGGTCGTTCGTCGTCGGACTCGAGAAACAGGCCGGCCGCGCCCTTTGCGCACAGGCTGGCGCCGAGAGCCTGGTCGTGAGTATTGCCCTGCAGCCAGGTCACCCGACCGTCCTCGACCGTCACCTCCATGGAGCAACGCACCGCGCACATGCCGCACATGCTGTGAACAGTCCGTCGGCCCGGGTCGTCGACACCACTCACGTTCGGCGCCATCACAGAACTCATGGCAACCTCCGTTCCACCCAGCTCAGCCAGCCGACGCACGTCGTCCACTGCCAAGGTCATCGTCCCACGACCCGGCGCCACCTACCAGGGACGTAGGTCCCTTCTCGTTTCGGACCGACCGAGGCTTTCCGGCACTCGAGGTTCTCCGAGCAGACCTGGACCGCTGACCAGGGGGTGCAGCGACAAGGCTTCCGACATGGCATGACGGCGCCACTCCCTCACATCTCCCATGGTCCTGTGGGTCGGTCCCATATTCCTTCGTACTCCTAAACGACCGAGCGCGGATAAGAGGTCCCGGCCCACATCGATCCCGGCATCCAACACCCGTCCCGTCACGTCATGTCCCCAATGGGTTTTTCCCGCTCGTTCCACATCCGGCCGACCACGGCTCCGAGGTGCACCACGACGCCCCAACCGATGGCAAAGGACAGCAGCGCCATCAGCACCCCGACTTCGCCATAGCTCTTGGCATCGGATATGACCGACCCTGAGAACAGCAGCCGCGAGAAGACACTGAGACCAGTCATGCCAATGCCCGTGGCCAGCCCGGTGGGGAACAGTGCCCGCCACCCGATCCTTCCGAACAACAGGGCGTGGATCGACCACCACCAGAAGAGCGTCGCGACCACGAGTGAGACCAGGTACGGGAGCACATGGTGACCCGTGGGTCCCTGGTGCTGTCCCACGAACACCTGCACGAAGATGTAGGCGAGAAGGCCAACCACCCACGAGACGCGGTTGACGAGTTGCCTCTTCCAGTTGTGCGGCGGCTCCTGGTCGTACACTCTCTCGTACCAGGTCTGCATGGTGCCGGCGATGACGATGGCCGCAAAGGCCAAGAAGACGATTCCGCTCACCGTGAGACTCGACGCGGCCTGGTTTCCGCTGGAGAAAAGGGCATCGACGTCCTTGCCGGCCTGCGCGTTCAGCCCCATCCGGATGATCAGCGTGTGCCGAAACTGCCGTCCGGTCAACGCGGAGATCGTAACGAGAAACGGACTAGGCAGATCACCGCCAGGGCGGCGAACTGGAAGGCGCTGTTCATGAAGTCGACTGCGTTAAGCCGTGACCACAGTGTTCCCGCGGTGCCGGTCTTCGCCCGCTCGACGATCGAGGTTCCCTTGTCGATCAGGGCCTGGTGCCTTGAGTGCGGTGCTCTGGCGGTTCTCGGCTTCGGATCCTCGGGCTGATCCGCATGTATGACCGTTTTCGCTTCAGTCGCGTCGTCTGTCGGTTGCTTGTTGCTCTCCATCACGCTCAGCTCTCCGTTCCGGGGACCCCGTCGGCTAACGGTTCAGCCGACATGGGTGACCTCTCGTTGGAGCTCCTGGGAGGAGGAGCGCATCTGGGGTTACCAAGGCTGCCTGCCGTGGTTCCGGCAGATCGGCCAGGAACCCCTCGAGGAGCGCCCACAGACGCCGGGCCACCTGATGTTGCGTGGCTCCGAAGGCCCGGATCTCGTCCGGACCAACTCCAAGAGCTCATCCCACGTCGGCGTGGGATAGACCAGCACATGCTGCCCCGACCACTGCTACCTCCCCCCTTCCGCTTCGATCAGTTGGGACACCGCCTCGATCAGGGCAAGGTGGGTGAAGGCTTGGGGAAAGTTCCCGAGATGCTCACCGGTCGACGTGTCGATTTCCTCGGCATAGAGATTCAGCGGGCCAGCGTAAGAGAGGAGCTTCTTGCACAGGGCGCGTGCCCGATCGCTTTCGCCGATCATGGCCAAGGCGCTCACGAGCCACCACGAGCAGATCGTGAAGGTTCCTTCCTTGCCGGCGAATCCGGTGTCGGTGGTGTCCACCTTGTAGCGCAGGACGAGGTCGTCCTCGGTCAGCTGGTCGGCGATGGCCAGCACGGTGGCCTTGATGCGCTCGTCGTCGGGAGGCAAGAACCCCATGATGGGGAGGAGAAGGAGCGAGGCGTCGAGCTCGTCGTTCTCGTAGGCCTGGCGGAACAGTCCATGCTCGTCAACGCCCTTGTCCAAGATTTCTGCCTTGAGGGTGTCCGCGGCATGCTGCCAGCGTGTGGCCCGCTCGCTGTCACCGCGTTCTTGGGCGAGGTCGGCACCACGGTCGGCGGCGAGCCAGCACATCACCGCTGACTCGGTGAAGTGCTGGGGTTCGCCCCGGATTTCCCAGATCCCTTGGTCAGCATCGCCTGCGTGTGCGATGGCATCCTCAACGAAGCCGGCGAGGCCTTCCCACACCGGCTCGATGATCTGCTCGGCCCCCCGGTGCAGGTGGGAGTCCACGGCGTCGACCAGCATGCCCCAGACGTCGTTTTGGTGCTGGTCCCAGGCGCCGTTGCCGACCCGTACCGGCTTCGAGTCGCGCCAGCCCGAGAGGTGGTCGATCGATTTCTCGGTGAGGTCTCGCTCACCGCCGATCCCGTACATGATCTGGAGCTCCGAGAAGGGCTTGTTGAGGTCCTTGCCTCGGACCGCCTCGAGGATGAAGGCAAAGTACTCGAGTGCCTCCCAGTCGTAACCGAGGCGGTAGAGGGCCCGCAGAGTGAACCCGGTATCTCTGATCCAGGTGTAGCGGTAGTCCCAGTTGCGCGCGCCGCCTGGGGTTTCAGGCAATCCGGTGGTCGAGGCGGCCATGATCGCCCCGGTCGGTGCGTAACTCAGCCCTTTGAGGGTCAGCGCGCTGCGCTCGAGGAACGGACGCCACGGATGGTCCGGAAACGAGCCGGTGCTGAGCCAATCCCGCCAGAAGTTGACCGTGGCGGCGAGGTCGGCGTCCGCCTCCGACTGGGTGGTCGGTGCCGGCCCCGACCATGTCAGGGCGACGAAGCCCGACTCACCCTCACTAAGGGCGGCCCTGACGTAAGCGCGGGTGCCGACTTGGCCGAGCTGGAAGCTGGAGAGCAGCCTGAGAGCCACGTCCCCATTGGGCTGGCTGACGGCCATCGAGTGGTAGCTGTCCGTGTCGTAGTTCCAGGTGCTCGGTGTGGAGCCGTAGTCGAACATCGGGAGGCACATCGCCACCACGTCGACCTTTCCCGAGATGCAGGTAGCAGTGCGCAGGATCGTTCCGACCCCGGCGCCGACCCTGGGGACTCGCTCGTAGCCAGCACGCCGCCCTTCGTCGCTCACGGGCCGGACGACGAACATGTCTTTTACGACGAGCCAGCCGGTTGGCGTGTGCCATGTCGTCTCGAGGACCATTGTGCCGGGCACGTACCGGCGTTGGTCAGGCACGAGAGTGTTGACCGGGCCGAGCCGAAAGCTCCCGGCGGTCCGGTCCAAAAGTGCGCCGAACACGCTCGGCGAGTCGGGTCGGGGCAGGCTGAGCCACTCGATGGAGCCGTCAGGCGCAACGAGACAGTTGTTCTCGCAATCTGACAAGAACCCGTAGTCGGCGATCGGTGGGAAGGCGCTCATGTGGCACGCTCCATTCGTATTCAGAATTCGGTCGATGAGAGAAATCCAGGCTGGTGTGTGTGAGTCGACGCACGATGAGATCCGAAGTAACTACTGGCGTGAGGCGTCTCTGTGACCATTTTCCAGACGAAGGCAGGAACCGACCACCAGTTGGTCGACTGGTCCAAGCGCGTCGAAGACAGCAATCAGCGATGGCTTATGCGCGCGAGCACCTCCGCTGACACTGGGCCTAAGGGATTTGCAGAGTCGGTTTCATGCATTGGCGCCACCAACCTTGAATTCGTTCGCCATACAAGCATGTGCCCCACCATCGTGATCCGGTAGGGACTTTCGTCCCAGCTGGTTCTCTCGGGAGCTGCTGGTAGGCGGGACAATTCGGGACAACGGTGGCACCTCAAGCGACCCTGAAGACCTTGCACCCCAACACGAAGAACCCCCCGACCCCATTTCCTTGGGGGTGGTGCGGGGGGCTACTTCGCCGGGGTTGGCCATAGAAGAGAAACCCCGGGGGATCACGTCAACAAGGGGGGAAGAACGACGTGTTCCTTCCGGACCTACGCCGTTGAAGTAGGGGTGGTGCAATGCCCCATTCTGGATTCCCCAATCTGGGCTATAGAACGAGAGGGGAGATCCAATCTGGGGGTGACGACTGACGCTTCGTCGGTGCCACCAACTGACGATGAGGGCCAGGGTTTCCGGCACGTATCCGAGCGGGGCGAGCCAGCGGTGAGCCTGGCTGAGCTCCGTGATGGGTAACGAGCACCCCCAGTTACGTCATGGCATGCTCAGGGAATATGTGTATCTTGATATTCACACCTGGCATTCTCTAGCGATGGGTGCCGGGCTGGCGATCATCGGAGTGTCGCTGCTGCTCGTGGCGTCCGTGTCGCGGTATTTGTCGGGAACCCCGCTCACCCCGGCGATCCTCGTCGTTGCGATCGGTGTTCTCGTCGGACCTCTGGCGCTCAACGAGCTCGCGGCCCAACCGACCAGCTCGATCGTACGAACGCTCGCGGAGGCAACCCTCGCCGTCGTGTTGTTCTCCGATTCGTCCCGCATCGACCTGCGCGCATTGAAGAGCGAAGCATCGATGCCGGTTCGCCTGCTCGGCGTGGGCCTGATCTTGACGGTCGTCGCCGGCGGGCTCACGGCGTTCGCGCTCTTCAAGTCGTTCTCGCTCAACGACGCCCTGATCCTCGGCGTCGTCCTTGCGCCGACCGACGCCGGGCTCGGGAGCGCCGTCGTCACCGATGACCGGCTTCCCCAGGTCGTGCGCCAGTCACTCAACGTCGAAAGCGGCCTCAACGACGGCATCTGCGTGCCGTTGCTGCTGATTCTTCTCGCCGTCGCCGCTGGCGCTCAGGCCCATCCACTCACCGTGGTGGCTGAGGAGATCGGTTACGGCGTTCTCTGCGGTGCCGGCGCTGCCCTGCTCTCCGCCGGAATCGTCGTCGTTGCCGGCCGGCGGAATCTGATCGACGAGACCTGGCAGCAGATTGTTCCGCTCGCTACGACGATTGCCGCCTACGGAGCAGCCAATGCACTGGGTGGCTCGGGGTTCATCGCCGCCTTCGTGGCGGGCGCCCTCTTCGGCCTGCTCGCCAGGAACGAGGTGGCCCAAGCGATGCTCTTCACGGAGGAGACCGGAGCCACCCTCGACAGCGTCACGTTCCTGGTCTTCGGGGCGATACTGCTCGGTCCGGCGTTCAAGCACATGAATTGGCACATCGTGCTCTATGCTGTCCTGAGCCTGACCGTCGTGCGGATGGTGCCGGTGGCCATCGCGCTCTTCGGTACGCACGCCCGGCCGGCAACGGTCGCTTTCATCGGCTGGTTCGGACCGCGGGGACTGGCGTCGATCGTGTTCGCCGTGATCGTCGAAGACGCCCATCTCCCGCACGCTGCCGACATAGCCACCGTGACCTACCTCACGGTCGGCCTTTCCGTCCTAGTTCATGGGCTCTCAGCGTCACCACTTGTGAATCGTTACGTCAGTTGGTTCAAGGCAACCTCGGAAAAGAGCCCGCCCGTCATGGAGACGAAACCAACCCACGAGTACCGACCCCGCTTGTTGGGTCGATTCTGAGACTCCGCGAAGGTCTCCCGATTGGTAAAGGCAGGTGGACGCGTCTTCGGACACAGATCGAGGGCTTCGAAGATCGCTTGTCCATCGTTTCAGGTCGCTTGGTGGTGCCCAGCAGAGCGGTTAGTAGCACCCGGGGCAGCGGTAGGGGCGGGGGCAGGCTGGCACATCCACGATCGCTGCCTGTTCCTATGTTGCATGTCCTATGAGGAATCGTTGCTGTGAGTCGTGACATTCTGGGTCGGTGACCTACGACCAACTCATATCCGATGTCGTGCAGCGATTCGGTAGAGGCTTTGGTCCCGCCATGACGAATCCTTACCTTTAGTCGTCGTCGCAGCAGCGCCAGCTCGGCGCGCTCTTCGGTGGTCAGAATGTTGCTTCGCCGCCCAGCCTCTCGGTCGGCCTGGGCCACCCGTTGGGAGTCTGCTTATGTGGCTCTTCGCGTTGAACTGGGGACTGTGACGTAGGGCGGTATCCGCGAACACGGCCAGGGGTCCCGACATCGTTGAGGTTTCGTGACGACTTCAACGAGGAGGACCCCTGACGATGGACGACGCTACCGGTCTGGCTGAGGCGCTGTTGGGACTCGACGGGTTCGCGGTGCTGGCGGTGGAAGAGACCCCCTCCGAGGTGATCGTGACCGTCGAGACGACGGCTGACTTCGTCGGGTGTCCCAGCTGTGGTGTGCGTGCCCTGGGCAAGGACCGACTCCGGGTCGAGATCCGTGACCTGCCCTGCTTCGGGCGTCCGGCCCGTCTGGTCTGGCTGAAGCGGCGCTGGCGCTGTGTCGACCCCGACTGTGCGGCCAAGACGTGGACCGAGGGCACCGAGCACGTCGCTCCACGGGCCGTCCTCACGTTGCGTGCCGGAGCAGAAGCCACCCGTCAGGTGGGCGAACTCGCCCTGCCGGTCGCCGTCGTCGCCCGCGAGCTCGGGGTGTGCTGGTGGACCGTGATGGATGCCGTGGTCCTGCACGGCACGCCGCTGGTCGATGATCCGGGGCGGGTCAAGAAGGTCCACGCTCTCGGCATCGACGAGACCTCGTTCCTCTCTGCTACGAGGGACCACCGGACCATCTACGTGACGGGTCTGGTGGACCTGGACCGCAAGAGGATCATCGACATGGTGGAGGGCAACGCCGCCCCTGACCTGCGCCGATGGTGTGCGGACCAGGACCCAGGCTGGATGAGGGCCATCCGTGTCGTCGCCACCGACCTCGCCGAGAGCTATCGCAGTGGCACCTCCCCACACCTTGACCACGCCGTTCGGGTCGCTGATCCCTTCCACGTGGTCCGCATCGCCAACCGCTGCGTCGACAAGGTACGCCGGCGCGTGCAGAACGAGACGCTCGGCCACCGCGGCC
Organism: uncultured Acidimicrobiaceae bacterium; assembly: GCA_963737805.1. Classification (GTDB taxonomy): domain Bacteria; phylum Actinomycetota; class Acidimicrobiia; order Acidimicrobiales; family RAAP-2; genus Bog-473. Next base: position 525,166 of record CAVTUE010000014.1, read on the forward strand.
GCAAGGCCGACCCGCTCTATCGGATCAGAAAGCTCTTGCTCGCCGGCTACGAACGCCTCGACGACCGCGGCCATGAACGCGTGCTGCTCGGGCTGCGCCACGGCGATCCCCACGACGAGCTCCTCGGCGCCTGGTTGGCCAAGGAGTCGGTGCACGACATCTACCTGACCGAGGACCCCAAGGTTGCCCGCGTTCTCCTCGACAAGGCCATCGTCGGATGCCAGAGCGACGAGGTAGAGGAGATCCGATCGCTCGGCGACACGCTCGAGCGCTGGCGCACCGAGATCTTGAACCACCACCGAACGGGCGCTTCCAACGGCCCAACCGAGGGCCTCAACCTATGCGTGAAGAAGGTCAAGCGTGCCGGACGTGGCTTCACCTGCTTCGAGCACTACCGGCTGCGGGTCCTTCTTCATGCTGGTCGAGTCACCTGGCCCAGGCGTCCATCACCGCCAAGGATCAGAACCCGTTCTCCCCACTCAAACGCGTAGGGCCGCTTATGTCCGGTTAGGCGGCGAGATATAGTTGCTGATCCACCACTGAATATCCTTAGTTCAGCGGCTATTTCGACTACACGTCGGTTTTACGCGTACGGGCTACTTCAAGATCCTGGCCGAAGGACCGCGCTCTCGGCTTATTAAGTTCAGTGACAAGCACGCCTCGCATTCGATAGTCGCTAGACAACCGCAACCGGGACCCCTACCGTCCGGTCCTGGACCATGTAGGCGACGATGAGTGCTGCCGGAAAGAAGAGGAGGCTAAAGAGGAAATAGCCGATAAAGCTGTGACCCTTACGACCGGCGACCCGTGCGGGCCAGAATGCAATTGCAACCCACAGAATTACCAAAAGGATTGTTAGAAGTATCATTTCCATCTCCGATCATGTTCTGTTTTCTCTAAGACCACCTTTTTCGATGGTGGGCGGATGAAACAGGGTCTTACTGCTCTTTACCGTCTGAATGCGGGTGCGACATCCACTGGAAGTTCCGCTTGCCGGTGCCCCGGTGGTGCATGCGGAAATGTGCTCTGGAGTGCAGATCACAGCCAGCGCACCACGATTTGGTCATCGACGATTACCTCGACGAAGCCCCGACGCTCGTTGCCCTTGGGCCCACGGACCACGACAAGCCTGCCCAAATAGAGCCAGTGGTGCTCGGACGCTGGCAGGGCGGCCACAGCCCCGTAGCGATCGGCTGTGTCGGCACGAAACAGAAGGACCGGGGCGGCTGTCGGAGAGAGCTGATCCAGAACCACCTCGTGAGCATCAGAGTTTTCGGGGTGAGCCCGTTGGCATCTCACTCTCCGAGCTCCGAAGTGATCCAGAAGTCGTTCATGGAACGGCACCTCTATTCATCACGATCACTCTCTTGAGCATCCCGAAACATGGCACTGAGCCCGTCGGCAATGGACCGATCCCGCTCCGCCGAGGCGTGCTGGTAGGTCAGCGTGGCGTTCGAGCTCGAGTGCCCGAGTCGGGCCATGAGCTCCTTCGTCGTCGCACCTGTGCGGGCGGCCAGGGTCTCCGCAGTGTGCCGCAGGTCGTGGAAGCGCGGTCCCCGCAAGTGGATTGCCCGTTCGATCGGCTGGCCGTCTGAGGAAGTGAAGACATCGCTCTACATTGGTCTCCAGAGGGCCGTACCGGACGACCGAAAGATGATGAATCCAGATTGAGCGGGTCGATACGCCCCGTCTAATTGGGTACGTTCGAGTGAGCACCGCCGAGCAGGCTGCTTCCGGGCTCGGAGCGGCCGCTCAGCGGGCCAAGATCGCCGAGGCTGCCGCTCGAGAGGGCCACCAGGTAGTCGAGGTCATCGCCGACGACGGCCAGCACGGGACCAACCTCCAGCGGCCCGGCCTCCGACGCGCCCTCGAAGCCATCGCCGCAGGGGAGGCAGACGGACTTGTGGCGGTGAAACTCGACCGGGTCTCCCGGTCCGTGGTCGACTTCGGGACGGTGTTGGAGTGGTTCACCGAGGCCAAGGCGGCCCTGGTCATCCGCGACCCGGCTATTGACACGACGACGGCTGCCGGCAGGCTGGTGGCTAACGTCTTCGCCTCGGTGGCCGAGTGGGAGGCCGACACCATCACGGAGCGGACCCGAGACGCCCTCGCCGCCAAGCGGGCTCGTGGTGAGCGCATCGGCCGACCCGCTGTCGTCGAGGACCTGAAGCTGGCCAAGCGCATCCGGGCCCTCCGCTCCAAGGGGATGACGATGCGGGCGATCGCCGACAAGTTGACGGCTGACGGTGTGCCAACGGTCCGTGGTGGAGGACGCTGGCAGGTATCTGCAGTGCAATCCGTCCTGGGCTACCGGCGCCCACGGACTCGGCGTAACGCCGACTTGCCCGATCCTCGACCACGGCGAAAGACCCGCAAGGCGGCCTAGGCCTCCGACCCGGAGGCCGCCTCCAGGGCGGCCGCTGCGCCCTGGAGGCGGCGCACCATCGCCACCGCCCTCGGCGTGGCCGCCTCCATCTCTCCGGCCTCGACGGCGCCAAGGATTGAACGCAATAGGAGTGCGGCCTCGGCCAGATCGTCGGGATTCACCCTGGACATCTTGACCATCCTCTCCTCTGCGGACTGGGATCAGACGGATCCCCGAGCTCGGTCACTCCTGCCGACTCCCGGTCGTGCCGTACTCCCGGAGTGTGCAGAATGGAGATCGGAGTTGGGAGTCGGGTCCACGACCTGGTCCAGGGACCAATGGAGATCATGGTCTCGCCGATGGCCGTCGTCATGGAAGCCATTCGAGCCCGATGAGCCATCGTGCGTTCACGCGTGTCACGGGACCTGCCCCAGCTCCGGCGGGGCCGGCAACTCCGTCCCACCCTGCTCGATGATCCAGTCAACGTCTTCGAACCCTAAGGGCATCACGATGATCCGCCCGTCGTCACTCCTTAGAGCCCACGCGGATAGGGGTTTAGAGGAGACCATCCACCGGTCGCCGTGATGGCCCAACTGTGATGTTGGGTGCTACCCAAACCCGACGACCCAGTGGAGGTCCCTCTCATCATGCGCGCGCTCGAGCCCGAAGTGTTCGATGCTGTCCTTTCCGCAGTTGAGCCCCTGCTTCCAGAGCCGAGCACCGTGCACCCGCTCGGGTGCCATCGGCCTCGGGTGCCCGATCGGATCTGCCTGTGGGCCATGCTGGTCCGCTTGGTCACCGGGTGCAGCTGGGTCGACGCCGAGCGCCTGGTCGGCGGGGTCTCCGACACCACCTTGCGCACCCGGCGCGACGAGTGGGCAGCGGCGGGGGTCTTCGAGCGCCTGGCCGAGATGATGTTGGTCGCCTACAACGAGACGATCGGGTTGCACTGCGAGGAGCTCAGCGTCGACGGGTCCATCCACAAGGCACCGTGCGGGGGCGAGGGGACGGGCAAAAGCCCAGTTGACCGGGGCAAGCTCGGCTGGAAGTGGTCCATCGCCACCGACGAGGCGGGCATCCCGATCGGCTGGCTCGCGGATCGGGCCAACCACAACGACTGCGTCTTGTTGCCCGCCACCCTCGACGAGGTTGAGCGCCACGGCCTGCTCGGAGCAGTCGGAACCTTGCATCTCGACCGTGGCTATGACAACCCCGTGGTGCAGCGCCAGGTGGCCGCACTCGGCATCGTCCTCGACGTCGCCAAGCGCCGGCGCCGCGGCAGCACCACGGGCGCCAAGGCACCTCTCGCCCTCGGGCAGCGCTGGGCCGTCGAGCGCACCAACTCGTGGCTCTCCAACTACGGGCAGCTCCGTCGCAACACCGACCGCTGCAATGCGCACCGACGGGCACAACTCGCCTTCGTGATCGCCATTTTGCTCATCGTCAAGCTGATCGACCGCCAGTGCCGAGACGCCAGCTGACGCCGCCTATCCGCTCGGGCTCTTAGATATGGGTTACCCCAGTCGACCCATATGGTGAGTGCTGAGTCCGGTAGTTGCCAGGCCCGGCCCACCCCTGCTTCGATCCGGTGATGCCCGTTCGCCCAATCCACGATTTCGTCCCAGTCAAGGGCGCGTTTGTCGGCGTAGTGATGCAGCGCGGTCAGCAGGTCGGTCATGATCGTGGCGACGCCGCCGCGCCAGCCGGGGAGTGTGAGATGGTCATCGACTCCGAGGAGCTCGGCCAGCATGTCGCGCTCCTGTGCGAAGTTCCGGATCATGCGGTACCCACACAAGACTTGCTTCGCCACCTCTTGCTGCGGATTCATCACCCACCCTCAAGACGAGAACGGCCAGAACCATCCACCCCGGCCGGCGAGTGTGACGGTTGTGACGGATGTGACGCATCCAGCGCGGCCTGAGGGGCGGGAGAGCGGTAGGCAGGAACGTACCGGGACCAATCGTCATGAAGGTCGGCTCGTTCGTACCCCTTTGCGGTCATGCCCTCGATCCGGACGGAATGCGACGTGATGCCATACTTTCGCAACATGGCTCCGAGGCGGCGTGCATCGATCGGCCTGCCGCGGAGGCTTCCCCACGGCGCCTCCTCCATTCGGCGCAGAGAGGTGATTATCGACCGGGTGAAGAGCTTCTCCTGCCCGCTCTCCATGAAGAGTGTCCAGAGGTCCGTGAGCAGTTGTACACCCAGTGTCGGCGGGATTGCCGTCACATCCGTCACAAGCGTCACGGCCGCCTCCCGGGCGCGCGATGGCCATGTTCCTCCTGCGGCGTCCGCGACGGCCAGGAGGGGCTCCCAGACGTCAGCATTTCGATCGGTGATCTCCGAGGGCATAGCCGGCCAGACTCCTGTCGGGATCTGCTGCGTCCATCTCTCGAGCCTGGCGCGCAGGGCAAATCCTTCTCCCGCATGCAGGCGATCCCGGAACTGTTCGACGTGCTCGCCGGGTGCGCGCCGACGCATTCGCACAACGACCGACCGCGACATGATGGTGTCAGGAAGATCGTCGATGCCAGAGAGGGCAACCGCACAATATGCGGGGAAGTCCTCGGTCAGAATTTCTTTGTTCTGCGTCACGCAGCGCCCGACGGTCGCTCCCTTTCGGTGGCCGGCGTTGATCAGCCCCCGAATGTCCTCGTTCCCTTTGGCCTTGGGGCCAAATACCGTGTCGATCTCGTCATAGAGGATCGTTGGGAGGCCCTCGTCGGCGTTCATCTTGCGGAACATGTAGGCGGGTGACACGTTCATCGTGCGCACGGGCCGCGGCACGAGAAGCTCGGTGACCTCCAAGGCACGCGTCTTACCGCTCTCGGGCTCGGCCGAGAGGAATGCGATCCGCGGTGTCGACTCCCAAATGTCCATGCGGTGAGCGTGCGCGACCCAGAGCACGTGGGCTATCCGCGTTCCAGCATTGGGATAGGCGACAAACCGAGACAAGTAACCCTCGACCCCATCGAGAAGGTCCGCACCCGACTCGGTGGGCACAGTCATCTCCCTTGCCAGGGCCAGCGCGGGGTTGAAGAGCTCGTCCAAGGTCTTCATAGCGGCCAGGGTGTCGATGTCCTCGACGGAGACGGGCACGAGGCCGGAGTCGTCAATCATCGCCGTGCATCCATTCGGCAAGATCCTGGGGGAGGATGCGAACGAGTCGTCCGATCCGGCGGGCTCGCAGGCGACCAGTCCTGATTTCGTTCCGGATGGTCCATGGGCTGACCTTCGCCACCACCGCTGCTTCGCTCACGAGCAGAAAGGCGGGGAGGTCGCGCCCGTGATTGGGCGAGAATTGCTTCTCTGGGGTTAGCGGGGGGATTCGGTCATCCCGCCCACTGGTGTTCGGTTCCATGTCGGATAAGTCCCTTTCACTGACTTATCCGCGGCCACCGTGACCACTACTTGGGCCCCGCAGATCGGGGCCACGCGTTCTCACATTGTAGCGGCGTGCGTCATCGGGTCAGCGCGCGTGCCATCACGTCAGCAACCGCGTCGCCGGCCATTGCTTCCCGCTCGTCGTTGGTGTGGAGGTAGGTCTGCGCCATCACGGCGACGGTATTGCCCATTTGGCTGGCCGTAGTTGGCAGATCGATGCCAGCGTGGTGCAGCTCAGTTTCCCGGAAGTGCCGCAGGGAGTGGGTCGTGGCCTTGATGCCGCATCGGCGACCAAGGGCAGTGATGTACTCCGTGACCGACTTGGCTCGAAGGGGCGAGGTTCCACCGTCCACGGAAAGCAGCCAGCCATCTTCTCGGGGTGACCGTCCTAGATGAGTCGTCTTGGCCGCCTGGTAGTCCCGGAGTATTCGCAGACCGGGGGCACCGAAGTAGACCCTACGAGGCTTACCTGTCTTAGTCCTGGTCAGATGCTGACCACCCGCAACGGGTACCCATTGGCGCTCCACCCGAACCGCTCCCCGCTGCCAGTCGATGTCGCCCCATTGGAGCCCGCACAGCTCACCTCTCCGGCACCCCGTCAACGCCCCCAATGCGATCGCGGCCGCCATGTCGGTATCTTCGAGGGCCGCGGTGACGTACAGCTTGTTCAGCTCGTCCTCTGTGAGGGAATGGGCAGCGTCCGCCCTCTCCAGGGCTGGCTTTGACCATTTTGCCGGGTTTGAGGTCACCCACCCCCACCTCTCGGCCTGGGAGAACGCAGCGCGGATGATGGCGTGTTGGAGCTTCATCGTGCCCGCCGACAAACCGCGGTTGGAGACATCTGCGAAGTAGGCATCAAGCTCGTACGCGCCAAGCTTCGACAGCCTGACGTCGCCAAGGCCTGGCCGGATGTACTTCTCAATGTGGGACATATAGGTCTCGATCGTGGAGCGGGCGCTGCGCTTCTTGATGACCTTCTCCATCCACTCGTCGAGCAGCTTGGAAAAAGTGGCCGAAGTCCCGATGCCGTGCTTTCCACGGCCGACATCGTGGACAAGGCCGTCGAGAGCACGTCTGGCGTCCCGTTTCCCGCCACGAAAGATCCGCGACACTTGTTGTGGTCTGCCGGTTTCGGGGTCCCGGCCGACGTATGCACGTAGCTCCCATCGACCCGACCCGGGAGGACGTTCTCGCATCGTTCCGCTCATGCACGTTAAAGTTTAGTAGGGACAGTGTAGGGATGGATCCCCAAAATCCCTGGTTGACGGTGAGCCGGCCTGTAGGCGGGATTCTGTCCGGCTCCCCGCCTCGGTGAGAGGCGGAGAGCCTGGGTGGCCATCCATCTGAGCGGCCTACCTGAGGAGCGTCCCCTTTCGGGGACCGGACGAGCAGCCCGTCTCCCACGCTTGGCCTTGCTCCGGGTGGGGTTTACCGAGCCGGCGGGGTCACCCCCACCGCTGGTGCGCTCTTACCGCACCCTTTCACCCTTACCTGTGCGGGCCCGGAGGCCCGCCATCGGCGGTTTCCTTTCTGTGGCACTGTCCTGCGGGTCACCCCGACTGGCCGTTAGCCAGCACCCTGCTCTGCGGAGTCCCGACCTTCCTCGACACGGTCCCGTCGCGTGGTCCGTGCCGCGGCCACCTGGCCGGCTCACCGTCGCCACCAGTGTGCCATCCCGGGTGGCGGGTGACCGCGGAGCGCCTCGGTAGGGTGTCGAGGATGCCGGGCGGCGCCCATCAGCTCTTCGATCCCGAGGCGCCGCCCCTGTCTGCTTCGGAACAGCCCGTCGCCGCTCCAGGTCCGGCCCCCGACGCCGAGCCCGGCGGGCGCAGCGGGGCCCTCTCCATCACCAGCCTCTACGAGGAGGTCCAGGACGCACTGCACGCGGCCTTCCCCCGCAGCCGCCAGCTGTGGGTGCGAGGCGAGATCCAGCACATCTCGGACCATCGGTCGGGCCACCTCTACTTGGATCTGGTGGACCCCGGAGACGAGGCCGCCCCGGCCCGGTCCCGCGCCCGCGGTGGCGAGCCCACGCTCAGGGTCAAGTGCTGGCGCAGCTCGTGGGCGCCGCTGCGGCACCGGCTCGCCAAGGAGGGCATCGAGCTCGCCGAGGGGATGGTCGTCGTGCTGCGGGGCACCCTCGACGTGTATCGAGCCAAGGGCGAGATCAGCTTCATCCTCGCCGAGGTCGACGTCACCGCCCTCCTGGGACGCATGGCGGCCCAGCGGGCCCAGCTGCTGCGCAAGCTCGAGGCCGAGGGCCTGCTCGGGCGGAACGCGTCGGTGCGCGTGCCCGAGGTCACGATGCACGTCGGGCTGATCGCCAGCCCGGGGACCGAGGGCTACCAGGACTTCCTGGGCCAGCTGACGGGCTCGGGCTTCGGCTTCCACGTCTCGTTCGTGCCGGTGAGCGTGCAGGGGCCCGGGGCGCCGGCGGCGATCGCCCGTGCCCTGACGGTGCTGAGCCGCAGCGACTGCGACGTCATCGCCATGGTCCGCGGCGGGGGAGCGCGGGCCGACCTGGCGGCGTTCGAGACAGAGGTGGTGGCTCGGGCGGTGGCGGGCGCGTCGAAGCCCGTCTTCACGGGCATCGGCCACAGTGGCGACCAGAGCGTGGCCGACATCCTCGCGGCGCGCACCTGCATCACCCCCACCGAGTGCGGGCACCAGATCGTCGTGGCGACCCGCCGCTGGTGGGCGACGCATGTGGCGGAGCCGGCCGACCTGCTGGCGCGGCGCGTCCCCGCGTTCCTGGGTGACGCCCAGGCCCGCGACGGGCGGGCGCGTGGCCGCCTGACCGCGGCGGCCCGGCACCAGGTGCGGGTGCACCGGGAGCGTCTGGAGCGGAAGGCCGCGACGGTCGCCCGCACGGCGCCCAGCCGCATCGAGTCGCGCGAGGCGGGCCTGCGCGCCCAGGCCGCCCGGCTGGGGCCGATGAGCCTCGGGCACCTCGGACGCCAGGACGAGCGCCTGCACTCGTGGCGCCGCCTCCTGGCCGCCTACGACGTCGACCGCCAGCTCGAGCGGGGCTACAGCCTGACCACGACCACCGAGGGCTCCCTGGTGCGCAGCGCGGCCGAGCTGGCCGAGCAGCAGCAGATCCTCACGAGGTTCGCCGACGGGATCGTCCGCAGCCGGGTGGAGGGACGGGTGGAGGGAGCAGACGTGACGCAACAGGTGCAGGCGCCCGAGCGGGTGCCCGAGCAGGAGGACTGAGGTGACCGTGCCGGACGACCCCGTCGCCGTGGAGGAGCTGAGCTACACCGATGCGAGCCGCGAGCTCGATGCGATAGTGGACTTCTTCGAGCAGCGCGAGGTCGACGTCGACGTGCTCGTCGCCCGTCTGGAGCGGGCCACGGCGCTCATCGACGAGCTCGACCGTCGCCTGCGCCGGACGCGGGCCCAGGTCGAGGAGCTGGTGCCGCGGCTCGAGACGTTGGCGGCCGACGTTCCCGCGGGGGGTGAGGGCGATGAGTGACACCGCCGCGGGCGACCGGGTGTACTTCCGCCAGCTGCTCTCGGGCCGGGACTTCGCGCGGGGCGACATGATGGCCCGCCAGATGGTCAACTTCGTCTACCTCATCGGCGACCGCGAGACCGGCGAGGCGGTGGTCGTCGACCCGGCCTACGCGGTGCAGGAGCTGCTTGACATCGTGGAGGCCGACGGCATGCGCCTGACCGGCGTCCTCGGCACGCACTTCCACCCAGATCACCTCGGCGGCCAGATGGGCGGGTGGTCCCTCGAGGGCATCAGCACCCTCCTCGAGAAGGTCCAGGTGCCGGTCCACGTCCAGGCCGACGAGGTGCCCTGGGTCGAACGCACGACCGGAGTCAGCCGCACCGACCTCGTCGGCCACCACAGCGGCGAGGTCCTGCAGGTCGGGCAGGTCGGAGTGGAGCTGATCCACACACCCGGCCATACGCCGGGCAGCCAGTGCTTCCTCGTCGACGGCAAGCTGGTGGCGGGGGACACCCTCTTCCTCGAAGGGTGCGGGCGGACGGACTTCCCCGGCTCGGACCCGTTGGCCATGTACGAGTCGATCCACACCAGGCTGGCCCGGGTCCCCGACGACGTCATCCTCTTCCCCGGCCACCTCTACTCGGCGGAGCCGTCGGCGAGCATGGGTGAGACCAGGCGATGGAACTACGTCTTCCGGCCCCGCTCCGCCGACGAGTGGATGGCCATGTTCGGCCAGTGACGCCGGCGGGCGAGCTGACCGAGGACAGCACGGTCGTCGTGGTCGGCGCGTCGCTGGCCGGATGGCGGGCCGTCGAGACGCTGCGCGCCGAGGGCTTCGAAGGGACGATCTCACTGGTCGGTGACGAGCGGCACCTTCCCTATGACCGGCCGCCCCTCTCCAAGCAGGTGCTGGCCGGGACGTGGCCGCCGGAGAAGGCGGTGTTGGCGGACAAGCGGCGCTCGAGCGAGCTCCGGGTGCACGAGGTGCTCGGCCGCCGGGCGGTACGGCTCGATGCGGAGGGGCGCAAGGTCGAGCTCGACGACGGGACCGTGCTGGACGGCGCAGCAATCGTGGTCGCGACGGGCGCCGCGCCGCGCCGCTTCCCCGGCACCGAGGAGCTCAGCCAGCGCGACGGCCTGTTCACCTTGCGGACCCTCGACGACTCCGTCGCCCTGCGGGCGGCGGTGACGTCGATCGAGTCACCGCGCGTCGTCATCATCGGGGCCGGGTTCATCGGCGCAGAAGTGGCGTCGACCTGTGTGGGGCTCGGCGCCCGCGTCACCGTGCTCGAGGCGATGGACATCCCGCTGCGCAACGTGCTCGGGCCGATGATCGGCGCGCACTGCGGCTCGTTGCACGGTGCCAACGGAGTGGAGCTGCGCACCGGGGTGGCGGTGGCGGGCATCCGCCAGGGTGAGGCTGACGCGGGTGCCGGCGCGGGCCCGGCCGCGGGGAGCGGACTGGTGATCGATCTTGCCGAGGGCGAGCTCGTTGCCGGCCGACGTCGTCGTGGTCGGCATCGGCGTGGTTCCGTCAACCGATTGGCTCACCGACTCCGGGCTGATGCTGGAGAACGGCGTCGTGTGTGACGACCGGCTCTTTGCCGCGGACGGCATCGTCTCGGCGGGCGACATCGCGCGATGGAACTGGCGCCACGACGGTGGACAGGAGTTGATCCGGATTGAGCACTGGCAGGTCGCGGCTGAGGCGGGTGTCGCCGCTGCCCGCAGCGTCGTGGCAGGTCGTTCGGATGCACCGTCGTTCGTCCCCATCCCGTACTTCTGGTCCGACCAGTACGGCATCCGCTTCCAGGTGCTCGGGAACCCGCATGGTGACGACGAGGTGGAGATCACCGAAGGCTCGCTCGAGGAGGGGAAGTTCGTCGCGCTGTTCGGCCGGGGGGGTCGGCTGCGTGCCGTGATGGCCATCGGCAAGCCGCGGCAACTGATGGGCTTCCGGCCGCTCCTGCACGACGGCTGCAGTTGGGACGACGCTCTGGCGCACGGTCGCTCATAAAGAGCGGGCGCCGCACGGTGGCGAGGTCGCCAGGGACCGCCGCCACCCGAGAAACCGAGGGCGTGGGGCCGGGGGCAACGACTCACGCCGGCCCTGGCCGCGACGTCGGCCTGCTGGCACCGCTGCCGTGTTCGGTGAGCGCAGCGGCAGCGGCAGCGGCAGCCGCATCGAGGATGGCGGCTGCCGTCCGGTGATAAAGGGGGGTCGCACACGCTTCGGTGATCTGGTCGATCCACGAAGGTGGGTGTTATGCCGGCCCGACCGACGGTGGACACGAGCAGCACTGACGCCATGCCTCGACCGCTGAGGGCGGATGATGTCGGCAAACCTCGGCTGAGCCTTAGAAGAATTGCCGCGTTGTTGCTGTTCCCCTGACGGCCTCCTCACAACGATGCCGTGCATGTGCGGGAGGTAGCACTCTCGGCGTCTGTGTGCGTTGTGTGCGCGTTGTGTGTGTTGTGTGTGTAGTGCACGATTGTGTGTGTTGTGGGCGTGTGCGCGTTGTTCTGTCGCGAATAGGGCCGAATAGCCCACCCAAACTTGAGCCGGTTAGCCCTAACGACGCAACACGGGCTCGGGTTACCGTGCCAACGTCAGGACGAACGTGGGCAACAAGAGCGGAAGATCGGTTCTGTTGCTCCGGAGGTCTTGGACACGTTCTGAGTACCCGCTCCGCGGGACTTCTTGGCGAACTTGGCGAATCGGAAGGACGGCGGCATGCGACCGGCTTGGCATCAGGGGATCTCTTCACGTCGTGGTGCGCGCGGCGAGGGCCGGCGGCCCAGCGCGTTGCGCCGCGTCTGCAAGGCAGGGCTGGCGTCGGCAATTGCCCTCGGCGGACTGGTCGTGTTCGCGACCACGGCATCGGCGCACGACAACATCATCACGGCGGCTGCGAGCTGCAACAGCCCGCTCGGCACCGGTGCCACGATCACGTGGACCATCGCCAATGACTACAACGAGAACGTGACGGGCACGGTCACGTCCGTCACGGGCGGGCTGTCCACCTTGGGGACGCCTCCCATCAATTTCAGCATCGCCGCGTCCCCGGGCAAGCCGTACTCCACGACCACCCTGACCCAGAAGCTGCCGGCCTCGCAGACCGGCATCATCACCCTCGACATCAACAGCACGTGGCACCCCGACAACTACAACCGGGATGACAGCGGGACCTTCGACCTCTCGACCATCGACTGCTCTGTCCCGATGGGCAAGATCGCCGGGCACATCTACCTCTGCGACAACGGCGGCAACCAGACATCGACCGAGGTGCCGGGCGGCACTCTGGGCGCGACCGGTCCCCAGACGGTGACAACGCAGGGCAACCCGCTCAATCCGACGGCCGTCGCGACGGGTGCTTACACCATGAGCGCCACTCCTCCGTCGGGCTACAAGCTCGTCACGTGTCACGGCTCGTCGGCCCCGAACGGATCGGGCACCTCGGCCAGCGAATCCGTGACGGTGCCGAAGAACTCGATTGGCACCGGTTACTTCTACGTGACGCAGGTTCAGACGCTCGCCGGGCACATCTACCTGTGCAACGCCGGATCCCCGACCACCACCGAGGTCCCCGGCGGGACGCTGGCCGCCGGCGGGTCCGGGCTCACCACGATTGCCGCGACGGCCAACCCGCTGTCCGCGACCGACGTGATCGCCGGGACCTACACCATGACGGCGACCAACCCGTCGGGCTACCAGCTCGTGGCTTGCGGCGGCACGTCGACTCCCAACGGGGCGGGCACGTCGGCCACCGAATCGGTCCACGTCCCGAGCGGTGGTGCCGGTGTCGGTGTCTTCTACGTGAACTCTGTCCAGACGCTCGCCGGGCACATCTACCTGTGCAACAGCGGATCCCAGACCACCACCGAGGTCCCCGGCGGGACCCTGGCGGCCGGCGGGTCCGGGCTCACCACCATTCCCGCGACGGCGAACCCGCTCGCCGCGACCCACGTGGTCGCCGGCACCTACACCATGACGGCGACCACCCCGTCGGGCTACATGCTCGTCGCCTGCGGCGGCTCGTCGACCCCCAATGGGTCGGGCACCTCTGCGACCGAGTCGGTCACCGTGCCGAGCCTGGAGGCGGGCGTCGGCGTCTTCTACGTCTCGACCATCCAGACGCTGGCCGGGCACATCTATCTGTGCAACGCCGGATCCCCGACCACCACCGAGGTCCTCGGTGGGACCCTGGCAGCCAGCGGGCCGACCACGGTGACCGCGACGGCGAATCCCTTGGCGCCGAAGCACGTGATGGCCGGCACCTACACCATGACGGCGGCCAACCCGTCGGGCTACCAGCTCGTGGCCTGCGGCGGCTCGTCGACCCCCAACGGGTCGGGCACCTCGGCGACCGAGTCGGTCACCGTGCCCAGCCTGGGGTCGGGCGTGGGCGTCTTCTACGTCAGCATCCAGAAGATCAGCGGTCACATCTACCTGTGCACCAACGGATCCGCCACCACCACCGAGGTCCCCGGCGGGACCCTGGCGGCCGGCGGGTCCGGGCTCACGACGGTGCCTGCGACGGCCAACCCGTTGTCTCCGACCGACGTGATCGCCGGGACCTACACCATGACGGCCACCAGCCCAGCCGACTACCTCCTGGTCGCCTGTGGCGGCTCGTCGACTCCCGACGGATCGGGCTCGTCGGCCACCGAGTCGGTGACGGTGCCGAGCAGCGGTGCCGGAACCGGCGTCTTCTACGTGGTCCCGTTCTCCCCGTCCATCTCCGTGGTCAAGTCGGCGGACGTCATGACGGTGAGCGCCGTCGGGCAGACGGTGACCTACTCCTTCTTCGTGACCAACACCGGGAACGTGCCCCTCACCAACGTCGACGTGACTGACGCGCAGGCCTCCCCGTCGCTCGACTCGAGCCTCGGGCCCATCACCTGCACGACAGGAACGAACGGGTCCATCACCCTGGCACCCGAGGCGACCGACACCTGCTCGGCCACCTACACGGTGACCCAGGCCGACCTGGCCAACGGCTCGATCGCCGACACGGCCACGGTCACCGGCAACCCGCCCAACCAGCTGCCCCCAGTCACGGACATCTCCAGCCTGGCGCTGTCCGTGACGAGCGTGGAGGTCGTGAAGGCGGTCAGCCCGAGCAGTGGCATCGTCGCCGGCTCGACCGCCCCGATCGTCTACACGATCACGGTGACGAACAACGGCACCGCCACCACGACCGCTCCGATCGTGGTCACCGACACGGCCCCGAGCAACACGACGTTGAACTCGAGCTCGCCGAAGTGCGCGACGGGTGGACCTCCGACCTGCACGGTCGTGGTGAGCAGCGGCACGATCACCTGGACCATCCTGGCTGGGGTGGCTCCGGGGGCCTCCTACACGCTCACCTACTCGGTGACGGCGAACCCATCGGACACCGCGGGCACCACCATCACCAACACGGCCTCGTGGAGCGGTCCGAGCTGCGGGACGCCCGTGGCTCCCGCCCCGGTGATCACGACCGAGAGTCCTCAGGTCGCCACGCCGACGACGATCTGCTCGACGAACACCGTGACCACGCCCATTGACCCGGCTCCGGTCACCGCCGCCACGGTCACGCCGCCGACCGCCACGGTCACGCCGCCGACCGCCACGACAACGGTGCCGCCGAAGACGTCGCCTGCGGCGACCCCGGCCATCGCGTTCACCGGTGCGTTCCTGTCGCAGGAGTGGATGATCGGCCTGGCGGCCCTTCTGCTCGGCTCCGGTCTGGTGCTCGTGGCTCGCCGGCGCCGGCGCAACCCCCGGCACGCGGCCAAGTAGTCCGGACCCAGGGAGAGGGTCTCTCGGGAGGCAGTGGTCTCCTTCTGGGCGGGAGTGATTCCCGCTCAGAAGGAGATGCCCGAGAGCTCCGGTATGGTGGCCTCGGCTTTGGACCGTGCCACCAGCCAGCGCTCCCTCGAGGCGGCACGGTCGGCATCGCTGACCCGAGGCTCGACGGTGCGGCGGGGCGAAAACGTGTCCGCCAGCTCGTCGGTCGACGAGTAGGTGCCGGTGGCCAACCCGGCCAGGAGCCCGGCGCCGAGTGTGGTGGCCTCCAGGACGGGCGAGACCTCCACCGGGCGCCCGATGGCGTCGGCCAGCGCCCCTACGAACACGGCGTTCTCCGACATCCCCCCGTCGATGCGCAGGGATGTGATCGGGTGGCCGCTGTCGCTCTCGGAGGCCTCGACCAGGTCGGCGCCGCGGTGGGCCACGCCCTCGAGGACGGCACGGACGATCTCCGGTCGACCCGAGCCCCTCGTGAGACCCACCAGCGTGCCCCGGGCGCCGAAGTCCCACACCGGGGTCCCCAGGCCGAGGAGGGCGGGGACGAACCAGACGTCGCCCGAGGTCGTGCAACGCGCCGCGACAGCCTCGGACTCACCCGAGGTGGCGAGGATGCCCAGGTCGTCGCGCAGCCACTCGACGCACGTGCCCGCTGAGAGCATCACCGCCTCGGTGCCCCAGGTGGCCCTCCCGTCAACCCGGAAGGCCACGATGGGAAAGGTGCCCGCGCCGCCCCGGTCCGAATCTGCGGGACCCGGGCCCGTGCCGGTGCACTGGTCGAGCATCCCGCCGGTGCCGAAGGTCGCCTTGGCCATGCCCGCCAGGGTGCAGCCCTGACCCACGAGGGACGCCTGCTGGTCGCCCGCCATTCCGCAGATGGGTGGTGCGCCCGGCAACGCGGATGCGGTGCCGATCTCGCCCGACGAGTCCACCACCCTCGGCATCAGCTGCGCCGGGATCCTGAGCGCGCGGAGCAAGGGCTCGTCCCAGTCGATGGTCGACGGATTGACGAGCGCGGTGACCGCGGCGTTGGTGGCATCGGTGACGTGCAGCGGGTCGGAGCCGGATGCGCCGCCCGCGAGCGTCCAGGCCACCCAGCTGTCCACTGTCCCGAAGCACAGCTGCCCCTGCTCGGCCCGCGACCGCTCGGGGTCGACCTCGTCCAGGATGGCCATGACCTTGGTGGCCGACGCATTGGGCGCCAGGCGGATCCCCTCGGCCTGGAGCACGAGGCAGGTCCCGACGGTTCTGAGGTCCTGCCAGCCGATCCCCGGTGCGACCGGCCTCCCGGTGGCGCGTTCCCACACGATGCTCGAGGCGCGCTGGTTGGCGATGCCCACGCCGGTCACCGCCCCAGCCTGCCGCGAGCGCCGCGCGCGCCACCGTGAGGACCGCCTCGGCCATCTCGGCCGCGTCGAACTCCACCAGGCCCGGCGCCGGCGAGTCGGGCAGCAAGGGGACACGGTGCTCGTGCTCGACGGTGGCGTCGGGCCGCACGATCGCGGCACGCACGCCGGACGTGCCGACGTCGACGACGAGGATGCTGCCCCCCGGGCCGCTCATGCCCAGGGCGGAGGGCCGAAGGGGGACGCCAGGCCGAACTTGCCCGGATTCAAGATGCCCGTCGGGTCGAACGTCGCCTTGAGCCCTTGCAGGACCTCGAAGCCCGAGCCGAGGGCGCGGGGCAAGAACCGGGAGCGGTTCAGCCCGATGCCGTGGTGGTGGCTGATGGCGACGCCGTGGGCCAACGTGGCCTCGGTGACGGCGTCCCAAGCCTCCCGGTAGTAGTGCTCCCTCCACTCGGCGTCCCCCTCGGGCCCGCGCCCGCCGAAGGTGAAGTAGAGGCACGCACCGTCGGTGTAGGCGTGGGACTGGTGCGCCGACGCGGCGAGCGTGCCTTCGATCGACGTGAGGGCGGAGATGACGTCGTCGAAGAGCCCGGGGAGCGCAGCCCACCGGCCCGACACCTCCGCCGTGTCGACCACGATCCCGCCGCGCCACAGCGGTGCCAGCGCCGAGACGTCGTTGCGGTGACCGAGCCAGCGTTCGACCAGTTCACGGTCGAGGGCGTGCCCCCCGGACTCGGGGCCACACTCGCCGTCCACGATCGCCATGGTCCCCGACAAGATGTCGAGGTCGGCCTCGTCGAGCACGATGAGGACATTGGTGTCGGGTTCGTCGAAGTTGCGCGCCGACTCCGTCCGGTCGTAGAGGCGCAGGACGGCGGGCGTCGCCCCCCGGCGGAGGATCCTGCGGCACGCATGGAGCCCGTCGGTGAACGTGGAGAAGCCGAAGGCCCGCCGTTCCTGGCCGACGGGCAGAGGGTGCAGCCGCAGGCGGGCCTCGGTGATGACTCCGAGCGTGCCCTCGCTGCCGACGAAGAGCTGGGTCAGGTTCGGACCGGTGGCGGCGCCGGGCCGTGGCCTTCCGTTCGCACGACGCGGCCGTCGGCCAGGACGAC
The DNA here is from genome assembly GCA_963737805.1 of uncultured Acidimicrobiaceae bacterium. GTDB lineage: Bacteria > Actinomycetota > Acidimicrobiia > Acidimicrobiales > RAAP-2 > Bog-473. The sequence goes on from CAVTUE010000014.1 coordinate 542,627, forward strand.
CTCGAGGCCGATGACCATGTCCTCGATCTTCCCGTAGCGGGTCGAGTACTGCCCTGCCCCCCGGCAGGCGAGCCACCCGCCGACGGTCGACAGGTCCATCGACTGGGGCCAATGACCGAGGGTGTAGCCGGCTCCCACCTCGCCGAGCGCCGCCTCGAGGTCCGGTCCGAAGGTGCCGGCCCGCACGTCCGCGGTGAGAGAGGTCTCGTCGACGCCTCCGACGCCCGCCATGGCGGTCATGTCGAGCGCCACGCCGCCGTGCACGGGGATCGACCCCCCGCAGACGCCGCTGCGCCCGGCGGCGGCCGTCACGGGCACGACGGCCTCGTTGCAGGCCGCGAGGACCTCGGCCACCTGCGCAGTCGAGCCCGGGCGGACCACCACCGCCGGTCGCTGCGGGACCGCGCCCTCGGCGGCCCAGCCGATGGCGAGCGGCCACCAGTCGCGCCCGGCCTCGGCCCGGGTCTCGTCGTCGGTGAGGACGGTGGCTCCGCTGGCTGCGATGCGGTCGAGGACGCCGGGGGGCACCTCAACCGTCGCGGCCCCGAGTCGGTCCTGGACCTCTGCCGCGACGCCGTCGATCGGGGTGGCGGACGTGGGTGTCGTCACGGCAGGTCGAGCCCGGCGGTCAGGAGCTCCTTCTGGCACGATTCGGAGTACCGGACCGCCTGGTCCGTTGCCTCCTTCTCGTTCCAGCCCATGTCGGGCGCGAGCAGTGCGGCGACCGCCGCAGCGGCGCTCATGGTGTTGTGGGCGCGCTGGATCGTCGCCCGGGTGCGACGCGACAGCACATCGTCGAGCGTGCGCGCCATCTCCTCTCGGACCGCATACACCAGCTCAGCGCCGGTGTAGGGCAAGCCCGCCACGAAGGGCTCGAGCAACTCGGGGCGGCCCTCGGCCACCGCGAGCACCGCGCTGGACTCGGTGCCGTAGCGACCGAGCAGCCGTGCTTGGGGCTGGGCGAGGGCGACGGGGTCGCGGGTCTTGGTGGTGGCGCCGATGAGGGGAAGGGACTTGGTGATGCAGCGCCGCCGTCGTGGGGATTCGCCCAGGCGTCCGACCACGGTGTCGACCGTGTCCTGTGCCATCTTGCGATAGGTCGTCAGCTTGCCGCCGGTGACGGTCACGACCCCGTGTGCCGACACGGTGACGGTGTGGCGGCGTGAGAGGTCCGCGGTGCGTTCCGAGACGTGCCCGCCCTTGTCGGGGCGGGCGAGGAGGGGGCGTAGACCGGCCCACACGCCCGTCACATCGGCTCTGGTGAGATGCGAAGTGGTGACGTTGTTCGCCGCCTCCAGCAGGTAGTCGACGTCCTCGGGCGTGCACGAGGGGTCGTCGAGGGGTCCCGTGTAGTCGGTGTCGGTCGTACCGAGGTAGACGAGCTCGGTCCCCGGCCACGAGACGACGAAGATGGAACGCTTGTCCTTGGGCACCGGGATGACCGCCGCGATGTCGCAGGGCAGCCGGTCGGCCGGCACCGTCACGTGCACGCCCTTGGCGGGGCGGATGGCGTGCGGGTCGGTACCCTCGTCGAGCGCCGTACCTCGTCGGCCCACACACCCGTCGCGTTGACGACCACCCTGGCCCGGATGGCGAGGTCTGCCGACTCGTCGCCCTCCTCGGGTCGCACGATGGCGCCGTTGACGGCACCGTCTGCTCCCGTGGTGAGCCGGACGACCGGTGTGTAGTTGGAGA
>CAVTUE010000015.1:0-92233 GCA_963737805.1 uncultured Acidimicrobiaceae bacterium
ACCCCGACAGGCCGATTGCCCGAGACGAGCCCGGGGAATTCGCTCACTGGTCCACCATTCTCAGAGGTACTCCTTGTAGGTCTCGTACTCGGCGTCGGGCTCGCCGGTGGGACGGAAGTACTTGACCGAGGCCAACGTCGGCCCCAACTCCTCGGGTGCGACCCACACGGCCTCGACCCGCATGCCCATGCGGATCTCGTCGGTCGGGATCTCCTGGATGAGGCCCATGAACGAGAGGTTGGCCCCGTCCAGCAGGATCTGCGCGCAGATGTAGGGGATCTCGATCGACTGGCCGGCGAAGGGCACGTTCACCACGCAGTACGTGGTCACGGTGCCGGTGTTGGGGAGCTCGACGCTCTCGTCAGTGGGCACGCCGTCAGTCGGGCACGAGCCGCGGGAGGGGATGTAGACCTTCTTGCACTTGGGGCAGCGCTGCCCGATGAACTTGCCCAGTTCGTACCCGTGCAGGTTCTTGCTCATGGCCGCGCCGGCCGTGAAGACGTAGTCGAGATGCGTGGTCGCCGCCATCATGGTCACCGGCTCGCGCTCGCTCACGACCCGCTCCCGACCGCCACGAAGTGGGCGATGTCCTTCACGTGCCCCACACGCTCGTCCTCGGGGGCGAACTCGGGACGGACGCGCATGCCCGTCGAGACCTCGTCGGGACTCGACGCCGGCAGCACGTGGAGGAACGAGGTGTCGGCGCCGTCGAAGCGGACGAGCACCCACGCGAAGGGCTGCTGCAAGGGGTGCTTGGGCCGCGGGTGCGCCACCCAGGACCACGTGGTGACCGTGCCCTCGGGCCCGACCTCCACCACCTCGGAGGTCTCCTCCCCCGTCTCGGGGTCGTACTCGGTCGGCGGCACGATGACGCGCCCGCCCGTGCCCCGGATGCCGACGACCTTGCCGTCGCGCAACCCGGTGAGAAAGGCCCCCACGACCGGCCCCACGGAACGCACGTAGGGGTACTCCAGGACGTGGTCGGCGCGGTAGATCACCGCCTCCTCTGCCATGGCACCTCCCCAACTCCCGGGACCCGGACGGGTCCCGGGGTGAAACTAGAACAGATTCCAGTTTGGTGCCAGGTCCGGGCCCGTCAACCCATGCTGGAGGTGTCCACCCCGGCCAGCAGCTGCTCAATGAAGGCCCGGTCGTTGAGGATCGGGACCTCCGAGACGAACAGGCGGCCGTAGCGCTCGAAGTACATCAGCTGCTTGGCCAGCAGGAACGTCCCGCGGTCGAACTCGGACATGAGCCCGCCGGACTCGTCGGCCATCCGCCGCACCTTGCGCTGGGTGCGCAGGCGGCGCAGGATCGCCCGCACGCTGCGCTGGTGCGCCTCCACCCCTTGCGCCCTGGCCATCTGCAGCTGGATCGTCTGCATGATGCCGGCCAGGCTGACCTCGCCGAAGGGCCGGGTCAGCGCCGGCTCCATGATGGAGCGGATGAACGCGGTGAGCTCGTCGTCGGACAGTCCGACGGCCACCCCGATCGCCGGGCCGTACACGTCGGTGATGTGCTTGGTCACCACCGGCCAGGCCGACTCGTCACCCATGGCGGCCGACAGCAGCGAGATGAAGAAGCGGTGCGTCGACGGATCGAGCCGCCCCACGATCCCCCAGTCGATGACGCCGATGCGGCCGTCGCGCAGCAGCATCATGTTGCCGGCGTGCACGTCGCCGTGGAAGGCGCCCCAGCGCACCGTGGTGAGGAAGAAGGCCCGCATCACCTCCTGCACCAGCGGGGTGGGATCGAAGCCGAGGTCGGCCACCCGGGCCAGGTCGTCGATGGGGACGCCGTCGAAGAACTCCATCGTCAACACGTTGCGACCCGAGAGCTCGAGGTAGGGCTCGGGCACCGCCATCAGCTTCAGGTCGAACTCGTTCTGCAGCCGGCGGAAGTGGACGAGCGAGCGTGCCTCGTTGCGCAGGTCCATCTCCTCGCCGATCTGCACCCGGAAGCCGTCGAGCAGCTGCAGGGTGGAGCCGGCCATCTGGTCCCCGGTCTGGCGGACCAGGATCTCGAGCAGCGGTTGCATGAGGTCGAGGTCGGTCGCCACCACGTGCTCGATGCCGGGCCGCAGCACCTTGACCGCCACGGTGCGCCCGTCGAGGAGGCGGGCCCGGTGCACGACGGCGATGGACGCCGTGCCGATGGGATCGGGCTCGAACTCGGCGAACGCGTCGCGCAGCGGCAGGCCGAGGTCCTCTTCGACGCGCTGGCGCACGTCGGGGAACGGCACCGGGGGCCCGGTGTCCAGGCAGGCCCGGAACTCGTCGGCCACGTCGTCGCCGAACATGCCGGGCGACGACGCGATGATCTGGCCGAACTTCATGAAGGTGCCGCCCAGGTCCTGGAAGCTCTTGCGCAGCGGCCGGGCCAGCTGGGCCGCCGGCAGCGGGCCCTGACGGATGGACCGAAGCTGGCGGAAGGCCGTCGGCGTGAAGTGGATCGCCACCACCTTGGCGATGGTCCGGCTCCGGCGCAGGAGCTCGCGGGGCGTGGGATCGGGGAGGCGCCGCGGGTAGATCCGCGGCACGTCCTCGGTCAAGGGACGCCGGACGGGGGCCGGCCTCGGCGCCCGGGGTGTCGCGCCAACCGGTGCGTCCGCCGCGCCTGGGTTCACGTGCTCAGGGTAGGCGAGGCGCCGCCGCACTCACCCATCCGCTGGTGGGACGGCTACCCGAACGAGTTCTCGAGCGCGGCCAGGGCACCCTTGTAGGTGTCGCCGAAGATCGGTGCCATCTCGTCGGGCGTCACGTCGTAGGCCCAGATCACCTTGGATCCCGCACCCTCGGGCTCGACCGAGATCGTGGCGGTGTGGCTGTCGATGGGGACGCCGCCGACGACCGAATAGGTGAGGACGCGGCGCTCCTCGTCGCGGGACAGCAGCCGCTCTCGGATCTCCATGCCGAACATGCCGATGACGCGGTCGTCGCCCTCCATGCGGAACGTCTCGATGCCGGGGAAGAAGTCACGGGCCCCGGCGAAGTCGCCCACCTTCTTCCACACCTCGTCGGGTGCGGCTGCGATCGTCACGTCCACTGCGCCTGCTGCCATTGCGGCCTCCTCGTCGCTGCTCGGTTGCCCGACCTGCAGTCGCCGGTACAGTACTGCCGACCCGGTCCCCCCGCAGGAGACCGGCCGCCAGTCAGGAGGGGATGCCCATGGAGACCCGCACGATCGGCTCGTTGGAGGTCAGCGTCGTCGGGTTGGGGTGCAACAACTTCGGCATGCGCATCGGGCGCAAGGAGACGGCGGCCGTCGTGGACGCCGCCCTCGACGCGGGCATCAACTTCTTCGACACCGCCGACATCTACGGCGGGACCAAGAGCGAGACCTACCTGGGCGCCGCGCTCGGGTCCCGCCGGGACGACATCGTGCTGGCCACCAAGTTCGGCGGGCCCTACGAGGGGCACGAGGGTGGGGCGTCGGCCGCCTACATCCGCACGGCCGTCGAGGACAGCCTGACCCGGCTCGGCACCGATCGCATCGACCTGTACCAGCAGCACATGCCGGACCAGAAGACCCCCATCGCCGAGACGGTCGGCACCCTGGGCGAGCTCGTCGCCGAGGGCAAGATCCGCGAGTTCGGCTGCTCCAACTTCACGGTCGACATGCTCACCGAGGCCGCCGCGGCCACTCCCGCCGGCAGTCCCGGGTTCGTCAGTGTGCAGAACCAGTACAACATCCTCCACCGCGAGCCCGAGGACGGCGTCCTCGAGTGGTGCGACCGCACCGGCACCGCGTTCTTGCCCTTCTTCCCGTTGGCCAGCGGGCTCCTGAGCGGCAAGTACCGGGCCGGCGAGCCGCCGCCCGAGGGCACCCGGCTGGCCACCATGGGCGACCGCGCCGCGAGCCAGCTCTCCGACGAGCGCCTGGGCGCCGTGGCCGCGCTCGACGAGCTGGCCCAGCGCGACGGCCACGGCGTGCTGGACCTGGCCTTCGGCTGGCTGCTCGCCCGGCCCGCCGTCGCCTCGGTGATCGCCGGCGCCACGAAGCCCGAGCAGATCGCCGCCAACGTCGCCGGCGGCGCCTGGCGCCCGGGTGCCGACATCCTGACTGCGGTCGACGCCATCGCGCCGCGCTGAGTACTCCTCGCCGGGACTCGACCTACCCGGTCGGGCCCTGCCGCTCCCGGGGCAGGACCCGCACCGGGGCCAGGCGGACCAAGAGGTTGTAGGTGACCAGGGCGATGGCGACGTGCATCGCCATCAGCACCAGCACGGCCTGGGCCGGCTGGCCCTGGTGCCAGATGTAGAGGTCCGGCACGAACAGCACCAGCGTCACCGCGATGGCCAGGCGGAAGAACAGCCAGCGCGGCGCGGAACTGAGACGGGCCACCACGGGCCAGGCGGCACAGGCGATGAGCACCCCGATGACGGTGAGCTTGGCGTAGTCGCCGAACGCGAAATGGACGTAGCCCTTGGTGGCTGGGAACAGCCTGGTCCCCACGAACACCAGCGCGGCGTCGGCCCCCAGCGAGCCCAGCAGCGAGAGCACCGTGGCCAGCGCCAGCCGCCACCACTGCGGTGGACGGTGCGCGGGCGAGAGGTCGAGGCGCGCCCACGCCATGATCCGCTCGGTGACATCAGGGGAGGCCGCCATGCCTCCAGCCTACGACAGGGGGCGGCCACTCCGAATCAGCCCTAAGGCGGAATTTGGGCGGCGACCTCTCATCCTTGCGACGCAACCGACGTGCCGCTCAGCTGCATCACGGCCGCCTCCACCATCTGGATGTCGGGCGGCTGGATCGCCAGGGGCCCGCCCGCCACCGGAACCTGCCACACCATGGACACGTACGGCGTCGGCTGCAGGACCGAGCCGCTCGCGCACGGGGGGAACCCGGTGATGTCGAAGGGCATGGTCGGCGACGGCGTGGCCGGCCCGCACACCTGGGTGCGGCGGTGCCACTGCACGAGCGCGCCGTAGGGCATCGGCACGCTGGTCACGGTCGACGGGAGGATGTACATGGCGGCGACGAGCACGTCGGTCCCCGACGGCGTCGTCGCGTAGACGAGGCCGTCGATGTGGTGGGGGTCGAGCGTCCGCTTCGCCGCCGCGTTGGCCGCCACGATGTCAGGGTTCACGTAGGTGACGACCGGGTAGTCCGTCGGCGAGGCCGGGACGTACCCGGCGGCGACCGCCGCCGCGGGGGTGGCGTAGGGCGTCACGGCCGCACTGGTCGCCTGCACGTACTGCGCGGCGCCGATGTCCTGCGCCGCCGTCAGGGCCGGCGCGCAGCCGCTCTGGGCCATGTGGATGTCGACGGGCCCGTTGTTCCCGTCCGCCAAGAGGTCCTGCGCCTCGGCCTGCGGGAGCGCGGGACCCGTGTAGTGCCAGTTGGGCGTGGTCGTGTTGAAGCCGGCCGCGGCGCTGGCGTCGGCGCCGTTCATGTCCATGCCGTTGCTGCCGCTCATGATCATGTACGGCGTAGTTGGCCAGGTCGAGCCCGGCGATCTTGAGGCCCTTCTGGTGCGGGACGCAGGTGCTGGCGGTGGCCGACTGGGAACCCGAGCCCGCCACGGCGTCGCTCCCACTGCCGCCCCCGCTCATCACCATGCCCCCCATGGCGCTGTCCGCCGACTCAGGCGCCGCGGCGGGATAGCTGGCGCTCAGCGCGAGCGCCGCGCCCAACGCGGCGACGCCGAAGATGGCCGCCGCGGGGCTCCGCCGCAGGATCTCGCCGGCGGGCGAACGCCAGGCCTCCTTCGACGCGATGACCGTCGGCACCATCGCCGCCGCCAGCAGGATCACCAGCGGCCCGGTGTTGGGATCGGTGTCCGAGCCGCTGAAGACGTTGCCGACGAGGCCCTGTCCGGCGATCCACAAGCAGGAAGGAGACCAGCGCGCCGGCGGCGAGGAACCAGCCGGGGCGGCGGGCCACCAGCGGACCGAGGCCGATCACCACGCAGACGGCGGCCAGGATCCAGGCCGTCTGGGTCCCCGTGGTCGAGAACAGGTTGCCGAAGTCGGTGAGGAAAGCGGGCGTACCAGCTCGGCTGCCCGTCGGCCATGCCCACGATGGCGCTCTGGACCGAGCTCGTGGTCCGGTTGTCCGGCAGCAGGAACAGCACGGCGGCCAGCGACCAGTAGCCGGCCCAGACCGCTAACGGCGTCACCGTGCGGCCGATGCCCTGCGCGGCGGCCGACGAGGCCACTCCGGCCGGACGGTCGCTCCAGTCGACCCAGCGGCGGGCCGGCCGGGGCCAGGCCATCAGCCCCAAGAGCCCGTAGAGGAGCACGGACCCCGGCGCGCCGGTGAGGGCGCTCGCCGTGCCGGTGAGCAGCATGCCCAGGCCCTCGCCGATGACCCAGACGCCGAGGACCCAGACGAACGACACCGCCAGCGCGGGACGCACCGAGCGCCGGAAGAGCAGGCCGACGCCGATGAAGAGCTGGATGAGCGCGAAGAAGGTGTTCCACACGGCGACGTCGGGGGCCACGAAGTTCCCGATGTGCGTGATGAGGTCGGCGAGGACGAACGGCTGCCCGCTGGCGTTGGGCAGGATGAACGAGGTCACGAAGCCGCGGCCGAACATGAAGGGCTGGAACTGCAGGGCGGCATCGAGGATCCAGAACAGGCCGAGGATGACCTGGAGCACCCGCTGGGAGCTGACGGCGAGAGGGAAGCGGCTGTGCTCTTCTGCCTGCGTGCCGCGATCGTCGTCCATGCCCTGACCTACGCTACCGGCGGCCTGCGGGATGGCCTGGTCGGGGGCAGCTCGGCTCCGGGCAGGCAGCCGGGTCAGCGCAGCTGAAGCCCCGGGCGATGCAGTGGGTCGGCGTCATGGCCGCGGCCACCGTCTTGCCGTTCAGCGTTGTCATGGACGTTGAGCCCGGCGCCGTCGAGGCACATGACCGCCGCCACGTCGGGCACTTACGTGAACTATAAGCGAACCTGCTTATAGTTTGGCGGGCATCCCGGCCCCTACCAGCACCCCAACCGACCGGCCCGCCCCAGACCCGGCGAAACGGTGCGGCTCAGGCGTCACCCACCGCGGCCACCAACTTCTGCAGGGTGTCCTTGGCGTCCCCGAAGAGCATCGTCGTCTTCGGGTCGTAGAGCAGGTCGTTGTCGATGCCGGCGAAGCCGGGCCGCATGGAGCGCTTGAGGAAGATGATGTTCTCGGCCTCGTCGGCGTGGATGATGGGCATCCCGTAGATGGGGCTGCCGGGGGTCGACTTGGCGGCCGGATTGACCGTGTCGTTGGCGCCGACCACAAGCGCGACGTCGGCCGTCGGCCATCTCGGGGTTGGCCTCGTCCATCTCCTTCAAATCCTCGTAGGGCACGTTGGCCTCGGCCAGCAGCACGTTCATGTGCCCGGGCATGCGGCCGGCCACCGGGTGGATGGCGAAGAAGGTCTCGACGCCGCGTGCCTTGAGGGCCTCCTCCAGCTCGCGCACGGTGTGCTGGGCCTGGGCGACCGCCAGGCCGTAGCCCGGGATGATGACGACCTTGCGCGCGTAGGCCAGCAGCACGCCCACGTCCTCGGGCGTGCCCGCCCGCACCGGGCGGGTCGCGTCGCCCTCCTCGCCGCCGGTGGCGGTGATGACCGAGCCGAACGCGCTGAAGAGGATGTTGGGGAGCGAGCGGCCCATGGCCGTGCTCATGAGCCGGGTCAGGATGATGCCCGAGGCGCCGACCAGGGTGCCGGCCACGATCAGCAGCGCGCTGTCGAGCACGAAGCCCGAGGCCGCCACGGCCAGGCCGGTGAACGAGTTCAGCAGCGAGATCAGCACCGGTACGTCGGCGCCGCCGATGGGGAGCACGAAGATCACGCCGAGCACCAGGGCGAGCACCAGGATGATCCAGACGTAGATGATGCTCCCGGTGACGAGGGCGAGGATCGACCATGACGCCGATGGCCAGCGCCGACCAGCGCGTTGATGACCTGCTGGCCCGGGTAGGTGATGGGCCGCCCGGTGATCAGCTCCTGCAGCTTGATGAAGGCGATCGCGCTCCCCGAGAACGACACCGACCCGATGAGGACGCCCAGGAGCACCTCAGCGGTGACGTAGACGGCCGGTTGGAGCCCGAGCGAGTGCAGGTGCAACAGCTCCACGATGGAGATCAACGCAGCGGCGCCGCCGCCCACGCCGTTGAAGACGGCCACCAGCTGGGGCATCGCGGTCATCTTCACGAAGCGGGCCACCGGCACGGCGATCGCCGCGCCGAGCACCATGGCGATGATCGTCAGCGTGAGGTTCCAGCCCGAGTGCCGCAGCGACGGCAGGGTGAAGGTCATGGCGATGGCGAGGGTGGCCGCCGCCGCGCCGACCAGCTCGCCGCGGCGTGCGTGCTTGGGCGAGCTCAAGCCCTTCAGGGCGAAGATGAAGCCGGCGATGGCGATGAGATAGGCCAGGTCGCGCGCGGTCGTCAGCGTGAAGGAGACCGCCAGCATCAGGCTGCGCCCCCGTTGGGCTCGGACGGCGAGGGCGGCGGCGCGGCCGGCGTGGCGTCGTCCGCCTTGGCGACCGGCGGCCGCGGCCCGGTCCTCCGGCTTGCCCTTGAACATCTCGAGCATGCGGTCGGTCACCACGAAGCCGCCCACCACGTTCAACGTGGCCAAGAAGACGGCGATGAAGCCGAGGGTGACCTCGGCCGCCCCGTGGGCCTCGCCCATGATGGTCATCGCGCCGACCAGCACGATGCCGTGGATGGCGTTGGACCCCGACATCAGCGGGGTGTGCAGGATGCTCGGCACCTTCGAGACGACCTCGATCCCGACGAAGGCCGCCAGGACGAAGATGGTCAGGTAGCCGACGATCCCGGTGGTCGACCCTCCGGTCGGCGTCGACTGCAGCAGCAAAGCGATCACGACTGCGCTCCTTGTGTCCCGCCCGTCCGGCCCGTCCCGCCGGCCGTCCCGCCCAGCAGCTCCACCGCGGCGGGCGCCACGGCGGCGCCGTCGCGCAGCACGCACATGCCGGCCACGATCTCGTCGTCCCAGTCCGGGGCCAGCGTGCCCTCGGGGCCCATGAGCCCGAGCACGTTGGCCACGTTGCGGGCGTAGAGGAAGCTGGCGTGCGTCGGCATGCCCGAGGGCGGGTTGGCCATGCCGACCACGTGCACACCGTTGTGCGCCACCACCTCGCCCGCCTTGGTGAGCTCGCAGTTGCCGCCCTGGTCCGCCGCCATGTCCACCACGACGGCGCCCTCGGCCATGCCCTCGACCATCGACGTCGTGAGCAGCACCGGGGCCTTGCGCCCCGGCACGGCCGCCGTGGTGATGACGACGTCGGAGCGGCCGACCTCCTCGGCCAGCGCGGCGCGCTGGCGGTCGAGCTCCTCGGGCGTGAGCTCGCGGGCGTAGCCTCCGGTGCCCTCGGCCGACACGCCCGTGTCGAGGAAGGTGGCGCCGAGGCTCTCGGCCTCCTCCTTGGCCGCGGCGCGCACGTCGTAGGCCTTGACCATGGCGCCCAGCCGGCGCGCCGTGGCGATGGACTGCAGCCCGGCGACGCCGACGCCCATGACGAGCACCTTGGCCGGCGGCACGGTCCCGGCCGCCGTCATGAACATGGGGAAGAACTTGGCCAGGTGCTCGGCCGCGCTGAGGCCCGCTCGATACCCCGACACCGTCGCCTGTGAGCTCAGGGCGTCCATGCCCTGGGCCCGGCTGATGCGGGGCAGCAGGTCGAAGCTGAAGACCGTCGCCTTCTTGGCCGACCAGCGCGCGCACGGCGTCCTCGGCCTGCGCCACGCCGAAGAAGCTCAGCAGCGCGACGCCCTGCGGGCAACCCCGCCACGTCCTCGGCGCTCGGCGGGTTGACCCGCACCACCAGACCGGCCCCGGCGAGCGTCGCCGCGGCGTCGGGGGCCACCGTCGCGCCGGCTTCGGTGTACGCACCGTCGCTGAACGCGGCCTCGGTGCCGGCGCCGGCCTGCACGCAGACCTCCCAGCCCGTGCCGACCAGCTTCTTGACCACGTCGGGGACGAGGGCCACGCGGCGCTCTCCGGGACGGGTCTCGGTGGTGACCGCCATTTTCACGGTCGCTCTGTCTAGCAGCTGACCCCCGTTTGGCCCTAATCGGGGTGGTCACGCTGGCACGGGACGACCCCTCAGGTCCCGGCCACGGCCCCCGAGATAAGGCGGCGGCTCCCCGCCGCCGTGGACGAGCAGGTTGGCGCCGGTGACGAACGAGGCGGCGTCGCTCGAGAGGTACAGGCAGGCCTCGGCGACGTCGGCCGGCGTGCCCATGCGGGCCAGGCGGGACGGTGGCGGCCGCCCGCTCCATGCCCTCGGGCCCGCCGTAGAAGTCGTCGCCGGCGCCCGGTGTCGAGCAGGCCGGCCGTGACGCAGTTGACCCGGACCAGCGGGGCCCACTCGACGGCCAGCGTCTGCGTCAGGTTGATGAGGCCCGCCTTGGCCGCGCCGTAGGCCGAGGCGCCCGGCGAGGGGCGCATCCCCGACACGCTCGACACGTTGACGATGACGCCGCCGTCCTCCTGCACGGCCATGACCTTGTGGGCCGACTGGGCGCACCACAGCGGCGCCAAGCAGGTTCAGGTTCACGATGGCCTCGACGAAGCGCGGCGACGCGTCGGCCGCCAGCGCGTGCGGCGAGCCGCCGGCGTTGTTGACCAGCACGTCGAGGCGGCCGAAGTGCTCGACCGCCTTGGCGACGACCCGCTCGGCGTCGGGGGGCTTGCGCACGTCGGCCGTGACGAAGACCGCCCCTTCGACGTCTGCCTCGTGGCGCCCGCAGGCGACGACGTGCGCCCCGGCGGCGGCGAACGCCGCCACGATCCCGGCCCCGACCCCACGCGAGCCGCCCGTCACCACGACGACACGCTCGCTGAAGTCGTAGACGGGCTGGGTCATGGGCAAACCCTACGGCACCGCCCGACGCCGGCCGGCCGGGCGCGGCACCCGGCCCCGGGCGTCCGCGTTGGCCCGGCCGGCGCACGCTGGCCTAAGTTCGCTCCGGCTTTCTGACGCGGCGTCAGGGCCGAGAACGAGGAGAGTCCGCGACCGCATGCCCATCGATGTGATCCAGGAGCACGACGGGATCGCCGAGGTGGTCATCGACCACCCCCCGGTCAACGCGCTCGACGTGGCGGGCTGGTTCGAGCTGGCCGATGCGCTCGTCGCGGCGGGCCGGGTGCCCGACCAACCGGGTCGCCATCCTGCGGGCGACCGGGCGCGGCTTCTGCGCCGGCGTCGACATCAAGGAGATCAACGCCAAGGGTGACGAGGCGCTCGTCGGCGTGAACCGCGGCTGCGCGGCCGCCTTCGCCGCCGTCTACGACTGCGAGGTGCCGGTGATCGCCGCCGTGCAGGGCTTCTGCCTCGGCGGCGGCATCGGCCTGGCCGGCAACGCGGACATGGTCGTCGCCTCCGAGGACGCCACCTTCGGGCTGCCCGAGGTCGACCGCGGGGCACTCGGCGCCGCCACCCACCTGGCCCGCCTCGTCCCCCAGCACGCCATGCGCAAGATGGTCTACACCGCCAAGCCGATCACCGCCGCCGAGCTGGCCGCCTACGGCTCGGTCGCCGCGGTGGTGCCGCCGGACCGCCTCCGGGCGGCCGCGCTCGAGCTGGCCGCCGAGATCGCCACCAAGAGCCCGACCATCATCCGCCGGGCCAAGGAGTCGCTCAACGGCATCGACCCCGTCGACGTCAAGCGCAGCTACCGCTTCGAGCAGGGCTTCACCTACGAGCTCCACGTCCGCGGCGTGGCCGACGAACAGCGGGCCGCCTTCGTCGAGAAGCGCGACGCCGACACCGTCGACAGCTGATGGCGACAAGCGCACCACCATCGACGACATCGTCGGCGAGCTCCGCTCGGGCATGACGATAGGGATCGGCGGCTGGGGCTCGCGCCGCAAGCCCATGGCCGTCGTGCGCGCCATCTGCCGCTCGGACCTGCGCGACCTCACCGTCGTCGCCTACGGCGGCCCCGACGTCGGGCTGCTCTGCGCCACCGGCAAGGTGCGCAAGGTCGTGTGCGGCTTCGTCACGCTCGACTCCATCGCCCTCGATCCGCACTGGCGCGCCGCTCGCCAGCACGGCCGGGTCGAGGTCATGGAGGTGGACGAGGGGATGTTCTTCCTCGGGCCTCCAAGCCGCCTCCTGGCGCGTCCCCTTCCTGCCCACCCGGGCCGGGCTCGGCTCCGACGTCCTCACCGTCAACCCCGACCTGCAACTGGTGCGCTCCCCCTACGGCGAGGGCCACCCGTACCTCGCCGACCCTGCCGACGCCGACGTCGAGCTGGTCGCCATGCCGGCCCTGCACCTCGATGCCGCCTTCGTCCACACCAACCGGGCCGACACCGTCGGCAACGGCCAGGTGCTCGGCCCCGACGTCTTCTTCGACCCGCTCTTCCTCGGCGCCGCCGAGCGCCGCTTCATGACCACCGAGTCCATCGTGGAGAACGGCGCGCTGGCCGACGGGGCCCACCCGCTCTCGAGCGTTCCCATCCACCGCTTGCTGGTCGACGGCGTGGCCGAGGCCCCGGCTGGCGCGCACTTCACGGCCAACCCCCCCGACTACGGGCGCGACGAGAAGTTCCAGAAGGAGTACGCCGACGTCGGCCGCCGACCCCGCCGAGTGGGAGGCCTTCGCCAACCGCTACGTCTTCGTCGACGACGACGAGTACCGGGCCCACGTAGCGGAACGGCAGGCACAGTGAGAAGGCTGAACCAATGAGCGACCCCGGCGTGACCCGGGCTGAGTTCTGCGTCATCGCCTGCGCCGAGGTCTGGCGCGAGGCGGGCGAGGTCATGGTCAGCCCCTTCGGGACCATCCCCGCCCTCGGGGCCCGACTGGCCAAGCGCACCTTCTCACCCGACATCGTCCTCACCGACGGCGAGGCGGCGCTCATGGTCGGTGCCCCGCCCATCGCCACCCGCCCGGACGACCTGGTGCGCGAGGCGGCCATGCCGTACCGCAGCGTCTTCGACGTCGTGTGGTCGGGCCGGCGCAACATGATGATGATGGCGAGCCAGATCGACCGCACCGGGAACCAGAACATCTCGGCCATCGGGCCCCACGACAAGCCCAAGGTCCAGCTGATCGGCGTGCGCGGCGCGCCCGGCAACTCGGTCAACCATCCCACCAGCTACTGGGTGCCCGACCACACCGTGCGCACGTTCGTGGAAGCAGGTCGATGTGGTGAGCGGCGTGGGCTACGCCCGGGCCGCCGCCGCCGGGCGGGGCGCCACGCGCTTCCACGACATCCGCCGCGTCGTCTCGAACCTCGGCGTGTTCGACTTCGAGACGCCGGAACGCACCATGCGCCTGCGCTCGCACCACCCCGGCGTCACCGTCGAGGACATCGTGGCCGCCACCGGCTTCGCGCTGACCATCCCCGACGACGTGGCCGAGACGCGCCTGCCGACGCCCGAGGAGCTGGACCTCATCCGCAACGTGCTCGATCCGGGCTCGCTCGCGCGACCGCGAGGTGCGGAGCTGACCGCCGACGCGCGCGACCGGCGGAGCGCCGGCGACCGCTGCACCCCGCCCTCCACACCGAGCTGTGCGAACGGATCGGCGTGCGCTACCCGCTGGTGCAGACCGGCATGGGCTGGGTCGCCGGGCCCCGCCTGGTCGCCGCCACGAGCGAGGCGGGCGGCCTGGGCATCCTGGCCTCGGCCACCATGAGCCTCGAGGAGCTGGCGGCGGCCATCGCCGAGGTGCGGCGCCGCACGACGGCGCCCTTCGGCGTCAACCTGCGCACCGACGTGGCCGACGTGCACGAGCGCATCGAGCTCATGATCGAGACCGGCGCCCGGGTGGCCAGCTTCGCCCAGGCTCCCAACGCGGCCCTGGTCACCCGGTGCAAGGAGGCGGGGCTCTTCGTCGTGCCCACGGTCGGCGCCCGCCGCCACGCCGAGAAGGTGGCCGAATGGGGCGTCGACGCCGTCATCGCCCAGGGCGGCGAGGGGGGTGGGCACACCGGCACCGTGCCCACGACGCTCCTGCTCCCCCAGGTCGTCGACGCCGTCGGCGACCGCGTGCTCGTCCTGGGGGCGGGCGGCTTCTTCAACGGGCGCGGGCTCGTGGCCGCCCTCTCCTACGGCGCCGCCGGCGTCGCCATGGGGACCCGCTTCCTGCTCTCCGCCGAGAGCCGGGTGCCCGACGCCGTCAAGGCGCTGTACCTCGGCACCCCGGTCACGGGCACCGTCGTGACGACCAAGGTGGACGGCGCGCCGCAGCGGGTCGTGCGCACCGACCTGGTCGACCACCTCGAATCGCAGTCCTGGCTGCGCGCGCTGCCGCGGGCGCTGCAGCAGCGCCTACCGCTTCCGCCAGGAGACGGGCGCCAGCGTCGCCTCGCTGCTGCGCGAGGGGCGCGCCATGAAGGAGGGCAACGAGCTCACCTGGGCCCAGGTCGTCATGGCGGCCAACGCCCCCGTCATGACGAAGGCCGCGCTGGTCGAGGGGCGCACGGACGTCGGCGTCCTGCCGACGGGTCAGGTGGTGGGCGTGATCGACTCGCTGCCGACGGTGGCCGACATCATCACCTCCATCATGACGGAGGCGGACACCGTCCTCCGGGCATGGAGCTGCCTAAGCGCCGTTGCCGTTGCCGTTCCGGCGGCCGCCGCGGCATTGCCCTGGGAGACGCGGCGCAACAGGTTCGACACCCGCTGGTGCGTCACACCGAAGAGGTGGGCGATGCTCGGGATGCTCTGTCCCTCGGCGCGCAGCGCCACGACGAGCGAACGGCGGAGGTAGCCGCTCGCCTCGGACTGCCGGCGCAGGATCGTGCTCACCAGCTGCACGGTCCCGGGCTCGTCCTCGTCGC
The DNA here is from genome assembly GCA_963737805.1 of uncultured Acidimicrobiaceae bacterium. Classification (GTDB taxonomy): domain Bacteria; phylum Actinomycetota; class Acidimicrobiia; order Acidimicrobiales; family RAAP-2; genus Bog-473. The sequence continues at coordinate 14,758 of CAVTUE010000015.1, forward strand.
CGAGGATCGCCTTCCACTCGCGTCCGTTCTGCCGGGCCTGGCGGACATCGGAGATCCGCTGGGAGAGAAGCCGCTCACTCTCGGCGTTCTCGCCGCAGCACCGATTCCAGTTCGTCGAGCGCGTGCAGCACCTCGTCGGAACCGGTTCCGCTCCGGTCGTCCTTGTGGTCCGGCATTGCGCTCTTCGCTCCTCTTCGCTGCGTCGCTTCCTGACGCAGCTCGGTCGCCTCTGTGGCCAACATGCAGGTCGTTCCTCCAATCAGGGAGCCGTTCCGCGCACACGCGGTAATCGGACGACCCGCACATGCACCAGCCTAAGCAGGCGCCGCGCCGGCGTGCCGTCAGGCTGGCAATACCCCAAACGGTCCGGCTCACACACAGATCGGGCCCGCCGGCCCAACTTGCCCGCTACCTGGGTTTCAGCGGCTCAGCAGCACGGAGGATCCGTGCCCGAAGAGGCCCTGGTTGGCCGTGACGGCCACCCGGGCCCCCTCGACCTGGTGCCCGGACGCCGTGCCGCGCAGCTGCCACACGCACTCGCACACCTGGGCGATGGCCTGGGCCGGGATCGCCTCGCCGAAGCAGGACAGGCCCCCCGACGGGTTGACGGGCACCCGGCCGCCCAGCGTGGTGGCGCCGTCGCGCAACAGCTTCTCCGCCTCGCCCTCGCCGCACAGGCCGATGTCCTCGTACCAGTCCAGCTCGAGCGCGGACGAGAGGTCGTAGACCTCGGCCAGGTCGACGTCCTCGGGGCCGATGCCGGCCTCGGCGTAGGCCGCCGTGGCGATGGAAGGCCGGAATCCCGCGGCGGCCACCGCCGCGTCGGGCCCGCCGGTCGCCGCGGCCGAGTCGGTGGAGAAGTTCGGCATCTCGATCACCGTGTTGGGGAACGTCGGGGTGACGGTCGAGACGGCATCGATGGTGACGAGCGGCTCGGCGCCGCCGGCGTGGCGCCGGGCGAACTCCATGGAGGTGAGGACGAGGGCCGCGCCGCCGTCGGAGGTGGCGCAGATCTCGAGGAGGCGCAACGGGTCGGCCACCATCGGGCGAGGCCAGGACCTCGTCGACCGTCACCTCCTTGCGGTAGCGCGCGTAGGGGTTGGCCAGCCCGTGCCGCGCGTTCTTCACCTTGACCTGTGCGAAGTCCTCCTCGGTGGCGCCGAAGCGGTCCATGCGCCGGCGCGCGTAGAGACCGAAGTAGGTCGGGTTGGTGGCGCCCATGAGATGGAAGCGCAACCAGTCCGGGTCGTCCTTGCGGTCGCCGCCGCCGACCGGGGCGAAGAAGCCCTTCGGCGTCGTGTCCGCGCCCACGACGAGCGCCACGTCGCACAGCCCCGCCAGGATCTGCGCCCGCGCGTTGGCGATGGCCACCGCGCCCGATGCGCACGCCGCGTAGACGCTCGAGACCCGCGCCCCGGTCCACCCCAGCGCCTGGGCGAAGGTCGCCCCGGACACGAAGCCCGGGTAGCCGTTGCGGATGGTGTCGGCCCCCGAGACGAACTGCATGTCGCGCCAGCCCAGCCCGGCATCCGCCATGGCGTCGCGGGCGGCCGCCAGCCCGTACTCGACGAAGGGTCGGCCCCACTTGCCCCACTCGTGCATGCCCGCACCGAGCACGGCCACCTTCTTGTCGTCGGGCATCAGGCCTCCCCGCCGGTCGCCCGGCCGCTCGGCGTCGGCACCCAGTCGAGCGGGCGCCACTTCCACACCAGGTAGTCGCAGCCGTCCTCCGAGTAGAGGGTGTCGACGACCAGCTCGACCTCGTCGCCCACCGTCAGGTCGTCCACCGTCACCCCGGGCACCACCTGGCCCATGACGACCAGCTTCTCGGCCGCCAGCTCCACGGCGGCCAGGCAGAACGGGACGTAGGGGTCGGCCGCCACGTACGGCGGCGGTGGCTGGTAGCGGGCGTCGGTGTAGGACCAGATGCGGCCGCGCCGGGAGAGCTCGACCGTCTCGAAGGTGGTGGAGCCGCAGTCGGGGTTCCGGCAGTAGCCGCGCCTCGGCCGGGAAGGCGTACGTCCCGCACTCCGTGCAGCGCGACCCGAGCAGGGCCGGCGCCTCGCCGGCGTCACCCGTCGTGAACCAGCCCTCGACCGCCGGGACCGCGTCGTGCTCGTGCTCGTGGGGGCCATCAGCCGATCCGCTCGAGGATGGTGGCGTTGGCCTGCCCGCCGCCCTCGCACATCGTCTGCAGGCCGTAACGCGCGCCCGTGCGCTCCATCTCGTTGAGCAGCGTCGCCATGAGGCGCGCGCCCGAGCACCCGGTGGGGTGGCCGATGGCGATGGCGCCGCCGTTGGGGTTCACCTTGGCCATGTCGGGTCCATACTCGCGCTCCCAGGCCAGCACGACCGAGGCGAAGGCCTCGTTGATCTCGACCACGTCCATGTCGTCGAGCGACAGCTTCGCCTTGGCCAACACGAGCTCGGTGGCCGGGATCACGGCCGTCAGCATGATCTGGGGGTCGTTGGCCGCCACGGCGAAGGTGTGGAAGCGCGCCCGGGGCCGCAGGCCCAACGACGACGCCCGCTCCTCGCTCATGACGAGCACCGCCGCCGCGCCGTCGGAGATCTGCGACGACGTCCCCGCCGTCACGGTCCCCGTCTCGGAGAAGGCCGGCTTGAGGTTGGCCAGCTTCTCGAGCGAGGTGTCGCGGCGCACGCCCTCGTCGGCGCCGAAGCAGCCCGTGCACCTCGGCCGCGCCCGGGACGTCGGGGTGGACCCGCGCCTCGAGCGGCACGATCTCGTTGGCGAAGCGGCCCTCGTCCTGGGCGTGGGCCGCCCGCTGGTGCGAGCGCAACGCGAACTCGTCCATCTCCTCGCGGGTGACCTTCCAGCGCCGGGCGATCTCCTCGGCGCACTCGCCCTGGTGGATGAGCTCGAAGCGCTCCTTGTAGAGCGGCCCGTAGGCCTCGCCCGGCCCGGGCTCGGTGGTCGACCCGATGGGCACGCGGCTCATCGACTCCACGCCGGCCCCGATGGCCACGTCCATGGCGCCGGCCATGACGGCCTGGGCGGCGAAGTGGATGGCCTGCTGGGCGGAGCCGCACTGGCGGTCGACGGTGGTGCCCGGGACCGACTCGGGGAACCCGGCGGCCAGGGCGGCGTTGCGGGCGATGTTCATGGCCTGCTCCCCGACCGTCATGGTGCAGCCCATGACGACGTCCTCCACCAGGGAGGGGTCCAGGTCGTTGCGGGCCAGCAGGGCGGCCAGGGGCTGGGCGGCCAGGTCGGTGGCGTGCCATCCGGAGAGGCGGCCCCCGCGGCGGCCCACGGGGGTACGGACGGCGTCGACGATCACGGCGTTGGGCATAAGGGGGCAATTCTGACGCCGAATCAGATCCGGTGCCAGACGGGCCCAAATGGCGGGGCGCGGACCGCTTCCTGGTCGACGATCCCGACGACCGAATCGGCCGGGGCGGATCTCGTCCAACGAGACTCGACTGCGGGGCGCGCCTACCTCGACCTCCAGCAGATGGCGCGTCGAGCGTCGACCGACCCAAGATCTGTTGCTGACCTACGTGCTCGAGCGGTCCTCTTTCGGCCATCCGGGTCCGTCCGTGGAAAATGCGACCATGAGTGGTCCCGCCTTCGTTGTCAGGTTCAGCGGTGTTATGTCAAAGGGGCCGGGCCCTCGTTGCGGAGAGCTGCTCGCGGCAACTCGATATTGATCTCGGCTTCTTCCGAAGGATCATCCGTATGGGCGTCTATCCATTCCACCGGTATCTGGAGTTCCCGCTCCACTCGCCGAGGAAGGTCAAGGTGCATCCATCGTGAAACGGTCGAGGGATGAGTCGCGATGATGATGCCGTCGTAGTGTTGACGTCCTGCCGCGTCACCTATTCCCTCATACGGATCGGTTTGGACGACACTGCCGCTTGCCGAAATTCCCTCCGCTCCCAGCCTCTGCAGCTCCATTTCGAGGCGCCCCTGAGCTGCATCGGTTTCGGATTGCTCGGCTGGGACGATCACATCAACCTGAATGTCGCCCTCTTCAAAGGCGTGCTCGCGAACTGCCCACGTCAATCCCGTTCCCCCGAGGGTGTGATCGATTACCACTAGGTAGCGCATAGGAAAACTCCCTCGCTGTTGCGCCGATTGTTGTACCCGGACCGTCGCTTGCGGTCACCAATGCCCCCACAAGGCGCTGCGGTCAGAGTACCTGGTCGAAGTCTTCGCAATTTCCAGACGAACTGGTCCAGCGCCTCGTCATGATCACGGACGAAGACAGACCGGCCAGTGCAGGGGGTCCGCTCGAGCCGGTCCTGAGCCCCGGGGTCCCGAACCGGCGGGTATTCCTCGACTTTGGCAACGCCGGGGGCGCTGTGGAAGATTCCCTCCGTCATGGACCTGACCTTCAGCCCCGAGGACGAGGCCTTCCGGGCCGAGGCCCGGGCCTGGCTGGAGGCGCACGTGCCCGTCCGACCCCCTGCCCTCGCTCGATACGGCCGAGGGCTTCGAGGCCCACCGGGCCTGGGAGCGCACCATGTTCGAGGACCGCTGGTCCGTGGTCAGCTGGCCGGCCGAGTACGGCGGGCGCGACGTCGGGATCTTCGAGTGGCTCGTGTTCGAGGAGGAGTACTACCGCGTCCGCGCGCCCACCCGGGTGAGCCAGAACGGCATCTTCCTCCTCGCCCCCACCATGCTCGAGTACGGGACCGAGGCCCAGAAGGCGCGCTACCTCCCGCCGATGGCGGCCGGCGACGAGATCTGGTGCCAGGGCTGGTCCGAGCCCGACGCCGGCAGCGACCTGGCGGGCATCCGCTCGCGGGCGGCGCGCGACGCGGCGCACGACGGCAACTGGATCCTCAACGGCCAGAAGACGTGGGCCAGCCGCGGCGCCTTCGCCGACTGGTGCTTCGGCATCTTCCGCACCGACCCCGAGGCCGAGCGCCACCGCGGCCTGACCTACTTCCTCGTCGCCATGGACTCGCCCGGCGTCACCGTGCGCCCGATCCCCCAGATCGACGGCGAGACGGGCTTCGCCGAGATCTTCTTCGACAACGTCGAGGTGCCCGAGGAGCAGGTGCTCGGCGAGGTCGGCGCCGGCTGGTCCGTCGCCATGGCCACGGCCGGTTCCGAGCGCGGCCTCTCGCTGCGCAGCCCGGCGCGCTACACCGAGGCAGCCGACCGCCTCGTGCAGCTCTTCCACCAACGCGGCGGCCCGGCCGCTTCCGCCGACGCCGTGGCGCAGGCCCACATGGACGCCGAGGCCTACAAGCTGCACACCTACTGGACGGCGTCGCGCGTGGCGCGCGGCCACGCCGTCGGCCCCGAGGCCAGCTGCAACAAGATCTTCTGGTCCGAGACCGATGTCGCCATCCACACCGCCGCGCTCGACCTGCTCGGCCCCGAGGCCGAGCTGTTGGAGGCCGGGGCGCCCGGCGACTGGCTCGACGGCTATCTCTTCTCGTTGGCCGGGCCGATCTACGCCGGCACCAACGAGATCCAGCGCAACGTGGTGGCCGAGCGCCTGCTCGGGCTGCCCCGGGGCTGAGCGGCTGAGGGGCTGAGCGGGCCGGCCATGGACTTCGCCTTCACCGACGAGCAGGACGCGCTGCGCGAGGGCGTGCGCACGGTGCTCGACACCGAGTGCACGACCGACGCGCTGCGTGCCTTCGAGCTGGCCGACGAGGCGGGCCGGGCGGCGCAGGCCGAGAACCGCTGGGCCGTGCTGGCCGAGCTGGGCGCGCCGGCGCTCATCGTGCCCGAGACTGCCAACGGTCTGGGCCTGGGTGACGTCGACCTCGTGGGGGTGCTGGAGGAGGCGGGCCGCGTCGGCCTGCCCGAACCGCTCCTGGAAACGGCCGCGCTCGCGGCGCCGACCCTCGCCGCGCTGCTGCCCGATCCCGCCGCCGCGGCCGCGCTGGCCGCGCTGGTCGAGGACGACGTGAGCTTCGCCGTCGGCGGCATCGACGTCACGACGGCCGGGATCGTCTCGCCGACCGAGGTCTCCGCCGACGGCACGCTGCGCACGCCCCGCGTCGTCGGCGCGCGCGATGCGGCCATGTTGTTACTGGCCTGCCGCGACACCGAATCGGGCTGGCAACTGCACGCCGTGCCGGCCGCGTCGTGCACGGCGTACCCCACACCCGCGCTCAGCGCGTCGCGCGATCTCTCCACGCGTCCACTGGCCGCTCGAGTCGGACACGCTGCTGGCCTACGGCGTGGCGGCGGAGGCGGCGGTGGCGCTGCTGGCGGACCGGGCCGCCGCCGGGACCGCGGCGCTGCTCGTCGGGCTGGCCGAGCGCATGCTCGCCATGGCCGCCGCGTACGCCAAGGAACGCCACCAGTTCGGCAAGCCGATCGGCAGCTTCCAGGCCGTCAAGCACCTGCTGGCCAACGCGCGGGTGGCGCTCGAATTCGCCCGGCCCGCCACCTACCGCGCCGCCTGGTCGCTGGCCACGGCCGCAGCCCACGCTCTCCCACGACGCCTCCATGGCCAAGGCCATGGCGTCCGACGCGGCCGACCTGGCCGCCCGGGTCTCCCTCCAGGTCCACGGCGCCATCGGCTACACGTGGGAGTGCGACCTCCACTTCTTCTTGAAGCAGACGTGGGCGCTGTCGCGGGCCTGGGGCGACGCCGCCACCCACCGCCGGCTCGTCCTCGGCCAGCTGCGGGCTGGCTGACTCACTCACATATCGCGATCTGCGCGCTCCCCGACCACTGGGCGACCGTTCTCGTTACCGATGGTCGAGACTCCCCACCCCATCTCCGCCGCGGCCGCTCTGTCGAACGAGGAGATCACCGACCGCCTCGATGTGATCTTCCGCCAGATGGCCTCCCTCCAGGGGGAGATGGTCGTGCTGCTCGGCGAGGGCAGCCGGCGCCAGGTGTACCGCGACGACGGGGCGACGTCGGTGGAGGCCTGGGCCACCGAGCGCTTCGGGATCTCGACGCCGACGGCCCGGGCGCTGACGCGTCTGGGCGAGAGGGCCTGGGATCTGCCCCACCTGGTCGGATCGCTCTGTGCCGGGGACCTGTCCTTGGACAAGGTCCGTGCCGTGGCCGACGTGGCGACCCCCGAGAGCGACCAGGACCTCTGTGCGGCGGCCAAGGAGTGTTCGGTGCGTGAGCTGGCCGACGTCGCCGCGCACCGAGGCGGCGGGGTGCAAACCGGCTTCGGCCCGCTCAGAGCACGATCGGCGCTTCTTGCGCTTCAACGAGGCGCACCGCACCGTGACGGTGCAACTGCCCCCCGAGTCCTTCGCCGAGACCCGGGCCTGCCTCGAAGCGCGGGCCCGGGCGGTGCCCTCTGACGGCGAGACCCCCTGGGACCAGCGACTCTGTGACGCCTTCTGCGAGATCATCGGCTCCTCGGGACCCGACGCCCAGGACCAGGGCCGAGGCAGCACGGCCAGCCCGTACTTCGTCGTCGTCCACGTCCCCCTCGGTGCCCTGGTCGATGAGGCGGAGCGGAGCGCCCTGGGCGGTGAGCTCGAGCGTGACGGGCTGATCAGCACCGAGACGGTGCGCCGGATCGCCTGTGACGCCACGCTCGCCGTCGGGGTCGACGACGATGTCGGGCACACCATGTACGAGGGCCGGGCCCGGCGCACCCCCTCTGATGCCCAGCGCCGCGAGGTCATGCGCCGCGATCGCCACTGTCGCTTCCCGGGCTGTACCAACGCCACCTTCACCAACGTCCACCACATCGTCCCTTGGAAGCCCGGTGGCCGGAGCGACCTCGACAACCTCGTCCTCCTCTGTGTGCACCACCATCACCTGGTGCATTCGGCGGGCTGGGCGATGGCGGGCAACGCCAATGAGGAGCGTCAGCTTCACCGGCCCCAGAGGGCCGGGTCATGACCTCGCGCCCCTCGCCCGCTGTGGGCCCGCGCCACGGCGAGCTTCAGATCCGGACTCTCGAGCTAACTCTTCGTCGAGCTGCAGCAGGGCGGTTTGTGGCTCCCGCGGCGTCAAGAGCTTCGGATCTGCAGGCTCTGTGGTCAACGGGGCTGACGATCCTCCAGGGTCTTCACCCGCTTGCGGAGTGCACTGACCTCGCTGAGTAAGGCCCCGACCAGCTCGTCATTCGTGAGCTTGTAGGCCTTGCCGTTCTCCCACTCATCCCAGTCAAAGACCTCGGGTTCTTCCATCTCCCAACGATACGTTCGAGGCGGCGTGGAGCGCCGAAACGGCAATGTCCGATTCCCGCCAGTAATCGTCACAGCGACGTGGCACGCTGGCACCCGTGATCGAGGACCCGGACCGCTGCTACCAGGCCGCGCAGAGCAAGGACGCCCGCTTCGACGGCTGGTTCTTCTGCGCCGTCACCTCCACCGGGATCTACTGCCGCCCGAGCTGCCCGGCCCGCACCCCCAAGCGCGAGAACATGCGCTTCTACGCCACCGCGGCCGCCGCCCAGCAGGCCGGCTTCCGGGCCTGCCTGCGCTGCCGGCCCGACGCCACGCCGGGCTCGCCCGAGTGGAACGTCCGGGCCGACGTCGTGGCCCGCGCCATGCGCCTGATCCGCGACGGCGTCGTGGACCGTGAAGGCGTCGAGGGCCTGGCCGGCCGGCTGGGCTACAGCACCCGCCAGCTGAACCGCCTCATCACCGCCGAGGTCGGCACCGGGCCGCTCGCCCTGGCCCGGGCCCAGCGCAGCCAGACGGCGCGCGTCCTGCTCGAGACGACCGAGCTCCCCGTCGCCCACGTCGCCTTCGCCGCCGGCTTCTCCAGCGTGCGCCAGTGCAACGACACGGTGCGCCAGATCGTTCGCCGACACGCCGAGCGGGCTGCGGGCCCGCGCCGCGCGGACCGCGCAGGGCCGGCGCGCCCGGCGGGGCCCGGCCACGCAGGCCATCCGGCTGCGGCTGCCCTGCCGGCGACCCTTCAGCCCGGCGTCGGTGCTCGACTTCCTCGGGCCTGCGCGCGCTGCCCGGCGTCGAGACGCTCGACGGTGCGTCCTACACGCCGCAGCCTGCGCCTCCCGCACGGGCACGGCGTCGTGACGCTGACCGCGCCGCGAGGCGCGAGGGCGCCGACGGACCGGCCTATGTGGAGGGCGAGCTGATCCTCGCGGACCTGCGCGACCTGCACACCGCCGTGGCGCGCTGCCGCCAGCTCCTGGACCTCGACGCCGACCCGGTCGCCATCTGGGAGGCCCTGCGCGACGACCCGCTGCTCGGCGCCCTGGTGCGGCGCGATCCCGGGCGCCGCGTCCCGGGCGCGGCCGACGGCTTCGAGCTCGCCGTGCGCGCCGTCATCGGGCAGCAGGTCTCGGTCCCCGGGGCGCGCACCGTCGCCGGGCGGCTGGTCGCGGCGGCGGGCGAACCCGCTGCCCCGCACCCGTCGGCGCCGTGACCCACCTCTTCCCCACCCCGGCCGCGCTCGTGGAGCTGGCCGAGCGCGACCCGGGCGCGTTCCCCATGCCGGCGGGCCGCCGGCGCGCCCTGGTGGCGCTGGCGGAGGCGGTGGATGCCGGCGACGTGATCATCGACCCCGGCGCCGACCCGACCGAGCTGCGGCGCTCGCTCGTGGCGCTCCCGGGCATCGGCCCGTGGACGGCGGAGTACGTCGCCATGCGCGCGCTGCGCGACCCCGATGCCTTCATGCCGACGGATCTCGGTATCCGGCGCGCCGCAGTGGCCCTCGGCCTGCCCGACGACCCGGCCGCATCTCCGCGAGCTGACCGAGCACTGGCGGCCCTGGCGCAGCTACGCCATGGCCCACCTGTGGTCGCTACCCGCAGCGGCCAGCACCGCAGCTCCCCATCCGACGAACGAAAGGACGTGCCGCATGACGACCACCACCACCACCACCACCATGCCCTTGGATACCCCGATCGGGCAGATCGTCCTCGAGGGCGACGGCGACGTGCTGATCGGTCTCTGGCTCCCGAACGACGCGGTCGCCATCGGGCGCCGCGACCGAGGAGTCGCCCATTCTGAAGGAGGCCGCGACGCAGCTCGAGGAGTACTTCGCCGGCGAGCGCACCGAGTTCGACCTGCGCATGGAGCTCGACGGCACCGAGTTCCAGCGCGAGGTGTGGGCCGAGCTGGCGCGCATCCCCTACGGCGAGACCATCAGCTACGGCGAGCTGGCCCGCCGGGTCGGGCGGCCCAGGGGGCCGCGGGCAGTGGGCCAGGCCAACGGCCGGAACCCGATTGCCATCATCGTGCCCTGCCACCGCGTGCTGGCGAGCAACGGCATCGGCGGCTACGGCGGCGGGCTGAAGGTCAAGCGCGCGCTGCCTCGCGCTGGAGGGTGTCACGGCCTAGAGTGCGCCGGTGGAAACGGCCCGGAGTGTGCACGACGCGTTCGACCTGACGGGCCGCGTGGCCCTCGTCACCGGTGCCGGCAGCGGCATCGGGCGCACGACGGCCGAGGTGCTGGCCGGCGCCGGGTGCCACCGTCGTGTGCGCCGACATCAACGGCGCGACAGCCTCGAGACGGCCGAGTGCCATTCTCGGGCAGGGCGGCCGTGCCGAGAGCGCCGAGCTCGACGTGGCGCGTCCGCGGCGCGACGGCCGACCTCGTCGAGCACATCGCGGCGCGGCACGGCGGGCTGCACGTCATGTGCAACATCGCCGGCATCATGATCGACAGCTCCATCATCGACGTCGACCCCGACGAGTTCGACCGCATCCTGGCGGTCAACCTCAAGGGCGTGCTGTACGGATGCCAGGCCGCCGGGAAGGTGATGGTGGCCCAGCGCGGCGGCTCCATCATCAACATGGCCTCGGCGGCGGTGCTGTCACCGGCACCGGGCATCGGGCCCTACGCCATCTGCAAGGCCGGGGTGGCCCAGCTGACGCAGTCGATGGCGGTCGAGGTCGGCAAGCACGGCGTGCGCGTCAACTCCGTGGCGCCGGGCTTCGTTCCCACCAACATGACGGCGCGCTACTACACGAACCCCGACGGCACGGTGAACGAGGAGTCCAAGGCCGCCGCGCTGGCGCCCATGGCGAAGTTCGCCCCGCTGCGGCGGGTCGGTGAGACGGCCGACGTCGCCTACGGCGTGCTGTATCTCGCCTCGGACGCCAGCAGCTTCGTGACGGGGCAGCTGCTCAGCCCCAACGGCGGCGTCTCCATGTCGTACTGAGGCCTGATCACGTACCGACCGGAGCGGATCGCCCGTCGAGGGGGAGCTGGAGCAGGACGAGATCCAACCACCGGCCGAACTTGGCACCGACTTCGGGCAGGTGCGCCACCTCGACGAAGCCCAGGCGCTGGTGGAGACGAATCGACGCCTCGTTCGTGCTGTCGACGGCGGCGATCATCGTGTGCTTGCCACTTTCCCGAGCTCTTTCGATGAGGGCGAGCATGAGCGGCTTCACCGACACCGAGAGCCCCATCGGTCCTGCCCGTACGTGGACGGTGTTCTCGACCGTAAAGCGGTAGCCGGGCCACTTGACAACGTCACGGAACCACCCGAACGCCGCGACGCCCACGACCTCGCCGTGCTCCTCGGCCACCAGAACCACGTCGTGGTCCCTCAGCCACTCGAGCATGTCGTCTGCCGTCCGAGGCGTCACGGTCCACTCGATCGTCGTCGTGGCGAGGAGCGCATTGAGGAGCGCGGCGATCTCGCCGGCATCTGAGGGGGTGGAGGACCTGATCAACACCCTTTGATTCTCGCGGTAGAAGCGCCGGAGCGAGGGGCTTAGGACAGGCGCATGAGGTCGAACTGGCCGCTCGTGGTGTTGGACGCGACGACCGCCGGGCCCGGGCCGAGCAGCGTGACCGCCGAACCGACACCCACGGGATCGGTTGCCGCGCCCTGCGGGGTGATGCGGAAGACGCAGGACGACGGAGTGCTCGGCGACGCCTGCGGGCAGGCCGGGTTGTCGCCGGCCGGCTCCAGCATGAGCGCCCCCGCGGCAGAGTCCACCACGGTGCTCGTCACCGCGCCGCTGTAGCTGCCCAGCACATGCAGCGTGGTGGCGTCGTAGGTGGTGTAACTCGCATCGAGGCCCTGGCCGGCGGGCTCGCTCACCCACACCGCGCCGGCGGCGACGACGTCGAGGTATTGCACGCCGCCCCCGAGGCGGTTGGGTTTGTCGGCCAGCTGCGGGCCGATCACGGTCGCACCGTTGGGGCGTCAGCGCGACGAGGGTGTGGTCGGCGCGCTCGTAGAAGACGGAGCCGTCGGGCCCGATGGCGTCGCTCAGCCCGCGCACCAGCAGGCGGGGCGCGGCCGACGAGCTGGGGTCGATCCGGTACACGCTGACCGTGTTGCCCCGCACCACCGAGACGAAGACGGCGCCGCCGGCCGCGGCCAGGGAGACGAGATTGCTGTTCGAGCTGTTGGCGGGTTGCACGGTCGGCGTCGCCCACTGGCCGTCCGGGTTGCCCGTCGAACGGTTGTAGGCGAACACGTTGGAGTACGTCGCCGCGTAGAAGTTGGTGTTGTCGGCGGCCAGCGAGGCGATGCCGGTCGCCACGTGCTCGGCGACCAGGGCGGGGCCGTTGCCGTCCACCACCCAGGCGATCGCGGGTGACGTGCTCGTGGGGTCCTGTGGCGCGGCGAACACGGCGCCGTCGGGACCCTCGGCGGCCGTGACGCGGTCGGCCGCGAACGGGAGGGCGATCGGCGCGCCCACCTGCAACGGCCCCGTGGTCGACACCGGTGGCGGCGTCGGACCGGGTGTGACGGTCGTCGTCGTCGAAGAGGTCGGCGATGCTGTCGACGCCGTGGTCGACGTCTGGCGCGGCGGACGTCGGCGTCGGGGAACCCGAGCTGCAGGCGGCCAGCAGGAGCGAGGCAGCGACGGCCGCGACCAATCCCAACGGCAGGTGCCGGCCTCGGTTCCCGCGCATGGCCGCCAGTATGACCCCCGCCGGGGGGGCGATACGGTGACCCATGGCCACCACCCGCGACATCACATACGAGGCCGACGGCCGCGCCATGGTCGGCACCCTCGCCCTGCCCGACGGCAGCGATCCGCGCCCCGGCATCCTGGTCTGCCACGAGGGGCCGGGCCTCGACGATCATGCGCGGGCCCGTGCCGTCCGGCTGGCCGACGAGCTCGGCTACGTGGCCTTCGCCCTCGACTACCACGGTGAGGGAAGGCCCATCACCGATCGCGAACGGATGATGGCCCGGATCGGAGAACTACGGCTCGACCCGGCGCGCGCCTGGGCCGTCGGCACCGCCGGCCTCGACGTACTGCGCGCCGAGCCGCGCACCGACAGCGACCGTCTGGCCGCCATCGGCTACTGCTTCGGCGGCACGCTCTCCCTGGAGTTGGCGCGCGGCGGGGCCGACCTCAAGGCCGTCGTCGGCTTCCACTCCGGCCTCTCCACGGTGCACCCCGAGGACGCCCGCAACATCACCGGCAAGGTCCTGGCCCTCATCGGCGCCGACGACCCCATCGTCAACAACGACGAGCGGCGCGCCTTCGAGGAGGAGATGCGCGCCGGCGGGGTCGACTGGCAGCTCGTCGCCTACGGCGGCGCCGTGCACTCGTTCACCAACCCGCGCGCCTCCATGGTCGACATCCCCGGCATCGCCTACGACGAGGCGACGGATCGCCGCTCCTGGCAGGCCATGGTCGACCTGTTCTCCGAGGTCTTCGGCTGAACGGCCGTCCGTGACGCGCATCTGACGCCCCGTCAGGTGCGGGCTACGCTCGATGCCCATGCCTGAGCCCCTGCCGATGATCATCTCGGTCGACGATCACGTGGTCGAGCCGCCCAACGTGTGGCAGGACCGCCTTCCCTCCAAGTACGCCGAGATCGGGCCGCGGATCGTGCGCGCCCCGATGCCCGAGGTGGAATACCGGGGCGGGTCGCTCAAGGTCAAGCCCGGTTCGGAGGGCGTGCCCGTCGACTGGTGGTACTACGAGGATCTCAAGCGGCCGCTGCTGCGCGTCGACTCCGCCGTCGGCGTGCCCCGCGACGAGGTGACCATGAAGGGCGTCACCTACGAGGACATGCGTCCGGGCTCCTACGAGGTGAAGCCCCGCCTCGAGGACATGGACGCCAACCACATTCGAGGCCGCGCTCTGCTTCCCGACCTTCCCCCGCTTCTGCGGCCAGACCTTCACCGAGGCCAAGGACAAGGAGCTCGGCCTGCTCTGCATTCAGGCCTACAACGACTGGATGGTCGAGGAGTGGTGCGGCGACTCGGGCGGCCGGCTCATCCCGCTCTGCCTGATCCCGCTGTGGGACGCCGAGCTGGCCGCGGCCGAGGTACGGCGCAACGCCGACCGCGGCGTGCGCGCCGTCTGCTTCAGCGAGATCCCGCCCTTCCTCGGGCTGCCGAGCGTGCACGATCCGGACCACTACTGGGACCCCTTCTTCCGGGCCTGCAGCGAGACGCAGACCATCGTGAACATGCACATCGGCAGCTCGTCGAAGATGCCCTCGACCTCGGCCGACGCCCCGCCGGCGGTCGGCTCGACGCTGACCCACACCAACGCCACCTTCTCGCTCGTCGACTTCCTCTTCAGCGGTGTCTTCGTCCGCCTCCCCGATCTGAAGGTGGCCTACTCGGAGGGGCAGATCGGCTGGATCCCCTACATCTTGGAGCGGGCCGACCGCGTGTGGGAGGACAACCGCGGCTGGGGCGGGGTGGCCGACATCGTGCCGGAGAAGCCGTCGAGCTACTTCAAGGACCACGTGTGGGGCTGCTTCTTCGACGACGCCCACGGGCTGCGCTCGGTGGACGAGATCGGCGAGGACAACATCACCTACGAGTCCGACTACCCGCACTCGGACTCGACCTGGCCCCGCACCCGCGAGATCGCCGAGGAGCAGATGGCGGACCTCACCGACGAGCAGCGTCGCAAGATCGTGCGCGGGAACGCGATCAAGCTGTTCGGCCTCGACCTCGACGCCTGATCCCGCACCCCCGCCCCGCCTGACGCATGGACCTCCGCTACACCGCGCCGGAGCAGGCGTTCCGCCGCGAGCTGCGCGGCTGGTTGGCCGCCACGCTGCCCGGCGTGGGGGAGCCACCGCCCCACGATGACTGGCCGGCCCGGCGCGCCTACGACCTGCGCTGGCAGCGCCTCCTCTTCGATGCGGGCTACGCCGGGGTCGACTGGCCGGCCGAGGGCGGCGGGCGGGGCGCCTCGCCGGTGGAGCAGCTGATCTTCAAGGAGGAGTGCGAGCGGGCCGGCGCGCCCTACGTGGGGGTCAACTTCGTCGGGCTTCTCCACGCCGGGCCGACCATCATCGCGGAGGGCACGCCGGCCCAGAGGGAGCGCTACCTCCCGGCCATCCTGCGCGGCGAGGAGGTGTGGTGCCAGGGCTTCAGCGAGCCCGACGCCGGGCAGCGACCTGGCCTCGCTGCGCACGCGGGCCGTGCGCGACGGGGACGACTACGTGGTCACGGGCTCGAAGATCTGGACGTCCCACGCCGAGGTGGCCGACTTCTGCGAGCTGCTGGTGCGCACCGGCGAGGAGCGCAACCGCGGCATCACCTGGCTGATCATGCCCATGGACGCACCCGGGATCGAGATCCGGCCGTTGCGCACCATTGCGGGGACCACCGAGTTCGCCGAGCTGTTCCTCAACGACGTGCGGGTGCCGGTGGCCAACCGCGTCGGCGACGAGAACGACGGCTGGCGCGTCACCATGGTCACGCTGTCCTTCGAGCGCGGCACCGCCTTCGTGGGCGAGCTCCTCGAGTGCATGCGGCTGCTCGGCGAGCTGGCCCGCCTGGCCGGGCGCCTCGGCCTCATGGCCGACGCCGGGGTGGCCCGCCGCATCGGCCACCTGGTGGCCGCGTTCGACGCCCTGTGGGCGCTGACCAAGCGCAACGTCTCGGAGGCGGCGCAGACCGGGATCCCCGGTATCGGCGGTTCGGTCTTCAAGCTCTCGTTCTCCGAGCACTCCCAGGCGCTCGGTGACCTGGCCATGGACCTGCTGGACCGGGCTGCGCTGTGCGCCGACCCCCTGGTCGGGAGCAGACGGCGCGCCCCTCGGCAACGCCGAGCAGTTGGCGGCCTGGTTCAAGTCGATCTCGAGCACCATCGCTGCCGGCACCTCGCAGGTGCAGCGCAACATCGTGGCCGAGCGCATCCTCGGGCTGCCCAAGGCCCGGCGCTGATGGACTTCCGCGTCGGCGAGGACCAGCGCGAGCTGGCCGAGGGCATCCGGGCCATGGTGGCCGGGCGGCTGCCGCTCGAGCACCTGCGCGCCCGGGAGGGTGACGCCCGCGCCGTCAGCGACGAAGACTGGGCGGCGCTGGGCGAGACCGGCGTGTTCGCCCTGACCCTGCCCGAGCCGGCGGGCACCGGGCTGACCATGGCCGAGGCCGTGCGTCGTCTTCGAGGAGCTCGGGCGCGCGCTGGTGCCGGGGCCGCTGGTCGGCACCTTCCTGGCGGCGCGGGCCGGGCTGGTCGAGGGCGCCGCTTCGGGGGACGTCCAGGTCGGCGTGCACTGCCGCGGGACCGGGACCGGCCCCGGGCCCGTACTGGTCGAGCATCTGGGGTCGCTCGACGCGCTGCTGGTCCTGGCGGGGGACGGTGACGGGGCGGCGCAACTGCTGGCGGCCGCCCCCGACGTCCGGCCGCGGTCCGCGTCGACGCGCCGCTCGACCCGCTGACCCCGCTCTGGCGCCTCGACGCCCTCCCGCCGGGTGCGCCGGTGGCCGACGACGACGGGTCGCTCTTCCGTGACGGCGCGTCTGTTGACCGCGGCGCTGCAGGTCGGCCACGCCGCCGAGGCGCTGGACCTCGCCGTGGCCTACGCCAAGGAGCGCCAGCAGTTCGGCACGCCCATCGGCACCTTCCAGGCCATCAAGCACATGTGCGCCGACATGCTCGTCCGCGCCGAGGTCGCCCGCGCCGGCGTGCACGCCGCGGCCTGCCTGGCCGACCAGCCCGACGTCGTCGACGCCGAGGCCGCCGCGACGGGGTGCACACCCGCCCAGCTGCTGGACCGGGCCGTCGGCGGCGCCAAGCTGCTCGCCGACGAGGCCGCCATCGGCAACGCCCGGTCGGCGATCCAGGTGCACGGGGGCATGGGCTTCACCTGGGAGGTCCCGCTCCACCTGCACCTCAAGCGGGCGCGGGTGCGCGCGACCACCTTCGGCACCCCGGCCGAGCGCGCCGCCGGCCTGGCGGCGTACGCCGGAGCGACCACGTGAACCCACCCGCCTGATCGGAGCCCGTCATGACCGACCCTGCCCTCGTTCCCGCCGACGTCGTGCGCACCGTCCCCGAGGGGGAGGTCGTCTACGGCATGCAGCTCCCCATTCAGTCGCAGTCGACGCTCTACGTGGCCGACTGGGAGAAGACGGCCGGCCCCACCGAGCTGGCCCGGATCGCCCGGGTGGCCGACGAGGCGGGGTTCTTCTATCTCGGCGTGTGCGACCACACCGCCATCCCGCGCCGCCTGGCCGACGCCATGGGCACCATCTGGTACGACACGACCGCCACGCTGGGCTGGCTGGCCGCGGTGACGACCCAGACCCACCTGCTCTCGCACGTGCTGATCCTCGCCCAGCGCCACCCGCTGCGGGCGGCCAAGGAGCTCTCGACGATCGACCACCTCTCGGGTGGGCGCCTCATCGTCGGGGTCGGCGCCGGCCACGTGCCCGAGGAGTACGAGGTGTTGACCGGAGATTTCGCCGAGCGGGGCCGCCACACCGACGAGGCCGTCTCCGCGCTGGCCCGCGCCTTCACCGACGAGTTCCCCGAGCTGCCCGGGCCGCGCTTCCCCGCCCGCGACATGGGGATCGCGCCGCGTCCGGTGCGCCAGCCGCGCCCGCCGATCTGGATCGGTGGATCCTCGCCGGCGGCCATCCGCCGCACCGCCGCGTTCGGGGACGGCTGGCTCCCGCAGGGCACGCGCCGGCGCGACCTGCCGGGCCAGATCGCCCGGCTGCGCGAGCTGCGGACCGAGCTGCGAGGTGGCGCGCCCATCGACATCGGCACCATCGTCGAGCCCATCTACCTCACCTCCGTCGGCTCGGGCTGGGACCTGCCCGGCTGGGTCCTCTCCGGTGGGGCCGACGAGGTGGCGTCGTCACTGCGCGAGCTGGTCGACATGGGCGTCAACCACCTGCAGGTGCGCTTCATGGCCCGCAGCGCGGAGGAGTTCGGCGAGCAGACGGCCCGTTTCGGGGTCGAAGTGGGGCCCCTGCTGAACCATTGAGCTGGTCGCGGCCGTAGGCTGGTAGGCGATGTCTTCCTTCTCCTACGCACTGGGGGCGCTGATCCTCATTCTGGTGCTCTTGCGCCAGGTCAGGGTGCGACCGGTGCCGCGGGTGTTCCAGCCCCGCCTCCCGGTCGTCCTCGGTGTCATCGGCCTCTTCGAGATGGCCTCGTACGCCGGCAACCACCACGTCTCGTCCAGCGCCTGGCTCTGGGTCGTGGGCACGACGCTCGTCGGCGCCCTCGGGCTCGGCGCCCTGCGAGGCCTCTCCATGCGGGTGTGGACGGGCAACGGGTGGGTGCTGCGCCAGGGCAACGCGCTCACCATGGCGCTCTGGCTCGTGTCGCTGCTCGTGCACTTCGTGGGCGACGCGGCGTGGAGCCACGCCGGAGCGGCCGGGCTCGAGGGGGCGAGCTTCCTCCTCTATCTGGGCGTGACGCTCGGCGCGCAGTCCTACGTCGTCCACCGCCGGGCCCTCCCGCTGTGGGGACAGCTGGGGCCCGACGCCGGACGGCCGTTGCGGGTGCAGTTCACCCAGGCTCCCGGCGCCTTCTTCGCCACCTTCGGCGGCGGCGCGGCCGGCCCCGACCGGCTGGAGGCCCGGCCGGCTGGGGCGCACGCCGGCGCGCCGTCATCGACGCCGACGTCATCGACGCCGAGGTCGTGGAAGACGACGAGGAGCACGGGCCCCCCGAGTTGCACGCTCCGCGCTGAACCTTTCCTACACTCGGCGGCCGTGACCTCGCCCCGCAGCTTCAGCCAGCGGCCCTACGTCGGGCCCGCCGGGCTCGACCGAGCTGCTGGCTGGTCCGCCACGGCGCGCTCGGCCGACTCGGTCGAGGGCGAGACCTTCGAGCTCGTCGAGGGGCAGGGCGACCCGCCACTGTCGGAGGCGGGACGGCACCAGGCCGAGCAGGTCGGGCTCCGACTGGCCCAGGAGCCGTTCGACGGGCTGTACGTGAGCACGCTGCAGCGCACGGCCCAGACGGCGGCACCCTTGGTGGCGCGTTGCGGCACTGACCCCGGTGGTCGACGCCGATCTGCGCGAGGTGTTCCTCGGGGAATGGGAAGGCGGGCTCCTGCGCCAGAAGGCGGCCGACGGCGATCCGCTCTTCGAGCGGATGATGTCCGAGCAGCGCTGGGACGTGGTGCCGGGCGCCGAGTCGCGCGAGGTGTTCGGCGGCCGGCTGCGCGCCGCGGTCGAGCGCATCGCCGGCGGCGCATCCCGGCGGCCGCGTCGTGGTCTTCAGCCACGGTGCGGCCATCGGCGAGATCCTGGCCCAGGCCACCGCGTCGGCGCCCTTCGCCTTCGTCGGGCCCGACAACGCGTCGATCTCACGGATCGTCGTCTCGCCCGAGCGTTGGATCATCCGCGGCTACAACGACACGGCGCACCTGGCCGGCTGACGGTCATGGCGCGCATCGTCATCGTCCACGGGGCCTTCAACGAGTTCTGGGGACCCAACGAGCTGAAGGCCCGGTGGCTCCCGGCCGTTCGTGACGGACTCTGGCATCACGGGATCGAGCTGGCCGAGGACGACGTCGAGGTCTGCTTCTACGGCGACCTCTTCCGGCGGCATCCCGGCTCCGACGAGGACCGCCAACTCCAGACAGTCCCGGGCCGGGGTGGCCGATGCCTTGTCGGAGATGGGCGGCGACGCCATCGTCGCCCTGGGCCAAGCCGCCGGCGACGCGACGTTCGACCGCACAGTCGACCTGGCGAACCAGATGATGAACGAGCCCGATCTGCAGGACCGGCTGCGGGACGCATCGAGGCGGAGATCGGCGAGGACACCCGGGTACTGGTGGCGCACTCGCTGGGCACCGTCCTGTCCTACAACGCGCTGGCCGCGCACGACGACTGGGCCGTCCACACCTTCGTGACCCTCGGCTCGCCGCTCGCCGTGCCGGTCATGTTCGACAGCCTCAAGCCGCCTCCCGTCGACGGCCACGGGTCGTGGCCGGGCTCGGTCCAGCGCTGGGTCAACGTGCGGGCCGTCGGCGACAAGGCCGCCGGCCTGTCGCTCGCCGAGAAGTTCGGCCCCCGGGTCGAGGAGGTCGTCATCGACAACGGCCACCGGGCCCACGCCCCCGAGCCCTACCTGAACGCCTCGCCGACCGGCGCGGCGATCGCCGGCGTCCTCTTTCAGTGTTCTCGACGAGCGTGGGGAGCGCTCTGAATTGGCCTGGGTAGATGCGCGTGACCACCTCGACGCGAACGTGGTGGTGCGGGCAGTGCTAGATGAACGTGCGCTTGAACCCCGAGTCGCACCAGAGCTTGGCGAAGCGAGCGGAGCGGTGCGGGCACGGTAGGCCACGGTGATGCCTCCGACGTTGTGAGAGAGCGACGCGGCCACGACGACCACGGCCATGAGGAGTCAGAGAGTGTCGACGACGCCGAAGGTCTTGCGGCCGTTGACCTTCTTTCCGGCGTCATATCCTTGGTTTTCTTGCTTACCGTGGGCGCGGCACGTACCGAGCGGGCATCGACGAGACCCGACGTGGGGGACGCCGCCGGGACCCGCTCTGTGCGAACGCGCGCCCGGCGCTCGGCGATGCGCTCCCAGGCGACGTCTGGACCACTCGAGGTGGTAGCGATGCACCGTGTTCCAGTTCGGATAGGTCTCGGGGGACGCTGGCCACTGACAGCCGGTCGCTGTCACGTAGAAGATCGCGTCGAGGACACGACGTCGATCGACCTTGACCGGTCGGTCCATCGAACCCGGTCGTCCAATACGGAGAGACAAGATCGGTGATGAAATCTCACTCCTCGTCGCTCATGTCGCTGTGCGTCGTTCGCTAGGTCTGCGCTATCATAACTGCGTATAATTATATAGGTAACGTTTCAAGATAAAAGATAAAGAAGAAGGGATATTTATTTAATGTGGTGCAATAATTTTAAGAACAGAGTCTTAGACTGGGACGCCCCGATCCCGGTCGTGAGCGCCTCGCGCCGTGCTCGGTCCGGGCCACACTCGCGACATGAGTCCCGGGGCGAAGCGGAAGCGAGGCAAGCCGAAGCAACGCAAGCCGAAGGCGAAGCTGCCGCCGGTACCCCGCTACGTCCGCTACTCCGGTGGGGGCAGGCGGTACTGGCGCCTCGGCGGCCCGCTCACCCGGGATCACGAGGACGAGGCAAGAGCGGCCCAGGCCGCCAAGCCTCCCGGCCGGCTGGGCCGTCTGGTGCTGCGCGTGCTCGGGGGCGGAAAGGGCAAGGCGCCGCCGCGGTAGTCGGACCGGAGGAGTACGGCTCAGAACCCCCTCAAGAAGGGTCGCGCACCCATTGGGGCAGGTGGACCTCGGTGCCATCGGGCCGGGGGCGGGGGGTGAAGACCACCCGCACGGGCTCGCCGATCCGGATGGAGGCGGGGTCGACGCCGTTGATGTCGCCGCCCGGACCGGTGACCAGGTTGCCCACCATGCGCAGGCTGGGCTTCTCGGCCAGGGTGACGGTGACCACGGGGAAGGGCACGTAGGGCGCGTACGCCGGGAGGACCGGGGGGTGGACCACGACGAAGGACCAGATGGTCCCCCGGCCCGAGACGGACCGCCAGGAGCGCTCGGTCGACTGGCACTCAGGGCACATGACCCGGGGCGGGAAGCGCAGGGCCCCGCACGACCCGCACTCCTGCATGCGCAGCTCCCCGGCCGCCGTGCCCTCCCAGAATCCGTCGGACTCCTCGTCGCCCAGGGGCAGGAGGAAGCTCTCGCCCGACGGTGGGACGGAAGCGGAGCTCGTCATCGGTCCAGTCTCACCACCGGGGAGGGAAGGGCGCCAGATGTCGGTGGGCTGCGGCTTTGGCGGAGCGCGCACCGGGCGGGGTTGAATGTGACGCGCCGTCAGATCGGCTGGCGGCACCCGAGTCTGGAGCACCCATGGCCGAGACCACCCAGCGGAACGAGCACCAGCTCCTCATCGGGGGCAAGTGGGTCGACGCGTCCGAGGGGACCTACGAGATCGTCAACCCCGCCACCGAGGAGATCGTGGGACAGGCGCCCAACGCCAGCGCCGACGACGCCATCGCCGCCGCCGCCGCCGCCAAGGAGGCCCAGCCGGGATGGGCGGCCTGGTCGGTGGAGGAGCGCGGCGCCCTCATGCGCGAGGCCGCCGCCGCCATCCGGGCCAAGTCCGCGGCGCTGCTGCCGCTGGTGATCGCCGAGACGGGCGCGACGGCGACCGTCGGCTCGCGGATGCAGGTCCCGGTGGCGGCGGACCGTTTCGAGCGCTACGCCCGCGATCCGCGTGGCGTGCTGCAGACGCCGCTGCTCCCCCAGCCCGCGCAGGCGACGCCGCTGGCGCCCGGCGGGATCATCGGCGGGATGGTCAACCGGCAGCCGCTCGGCGTCGTGGCCTGCATCACCTCGTACAACTTCCCCATGGTCAACATGGCGGGCAAGGTCGCCCCCGCACTGGCGGCGGGCAACACCGTCGTGGTCAAGCCGGCGCCGCAGGACCCGCTCGCCATCGTCGAGCTCGTCCGCATCCTCAACGACGTCGGCTTCCCTCCGGGGGTCGTCAACCTCGTCAACGGCAACGGTCCGGCCTCCTCCGCCGCGTTGGTCGACTCCGACGAGGTGGACTGCGTCAGCTTCACCGGCTCGACGCAGGTCGGCGTGAAGATCGGCGAGCAGGCGGCCCGCACCATGAAGCGCACGCTGCTCGAGCTCGGTGGCAAGGGCGCCTGCGTCGTCTTCGAGGACGCCGATGTGAAGGGGGCCATCGGCTGCATCGGCTCGACCTGGTCCTTCCACTCGGGCCAGATCTGCACGGCGCCGACGAGAGCGGTCGTGCACCGCAGCCTCTTCGACCAGGTGCGCGACGGCCTCGTGCAGATGGCCGGCTACCTCAAGGTGGGCGACCCGACCGACACCGCCACCATCATCGGGCCCGTGATCTCGGCGGCGCAGCGGGGACGCATCGAGGCGCACATCCAGACGGCGGTCGAGGACGGCGGTGAGATCGTCCTCGGGGGCGAACGCCCGGCCGACCTCCCGACCGGCTTCTACGTGGCGCCCACGCTCATCACCGGCGACAACACCATGCGGGTGGCACGCGAGGAGATCTTCGGCCCCGTCATCACGATGATCCCCTTCGACGACGAGGAGGAGGGCATCGCCATCGCCAACGACACCGAGTTCGGGCTCTACGACTACGTGTTCTCCAAGGACGGCGCCCGGGCCTTACGCGTGGCCAAGCGCCTGCAGGCCGGGCACGTCGGCGTCAACACGGCGCAGCGCAATCACGACGCGCCCTTCGGTGGGTTCAAGATGTCGGGCGTCGGGCGCGACGGGGGCGACTACGGGCTGTTGGCCTACACCGAGCCCCAGGCCATCATCTGGAGCTCGTAGGGTCAGCGCCGGTCGGGCGCAACGCCCCGCCGCCGCCCCATGTCCGGCTCCCCGCACGCCGGCGCCGAGCACCCGACCGTCCCGATGGCTGCACACGCTGTGCGTCGAGTGGGCTAAGAACGGCGCCATGGCCACGTTTCCCCACACCCCGATGCCCCGACACGGGCTTCCCCGCGACGAGGTGATGCAGCAGCTGATCACCATGAAGCAGGACGACCAGGACTGGCGAGGCGGACGCGTCTTCAGCCTGGTGTACTCGGCCGGGGACGACGTCCACGAGCTCCTGTCCGACGCGCTGTCGCTCTACAGCGCCGAGAACGGGCTCAACGTCCTAGCCTTCCCGAGCATCGGCATCATGCAGCACGACATCGTCTCTAACACCGCCACGCTGCTCGGGGCCGACGACCCTGCGTCCGGTGGCGCCGTCGAGGGTTACCTGACCTCCGGCGGCACCGAGAGCCTCCTGCAGGCCGTGAAGACGGCACGCGACGTCGGGCACGCCCGCGGCATGGCGCGGCCGCGTGTGGTGGCTGGCGAAAGCGCGCACGCGGCGTTCACCAAGGCGGCCGACTACTTCGACGTCGAGCTGGTGCGTGTCCCGGTGGACGCCGACTTCCGGGTTCAGCGCGGACGCACTGGCGGACGCATGCACCGACGAGACGATCATGGTGGTCGGCTCCGCCCCGACGTATCCCCACGGGGTCATCGACCCGATCGCCGACATCGCCGCGCTGGCGCTCGAGCGCGGCATCCTGTGCCACGTCGACGCGTGCATGGGCGGCTTTCTCCTGCCCTTCTTGACCGAGCTCGGCCGCCTCGACGAGCCGTTCGACTTCCGGGTGCCGGGCGTGACGTCCATGTCGGCGGACGTGCACAAGTACGGCTACGCGTCCAAGGGTGTCTCGGTGATCCTCTACCGGACGCACGAGCTGGCCCGCATGCAGCTGTTCGTGACCACAGACTGGCTCGGCGGGTTCTACGCCTCGACGGCTATGGCCGGGACCCGCCCCGCCGGGCCGGTCGCCGCGGCCTGGGCGGCCCTCATGCACATCGGCTACGACGGCTACCTCGAGCTCACCCGCACCGCGCACGACGCGGCCCGGGAGCTGCGAGCCGGCGTGGAGTCGATCGAGGCCCTGGCCGTGCGCGGCGACCCGCCGGCGACTGTGCTGGCCTTCGGCGCCCGGGATCCCGACGCCCTCGACATCTTCGCCGTGGGCGAGCGTCTGGCGGCCGACGGCTGGTACCTGGACCGGCAGAACCGCCCGGACTCGCTCCACGCCACGGTGCACGCCGGCAGTGCGGCAACCGTGCCCGCGCTCGTCCACGACCTTGGGCAGCGCCGTCAAGGACGTCGGGACACGGCGTGCCGAGTCACGCGACACGACCTACGGGCAGACCTGACAGGGCTCGACCTAGACGTTCTCCCCGGCAAGTCGCGACATAGGAGCATCGGCTGTATTGGGGCAGTCCTGATGCAAGCGCCCGCGTAGCGCTTGTCCGACGAAAACCGGCCGTCGTCGGGCTGACGAGGTCGACCGTCCTCGACTTGTGTCAGGCGATCAGGCGTCTCAGTAGACCGCTGGCTCGCATACCGGTCGAGCCGTGGATCGACCACGACCCAGCGCTGCCAAAGCCGATCACGCTCGTGTCCCGCTGCCGCGCGCGCCCGTATCGGGCGCGGAAGCTGGTCGGTCAGTCGAACCACGGAATCTGGGTGTGTCTCCAAGTTGAGCCACCAAGAGGGTTGGCTCTCGTCCCAGCCGTTCAAAGCGAGCGAGATTAGGTTTGGGCCTTCTTCGAGGTAGCCAATGATCACGCTGCGCTCTTCCCCAGACTTCCGTCCATCGTCGTGAGACGAAGCGCACCCCAGCCGCGCTTGTTCGACGTGGACCACAGGAAGCGACCGCCACTGACTCGGTAGAGCACTCGATGAACGCGCCATGCGTTGTGCACGAACCACGGCGGCGGATGCTTCGGAGTTCGAGGTGCCGTGCTCATTGCTGACTCTCCCAGGACGGACAGCCACCCCAAACATAGGCCGTGCCCACGCGGTATGGAACCCTTGCCCCTTCTTCGCTGCCGGGGGGAGCGCAGTTCCCGACCCCACAGCAGTCCCGTCAAACGGGATATTGCCACCTGCTTGTCCGCTTCCCACCTCGCGCTTGCTAGCGCGAAGTGCATGAGGAAGGATCGCGCGGTGACAGCGGAGCGGACCTCGCATGGCGCGTGGGAGCGGTATGCGTGGGTGGCGGGCATCCTCTTCGTTCTTGCCGTTATCGCGGAGTCCGCGATTGGGCTCGGGGTCGGCATCAACCAGAACGACTCGGCAGCGAAGATCGCGAACACGCTCGCCGCTCACAGGAACCGACTGGTAGTGGTCGAGGGCTTCTGTGTCGTCTACGCCGTCATGTTTCCGATCTACCTGTGGAAGCTGTACGACCGTCTCCTGCACACGGATGCCGAGGGCTCGGGTGCCCTCGGCTCCTTGCTGCTGGTCGGTGGCGTGCTCTTCGTCGCTCTTCACGCGGTTAGCGACGTCGGGATCTACGGCGTGCTCGACGGGAAGCTCGCGACGTTCGGTTCGCAACACGACCACAGTGTCTCCTACACGCTGTACCTGTTGACCTACGCCGTGGACAGCGTCGCGGACGTCTTCGGCAGTCTCTTCGCGTTCGCGGCTGGCGTGCTCGTGTTCAGGAGTGGAATCTTGCCGCGGTGGCTTGGGTGGGTCTCGATCCTCGCCGCGCCCCTGCTCTTTCTGCAGGCTTTCGGCCTCGGCGGTGTGATCGCATCGTTTGGCCTGGTTCTCGACCTGATCGGATTCGTGCTGCTCCTGCTCTTCGTCCTGGTGAGCAGCATCATCTTGCTGAGGCGCGAAAACGCGGTTCGAAACTCCACCGCTCGAATCGGATAGACAACTCTGGCGTGCCGCACGGTGCCACCCCCTCCCGGCAGCGAACTGGGCTACCCAGCTACCCGCCTGATCCGATCTCGACCAGAGCGCGAAGAAGGGGCCCGAAGGCCCCTTCCCGCGACTACTTCGCCATGACTATTCACTCAGTTTATCAGTCGACTCACGCCATCTCGCGACCGTTCTTAGGTGACGCCCCGGGTCTGGACGACTGCTTCGCCATGACTAAGCGGATGCACCGGGTTCGATTCCCAGCTGGGGCGTACCACCCGCGAGTCGGGCCGCCGATGCCTGGTCAGCATCGAGAAGGGGGTCCGACTCTCCGGGTGCTCCGCCGGACTCCGAACCGGCGGCGAGGGCACCATAACCATCCGATATCGGTCGCCACGTCCAGGTCGCTCTAACGTGCCACCATGAACCCGTGCATGACAACAGTGTCACAATCCGTCCGGCTGACCCCGAGGACGCACTACGTCTCCAGCACATCGAGTTGGCCACCCAAGGCCAGTTTGTCGCCATCGGTTATGACCAGGCTGCTGCCAACCCCCCGGACTCCATCGAGTTGCTGGTCGAGTACGCGCGGGCAGGACGCT
Source organism: uncultured Acidimicrobiaceae bacterium (assembly GCA_963737805.1). Taxonomy (GTDB): domain Bacteria; phylum Actinomycetota; class Acidimicrobiia; order Acidimicrobiales; family RAAP-2; genus Bog-473. Next base: position 41,670 of record CAVTUE010000015.1, read on the forward strand.
CGTGGGTAACTGTGGTCAACGACGAGGTAGTGGGCTACATACTCGTAGGTGTCCTCGACGACGCCGCCCACATCTTCCACGTCTGCGTCCATCCCGACTACCAGGGACAGCGGCTGGGGAAAGCACTCATCGAGCAGGTCAAGGACTGGGCGCGCACAAAGGGACGACCAGCAGTGACCCTGGCGACCTTCTATGAGGTGCCATGGAACGGTCCGCTCTACGAACACCTCGGCTTTCGAGTGCTGGATGAGGCGGAGTTGGGACTCGAGATGCTGGCCAAAGGGGAGCACGACTTGGCAAGAGGACTGTCGCCCACGGGCCAGGTGGCCATGCGGCTCGACCTCGACATCTGATCCAGGTCGATGGGGCTGGGAGCTCTAGCTGGGCTCCACGGCGACCTCGTCGACGTAGCACCAGATCCAGTCCTCGCCCGGCTGGAAGGACTGGATGAGCGGGTGGCCGGAAGCGTGGAAGTGCTTCGTGGCGTGCCTGTTCGGCGAGGAGTCGCAGCAGTTGACCTCCCCGCACTCCAGGCACAGGCGCAGGTGCACCCAGCGATCACCCACCTTCATGCACTCGCCGCACCCGTTGGGTGTCTGCGGCTCCACGTCGGCGATCCGGTCCATGTGGGTGCACTCGGCCATCGGCTTCTCCTGTCCTACGAGGTGGTCATGCCGCCGTCGACGGGGAGCGCCGCCCCGGTCACGCCCCCGGAGCCGGGCCCGCACAACCACGCGATCAGCGAGGCGGGCTCCGCCGGCTCGAGGAGTCGCTCCACCAATTGGTGCCCGGCGAACTCCTCGGGCGAGGAGAGGCCGTAGACGGCGGCCGACGCATCGAGCATGGGGCCGCGGGTGGAGCCGGGGCACACCGCGTTGGCGGTGATGCCGGTGCCGGCCAGGTCTGCGGCCAGGGAGCGCATCAACCCGATCACGGCGTGCTTCGATGCGCTGTAGGCACCCAGGCGCGGCAGCCCGAGCAGCCCGGCAGCCGAGGCCACGGCGACCACGCGCCCCTGGCGCGGCGCCGGCGCCTCCAGCAGGGCCGGCACGGCCGCGGCGGCGAGGTGGCGCACGCCGTTGACGTTGACGTCGAACTGCGCATCCCACTGGGCGTCTGCCGTCTCCCACAGGGGCGGGCCGCCGCTGATCACGCCGGCGGCGGCGACCACGGCCTGCACGCCCCCGAAGTGCCGGATGGCCTCGTCCACGGCGGCGCGCATGTCCGACGGGCTGCGCACGTCACCCACGACGGCGCGCACGGCATCGCCGTGCCGCCCGGCCACCTCCTCGAGCTCCGCCTTGGTGGCGAGGGCGTAGTCGAGGGCCGGATCGTCGGCGCAACGGTCCACCGCAACCACCTGCCACCCGTCGGCCACGAGGAGATCGACGGTGGCGGCCCCGATGCCCCGCGCCGCGCCGGTGACGACGGCCGCCGGGCTCACGACGGCGACCAGCGGGACGGACACGGCCGAGGCCAGGTCGCGCACCAGCGCCTCGAGGAGCTCCCGGCCTTCCTCGACGCTCGCACCCGTTGGATCGCCCAGCACGCCGTTGGACGATACCGGCCGCACCCCTTTCAGCGCGCAGACGGGGCAGCAGCGCGGCGAGGGGTTCGGTGCATCCGGGCTCGGCCAGTTCGAGCCGAACGACCGCAGGCTCGATGGCCAGCAGCAGGGAGGTCTCGGTCCGTCCGGCGTGCGCGTCGCCTCCGGCCGTCACCGCCCGCCACACCAGGACGTCGTCGCCCTCGGCGGCGCTGCGGCGCTGCGCTGCGGCCAGCGCGTCCTCGTTCCCCCCGTGCGCGTTCGACGAGGACCACGCCGGCGAAGGAGCGACGGGCCGAGCGCACCAGCTCGACGAGCAGGTCGGCCAGGACCTGGTGGCCGAGCAGGAGCGTGCCGGGGAAGTCCGCGTGCTCGCCGCTGGCCCCGTAGGCCACGGCGGGCGCCACGGCGACGCCCGCGCAGCGCGCCGCCAACCCGGCGGCCACGGCGGCGGCGATCCGGGTGTCGGTGTCCAGCGGCAGGTGGGGCCCGTGCTGCTCGAGCGAGCCCAGCGGGACGGCCAGCACCGTGCCCGCCCCGGACGCCTCCACCTGGGGCCAGGTGGCGCCGGCGAGCTCCACGGGCTCAGGTGCGGGCCGGCGCGCGGAAGCGGACTGGGGTGGGCACCGCGATGGGCGTCCCGTCGCGGCGGACCTTGGAGTGGCCGAGCGCCGATTGGGGCCGCTCGCCCAGCGCCGCCAGGGCGGCCTCGCCGTGCCCGTGCACGCACTCGGGGTCCGGCCCGTCGAGGGGCAGGCCGGTGAAGAACTTGGCCGCCATGCAGCCGCCGCGGCAGGCGTCGAAGGAGCCGCACGACGCGCAGGCCCCCGCGCTCTGCGGCTCGCGCAGCGAGGTGAACAGCGCCGAGTCGCGCCAGACGGAGGGGAAGCCCCCCGGGTCGCGCACGTTGCCGGCCAGGAACTGGCGGTCGATCACGAAGGGGCAGGCGTAGACGTCGCCGACGGGGTCGATGAGGCACACGACGCGCCCTGCCCCGCAGAGGTTCAGGCCGTCCAGCGGCTCGCCCAACGCCGAGAGGTGGAAGAAGGAGTCGCCCGTCAGCACGCCGGGGCGCTCGATCAGCCAGTGGTAGAGCGCGCGCTGCTGTGCCGCCGTCGGGTGCAGCGCGTCCCAGGTGTCGACGGCCCGGCCCGAGGGGCGCAGGCGCGTCAGGCGCAGCTGGGCGCCGTAGGAGTCCGCGATGGCGGCCAGCGCGTCGAGCTCGTCCACGTTCTGCGCGGGTGATGACGACGCTGATCTTGAAGGGCCCGAAGCCGGCGGCGGCGAGATTGTCCATGGCCGTGCGGGCGGCGGCGAAGGAGCCCTCGCCGCGCACGGCGTCGTTGGTGGCGGCCGTGGCGCCGTCGATGCTGATCTGCACGTCGAGGTAGTCGAGCGCGGCGAGCTGGCGGGCCCGCGTCGGCGTGAGCCTGGTCCCGTTGGTCGAGAACTTCACGCCGACCCGGCGGTCGACGGCATAGGACACGAGGTCGAAGAAGTCGGGCCGCAGCATGGGCTCGCCCCCGCCGATGTTGACGTAGAAGACCTTCAGGTCGACCATGTCGTCGACGATGCCCCGCGCCTCGGACGGCGTGAGCTCGTTGGGGTCGCGGCGGCCCGACGAGCTGAGGCAGTGCACGCAGGCGAGATTGCAGGCGTAGGTCAGCTCCCAAGTGAGGCAGATGGGCGCATCGAGCCCGCGGCTGAATTGCTCCTTCAGGGGCAGCGGCGCCGTGTCAGCGGGCATCGATCACCTCCGAGGCGGCCAGGCGGGCGAGCGCCCGCCGGTAGGCCGCCTGTTGGCCCTCGGGCACCACGGCGCTGATGGCGGCGGCGGCGCTGGGGTACTCGTGCAAGGACGACACCAGCTCGACGAGGGTGCGCGACTTGAGGAACACGAGCCGCCGGTTGCCGTAGTGGTAGGCGAGCGCACCGAACGATTCGTCGCGCAACGCGACCTGCGGGCTCAGCTGCCAGGCCTGGTCGACTGCGAACGCAACCCCCTCGGGCGGCGCCTCGGTGACGCTCAATAGACGCCGCACATCCCGTCGATGGAGACCTCTTCCACCAGGAGCTCGTCGACGTCCTCTTCGGACAGCTCCTCGACGTCGACGTCCTGGGTGTCTTGGTCCTCAGCCAGCATCCCGACCTCCTCTGGGCACGGACCCAGCCTATCCCCGGCCCCGGACTGCCAAGATTGGGCGGTGCCTCACTCCCGCACCTCGGCGGCGACCGCTGCGCTGCGACCCGCACCCCCCCGGGCCTCCACCCCCGTGCCGGGTTCCTTCTCCCTGCGCGAGGACGCCTCGACGCAGGAGTTCGACGGTGGGACCGTGCTGCTCGGGGGCAGTCCCCTCCGGTTGTTCAGGATTTCCGAGCGGGCCCGGCAGCTCGTGGCGCGGTGGAAGGCCGGCGCCCCGGTGGGGTCGGGTCGGGGGGCCCAGCTCCTGGCGCGCCGCCTCGTCTCGTCCGGCGCGTTCGTCGCCCGGCCGGGCGACGGCGCCCTCGGGCCGCCGGACGTGACGGTGGTCGTGCCGGTACGCGACCGGCCGGCCCAGCTCGACCGGGTGCTCGGCGTGCTGCGCGGGATGGACTGCATCGTGGTCGACGACGCGTCGGCCGATGCGGGCGCCACCAAGGAGATCGCCGAGCGCCACGGCGCGCGCTTCGTCGGGCTGACGGTGAACGTCGGGCCCGCCGGCGCCCGCAACGCGGGGCTCGCCGGCGTGCACAGTGCGCTCGTCGCCTTCGTCGACTCCGACTGCGTCCCGCGGGGCGGTTGGCTCGGACCGCTCCTGGGCCACTTCGACGACCCGCTGGTGGCCGCCGTCGCGCCCCGCATCGTGCTGGTCCCCGGGCGTCGAGCGGACGGACGGCGCCCGGTCGTGCCGCGCTCTTCGCTGGACCGGGGCACCCGGGCGGGCCCGGTCCGGCCCGGGAGTCGCATCCCCTTCGTCCCGAGCGCGGCGCTGGTGGTCCGGGTCGACGCGGCGTCAGGATCCGACCTCTTCGACGCGACGCTGCGCGGCGGTGAGGACGTGGACCTGGTGTGGCGACTGGCGGAGGCCGGATGGGACGTCCGCTACGAGCCGGCGAGCACCGTCGCGCACGACGGGCCGGCGACCCTGGGGTCGGCGCTCGGCCGCCGGGCCTTCTACGGGACGACGGCGGCCCCGCTGTCCCGGCGCCACGGGGAGGCGCTGGCCCCGGTCCACGTCTCCGGCTGGTCCCTGGCGGTGTGGACCCTCACGCTGGGTCGCCGCCCCTTGCTCGCCCTGGCCTCCCTGGCGGTGTCCGTCGCGATCCTGGCCCGCCGCCTGCGCGGCCTCGTGCGCGACCCCGTGGCCGTGGCTGCGCACATCGCCGGAGGTGGCACGGCGCGCGCGGCGCTGCCGGCGCTCGGGTCCCTGGCGCGAGCGTGGTCGCCCGCGCTCGTTCTCGGGCTGGCCTTCCGCCGGACGCGTCGGGCGTCGGCGCTCGCGTTGCTCCTCCCCGCACTCGCCGACGGGGGGGTCGAACAGGGTGGCACCGACCCGTTACACGCCGCCGCCCTGCACGTGGCGGACGACGTCGCGTACGGCGTGGGTGTCTGGGCCGGCTGCGCCCGTGAGCGCACACTCGTGCCGCTCATCCCGCGGATCTCGTGGCGCTCCCCGGTCTGGTCCTCGCCCGCGCTCCGCAGCGAGCTGCGGCCGGCACCGGGCGACCAGGGCTGAGCCTGCGGCCGTGGAGCAGCAGGCCACGGCGCCGGACCGGGCGCCCCTTGCCGTCCTGGTGAGCGGGGCGCCGGGCGCGGGCAAGTCCACCCTGGCGACCGCGCTCGCCGCCGGTCTGGACGTCCCGGTGCTGCACAAGGACCAGTTGGTCCACGGCAACTGGCGGACGTACGGCCGGGCCATGAATCTCGGTGCGCCGGGTGTCGAGCCGTTCTTCCGGACGATGGAGCTGTGGTCGGAGCTCGGCGTGAGCTTCGTCGCCGAGCAGACCTTCTACCGGGGCGTGAGCGAGCCGGACGTGGCCAGGCGTCTCGCCCCCCGGTGCTTCCTCGTCAACGTCCACTGTCGCAGCCGGCACGCGCTGGAGCGCTTCGCGCGTCGCATGCGAGACGACCCGCTGTGCGGCGAGGTGCGGCTACGCGCTCTGCTGCCCCTCGCCGAGCGGCTCCAGACCGAGTTGCGTGACCCGCTCGATCTGGCCTGCCCGCTGATCGTCGTCGACACCGACGACGGGTACGAGCCCGCACTCGAGTCGGTCATCCGCCGCATCGACGACCTTTACAGCCGGCCGCAGATCCACGATCTCGACCGCCCGCCAGCAGCCGGCTGAGTCGGCGCCCGGTTCGATCTTTCCCTAGCTCTTCTGCCGATGGCCCTTGGTGAAGCGGAGCTGTTCGCTCCGGTGCTCCCAGTCCGTCGCCCGCCAGAACGCCACCGCACGTGCACTCGTCCCGACGACGATCGCGTGCGGACCGGCGCGCCCCGAACCCGGCCAGATGGTGCTCCGCGGCCCGCAGGAGCGCCCGCCCGAGCCCCCGGCGGCGATGGTCCGGCGCCACGGCCAATCGGTAGACGGAGCCTCGCCAGCCGTCCCACCCGGCGATGACGGAGCCAACGATGGTGCCGTCCGCTTCGGCGACGATCAGCGCGTCCGGGTCGCGGCGGAGGAGGGCGGCCAATGCGTCCGCCGAGTCGGTGGAGGTGGGCTCGGCCGACTCCCCCCAGAAGGCCAGCACCCCGGGGATGTCAGCGGGCCCCCCGGTCCGAAGTCCTACGTCCTCAGCCATGCCGGCGCGCTTTCCACACCTCGGCCCGGTAGGGCATGTCGACCGTCACGTGTCCGGACACACCGAGCATGTCGCGCAGCACGCGGCGAGCCGTCTCGAGGAGCCGCTCCCTGGCGTCGTCCTCCATCAGGATCACCCAGCTGAACGTGCCCAGCAGACCGATCAGCTCGTCGGCGTCGAGGGCCACCTCCCACGTGATCGCCGTCTGCTCGGGTTGGTCGAACGGGACGCCGGGTGGGATCTCGAGCGCCTGCACGAGTGCGGAGCGGTCGTTCAACGCTGCCGACAGCTCGGCCTGGCTCTGGCCGTCGATGCCCGCCGCGTCTCCGCCACCGCCGCTGAGGAGCGCCTGCGCCTGCGTGATGAGGGGCGAGTCGGGGTCGGGGCCGGACCAGATCGCGGCCAGCGTCCCGCCGGGCACGAGCACCCGGCCGACCTCGAGCAGGGTGGGCACGGGGTCCATCCAGTGCCACGAGGACGACGCGAGCACGGCGTCCGAGCTGGCATCGGGCAGCGGGATCGACTCGGCCCGGCCCGCCACGGCCCTCACTCCTGGCACCGACTCGGCGAGGACGGCCCGCATGCGGTCGTCGGGCTCCACGGCGACCACCTCGTCGGCCCGTCCGACCAGCAGCCGGGTCAGGGCACCGGTCCCTGCGCCCAGGTCGACGACTCTCGCCACCGGCGCGGGCGCCGGCAGGATCCAGTCCACCGCCTCGACCGGAGGGCCCGGACGGTAGCGCTCGTAGTGCGAGGCAGCGCCGCCAAAGCTGGCGGCCCGCTCGACCCTTTGCGCCGGGGTCAGGGGGACGATGTCGGGCTCGGGCATGCCGCCGACCCTACGTCGGCCTTCGGCCCGGGTACCCGGAATCGGACAGCGGGAGCGGGGCGCGTAGAGTCTCCCCGTTGTGACGAACAAGTGGTTCGAGACGGTGGCCGAGGCGCAGCGGCGCGCCAAGAGACGCCTGCCCAAGTCGGTCTATGGGGCGCTGGTCGCCGGATCCGAGCGCGGCATCACGGTGGAGGACAACGTCACCGCGTACAGCGAGCTGGGCTTCGCCCCGCACGTAGCCGGCCTGGCCGACAGCCGCGACCTGGCCACAAAGGTCATGGGCCAGGAGATCTCGTTCCCCGTCCTCATCTCCCCCACCGGGGTCCAGGCCGTGCACCCCGGGGGCGAGGTCGCCATGGCTCGGCGCGGCCGCCGCCCGCGGCACCGCCATGGGGCTCAGCTCGTTCGCCAGCATGCCGGTCGAGGATGTCGTGGCGGCCAACCCGCAGACGTTCTTCCAGATCTACTGGATCGGCAGCAGGGACCAGATCGCCGAACGGGTCGAGCGGGCGCGCGCCGCCGGGGCGGTCGGGCTCATCGCGACGTTGGACTGGTCCTTCTCCCACGGACGCGACTGGGGGAGCCCCACCATCCCCGAGACGGTGAACCTGCGGACCATGTTGCGCTTCGCCCCCGAGGCCCTGGCCAACCCGCGTTGGTTCCTCTCCTTCGCCCGCGCCGGGAAGCGACCCGACCTGACGACGCCGAACATGGTGGCGAAGGGCCGGAAGGGGCCGACCTTCTTCGGCGCCTACGGGGAGTGGATGGGGACGCCGCCGCCGAGCTGGGACGACGTGGCCTGGCTGCGCGAGCTGTGGGGCGGCGCCTTCATGCTGAAGGGGGTGAGCCGGGTCGACGACGCAAAGCGCGCCGTGGACGCCGGCGTCAGCGCCATCTCGGTGTCGAACCACGGCGGCAACAACCTCGACGGGACCCCGGCCACCATCCGCGCCCTGCCGCCGGTCGCCGCCGCCGTCGGCGACCAGGTCGACGTCCTCCTCGACGGGGGCATCCGGCGCGGCAGCGACGTCGTCAAGGCCGTGGCCCTGGGCGCCCGGGCGGTCATGATCGGCCGCGCCTCGCTCTGGGGTCTGGCCGCCAACGGGCAGGCGCGGCGTCGAGAACGTGCTCGACATCATGCGCAGCGGCATCGAGTCCGCGCTGCTCGGGCTGGGACATGCGTCAATCCACTCGCTGAGCCCGAACGACCTGGTGATCCCCGAGGGATTCAGCCGCCACCTCGGTTGAGGGCGCCGCGGCAGTGGCGCGGTCTCGCGCTCAGCTGTCGAACTTGACCACCCCGCGCACGATCGTGCCGGCCGCCTGGTCGTCGTAGCCCTGCTGCACCTGGTCGAGCGTGTACTCCTGGGTGATGAGCTCGTCGATCTTGAGCGCGCCCGACTCGTAGAGGTTGAGCAGGTTCGGCACCTGCACCCGGGGGCTCTGGGACCCGAAGACGGTGCCGAGGACGGCCTGGTTGAACATGGCCAGGTTGAACAGGTTGAGCTGGACGTCCATCTGGTCGAACGGGGCGATGGCCGTCACGACGATGCGGGCGTCCTTGGACCCGCAGGCGCAGGCCGCCGCGATGAGCTCGCCCTTGAGTACGCCGGGCGTCAGGATGACCACGTCGGCGTTGCGGCCCATGGTCAGCTCGGGGAGCATCATCTGGGCGTCGGGCAGCGACGGCGCGGTGTGCGTCGCACCGATCTCCTTGGCCCGCTCGAGCTTGAAGGGCACCGGGTCGACCGCAACGATCGTGCGCGCCCCGCGATGCGGGCGCCCTGAATGGCTCCGGAACCGACGCCGCCGGCCCCGGCAACCACCACCGTCTCACCGGGCATGACCTTGCCCCGGTCGACGGCCGAGCCGAAGCCCGTGGCGATCCCGCAGCTGATGAGCGCGGCCGCCTTCATGTTGTCCCAACCGTTGATGCGCACGAGCGAGTTCTCGTGGACGACCATCTCGTCGGCGAAGGTCCCCAGTTGCGCCATCCGGTTCAGGTCCTCGCCCCCCAGGTGGTAGCGGTAGGTCCCGTCGCTGATCATGCCGCCGGCCAGCGTCATCATCCCGAGGTCGCAGAGGTTCTGTCGTCCGGAGGCACACCAATGGCAGGTCCCACAGGAAGGGATGAAGGAAACGGCGACGTGGTCACCTTCCGAAACCTGCGTCACATTCGTCCCGACCTCGGTCACGATGCCCGATCCCTCGTGACCGCCGACCACCGGGAACATGGACTTCACGCCCATCATGGCAAGCACCTCGGGTGTTTGGCTGATGTCGCCGGTGCGCAGGTGCTCGTCGGAGTGGCACATGCCCGACCACACCATCTTCACCCGCACCTCGCGGTTGCCCGGAGGGTCGATCTCGATCTCTTCGGTCTTCCAGGGCTCGTTGAGTCCCGTGCACACCGCGCGCGCGTGTCGTCGTCATGGCAATCCCTCCCTGAGGCTGCTGCGATTTTATTCGCCCGGTCAGTATCGTCCCCCGTCCGGTCGGGGACAACCGGACCCGGCGGTAGTGTGCGCGCGTGCCCGTCCCGCCCGTGTACGCCGACATGGCGGACCGGGTGCGCAACTGGGGGCGGTGGGGCCCCGACGACGAGATCGGCACCCTCAACCTGGTCGACGAGGCGGCCCGGCGCCGGGGGGCCGCCGCGGTCGTGTCGGGCCGGGCCTTCGCTCTCGGGCTGCCCCTCTCGGAGACCGAGGGGATCCAGGTCGGCTTCATCGAGGGCCGCATCAATCCCCGTCGCACCATGGTGCAGGTCAACCACCCCGTCAACGCCGACCAACCCGACTGGGTCTGCTTCAGCGAGGACGTCCTCACCCTCGCCACGCAGTGCGCCACCCACTGGGACGCGCTGGCGCACAGCAGCTACGGCGGCGTCATCTACAACGGGTACCCGGCGACGAGCGTCTCGGCCGACGGCGCCGCCCGCTGTGGCATCCATCGCCTCGGCGCCGTGGTGAGCCGCGGCGTCCTGCTCGACGTGGCCCGTGCCCTGGGACGTGACGTGCTCGAGCCGGGGTACCCCATCATGCCCGCCGACCTCGACGCCGCGTGCGAGCTGGCCAAGGTCGCGGTCGCACCGGGCGACATCGTGCTGGTGCGCACGGGTCAGATGGTGCATCTCGCCGCCGAGCGCCGCGACCTCGTCGCGTACACCTGGCCGTCCCCGGGCCTGACCATCGAGACGGCGGCGTGGTTCCACGCCCACGACGTCGCCGCGGTGGCGACCGACACCCTGGTCTTCGAGGTCTTCCCGAGCCAGCACGAAGAGGCCTCCCTCCCCGTGCACCTCCTGCACCTGGTGGAGATGGGCCTGACCCAGGGCCAGAACTGGGTCCTCGACCCCCTCGCCGGCGACTGTGCCACCGACGGCCGCTACACCTTCTTGCTCGACGCCACGCCGTTGCCGCTGACCCAGGGGCTGGGCACGCCCCTGAACCCCGTCGCGCTCAAGTAGCCCCACTCCTGCGGCGCGCCATGGCGCCGCCCAGCACCGGTCCGGTGCGCGGCCTCGTGGCCTCGCGGCGCGGGATCTCGGCCGCGGGAGCCAGCCGTCCGGTGACGGCCCAGTGCAGCGTCCGCGCCTGCGTGTCGATCAGGTTCCGGGTGCGGATGCCCCAGAACTCGAAGCCGTAGCGGTGCGCGGACACGCTGGCGAACATCGCCACGAGGGTGCCCGCCACGGCCATCGGGTCGGCACCGGCGGGTGAGCACGTGGCGCCGGCCGCGCCGCCCGCCGTGGAAGGAGAGGCGGTGGCGATCACCTGGGCCAGGGCCACGGTGACCGCATTGAGCGCGCGCACCCGGATGCCGCGCAGCACCCCGTCACCCTCCTCGGTCGCCAGGTCGACGACCCGGAAGACGGCGCGGTTGTCCTCCCAGTAGCCGAGGAAGCCCTCGGTCACCGCCAGCGCCGTGTCCCAGCTCGCCTCCTCGGACCAGTCGCCGCCGACCAGTTCGGCCAGCTGCCCCGCCTGGTCCACCATCCCCTCGGCCAGCACCTGGATCGCCTGCTCCACGTTGGCGAAGTACTGATAGAAGGTGGCGGGGGAGGTCTGGGCCTGCCGGGCGATGTCGGTGACCTTGACGGATCGCCACGGCGTGGTGGCCAGGAGCTCGACCGTGGCGTCGAGCAGGCGCTGGCGCGTCTGGCGCCCCCGCTCGCCGGGCACCCTTCCGTCGGTGGTCGCCACCTGTTCGGCATATTCGTCGAGGTCGACGACAGTGGCCTCTCGCCCGGGGCTTCCTCCTGGCATGGGCATGGCGCCCCAGCGTACCGGCCCTGTTCCAGGAGACGCCGGTGACAGTTTGGATACGCTGTCGGGATGGAGCAGACGCTCACCCGCCCGCTCACCCGCGCCCAGCAGGCCAGGCGCCAGCGCGTCATCGACGCGGCCATGGCCCTGGGGCTCGAGGGGGGCTACGAGGCGGTGCAGATGCGCGACGTCGCCGCCCGGGCCGACGTCGCCATGGGCACCGTGTACCGCTACTTCACGAGCAAGGACCACCTCCTCGCCGCCACTCTCGTGCACTGGGTCGAGATGCTCGACACCCGGATCGGCCAGCACCCACCGCGCGAGGAGCATCCCGCCGACCGGGTCCTCGACGTCCTCGACCGTGCGCTGCGCGCCATGGGCCGCCAGCCCAAGTTGGTCACCGCGGTCTTCACCTCGCTGTCCTCGCCCGACCCGGCCGCCGTCGGCTGCCAGCAGCAGATCACCCTGCTGATGGAGGGGATCATCTCGAAGGCCATGGGCGAACGCGACGTCCCCGACATGTCCGACCGGGCGCGCATGATCGGCCATGTCTGGTACTCGGCGCTGGTCGGGTGGGTCAACGGCTGGTCCACCATGTCCCGGGTCTACGACGAGCTGGCTGTGTCCGTGCGCCTGTTGCTCCCCGACGAGCTCGTCGAGCGCCGCACACCCGCCTGACCTGGGTTTTCCGCTCGCCCGTCGCCTGCGCCGACGGGCGCTCGCGACCGAGTCGTCGAGGTCACCCGCGCTAGGGTCGCCTTCGATGACCGCCCCGGCCAGCACTCGCGGGCTGCCCATCGAGATCCGCGGACTCTCGAAGCACTTCGGGCCGGTGCTGGCAGTCGACGGGCTCTCGTTCACCGTCGAGCCCGGACGCGTGACCGGCTTCCTCGGCCCCAACGGCTCGGGCAAGACCACCACGCTGCGCATGCTGCTCGGCCTGGTCCACCCGTCCGCCGGCACGGCGACCATCGGCGGCCGCAACTACGAGGACCTCGAGCACCCCACCTCCACGGTCGGCGCCGTGCTCGAGGCGACCAGCTTCCACCCGGCACGCCGTGCCCGGACCCACCTGCGCATGGCCGCCCGGGCCGGAGGCCACGACGAGAAGCGCGCCGACGAGGTGCTCGGGCTGGTCGGCCTGAGCGGTGACGCCAAGCGCAAGGTCGGTGGCTTCTCCATGGGCATGCGCCAACGGCTCGAGCTCGCCACCGCCCTCATCGGCGACCCCGATGTCCTGATCCTCGACGAGCCGTCCAACGGGCTCGACCCGCAGGGCATCGCCTGGTTGCGCGACTTCATGCGTTACCTCGCCGGTGAGGGCCGCACCGTGCTGGTCTCCTCGCACCTGCTCTCCGAGATGGCCCAGACCATCGACGACGCGGTCATCGTGTCGTTCGGGCAGCTGAAGGCCCAGGGCACGCTCGAAGAGATCACGGCGGGCATGACCGGCATGGTCATGCGCGCCCGCAGCCCGGAGGCCGACCGCCTCGCCGGTGTGCTCACGCAGGCCGGCATCGCCTTCCGCCGGACCAGCCACGACGAGGTCGCAATGGACGGGGTCACGCCCGAGCAGGTCGGGCCGCTGCTGGCCTCGAACCAGATCGTCCTCTACGAACTGACCCAGGAGGGCGGCGACCTCGAGTCCGTCTTCCTCTCCCTCACCGCCGGCCTCGGCTTTGGCGACGTGGCGGACCACCCGTGATCAACGCCGTGCGCGCCGAGCTCATCAAGATGCGCTCCATGCCCGGGGTGTGGGTCACCTTCGCCCTCGCCTTCCCGCTGACCGTGCTCATCGTCTTGGCCGTTCTGGCCGGAGCCGGTGGCTTCCCCGGCCACACCTTCTACTTCGTCTCGACGCTGGCCCGGCGGCGCGAGCTCCTCGGCGCCGGCTATTTCGGGATCGAGGTCCTGGCGCCGATCATCGGGGTGCTCTGCATCACGGGTGAGTACCGCCACAAGACGATCACCACGTCGCTCGTCCTCGTCCCGGTGCGCAGCCGTGTGCTCCTGGCCAAGGTGATCGCCACCGCCCTGTGGGCGATCTTCATCGCGCTCTTGGGGCTCGTCGCCGTCGCCGGGGTGGCGCTGCCCTGGAACGCCGCCCTCGGCGGCGTCACGTCGCAGGTGACGGACCAGGTCGGAGCCGTGGTGCCGGGCCTACTGGCCTCGGCCGTGCTCCTCGGCCTCTTCGGCCTCGGCTTCGGGACCCTGGTCAAGAACCAGGTGGCCGCCATCCTGCTGACCATCGGCGGCACGCTCATCCTCGAGGGCATCCTCATCGCGCTGGCCCGGGCGATCTTCCATTACGACCTGAACTGGCTGCCCAATGGGGCCGGCGCCGCCCTCGCCGGGGACATCGCACGGGGCTTCGGTACCGGCGGCGGGCGCGGGAACGGCCTACGGCTCCTGGACTGGTGGCAGGGCGGCCTGGTGCTGTTGGCCTGGGGCCTCATCCCCTTGACCCTCGGCTACTTCACGACGTTCCGCCGCGACGTGACCTGAGAGGCCCCGTTCCCGGCGGCCCGTCTCAGCTGCGCAGCACGACGCCCGGGCGGCCCGCCAGACCCTCTTCGGCCGCCGCGCCGTCGACCCGGATCGGCACCCCGTTGACCAGCATGTGCGTCATGCCGACGGGCTCGTCCACCGTCAGGCGCTCGCCGTTGGCCGGGAAGTCGCGCACCCGGCGCATCGGGCCCGGTGCCACCGTGTCGGGGTCGAACACGCACAGGTCCGCCGCCTTGCCCACCTCGACCGTGCCGCGGTCGGCCAACCCGTAGACGCCGGCCGGCTCGCCGGTCAGCTTGTGGATGGCGCGCTCCAGCGGCATCACCCTGCGCTCGCGGACCCAGTTGCCGAGGAGGTCGGTCGAGAAGCAGGCGTCGCACAGCTGCGACACGTGGGCCCCCGAATCGGCCAGGCCGAGGAGCACGTTGTCGCGGGGCAGGAGCCAGGCGATGGCCTCGGGGTCGTCGTTGGCCAGCACGGACCAGAAGCGCGCCTCGAGGTCATCGTCCAGCGAGACGTCGAGCATCACGTCGAGCGGCGTGCAGCCTCGTTGCTCGGCCAGCACCGCCACCGGGTGGTCGGCCAGCTCGGGGTGCGAGGATGACTCGGCCACGGAGATGGCGGCCCAATTGAGCGGGAAGCCGCCGGCCTTGCCGCTGACGTCGTCCCAGGCGGTGGCCCGCCACGACGGGTCGCGGTAGGCGGCGACCCGCTCGGCCTTGGACTTGCCCATCAGCGCGGCGAAGGTCGGCCGCATGTTGAGGGTGAACGGTTCGGACAGGTTCATCTGGAACACCAGGGGCCGGCACGACACCTGCGGCCACACCTCGACGCCGTGGGCCCAGGCGGCATCGTGCTCGGCGATCACCTTCTCGTGGTACGGGTAGCCCTTCACCGTGAGCAGGGCCGTCCAGGTGAACGGCCGCCCCACCTCGCGTTGGAGCCGGAAGACCTCCTCGTTGGGGAAGACCCCGCCCGGGAGCAGCGCCACCACCCCGCGGCCGCACTGCTTGACCGGCTCGAGGAGAGCACGCAGCTCGTCGAGGTCGGCCACCCGGGACGGCACCGGTCGGCCGCCGTCCCCGTTGTGCGTCGGTGACGCGCTGGACGCGAAGCCGGCGGCGCCCCCCGCCATGGCTTCGGCCACGACAGCCTGCATGCGCGCAAGCTCGTCGTCGGTGGCGGGGCGCTCGTAGGCCTCTTCGCCCATCACGTAGAGCCGTACCGCGGTGTGGCCGACGTAGCACCCGTAGTTCAGCGCCGTCCCCCGTGCCGCCACGGCGTCGAGGTACTGGGGGAACGTCTCGAACTCGTCCCAGGGCACGCCGGCGGCCAGCGTGTCGAAGCTCATGTCCTCCACGTGCTGGAGCGTGCGGGCCAGAAGCGGCACACCCTCGGCCCGGATGGGCGCGATGGAGAAGCCGCAGTTGCCCGCGATGACCGTCGTCACCCCGTGGAACGAGGACGGCGTCAGGTTCGGGTCCCAGAACACCTGCGCGTCGTAGTGGGTGTGGATGTCGACGAAACCTGGGCTGACGACCTGGCCGTCCGCGTCGAGCACACGGTCGCCCTGGAGGCGGGTGCCGATCTCGCTGATACGGCCTCCGCTGATCGCGACGTCGGCGGGCCGGCCGGGAGCACCGGTGCCGTCCACCACGGTTCCCCCCCGAATGACGATGTCAGCGTGCATGCACCCATCGTCGCAGCCCCAACGGCCCTGTGCACGCCGGCGTGCTCCAAAGGGGCCGCCGTCCGATACCGTGGACAGGCAGGACCCCGCCGACAGCGGGGAACGGCGGAACGACGTGCTCGGTGAGCGCGGGAGTGGAGGACGCATGGCGGGTCGGTTTTTCGGGTCTGAGGCGACGCCGCCGTCCGATGACTCTCTCCAGATCTCCGGCGCCATCGTCGCCCCGTCCGACGGTCCCTCTCCCGTCCAGCTCGTCGACTCCGGACGGGCCCCGCACGGCCTCGGGATCGTGCGGGACCAGTACGAACGGAAGATCCGCAAGAGCCCGACCATCCGCATGGTCCCCAGCTCCATGATGGTGGAAGGACGGCGTCTCCGCTTCGCTGTCTCGGACAACGTCGACGCCCACGGGCCCGACGGTCCCGGTACACCGCCCATCTGGGCCGTCAACCTCCACGGCTACTTCGCTGGCGGGGGCATGTACTGGCGAGAGAGCGCGCGACTGGCCGAGCAGCTGGGCTGGCGGGTGATCAACCCGAGCCTGCCCGGATTCGGCGGGAGCGACCCGCTCGACTGGCAGGACGTCTCCATGGAGAACCTGGCCAACCAGGTGATGGCCATCGTGCACAAGGTCGATGCGGGGCCCGCGGTCATGCTCGGCCATTCCATGGGGGGAGCGGTGGCGGTGCAGTTCGCGCACGACCACCCGCGCCGGACCCTCGGCGTGATCTACCGCGACGGGGTGAGCACGCCGGCCTGGAAGGACCGCCGCGGCGTCCTCCCTACTCTCCTCTCGCCGCTCCTCCCCGACGTCGCGCCCATGGTCGACATGATCGCCGCCGTCTTCTTCGACCTGCCCGACCTCTTCATCGGTCGGATGTACTCCACCGTGCGTGCCGTCCTGCCCGACATGCGCCAGAACATCCGCACCATGTCCCAGACGCTCCCCGTCGGCAGCATGCTGATGAGCGTCGACCTGCGCAGCGAGGTGCGCCACCTGGCGGCCCAGCAGATGCCCATCCTCAACGAGTGGGGCTGCTTCGACCGCATCACGCCCGGGGGCACCGCGCTCGGAGTTCGCCTCCATCGCGCGCTCGCCCGTGATCTGGGTCCCGGGCGGGCACAGCTGGATGCTCGCCCGCCCCCAGGGCCAGGCCGACATCCTCACGCATCTCGTCCAGGGCAAGGAGTTCAGGACGCAGGTGGACGACCGCTGGCGCCAGCTCACCCCGCGCGAGTACACGTTGCGGGCCGCCAACTGACGCGCGCCGTGCCGCTGGCTCTCAGCGCCGCCCGCGTCCGACCGCCGGACGGAGCGCCGTGATCGACCGCCTGCTCCAGCCGCTGCTCTCGCTGCACGGCTGGCAGGCCTACACGCTGGTCGGCCTGCTCGTCTTCGCCGAGGCCGCCGTGATGCTCGGCTTCGTGTTCCCCGGCGAGACAGCCGCCATCCTCGGCGGCGTGCTGGCCTCCAAGGGCGGCGTGAACCTGGACGCCATCCTCGCCGTCGTGGTCGTGTGCGCCATCGTCGGGGACTCGGTGGGCTACGCGGTCGGCGAGCGCTGGGGCCGCCAATTGCTGCAGCTAGGCCCGCTCCGCAAACGCCAGAAGGGCCTGGACACCGCGCTCGACCAGCTCAACCGCCGTGGTCCTGTGGCGGTCTTCGTGGCCCGATTCTCCGCCTTCCTGCGCGCCGTGGTCCCCGGCCTGGCCGGCATGTCCTCCATGCACTACCGGACCTTCCTGGCCGCCAACGCCGCCGGCGGCCTGTGCTGGGGCGTCCTCTACGTCCTGCTCGGCTACTTCGTCGGCCAGAGCGTGGAGAAGGCGACCGGGAATCGCGTCCGACGTCGTCCTGGGCCTCATCTTCGTCGTGATCGTGGTGCTCGTCGTGCGCCACCACCGCAAGGAGAAGGAGGAGATCGAGGGACCGGCCGAGACGGCGGCTCCCGAGAGCGACGCAGGCCGGCTGACCACCGCCGGCGCTCAGGCCGGTCGGCCCAGCACCGAGCTGGTCCCCGACGCGCAGACCGGCGACCACCCGGGCGAACTCCCCCGCGGCGTCGTCGCCCTGGGCGTCGGTGTCCATGAAGTGCACGGCGCCGGGGTCGCGGCGGTCCACCCCGAAGAGGCCGTAACGGGGCTCGTAGGTGCCCCACTCGTAGTTGTCCATCAGCGACCAGTGGAAGTAGGCGCGCACGGGCACGCCGGAGGCCACGGCGTCGGCCATCGCGCCCAGGTGCTCGCGCACGTAGCGCGGCCGATCCATGCCGTCCTCGCGCGGCACGGCCCGCCCGTCGTGCACCCGCGTCGCCATGCCGTTCTCCACCACCCACAGCGGGAGACCGGGGCGCAGCGCGGACTCGGTGACGCACCAGTTGCGCAGCCCCGCCGGATGCGACTCGACGTCCCAATAGGTGCGGCCGAAGGACCAGTCCCGTCGGCCTTCGGGCGTTCGCCGTCCCGGGACGCGCAGGGCATGGCTGGCCACCGGGTCGTACCAGTCGAAGCCGACGGCATCGAGGCTGCGCGGTCGCGTCGACGCGTGCACCGCCGCCACCACCCGACGGGGCGCATGTCGCCGCGTCGGCGCCGCGCAGGCGCGCCCAGGCCGCGCCCCGGGTCGGCTCGCGCTCCGATCCGTAGGGCGACACCGCGGCGAAGAACCGGCGCATCGCCGCCTCCCCGGCGTGCTGGGGAGGGAAGGCGGCATCGTGCACCACCCGGCGCTCGTCGATGTAGCGGTCCACGTCGACCGGGTCCACCTCGACATCACGCAGCTGGAGCAGGTCGAGCAGCATGCGGTCGTGCTCGTAGACCGACGACGAGCTCGTGTTCACGGTCACCTCGGCGTCGGCTTGGACGGCCGTGACCGCATCGGCCGCCAGCACGTGCGCGGTGAGGAGGTTGTCGAGGGCGCAGAAGGCGTCCGAGACGGCCATCCGCCGTCCCGGCGGGCAGCCCCCCTCGATCCAGCCCATGAGCGTCACGATGTTGGGCTCGTTGACCGTCACCCAGCGCCGGCAGTACGGCGCCAGCGCGGGCACCACCCGGGCGACGTGGCGGGCGAAGACGTCGGGCGAGCCGGGCCGGAGCCAGAACTCCTCGCCGAGCCACCACGGATGGGTGAAGTGGTGCAACGTGACGATGGGTTCCAGGCCCCGTGCCGTGCAGAGCGAGAGGATCTCGGTGTAGCGCTCGAGCGCGGCGTCGTCGAAGGCATCGGGCTGCGGCTCGAGGCGCGCCCACTCGACGGAGAGCCTGAACGCGTTGCAGCCGATGGCGGCGGCGCGGTCCAGCGCCTCTTCGGGGTGACGCCAGAAGTCGCACGCCAGACCCGAGCGGGCGGCCCGGCCGGCGCCCTCCCACGCGGACCAGTTGTTCTGGGGCTCGCCGTCCCCGTTGAAGCCGCCCTCGACCTGATAGCCCGACGTCGCCACCCCGACGGCGAAGCCGTCGCCGAGCAGGCTCGTCGGCTCGGCGGGGCGGGTGCGTGCCCGCGTTCGCGCCGACGCCGACGCCGACTTGCGGGGCGGCGTGCTGGCAGGCATCCGTTCAGCTTGGCAGGCGCACGGGGCCCTGTGCCGCCCGCCGCGGCGCTCAGTGCGGCCGCGCCACCGAGCGCATACGGGTGAGCGCCGCCGAGACGATGTCGACCTCGTCGCGGGCGTGGCGCACCAGGGAGCGCACCTGGGGCTCGGTGGCGTCGCTCCCGGCCTGGACCGCGGCGGCCTGCACGTCGCGGGCCGCCTCGATCACCTCGGCCACCTGGCGGCGCACCGCTTCGTCCCGGCTCGCGCCCTTGGGCAGTCGCCGCTCCAGGCGGAGCAGCCCGTCGAGCTCGCCGGCCACGGCGTGCAACGAGCGGCACACCGCGGGCAACTCGGCGACCGGGGCGTCGTGGGACTCGGCGTGGGCCACGGCGATCTCGGCGTCCTCGACCGCCACCCACATGCGCCGGCGCACGCGGGAGGCCGCGCCGCGGCTCAGGTCCTGGGCGAGGCCCGCCCGGCGTAGCGCTCCCGTCCCGCGGCCAGCAGCGCCAGCGTGGCCAGGACGCCCCGCACGGCGACGTGCCCGTGCAGCAGCCGCCAGTGCCGGCGCACATAGCTGCGTGCCACCACGAAGGCCACGGTGCAGACCAGCAGCGACCACCAAGCCTGCGATCAGGAGGAACTCGAGGACATGGGCCAGAAAGGTCACAACGGCCAATGCTACGCGGAGGGAGCCCGGAATTCCCGGCGGTACCCTTGGACCATGGAACCGGAGGTCCCTGGGGGGCACCGAGGGGCCGCCGGCCCCGCCCCCGCCGGGTCCTCCTGGCAGCCAGGGATCCCGTCCATCCGCGAGCACCTGCCCAGCCTGATCTTCGGCGCCGCGCTGCCGATCGGGGTCTACTTCATCGTCCGTGGGCACGTGCACACCGACGCCCAGGCGCTGATCATCGCCGGCTGCTTCTCCGTGGGCTGGATCCTCCTGCAGTTCATCCGCCAGCGCAGCGTCGACCTCGTCGGGGCCGCCGTCCTGGTGGGCTTCGCCGTCGGGGTGATCACCTCCACGCTGCTCGGGGGCAACGCCTACATGCTCAAGGTCCGCGACGGCTTCTTCACCTTGCTCTTCGGCGTCGCCTGCATCGTCACGCTCTACACGCACGACCGCCCGGCGCTCTTCTACGTGAGCCGCTACCTCTCCGCCGGCAAGGACCCCGTCAAGGTCTCCGCCTTCGACCGGCTGCACGAGCTGCCGACCGGGCGCCACACCTTCCGCCTCTTGTCGGTCGTCTGGGGCATCGGGCTCGTCGTGGAGGCCTCGGCCCGCCTCACCCTGGCCGACGTGCTGCCCACCGGGACCTTCCTCGCCGTCTCCCCGTTCATCACCGCCACCGTCATCGGCGGCCTCTTCGCCTTCACCGTGGCCTACGTGAAGCGGACGCAGCTCGAGACGGCCGCGCTGACGGCTCGCATCGTGCACCCGACGCCGTGCCCTCCGCCGGGCCCGGGCGGGCCCGATCAGACCGCCGGCCCGCGACGGCGACCCCGGGCAGGCGCCACGCCGGCCCCGGCCCGCCGGCGTCGGCCCGTGCGCCCCGCGCTCCACCCACCTGACTCCGTCGCCCGGAGAGCCGGCACGCCGCGTTCGGTAGCCTCGGCGGCGCCGCGCGCGCCGCGCCGGCGCCGAGGGGCACCAGCGAAGGGAGCACCATGGCAGACGAAGTGCTGCGGGAACGCCGCGGACACGTCGAGATCCTCACCATCAACCGGCCCGAGGCGCGCAACGCCATCAACGGCGCCGTCAGCGAGGCCATGTCGGGGTACATGGACGAGCTCGACCGAGGACCCCGACTGCTGGGTCGTGGTCATCACCGGGAGCGGCGACAAGGCGTTCAGCGCCGGGCATGGACCTCAAGGCGTTCAGCAGCGGCGAGGGCGGCGCCATCATGGGGGCGAGCGGGGGCTTCGGCGGCCTCACCCAGCGCGAGTTCCCCAAGCCGATCATCGCGGCCGTCAACGGGTCCGCGCTGGCCGGCGGCTTCGAGATCATGCTCTCGTGCGACCTCGTGGTGGCCGCCGAGCACGCCACCTTCGGCATCCCCGAGGCCAAGCGCGGGCTGATCGCCGGCGCCGGCGGCCTGATCCGCATGCCCAAGCGCCTGCCCATGGCCATCGCGCTCGAGCTGGCGATGACGGGCGACCCCATCGATGCCGCGCGCGCCTTCGACCTCGGCCTCGTCAACAGGGTCGTGCCGGCCGACGCGCTGCTGGCCGAGGCCGTCGCGCTGGCCGAGCGCATCGCGGCCAACGCGCCGCTGGCGGTGCGCCACTCGAAGCGGGTGATGAAGCACGCGGCCGAGGTGCCCGAGGCCGAGGGCTGGGCCATCAACGCGGAGTCTGTCGCGCGTCGTCTTCTCCTCGGCCGACGCCATGGAGGGCCCCGTCGCCTTCGCCGAGAAGCGCGCCGCCGAACTGGCAGGGCAAGTAGCGCGCGGTGCTGGCTCCGGCCCTCGACACCATCCGCCTGACCCTCCACGTCCTGGCGGCGACGGTCTGGGTGGGGGGCAGATCGTGATGACCGGTCTGGTCGGCCCGGCCCGCGGGCTCGGAGCCGATGCCCCGAAGACCCTGGCCCGGGCCTTCGCCCGCCTGGCCTGGCCGGCCTACGTCGTCCTGGTGGTCACCGGCGTCTGGAACGTGACCGCCGTCCACTACGCCGACCAGGACTCGGCCTGGAAGGCCGTCCTCGTGGCCAAGATCGCCGTGGTCGTCCTGGCCGGGCTCGGCGTGCTCCTCCATCAGCGGGCCACCACCAAGGGCCAACTGGCCCTCTGGGGGTCGGTGGGAGGCCTGGCCAGCGTGGCCGCGCTGGTGATGGGCATCCTCCTGGCCGGGTGACTCCGAACACCTCGTGACGCCCTGGTGAACGGCGTCGTCTCCCGGCGTGAGGGAACTTCGGGCCGGGAATGGGTCTAACCTGGAACGCAGTTCACCGCCTCGTTGGACCCAGGTGAAGGAGAACATCATGCTCGCTGACATTTTCGGTCCCGACCTGCTCATCGTGGCCATCGTCCTCGTTGTGCTCCTCTTCGGCGGTGCCGCCATCCCCAAGCTGGCCCGCAACCTCGGCTCGGCCAAGAACCAGTTCGAGAAGGGCATGGAGGAGGGCAAGGCCGACGGGCACGACCTCGGCCGCCAGCCGACACGCCCGCCCCCACGGCCGAGGAGAAGGCCCCGGGCGCCTGAGCAGGCGGCCGGGTTCGGCCGCACCACGCTCGCCATGCCATCTGACGTCCTGGCCGTCGCCGACCGCCTGTGGAACGGCGAGATCACGACGTCCACCTTCCATCCGGTCGACCACATCGGCGGCTTCGTCGAGATCACCGACGGCGTCGGCTTCTGCCCCTCCTTCGCCAACGTCTCCTCCTTCGCCACCGAGGACGGCCTGGTCCTGGTCGACACCGGCAGCGCCCCGTTGGCCAAGGTCGTCCACGACGACATCCGCGCCTGGAGCCCGGCCCGCCTCCACACCGCCGTCTACTCCCACGGGCACATCGACCACGTCTTCGGCGTGCCCGTCTGGGAGGAGGAGGCCGCAGCGGAGGGGTGGGCCGCCCCCGAGGTCGATCGCGCACCACGCGCTGCCGGCCCGCTTCGACCGCTACATCTTCACCGCCGGCTACAACACCATCATCAACCGCCGGCAGTTCGGCTTCCCCGACCTCAACTGGCCGACCGAATACCGCTACCCCGACCGGACCTACCACGACACGCTGGACCTCTCGGTCGGCGGCCTCGATTTCGCCCTGCGCCACGAGAAGGGCGAGACCGACGATCACACCGTGACCTGGCAGCCCGACACCCGGGTGCTGTGCTGCGGCGACCTCTTCATCTGGGCCTCGCCCAACGCCGGCAACCCCCAGAAGGTGCAGCGCTACCCCCGGGAGTGGGCCGACGCCCTCCGTCGCATGCTCCAGCTCGACGCCGAGTTCCTCCTCCCCGGCCACGGCTTCCCCGTCATGGGGGCCGACCGGGTCCGCCGGGCCCTCACCGACACCGCGGACCTCCTCGACTCCCTGGTCGACCAGACCCTGGCCGTCATGAACGCCGGCGGGCGCCTCGACGACGCCATCCACACCGTGCGTGTCCCGGCCGCGCTCGAGGACCGGCCCTACCTGCGGCCCGTCTACGACGAGCCCGAGTTCATCGTCCACACGGTGTGGCGCCAGTACGGCGGCTGGTGGGACGGCAACCCGGCCACGCTCAAGCCCGCCCCCGAGCGCGCCCTGGCCACCGAGCTGGCCGCCCTGGCGGGCGGGGCCGGCGTCCTGGCCGACCGGGCGCTCGGCTCCTGGCCGACGCCGTCGGGGCGCCCGAGTCCGACGCCCGAGGCGGCCGAAGGGGCGCTGCGCCTGGCCGGCCACCTGGCCGAGCAGGCCTGGCTGGCCGCACCCGGGGACGAGGGCGTCCAGCGGGCGCGCCAGCAGGTCTTCGCCGCCCGGGCGGCCCGGGCCACCTCGACCATGGCGAAGGGGGTCTTCACCTGGGCCGCCAACGAGTCGGCGGAGCCCCCGCACCCCCATCCCGCACTGACCCGGCCCGGGCCCCGCGAAACTCCGACCTGCGATTTCCAATTTTTTTGCCGGGTTCGATAGTGTCGGCCGGTGGATCGTCGCTGACCAGCCCCTCTGCCGACGACCCGAAGGCCCAGCTCGCAGGCGCCAAGCGTCCCCGCCGCCGGCTGGCCGCCGTGGTGGTCGCCCTGGGCGCCCTGCTCCTGGCCGGCTGCCAGCTCCCGACCTTCTGCGCCTACAAGGGCGCGACCACCCAGGGCCGCTACGACCTTCCACCTCTGGCAGGGCTTCTTCATCGCCGGCATCATCGTCGGCGGCTTCATCCTCCTGCTGATCATCTGGGCCGTCTTCCGGTACCGGCGCCGCTCCGACGACATGCCCGTGCAGACCCAGTACCACACGCTCACCGAGATCACCTACACCGTCGTGCCCATCCTCATCGTGCTCGGGCTGTTCTGGGCCACCGTGGTCGTGGAGAACAAGGTCACCGCGGTGGAGCCCAACCCCGGCGCCGTCATCCACGTGAACGCCTTCCAGTGGGGCTGGGAGTTCGAGTACCCCAACGGGGTCAAGGTGATCGGCCAGACCACCGACGCCCCGACCATGGTGCGTCCCGACGGGCAGACGACGCGCATCTACCTGCGCTCCTACGACGTGCTCCACGGCTTCTACGTGCCCGAGTTCAACTTCAGCCGCTACGCCAGCCCCGGCTACTGGACCAGCTTCGACCTCAACGTCCTGCACAACGGCGTCTACCGCGGCCAGTGCACCCAGCTGTGCGGGCTGTACCACTCCCTCATGTTCTTCAACGTGCGATCGGTCTCCCCGACGGCCTACGCGGCGTGGCTGCGGACCGAGCGCGCCTTCCAGACCGGCCCACCCCTCGTCCATCGGCCAACTCCCGGCCACCCTGCATGCCAACCCGAACGGCACGGTGCCCAGCTAGCGCTGGCAACTCCGGCAACTCTGGCAGCGGGAACACCGGCAATACAGGAGGTGTGCTCTACGGTGACTGACGTCATCGCCCCACCGGGCGTCCAGGAGCACGAAGAGCTCCACGCTGCCTGCCGCTGGTCCCCGGCGACGGTCACGAGCCGGGCCACGGCGGCCACGAGGACCACGGCCCCACCGGCATCCTCAAGTGGCTGACCACGACCGACCACAAGGTGATCGGCCTGAGCTACATGATCACCGCCTCGTCATCTTCTACCTCTCCGGCATCATGGCGCTGCTCATGCGGCTCCAGCTGGCCTCGCCGCACTCGTCGCTGCTGAGCTTCTCGCAGTTCAACGCGCTGTTCACCATGCACGGCAGCCTCATGCTGTACCTGTTCGCCGGCCCCTTCGCCTTCGGTGGCCTGGCCAACTACATCGTGCCGCTGCAGGTCGGCGCGCCCGACATGGCCTTCCCCCGCCTGAACGCGCTGAGCTACTGGCTGTACCTGACCGGGTCGATCACCATGCTGATGGGCTTCTTCGTGGCCGGCGGCGCGGCGCGTTCGGCTGGGTGGCCTACGCGCCGCTCTCGAGCGCCACCAGCTCTCCCGGGCGCCGGGCCCGACCTCTGGATCATGGCGCTCGCCCTCACCGGGTTCTCCGCCATCTTCACCGGCGTCAACTCTGCGGGACCATCTTCTACCTGCGCGCCCCGGGCATGACCATGTTCCGCATGCCCATCTTCACCTGGAACATGCTGGTCACCGGGATCCTCATCCTCATCGCCTTCCCGGTCCTCACCGCGGCGCTGGTGATGCTGTTCGCCGACCGCCACTTCGGGACCCACATCTATACGGCGGTGGGGTGCCATCTCGTGAGCGGGGCCCCCATGGCGTCGTGCGGGTCGCCGCTTGCTGTGGCAGAACCTCTTCTGGTTCTTCGGCCATCCGGAGGTCTACATCCTGGCGCTGCCGTTCTTCGGCATCGTCACCGAGATCCTCCCGGTCTTCTCCCGCAAGCCGGTCTTCGGCTACAAGGGCATGGTCTTCGCCACCATGGCCATCGCCGCGCTGTCCACCGGCGTGTGGGCGCACCACATGTTCACCACCGGCGCCGTGCTGCTGCCCTTCTTCTCGCTTCCTGTGCCTGCTCATCGCGGTGCCGACCGGCATCAAGTTCTTCAACTGGATCGGCACCATGTGGCAGGGCCAGCTCACCTTCACCACGCCCATGCTGTTCTCCATCGGGTTCCTCTTCGCGTTCCTGATGGGCGGCGTCACCGGCGTCATGCTGGCGTCGCCGCCCATCGACTTCGCCACCCACGACACCTACTTCGTGGTGGCCCACTTCCACCAGGTGCTCTTCGGGACGGCCGTGTTCGCCGGGTTCGCCGGGCTCTACTACTGGTATCCCAAGATGTTCGGCCGGATGCTCCGCGAGAGCCTGGGCAAGTGGCACTTCTGGCTGATGTTCATCGGCTTCTGGGTCACGTTCATGCCCCAGTACGTGGTCGGACTGCTGGGCATGCCCCGCCGCGTGGCGAGCTACCCGGCCAACCTGGGCTGGCAGAGCTACAACATCGTCTCGACCGTCGGCTGCCTTCATCATCGCGGTCTCGTTCGTCTTCCTGCTGGTGAACTTCTTGGTGTCGTGGCGCAAGCCGATCCCCGCCGGGGACAACCCGTGGGACGCCCACACCCTGGAGTGGTTCACCACCTCGCCGCCCCCGCACCACAACTTCACCCACCTGCCGCCGATCCGCTCGGAGCGCCCGACGTGGGACGACAACCACCCCGAAGCGTTGACGGTGCCGCACGGCCCGGCGGCGCACACCAACGGCAACGGGAAGCCAACGGAAAGGTCAAGGCAGACGGTATGAAGGTCGCGGCGCTCTTCCTGCTCGTTCCTCGGGGCCTTCTTCGGGCTCATCGGCCTCGTCTACTGGTTCTGGGCCTACGAGGACGGGGGCGGCGTCATGCTGCTCGGCGCCACCCTGCTCGGCTTCCTGCCCGGCCTCTACTACTTCTTCTGGTACCGGCGCTTCCACGGCCACAAGTACTTCTTCTGGGGCAGGATCCCCGTTGCCGGCGAACGTCCCTCCGACCGCGACGACGCCGAGATGGCGGACGGGGCCGGCGACATCGACTCGTTCCCCGGCTCCTCCATCTGGCCCTTCGTGCTCGGCATGGGCGCCTTCATGACCGTGCTCGCGCTGGTGTTCGGCAGCTGGCTCATGTTCATCGGGGTCCCGCTGATCCTCACCGCGCTGACCGGCGTCACCGCCGAGAGCCGGCGCGGCGGCACCGTCTGACCACAGGCGGGCCGCCGCTAGCCTGACCCGGGTGCACGCGGCGAACACCCGGCCGCAAGACCTGCAAGGCCCGCAGGGTTTGTCGCGTGGCCTCGTCGTCCTCATCGCCGTGGCCACCGGCGCGGTGGTGGCCAACCTCTACTACGCGCAACCCGTCCTGCACCAGGTCGCCGCCACGTTCCACAGCGGACCCGGGCCGACCTCGTCCATCATCACGGCCACCCAGATCGGCTATGCCGCGGGGCTTCTGCTCGTCGTCCCCCTGGGCGACCTCCACCCGCGCCGGGGACTCGTCACCCTCCTCTTCTGCCTCAGCGCGGTGGCGCTGATCGGCTGCGCGCTGGCTCCCGTTCTGTGGTTCTTCGTCGTGGCGTCCATCCTCGTCGGCGGCGCCTCGGTGGCCGGGCAGGTGATGATCCCCTTCGCCGCCGATCTCGCACCCGAGGAACGCCGGGGCCGCGTCGTGGCCCGGATCATGACCGGACTGCTCATGGGCATCCTCCTGGCCCGGACCGTGTCGGGACTGGTGGCCCAGGCCGCCGGGTGGCGGGCCATCTACTGGCTCTCGGCCGCCCTCATGGTTGTCTTCGCCGTGGTGCTCTGGCGGGCGCTGCCCGCCGAGAGCAGCAGCGCCCGCACCGCAGCTACCCCGAGCTCGTCGGGTCCGCACTCCGCCTGCTTGGTGACCGAGCCCGTGCTGCGCCGGCGGGCCTGGCACGGGGCCTGCGCGTTCGCCGCCTTCAGCGTGCTGTGGACCACGCTGGCCTTCCTGCTCTCGGGTAGCCCGTACCACTACTCCAACGCGGTCATCGGGCTCTTCGGGCTCGTCGGTGTGGGCGGGATCCTGGCGGCCAATCTCGCCGGCAAACTGGCCGACTCGGCGCGGGTCACCCTCACCACCGTCGTCGCCGGAGTCCTGCTCGCCGCCTCCTTCGCCCTCTTGTGGGCCGGCCGCACGTCACTGGCCGCCCTCATCATCGGGATCGTCGTGCTCGACATGGGCACCCAGGGCATGCAGATCACGAACCAGGCGGTGATCTACGCGCTGCGCCCCGAGGCCCGGAGCCGCATCAACAGCGCCTACATGGTCTGTTACTTCCTCGGGGGTGCCGCCGGCTCCCTCGCCGCCGGGGCGCTCTACGGCACCCATGGCTGGGCCGGCGTCTGCCTTCTCGGCGCCGGCCTCGGCGTCCTCACGCTGGCCATGTCGGCCTACGACCGGGTGCGGCCGGCCCGCCGCGCTCAGCCCTCGATCATCTCGAGTCCGTTGCCGTCCTGATCGCGGAAGGCGAACATCGGCGGGACGCCGGGCCAGCGCAGCACGTCGTCGGCATCCACGCCGCGTGAGCGCAGGGTGGCGTTGGCCTCGTCGGCATCGCCGGTCGTCAGCCGGATGCCCGTCTCGACGCCGGCGGGATGCCCCGTGCGGCGACCTCGAGCGCGAGGGACACGGTGGTGCCGGGGGGCGCCACCTCGATCCACCGTGCGCCCTCCCCCATGGGCACGTCCAGGCGGGTCTCGAAGCCGAGCGCGCCGTAGAAGGCCAGCGCCTTGTCCTGGTCGGTGACGGGGATGCCGACCGCGTGCAGCCCGGTGACGGGCGTTGGTTGTGTCATGACCTCTCCTCTGGTTCGTCGGCGTGTGCTGCGTGTGCTGCGTGTGCTGTTGACGCCACCGTTCAGGCGTTGTCGTAGCTGAGCATGACGACACCCGTCGTGGTCTGTTCCACCCCGATCAGCCGCAGGCGCCGTGGGTGGTCGAGCTCGGTTGAAGAGCCGCTTGCCGGTGCCGAGCAGCAGCGGGTGCAAGAACAGCCGGTAGCCGTCGACGAGCTCGAGCGCGATGAGCTCCCGGACCAGTGCGCCGCTACCGAGGACGGCGATGCGTGCCGTCGCCCTCGGCCTTCACCCGCCCAGCGCAGGGGCCAGGTCCCCGTCGAGGACACGGGCGTTCGCCCACGTCAACTGCGACGTCGTCCAGGGTGCGCGTGGCGACGTACTTCGGTGTGGTGTTGAGGTGCGCCGCCATCGGGTTGGCATCCGGCTGCTGCGGCCAGAACGCCGACATCTTCTCGTAGGTGCGCCGCCCGAACAGGTCCACGCTGGTGGTCTCCATGCCCGCGAGCGCCGCCATCTGCAGGACCTCGTCGCCATAGGGCGCGCCCCAGCCCGCCGTGGGCGAAGCCGCCGTCCCGGTCCTCGTCCGGCGACCCGAGTCCCTGCATGACGCCGTCGAGGGTCACGAACTCGATCACCGTGAGCTGTCGCATTCTCCGACTCGCCCGCGTGCTCAGGAGTACATGATCGAGCCGGGCGTGGTGAGTAGCTCGCCCGACTCGAGCCAGGTTTTCAGGCCTGAGAGGATCATCGGCCAGCCGCCGTAGATCTGCGAGTTGGCGCCCTCGCGCATCTGGTCGTGGGTGAGGGTGAGGTGGCACGAGTCGCCCACCGGCTCGATCTCCCACGTGACCCGGGAGACACCCTCGGCCCTCACGTCGTCGCCCCAGAGCGCCGCCATGGTGTGAACCAACCGCCGCGGCGGGTCGACCTCGAGCACCTCGCCCTCACCGAGGTGGACACCGTGCTTGTCGACGTCGACGCTGAGCGGCGCGCCCACCTTCCACTCCGAGTGCACGGCGGCGCCGAAGTTGTACTTGGACCGGATCTCGGGGTCGACGATCGCCTCCCACAGCCGCTCGGGCGTCGTCTTGATGAAGATCTCGTACACCTTTTCCATTTGGCTCTCCAACCTCTCCTTGATCTCGCTGAGCCCTGCCACCCAGGGCTCCGCGTACTTGCTGACCCAGCGGTCGTGGATGAGCCGGATCGGGACGGGGTTGAGGAAGTGGAGCTTCTCGCGGCCCCGTCGCCTCGTCACCACCAGCCCGGCCTCTTCGAGCACCCTGAGGTGCTTCATGACACCGAAGCGGGTCATGGCGAACCGCTCCTCCAGCGCGCCCAGGGTCTGCCCGTCCTCCCGGAACAGCTCGTCGAGCAGTTCGCGCCGGGTGGGATCGGCCAGGGCCTTGAACACCTCATCCACTCCGGACACTATATGTGACCTTTTAGTCACATGTCAAGACCTGCCCACCCGTCCCGCCGGGCTCCTACAGGCGGGCCTCGAAGATCCTCCACGAGCCCGGGATCCCCTTGAGCTCGGCGGTGCCGCGCTCGACGAAACGGAGGGCAGATCCGGCACAGGCGTCCCGGACGGCGGCCGAAGCCAGCACCTGTCCACTGTCCGCCCGGGCGCACAGGCGCTGGGCGAAGTGCACGGCCAGCCCGGAGAGGTCGCTCTTGCCCATGCGGGCCACCTCGCCCACATGGACCCCAGCCCGGAGCTCGAGCCCGAGGCCGGCCACGGCCTCCATGGATGCCCGGGCGCAGCGGATGGCAGCGTCGGATCCGTGGAAAGCCACCAGGAAGCCGTCCCCGGTGCTCTTCACGACCCAACCGCCGTGTGCCACAACCTGGTGCTGCACCAGGGCGTTGTGCTCGTCGATGAGCGCGCTCCAGGCCTCGTCCCCGAGGGAAGCCGCCAGGGGCGTGGAGTCGACGATGTCGGTGAACAGCATGGCGGTCCGCACGCGATCGGTGAACGGTGACAGGTCGCCAGTGACGAACCGCTCCACCTCGTCGATCACGGGCATCGCGTAGTTCCGCAGGAAGACCTGGTCGGATCCGGGGAGGAGCACCAACCGGGCGCCGGGAATGGCGTCCGCGATGAACTGGCCGTGGGCCGGAGGGATGTTCGTGTTGTCGGCCAGGTGAATGACGAGCGTGGGGGCCGAGATTCTCGGCAGGACGGAGCGGATGTCGTAGTTCCGGTTGATGCGGAAGATGGTCACGAGCTGGTTCTGGCTGGTCGATGCCAGCTCGGTGCGCCCGGGCGGGGCGTCGTCGTAGCGCGGGGCGAACTCGTTGTAGATCCGCCCCTGTCCCCACTCGGTCCGGTACCGCTCTTCGAGATGATCGAGGACGTGGTCGCTGAAGCCGATGGGGAAGTCGTCCGCCACCTGCAGGCGGGCCCACGTGTTGCACAGGACCAGCTGGCGCACCGGATGCGCGGCGGCGTAGAGGGCGGCGACCGCGCCGCCGTTGTGCGTCCCGAAGAGGACGGGATCCGTGACCCCCGCCGCGTCGATCACGGCGGCGAGGTCGCCGACCAAGTCCGCCAGGTCCGGAGCCTCGGAGGGATCGAAGCGGTCCGAGTACCCGGTGCCCCTCTGGTCGTAGGTCGTCAGCCGCGAGAAGCCGGCGAGCCTCCGAAAGCCCTTGGCCATGGCGGGATCCTCCCAGGCCAAGGTTGTGGCCATGGAACCGCCCACGAAGACGATCTCGGGAGGCCCGGTGCCCGCCACCTGGTAGGCAAGGTGTGTGCCGTCCCGGACGGCGGTCTCGGTGCGGGGCGGGTCGAACACGGCGCTAGCCCGCCCCTAGCCCTTCAGTGCTTGGCACCTCTGCAGTGTGACATCCGTGCTGCCACGGTCAAAACGGCCGCTGCGGCGCTTTCCAGCGCATCACACCGCCATCCGCTCTATCGTTCAGCCCATGGTCGGTGAGGAATTTATTGCGCTCCTGAACGAGATACTCGGCGATCTCCAGGGTGACGATTATGAGGAGGCCCTGTCGGTCATCGAGCGGTTCGACACCCTGCACGATGTCCTCGAGCAGGGGGGGGTCCTTGACCGCCTGGGGTCCGACGCCATGAGGGAAGAGGCGACTGCCGTGCTCAGCGCCGTTCCCACGGCCGTGGACGAGGCGATCATGGGGGCGGTCAAGAGCGCGTTCGCGCGGAAGGTTCCCGTCGTCACTCAGTGGGAGGGGTACAAGACCATTGAGGTCCGGATCTCGGAGGAGCCGCGCCCCGACGGGCCGACCATCCGCATCGTGTTCGCCTCGCCCATGGGCCACATCTTCATACGCTGAGCGTGGGAGGCCCGATGGAGGCGGCCAGGCTGACAAGCCGAGGATGGAGCCGGCCGTCGTCAAGGCATAGAGGACTACCGCACGGACCCATGCTGTAGGTCAGGACGCCGATCTGACGTAGCTCCGCCAGAAGCTGGCCACGTGCGTCGACACGGCTTGTTCCGGGAATCGACCAATACTCAGACTTCCGGACTCCCCCTCCATCACGCCCGGAATCGGCAGGAGGGGAGACGCGATTGCTGCGTTCGCCGCCCCTCAGCCTCAGGTCGAGGGCAGAGTAGTCGTGACGTTGACGGTGCCACCGGACCAAGCCCTATCTCCAGGTCGCCCTGCGCCCATGTAGGCGTGCCGGACGCCCGGCCGTTTCGCACGTCCACTGCACTAGGGTTCGCCCATGGTCGCCGCCGGGATGCTCCCGGGCCTCAACCGGATGCTCGAGAGCGCGGACCTCGAGGCGTACGCGGACGTCGAAGCGGCCGTCGAGGACGCCGACTCGGTGCGTGACGCCGTGGAGGCCATCGGCATCCTCGACGCGCTGGAGGCGGACGTGGCCGAGGAGGCCCGCGCCGTCCTCGACGCCATCCCGCCGGCGGTGGACGAGGCCATCATCGCCGCGCTGGAGAGCGCGTTCGAGCGCGGGGTGTCCGTCGTGCTCGAATGGGTGGAGGGCGAACGCGGGGCGATCGAGGTGCACGTCTCCGAGGAGCCGCATCGCGGCGGGGTGCGGGTCCGCATCGCCGTCGTGTCACCCGACGGCGCCACGTTCCTCGCCTGAGCGCCGACGGCGCGAACAGGGTCAGGCTAAGAACGGGCCATGGAGAATCGTGTGTCAGTGGTCACGCTCGGCGTGGCGGATGTGATGCGGGCCCGGGCCTTCTACGAGGCGCTGGGGTGGTCGGGTGAGTCACCGGACGGCGATGTCGTCTTCTTCCAGGCCGGCGGCATGGTCCTGGCCCTGTGGGGGCGCGACAAGCTGGCCGGGGACAGCGCCGTCACGGATGGCGGCGGATGGGGCGGCGTCACCCTGGCCTACAACGTGGAGTCGCCGGCCGCCGTCGATGCCGTGCTCGACGAGGCCCGTGCGGCCGGGGCGACCATCGGTCGGCCGGGGGCCGGGACCTTCTGGGGCGGCTATTCGGGGATCTTCGTCGACCCCGACGGCCATCCTTGGGAGGTGGCCCACAACCCCGGCTGGGTCCTGGCCGACGATGGCAGCGTGCACCTGCCGGAATGAGAGCGCACCGAGCGGTCGTTCGGCCGACCGCCTCGGCCGGAACCGCACGGAGGGACCACCGGCTGGGCGCGGGCGCCGGCTCAACAGGGTGCGCGTCGGTCTGATGGGCACGGTCGCGCTCAGCCGGGAACGGAGCGCGCGGGCCGCCGGCGCCAGGTGTCGACGCAGCCGGGCGAACAAAAGAGGATCATGGAACCGCGGACGTCGTGGGCGATCTCCTCGGCGGTGTCGTGGGTCAGCGGCAACCCGCAGATGGGGTCGTGGGAGTCGGCGCCGCTCCCGGCCATGCGGATGCTCGAGGCGGGCACCGGCTTCTCGACCCCGCGCAGGGAGACGTGGGTCTCGGAGACGATATGGCCCCAACTCGGGAGGGAGCTCATGACCGCCGGAGCCGCTAGCGCCTCGCCGGAGGAGGCCTGGTCGCACAGGCGTGCGGCGACGTTCACGCAGTGGCCGATGTAGTCGTCCCCCTCCATGAGGATCACGTCACCGCAGGTGATCCCCGAACGGATGGAGACGGTCTCGACCGCCCCCACCTCGCCGACGACGTAGTGCAGTTCCAGAATGGTCTCGATGAGCGGCCGGGTGTTGACGCAGACGAGCATGACTCCGTCACCGAGCCACTTGGCGATCCGCACGCCCCGGCGCGAACAGATGTCACGCAGGAGGGCCCGGAAGGCCGTCAGCACGTCGACGGCGCGCTCGTCCCCCTCCATCTCCGTCAACGCCGTGAAGCCGGAAACGTCCACGAAGGCGAAGCTGCGACGCACCCGCACACCGCGATGCTCCCATGCCGGTCGACCCGCGGCCCAATTCTCACCGCGCTCCCCGAACCGGATGGTCGTGGCCCCGCCGCGCTCCTACGATGACCCCATGGCGCCGGAGGGGG
This sequence comes from uncultured Acidimicrobiaceae bacterium, assembly GCA_963737805.1. Lineage (GTDB taxonomy): Bacteria > Actinomycetota > Acidimicrobiia > Acidimicrobiales > RAAP-2 > Bog-473. The sequence goes on from CAVTUE010000015.1 coordinate 75,659, forward strand.
GACAGCTCGACGGCAAGGTGGTGCTCGTGAGCGGTGGGGCCTCGGACATCGGCCGCGCCACGGCACTGCGGCTCGCCGCCGAGGGAGCGGCCGTGGCCGTCGGCGACGTGCACCTCGAGGGGGTCGAGGCCGTTGCCCGGGAGGTTGCGGCGGCGGGAGGCCGCGCCGTCGGCGTGCTCTGCGACGTCCGCCGCGAGGATTCGGTCGCTGCCTTCGTCGAGCGCGCCGTCGGCGAGTTCGGCGGCGTGGACGCCGTCGACCACAACGCAGCCTGGAGCCACCCCCGTCTCGATACGGACGCCGTCGGCGTGGATCTCGGCGTGTGGGAGCGGGCGATCGAGACCACCACGCGGGGTGCCCTGCTCCTGGCCCGCCAGGCCATCCCGGTGATGACGGCGGGCGGCGGCGGGTCCATCGTCACCATCTCGTCGGGGACGAGCACCATCGGCGAGTCGACCAGGGTGGCCTACGGCGTGTCCAAGGCCGCGCTGAACCAGCTGACCCGTCACCTGGCCGTGCGCTACGGCCGCGACGGCATCCGCGCCAACGCCATCGCGCCGGGCTTCATCCTCACGGAGACGGCAACGACCCAGGTGCCGGCCGAGGTCCAGGTGCGCCTGGCCGAGGCCAATCCGACCCGCCGCCTGGGGACGCCCGACGACATCGCCCGCGTGGTCGTCTTCCTCTGCAGCGATGCGGCCGCCTACGTCAACGGACAGGTGGTCCACGTCGACGGCGGGCACCAGATCGCCGGGATGATGTAGGTGGCGGGTGCCTGAGACCCGGCGCGTCGCCCTCGTCACCGGGGCCAGCCGAGGCATCGGCCGCTGTGCCGCGATCGCGCTGGCCCGGCGCGGCTTCGACGTCGTGATCACCGCCCGCACCGTCCACGAGGGCGACGGCCGCGCCCACGCCTCGAGCACCCTGGTGCGCGACGAGCCGTTGCCCATCGCCGGCAGCCTCGAGACCACGGCGGCCGAGATCGAGGCCCTGGGGCGGCACTGCCTGGCCGTGCCCATGGACCTGATGGACCGGGCGTCGGTGGAGCGGGTGGCCGCCGTCGCCCTGGCCGAAATGGGCCGGGTCGACGTTCTGGTCAACAACGCCATCTACCAGGGACCGGGCACCATGGACCGGATTCTGGACCTGCCCCTCGAGCTGGCCGAACGCTGCCTGGTGGGCGACTACCTCCATCCACTGCTGCTCACCCAGTTGCTCCTGCCCGCCATGCTCGAGCGTGGCGAGGGCCGCCTGGTCAACATGCTCTCCGAGGCCGCTTTCACGACTCCGCCTGCGCCCGCCGGGGCCGGCGGTTGGGGCGTGGCCTATGCGGCCGCCAAGGCGGCCTTCCACCGCGTCACCGACATGTGCCACGTGGAGTTCGCAGCCCAGGGCATCTGGGCCTTCTCCATCGCCCCCGGCCTCACCCTGACCGAGTCCATGCGCGCCTCGGGGATGGACGCCGTCCTCGTCGGGGCCGGTCACGTGCCGGCACCACCCGAGGTGGCCGGCGAGGTGGCGGCCTGGCTGGGGGACGACCCCGGCGCCGGCCGCTACGCCGGCCAGATGGTGTCGTCCCGCAAGTTGTGCAAAGAGCTGGCGCTCGTGCCGGGCTGGCCGGCGCCGCGGCCCGCCTAACCAGCCGCGGGCGCGTGGCAGCCCCATCGGGTTGGGGAACGGCACGAGCCCGGACGCGGCCACATCCGCGGCGCAGGCGCCGAGCGCGCCGTGCAGCTCGTCGAGCGCCATGTCGCTGAAGGCGGCGTAGGCGGGCTCGGCCAGCTCGTCGGTCAGCTCCTCCACTCTCCCGTGCAGGGTCCGGCCGGCGTCGGTGACGCGCCCGTCGCGGTGCAGCAGGCCCCGGCGCGTCAGCGCGGCCACGGCGCCGTCCCACGCGTCCTCGCTCCAGCCCCGGTTGTCGCGGAGCAGCTCGACGGGGATCGCCTTGGTCCCGGCCGCGAGCACGTGCGCCTCCACCCCGCTGAGGCCGTGCACCACGAGGGCCGCCACGTGCCCGTCCCCGCGGTGCTCGCGCAGTGTGGTGCAGGCCTGCCAGGCCTCGCCCAGGCCGCCGGTCCCCAGCGCCGTCGAGATGTGCGGCCAGAGCGACCGGTTGGCTCCCGCCATGACCCGTCCCGCCCCGTCACAGGACGCCACCGCCCGGCGCAACAGCGGCAAGGAGGCGAGGAGGGTCGAGCGGGCCTCGACGCGGCACACCTCGCCGAGCGCCTCGGCCGCCGCGATGGCCCGCACCCGGCACAGCGTCTCGGGCGCCACGACGTCCCAGCACCCCGGCACCGCCCTCCCGACCATGGCGGGTTGGAAATTGAAGAAGGCCGCGACCACCGGGCCGGCCCCCACCGCTCCGAGGGGGGCGGCGCGGGCGGCGAAGTAGCCCGACCAGAAACCACGGAGGCCCGCGTCACGCAGGGCGGCCCGGCATCCCGGTGCGAAGTAGGTGACGGCGTGGACGGACTCGGCGGCGACCCACAGGTCGCGGGCGGGGACCCGGCCTCGCCGTGTGCTCAGCGGCTGACCTGCCGCACACCCGTGGGCGAGCTCGCGGGCTCACGGGTGCCGCCGTTGCTCAACGGCTCGATGTCGATGCGCACCGGGACCGGCTCGGGGTCCAGCTCCGCGTGCTCGTCGTCGGGCCGCGGCTCGGCCGGGACCGTGGAGTACTCGCCCTCCACCGAGCGGCGCACGATGACGGCGCGCTTGCGCTGGCCGATGCCGTGTACGCCCTGCATCTCCCGACACAGCTGGTAGGCGACGAGCCCGCTGATGATCGGGACGATGATGACGGCGAACCGGAAGAACCAGAGCACCGCGTTCAGCGAGACGTGGAAGAAGTTCGCCAGGACGTCGGTCGAGCTCGCCGCGAAGAGGGTGAACAGCAGGGCGAAGATGGCGACGCCGGCGGCCGTGCGCTTGGGTCTGTCCCGCGGCCGGTCGAGCAGGTTGTGCAACTCGTCGTCACCGGTCACCCGGCGTTCGAGCGCGGGCCACAGCATGCACAGGGTGAAGATGAGGCCGGGGAACACCACGGCGGGGAGGAAGACCTCGAGGGGGACGGTGTGACCCCAGAAGGCGAGCTCCCAGGACGGCATGATGCGCAGCGCGCCGTCGAGCCAGCCCATGTACCAGTCGGGCTGCACGGCGTAGGAGATCTTCGACGCGTCGTAGGAGCCGAATTGCCAGATGGGGTTGATCTGGGCGAAGGCACCGAGCAGCGCCGTGGCCGCGGTCACCATGAAGAGGAACCCGGTGGTCTTGGCCATGAAGGTCGGGAACATCGGCGAGCCGACGACGTTGTCCTCGGTGCGCCCCTCGCCGGCGAATTGCGTGTGCTTCTGGAGCACCAGGAGCCCCAGGTGCGCCGAGAGCAGCCCGATCAGGACGAGCGGGATGATCAGGACGTGGATGATGAAGAAGCGCGGGATGATGATGCCCGTACCGGGGAACTGCCCGCCCCAGAGGAACGTCACCAGGTAGCTGCCGACGAGGGGGATCGACTCGGCGATGGAGTAGCCGATGCGCAACCCGGTGCCCGAGATCAGGTCGTCGGGGAGCGAGTAGCCGATGAAGCCCTCCAGGATGGCGAGGATCAGCATGGTGATGCCGATGAGCCAGTTCAGCTCGCGGGGCTTGCGGAAGGCCCCGGTGAAGAAGATGCGGGCCATGTGCACGATGATCGACCCGGTGAAGATGTCGGCGGCCCAGTGGTGCATCTGGCGCACCAGGAGGCCGCCGCGCACGTCGAAGGAGATGCTGACGGTCGAGCGGTAGGCCTCCGACACCCACTGGCCGTCCAGCGGCTTGTAGGTGCCGTGGTAGATGACCTGCTGGGTCGAGGGGACGAAGTAGAGCGACAGGAAGACACCGGTGGCTATCAGCACCACGAACGAGTACAGCGCGATCTCGCCGAGCATGAAGGACCAGTGGTCGGGGAAGATCTTGTCGAGGAAGACGCGGCCGCCCTTGGCCACGCCCAGCCGGTCGTCGAGCTCGCCGACGATCTGGCCGACGTGCCCGTAGGGGCCCAGGGCCGCCCTCGTGCTGCGCTTGGTCTTCGCGGCGGTGGCGCTCATGAGTTCCGCTCCCAGAAGCCAGGCCCGACGGGCTGATCATAGGGCGCCATGGCGATGAGGTAGCCCGCGTCGTTGTAGCCGAGGTGCATCTGGGGCAGCGGCCGGGGCGCCGGGCCGAACTGGGGCACCGCGCCGTTGCGCACGTTGAACATCGACTGGTGGCAGGGGCAGACCAGCAGCTCGAGCTCCTGCTCGTAGAGGCCGACGGGGCACCCGAGATGGGTGCACAGCTTGGAGTAGGCGACGTAGCCGTCCGGCGTCCAGCCCTCGCGTCCCGGCTCGGTCGTGAAGGGCTGGTCCGACACCCTGATCAGCACGGTCTGGTCCACCGCCTGCCCCTCTTCGGTGATGAACCCCGTCTGCGCGTTGACCGTGTCCGCGGGATAGACGGTCATGATGCCGCCGACGACCAGGGTGCCCTTGCGCACCGGACGGCCGCTCGAGTCCACCAGGACGGTCCCCTTGCGCCAGCTGGTCACCTCCAGGGAGTCGCCGGGCAGCGGGCCGAGGGAGCGCAGCAGGGGGAAGGCGGCGACGATGGCGAAGATGCCGGCGCCCACGGCGAAGAGGCCGCCCAGCATGCGGCGCCGCTTGACGACCACCGCGGAGCGCTCGACCAGGGCGGCCGACATGGCGTCGCGCTCGTCGGGGGTCGAGGCGAGGGTGTGCCGCTCCTCGACGAAAGGCCCCTGGGGCATGAGGTACTTGCCCCAGGCGGTGAGGCCGAACCCGAGGGCGAACAGGCCGGCCCCGAGCGCGCCCCCGAAGATCCAGGCGCTCCAGTTCTGCCAGTACGCCGCGCCGGCCACGCCGAAGCAGACGATGCCCACGACGAGGATGGCGGCGATGATCTTCTCGGACCGGTCCGGGTTCCTCGCCGCGTCACCCATGTGCGGGTCGCTCAGGGCGGCGACCGGCATCGGCACCCGCGTGCGCGAGGGCTGGTGGTCCGTGTCGGTCACGAACGCTCCCCGATCCAGAAGCAGATGAGGGCGAGGCCACCCACGCCGATGCAGGAGGGCGACGAAGCCCTCCGCCACCGGGCCCACGCCGCCGAGCGAGAACCCACCGGGGTTCGTCGGGTGCTGCAGCCGGCCGGTGACGTAGGAGGTGATGTCGGTCACCTGGCGGTCCGTCAGGTTGCCCGAGAAGCGCGGCATGTTGGCCGGGCCGGTCCGCATCGCCTCGACCACCTGCTGCGCCGTCACCGACCGGTTGATCAGCGACGGGGCGTTGGTGCCGTTGGCCAGCGCATCACCGGTTCCTTCGATGGTGTGGCAGGCGGCGCAGTCGAGCGAGAAGAGGTCCTGTCCGGCCGACTGGTCGGCCCCGGCCAGGTGCGGGTTGGGGACGGCCGGTACCGCAGGGTCGAGCGAGTTGACCCAGGCCGCCAGCTCCAGCGCCTGCAGGGGCGTCAGCCGGGTCGGCCGGCGCTCGGCCTCGACCGCCTTGACGTCGGCGGCCGGCATGCGGCCCGTGCTCACCCAGAAGTCGACCGTGGCGGCCCCGACACCCTGCAGGTTCGGCCCGATGGTCGCCTGGCCGTCGGGACCGACGCCGTTGGCCTCGTTGCCGTGGCAGCTCGAGCAGGTCTGCGCGAACAGCAGCTGGCCGGCCGAAATGAACGACTGGGGCGGGTTGGCGTAGGTGATGGCCGTGTTCCCATAGGAGATGAGGTGGCCGTTCAGGCACGTCTTCAAGCTGCTGTTGAAGGGGTTCCCGGCGTTGCGCACCGAGCTGGTGACGCCCTTGACGTTCACCGTGCCGCAGGACTTCGTCGTCACGTGCGTCGGATTGACCGACACCTGGGATGCGTCCGCGTGCCCGCTGGCGCCGGCATTGGCGCCCGGGAAGAACATCGCCAGCGACGCCAGGGCCGCCACCGAGAGGAGGCCGGCCGGCAAGAGGAACTGGCTGCGGAACGTCCTCTTGGGTGGAGTGCGCACGCCTCGCATGCCTACTTGAGGAGGAACAGGCAACTGTAGAGCCCGACCCAGACGATGTCGACGAAGTGCCAGTAGTACGAGACCCCCTGTACCGCCGAGAGCTCACCGGGGTCCCCGCCGTATGTCGCCGCGCATGCGGCCCAGCAGGAAGACCATGGCGACCAGTCCGATGAAGACGTGCAGGCCGTGGAGGCCGGACATGATGTAGAAGAGCGACCCGTACGAGTTCGTGTACCAGCGCGTCGGGCTGAACAGCCACTCGAAGAGCTGGTTGCCCAGGAACGCGGTTCCCAGGACGAATCGTGCAGACGATCCAGATCCGGGCCGAGCGCCGCTTGCGCCACTCCACCTGGAACACGGCCCGCTGCATGGTGAAGCTCGACGACACCAGGACCAGGGTGAAGAAGCCGGCCCGCAGCGTGTCGAGGTCGGTGCCCGCCGGCGGCCAGGGCCCGATGGTGTTGGCCCGGATGGTGAAGAAGGCCGCGAAGAGCCCGCTGAAGAACATCAGCTCGGACCCGAGCCAGATCATGACGCCGATGGCCAGCATCGGCGGCCGGTCGTGGATGATCTTTCCCTGTGGTGCGGGGACCTCCGCCGGGACAGCCTGGGTCACAGGGCAATTTCCAGTCGACCCGGCTGCGACCACGCCAACTGCGGGGTGAGGCTGTCACGGCCCGGGCCACGCGCCCGAACACCCAGGTCAGCGCAGCTCGACGGGGAGCGGCTCCGCGTGCAGCACCACGAGGCGCCGGGTGGGTCTCGTCAGGGCCACGTAGAGGGTCCGCAACCCCCGCGTCGTGGCGATCGGAGGCCCCTCGCCGGCGGGCTCGTCGCCCACGGCGGCGACCAGGGAGGGCTCCACGACGATCACCGAGTCGAACTCCAGGCCGTTCGTCTCGTCCGCGGGCAGCACCACCAGGCCCGCCGCCAGGCCGTCACCCGCAGGGTCGCGTGGATCGATCGGGTCGAGGCCGGCCTCGTCGAGCGCCCTGGTCAGCTCGGGCAACATGACGCTGGGCCCGAGAACGGCGACCCGGCCCGGCGCCACGGCCGCCACCTCCTCGTGGGCCAGGGCGACCAGGGCGTCGGAGAGCCCGGCCCGGCTGGCGGCGACGACCCGGGGGGCGGAACCTGATTGGCGCACTGGGCGCGGCGGCGCGATGGCGGGAGCGGCCACGGCCAGGACCCGTGCCGCCAGCGCGACGACCTCGGCCGGGGTGCGGTAGCTCACCGTGAGCTCCACGAGGCGCGGCGGTCGCTGCGGGCTCAGGTGACGCGTGATGTCCTCCCAGCCCGCGGGCGCCCAGGGCCCGGTGGCCTGCGCGATGTCGCCCACCACCGTCATGGAGCCCGACAGGGAGCGGCGGGCCAGCATGCGGAGCTGCATCGGCGAGAGGTCCTGCACCTCGTCCACGACGATGTGGCCGAAGGCCCGGATCTCGTCCTCGGACCCGGTGAGGGGGCCGGGTGCCGGGGCGGGCGAGGCCGCCAACCCCTGGGGCCAGAACCCCCCCTCCGACGCCGCCCCCTCTTCGTTCCTCTGCGCCCGGACCCGGGCGGGACGGCCGCGCCGGGGACCGAGCAAGGTGCGCGCCTCATCGATCAGCGCGGCGTCGCCGACGGTCCACGGCACGGTGTCGAGCGAGGTGCTGCGCGGCCGGTAGAGACGCTGCACGTCCAGGGCGCTCAGGATCCCCTTGCCGGCGACGTCGAGCAGCGCCCGCGCCCCGAGCAGGTCGTGCAGGAACTCGTGGGGCGACAGGCGGGGCCACATCCGATCGAGCGCCTCGCTGACCTCGGGGACCCGGCGCAGCCGCTGCGCCAGGTCCTTCTGCTCCTCGGCGGTGGGCGCCTCGTCCGCCTCTTCGATGCCGCTCCGGCCGAGCCTCGCCCGGTACTCGTCCGCCAGCGCACGCAGGACGTGCGACTCCACGAAGCGCCGGCGGGCGTTGTGGGTGCCGGGCCGGCGGCGGGCCATGCCGACGATGTCCTCGGTCGTCGCCGCACGCAACCGCAGCACGCCCGCTCCGAAGGGGACCTCGACGTCGTGGCGCAGCGGGCGCTGGCGGGTCCGCACGGCCCGGTTCAGCACCTTGACCATCCGGACGTCGCCCTTCAGCTTGGCCACCGCGGCATCGTCGACGCCGCGCACTCGCACCTCGGGCACCAGGCCCGAGACCGTCGACAGGCTGACCCCTGTCTCGCCGAGCGAGGGGAGGACCTGCTCGATGTAGCGCAGGAACAATGGGTTCGGCCCCACGACCAGCACGCCCTGGCGCTCCAGGGGGAAGCGGTGGGTGTAGAGGAGGTAGGCGGCGCGGTGGAGGGCCACCGCCGTCTTCCCCGTGCCGGGCCCGCCCTGCACGACGAGGACTCCGGCCAACGGCGAGCGGATGATCTCGTCCTGCTCGCGCTGGATGGTGCCGATGATGTCGCCCATCTGCCCCGTCCGCGCCTGGCCCAGCGCGGAGAGGAGCGCGCCGGGCCCGCCCAGGACCAGCCCGTCGGACAGCAGGCGCTCCCCGGTGCCGTCCCGCAACTGCGCTCCTCCGGCTCCGGCGGGCGCCATGGAGCCGGCGCGGCCCTCGGGATCGACGAAGTACTCGTCCTCCAGCCCGAGCACGGCCCGGCCCCGCACGGCGAGGTGGCGGCGGCGCGCCAGTCCCTGCGGGTCGAGCCCCGTGGCCCGGTAGAACGGTTCGGCGACCGGAGCGCGCCAGTCGACCACGAGCGGCTCGTGATCGGGGCCCGAGACGGCGAGCCGGCCGATGTGGAAGGACTCGCCCAGGAGCGGGTTCTGGGAGTCGCCGTCGTGCCCGGGTTCGGGGAGGCGGTCGATGCGCCCGAAGTAGAGAGCCTGGTCGCCGATGTCGAGCTGTTCCAGCCGGGCGAGGCTGGTGCGCACCACGATGTCGCGCTCGGTGCGCGACTGGAACGTGCCGCCCCGGCCCAGGTCGAGCACGCCCTGGAGCATCTGGCGCGCCTCGCCCCGCATGGACTCCAGCCCGTCGTAGGCACGGTTGAGGAACTCCTGCTCATCCTGCAGATCGGGATGTTCGGGCACCTCTCCCCTTCCTCCCCGGCCCACGGGGAAACGGTTCAGTTTAGACGCCCCCCGACGCCCGGGCGGCCGGGGTGGCTCCGCATACGATGAGCCCGACCGAAAGGATTGCCATGCTCACTTCGACCATGAACGACGTTTCCGGCTACAAGGCGACGTCGCTGCTGGGCGAGGTCCTCGGTCTGACCGTCCGGTCGCGCGACGTCGGCTCCCGGCTCTGCACCCACGGGACGGGCGTCGTCATAGAGCCGATCGGGTGAGTCCGGCGGCAGATGCCCGCACCGAGCTCGTGCGGGCCTGCTTCCGGGAGCCGGTGACCCGCACGCCGGTGTGGTTCATGCGCCAGGCGGGTCGGTCGCTGCCCGAGTACCGGGCGGCGCGCGGCGACGGCTCCATCCTCTCCGCCATCGGCGACGCCTCCCTGGCGGCCGAGCTCACGATGCAGCCGGTGCGCCGTTACGGCGTGGACGCCGCCATTCTCTTCTCCGACATCGTCGTGCCCCTGCACGCCATCGGCTTCGGCGTCGACGTGGAGCAGGGCCGGGGGCCGGTGGTGGCCGAGCCGTTCCGCCGCGAGGCCGACCTGGACCGCCTGCGGCCGTTCGAGCCGGCGGTCGACGCGCCCCACGTCGCCGAGACGGTGGGGCTGGTCCGGCGGGAGTTGGCAGGGTCCGGGGTGGCCCTGATCGGCTTCGCCGGCGCGCCCTTCACCGTGGCCAGCTACGCGGTCGAGGGCGGTCCGTCGCGCAACTTCGCCAAGGTGAAGGCGCTCATGCACGGGGACCCCGGGCTGTGGCAGCAGCTGACGGACCGGCTCGCCGCCATGGCCGTGGCCTCGCTGCGGGCGCAGATCGAGGCCGGCGCCCAGGCGGTGCAGCTGTTCGACAGCTGGGCCGGCTCGCTCTCGCCTTCCGAGTACACCCGCTTTGCGTTGCCCGCCACCCGGGCCGTCCTCGCCGGCATCGCAGACCTCGGCGTGCCGACCATCCTCTTCGGCGTCGGCACCGGCGAGCTGCTCGGGCTCATGGGCTCTGCCGGGTCCGACGTGGTCGGCGTCGACTGGCGTGTCCCGCTCGACGAGGCGCGTCGGCGCATCGGTGCCGGGCGGGCGCTCCAGGGCAACCTCGACCCCGCGCTCTGCCTGGCGCCCTGGCCCGTCGTCGCGGAGGCCACCCGGGCCGTCCTCGCCGGCGCGGCGGACGGCACGGGCACGGGCCACGTCTTCAACCTCGGCCACGGCGTCCTGCCCGAGTCGGACCCCGGCATCCTGGCCGCCGTCGTCGAGCTCGTGCACGCTGAGACCGGGCCGGCATGACGACGGGCGTGCTGCTCATGGCGCACGGGACTCCCGGCGCGCACGGCCGAGATCGCATCCTTCTACACGCGCATTCGCCGCGGCCGCCCGCCGACGCCCGAGCAGCTGGCCGAGCTGGAAGGACGCTACGACGCCATCGGCGGCGTGTCGCCGCTGGCCGTCCGCACCGCGGCGCAGGTCGACGCGGTGCGCGCGGCGCTCCAGGCGCGGGAACCGGGCCGCTACGTCGTGTCCTTCGGCGCCAAGCACACCGACCCCCTGATCGAGGAGTCCGCCGCCACTATGGCGGCGGCCGGGCTCGAACGCGTCATCGGCCTCGTCCTCACACCCCACGGCTCGTCCCTGGGCTCGCAGGAGTACCTGGACCGCGCCGCGGCAGCGCTCGGTCGGCACACCCTTCGTGCCCGTGCCACCGTGGTACGCCCAGCCGTCGCTGGTCGCCCTCCTGGCCGCACGCGTCAAGGACGCGCTCGGCACCGTCGCCGTCGGGGCCAAGGTCGTCTTCACCGCGCACTCGCTGCCGGCGCGCATCCGCGAGACCGGCGACACCTATCCCGAGCAGCTGGCCGAGTCCGCTCGCTTGGTGGCGGAGGCCGCCGGGCTCGAGGAGTGGTTCGTGGCCTGGCAGAGCGCGGGCCGGACCCCCGAGCCATGGCTCGGGCCCGACGTGCGCGACCTGGTGCGCCAGTTCGCCGCCGACGGCGGAACGGACGCGGTCGTCGTCTGCCCGATCGGGTTCGTGGCCGACCACCTCGAGGTGCTCTACGACCTCGACGTCGAGCTGGCGGGCGTCGCGGCGGCGAACGGCCTCGCTTACGCGCGCACCTCGTCGCTCAATGACGACCCGGTCTTCATTGCCACCCTGGCCGATCTGATCGTCGGGGCGGACAGGGCGCCCTGACGTGACGGCGCGGCGGGTGGTCGTCGTCGGTGGCGGCATCAGCGGCCTGACCGCGGCCTGGGAGCTGACAGGTGGCTCCGGGCGCCGGCCGGACGCACCCTCCGTCACCCTGCTCGAGGCCTCGTCGCGCCTCGGCGGCCCGCTGCAGAGCGAGGAGTTGGGGGGCCGGGTCGTCGATGTCGGTCCCGACGGCTTCCTGGGCCGCCGGCGCGAGGCCGTCGACTTGTGCCGCGAGGTGGGGCTCGCGGACGTGCTCGTGCCGATCGCCGCCCGCGGCGCGTCGGTGTGGTCCCGCGGCCGCCTGCGCACGTTGCCCGAGGGGCACGCGCTCGGGATCCCGACTCGGTTCTGGCCGACGGCCCGCTCCGGCATCCTCGGCGCTGCGCGGCGCGCTCGGCCTCGCCCGCGACGCCGTGCTGCCCCGGCCCGACACCCGCGGGCCGATCGGCGACCGTTCCATCGGCCCCCTCGTGGCGCACAAGCTCGGCCGGCGTGTCGTCGACACGTTGGTCGATCCGCTCATCGGCGGCATCCACGCCGGCTCGGTCGACGACATGTCGGCCGCCGCCATCTACCCGCCTCTGCTGGCGGCCGCCCAGCGCAGGGGCGGTCTCATGCGAGCGCTGCGCGCCGAGGTGCCGACTCCCGACCCCGACGGGCCGCCGCTCTTCTGGTCGCTCGACGGGGGCATGGCGTCGCTCGTACGTGCGCTGGCCACAGCGCTGCGCGAGCGCGGAGTGGACTTCCGGCTCTCCGCACCGGCCGACCGGCTCGAGCGGGTACCGGGGGGCTGGACCGTGGGGTCCGGCACGGACGTCGTCGCCGCGGACGCCGTGGTGCTGGCGACGCCGGCGCCGGCGACGGCGAACCTCCTGCGCCACTGCGACGACGAGGTGGCCGCTCTGCTGGACGCCATCGACTACGCCTCGGTCGTGCTGGCGACGTTCCGCGTCGGCGCGGACGACATCGCGTCGACGCTGCACGGGACGGGGTTCCTGGTCCCGCGCCACGGCCCGCACAAGGGACGGGACCCCTGGGCCGTCACCGCGTGCACCTACCTCGACCGCAAGTGGCCGCAGCTCGAGCGGCACGGGGAGGTGCTGCTGCGCGCCTCCCTCGGCCGCATCGACGACACCCGCGCCGCCGGGTGGAGCGACGGGAGGTGGCCGAGCGGGCCTGGGAGGAGTTGGGCGCGCTCATGGGCGTCAGCGGTCAGCCGGCCGACGCCCTCGTGGTGCGTTTCCCCGGCGCCTTCCCGCAGTACCGGGTGCACCACCTGCTGCGGACGGCCGGCATCGAGGCTGCGCTGGCCCGCCTCGGGGGCGTCGCCGTGGCCGGTGCGGCGTACCACGGGGTCGGGATCCCCGCCTGCATCGCGAGCGGCCGGGCCGCGGCTCACGCGCTCTTGTGAGGGGCCGGCCGCGCCGGGGCGGCGTGGCCGCCCCCTCGGTCGTGGCGGGTGTCCTGCTCGCGTTCTCGCTCCCGCCATGGGGTTGGTGGCCTCTGGGGCTCGTGGGCGCCGCGCTCCTCTACTGGCGCCTGGGCGGGCTCCCGCTGCGGACCCGCATCTGGTCGGGATGGCTCGCCGGGCTGGGCTGCGATGCCATCGGTCTCGCCTGGGCCCGCTCCTTCAACTGGTACGGCGCCGTCGTGCTCGTCGTGCTCGAGGCGCTCTTCTTCGCCGCCGCGGCGGCGGCGACACCGCCCCGGCGCGGCCGGGCGCCGGCCTTCGTGGGCGCCTGCACGCTGGCCGAAGCGATCCGCATGACATGGCCCTTCGGCGGTCTCCCGCTGGGCGGTGTCTTCCTCGGCCAGGCGCGCGGCCCGCTGGTCGAGCTGGCCCGGCTCGGCGGCCCCCTCCTCATCACCGCCGGCGTGTGGGCCGGCGGGGTTGCGCTCGCCACCCTGAGCACCGCCATCTGGGCCTGCCGCCGCCACGCCGGCGGGCCGTCGGCCGTCGGCGCCGTCGCGATCACAGCGGGGGTCGTCGCCCTGGCCGTCGCGGGCGCGCTCGCGCCTGACGGTGGTGCGCCCGTCCGCACCGTGCGCGTTGCCCTGGTGCAGGGGGGTGGGCAGCGGGGCCTGAGCAAGCAGGAGGTCTCGCCCTCCTCGGTCTACGAGGCACAGGTGGCGGCCACGTTCGCCGTGGCCTCCGCCCACCCTCCCCCCCGTCTCGTGCTGTGGCCCGAGGACGTCGTGGCGCTCGACCGGCCGCTGGCGGGCTCGCCCCAGGCCGCCTATCTGGGCCGCCTGGCCAGGGAGCTCCGCACGACGCTCGTCGTCGGCGTGACCGAGCCGGCCTCGGCCACGAGCTTCCGCAACGAGATCGTGGCCTGGGGGCCCGGCGGCCACATCGTCGGCGCGTTCGAGAAGGTGCACCGGGTGCCCTTCGGCGAGTACGTGCCGTTGCGCTCCTTCTTCGCCCATTTCGCCGACCTCTCGGGCGTACCCCTCGACGCCGTCTCCGGTCGCGGCACCGGCCTGCTGCGCACGCCCGCCGGGGCCCTCGGTCTGTTGGTCTCGTTCGAGATCTTCTATTCCGGGCGGAGCCACGAGTCCGTGCGAGCGGGAGCCGAGCTGCTCGCCGTGCCGACCAACACCTCGTCCTACAGCACCTCCCAGGTGCCGGCACAGGAGATGGCCGCCGCGGCCGTGCAGGCCGTCGAGACGGGTCGCGACCTGGTCCAGGCCGCCCCGACGGGGTTCAGCGCCGTGGTCACGCAGCGTGGCGTCGTCGTCCAGCGCAGCACGCTCGGCCGGCGCGAGGTGCTGTTCGCCACCGTCGCCCTCCGGCGCGGCATGACCCCCTACGACCACTGGGGAGATCTCCCGGTGCTGCTCCTCTCGGCGGTGGCGCTCGTCGTCGGCTGGGTCCGCGAGCTTCGCTACTCGTACTAGTCCTGTCGGAGGTCTCTGACCTACGTCCATCCCCCAAATATTCCGGTTGGACCGTGACCGTTGAGACCAACCTCCGCGAAGTAGTCGAGGTATACCACCGTCCAGGTGAGTGTTCTGAACTCGCCCCCGTTCTCACACCTATCCTCAGACGAATGGCTCGTGCGAGAAGCGACCGACCGACACTTCCCCGTCTTCCCTCCGATTTGCCGTCCGACTTGAACCTCGCTCTCGCGACCGGATCCGAGATCGATCACATCACCCTTCAGGGAGACTTCTCTGAACGCGATCTCGAAGGTCTGATGGTTCAGGACTCGCATATCGTTCATTCTTCATTCACAGCGGCTGATCTCAACCGCCTTCGTCTGGTAGATGTCGTGGTGGAGGCATGCGACTTCTCGGGCGCGGATATCGGAGAGGCCTCCCTCACGCGCGTGGCATTCAAGGGATGCCGTATGTCGGGCGCACTGCTGCCGGGAGCCCAAATGCAAGACGTCAGCTTCTCTGATGTGAGGCTTGACGATGGGAACCTTCGAATGGCCAAAGGTGATCGGGTTCTCTTCGATCATGTCAACCTCGAGCGAGCTGAGTTCTACTCAGCGCAGTTGACGGCTACGTGCTTCTTCGATTGCAACCTGACCGGAGCCGATGTATCCCAGGCAAGGCTGCCGAAGGCGCGCTTTCACGGGTCGGTTCTCTCGGAGATCAAGGGCAGCGAATACCTTCGAGACGTCGTCATTGACAGCGCTCAGGTTCTCCCGCTGGCCAAAGGGGTCTTCGCTGGGTTGGACATCCGGGTCGATGACGACCGGGACACTTCTTCCTTTTGAGAGACAGAAAATCGCCGTCCCGGCGACTGTCTGGGGGCAGTAGGGGCAGTAGGAGATGTCGCCGAACTAGGCGTCGAGAGCGTCCGTCAAGCCGCTCCATGAGGGGACCGACGTTCAGCCGTCCTATGTGTCGTGGAACGGTGGGGAGTAGCACACGGCGACGAGCAATCCCTCCGGGCTCAACAGCCGAGCGGTGATCTGGCCCCAGGGCTCCGTTCGGGCAGTGTGGATCAGCCGATAGCCCTTCGTAGTGAGTTCGGCGGCCGCAGCGGGGACGTCAGCGACCTCGAACTCGATGCTGGCCTGGGGTGCAGGGATCTCGACAGGCCATTCGCTGGTGCCGAAACAGGCGTTCGCCGCTTCCGAAAGCGGCCACAGGCCGAAGTGCTTGGTCCCTTCGAGCTCGTGGGTGAACACGTAGTCGCCATCTTCACCTTCAAAGGACAGGCCCAAGGCGTCCCCGTAGAACGATCGAGAGGCATCAGCATCTCGCACGATCGGGGCGACACTCGTTACGAACTGGACGTTCATCGGCTCCACCTCCGTGACCACATGCTCCGCGTACGTCCTCCCTTATACCTGCGAGGTGCGACACGACCGTCGACGCTCAATGAACTGGGGCATTTCGCCTTTCCGACTCCAATCATTCGCCACCATTTGCGCGCCGGTGGCCCACATGTGGTAAACCCCCGTTTCACGGAACCCCTGTTTGGCATGCAGGGAGGGTTGAGAAGGCGGTGGCGCGTGCAGAGAGTCTTGCGACGATTTGCGGGAGCTGTGGTCGTGGTCGAACGTCGTGGCGAGGGTCTCGTTTCTCCGAGCGCGCTCAAGCTTGGTGAGCCTGACACTGGCGCAGCCCATAGGCCGTTCGTGATGCGTCGGAGGGCTTCTCCGGCATGCAGGCCTCATTGCCGGCGGGTCAGAAGCGGACCATTCCTGAAGGATCGGGCCTGCGCCGTACGGGTGTCGATTGCCGTTACCGTCATACTCGGGGCAGTCAGTGTCGTTGCGATTACATCGAACGGGATTGCTGGAGCGGCTTCCAACACGAAGTCAACCTCCGGGGCCGCCAAGACCTCGACTCCAAAGCACACATATGGGTGGGGTCAGGCCTACCTCGGAAACGGCCCGCAGAGCACCAGTCGCGTGCCGGTTTCGATCAGAGACCTCACGGGAGCCACCTCTGTCTCACCCTCCGACAACGCAAGCGTCGCCTTGATGGGTAATGGGACCGTCAAGACCTGGGGATTGAACAAGTTCGGCCAATTGGGGATCGGCTCGATGACTCCGAATGAAGCCCTGTTGCCGATCCATGTCCCGGGACTCTCCAACGTGACAGCACTATCTTCTGTAGCTGGCCTCGGAGCCGAGTTAGCCCTCTTGAGCAACGGAACGGTCGAAGCCTGGGGAGCAAATATGGGGGCATTGGGCGACGGCATTGCAGGGCCGTCCCCTCCCCTAACCGACGACAGTCCCCAACCTGTGGTGGGGCTCACGGGCGTAACAGCCATATCTGCTGGACCCGAAGACTCT
>CAVTUE010000016.1:0-25742 GCA_963737805.1 uncultured Acidimicrobiaceae bacterium
CTCATCGGCCGGTGAGCGACGAGCTCAGCCGTCCCCGGTGGCCCGGGAGGCAACCGTGACCGAAGGAATGGCGACGCTGCCGCCTTGGCGTAGGAGCGAGTCGACGATGGCGATGAGGTCCTCGATCCCCACGAAGGCACCGCTCATGTAATTGCGGTCCAACCACACCTGCATGACCTCGGCCGCCAGCTCTTGGTCCCACCCGTTGGCGAACTCGGGCACGGAGTCGCCCTCGCCGCCCATGCACTCGCCCACGACGACCCTCGTGAACCCCACGGTCGGGTGCTCACCCCGCCAGGCCTCGACCAGCTTGTCGAGCGCCGCCTTGCTGACTGCGTAGGCGCCGAGGCCCGGCCACGGGGGGGTCATCGACGCGGTGCCGACCGACGAGAGGTAGACCGTGGTGCCGGACGACTCCGTGAGATGAGGGATGGCTGCCGCCGTCACCAGCGCCGCACCGATGACGTTGGTGTCGAGGACCCGCCTCCACGTCTCGGCGTCGGTGTCGACCAGGCGGGCCAGGGGCCCGATCCGGGGCGTGTAGACGAGGGCGTCGATGCCGCCGAGGCCCTCGGCGGCCTGGTTGATGGCCGACTGGCATGACTCGGTGCTCGTCACGTCACAGGTGAGGGCGAGCGTCCCGGGACCGGCCTCCTCGGCGGCGCTCTCGAGCCGCTGCTGCCGTCGGGCCAGCAGCGCAGTCCGGGCCCCGCGTGTGGGTGAGCCCGACGCCGAGACAGCGCCCGAGCCCGCCGAAGCTCTGACGACGACCGTTCGCATGTTCGTCCTCCTGAGACCTGTCGCCGCCGATGTTAGGGCGCTCCAGAAGACAGATCCGCGAAGCCGTGGCCGGCGGGGACCCGACTCCCCCACTCAGGAGGTGTCACACCTGCCAGATACCGTCCACCTTCGTGATCGCCTCGGACAGACAGGCCGTGCGGGTGGGCAACGCCCTCCTGGTCGTGGACGGCACCGACTAGTCCCTCCACCGCAAGGCAGAGTTCTCGTTGGTCCCGGGAGGGCGAGGGGCCGACGCTCTCGAAGCTGGTCTCTCTCAGCCGGGAGACCTACAACGCGGTCGTCGAGCACCGCAGGACCGCCTGGAGGACGGCGAAGGCCTCGATCAGGCGCTTCGACGAGTTCAACGAGATCCCCGGGCTGCGGGTGCTGCGTCCCGATGTCGCCTCGTTCGGGAACCAGTTCGTCCGCGGGGCGATTCTCGTGCCGACGAGGCGTTCGCCGGCTTCTTCCGCCGGATGAGAGACGGCGAGACACCCGGGTTCCCACGTTTCAAGTCCCACCGTCGATTCCTCGCCGTCTTCTACGACGAACCGGTTGGCTGGGCCCTGCGTGGTCTGGACCGGACGACCCCGCCCTCTATGTCCAAGGGGTGGAGGGATCGCCTGGCGCGACCCGCCCTCTCCCAGTTGCGTCGCCTGACCGCTCGCGGCGGGGAGCCACGGACCCTCAGCATCACCAAGACCAGGTCGGGGGCCTTTCGGGCCTGTGTCGGATTCAGAGGCGTCTCCACCAAGGCCTTGGCCACGAAGCACCAGGTGGGCGGCGTGGACCGTGGTATCTGGGTCACCGCGGCGCTCTCGGACGGCACGCTGCTCGAGATGCCGAAGTTCTTGGCTCGCTCAAGAGACGAGATCGCAGCCCTTCAGCGCCGCGCGAGACCCACGAGCGCTTCGGGCCCGAGTGGAACACGTGCAACCGCCAGGTCGCCAAGGCCTACCGCCGCGCCCGTCAGCGCTCTGGGAACTGGGCGAGACATGCGGCCATCGACATCGTCGAACGCTTCGACGTCATCGCCATCGAGGCCCTCCATCTCAAGAACATGACCAGATCGGCACAGGGGACACTCGAGCACCCCGGGAAAGGAGTCTCGGCCAAGAGCGGCCTGAACCGCAGTTGTCCGACGCGGCGCTCGGAAGGCTCGCCTACTGGATCCAAGTCAAAGCGGAAGAGGCTGGGCGCAGGGTCTACAAGGTCGATCCGAAGAACACGAGCCGCACCTGCATCTGCTGTGGGAACCTCGATGCCGCCAATCGCCACCGGACCCGCTTTTCGTGCACGAAGTGCGGGCATGAGGAGCACGCCGATGTGAACGCCGCGGAGGTGATCGCCGCCCGTGGCGAATCGGCGGATGCAACCTGGCAGGAACTCGGCCGTCCACCTCTGGCCCGACCGGTCCCTCGGAATCGGCGGCGAAAGAAGTTCACGCACGAGGTTACAAGGGGCCGGGTCGGCTCCTCACGCCAGTAGCCTGATCCACCGATTGCGCGACTTGTCTTGCGGCAGACCCTTGGACAGGGTTCCAAGGTCGACGCCAAATGCCCGAAGTCGTACGCTGGCACGAGAGAGATCATGACCTCGTCCACGTGAACGCACCGTCGCACCTCGGGGTCGAGCATCTCGGCGCCTCCGTCCTCGGTCTCGGCGAGCGCCGCCCGCGCCTTTCGTGGCGGCTCCCCGCCGGCTCCACGCGCCAAGAGGCCCACGCCATCGAGATCGACGGCCGTGATCTGGGTCGGTTCGAGTCGCAAGACTGTGTGCTCGTCCCATGGCCCGGGGACACGCTGGCTTCCCGGCAGCGGGTCGTCTGGCGGGTCAAGGTCTGGACGGACGGTGGCGAGAGCGAATGGTCGAGGCCGGCCCGGTTCGAGACGGGACTGCTCGAACAATCCGACTGGGTCGCCCGCTGGATCGAACCGTACGAAGCCGAACGGTCCGCCCACATCTTGCGCCACACCTTTCGACTGCCGGCACCTGCGGCCCAAGCCAGGATCTACGCCACGGCGCACGGGATCTACGAGACGTTCCTCAACGGCCGGCGTGTCGGAGACGTCGAGCTGGCGCCGGGCTTCACCAGTTACCCGACCACGTTGCACGTCCAGGTCTACGACGTGGGGGACCTTCTCGTCAGCGGAGAGAACGAGTGGGAGGTCGTGCTCTCCGACGGCTGGTGGCGCGGGCACACGGGCTTCTTCCAGCTGGCCGATGGTTACGGCAGCGCGCTTGCCTTCCTCGGGCAGCTGCATGCCGGCGATGTCGTCATCACCAGTGGCCCGCAATGGAGGTCGGCCACCGGGCCGCTGCTGACCGCCGACCTCATGGCGGGGCAGAGCGAGGACCACCGGGCCCGGCCCACGGCATGGCAACCCGTTTCCGTCGCCGACCATGGCCTGGGGCGCCTGGCCTACTCCCCGGCCCCGCCGACACGCCGGGTGCAGGAGCTCCGTCCGGTCGCCGTCACCCGTCCCCACCCCGATCGTCAGGTTGTCGACCTCGGGCAGAACATCAACGGCTGGTTGCGCCTGAGTGATCTCGGGCCCGCCGGCACCGAACTGACCATCGTGCACGGCGAGTTCCTGAATGAGGCCGGCGACGTGACCCAGGACCATCTCTCGCCCGACTTCCTCGGCGAGCAGAAGCACGTCGGCATGATCGACCGCGTCATTGCTGCGGGGAGCCCGGGGGAGGTGTTCGAACCGCGCCACACGACGCACGGCTTCCAGTTCGCCGCGCATCGAGGGGCATCCCGGCCGGCTCACCCCCGACGACGTCGCCGGAGTCGTCGTGCACACCGACCTCCGCCGCACGGGATGGTTCCGCTGCAGCGACGAGCGGCTGAACCGGCTCCACGACATCACCGAGTGGTCGTTCCGCGACAACGCCTGCGAGATACCGACCGACTGCCCGCAGCGCGAGCGGGCTGGCTGGACCGGTGACTGGCAGCTGTTCATTCCCACCGGCGCCTTCCTCTACGACGTCGCCGGCTTCTCGCTCAAGTGGTTGCGGGACCTGATGGCCGAGCAGCTGGACGACGGCCGGATCACCAACTACGTGCCCGACGCGCTGCGCCAGCGCATGCCGACCTCGGAGCACTGGTTGTTCCGGCAAGGGTCATCGGGGTGGGGCGACGCGGTCGTGATGGTCCCATGGGAGATGTGGCGCGCCTACGGGGACCGGGATGTGCTGGCCGAGGTCTGGCCTTCGATGGTGACGTGGGTCGACTTCGCCGCCACGGCGGCGCGCACGCTGCGGTACCCCGGCCGGGCGGAGGCCCGCCCGCAGCCCGCATCCCATGAGGAATTCCTGTGGGACGGTGGGTACCACTGGGGTGAATGGCTCGAGCCCGGTGCGCAGTCCGACGATCACATGCGGATCGATCAGGGCTCCGTCGCGACCGCGTTCCTCCACCACTCGGCCGCACTGGCCGCCCGCATCGGCCGGCTGCTCGGCCACGATACCGAGGCCGCCCGCTTCGAGGACCTGGCCGCGAAGGTGCTCGAGGCCTGGCGTACCGAGTTCATCGGCCCCGACGGCGCACTCACGCCGGACACCCAGGCGAACCACGTGCGGGCCCTCGCCTTCGGCCTGGTTCCCGACGAGCTCCGGTCGCCCACGGCGGAGCGACTGGTCGCACTGATACGGGAGGCCGGGACGCACCTCGGCACCGGCTTCCTGGCCACGCCGTACCTGCTGCCCGTCCTGGCCGACACCGGCCATCTCGACGTGGCCTACGAGCTGCTCCTGCAGGACACGCCGCCCTCGTGGCTCGCCATGGTTGCACGCGGGGCGACGACGGTGTGGGAGCTGTGGGAGGGCATCGACACGGACGGCGCGCCGCACGAGTCGCTGAACCACTACAGCAAGGGCGCCGTCATCTCGTTCCTGCACAACTACGTCGCCGGCATCACCTTGCTCGACGAGTACCCCGCCTACCGGCGCTTCCGGGTCGAGCCCCGACCCGGTGGAGAGCTCACATGGGCCGAGGCGGTGCACGACTCCCCGTACGGCCGGCTCGAGTCGGCCTGGCACCTCGATGGATCCTCCCTCCGCCTGACGGTCACCGTGCCGCCGGGCACGGAGGCCGAAGTCGTCCTGCCCGACGGCGCCCGGCATGACCAGAGGCCCGGCACCACGACGTACGAGGGCGCGGCCCGCTGAGGCCGGCGGCCCACCACCCGCCGTCCGCCCGGGTGCCTCAGCCAGGTTCTCACCTGCTGCAATCGTTAGCATGAGCACGGGCACGAGCAGACGTGCTGAAAGGGGGGACGATGTCGAAGACCACGATCATCTCGGTGGACGGACACGTCCGGGCCTCACGGAGTGACTACCGGAACTACGTCGAGAAGCAATACCTCGACGTCTTCGACGAGTGGGTCAGAGCCGAGGAGGCTGCCGGGGCGCCCGAGAGCGGGAATCTGAGCCCGAGCCTCGACCCGACCTCACAGTGGGACTCGGACCTCCGTCTCAAGGACATGGAGAGCCAGGGCGTCGTGGCCGAGGTGCTGTTCCCGAACGGGCTGCCGTTCCAGAGCAGGCCGGCGGACGACGTCGGCACGTTCTCGGACCCTGGTCTCAACCGTCAAGCGCGGCTGGCCTACAACCGCTGGCTCGCCGACTTCTGCACGCAGACCCCGGGCCGTCGAGCCGGCCAGGCCCTCGTCTCGTTCGACGATGTCGAACTGGCGGTCGGGGATATCCGCTGGGCCAAGGAGCACGGCCTGGGTGGAGTCATGATGCCCGCACTGCTTCCAGGCGGGACCTTCTTCTTCGATCCCGCGCTCGACCCCGTGTGGGCAACCTGCGTCGAGATCGACCTCCCGATCAGCCAGCACGGCGGTTCAGGGGCGCCCACCTACGGGCCTCCGGGGTTCGCCGCCATCATGACGCTCGCGCTCGAGCACTCCTTCTACTCCGGGCGCTCGCTCGCGCAGATGATCCTCGGAGGAGTGTTCGAGCGCTTCCCGGACCTCCGAGTCGCCTTCGTGGAGACGGAGGCGGATTGGATCGCCCCCACCATCCGCAAGCTGGACCGTCGGCTGTCCTGGGGCGACGACTGGACCGGATGGGCCCAGACGCTGCAGCGCATGCGTCAATTCACGGGCTCGGCCCACGAGTACTGGGCTTCCAACTGCTTCGCCGGCATTTCACCATTCACCGAGGACCAGGTCCCCCTCGCCGAGCTGGCACGTCCGAGCGCCGAGTACGAGCCGTTCGCCATCGGGTGCGACAACGCCATGTTCGGCGTCGATTATCCCCACTTCGAATCGATCTTCCCCGGGACCGAAGTCCATACTCGAGCGTTGTTGCAAGATCCGAATATCAGCGCGCCGTAGCCCGCAAGATCCTCTGCGAGAACGCGGCAGGCGTGTACGGCTTCGATCTGGGGCGACGGCCCCCGACATCGAACGGGTCGGTTTCGAGGTCGACGGGCCGCAGGCGTCCGATCGCCGCTGACGCAGGGTCCTCCCTGCTTCAGCCCAGGCCGTTGCGCTGGGCCACCTGGCCCAGCCAGTGGGCCGACGCCTTGACCGAACGGGCAAAGGTCTCGCGCTCGACGCCGATGAGGCCGAACGTCTTGGAGTAGCCGGCGTTCCATTCGAAGTTGTCGAGCAGCGTCCAGTGGATGTACCCGCGCACGTCGATCCCGTCATCGATGCACCGGGCCAGCCCTTCGAGCGCGCCACGGGTGTAGGCGATCCTCGCCTCGTCGTCGTCGGTCGCCATGCCGTTCTCCGTCACGAGGATGGGGACCCCGGCGTGCTCGGCGGCCAACCGGACCGTGTGGCCGAGCGCCTCGGGGTACACCTCCCAGCCGGTCTGCATGGTGGCCGCCCCTTCCGGCACCGGGAGTTGGCCGTCTGGTCCGATGCGCGTCCGGGAGTAGGTCTGCACCCCGACGAAGTCGTCGCCGGCCGAGAGCGAAAGCCAGTCGGTCTGACCCAGTCGGCGCGCCTCGAGCCACCGCTCCTCCCCTCCATCCGCCGCCTGGAGGTCGACGAGGGCCAGGGTCCACCCCGTCCTGATGGTCCGCTTGATCGCCCTGATGGCCTGCACCGCCAGGCGATGGGCGGCCGCCATCTGCTCGACATCCGCCGCCACGATTCCCATCCGCCAGCGCATGGGGTCGAAGCCTCCGACGCCTGCGGGCGCCTCGACGGGATCCGGTGCCGGCCCGCGATCTCCGCGCCCATGGCCAGGACACCCGTGCTCCGCATCATCGCCATCAGGTTCGGCTCGTTCAGCGTGCAGGCCCACGACATCAGGTCGCCGAGGTGCCCGGTGACGCGGGACGCATACTCGGCGAAACGCGCGGGGGCATCGGCCGCGCTCCAGCCGCCTCGCCCGGCCATCCAGCGTGGGACGGTGAAATGGTTGTACGTCACCACTGGCGTGATGCCCAGGTTCAGGCAGCTCTCGATCATGCGTCGGTAGTGGTCGAGTGCGGCGCGCGAGTAGAAGCCGGCCTCGGGTTCGATCCGCGACCACTCGAGGGAAAAGCGGTAGGCGTTGAGCCCGAGCTCGGCGAGCGTCGAGATGTCCTCGGGGTAGCGGTGGTAGTGGTCGCAGGCGTCACCGGATGGTTCGTTGAACGTCGAGTTCTCGACCCACTCCATCGGCCAGAGGTCGGCGTTGACATTGCCCCCTTCGACCTGGTGGCCGGCTGTCGCCGCGCCCCAGAGGAAGCCCTGCGGGAAGCGTGTCATCGAAAGTCCTGTCCGTCCGTTAGACCACTTGTGCTGCCGGTTGCTCCGTCGCAGCGACGGCCGGCCCGGCGAGGGACCGGCCGTCCACCCGACCAGAGACCGATGCTTTCGCAGTGTGGCCCGTCGCGATCACCTGATGCAAAGCTCCGCATCCCAACGCGAGCGACCAACGGCTCGAGAGATCGCTCGGAGCAGCGAGATCGAAGACCACGGATGGCCGTTTCCTGAGGCAGGAAGCCCTCGTGGCCCCAATGATCACATGAACGTCTAGCGTGCGCCCGTGGCCGAATCGCGACGGCTGAGTTTCGACCCGATCGCCGAGGCGGAGCGCCAGTGGGGCCTGCACGGATGGACGGACCAGGCGCCCGCGATGGCGCTCGTCACCTCGATCATGCGGCTGCAGCAGATCTTTCTCTCCCGCGCTGACGCCGTCCTGCGCCCGCTGGGACTCACGTTTGCCCGCTACGAGGTGCTCATGCTGCTGTCCTTTTCCCGCCGGGGGACCCTGCCCCTGGGCAAGATCGGCGAGCGTCTCCAGGTCAACGCGGCCAGCGTGACCAATGCGGTGGACCGTCTGGAGGGGGATGGCCTGGTCACGCGCCGGTCGAATCCGGACGACGGGCGGGGCACGTTGGCCTTCCTGACGGCGGCGGGACGGCGGAGCGCCTCGGAGGCCACGGTCGCCATGAACGAGCAGGTCTTCACGGACCTCGGCGTGTCGGCGCCGACGGTCGGGCAGCTGTTTGACCTGCTGGCGGACCTTCGTCGTGCCGCCGGCGACTTCGAGGTACGGCCGGGTGGAAACTAGTTTGACGTTGAAGTAATCTGTAGGCGTGGCGGACCGGAAGACCTGGCAGGAGCAATTCGAGAGCTCGCCGCGGCGGCCGGCACGCTTCGAGACGATGTCGGGCGTTCCGGTGGAACCGGTGTACGGACCCGAGGGCGCGGAGTTGCCCGGCCAGTACCCCTACACCCGCGGGCCCTACGCCTCCATGTACCGCTCCCGCCTGTGGACGATGCGCCAGTTCGCCGGGTTCGGATCGGCGGCCGACACGAACGGACGCTTCAAGGAGCTGCTCCGTGCCGGCGGCGACGGGCTGTCGACGGCCTTCGACATGCCCACGCTCCTCGGGCGCGATTCCGACGATCCGTGGGCGCACGGCGAGGTGGGACGGGCCGGCGTCGCCATCGACACCCAGGACGACATGGAGACGCTGTTCGCGGGCATCGATCTCGGGAAGGTGTCGACGTCCATGACGATCAACTCGCCGGCCGCTCCGGTGCTCGCCATGTACGTGGGGGTGGCCGACCGGACCGGCGTCGACCGGGCCGCCCTCTCCGGCACCATCCAGAACGACATCTTGAAGGAGTACCAGGCCCAGAAGGAGTACGTCTTCCCGCCGCGTCCCTCTGTGCGACTGGTCACCGACGTCATGCGGTTCTGCTCGGCCGAGCTGCCGCGCTGGCATCCCGTCTCGGTCTCGGGCTACCACATCCGCGAGGCGGGCTCGACAGCCGCCCAGGAGCTCGCGTTCACTCTGGCCAACGGGTTCGCCTACGTCGAGGCGGCCATGGCGACGGGGTTGGCGGTGGACGACTTCGCGCCGCGACTCAGTTTCTTCTTCAACGCGCACAGCGATTTCTTCGAGGAGATCGCCAAGTACCGGGCCGCTCGTCGCATCTGGGCCCGCTGGATGCGCGTGCACTACGGGGCGGCCGACGGGCGTTCGTGCCAACTGCGCTTCCACACCCAGACCGCCGGCGTGTCCCTCACCGCCCAACAGCCCGAGGTGAACCTCGTCCGGGTGGCGATCGAGGCGCTGGCCGGCGTGTTGGGCGGGACCCAGAGCCTGCATACCGACGCCTTCGATGAGGCGCTGGCGCTTCCCACCGAGCACGCCGCCCGCCTGGCCCTGCGCACCCAGCAGGTCATCGCCGAGGAGAGCGGTGTCGTGCACGTGGCCGATCCCCTCGGCGGCTCGTGGTACGTCGAGGAGCTCACCGACGAGCTCGAGCGCCGGGCCGAGGAGATGTTCGCACACCTCGTGGAAGCTGGCTCGGGTTCGGTGCTCGACGGCGTCATCGCCTGCATCGAGGACGGCTGGTTCGTCGCGGAGATCGCGGACGCCGCATACGCCTTCCAGTCGAAGATCGCGAAGGGCGAGTGGACAATGGTCGGTGTCAACGGATACGTGGAGGACGACGGCGTGGCGCCCTCGACTCTCTCCATAGGTGCCGACGTCGAGACCGAGCAGTTGGAGCGCCTCGCCGCCGTCAAGCAGGCGAGAGACGACGACGCCGTCCGGCACTCCCTCGCCCGCATCGCCAAGGACGCGGCCGACCCGGCCGTCAACCTGATGCCTGCTCTCGTCGAGGCGGCGCGCCACCACGTGAGCGTCGGCGAGTCGATGCGGGCGCTCGAATCCGTCTTCGGGGTCTACGTCGAGCGTCACGTCGCCTGAGGGACCCCACCTGGTGGGTACCCGGCCGCAGTGTCTTCCCTCCCGTCCCGCTCGTCTGCACGCACGTTCTCAATCCAGTACATTGAAGTTCTCTGCCATGAGCAGGACAAATGCGCGGCCGTCCCCTGACCGGTCGGCGTGGTGACGGTGCGTCCCCGGGCCCGTACGCCAGGATCGCGGGGAGCGAACAGGAGAGCACAATGGCCGAAGACGAGAAGTTCGAGGCGTCACGTGCGATGCGCCGGGCGATGCTCGGTGACGCGTACGTCGATGCCCAGACGAGCGACCCCAACCCGGCCCTGCGGGAGTTCTCGGACTACCTCACGTCGATGGCATGGGGGGTGTGGACGCGCGGAGGCGCACTCAGCACGCGCGACCGGAGCCTCGTGGTGCTGGCGATGACCGCGGCACTCGGTCGCATGGACGAGTTCCGGCTGCACGTCAGCGCGCGGTCACGGACCGGGGTCACCGACGACGAGCTCGACGAGCTCCTGTTCCAGATCGCTGCCTACTGCGGCGCGCCGGCGGGGGTCTCGGCCAGGAGTGCGCTCCTGGCCGAGCGGGCCGAAGAGCAGAAGGAGGGGTGACCGTGGCGACAGTTGGTTTCGTCGGTCTGGGCAACATGGGCAGCGTCCTGGCGGCCAACCTCGTGGGAGTGGGCCACGATGTCGTCAGCCATGACGTCTCCGGACCCGGACGGAACCCGGAGGGTGCCCAGTTCGTCACCGATGTCGTCGAATTGGCGGGTCGTGTCGACGTGGTGGTGCTGAGCCTGCCGGACGGGAGCGTGTCCGAGGAGGTCGCGCGGGGCATCGCGGGTGCTCCCCGACGGCGCGCCGCCAGCGTCGTCGACACCTCGACGGTCGGCGTGGCCGCCGCGCGCGGCGATCGACGATCTCCTGCGGGCGGCGGGAGTCGCCTACGTGGACGCGCCGGTGTCGGGCGGCGTCGCCGGGGCGCGGGCCCGCACGCTGTCCGTCATGTATGCCGGACCGGAAACGGCTTGCCACGCGGTGGAACCCGTGCTGGCCGGGTTGAGCGACCGTCGTCGCCGGGTCGGCGACCGACCCGGCATGGCGCAGGCGTTGAAGCTGGCCAACAATTTCCTCTCTGCCACCGCGCTCGCTGCCACCAGCGAGGCCGTCGCCTTCGGCCTGTCCGTCGGCCTCGACATGGGGCTCATGCTTGAGGTCATCGACGCCTCGAGCGGGCAGAGCGCCGCCACCAGCGACAAATTCCCGAACCACGTCCTCACCGGCCGCTACGCCGCGGGCTTCGCCAACTCACTGATGTCCAAGGACTTGAAGCTGTATCTCCTAGCGGTCGACGAACTCGGTGCGCCGTCGGTCCTCGGGGAGAGTGACCGAGTCGGTCTGGGGTCGTTTCGCCAGGGCGGAGCCCGGAGCCGATTTCACACGCATCTACCCCTTCATCGAGGGAGGATGAGGATGGCGGCAGAGGGCCGGTCCACCCGCCGGAAAGGCGGGCCCCGAGAAAGGGCGGTCGGCTGACCAGCGGCCCCGACTGCGGTGAGGTGCTCGAAAGGCGGCACGGGCCGTCTCTCGCGTAGCCTCAAACCGTGGTCGAACGATCTTTCTGGAGCTGGAGGTAGGACTGATCCGCGTCATCGTTGATTTCGACCTGTGCGAGAGCAACGCGCTCTGCATGGGCCTGGCCCCCGAGGTCTTCGAGGTCCGCGACGACGACCTCCTCTACGTGCTGGACGAGAACCCTCCCGAGGAGCTGCGCGAGAAAGTCCTGGCGGCCGTCCGGACGTGCCCCAAGAACGCCATCTCCATCGAGGACTGATCCCGCCCGGAGCCGACTACCCCTGCACGGTCGTGGTGCCCGGGATGTCGGTGCCGCAGAAGGGCTGGCTCGAGGACGGGGTGAAGCCGTTCTTCTGGGCGATCATGTACCACCCGCACGACTTGGGCAGGTCGTGCCCGAAATCGGTCGAGTAGTTGATGGTCTCGGGCAGGAGCCCGTTGCCGTTGTAGCTCTTCAGGTTGCGCAGGGCGTGGATGACGCTGGCGTGGGTCGGGTTGGGGCCGGCCAGCTGCAGGCCCTTGATCATGAGATCGGCGCCGAGCCATGACTCGTACTGGCTGAACGACGGGAACTCGCTACTCGTGAAGTGGCCGTACTTCTCGAGCGCCGACTGCATCTGCTTCGTGCCGGCGTTCGGCAGCGAGAACGGGCGGAACGTTGTATCGAAGTAGCCGCCCTGGACCGAGTTCCAGGCGGGGGAGCCGACGGCGCTCGGCTCGTAGCCCGTCGGGAAGACCATCACCTTGGGCTTGACGCCCTCCTGATGCAGCGCGGTCGCCAAGGCAGCGTTCGAGTTGTCGTCGAGTCCCGCGTAGTAGGCGTTGCAACCCTTCTGCTTGGCCACGAGCGCCGGTGTCGTCATGGCCACGGAGCCGAACGGGATCGACGTGTCCAGCACCCCTTCCTTGCCTCCCGCATGCTCGAAGGAGTCGACCGTGCCGATGGCCGAGCGGGACGACGACGGCGAGATCCCATACCCGTACGAGCAGAGGACCGTGCCGCCATGGGCCTTCATGAAAGCCCCGATGGACGTGTTGACCGGGTATTTGGGGTCCAGGCTGCCGACGTCGGACGCGAACATGTTGGTGAAGGGCTTCGTGCCCCACTCCGGGCCGTCGAAGAAACCACCGGTGACCGGTACGCCCGCTTGGTTCGGCGCCTTGTCGGCGAGGAAGAAGAGGGGGCTCACCGACACGATGCCGACGGCGCCCTTGGAGAGGGCGTTCTGGACCGCAGTGGCCACTTCCGTGGGACTCGTCTGGTCGTCGAGGACGACTCCCGTGATCTTGTGGCCGTTGACCCCGCCCTCGGCATTCTGCATCGCGATGCGCGAGTTGAAGCCGACCGCCGCCTGGCTGAACTCCGAGGATCCCTCGCCGGTCAGCGAGGTGATCATGACGACGGTCAACGGTGTGCCGGACGTCGCCGCCCCGGCGGTCCCACCGGCCAGGCTGGTGATGCCGGCGGCGGCGGTGATCGCCAGTGCCGCCAGTCCCGACCTCACCAGTCGCGTGCTCGAAGTGCCTCTCATCGCGCGTACTTCCTCCCCACAGAGAACCGCCTGACCCCCGTCAGAACCCCATAGGCATACACGCCACGGACCGGTCGCGGGGTTCAGGTGGCCGCGACCTGGGCTAATGCGTCCGCAGTCCTCTCTGGCTCGGTGATCATCAGGTCGTGGCCGGTGTCGATGTCCCACAGTCGGCCGGCCGCACGGGCGGCCGCCATCTGGGCGGCGTCCCTGGTCGCCAGGGTCGAGGTACAGACGATGTGGTACTGCGGGATGGCCCACAACGCGTCCTCGTTGGTGAGCTTCAGCGGCTGCTCGAAGCACGTCCAGGGGTGGCCCGTGAGCCGCTCGGCCATCCAGGCCAGGTCGTCGGGATCGGTCACGCCGTAGAGCAGTCCGGCATCGGGCGCGGGCAGCAGCACCATCTCCATCCCGTCGACGACCTGGCCGTAGGGCCGGACGGCGGCGATGACGGGGCCGGCCACGTCGAAGAGCGACTGCCCGTTGACGGGCGTGGCCGCATCGAGGAAGACCAGCTTGCCGACGCGGTCGGCGGCCCGGTCGGCCGCGCCGGTGATCACCATGCCCCCGTAGCTGTGGCCGACCAGGATCACGTCGCGCAGGTCCTCGAAGTGCAGCACCGCGGCGACGTCCTCGACATGACGCTGGAGGTCCACCTCGGCGTTCAGCAGGTGGGCCCGCTCGCCCAGGCCGGTCAGGGTCGGCGCGTAGACCTCGTGCCCCTGGGCGCGCAGGATGCGGGCGACCCGCTGGTAGCACCAGCCCCCGTGGCCTCCACCGTGCACGAGCACGTACGTCGCCATTTGCCCTCCTCGTCCGCGCCCGAACGGAATCGTCCTTGTCGCGGGTCAACGTAACACCGCGTCTCCGGCCGAAACGGCCTCCCGGCGGCAGGGGCCCGATCCGGGGCCCACCCGGTCATGGTAGCGATAACATCCCTGGTGGCGTAGGATGCCGGTCCATGCGCCGGACCCCCTTCAACGACGGCTGGACGGTCGGCTCCAAGGTCAACTCGTTTGCGGAACTGATCGCGGGCACGGGTTCGGAGCCGACAACGGTGACGTTGCCGCACGACGCCATGATCAGCGCTGAGCGGTCGCCATCGGGTCACGGGGCGACGGCGTACTTCCCGAGCGGGACCTGGGAGTACCGCAAGTCGTTCGAGCCGGCGGCCGAGGACGCGGGAAGCGCGGTCGTCCTGGAGTTCGACGGCGTCTACCGCGACGCGCGGGTACGGGTGAACGACACGCTGGTCGCCCATCGTCCGAGCGGCTATTCGGACTTCACCGTCCAGATCGACCACCTGCTGCGCTTCGGCGAGTCCAATGAGGTCAAGGTCGACGCGCGCGCCCACGACGACAGTCGGTGGTACCCGGGCGGCGGCATCTACCGCAGCGTCTGGTGGCTCCAGGGGGGGCGTGTCCACCTGGCGCCCGGTGGCCTGCAGGTGGTCACACCCGAGATCGACGACGACGTGGCGGTGGTGGCAGTCAGTGCGGTGGTGCGGAACCAGTGGATTGCGGCGTCGAACGCGGTGCTCCGCGTCGAGGTGCTCAGCGCGGACGGCGTCGTGGCCGCCGGCGCCGAAGCGCCCGTCACGACGGTGCCCGGGGATGCCCTGACGGCCAGGCAACGGCTCTGCCTGCCGAAGCCACGGCGCTGGGGTCCGGACCATCCGTCCCTCTACACCTGTCGGGCGACCCTGCGCGACCGCGAAGTGGTGCTGGACGAGGAGTCGACGACCTTCGGCATCCGGTCGCTCTCCGTCGACCCGGCGCGGGGACTGCGGATCAACGGGGAGCCGGTCCTGCTTCGCGGTGCGTGTGTGCACCACGACAATGGCCCGCTCGGGGCGGCCACCATCGACCGCGCCGAGGAACGCCGGGTCGAGCTCCTCAAAGAGGCTGGATTCAACGCCATCAGAAGTGCCCACAACCCCCTGAGCAAGCCGATGCTCGACGCCTGCGATCGTCTCGGGGTGCTCGTCATGGACGAGACCTTCGACATGTGGACCCAATCGAAGAGCGAGCACGACTACGCCCTGAGGTTCCCCGACTGGTGGGAGGCCGACGTGGAGGCGATGGTCCGCAAGGACTTCAACCACCCGAGCGTGATCATGTACAGCATCGGCAACGAGATCCCCGAGGCGGGGACGCCCATGGGCGCTCGCGTCGGGCGTGCGGTGGCGGACAAGATCCGGTCGCTCGACGCCACGAGGTTCGTCACCGAGGCCATCAGCGGTCTCCTGGTGGGCGGATCCGAGCTCCTCGCCCAGCTCGCCGAGGGTCGCCGGGGCGCTTCCGAAGGACCGGGCGAGGAGGCGGGCGTGAACACCGCCATGACACAGATCGCCGATCGGCTCAACGAGCTGATGAACGCGCCGGTGGTCGCCGAGAACTCGGCCGAGACCGCCTCCTATCTGGACGTGGCGGGCTACAACTACATGGAGACGCGGCTCGCCACGGACGGTGCGCGGTACCCCAACCGGGTGATCGTCGGCAGCGAGACCCATCCTGCCGCCATCGGCACGGCGTGGGGGGCGGTCCGCGAGCATGCGCACGTGATCGGTGACTTCACGTGGACGGGCTGGGACTACCTCGGGGAGGCCGGGATCGGCCGCACCGAGTACGGCGAACCCGGAGACGCCGTGGCCCCCCGGTCCTTCCTGGGCGAGTACCCGTGGCTCACGGCCTGGTGCGGCGATCTCGACATCACCGGCTACCGCCGACCACAGTCGTACTACCGGGAGATCGTCTTCGGACTGCGGGCGGATCCCTACCTGGCCGTCCAGCGCCCGGAGCACCACGGCAAGGTCGCCGCCGGCACCCCGTGGTCCTGGGGCGACGTGGTGTCGAGCTGGAGCTGGGCCGGGCACGAGGGCGCGCCGGTCACCGTCGAGATCTACGCCGATGCCGACGAGGTCGAGCTCGTGGTGAACGGCCACTCGGTGGGCCGGCTCCCGAGCGGCGCCACGCAGCGCTACAGGTCGAAGTTCGAGACGGTGTACGAACCGGGGCTGCTCGAGGCCGTCGCCTGGCGCGACGGGGTCGAAAGCGGCCGCACGGCACTCCGTTCGGCCACCGGGCCGGTGCGGCTCGCCGCCGCCGTCGATCGCCCCGTCATCGCCGCCCACCCCGGAGACCTCGCCTTCGTGACCGTCACTCTGCTCGACCCGAGCGGAACGCTCCACCTGGGGCGCGACCGGCGAATCGACGTCGTGGTCGACGGGCCCGGCGTGCTCCAGGCCCTGAGCAGTGCGAATCCCTCCACCGAGGAGGGCTTCACCGGCGCGGGTTGCACCACCTTCGACGGTCGCACGCTGGCCGTCATCCGGCCGACGGGCGAGGGGCGGATCACCGTCCGTGTCGCGGCGGAGGGGTGCGAGGCGCAGCAGGTCGTGATCGATGCGCGCGCCTGAGGGCGAAGAGCGGCGGCCGTGACCTGGGAGCTGCGCTGGCATCCGTTCCGTGGCGAGTGGGTCCTCTTCACCTCGCATCGGGACGCCCGGCCCTGGATCGGCGAGATCGCGGCACCGGGAGAGGCGCCCGTTCCCGACGACAACGCTCTGGCACCGCGCGGTCGTCGGGTGCGCGGCACGAACCCGGACTACCGGGGCGTGTACGTCTTCACCAACGACCTCCCGGTGTTCTCGCCCGACGCGCCTCCGCCCGGACCCGACGACGACCTGTACCGCACACGGCGGGCGCTCGGCACGGCGGAGGTCGTCTGCTATCACCACGATCCCACCCGGTCCATGGCCGACCTCGCCGACGACGAGATGACGGCCATCGTGACCACGTGGCACGCCCGCACGGAGGCGCTCCAGGCCCAGGAGGGTGTGGCGCACGTCCTGATCTTCGAGAACCGGGGTGCCGTCGTCGGCACGTCCAATCCCCACCCGCACTGTCAGATCTACGCCGGCTCCATGGTCTACGCCACCATGGGCCGCGAGGCCGAGGTGGCGGCGGCGCACCACCGCCGAACGGGGCGCTCGCTGCTGGCGGACGTGGTCGACCGGGAGGCGGACGGGCCGCGCGTCATCAGCGCGAACGACCGATTCTTCGCCTGCGTCCCGTGGTTCGCGCACGTACGCGTACGAGGTGCACGTCCTGCCGAAGCGACCGGTCACATCGCTCCTCGATCTTGACGACGGCCAGTGCCGATCGCTCGCCCTCGTCCTGCGCGACGTCGTGCGGCGCTACGACGCCCTGTGGGGTTTCCGGCTGCCCTATGTGCTGGCGGTGCATCAGGCCCCGGTCGGGCACCACCCCCACTATCCGTTCCACCTCGAACTGCACCCGCCCCTCCGGGCTCCCGGGCTTCTCAAGTACCTGGCCGGCCCCGAGGTGGGCGGTGGGTCCATGACCAACGAGTCGGATCCCGACCAGAAAGCGGGGGAGCTCCGTGCCGCCCTCGGCTGAGGAGGCGCGCCGGCTGCTCTGCGCGCTCGGCGAGCACGTGCGCGAGCTCCTGGACGCCTCCCGCGGCATGGACATGTCGGCCGTGGCGGGCGAAACCGTGGCCGACACCATCTACGCCATCGACCGGGTCGCCGACGACGCGCTGGTGCAGTGGTTCGTGGAGCACTGGCCCGACGTCCTGGTCGTCTCCGAAGGGCTCGACGAGCCCGTGCTCGTGGGGGAAACCGCGGCATGGACGGTCATCGTCGACACCATCGACGGGACACGCGGGCTCATGTACGACAAGCGGTCGGCCTGGTGTCTCGCCGCCGCGGCACCGCCGGGCGGAGGTCTGGCGGACGTCGTCGCGGCGGCCATGACCGAATTGCCGACGGCCAAGCAGGGACGGGCCGACCAATTGAGCGCCACCCGCGGCGGCGGCCTGCGGGCCGAGCGCGTCGACCTGCCCGGCGGAGAACGGGCGGCCTTGGCGGTGCGGCCGTCAGCGGCCACGGACCTCGAGCACAGCTTCAGTGGGCTGGCCAAGTTCTTCCTCCCCGGAAAGACGGCGCTCGCCGCGCTCGAGGCCGAGCTGTTCGCCCGGCTCGACGCCCGGCAGGTCTTCGACGACGAGTACCTCTCGACCGGTGGGCAGCTCCACGAGCTGATCACGGGCCGGGACCGCTTCGTCGCCGATCTGCGCCCGCTCGTGCAGAGCGATGGCCTCGCCTGCCATCCCTACGACGTGTGCACGGCCATGCTGCTCGAAGAGGTGGGCGGTGTGCTCACCGACCCCTGGGGGGACCCGCTGGCGGTGCCGTTGGACAACGTGACCCCCGTGGCCTGGGTCGGCTACGCCAACGAGGCGTTGGCGGCGCGGATCGGGCCGGTGCTGGCCGAACTGGTGGAGGGCCTGCGTGCGGGGTAGCGCGCCGGGGCGTCTCGATCTCCTCGGCGGTGTGGCGGACTACTCGGGGGCCCTCGTGCTGGAGATGCCGACCCGCCAGGGCACCGAGGTCGTCGCCCACCCGGACCGTGGGTTCGTCGTCGGTCCCGCCGCCTTCTCGACAGGCGAGCTCGAGCGCCTGGCCGCCCTGTCCTACGAGGAGGTCCGCCGGGAGCTGGCTCCGTTGCCGCGCTGGACGCACTACGTCGTCGGTGTCGCCATCGTGCTCGTGCGCCATGGGGTGATCGAGGCACCTCGAGCCGGCTCGAGATCATCTCGCACCTCCCCGCCTCGGTGGGCGTGGGCTCCAGCGCGGCGCTCGAGGTGGCGACGGCGCGGGCCCTCGGCGCCGGGGACGTCCATCCTCTCCGCCTGGCCGCGCTCTGCCAGGAAGCCGAGAACCATGTGGTGGATGCACCGTGCGGGATCATGGATCAGGTCGCCGTGGCGGTGGGGACACCCGGGTCGGTGCTGCCGATCTTGTGCCGGCCGGCCTCGGCGGCCGCCCCGGTGGCCGTGCCGGAGGGGCTCGAGATCGTCGGCTGGCCGACCGGGACCCCTCACGACGTCGGCGGTCAGCCCTACACGCGGGCCCGGGCCGCCGCCTTCATGGGGAAGCGCATGGTCGAGCACGCAGCGGCGCGTCGTTGGCCCTGGGTGAGCCAGCTCCCACGTGCGGCCGTGGACGAGCTCCCGGCCGTGGTCGACGGCTCGACCTTCCTCGAGAGCTGGGGTGCCAGCGGGGACGACGTCACCGCCGTCCGGCCCGACGAGTCGTATCCGGTCCGGGCCGCTACGTCGTTCGGCGTCGAGGAGCACCACGTGCGGTGGTGGCGCTGGCGGCCTTGGCCGACGGGGAGCCGGAGCGCCTGGGGCCGCTGATGGAGGCCAGTCAGGCCGGCTACGACGCCATGGGGCTCGGTCATCCGGCCGCGACGCTGACCGTCAAGGAGGCGCTGGCGCGTCCGGGTGTGCACGGCGCGCGCTCGAGCGGCGGCGGGTGCGGCGGCACGGTCGTGGTCGTGTGCGAGCGCGGCGCCTTGGACGGCATGGAGTCGCTGATCCGCTGATCCGCTGATCCGCTGATCCGCTGATCAGCCGAACCGAGACGAAAGCGGTCCGTTCCGATCAGGGGGGTGGCGCAGTGCTGGCCCGCACGACGAGCTCCGCCGGCACGACGACATGGCGGTCGACCGGCTCGCCGTCGGCGAGCGAGAGCAGGAGCTGGACGCTGCGGCGCCCGACCTCCGCGAAGTCCTGGCGAACGGTGGTGAGGGGCGGCAGGAAGAACCCCGATTCCGGCGTGTCGTCGAATCCGACCACGCTGACATCCTCGGGCACCCTGCGCCCGGCGTCGTGGAGCGCCCGGATCACCCCGAGCGCCGTCTGGTCGTTGGCGGCGAAGATCACGCTGACGCTCCGGTCAGCGGCGAGGCGCCCGCCCACGGCGTAGCCCCTGGCGGCGCTCCAGTTTCCCGCCCGGATCGCCACGCGGCGCCGGGTCCGCGCGCAGGGCGTCGGACCAGCCCCGCATGCGGGCGGTGGCGTCGATCCAGCTCTGGGGACCGGCCACGTGATGGACGGTGCGGTGCCCGAGCTCGAGCAGGTGCCGGGTGGCGATCCGGGCGCCCTCGAACTGGTCGATCGTGACGGTGGGCGCGCCGAGCCCCGGGGGGCCGCCGACCACGACGAGGGGCATGTCGACATTCAGCCGGGTCACCGCTTCGACGACCGCCGGACCGGGGCGACGACGATGACGCCCTGGACGTGCGACGCCCGCAGCCGCTCGAGGGTGGCGGCCATGTCGTTGCCGCTCCGGCTGAGCGTGACGAAGCTGAGCAGGTGACCCGCGTCCCGCGCCGCCCTTCGATCCCGAAGAGCATGTGCGACGGACCGAACTGCTCGGTCTCGACCGCCAGGACCGACGAGGGTCCTCGATCGTCCTCCGGCCAGCACCGCGCCGCGGTGTTGGCGTGGTAGCCGAGGGCGGTGACCGCCGCTTCGACGCGGCCTCGCGTCTCCTCGGCGACGCCGGGGAACCCGTTCAGCACGCGGGACACCGTCATGACGGACACACCGGCCTGGCGAGCCACGTCCGCCATGACAGCCGGCGGTGGTCACCGGCCGTCATGTCTCTTCGTAGTCGAACCAGTCGAACGCAGCCTCTCCGCCGACCGCGTACATGCCGATCATGCGGCCGAGGAACCCGCCGGTCACCTCGGTGGAGAGATAGCGGCCGTCCAGCTCGGGCGAGCGTCTCCGCGCCGCCGGGTCGTCCTGGTAGCCGAGCGCGACCGGTCGGGTCCATGGACGTGTGGCCCCGTCTCCACGGCGAGCACGACGGGGCCGGGGGAGCCGGCGGTCGTCGGCGACGACGGTGCCGAGCGAGCCGATTCGGGCTCGGGCAACGACCCGGTCGCCCCGGACGGCGACGTCGTAGTGCGCCGGTCTCGTCCAGCACACGGTGAGCCCGGCCTCCGCCGCCGGAGCCGCGTCGACGCGGGACCTGGCCCGGCAGTGGTGGTGTTGTTGACGCCGGCCCACGAAGCGGCTCCGGGGCGTCCAGAGCGGCCTCGCCGCCGTGAGAGGACGAGCCAGCCCGGGCGCGTGGTCAGCGAGCTCTCCGCGTCCGGGGGCCGGCGGACGGCCGACCCAGTGCGGCGCCGAGTGCCGGCGCCTCGAAGTCCTCTGCGCGAGTGGCCGCGGCACCTCGGGCGGTCCGGGTGCGATCGGCATCTCCAGCGCCAGTTCTCCCGGCACGGGCCAGCCGTCGACCCACGCCGCGGGGTGAGGAAGGTCTCGCGGCCCGAGACGTGGAATCCGGGCGAGACCCCTTCGGGCGCACGCCGAGGAGCACCATCCACCAGGTTCTGTCCGGGGCCTCGACCAGGTCGGCGTGCCCGGTGTTCTGAATCGGCCGGTCGGTGCTGCCGGTGGCTGAGGATCGGGTTGTCCGGTGCACCCTCCAGGGACCGCCGGTGACGGTCCCGCGCGACCGAGACGCGTGGCCCGCTCGGTCCCCCCTTCGGCGATGAGGAGGTACCACGTGCCGTCCCGCTCCAACAGGTGCGGTGCCTCGGGGTACTGCAGGCCCGTGCCGGACCAGGTGGGGTCGGGCCCGCCGAGCAGCCCCCCGTTGACGGTGTCGAGGCGGCGGCGGACGATCCCGCCCGAGGCCCGGAGAAGTGAACCCAGCAGGTCCCGTCGCCGTCCCAGGCCAGGTCGGGGTCGATGCCGCGTGACGGCACCCGGACGGGCTCCGACCACGGTCCGGCCGGGTCCTCGCGGTGACGAGGAACGTGTCGGACCCGGTGCGTGCCGACGGGTCGTGATGGCCCAGAAGCGCCCGTCGTGATGGCGGAGGGTCGGTGCGAAGATGCCGAGCGACGACGAGCCCGGGGTCCCGAGAGGTCGAGTGCGAGCGGTCGGTCGAGGGCGTTGCCGATCTGGGTCCAGTCCACGAGGTTCGACGACCGGAAGATCGGGCAGGCCCGGGCAGTACGTGAAGGACGACGCCACCAGGAAGTACTCGTCGCCGACACGGCACACGCTGGGGTCCGGGTGGAAGCCCGGGATGACCGGGTTGTAGAACGTCATGGTGCGGGCTGCTGGCAACGGCGTCGGCGTAGGCGGCGCGGATGGCAGCGGCGGTCGACGGTGTCGTCCGGCTCGACCTGTCGCCACGGCGCAGATCCCAGGCGTCCGCCACCTCGGCGAAGCTGCAGCCGAGCTGGACCGCGGCGGCCTGGACGGCGGCGCCGCCGGCGACGAGCTCCTCGTCGGCCGGTACCTGCACGGCGCGGCCCGTCAGGTCGGCGACGACGCGGCGGTAGGCCGCGCTCCGCGCCGCACCCCCGACGAGGAAGACCGTCCCCGCTGCGGTCTCGGCGCCGAGGGAATCTGCTCCCGCCAGGAGATTGCACACCACCCCCTCCACCGCGGCTCGGGCGAGTTGGGCCGGTGCCACGTCGGTGCGCAAACCGGTGAGCGTGCCGGTCGCATCGGGCGGTTGGGGGTCCGCTCGCCATCGAGATGCGGGACGAGCACGAGCCCGCCCGCGCCGGCGGGCGCCTCGAGCGCCAGCTCGTCGAACCGCGCCTGGTCGACGCCGAGCAGCCGCGCCACCGCGTCGGTGACCTTGGTGGCGTTCATGGTGCACACCAGCGGCAGGAAGCGGCCGGTCGCGTCGGCGAACCCGGCCACGGTGCCCGTGGGGTCGGTCGCCGGCTCGTCGCTCACGGTGAACGCGGTCCCACTGGTGCCCAGGCTGAGAGCGAGGTCGCCCGGGCGGAGCCCGAGGCCCAGCGCGGCCGCCATGTTGTCGCCGGTGCCGGGCGCCACCTGACGTCCCATCCCGACCCACTCCCCGGCGACGGCGTCCGGGCCGAGCACCTCGGGCAGGGCGCCGGCCCAGTCGATGCTCTCGTCGACCAGCTCGCAGGAGGTCGTCGCGATAGCGGCCCTCGCCGCGGCGACCAGTAGCCGGTTCCCGAGGCGTCGCCGCGGTCGGTGGTGCGCCGGCCCGGTGAGCCGGAAGGTCAGCCAGTCGTGCGGCACAGGACCGCGGAGGTGCGGCGCAACGTCTCGGGCTCACAGCGGCCGCAGCCAGTGCAGCTTGGTGATGGTGAAGCTCGGCGACGGGGACGCTCCCGCAGGCGGCAGCCCAGCCCTGCGGGCCGCCGGGCAGGGCGGCCAGGAGCATCCCGGCGTCGGGCGCCGACTCGGTGTCGTTCCAGAGCTTGGCCGCCCGCAGGACCTCGCCGTCGTGGCCGAGGACGACCATTCCGTGCTGCTGCGCCGCAACCGCAATGGCCACGGGCGCGCGGCGCGTGGAGACACCCGCCTCGGCACTGGCGGCGTGGAACGCGGCCTCCCAATCGGCGGGCTGCTGCTCGCTCCGCGGCGGGGACGTCGGCGGGTGCGCGGCGCGACCCGACCCCACGATGGTCGCCGGAATCGAGGTCGCGCACTTGGACCTTGCACGACGGTCGTGGACGAGTCGACCCCGACCACCAGCGGCACTCAGCGCGCCCCGAGCAACAGTTCCGTGACGAGTTGGTCCAGCCGCTCGTGCCCGTAGCCCTGCGCCGCCAACGTGTCCTCGTCGTAGGTCGACGACAGGATCTCGCCGAGGCCACCGGCCGGAGCGGTCGGCTCGGCCAGCTCCGGCACCTTGGCGGCCCGCAGCGCCTCCTGGATCTCTGGGTCCTCGTGGAACCGCCGCGCCTTGTCGGCCAGGATCAGGTACGTGCGCATGCAGCCGCGGGCGAAGTCCCACACGCCATCGACGTTCTCGGTGCGATAAGGGTGCGCGTCGAAGTGCCGCATGCCGTCCCAGCCGGAATCCTCGAGGAGCTTACCACGTAGAACGCGTCGCGGATCCCCTCGGAGCCGAACCGGAAGTCCTGGTCGAACTTCCCGATCCGCTGTGCGTTGAGGTCGATGTGGAAGAGCTTGCCCTGCCACAGAGTCTGAGCGACCGCGTGCGAGAAGGACAGCCCGCTCATCGTCTCGTGGGCGAACTCCGGGTTCAGTCCGACCATCTCGGGGCACTCGAGCATCGCCGATGAAGGCCAGTGCGTGGCCGACGGTGGGGAGCAAGATGTCGCCGCGGGGCTCGTTCGGCTTGGGCTCCAGCGCGATGCGCAGTCCGAGGCCCCGCGTCGCGATGTGCTCGCACACAGGTCGACCGCTTCCTTGTAGCGGTCCAGGGCCAGCCGCACGTCCTTGGCGGCCTCGGCCTCCATGCCTTCGCGGCCGCCCCACAGCACGAAGACGTCGCGCCGAGCTCGGCGCCGAGCTCGACCGCCTCGCACGCCTTCTTGACCGAGAGCCGGCGCACCTGCGGGTCGTTGGCGGTGAAGGCGCCCTCCTTGAAGACGGGGCGCCAGAACAGGTTCGTCGTCGCCATGGGAACGTGCATCCCGGTCGCATCGAGTGCCCGCCGGAATCGCTTCAGGATGTCGTCGCGCTCGTCGGCCGACGAGCCGTAGGGAACGAGGTCGTTGTCGTGGAAGCTCACGCCGTAAGCACCGAGGTCCGCGAGCCGGTGCACGGTGTCGACGGGATCGAGGGGAGCGCGCACCTCGGTGCCGAACGGGTCCCGACCCGGGTTTCCCACCGTCCAGAGCCCGAAGGTGAAGTGGTGCTCCGGTCACGGCGTGAAGAGATCGCTCATGGGTCCTCCTGTCGTGGCTGCGCCCCACGCCCGGGTGTGTGACCGTCCGGCGCGTTATCCCGGCAGCACCGATGATAGCGTTATCAGGGGAGACACGTCGCCTGGTCGTGGAAGGGACTCATGCCCCGTCGTCACAGCGCCATTTGCCGCAGGACCCGGCGGTGATCCGCTGGGGTCTCATCGGCCCGGGGTCGATCGCCAGCGGCTTCGCCGAGGCAATGCAGCTGGTCGACGGGGGCGCCATCGTCGCCGTGGCGTCGCGTGCGGCCGAACGGGCCGAGGCCTTCGGCGACCGCTTCGCCATTCCGACCCGGTACGGCGATTACGACT
Organism: uncultured Acidimicrobiaceae bacterium; assembly: GCA_963737805.1. Taxonomy (GTDB): domain Bacteria; phylum Actinomycetota; class Acidimicrobiia; order Acidimicrobiales; family RAAP-2; genus Bog-473. The sequence goes on from CAVTUE010000016.1 coordinate 24,901, forward strand.
CGCTGGCGGCCGATCCGGACGTGGACGTCGTGTACGTCGCCACGCCCCACTCCCGGCACGAGGAGGACACCCTCAATGTCCTCCGGGCCGGGAAGCACGTTTGTGCGAGAGCCGCTCGCGCTCAACGCCCGGCAGGCGGCGCGCATGGCGGAGAAGGCGTGGAGCCGGGGAATGTTCCTGATGGAGGCGATCTGGAGCAGGTTCTTGCCGGCCTACCGTTCGCTGGTCGATCTCATCGGCGAGGGTCGCATCGGCGAGCCGCTCCTGGTCGAGGCGGATTTCGGGTTCCGCCGTCCGTCGCGCCCGACCACCGGCACTTCGCCCGCGAGCTCGGCGGCGGCGCGCTGCTCGACCTCGGGATCTACCCCGTGCAGTTGTGCACGCTCGTCCTCGGCCAAATCGAGCGCGTCGTCGCCGACGCGGTGGTCGGCCGACCGGAGTCGACGAGGTGGTTGCCGCCGTGTTGCACCATCCTGAGGGACGGCTCGGCGTGACCAAGGCGGCCCTACGGGTGAGCATGACGTGCACGGCGCGGATCGCCGGGTCGGACGGCGTCATCGAACTTCCGGCGATGATGCACTGCCCGAACTCGCTGACGGTGGCCGGTCCGGCCGGCGTGGAGCACGTCGACGCCTCGTACGAGGGGAACGGGCTCCGCTTCGAGATCGAGGAGGTGCACCGGTGCCTCGCGGACGGGAGGACCGAGAGCCCGGTGATCACGCTCGACGAGTCCATTGCTCTGGCCACGACGCTCGACGCCGTCCGGGCCCAGATCGGCGTGGTATACCCGGGCGATTGAGCCGCGGGGCGACTGCTACCGGAGGCGGTAGAGCACCTCGCCG
>CAVTUE010000017.1:0-151820 GCA_963737805.1 uncultured Acidimicrobiaceae bacterium
GACATCGTGGCGAGAGCCGAGGAGATGGGCACAGGTCAGGCCGGAGATCCCCGTCCCGATGATGGCGATGCGCATGGAAATGTCAGGTCCTCCGTCGTCGTGGTTCGTCGGTGGGTCCGGTTGTGGTCACCCACGGGCCCGCTGTCGACTCCTAATTTAGTACTAAACTCGTTCTCGTGTTCACTCCACCCAATGCGGCGCCCCACCCGCCGGGCCGAAAGCCACGCCGAGCGAGGTACAGGAGACCCCCAGCCCGGCCCGTTGGCGAGAGCGCTCGACACAGGCTGCTCGAGGCGACAATCGTCGGCGGCTTCAGCCGCGTCGGCTCGATGGCCCGCCGGGCGACTCAGCCCTGGCCGCAGCCGCCGCGTCTGGACGGGCAGGTGGTCGTCGTGACAGGTGCTTCATCTGGCATCGGCCGGGCAGCTGCGCTGGCACTGGGGGGCCTCGGCGCCAAGGTCTGGGTCGTCGGGCGCGACCGACATCGGACCGAGGCCGTGGCCGGTGCCATCCGGTTGGCCGGCGGCCGGGCCGAGGGAGCGCTTCTGGACGTGGCCGACGGGGCGGCGGTCGACGCCTTCGCGGACCGCTTCGCCTCTCGACACGACCGGCTCGACGGGCTCGTCCACGGAGCCGGCGATCTCCTCGCCGACTACGCGGTCTCGGCCGAGGGTTTCGAAAGGACCGTGGCGACCCATGTGCTGGGGCCCTACCGGCTGACCTGGCGCCTTGTCCCCCAGCTGCGACCTACCGGTCGATCGACCATCGTGACGGTGTCGTCGGGCGGCATGTACACCGAGCGGTTCGACCTCGAACGTCTCGAGATGGACCCCGCCCACTACGACGGCGTTCGGGCCAACGCCCGGGCCAAACGGGCTCAGGTGGTCCTGGCCCGCGAGTGGGCACGGCGCTGGTCGGCCTGGGGTGTCGCCAGCTACGCCATGCATCCGGGCTGGGTCGACACGCCCGGTCTGGCCAGCGGCCTGCCTTCGTTCACCCGCCTCGGTCCGCTGTTGCGGCGGCCCGAGGAGGGTGCCGACACGGCGGTCTGGCTCGCCGCCGGCGCGGCACGACCGCCTTCGGCGCCAGGGTTGCCCACCTCCTTGTCGGTCGAGGACGGGTTCTGGCACGACCGACGCCTCCGCGGCGAGTACTACCTGCCTTGGACAAGACCCTGCGACGGGCACGAGGAAGAAGGCCGCCGGTTGTGGGACTTGTGCGGCACGCGCACCGGGCTCGGGAGCGATCGATGACGGCCGACGAGTCCGTCGCACTGGTCGTCTTCACCCGTGACCTCCGCGTCGCCGACAACCCCGCGCTCATCCGAGCGACACGAGCGTCGAAGGTGGTCTGCGCCTTCATCCACGACGACGCAGTGCGGTCGGGCCGGCCGAGGCACCCGCTTCGCACCCGCTTCCTTTCGGAGTGCCTTGCGGACCTCGACGCGTCCCTGCGGCGGCTCGGCTCCCGGCTCGAGGTGTGTGAAGGCAACTGGGTCGACGAGGTCCTCGGGCTCGTTGCGCAGACCGGTGCGCGGTCGATCCACCTGAGCGACGACGTGACGCCGTACGCCCGGCGACGGTTCGCTCGCCTCGAGGCGGCCGCAGGACAGACCGTCGAGGTGTGCCGGAGCCCCGGCCTGACAATCGTGTCCCCGGGGGTCGTCACGCCGGCTGGCGGCGACCACTACCGCGTCTTCACACCCTTCTACCGGCGATGGCTCACCACCCCGCGCCGGCAGCTCCTCCCCCCACCCACCTCGCTCCCGACGGTCGACACCACCGGCCCGTGGCCCAGGTCCCGGGTCTCAGCGGTTCTCCCCACGACGCCACGCCCGCCCGCCGTCGGCCAGGGGGGCGGGCACGCCGCCGCGACACGGCTTGCGACCTGGGCTGCTGGAGGGATCGCCCGCTACGGCGAGCACCGGGACGACCTCGACCAGCCGGCGAACTCCGGACTCTCACGGGACTTGCACTTCGGCTGTCTCTCCCCGCTCCAGGTCGAGGCTGTTGTTGACGGCCTGCCAGGGGCGGGACCGTTCCTGCGCCAACTGTGTTGGCGCGACTTCTATCTCCAAATCCTCGCAGCGCGACCCGAGGCAGCGTGGTCCAACTACGTCGAACGGGGACGTCGGCCGCGTAGGGACCCAGCGGGATTCGAGGCATGGTGCAGGGGCCTCACCGGCGTGCCAATCGTCGACGCAGCGATGCGACAGCTGGCGCTCGAAGGTTTCCTTCCGAACCGCGCCCGGATGATCGCAGCGTCGTTCCTCACCCGGAACCTCGGGCTGGACTGGCGCGACGGCGCTCGACACTTTCTGGAACACCTCATCGACGCTGACATCGCGCTCAACAATTTGAACTGGCAATGGATGGCCGGATGCGGCACGGGCGCGAACCCCCACCGGGTACTCAGCCCAACGCGCCAAGGGCATCGATTCGATCCGCACGGCACCTACGTCCGGCGTCACGTGCCGGAGCTGCGTGGACTCGACTCAGCCAGCATCCACGAACCGTGGCGCATCGAGTGCCGCGACGTCGCCCACCTCGGCTACCCGGCGCCAATCGTGCGGTTCGGTGAGGCGATCGTGTGAGGACCAATCTCTTGGCCGGCTCATCCGTTGCTGAGTTCCCAGCGGGCCATCGTGTGCCGACATCTCGGGCGGTGGCGTGGTGAGCATCGAGTACTCGAGCTCGATCGACCATCCGATCGAGCTCGTCTTCGCGTGGCACGGTCGGCCTGGAGCTTTCCAGCGCCTGGCCCCGCCCTGGCAGCCCGCGTGCCTCATCGAGGAAGCGGGGTCACTCGCAGAGGGCAGCGCGGTGATCCGCCTGCCAGGCGGGATCCGCTGGGTTGCGCAACACCGTGACTACGACCCACCGCACCGCTTCACCGACGACCTCGTCTCTCTCCCACTGCCGTGGCACCACGTCCACTCGTTTGCGCCGGACGGCCCAACCCGCACGCGCATCACGGACACGGTCACGACTCCAGTTCCCGCTTCGCTCCTTCGGACGATGTTCGTATACCGGCACACTCAGCTACGCGACGATCTCGACGTACAGTCCGATCTCCAGGGCCGCGATCCAACACAACGAACCGTCGCGGTCACCGGATCATCCGGGCTGGTCGGTACCGCGCTCTGCGCGTTCCTCACTACCGCGGGCCACCGGGTGATCCGCCTCGTCCGGCGCATCCCACGCACCGACGACGAGCGCACCTGGAACCCCGACGATCCCGATCCCCGCATCTTCGAGGACGTCGACGCGGTCGTGCACCTCGCCGGTGCGTCGATCGCCGGGCGCTTCACCGAAGGACACAAGCAGGCCATCGACTCGAGCCGGATCGAGCCGACCCGCCGGCTCGCCAACGCGATGGTCCGGGCGAAGGGTCCGCGAGTGCTCCTCGCCGCCTCGGCGATCGGGTACTACGGCCGAGACCGGGGCGATCAACACCTCGACGAAGGAGCCGGCCGTGGCGACGGCTTCCTCGCCGACGTGGTCGCCCGGTGGGAGGCGGCGACACAGCGTGCCGGCGACGCCGGCCTGCGTGTCGTGACTGTGAGGACCGGCGTCGTGCTCTCGGCCCGCGGCGGGATGCTCCAACTTCTGCGCCCCGTGTTCCTGGCCGGCCTCGGTGGGCGGGTTGGCGATGGTCGCCAGTGGCTCTCCTGGATCGATCTCGACGACCTGACCGACGTCTACGCGAGGTCTCTCGTCGACGGGGACCTGGTCGGTGCGGTCAACGCCGTCGCCCCGAACCCCGTCCGCAATCAAGAGTTCACGACAACGCTGGCCCATGTGCTGCACCGGCCGGCGCTCGTGCCAGTCCCGAAGGCGGCGCTCGGTGTCCTCGTCGGAGCCGACGGTGTGCGCGAGGTCGTGTGCGCCAGCCAGCGGGTCGCACCGGCGCGACTCGAGTCGGCCGGGTTCCACTTCCGACGAGCGTCGCTCGAGGCCTCTCTCCGCCACCAGCTGGGCCGCCCAGCACCAGCCTCGTGACCCGGACGTCAGCAGCACACGCGGTGGGGGGCGCAGGTTATCTTGCCTCTGCCGGGCCGACGGTGCTCGTCACCGGAGCATCTGGATATGTGGGTGCCCGCCTCATCCCCGCGCTGCTCGACGCGCAGTGCCAGGCCCGCTGCCTTGCCCGCACGCCCGCCAAGCTCAAGGACGCGCTCTGGCGTGACCGAGTCCCTGTTGTGCGCGGCGCTGTCGGTGGCGACCTCAGTGGGGCGCTCACGGGCGCCGATGTGGCCGTCTATCTCGTCCACTCGATCGGCGAAGGTGACGACTGGGAGGAGGTCGAGCGGCGTGACGCCGAGAACTTCGCCCGCTACGCGGCTGCCGCCGGAGTGCGTCGGATCGTGTACCTCGGAGGTCTCGGGCGGGACAGCGACGCCTTGAGCGTTCACTTGCGGAGCCGGCACGCCGTCGGTCGAGCACTCGCATCGACCGGCGTTGAGGTCGTGGAACTCCGCGCCGGTGTAGTGATCGGGTCGGGCTCGGCCAGCTTCGAGATGCTTCGGTACCTGGTCGAGGTCCTGCCGATCATGGTCACCCCCCGCTGGGTGACCACGCAGTGCCAACCGATTTCCATCAGCGACGTGGTTGCTCTGCTCGTCCAGGCAGTGACCGACGCCGAGGTGCACGGCGGGATTTACGAGATCGGGGGGCCCGACGTCGTCACGTACGCCGAGATGATGGCGATCTATGCCCAGGTTGCCGGCCTGTCGCGCCGCCACCTCATCCGGGTCCCGGTCCTCTCGCCGGGGCTGTCGGCTCACTGGGTGGGCCTCGTCACCCCGGTACCCGTGAAACTCGCACGTGAGCTCGTCGAGAGCCTCATCAACGAGGTCGTAGTGACCGATACGCAGGCCACAGACACCTTTTCGGTCCGTCCGATCGGGCTCGCCGAGTCCATCCGGCGCAGCCTGGCCGCAACCTGCCTGGGGCAGGTCACGACCTCGTTGGTCCATACGGATCTCACGTACTTTGCGCCGGCGGCCACCGATCCCGAGTGGTCTGGCGGCACTGTGTTGCGCGACGTACGCACCGTCGCGACTTGGGCCAGTCCGGCGCAGGTGTACGCGGTCGTCACGTCGGTCGGCGGCCACCACGGCTGGTTCGGGAGCCAGTTGCTCTGGGAGGTCCGCGGCGTACTCGATCAGCTCATCGGCGGGCCGGGGCTCCGCCGGGGACGCCGCAACCCCGCCGCCCTGGAAGTCGGAGACCCGGTGGACTTCTGGCGGGTGGAGACGGCTGACCCGCAACGGCGCCTGCGACTCCACGCCGAGATGCACCTGCCCGGTGACGCCTGGTTGACCTGGGAGCTGAGCCCGATGGGTGACGGCGGGACCTTCGTGACCCAGACCGCCGAATTCCGGCCACGCGGTGTGCTCGGCCGGTTTTACTGGTTGGCCGTCGCGCCCTTCCACCGTTTCGTCTTCCCGACCCTCCTCGGTGGCATCACTTCCGAATCCGAACAGAGCGGCAGAAGAGCGCCGCGATGCGCTCGGTACCGCTGAGGTGCACGGCAGAATTCGGGCAAGGACCCGTTGTTCCGCTTGGGGTGCACGGGCCTCGGGCGTCGGCCGGCCGCGTTGGATGCCTACCAGCCGGCGCTGCCCGGGACGCCCTTGAACGGGCCCACCAGATCGGCGGTGACCCAGCCCCCGTAGAAGCCACCCGGTTGAGGGACGACCCTCTCCTCATCGACAAAACAGGCATCCATGCGGCCCGCATAGAACGCCACATAGCCAGAGATGGCGCCGAACCCGGCCGTCGGACGGTCGTAGCACCAGGCGGCGTCTGACTCGACCCGTTGACTTGCACGCACGTCGAAGTACCGCGCTTGACCCTTCCACTCGCAGAACGAGCGCCGGGAGCACGGCACGAGGCTGCCCGGTCGGATGTCGCCGGGCGGCACGTAGTAGTTGGGCGGGTGACTCGTCTCGAGGACGCGATACGCGACGGTCGTGTCGGCGATGACAAGACCGCCGAGCTCGACCCGGATTCGACGCCGGACCAGTTCGAGGCGCGGGGGCCGTGGATAGTCCCACACCGACTCCATGCCGGGTCGTACCGGATCAGGCCGGGGCCGCATGGAGCCGGTGCCTCCAATCACCGTGATCGACAGGGCGACGTGGTCGGCGCCGACTACCGCCTCTTCGCTGTTCACAGCAGGGCACGGAGAACGCTGGTCTGCGAGTGAGCCGGGTTCCCGTCGTCGGACTGGAGGCTCACATCGACCGCGGAGTACCCCGCCATGAGTCCGGCGGTCACCTCATAGTCTCCGCTCCCCGATGGCGGGAGCACGCCCACGGCCAGCATCTTCTGGGTGGCGGGGTCGAGAAGCCAGACCTCGTAGAACTTCTGGCTCGAGAGCCCCGCCAGGTCCCGAGTCCGCACGATCATGTGCCGGGTGGTTCCCTCGGCCAGGACCGTCACCGAGCCCGTGGCGGCGCGCGGGGCCTGGAGTGGCTGCAACGAACCCTGCGCGACGACCGCTTGCGTCGAGGGTTGGTGGTGGGTCAACACGCCGACGGCGCCGAGCACTCCCAGCGCGATCACGGCGGCGGCCGACGCCAGCACGACGACCAGGCGGCGACGTCGCCCAGAGGTTCGCTGTGCCTCGTCATGCACGGACGGCAGGATCAGTGGCGGCATGGCCAGCTCCCGGCGCTCGAACTCGGGCGCCAACGGGACCACCGCACCGGTGGTCGTGCGGTCATCGTCTGGACACCCCGACGGGGCGACAAGTTCCCGATCGGCGCGGGCAGCCGAGGTGAGTGCCCCGTGAGCGACGACGAGGTCGATGAGCTCCCCGGTGCACGATCGGCAAGCCCTGAGATGCCGCCCCATGCCGATGGTGTCGTCTCGGCCCACCTCGCCGGCGAGCAGTCCGCCGAGATCGGGGGCGCGTGCCGCGCGCCGTGTCGTCGCTCACGAGAGCTCACCTCCCTCCACGATCGCGGCCAGTCGCCGCATGCCGCGGGCCATGCGAGCCTTCACGGTGCCGATGGGAATGCCCAACTTTGTGGCAATTTCCTGCTGGGTGAGGTCCCCGAAATAGGACAACTCGATCGCCTCCTGCTGATCGACGGAAAGCTCTGTCATGGCCGCACGGACCTCGGCCGCCCAGGCCAGGCGCTCGACGAACTGGTCTCCGTCCTCTCCGGATAGCTCGCGGATCGCGTCGACGGAAACGACCTGATGGTGGCGGCGGCGCAATTGGTCGATCGCTCGCTTGCGCGCGATCCCGAACAGCCATGCCTCGAAGGGCCGGTCGGCATCCACTCGGTCACGGGTCCTCCAGACCTCCAGAAAAACGATCTGCAACAAATCGTCGATCTCATCGCCGGCGACGAAGCGCCCCAGGTAGCCGCGAACCATCGGACCGTACAGCCGATAGCTCTCCTCCAGGGCGCGCTCGTCCCCGTTGGCGAGGCGCGCGGCAACAGACGGCGGAGACACCGTGGGCGTCACGACCTCGGGACCGAGCCCGTCGCAGCGCCGCGGTTCGAAGGTGACCTAGGGATCACGATGTAGCCGGGGGCAGGAGCACTCCGTTGATGACGTGGATCACGCCGTTGGAGGCGATGACGTTGGTCTTGATGATCTGAACGGTCCTGCCTTTCCCGTCTGTGATGGTCAACTTCCCGCTGGCCGAGTTCACGGTGAACGTCGCACCATTGACCGTCTTGACCGGACCGGGCGAGATCTCGGAAGCCTTCAGGGCTCCCGGCACGACGTGGTAGGTGAGGATGCCGGCCAGCTCACCCTTGTTGGCCGGCTTCAGCAGCGTCCGGAGCGTGCCCTTGGGAAGCGCTGCGAAGGCACGATTGGTCGGGGCGAAGACGGTGAAGGGTCCGGTGCCCTCGAGAGTCTTGGCCAATCCGGCCGCCTTGACGGCTGCCACCAGCGTCGAGAACTGGGGATTGTGCTCGGCGATCTGGACCACGTTCTCCGATGACGTCGCCATGGGGGCGGCGGCCGAGCCCGGAGCGGACGCGCCCGAACCGCTCGCGGTGCTGACGCCGGCGGTGCCGAGCGCCCCGAGTGCGATCAAGGCAGTAGTGGCCGAGAGGCCCTTACGAAGTCTCATGTCTGCGTGCTCCTTGTGTGAGGGCCCCTTGTGGCCCGATCCTCTTCTTGGTCACCTTCGGAGGAGAGCGACGCGCGGTTGCCGACTGCAACTAATTTATCACTAAATACGAAGAGGAGGTGTCGGCCGCCTGTGCCGACGGGGGCTGCCGCCCTCAAACGAACTGGAGGAAGCACCCATGAAGAAGCGATCCGGCCTGCTCGCCACGGCCGCCCTGGCCGTGGGGCTTGCCCTGTCCGTCGTTCCCGGCGTCGCCGGGGCCTCGACCACCTTGACTCCCTACGGCCACGGAGGATGGCCCAGTTGGAACGCCGGCAGCGCTCATGCGGTGACCGATCTGAGCCTGGTCCACGGCATTCCCGGCCTCGACGTGGACATCTACGTCGCGAAGAACTTCACCTCCTACAAGGAGCTGCCGGACGTGCACTTCGGCACCGCGGCGGATCTCACGACGGCGTTCCCGGGATGGGTCACGCCGGGCCGCTACGTCGTCGACGTCGTCCCCACCGGCACGAGCCCCTTCAAGCCACTGCTCATCACGAGTTTCTTTCTCGGCTACGGCCAGAGCAAGACGGTCGCCGCCTACATGACGGCGACTCCGGCCGGGGTCGCCGGCCAGCCCACGCTGGGAGTCTTCACCAACGACGTGTCGAGCACCGGTGGCACGGCGCGTGTCACCGTGCGCCACCTGGCCGCCGCTCCCACCGTGGGCGTGTACGCAGACGGCTCCGTCGCCATCACCCCGTCCTTCTCCAATGGCCAGACGGCGGCGGCGGCGGTGCCCCCGAGCAGCTACGACGTCACGGTGACGGCGCCAAACGCACCGGGGACCGTCCTCTACGACCTCGGGAACGTCTCGTTGGCGGCCAACACCAACACGCTCGCCTTCGCAATCGGCGACTACCCGTCGACCTTCACCGTGGTGGCAGTGGCGATCCCCACAGCCTGAGCGACCGCGGAGGAGTCACACCGACGGCGCCCGGTCCATCGTGGCCGGGCGCCGTCGCCTCGCGGGGCGGGATCGGGTGGCTTACCAGTCCACCCTTCGTGGATACCTTGTGCTGCGATCTTCAGAGGTGATCGGCATCCCGATCTCCGAGTAGATAGGAGACCCCATCGCAAGCTCGAAGGTGCCCAAATCTTCCTCCAGTGATCCTGCCGCTCGACGAACACCACGGTCCGAGGGGATTGCGAATGGAGTTCGTTGGCGTTGGTCACCCAGCCGGCAGTCAGGATTTCGCCATGGGAGAGACGCCGGCGAGGACGGCTCGGAGGTCCTGAGGCGCTACCTCCCCGCTGAGGCCGAGTAGGCAGCCATCCCGCCAAGCCCATAGCCGGGGGACTCGCCTGCAACGGTGTAGTACTCCTCGCGGCCGGCGGAGGCGGTGCGCAGGTAGCAGTCCTCGGCGCGGGCCACCAACTTGGCGATGGAGCGCACCCGGGATCAGCCAGGATCTGACTGGCCCTCGGGTGAGGTTTGGCCGACCAAGGCCAAGAGGTCGACCTTGGGCACCAGGCGGCCCCTGCCGAGGCGGATCACTGGTCAGGGATCGGACATAGAGCGACATGCCAGCCTTGAGATGCCAGCGTACGAATGCCGACGAAGTCACGGTGACTGGGGACCAAGCGCCGCGATGGCTTCGTCGAGCAGCGGGAGCGTTCGATCTGGAAGCGGGTCTTCGGGAAAGAACTCCTCATACAGCTCCAGCGCCTCGGCAACGCTGGTGACGCCACATCTTTTGACGAGGAAGTTAATGTCTAGACGGTCCCGCGAGCCACGGCCGGCTCGCATCTTCATGGCCAACATCGATCGCTCATCGGCCGCGACGATCTCGACGTTCCCCGACTTGAGTACCGGTTGCCAATTGGGCTCCTTGAATGCCGGTATGAACTGTGAAGCCGAGTTGTTGAGCCATTCGGCACCGAGCCCTCGGCGTTCACCGATCTCTGCGGCGGCGGCGAGCACGTCATCTGTCGGATAAATCGAGCCATCAATGTCTCCGGTCGTGAACCGAGTATCGAACGCAAGCACCATGACCGCCCCACCAACTAAGTAGATCTTGGCCTTGACGTTGCGAGCGTTGAGTTGGTCTGCAAGTTCGGCGAGAGCCGACTCCATTTCGTCCCGGTTGAGATCAGACACTCTCAAGTTCATCCTCGGCAGCAAACACACCATGACGGATGAGGGCTCCAGGCGAGTTGGCGATCTCCCAGGTATGGAATCTCGGGTTCTGGGAGAGATACCAGAAGGGTCGATTGAACCTATTCAGGTCATTGGTCCAGCGAGGTGGAGAGATCGCCTTCCTGGCAGCCTCATCTTCAACTATCGCAGCGAGGAAAGCATCCCAACGCGTGTCCCCGACGAGGCCTGGCGCCTGATTGGTAAGGGCATCGAATTCCTCATGGCTGGATCGCCGGAGGGCGTCTTTCAGATCGATGACAGCGCGAAGCGCACCATCCTCACGAATATCGAGTGACAGTCCTTTACCTGCATCCCCATACAGCCGATTTTTGATCGTGTTGGCGGTGGCAACCACACCGTGCCGCGGCAAAGGGGCCAGCCGTATCGCGATCGACTGGCCGGCGGACTCGGCGATCCTGCTCAGCAGGGTGAGTGATGGCTCTCTTTGGCCAACTTCGACTTCGGCGATAGTCGATTGGGGGACACCAGCCTTGGCGGCCAAGTCGCGCTCGAGTCAGGCCACTGTCTCGCCGCAACTGACGAAGGATTGCGCTTGCTTCGGCTTTTCCATCCACGCTTCGATGATACCAGATCACCGATCAGAATAAACCGGAGCGGGACCGGCTCCATCAGAGTCCCCGGCCCCGCCACGCACCTCCCGCCACTATCCAACCCACTATTTGGGTGGTACTGGGTGGACATCAACTGAATCCCTGGATCAGGACTGGATCGAACTTCGGGCGGGGTCCAGGGGGTTCGTTCGATTCTGTGACCTGCGGTTACGCGCTCTACTTTCGGCGCCACACCTCCTTGGGACGCTCTTCAGGATGTGGCCGGCAGACGCCACAAGTCGATGTCGCCATCAACTGCGTACTGGTCGATGTCGGTGGCTTCTTGGGGGTGAACTCGAGGTGCCTCAGCGCATCCACGTTTTGCTCGAGCTGGGCCACGCTGCTGGCTCCGATCAGCGCAGAGGTGACTCGAGTGTCACGCAACGCCCAGGCAATAGCCATCTGGGCAAGGGACTGACCTCGCGCCGAGGCGATGTCGTTGAGTGCTCGGATACGGGCGAGGTTCTCGTCGTTGAGCATGTCACGAGTCAGAGAGCCCTCGCTGCGATGCCCTGGAGCCCGGCGGGATGCCGTTGAGGTAGTCGGTCGGTGAGTAGGCCCTGCGCCAACACCGAGAAGGCGATGCAACCGACTCCCTCGGCCTCTAGGACGTCGAGGAGGCGGTCCTCGATCCAGCGATTGAGCATCGAGTACGAGGGTTGATGGATGAGCAGTGGGGTGCCGAACTGGCGCAGGATGGCGACCGCCTCGGCGGTGCGCTGGTCGGAGTAGGAGGAGATCCCGACATAGAGCGCTTTTCCGGAGGTGACGGCCGTATGCAGGGCACCGAGGGACTCCTCCAACGGTGTCTGTGGATCGAAGTGATGGTGGTAGAAGATGTCGACATAGTCGACGCCGAGTCGCCGCAGGCTCTGATCAAGGCTGGCGAGGAGATATTTCCGAGACCCAAGGTCGCCATAGGGGCCCGGCCACATGTCCCAACCGGCCTTGGTGGAGATGACGAGTTCGTCGCGGTAGTCGCGGAAGTCCTCTCGCAGGATTCGGCCGAAATTGGTCTCGGCGCTGCCGTAGGGGGGCCGTAGTTATTGGCCAGATCGAAATGGGTGATGCCCAGGTCGAACGCTCGCCGTAAGACCGAGCGTTGAGTTTCAAGTGGTCGGTCGTCACCGAAGTTCTGCCACAGCCCGAGCGATATCGCAGGGAGGAGCAGGCCGCTGCGTCCACAACGGCGATAGGTCATGGAATCGTAGCGGTCTTCGGCGGGAATGTAGACTGGTCACTCGCGACCCCCGTCTTCCTCGAGTGCCTGGGCGACGACGGTCAGGTCGCCTTCGCCGAACCCGAGACCGACCACTTCTTCCCATTCCTTAGCCAAGGCGGCGAGCGCCTCGAAACGCTCGTGGCCGGCGTCATCCAGAGCGAGGTGCACGTCCTTGAGCGCAGTGACAACGCGAACTGGGCCGAATAGTCCCCGGGCGATTCGTTCCAGCTTGGCCGCTTGCCAGGGTGACACGAGGGGACCATCACCCAGAGCATTCATCACGCTTTCAGCCTCGAGGCCGAGCTGATGGGCAAGAGCCACCGACACGTTGACTGCCTCCGCCGCCAGCGCCAGCCAAGTATTGGCAACCAGTTTGAGTTTCGACCCCGTTCCCACCGGTCCCACCCAGATGGTTCGTCGCCCAAGTGCGTCGAAAAGTGGTGTGAGCCGCGCACGAACGACTTCTGGGCCCGAAGCAAATATCGTCAACTGACCCTGCTCTGCCGGCTCTTTGCTCCCTGAGACGGGCGCATCGATCAGGACCACATCTGGGCGCTCTGCTCTCACAAGGGATTCGACGCGCTTCATCCCTCCGTCGCCGATCGTGCTCATCTGTGCCCAAATCGCACCTGGGGCTAGGGCGGCCAACATCCCCTGATCCTTTGCGATCGCCAGGACGACATCGGCATCGGTCACCATCGTGACGACGATGCCGGCTTGGCGAGCGGCGTCGGCAGCTGAGCCGGCCACCTCGGCACCGAGGTCCGCCAAGTCCCGCGTTGCACCCCGAGTACGGTTCCAGACGATCGTCGGGATACCGGCACCGAGGGCCCGGGTGGCCATGGCGTGCCCCATGGTGCCGATGCCGAGAAACGCCACGGGGTCTTCTCCATCAGGCATCGCTTCCTCCTCTCTAAGTCACCCCATGAGGGCGACGAGACGCAAATCAGCTCAGCAGGAGCTCAAGGCCGCATCAAGGGATGAGAACGATCTTCCCTCGGGTGTGGCGCTGCTCCAACTCTGCATAAGCATCGGCTACTCGATCAAGGGGATATCTGGCCGCGATCGGAATCTGGATCGCACCCGAAGCCACGAGATTGGCCATCTCGGTAAGCACCCCAGGGGTGGAGGCAGTGGCGCTCCCCTCCGACTTGACGCCGAGCTCTTCGGCCCTCTGGAACGAGGCGATGGTCTCGATCCGGTCGCGCGGGACGCCGAGATCGACTGCGAGATCGAGATACTCCGGCCCGAACAGATCGATGAATCCATCGATTTTCCCGCCGGCAGCGTCCCGTAGACGCTCAGGGAGCCCGTCGCCGTACGAGACTGGGATGGCAGAGTGAGAACGGAGCCAGTCGGCGTTCGCCTCAGAGGCAATACCCAGGACTCGCGAGCCGCGGAGCGCCAACAGCTGAACCACGATCGTCCCAACGCCACCCGCGGCCGCCGAGACCGCGATCGTCTCCCCTTCCTTGACATCGACTGCACGTACGGCCGCATAGGCGGTGCACCCGACGACATAGAGCGAGCCGGCAACCTCCCAGCTGAGTTCCGGCGGCTTGTCGATCAGTTGGGTTGTCGGGACGGCGACGTACGTGGCGTGGCTGGAGCGGCGAAAGGAGAATCCCAAGACGGAATCACCGACGGCGAATTCATCTACGCCGCTTCCGACGGCGGACACGATCCCAGCGAGGTCGCTGCCTTCGCCCGACGGAAATGTCGCCGGAAATCGGTCATGGAGGGCTCCCGATCGGATGGCAGATTCACCCGGGTTGATGGCTGCCGCCTTGAGCTCCACCACAACCTCACGCTCTTCGGGATCTGGAATGGGCACGTCGGCGACGTAGAGAACTGTGCGGTCCCCGTAGCGGTCGAAGCGCACCGCGCGTGAGCCAGCTGCTGTCATCTCAGCCCTCCGTTTCAGGTCGGCCATGACGCCCTTGTGACGTTACCCGCCGAGTGCTCGAAGAGTGCGGTCCAGAAGCCCAGCTCTTGTCTTCCGGCAGACACGGCCGAATCGATCTCGCCCTGGAATTGGTTTGGAATCGTGCCGCATCAGAAGTGAGAAAGCCCGCGACTGCGGGTCAACGGTCATGACGCTGCCTGAATTGTCTGGACGCTTCCGACGACACCTCGATGATCCATGCCGGCCATGGCATGCTCGGGTCAACTGAAGCCTTCGGTTCGAGACCATTCCGCGCTGCGCTTACGTCGAGGCCGCTAAATCCGTTGCGGACGAGTCCCCGCCAACGTTGTGCGATCGCCGCCGCGAGCGGGGCAACGCCCCGATCAGTTTCGGCGGTCGCCAGGTCGAGGTCCTTGAGGGCCAGATCTAAAATTGTATACTATATTAACTTCTGCGGCGGACAGCGGCAGGTCCACGGGGTTGTGAGCCTCCCAGCCGCAAAGGGGGACGCAGCATTAATGGGGTGCACGGGGGTCAACGTAGTGGTACAAGTTTGCGGCGGTGACCGAAGGAATCCAGTCCCGCCAAAGCAGCGACCCAATCGAGTTCGAAATATATTTGCGACCTTTACGAGCGTCGTTGTCATGCTGGGGGCCTTGCTCGTTTCAGGTTCGTCACAGGCCGGAGCGTCGAGCCCCGCCGACCAGGGCGTGACCTCGACCACCATCAGGATCGGCATATCGGTGATCGATTTCGTTGCGTTGCGAGCCGTCGGCGTCACGCTCAACTATGGCAACTATCAACACGCCGTCAACGCGCTGACGGCCGACATGAACGCCCATGGAGGGGTGGACGGCCGAAAAGTCGTCCCCTACTTCGCTGTGGCGAACCCGGCCGTCGCTTCATCGACCAGTTCATCGTGCTCGGAACTCACCGAAGACGACAAGGTCTTCATCGTCCTGTTCCCGGTCTATCCGGATTGCTATCAGCAGACCCACGACACGCCCGTCATAGGAGGAGTGTTACCGGGCCCGTTGCCGGCGAGCGCTGCTCCTGACTTCAGTCTCACGCCGCCGGACGCCGCCTATGACCCTCTGCAGCTGGCCGCGTTCGACAAACGGGGGGTGTTCAAGGGCAAGAAAGTAGGTCTCTTCTACGGTCCAGATGACACGTCAGAAGCGAAAGTCGTCCAGTCGGACCTCAAGAAATTGCATGTCAACGTCGTAGTGTCCGCCGAGGACGGCGTGACGGCGACCGATACCGTGGCGGTTGACCAGGAAGCTCAGACCATCGCCCTTCGGTTCAAGGACGCCGGTGTCAATGAGGTGATCGGGGTCGGTGGTACCGGCGCGGTGACCTGGCCACGGGCGCTTCTGGACAATCAGAGCACCTACAAGCCTCCCTGGATCGCCACGAACGTGACGGCACTCGAGTCCTACATGGCATCGGCCAAAGGGAAGAATCCCTACCTGGACAACGTGATGGCCTCGACCCCGTTGTCGTCGGTCTACCAGGTTTGGATGGATCCGGCTGTGCAAAAATGCGCCGCCATCATTCACAAAGCGTACCCATCAGATCCCATTGCCGCGCCGGTCAATCCGAACAGTCCTCTGGCTGCGTCGACCGGTTCGAACACGACATATGCCGCGGTGGAGGCCGCCTGTCAGGACCTGGCGATCTTTACCAAGATCGCCGATGCCGCCGGGAAGAATCTGACGGTGGCGAGCTTCACCAAGGCGTGCTATCAGCTCAGAAATGTCACCTTTCCCGGTTCTGGTGGGCCTGTCTCGTTCGGACCCGGTCAGCCCTACGCCATAGGAAAGGTGAACGTGGTTGTCTATAGCCCTCGGTCCGGCATGTTGGTGCCTGCTCCTGCAGCTGGAAAGTGAAAGCCAGTGGGTGCGGAGCAGGTGGATACTCCGGAAGGCGCTCGTGCACTTGATGGATCGCCGCGGCAGGGCCCCGTCGGCGCTCAGGGGGATTTCGTACGACTGGAAAGATCGAAATCCCGAATGGGACGACCTTCGAACCGGATGCTTGTCCGATCGAAATCCGACGATGAGCAACGCTTATCGTCCGAAGGTGGATCCACCGTTCAAATGAATGACCTGAGCGGTTATGAAGCCGCCGCCCTCGGACGACAGCCAGGCGGCGGCGAGACCGACCTCTTCGGGCTTTCCCAACCTGCGCACTGGCACGGTGGCGAGCATCCGATCGAGTTGTTCACTGGCAAATTCAGCGACATTGGCCATCAGCCCCAAAGCAAGGGCGTTCGCCGTGATCCCATATTTGCCGTTCTCGACCGCCACGTGTCGGATCAATGACTCCGCCGCCGCCTTGGAAGCCCCATAGCTGCTCACCCCGATGGGTAGGCCGACCGAACCTGCCCCCGACGAAATCTGGATGATCCGTCCCCATCCTTGCTCGATCATCCCAGGAAGGCTTCTCCGAAACATATTCATGGTTCCGAACACATTCAGATTGACGGTCGGAAGCCAGTCTTCGGGGCCTGAGTCCTTGAACAATTTCGTCGAGGAACCCTCGGCGATGCCCGCGTTGTTGACGACGATGTCGACGCCTCTTCCATCCGAGGAGATGGCATGGAAGCCATCATCGACGGCTGAGGCGTCAGTGACGTCGAAGATCGCAGCCGAAGCGTCGTTGCCGTCGGACCGGATGGCGGCAACGACCTCGGCGGCTCTGTCGTCATGAAGGTCGTTCACATAGACGAAGGCTCCTGCCGAAGCCAGAAGTTCGGCGATTCCTCTCCCCACGCTTCGACCAGCGCCGGTCACCAGGGCCGTACGGCCCGTCAGGTCGATCAACAATTCAAATCACTTCTCCTTCCACATACTGTCGCTCAAGTCACTGCCGATGACCAGGCATTTCGAACCGAGCCCTCGTACCCGCTCTGCCGTCTCGTTCAGGCTGCCAGAGATCTTGGTACCCGGCTCCACGCTTCGAGCCACGATGGCGACGTCAGCACCTTCCGAAGCCAACTGGATGGCTACGGCTCTGCCGATGCCGCGGCTCGCCCCCGTCACGATTGCGCTCCGACCGGCGAATCGTTGCGTCATGATCGACCCCCGTATTTCCCTGACGGATCTTGACCTACCGGTCAACGCTCCGCTTGCGCCGCCATTTCGACGTACGGAGCAAGCATCTCGGCCAACAGGCGCCGATGCCGCTCGGCGCGATCGGCGCTTCGGCGCCAAAGTGTCGTAGGCCATAGAGTCCAACAGCTGTTGGCTAAAAGCAAAGCCGCGAATGACAACAAAGATTGCCGTCGACAGATCGGGTTTATTCGCCGCCGGCCCGAGGGCTTCCCGTAACAGTCGGCGGACATGCGCGTTGGCCCGCTCCGCCACCTCCACCATGGTCTTGCGCACTTCGGAGCTGGTCCGGGGGTCATGGTCCATGTTGAGGAGCACTTGGAGACTGGCCAGATAGTCCGGCCTGGCGTAGTGCGCGGAGAAGACATCGATGAGCTTCGACATCCGTTCCACGACGGTCGTTCCGTCGATGTGCGCGTTTTCGACGGTCTCGACCAGATGACTCGCTCCGTCCTCGAGGACGGCCAGCATGAGGCCCTCTCGATTGCCGAAGTACCACTGGATCACTCCCCACGTGACCCCCGCCCTGCGTGCGATCTCATTGGTACTGGACCCTCGGTAAAAACCCAGCTCAATGATGCATTCGATTGCTGCTTTCACCACGCGAGCGCGGGTGTCGATGTCGGCGCTGCCAGTCGTCGGCTGGCGATGTCGTCCTTTGGCAGAGGGCGTGATCCTGTCTGGCTTAGTCGTCACGATGGCAACTTTCGGGCCCCCTGTCGGTCCAAAGGACCCCTGGTCCCTCCGGCATCGTATCTACCAGGTGGGGGACCTCAGCGCTCGAACAATCAGTCAGGTCTCCCACGGGTTCAGTCCGACAGATTCCAGACGCGTGTGGCGTTCCCCGAGAGAATGAGCTCCCGTTCCTCGGACGGTATCGAGCGGAACTGGTCCTCCACCACCTGTCGTGATCGGGGCCATGACGTGACGGGATGCGGGTAGTCGGAGGACCACATCATGTTGCGGACGCCGATCCGGTCGCGGAGGAGTTCCAACGAGAAGTCCTCCTCTATGAACGTCAAATGCACGTTCTGATGAAAGTAGAAGCTGGGCAGTTCGCTCATTCCTGGGAACTCGTACCCCTGGCGGAGCACCATGTCATCGGTCACGTGCAGCCACCACGCCACCCACGCCAATCCCGGCTCCACGAACACAAGGTTGAGCCGCGGGTGCCGGGCCAGCACCCCGGTGAGGATCCACATGCCGAAGGCCTCCCCTGTCGTGAGAGGCGTCATCGCCACCATGACGCCCTTCTGCGGAGTTGGGTCCCGCCGGCTCAGGTCATCCAGGCTCGTGTTCAGGCCGATGTGGCAGCACACGGGCAGACCGGTCTCCTCGATGGCCGAAAAGAGGCGGTCGTACCGCTCGTCGTAGTAGTCAGGCAGCCCCAACTCCGCTGGGAAGACCGGCAGCTGGAGCGACTTCCCTCCACGTGCAGCAGTACGCAGTACCTCTGACACGGCGAAGTCGATGTCATGGATCGGTATCTGGTACGACACACAGAGCCGCTTACGATCCGCCGAGGCGAACTCGTGCAGTACGTCGTTGAATGCGCGGGTGGCCTCGCTTGCTCCGGTCTTCAGGTCCGGGATGTAGCGGAAGGCGCTGACCTCTGAGTACAGCACTTCCACCTCGACGCCATCGACCTCCATGTCCGCCAGTCGTTCACGGGGATCTCCGTAGCCAGGCCGCTTGAAGACGGCATTCGCCCCGATATGGGCGTCTTTGTCGCTCCGCTTCAACTTCATTCCGGCCTGGTTGGCGGCCGCCGTGCCGCGCGCCATGCGCTGGGTGAAGGCGGCAACCGCCGCGTCGTAGTCGGGGTGAAAAGACGATGCCAGGTGCGCCCTTACCTGATCGTGGGTGATGGCAACGTGACTATCAGCTGAGATCAACAGCTCATCGTCCAGCGAGCCTTCACGGGTGTCCAGAATCGTCATTGCTCCTCCTTGATCGTTGGGATCGTCACACGAAATCTCTCTCCACCTCGCGGCAGCGCTCGCTACTGGCCGTGGAAGCGCGGGGAAGCTGCGGTTGCCGCCCCGGTCCGGCCGGACCGGCGAATGCTTGCGCGAGCGCGATCCACCGCCGCGGAGTCGGACCGGTCACGACCAGGCCGGTATCGTCGCGGTGCCTCCGTTGCGTCACCACGAGACAGAAATCCACGGCGTCCCCCGTGACACGGTCGACGGCGTCGATGGGTCCCCAGGTCCATATGTCCCCGTTCGGTGCCCTCAGCTGGACCCCGACCGACTCCACGGGAGGCGGGAGGTGATTGACGGAGAAGCTGTACGGCAGGGCGCGGATGCCCAAATGGGCGATGTGACGCAGGCGGCTGCTCGGCGCACGCTCCATGCCGAGCGCGTCGACGATGTCCTGGCCGTGTGCCCAGGTCTCCATGAGCCTCGCCGTGATAGACGAGGCCGGGCTCATGTCCGGCCCGTACCACGGCAGCCGACGGAGCGGGTCGACGCCGCGATAGGCACTCACCAGGGCTGCTCGAGCATCCCGGAACCAACCAAGCAGATCCGCTCCGGAACGGAGGCGATGCTCGGCGGCGACACGGTCGGGAAAATCGTCGCCGCCCGCAGTCAGGAGCTCGGCATCTCGCCGGAACTGATCGGGATCCACCAGGGACTGGAGGGTCGTTTCGTCGAAGTAGGCCAGATGACTTACGTGGTCACCGAGACACCACCCGGCGGCGGCCGTGGGCAGCCTCCACTCCGCGGATCCGAGTTGGTCGAGGATCCCGCACAGAGCAGCAGACTCGGTGACGAGGTCGGTGACGAGGTCGTCGACAAGGACAGCGAGTTCGGTACCCATCAGCGGTCCGTCCAGAAAGGGTGACGATTGTCCCCGAACGCGGTGCCTTCAGTGCCGATGATGATGTTCACGTCATGGTCGCCTGAGAATCAGACCAGTTCGACTTGCGCATATGAGGGCCGTGGTGGGATTGACCAACTGATTGGACGAGTGGCCGCGGAGCTGTCGAACAGCTTCGGTGGTGAGGTTCAGTCCGTGGATGTAACCCTCACCGATCAAACCTCCGTTCGTGTTGCAAGGAAGACTGCCCTGGGGGCCAAGATTGCCGTCCGCGATGAAGTCCTTCGCCTCCCCGCGGCCGCAGAATCCGAGACCCTCGAGTTGCATCAGAAACATCGGTGAAAACGCGTCGTAGATCATTGCGACGTCTATGTCTGAGCGCCTGAACCCGTGGCCCTCGAAGAGACGATCTGCCATGGCGGCACACCCCTCCATGACCGCAATGTCCTTTGTGTAGTGGTCGCTGGCGATCTCCTCTTCGAAGAGGCCGGCCTGCGCGGCAGCCCCGATGAGGACGGGTCTGTCGCTCCCGGATGCACGGTCGGCGGACGTGATCACCAGGGCCACGGAGCCATCGGTTTCCTGGCAGCAGTCGAAGAGCCGGATGGCTGGTTCGGCGATCCAGCGCGAGGTCTGATGATCATCGAGCGTGATCGGCTTCTTGTAGAAGTGGGCATTCGGATTGTTCGCCGCGTAGTCCCTGAATTGCACGACCGCTCGACCGAAGTCCTCGCTCGACACGCCGTAGGTGTGCATGTAACGGACGCAATTGAGCGACATCCACGACGCGGGCGTGAGGACGCCGTACGGGGTGCACCATTGCATGGCCGTCGAGCCGGAATGTGACGACGTCCCTCTACCCCCGACCGCCGCTCGGCCGAAGCGCTCGCCCGACCTCGCCTTGATGGCCCGGTAGGCGACCACCACGTCCGCCACGCCGGCCGCCACCGCCGATGCGGCGTGGAGGAGCACGCCCTGGGAGCCACCACCCCCATACGGGACACGACTGGAGAAACGGACCTCCGGGATCCCAAGCGTCCGGACGAGCTCGGTCTCCTCCACCGGATCGATCGTGTAGCTGACGAGCCCGTCCACGTCGGCCATCCTGAGTCCCGCGTCGGCGAGCGCGGCCACGATCGCTTCGGAGGCAAGTTGCGTCTCGCTGCGACCGGCCGCCTTTGAGAACTCCGTCTGCCCAATTCCGACGATCGCGGTTGTGTCGCGGAGTCGACTACCCATCGGCCATCGCCTTCGGCTTGAAGACGGGGACTGCACCGTCATGCCGCGTCGGCCGGAAGTCGACCGTCACGGGCATGCCGATCACGATGTCGTGCGGATCGACATCGACCAAGTTCGACAACACGCGGACGCCCTCATCGAGGTCGATGAGGGCTGCCAGCACCGGGTACTCGAACGCCGGGTTCTGAGGATGATGAAGGATGGCGTAGCTGTAGACCACACCGTTCCCTCTGAGGTCGACGATCTCGAATGCGAGCGACTGGCACTCTGGACACATGGGGCGGGGAGGGTGTCGCAATCGGCCACACTGCTGGCATCGCTGCGTGACGAGCCGACCCTCGAGTGCGGCGTCCCAATAGAAGTGATTGTCCTCATTGAGGAGTGGGGCAGGGCGGGTGACCTCGCCGGCCTCGGTCATGGCGCTCCGTCCAAGACCGCACGGCTCTCCACCATCGCCTCGACCTGGGCGCTGGAGTATCCCAGTTGCTTCAAGATGTCCCTGGTCTGCTCCCCGCACGCGCACGGACCCCCCTGGATGACCGTCTGGGCTGGGGTGATATTGACGAGCAGGCCCGGGTCTTCGAATCGACCAACACTGAGGGACCGGGTCTCACTCACGAGGTTCAGTCGCCTGGCTTCCGGATCGTCGAAGAGGTTCCGGCAGAAGAACTCGTCGACAACCTCGATCGGCACACCCCCGTCGTCGAGGGCAGCGAAGGCCTCCGCCGCCGCCATGCTCTCGAAATATGACCCGAGCCAGTCGGCCACCGACGCTTCATCCTCGGCTTTGGGCGCGCCGGGAAGCAGCGCCTGCAGCGTTGCCCGCGCCTCTCTCGTGACGGCAGCAAGGAAGACCCACTCACCGAACGCGCACCGATAGAGGCGGTAATAAGGGGAGAGCCCGAACTGATCGCGGTCCACCTGCCCCCAGTCCGGGGCCCTGCCGTCAGAGTGGACCCATGCATGGGACGTGTGCAGGAGCCCGGCGTTGACGATGGAGGTGCTGACCGCCTGACCCTCTCCAGTCCTGTCCCGGTGGTACAGCGCGGTCGTGATGGCGATGGCGGCCAGGAGAGCATTGCCGGTGTCCCCCATGTTGGACCGGCTCCAGAGCGGAGGGTTGCCCTCACCGCACGCCCCGTCCTCCCATTCCGTCCCCGTCATTGCCGCGGCGTTCTGGTCTGTGCCGGGCAGATCGGATCTGGGGCCTTTCTCGTACCCCCGGGTATTGCAGTAGATCAGCGCGGGATAACGCTCTCGGAGGGTCTCGTAGTCGAGGCCCAGTCGGGCGGCCGCCCCCGGCCGCCAGTTGAGCGTGATCACGTCAGAGCACTGGAGCAACTTCTCCAGTGCCTCCCGGCCGGCAGGGTCCTTGAGATTGAGGGCGAGGCTGCGCTTCCCGCGGTTCGTGCCGAGACCCATGTGCGTGCCATTCCAGTAGGTGTCGTGCAGCGCGTTGATCTTGATGACATCGGCTCCGAGGTCGGCAAGGACTCGCCCAGTGAACGGCCCCGCCACCCCCAGACCGAGGTCGAGGACCCGAATGCCAGCCAAGGGATGCGCGAGCGATTCGTCCGACCCCAAAGCGGGACTCGGTTCCGCGGCGCTGGAAAGGGCCTCGCCGAGCACCTCCTCCGTATGCTGGCCCGAGCGGGGTGCGGGCCCGCGGACGGCGCCCGGTGTCGCCGAGAACTCCAACAAGGGGCCGACGTGGTGGATCAGTCCGTGCTCGGGATCGTCGACCTCGATCACGCAGCCATCGGCGAGAAAGGACTTGTCCGCCAATGCCTCTCCGGGCGACCTGACCGTCGCGATCCCGAGACCCACCTCCTCGGCCGCCCGGACCCATGCCTCGGCGGGGAACTTCTTGAACGCCTCGACGAGTTGCGGGTGGAGAAAGATGCCGACCAGCAGCCCGTCCGACTCCATGGAGACACGATCAGGATCGTCCCGGTACGACGTGTCGAGCTCGGCGACCGACAGCGTGTCCCCTTCGGCCGCTGCGAGGACCCACCGGGGCCGGAGCGTCCAGTGATGGACCCATTTGCCGTCAGCACACTCGTAGAGGCCCTCGATCGACCTCGAGTCGACGGGCCACATCCAGTACAGGGGCGCATCCGGGTCCTCGACCCGCTGCCAGTTCAGGCATGCCGCTGCCAGTGCACCTTGCAGTAATGATGTGGTCACGCGCTGGCCCAGGCCACTGACTTCTCGAGCGCGCAGCGCGGCGGCGATCCCCAGTGTGGCGAAATAGGTCGCGCCGATGCTCGGCCATGGGGTTCGCGGGAAGATCGGACCCTCTCGATCAGCACCCCGGACGAGCCCCTCGGGCGCGTCGAACTCGGGGTACGGCCCAGGACGGTGATTGATGAACTCCATGGCTGTCCCCCGCCGACCCTTTTGGTCATGGAGGAGGCCGGTCCGGGCAGCGACGAGCCCGTCGTAGCCGGGACGGTCACGATGGACGGGGTGCTCACCGTAGGCGGTGATCGAGCAGGTGATAATGCGGGGATTGAGCGCGCTGAGGGCGTCGTGGTCGACGCCGAGCCGCGTCGTCGTCCCCCACGAGAAGCTGTCGACCACGATGTCGGATTTCTGGACGAGTCGATCGAATTGCTGACGGCCGTCGACATCGTGCAGATCGAGGCGGACACTTCGCTTGCCCCGATTCCAGACCCGGTACCCCGTCTGCTGCGCAAATGGATCACCCAACGGCGGCTCGATCCGTATGACATCGGCGCCGTTGTCGACAAGGAACATGGTGGCCATGGGGCCGGCCATGCCCCAGGACAGATCGAGAACACGTAGATGATCGAACGCTCCAGCCATACGACTCCACCCCTTCACGTTCTGGCGAGGCCACCATAGCACTTACTATGTCGTCGTCCTCGGTCGGAGCTGCTCGGCGGACCCGTGCACGGTGCGTGCCGACGGCTTTCGCATCTGGCGGGTCCGAGAAATGGGGCCTTGAACTGGAATTTTTCGATTGCGACGACGACAAGAGGGCGGTGGACGACCTCGACCTGTTCGAGCCACACATGGCTGAGGACCCCGAGGCCCGACAGGAGCCTCGCCATCATGTTGAAGGCCCGACATGGGCGATTGGAAAGGAAATCCCGTTGGGATTGCTCGGCACGATCGATGGTCAGCCGTTCCGACGCACCACCAATGACCGGCCCTGCATCCGTCTGGCGGGCGCTGGGGAGGTGCCAACCCGTCAAGCGATTGCACATTATATTCATTCCACGAAGAGCAGCTTGAGTGGGGAGCCAATGCAAGACGCAGTTTGGAGCGGTGAATCGCAGACAACGATTGCCTCGCTCTACGAAGAGCGGCTCCATTCGGACCCATCGAGTGAATACCTCGACGTGTGCGGAACCAAGCTCACTGCGGCCGACGTGGTGACGGACGGTTGGCGCGTCTCGACAGTCCTCGACGAGCTCGGACTCGCGCCGCAGGACCGGGTTGCCACAATCCTGGAGAACTCCCCCGCCGCCGTCACCGCGTGGGCCGGCATCGTTCTGGGAGGACACATCGCCGTTCCAGTGAATACTGCTTACAAGGGCTACTACCTGCGGCATCAACTCGAGGATTGTGGTGCTCGTGTCGTCGTAGTCGCTGCCAGCCTCGCTGACCGTCTGGCGGACATCGCCGGTCCCGATCTCCCCGGCTTGGACCATGTGATTGTGGTCGATGACGCTAATGAAGCAAGCCCTGGCGACGGCAAGCCAGAGACGACGTGGGACGCCCGAGTCTCACTCCATCGTTGGGAGGATGTGCTGGGCGCCGAGGCCCAGGAGCCGGGTAACAGGGCGAAGGGTTCCGATCTCGCCACGTTCATCTACACCGGCGGCACCACGGGCCCGTCCAAGGGCTGCATGCTGACCCACAACTATCACGCCGCCTTGGCCCGGCAGATCGGCCTGTGCTGGGGTCGCACCTCCGATGACGTCGCATGGACCCCCCTTCCCCTCTATCACTTCAACGCGTTGACGACAGTGGTCATCGGAACCCTGCTCTATGGAGGCCGGGGAGCGATCTACCGAAAGTTCTCCGTTTCGAACTTCTGGTCCGAGATGAACCGGGTTGGGGCGACGATCACGTCGACTCTCGGGAGCATGACGTACCTTCTCGCCAATGACATCGATCGTCCGGAAATGCCACTGTCCGGTCAGCCTGAAGCAAACCGCTCTCTGCGGCTGATCGGAGCAGTCCCGATGCCCCCCGAGGTGGACGACGTCATCAGGAATCGTTTCGGTGTCACGACGTTCAGCGGTGCCTATGGTGTGACCGAAGCGAGTCTGATGTCGTGGCAACCCCCTGGGACTCGGAACAAGGTAGGTGCGGCGGGGGTCGTCAACGACGAGTACTTCGACGTTCGGATCTTCGATGACGACGACGGCGAGCTCCCGGCAAACGCCGAGGGCGAGATCGTGGTGCGCCCCAAGCGAGCGCATGTCATGTTCGAGGGATACTGGGGACGCCCAGACGTCACGGTGGAGACAAGTCGAAACTGGTGGTACCACACAGGCGACATCGGCCGCATCGATGAGGACCGATACCTCTACTTCGTCGACCGGAAAGCCGACTATCTGCGTCGCCGCGGAGAGAACATCTCGAGTTTCGAGGTCGAAAGCGTCTTGATGAGCCACGGCGGGCTGGCCGACGTCGCCGTCCATGCCGTGCCAAGCCAGCTCAGCGAGGACGACCTGAAGGTGACGGCGGTGATCAAGGCCAACCAGGTGTTATCGGCAGGAGAGCTCTTCGAGTGGTGCACAACTCAGTTGCCGTACTTCGCACTCCCCCGCTACATCGAATTCCGAGACGACCTGCCACGGAGCCCCGTCGGGCGAGTCCTCAAACGTGAACTCCGCGAAGAGGGCGTGACACCCGACACGTGGGACGCCGAGTCCGCAGGGATCGAGTACGAGCGCCGATAGCTGGGTGGCTCACGTAGCGAGCAAGGTGCTCCTCGGGCGCGTGCGTGAGCTCCTCAAGCCCCTCTGAGGCGCTCTGAACCATCATTTTGGCCCTTCGAGAGTCCTTGGTCTCAGCCGGTCTGCAGTGTGGTGCTGCGTCGCACGAACTCCGCAAATTCCCGGGGATGGCTCACATGAGCGGTGTGGCCGGCCCCCGCGATCGTGAACAACTCCGCGCCCAGGGACTCGGCCAGCCTGATCGCGGCTTCCTGCGCGAAGGGCCACGTCGCAAGGCCGACGCCGAACAGGCTGGGCACCGTGAGGTCCTCCCAGCGAAATGGCGGACTGAGTCCGATGACAACGTCACTCTGAAAAGCGACGCCTTCGGCACGCCGACGCACCTTGAGTTCTTCGGGGAGGCGCCGCCACGCCTCGTCCCCCACCATCGATACGTACACTCGCTCGGCGAGGGCATCCGTGTCGATCTCGGCCGCCATTGCCTCGAGCCCCCGGCGGACCGGCGTGGGCCAGAATTCGATCCAGGGCACCTGAGGCTCCCAGAGGCCGAGTCCCCGGAACCGGCCCGGCTGCTGGATTGCTGCTGAGACGGCCACGACGCATCCGAAACTGTGAGCGACCACCGTGGTGGGTTCATCGTCCATGACCCCGAGGAGGTCGTCGACATGCTGCGCCAGTACCGCGGGTACACCCGCCGGGAGGGATTCGCCGTAGCCCCGGCGGTCATACTCGATGACCGTGAGATCGGGCAGGTGTTCCACTACCGGCAGAAAGCTCTTGGCTCGATCCATGGCGCCATGCACCAACACCACCTTGGACACGGTGGGATCACGCGGCCCTTGTTGTGTGACGGCGATGCTCGCATCCATTGCTCTGCCGCTCAATCGGTCGATCGCGGCGCTCGGATCCCCGAGAATCGACTGGAGGATGGCATCGAGCGTGAACCGAAAGACCCGGTCGAGGTCGACCTCTTGTTGGAGTGTGGTGCTCATGGTCTCGTCGATCTCGGTGTCGCCCTGGGCCCACACCTGCGCGCCGCGAACCCGGTAGTCGGGTGAGAGTGCATCTTCCAGCACGATGAATCCACCCAGGTGGAGCAGTATGGTCGCCACGGCAAAGGCCGCCTCTTCACCGTGCAGGCCGCTGGCGGTCAGCTCGTGAGCCAGCACCGCCTGGGCCTTGGTGAAGATGGCCTCACCGCGGCCCTGTGTCTTCGACAGAGCGATGAGCTGGGGGTGAGCCCGTACCTCTCGCAGGAGAGCGTTCGAAATTGATGCAATGCGCTCAGCTGGCGTACGGCCACGGGGCGAGATACTGCCGAACTGGTCGGTGATCTCCCCGATCAACCTGTTGAAGAGCTCGTCCCGGTTGCCGACGTGCCAGTACACGGTCGGGGTCCCGACGCCAAGTTCGGCAGCCAGCTTGCGCATGCTGAACGCATCGACGCCGCTCTCCTCGATCATCTTCATTGCCGTGGCCAGCACTTTGTCGACCGTGATGGAAGGACCGGTGCTGGCTGTTCCAGCCGGGCCCGTCTTTCCCTTCTGCACCACGACTTCCTACTGCTGTTCCTGGGGCCAACTCGCCGTCGGCATAACGCTATTTGAAGTCCCTGGGGTCTGGCACGCCAGGCGGCGTGCCCTCGTGGTACTCCACGAACTCCACCAGATAACCGTCGAAGTCCTTCACGTAGGCCATCGTCACCGGCCAGCGCTCGAGCCGGCTCGGGGGCGACACCGACTCGCACCCCGCGGCGATCGCCTTGTCGTACAACGCCACGCAATCGTCGGTGTTCACGTAGAGCTTCCACATGGCGGATCCCATGTCGATCGGACCTTCCCGGTCGAGGTGTTGAGCGAGCTGCATGCGACTGCCACCGGCAGGGGACTGCAGAACTGCTTCCTTGATATTGGGGATGTCCGTTCTGCTCTGCACCGGGATGCCGATGACGCCCTCCCAGAAGTCGATGGCGCGTTCGAGATCACTGACGTTGATGCAGTACTGAGAAAGGATCGACACCATTGCTCTACCTCCTACCGTATGGTCGTGTCACGAGCCAACCGTCATCCGCTTTGACGAGTTCTTTGGATTCGTCGGAATCGTTGCGCGGGAACGCACCCGAGATCGCGTGGAAATCGACGCAAGGCTCTCTGCTACTCGGAGACGGTCACGGGCATGACCTCCACGCCGGACAACCATGGTCGACCGGCCGCTTCGACGTCCTTCCACTTCTGGAGGTCCACCCCGCCGGTCTGCCCAAGATCCTCCGGGGTGGGCCCGACACGATCTGCGAGAGACTGCAGCTTGCCGACGTCGAAGTTGTAGACCTCTGCAGCAGTGAGCCCGAGGATCTGCCGTGCATCGTCGACCGGACAATCCCAGAATGTGTCGCGGAGCCACTGGCGCGTGTGGGGCCACGTACCTTCCGGGTGGGGGAAGTCGTTGCCCCACATGATGTTGCCGACGCCGATCTCGAAGCGACGCGCGATTTCGCGTCGGCGGGTGTTGGAAGACCCGATGAAGACGTTGCGGTCGAAGTATTCGCTCGGGAGCATCTTCAGCTTCGGGGCGATGTCCCCCATCTTCTTGGTGGCGTGCTCCTTCATGTACGCGATGTCGGATCTCCACAGGAGGTCGGCGGCCCACCACGAACCCCCCTCCGTGACGGCGAACTTGAGGCCGGGGTGGCGTTCGAAAGCACCGGACCAGAGCAGGAACCACATGGGCCGCATCGTCCAGAAGATGGTCTCGTTGGCATAGATGCCGAGATCGGTGCCGATCTCCTCGCGCGGTGCGGGCCCCGTGTGGGTGTGGACGACCATCTCGAGTTCCTCGCAGACGGCCCAGATCGGTTCGTATCGGGGATCGTTGTACGGAGCGTAGGGACGCCACATCGCGGGTATGAGGATGCCCCCCAAGCCGGAGGTCTTGGCCCTCCGGATCTCGGCAACCGCGGCGTCGATGTCGTGGAGAATGGGCACGATCGCCAGGCCGCACCGCCGATCCGGACTGTCGCTGCACAGTTCGGCCAGCCAACGGTTGTGGGCCTGGGCCCCGGCCATGAGCAGTGTCGGGTCGTACTCCCCACTCGCACCGAGGCCGGCGCCGAACGGGGCCGACGCACCTCCCAACACTGCGTCGGCGTCGGGGAAGATGACCTCACCCACCACACCGTCTGCCTCGAGCTCAGCGTCGCGGCGAGCGGCGTCCCATCCCCCGCGGAGCCCCTCCTCGTTCTCGTCGTACCAGTCCTTCACGAACTCGAGCTTTTCCACCTGGGCGTTCATTGGGGCGCGGAGCGCGGCACGCTGCACCAGATCCTCGTCGAAGGCATCGCGGTACCGAGGTTCGAGGTACTCCTTGTACTGGGCATCGGGGAGACCCGCATGGGTGTCGGACGAGATGATCAGGTAGTTCTCGGTTACCACGGCTTCACGTCTCCTCCGGCGAAGGCAAGGGAATGGGAATCAGCAGGGACGCTTTCGAGCGGCACGTTCACCTCGCCGACGCGGGGCCCAACCCGGGCGGCGACAGGGGCAAGCGTTTCGAGATCGAAGCCGTAAACACGGGCGGCATTGCCGCCGAGCATCGGCCACACCTCATCGGTGTCGATCCCGGCGAAGGTGTAGCGCAGGGCCTCGGTGGTATAGGGGTACGTTCCCTCGATGTGCGGGTAGTCCTGGCCCCACATGATCTTGTCGATGCCGATGTCGTAGCGGAGAGGTGCCTCGTTGGGACGGAGAAAACTTGCCCCGACGAAGCAGTTGTTTCTCCAGTAGAAGCTCGGCGGCTCGGGGATTTCCTTGACAAGCTCGGCACCGAAATGCGCCTCTGCGTTTCCGTCGTCGGTGAAGCGGCTGTACTGGTAGTCGAGCATGTTCAGGGTCGCAGGGATCCAACCCGACGACTGCTCGGTGAGCACCAACTTCAGGTGGGGATAGCGAGCAAACACGCCTCCAAAAGCCATGTGCCAGAAGACACGATGGGAGAACCAGCCCAGCTCCACCATGAAGATGGCCATGGAGGCCAGGTGTTCGCCCATCTCGGGGCCGGCGGCTCCGGAATGGTTGTTCACCGGCATGTCGAGATCCTGGCAAGCGGCCCAGATCGGCTCGTAGTCAGGGGCGCAGAGCGGAGGGAGTCCCGAGTCGGGTGGCACGCCGGGTAGCAGGATTCCGCCGAAGAGACCGTGCTCCCGCGCCCAGGTGATCTCTTCGACGGCGTCGTCGACGTCGTTGAGGAAGATCTGCGCCATGCCGGCACGACGCCCCGGCGTTTCCGCACAGAAGTCGGCCAACCACCGATTGTGCGCCCGCAGTCCGGCCCAGCGCAGCTCGTAGGTCTCCGGGGTCGGCGGCCGCGCCAACAGATTGCCCGAGGGAAAGAAGGGCGGAATCGTGTTCGGAAACAGGACTTCCGCCACCACGCCATCGTCCTCGAGCTCGCGGAGTCGGGCGGCGGAATCCCAATTGCGATAGGCCGTGTCGCCTCGGAGATCGGCGTACGGGTTCACATAGGACTTCGCCCAGACATCGAACTCGTCGAGGTAACGGCGCTCGAGGTAGTCCCGGTAGTCCAGCATCTCGGCGCCGGCATGGCCATCGGCGGAAATCACGATGTAGCGGTCGTCGGCGAGTGTCTGCATCTTGTACCCCCAGGGCCTATGACAGCGTTATAGTCCAAACACAAATGATATGCAATCATTGGTTTGTCCTGAATGCATTCGGGGCGGGGAAGCGTCGGATGCCACGGAGTGTTGGTGGCGTGCGAGTCCGCAGGTCGAATAAGGGGAGGTCGAGATGAGGGACGTCGTCGGCAAGGTCGCGGTGGTCACCGGTGCGGGGCAGGGCATCGGCAGGGCGCTGGTGGAGCGGTTCGGCGCCGAGGGGATGAAGGTCGTGGTAGCGGACGTCGTTCCCGCGTTGGTCGAAGCGACGACGAGCGAGTTGGCGGATCGCGGTCTCGATGTCCTCGGCGTGGTGACCGACGTCACCTCACTCGAATCGGTCGAAGCCCTACGCGAGACGACCCTCGAGCGGTACGGGGCGGTCCATCTCGTCTGCAACAACGCGGGGATCGGCTCTGGGTCCGAGGGTCAGCTGTGGGAACACCACGTCAACGACTGGCGCTGGTCCCTCGATGTCAACGTGATGGGCGTGGTGAACGGCATCCATGCATTCGTTCCCACCCTCCTCGCGCAAGGTGAGGAGGGGCACGTCGTGAACACCACGTCCAGCAACGGCGGGTTCACCCCTCTCATCAACAGCGCCGTCTACGCGACCACCAAGGCAGCGGTCACCACTATCACCGAGTGCCTCTGGGGCCAGCTCCGCGAGGTCGGTGCGAAGGTCAGTGCATCGTTGCTCTACCCGTCGACGTTCTCACCGGGGATGCTCAACACGGGTATCTGGCGACCGGGCGCCAATCGCCCCAAGCAATACGACCGGCCGGGGGCACCCCCGCAGGAAGGGCGAGACGCGCTGGGAGCCTACCTGCAGCGCATGAAGGACGCCGGTCTGGAGGTGCAGTTCGCACCCTTGTCGGAGGTGGCCGACATCTGTTTCGAGGGGATCCTCAACGACACGTTCTGGATCACTGTCCCCCACGACCGGCAACAACAGAAGATACGGGACCGCGCCGCGTCACAGATCGACGGCAGCCCCCCCGAGTACCTTCTCGAAGCCAACATGATGACGTCCAAACCGATCGACGCGAAGACCTGACCGGAGCCGAGGGCAAAATGAAAGTTCCCAGAAAGAGAGAGAGCGGGCTTCGATGATACGGATGAGCGTCCTGTACCCCACAATCGAAGATCACGTCTTCGATCACGACTATTACCGGGACCGCCACGTGCCCTTCGCTCTGCGGACGTGGGGGCTCGAGCAGGCCGAGATCGACAAGGGCGTCGATGGACCCTACGTCGCAGCCGTCCACTTTCGATTCGATTCCCTCGAGGCGATGACTGCAGCCCTGTCGGGTGAGGGCTCGACGCAGGTAACGGCCGATGTGGCGAATTACACCAACATCACCCCCGTCGTGCAGATAAGCGAGATCGTCTGAGGCCCTTTCGGTGCCCGCGTGCGCGGGCACCGGGACTACAACGACATTCTATGCTCGTCCCTTGTCCTGAAGGATGTGGCCTCCACGGACAACCATGTGCCCTGGCCAGACGGGCTGCACCATGCGAGTGGACATAAATGAAACCTTATTCTAGTATGATTTCCTTGCCGTTCTCGTCGGCAGAGTGGACCCGCGGACGATAGGAGGCTCGCTCGAATGGTCATGCCCCAGGACATCGGTGCGATCGACACCATGTTGGGCTTCCCCCATCGGGACATGAAGGAGGTCTATCGGTTCATCACCCGACAGACCAGGGACACCCAGTCCAAGGAAGAATTCGACTTCCCGGTCGAGTACATGTTCAAAGACGTCCCCGAGAAGGCTCTGCAGGACGTCGACGACCCGATAGCCGTGACGGTGCGGGAAATGGACCTCTGGGGTGTCGAGAGGGGGTTGATCGGGGTTGGTGACCCGGCCGGTACGGGTGCCGAGGCGCTGAAGCGATTCCCCGATCGGTTCATTCCGTCGTCGAGCGCCGATCCCAACGAGGGTATGGCGGGGATCACTCGTCTCGTCCGCGAGCATGAGACCTTCGGAACCCGGGCCATCGGCGTCTTCCCAGCGGGAACGTTCCCACAGGTCCCCATCAACGACAAGAAGATGTATCCCATCTATGCCAAGTGTGTCGAACTTGGCATCCCGATCTTCTGTTGTGCCGGCATACCGGGACCGAGGCTGAAGGCATCCTGCCAACATGTCGAGCTCATCGATGAGGTCATGTACGACTTCCCGGACTTGGTCTTCGTCACCCGCCACGGCTGCGAGCCATGGACCGAACTGGCCGTGAAACTGATGCTGAAGTGGCCGGGTCTGCACTACTCGACGAGCGCCTTTGCTCCCAAGTACTACCCGCAGGACATCATCGACTACGCAAACAGTCGCGGCAGTGACAAGATCATCTACGCCGGGTATTTCCCGATGGGACTATCCCTGGAACGGATCATGACCGAGATGGCCAATGTCGGATTCAAAGACGAGGTATGGCCGAAATTCCTTCGTACGAATGCTCTCAGAGTTCTCGGGCTTTCGTAGGTCCATGACCACGTCGCAGGGAGAACCAACCAGAGGAGCGATATGACGACAACTCTTACCAACACCGCGGCCGCCTCGAATGCCGCCGTTGATTACACGACGTTCGACGCCGACAACCATTACTACGAAGCCACAGATGCGTACATCCGCCACATGGACAAGGCAATGGCGAAGCGCGCCATGCAATGGGCCGAGATCAATGGCAGGCAACGACTCCTCGTCGGCGGCAAGGTGAACAAGTTCATTCCCAATCCTGTTTTCGACCCAGTGGCAAAGCCGGGCAGCCTCGACGAATATTTCAGGGGGAAGAACCCGAACGCACAGGACATTCGGTCTCTCTTTGGCGACCTCGAGCCCATCCGTCCCGAGTACCGTGATCGAGACGCTCGTCTGTCCGTCATGGACCGCCAAGGCCTTGATGGTTGCTTTCTGTTCCCAACGCTCGGAGTCGGGATGGAGGAAGCGCTCGCAGACGATCC
This sequence comes from uncultured Acidimicrobiaceae bacterium, assembly GCA_963737805.1. Lineage (GTDB taxonomy): Bacteria > Actinomycetota > Acidimicrobiia > Acidimicrobiales > RAAP-2 > Bog-473. Next base: position 33,771 of record CAVTUE010000017.1, read on the forward strand.
ACCAGCGCTGGTAGCCGCCTTCGAAGCATTCAACCGGTGGCTCGAGGACGACTGGGGCTATGCCTACAAAGAACGGATATTCGCAGCGCCGATGATCACCCTCATCGATGTCGATGCCGCGGTGGCTGAACTGCGGCGAGTCCTCGACGCGGACGCCCGGATCGTCTGCATAAAAGGCGGACCCGCATACACACCTACCGGTCTCACTTCCCCGTCCGACACCCGATTCGACCCCTTCTGGGGCTTGGTCAACGAGTCCGGCGTCACGGTCGGGATCCATTCGGGTGACGCCGGCTACAGCCGCTACCTGAAGGACTGGGAGCCGGGCGGCGACTTCGAAGCTTTCCGTTACTCGCCTCTCCGCACGGTCCTCAGTTCGGACCGTCCGCCATTTGAAACGATGGCTGCATTCCTCTGCCAAGGTCTTTTCGACCGCTTCCCGAAGGTCAGAGTAGCCAGCATCGAATCGGGTGCGGGTTGGGTGTCTGTGCTGATCAAGAAACTCAAGAAGGCGTACAGCCAGATGCCGGGCTCGTTCCAATCAGACCCGGTCGAAAAGCTCCGCCAGCACGTCTGGATCGCTCCGTTCTACGAGGACAACTTGAGTCAGCTGAAGGATTTTGTTGGCACAGATCACATCCTGTTTGGTTCGGACTGGCCACACGCCGAAGGGTTGGCTGAGCCACGCAACTTTGCGTTGGACCTCCGGCGGCATGGGTTCAGTGAGGAAGAGATCCACGGCGTCATGGCCGAGAACGGCTGGACGCTGACGCGCCGGGCCGACTGAAGTCGCCGCGCGCCGATCACGCCTCGACGGCCAACCCCATATCCAGGCGAACTTCGTCGCCTCAGGGTTTGCATATGATATGCGGCATGCCATTTGCCACGGGTCACACCAAGTCGCCAGCAGCCCGCTCGGGCCTGAGCCCCAGCCGTAGCGAGGACTCGTACGTATGAGCGAACTGCTCGAAGGAAAGGTTGCCGTGGTAACGGGCGCCGGCCATGGCATCGGTCGCGGCCACGCTCTGGAACTGGCGCGTCGCGGTGCACGCGTCGTGGTCAATGATTTGGGGAGTTCGGTCACCGGTGAAGGTTCCAGCAAGGATGCAGACCTCACAGTCGAACTGATTTCGACGCGCGGCGGCGAAGCCATCGCGGACTATGGCAACGTGGCCGACGAGGGTGACGCCGGAGCGCTGATCGAACGAGCCATCGGGGAATGGGGGCGCCTCGACATCTTGGTCAACAACGCCGGCATCGTGCGCGACGGAGCGATTTGGAATCTCACCGCAGAGGCCTGGGACGCTGTCATGGCGGTCCATGTCAGGGGCCCCTGGCTGACCAGCCGCGCGGCAGCTCGTCATTGGCGGTCACTCGCGAAAGCCGGCCTCGACAGCCGGGGCCGGATCATCAACACGACTTCGGGCGCCGGGCTGGTCGGCAATTTCGGCCAGACGAGCTACGCGACGGCCAAGGCGGCCGTCGTGGGGCTGACCCTGACACTGGCACTCGAGCTGCAACGAATCGGGGTCACGGTGAATGCCATCGGACCCGCCGGTGCGACCCGTATCACCGGCACCATGCCCAATGCCCCCGAAGTCATCGAACCGGATGAGATTCCGGAGAACTCCTTCCATCCGTTGGATCCCGCCGGAAGTTCTCCGGTGGTTGCCTGGTTGGCCTCCGACGAGGCCCAGTACGTGACCGGGCAGGTCATCCGGGTAATCGGCGACAAGATACATCTCATGCGCGGCTGGCAGGAGGGAGCCACTGCCTCGAATGATGGGGAGCGTTGGGACGCTTCCCGGATTGGTGAGGTCATGGCGACACGGATCTTCGGTACGCAAGGCCGGGGGCTGCAGACCTGGTCGAGCTAGAGACTCGGTTCAGAGGCGATCTCCGTGGTGCCCGGCCATCCCCGGCTGCCACGAGATCGTTCTGTCAGGGGTGGGTGGACGGAGTCGCTATGGGCGGCCGCGTTGCCAACGTCCTGAAGTAGTCGCGGTCGCTCTGATCCGGTGCTCGCCCCACCCTGGTCACCGTGTCCACGTCCGTGGCCTCAGCTCTCAGGGCACGGACTGTCGCCCTCTCTTTGGGCCTGATGCCAAACGGGTCGAACGAGAAATGTCGCATGGCGTTCTCGTGGGTGATCTTGGCTATCTGCTCGTCCGAGAGCGAGGCGAACTGCAGCTCGTTGATCTCAGGGCCCCGGGGCCACGAGCTGTCCGAGTGGGGGAAGTCCGACTCCCAACAGACGTTGTCGATGTTGAACTGGTCGATGAGTCCGACGCCGATGGGATCATTGATGAAGCAGCAGAGGATTCTCTGCCTGAACACCTCAGCGGGTCCCATGCCTTCTGGGAACTGCTGTCCGGTCCAGCCGGAGTGACGTTCCTGGATGTGCTCGGCACGCTGCAAGAAATACGGGATCCAACCGATATCACCCTCTGTGAGCGAGAAAGTCAGATCGGGAAATCGCCACCAGAAATCCGCCCATAACAGATCGCCAAGCGAATAGATGGACATGACGGAGGAAAGTCCCATGCCAACCGAGGCGGGTGCGTCGGTCGACGTCGAGGCGGCCTTGGACGAAGACCCGACGTGCAGGCAGAGGACCGTTGCCGAGTCGGAGCACGCGGCGAAGAGGGGATCCCAGTGGCCCGAGTGGATCGACGGCATATGGAGTGCCGACGGATTTTCCGAGAAGGTGACCGCGTGGCACCCCTTGGCAGCGAGTCGACGCACCTCGTCTGCCGCCTTGTGCACGTCGAACAGCGGCAGAATGCCACAGGCGATGAACCGGTCTGGGTAGCTGCCGCACCATTCGTCGACGTGCCAGTCGTTGTATGCCTTGATCATGACCTCGTTCACAGCCGGATCAGGGCCCTCGTTGAGCACCTGACCGGAGAAACCGGTCCAATTGGGAAAGTTGAGCCCCGCGAGCGTCCCGCCGGCCGACATGTCACGCACCCGCTCGTGGACGTCGTAGCAACCCGGGCGCATCTCGCCGTAGCTGGTTGGGTTGACGTTGTACATCTCGGGAGGCTTGCCCGCGACGGCATTCAACCCAAGATTGCGACCCCTCTTCTCGCCATACCACCACTGCTGAAAGCCGCGTTCGTCCGTCTCGACCCGAGGAGCCAGATCTCGGTATTTTGCCGGAACGTGACCCTCGAACATGTCGGCCGGTTCCGCGATGTGATCATCCACGCTGATGAGGATCATGTCCTCTGCCTGCATCGCGCCCCCCTTTGAAGATCGGCGAGCCACCAACCTGCTCGTTCGGGAAGCTCCATATTATATTCAGTTCCGCATGTACTCGCCGCTGTCCCGGATCTCCACTCGACGGTGCCCTTGCTTGGGAGCTCGCTGATGCTGAACGGCGTTCGCGTCGTCGACTGCACGACGGAGATCGCCGGGCCTTACTGCTCAAAACTCTTGGCCGATGCCGGCGCTGACGTGGTCAAGGTGGAGCCACCGACAGGCGATCCGCTTCGTCACTGGGGCTCTGGCGCACTCTTCGAATACCTCAATACGTCAAAGCGATCCGTCCGCGGCGAAGCGTTGGAACTCGCGGCCTCGGCGGACATCTTGGTGAGTGAGCAGCGCGTCGACGCTGCTGCCCTCTGGGCCGAAAATCCCTCCCTGGTCGTCGTCGTGATCACGCCATTCGGCTGCACGGGTCCCTGGTCTGACCGACCGAACACCGAGTTCACCCTGCAGGCTGCGTGCGGGTCCATCGGGCAGCGTGGCCTCCCTGACCTGCCGCCTCTTTCAGCGGGTGGTCGTCTCGGTGAGTGGCTGACGGGTACGTACGCAGCGCTCGGGGCTGTCGCGGCGCATCGCGAAGCCGTTCGGAGCGGCGTTGGCGAGTTGATCGACGTGGCAATGCTCGACTGCATGGCGGTCAGCATGGTCACGTACCCTTCGGTGTTCGCATCGTTTGCCGGATGGCCAAAGGCCGCGGGGACCGGACGGACCATCGAGGTCCCATCCATCGAGCCGACACAGGACGGGTACTTCGTCGTCACCACGAACAGCGCCCAACAGTTTCGAGATTTCCTGCTCATGATCGAGCGGCCCGACCTCATGGATGACCCCGATCTGCCACAAGTGGCCAAGCGATTCCGGCGCCGGGAGGAGTTTCTGTCGGCCGTCCACCAGTACACGACACAGCACACCACCGCAGAGGTCCTGGAGGCGGCCGCCCTGCTCAGGATCCCTGCTGGTCCCCTCCTCAACGGATCGACGATGACGGAGTTCGAACAGTTCGTCGCCCGCAGCGTCTTCGTGCCAGATCCCTCCGGACGGTTCCTCCAACCCCGCGTTCCCTATCGTGTCTCGAGCGAGGCGCCGCAGCCGTTCGACGCCGCCCCGGATCTCGGTCAGCACGACGGATCGATCGACTGGGCGCCTCGCCCGGGCTCCGCCAGTGGCGCCACAACCGACACGGCACGAGGGGTCGACGACGACGGCTGGCGGCTTCCTCTCGCCGGCGTTCGTATCGTCGACTGCACCGCCTGGTGGGCCGGTCCGGTCACCACGGCAGCTCTCGCAGCACTGGGCGCCGACGTCATCAAGGTCGAATCACTGACGCGACCCGACAACATGCGCTTCGCCAGTACACGGCCATCGTCCGAGGATCGCTGGTGGGAATGGAGTCCGATCTTCCACGCCGCGAACATCGGCAAACGGGGCGTCACCTTCGATCTTTCCCGACCGGAAGGGGCAGAGATGCTCGAGCGTCTGCTGAGGACTGCCGACATCCTGGTGGAGAACTTCACTCCTCGGGTCATGGAGCAGTTCGGCTTCGACTGGGACCGGGTCCATGCGCTCAACGGCGAGCTCATCATGGTCCGGATGCCTGCCTTCGGTCTCGACGGCCCGTGGCGGGATCGAACGGGATTCGCCCAGACGATGGAATGTCTGACCGGTATGTCCTGGTTGACGGGATTCGCCGACGGCCCTCCGGTTCTCGTGAGAGGTGCCTGTGACCCCCTGGCCGGCATGCATGCGGCATTCGCCACCATGCTGGCCCTCGTCGCGCGGGATCGCCACGGCGGCGGAAGGTTGGTCGAGGCGGCCATGGTCGAGTCCGTTCTCAACGCCGCTGCGGAACAAGTGGTGGAGTACTCCTCCAGCGGGACGTTGCTCGGTCGTGACGGAAACCGCGGCCCGTCGGCCGCCCCTCAAGGCGTCTACCCATGTGCCGGTGACGACGAGTGGATCGCCGTCGCCGTCGCATCTGACGAGCAGTGGCGATCCCTACGGGCGTTGCTCGGCAGTCCGTCGTGGATGCGCAACGACGACTATTCGGTGACGGCCGGTCGGCGCGTCGCACACGACGCCATCGATCGAGAATTGTCGTCGTGGACCCGACTACACCGAGTCGAGAGGATCGTTCAGATGTTCCTCGACGTGGGCATACCGTCCGCCACGGTAATTCCGCCGCGAGACATTGCAGCGAACCCCCAACTCCGCCATCGCCGCCTGTTCGAGGTAGAGCACCATCCGGTCACGGGAGACCACGAGGTTCCGACCCTGCCATTCCGCTACTCGCGCGTCGACCATTGGCTGCGGTCACCCGCGCCGACGCTTGGTCGCGACAACGACTCGGTTCTCGAAGAGCTCGGTTACTCACGCGCAGAGACACGGCGTTTGTACGAGGCGGGCCACGTTGGTGCGGTACCCAAGGGCATATGACCCACGGAGCAGGGTCGCTCCTCCTGCGGGTCGAACTGCCTAGCCGCCTTCACGACGATGCCGCGAGCGCGGCCGCCCAGCGGTAGTCGGCCTTTCCGGTCGGGGACCGGACAACCTCGTCGACGAAGATCACTTGTTTCGGCACCTTGAAGCCAGCGAGTGAGGCCCGCACCAGAGCCATCAAGTCGTCCTCCGTGGGGTCCGTCCCGGACGTCGGCTGGACGACAGCGACGACACGCTCCCCCCAGCGCTCATCCGGGGCGCCGACAACCACCACGTCGTAGACAGCACCAGACCGGCGCAGCACGGCCTCGACCTCCTCGGGATAGACCTTCTCGCCTCCCGTGTTGATGCACAGATTGCCCCGGCCGAGCAAGGTGATGGTGCCATCTTTCGCAACGGTACCCATGTCGCCGGTGAGCGACCATCGGCGTCCCTCCCACTCGACGAACGTTGCAGCCGATTTCGCCGGGTCCTTGTGGTAGCCCAGGGGGACGCGCCCGGTGCGAGCCACGCGCCCGACCATGCCCGAACCTGGTACCACAGGTCGGTGGGTCTCCTCATCCATGACCACCGCCTGCTGGGCGGTGAACTGCGGCTCCGGCTTTTCCCCGATCGGCCCCAAGAAGATGCGCCCGGCCTGAATCCCGGTCTCGGACGATCCATACCCGTCGGAGAGCGGGATGGAAGGGAACGTTGAGAGGAACCGATCGCGGAACGCCCTCGACAAGGGCGCGCCACCCGAGCTGACCACTGTCAACGACTCGATGTCGGGTTTTGGATCGAAGTGGTCCCATGCGTCAAGCAAGGGTCGCATGACCGCGTCCCCCACGGTGCTGGTGGCCGTGACCTTCTCTCGCTCGATCGTGCGCCATACCTCGGGCGGATCGAGCGAGCCCGACCACAAGACGACCTTGTTCCCGCTGAAGAGGTGGAGCAGCACCACCCATCCGCCTGCCGCGTGCATCAACGGAGCGAGGAGCAGAAAAGTGCTCTGATCGGGTGCTATCCGCTGAACCAGCTCCGGGACCGACCTGACCTCGGGTAGGGCAGGATTGCCACCCCCCATACAGGCGAAGAAGGCGTCTTCCTGTCGCCACACGACGCCTTTGGGCAAACCTGTAGTGCCACCGGTGTACAGGATGTAGCGATCGTCCCCCGACCGAAGGCCAAAGTCCCGGGCCGGCGACGACGAGGCCAGCGCATCGTCGTACGTGGAACCGGTAGCCAGTTTCCAACGAAGGGTCGGCATCTGGGGTGCCACCTCCGCCACTCGGTTCGTGAAGCCCCACTGATGCACGACGCCCACGATGTCGGCGTCACTGAAGAGGTGCTGCAACTCCCCCGCGGTGTACCGATAGTTGATATTGATAGGGACAGCCCGGACTTTGTAGGCGGCCAGCGTGGCCTCGACGTACTCCACACAGTTCTCTGCATAGAGCCCGATGTGATCGCCCACCTGTACGCCCTGTTCGAGATACCAGTGGGCCAATCGGTTGGACTGCTCCTCGAGTTGCGCGTAGGTCCGGCGCTGCTCCCCACAGCGAAGCGCGACGCGATCCGGCACACTGTCGGCGACCGCCTCCCAGAGGTCGGCCAGATTGAATTCACTCATTGACGTGTCAGATTTCCTGGAGCCGAAGCACGATCGAACGCCGCCGGGCCGGTCGAGACTCTGCCTCCGGTCGAGACTCTGCCTCCTGGACCGCACTCCCCACGAAAACGCTCGTTCGTATACTATATTCGATGTTGGTGCGCCGTGTAGAGTCCGTTACCGCATGAGATGCACGTCGAACGCAAACAGCCGTCCCGGCATGTTGGTCGGACGAGGGCATTCGCCCCTCAGCTCAGGGAGGGAAAATGGATTCCGGGTGGTACCAGCAGGCGAGGGCCCGGTTCTCTGTATTTTCTCTCGGCTCGCCTTTGCGGGCCGCTCCCCGCTCCGGCCGGGTTGCTGATTGAATGACCCGATCGTAAACGGGGAGGGTGTGAGGATGTTCCGCAAAGGACTAGCCGAGCTTCGAAGGTCGGCGCTGCCGTTGGCCATGGCGACCGTGATGGTCGCCGGGTCGTACGTCGCGCTCGCTTCGACGACCGCTTCGGCGGCGACGTCGGCCAGCCGGACGTTGTCGTCGAGCGCCCCCACCAACGGCGTCTGGCCGGGGGTGGGCAAGATCTGCGAACCGGGGCCCGGCGGTGCCTCCTCGGTACGCGGCGTGGGCTCGAAGACCATCAACATCGCCGTGTTCAACGATGCCGCCAACACCGTGTACCCGGGACTCGAGGCCGAGTTCCCCCAGCAGGCCAAGGCGTTCGCCGCCTGGTGCAACGCCTCAGGCGGCATCAACGGTCGCCGCATCGTGATCGACAACCGTGACGCCGCGCTGTTCAACGCGGCCCAGCAGGCAACAGCCGCCTGCCAGAGCGATTTCATGGCGGTCGGCGGCGGTATGGCCCTCGACCAGCCGTCGGTCCCCATTCGTGAGCAGTGCGGTCTGGGACAGATCAGCGGCTATGTCGTCTCGAACGCTTCCGATCTCGCTACCGACCAAGTCGACCCGAGCGGCATCAACACGGACTCCATCACCGCGGGATGGTTCGGGGCGCTGGCCAAGGCCTACCCACAGGCGGTCAAGCAGGCCGGCATGGGTGGGTCCGACACCCCCTCCGTCCTCCAGCCCGAAACGAAGGACGAATTCGGCGCCGAGGCTCAGGGCTGGCATGTCGTCGACTTCCTCGAGCCCCCGGTCACGGTGGAGCAATGGGCGCCTTACGTCGAGGAATACCAGAGCAAGGGGGTCCAGGCCCTATGGCCCGCCGACAACTCCAACTTCACCCCCTTCGCCCAGGCGATGACCACTGCCGGCTACCACCCGGCCTTCGTCTTGCTGGGGACCCAGTTCGCCAACGCCCAGACGCAGCAAGCCGTGGCCAAGAACCCCGGTCTGCCGCCGGTCTACGTCGAGACGTCGTGGTGGCCGCTCGCGCTGGCCTCACAGAACCCCTCGACCCAGCAACTCGTCAACACCATGCACACCTACGCCAAAGGCGACCCCATCGACTTCGACGACGAGGAGGGGGCCGAGGCGTGGCTCCTGTGGGCGAAGGCGGCCTCTGCCTGTGGGGCCAGCCTCACGGTGACCTGCGTGCTGAACAACGCGGCTGCGGTCAAGAGCTGGGACGCCGGCGGCATCGAGGCGCCGATTCCCAGCTTGACGCTCTCCAACGAGAACCCCCAGCCCTCGCCGTGCTTCGCCATCCTGAAGATCGAATCGAAGGGGATTGTCTACGACAAGGCGATCACCAAGCCCACGCAATCCATCTGGAACTGCAACCCCAAGAACGTCGTGCATCTGACCGCGAAACAGCAACAGCAACTGAACGCCTTGTGAGCACGGGTCCGGCGGGCCGTGGAGGTGGGCGCAAATTCCATGGTCTCGCCCGGACATGCGACTGAACATTCTGTCGGGGGACGGCCGTGCATGAATTCATCGTCTTCACCATCGGCGGCCTGGCTGCAGCGGGCATCTACGCGATAACGGCGAGCGGCCTCACCCTCACCTACACGACGACCGGGATCTTCAATTGGGCCCACGGCGCCATCGGCATGGTCTGCGCCTTCGCCTACTGGCAGATGAGCATCGGCTGGGGCTGGCCGACGCTCGTCTCCATTCTCGTCTGCCTCTTCGTGCTGGCGCCTGCCATCGGCATCGTGATCGAAGCGTCCGTGATGCGCCGGCTCGAAGGTGTCTCGGAGGCATCCAAACTGGTCGTCACGCTGGCCATCGCGCTCATGCTCCTGGGTCTCGCGCAGTGGATCTGGAATCCCACGACCTATCGGGCACTGCCCCCCCTCTTCAACAATGACACCTTGGTCCTCGGATCGATCAGGATCTCCTACAACGACGTGACCGTCTTGATCCTGGCCCTGGTGGTCGCCATCGCCCTGCGGCTGTTCCTCTACCGCACCCGGATGGGCGTCACCATGCGGGCCAGCGTCGACGACCGGACGCTCACGTCGCTCAACGGGTCGAGCGCGATTGCCAATGCCCGCAACGCCTGGATCATCGGCTCCATGTTGGCCGCACTCGCCGGGATCCTCATCGCACCCACCCTCACTCTGTCGGCCTCCGCGCTGACGCTGCTCATCGTCAACGCCTACGCGGCATCGGTCATCGGCCGTCTGCGCTCCATTCCGATGACCTTCGTGGGTGCCATCATCTTGGGCCTCTCCATCGCGTACTCGGTGGCCTATCTGCCCCAGAACCCCTACATCCAAGGGTTCGAGAACGCGGTGCCCGCGATCGTCCTCTTCATTGCCCTCCTGGTCCTCCCCCAGTCGCGCCTGCGCGGGCACCGCCAGCTCCGCAGCCGCGAGCTCGCCTTCCGTCCCACATGGAACGGCACCGGCCTGTTCTGCGTCGGCACGATCATCGCCGCTGTTTTCTTGGCCACCACCGTCTCGACGCCCGATCTGTTCAGCCTCAATCGCATGTGGGGGCTGGCCATCGTCGGGCTCTCGGTCGTCCCCATCGTCGGGTACGCGGGGCGGCTGTCGTTGTGCCAAATGACCTTCGCCGGCATCGGCGCCACCATGGTGGGGCATCTGGGCGCCCACGGGAATCCCCTCTCCCTCCTCGCGGCTGCCGGTGTATGCGCGGTGATCGGCGTCATCGTCGGCATCCCCGCCTTGCGGCTCGAGGGCATCTACTTCGCACTGGCCACCGCGGCGTTCGCCATCACGATGGACAACTGGGTGTTCGTGCTCCCATCCTTCAACCTCTTCGGGCATCCCTACGCCCCCTTCGGCTCGGGTTCGCTCAATTTCCCTCCCTTCCGCATCGGTTCGCTCGCGCTCACCTCAAAGACGTCGCAGTTCCTCGCGGGGTCGGTTGCCTTCGTGATCCTGGTCCTCCTCGTCGTCGCCGTGCGACGGTCGGAGTTCGGGCAACGTCTGCTCGCCATGAAGGACAGTCCCGCCGCATGTGCCACTCTGGGCATGAACGGCCGGGCCTCGCTCATCGGAGTCTTCGCCTTCTCCGCCGCCCTGGCGGGGGTCGGCGGCGGCATCTACGGCATGGCGCTGGGCAGCGCGGCGCCCGACATCTTCCAGTTCTTCAACGGGCTCTCCGTGCTGTTGGTGATGGTTGTCTTCGGGATCACCTCCTTCGGTGCTGCGGGCTTGAACGGCCTTTACCAGGGATCGCCGCTCTTCACGAACCTCTTCCCGTCGCTCACCCAGTTGCCGCTACTCCTCGTCGGCCTCGGCGGCATCGGCGTGGGGACCACGCCCAACGGGACGATTCCGGGCAGCATTCGCCCCGTCTATCTCTCGGTGGCGCGTCGCCGCTGGCTGGTGGCCCTGATCGTGGCGGTGGTCGGGGCGGCCTGGGCGCTCCGGTTGAGCGGGGCGATCGGCAATTGGCCGATGACCGTCATCTTGGTGGTCGACCTCGCGCTGCTCCCGGTCCCGGCCTACGTCGCCGACTACCGGGCGAGAATCGCGCCGCCCGCCTTCGGCCTGCCCGAGCGTCGGTCGAAGGAAAAGAGAGACGCATGGTTTTCCGAGGCGGCGTCCGACGAGGAACCGGTCCGCTCGGGCGACCCGCTCCCCTCTCTGTCGGGGGCCGGAGGCACCAGTGGGACTTGAGATCCAAGAGATATCGGTTCGCTTCGGGGGCTTGGCCGCGTTGTCGGAGGTGTCGCTCAGCGCCGCTGAGGGTGCGATCACCGGATTGATCGGGCCGAACGGAGCCGGCAAGACGACCCTGTTCAATGTGGTGACCGGAATGCAGCGCCCCAATGCGGGGACCGTGCGCCTGGACGGTCGAGATTTGCGCGGGCTGTCGTCCTATCGCCGGGCCCGGCTCGGGCTCGGCCGCACGTTCCAACGCCTGGAGCTCTTCGGCACGCTCACTGTGGCCGAGAACATCGGGGTTGCCGCATCCATCGCGCAGCGGGGTGTCGTGAAGGCACGGTCGAGTGCGAATCAGGTGATCCGTGAGGAGATCCTGGACCGGCTGGGACTGACAGCCGTGGCCAATGACCGGGCTGACACCTTGCCGACGGGGACCGGGCGCCTCGTCGAGCTGGCGCGTGCCCTGGCCACCAGGCCCAAGGTCCTCCTCCTCGACGAGCCGGCGGCGGGCCAAGACTCAGACGAAACGCAGCGCTTCTCAGAGGTTCTGCGATCGCTGGCGAACGAGGGGCTTGCCATACTGCTGGTCGAGCACGACATGGAACTGGTCATGAACGTCTGCCATTCCGTCGTGGTCCTCGACTACGGGCGGGTCATCTGCACCGGTACGCCGGCCGAGATCCGGGCCGACCCCGAGGTCCAAGCCGCGTACCTCGGCACAGTATCGACAGCTGACGCCGATGCCTGAGCCCCTCTTGGAGTTCCGGGGAGTCCGAGCGGCCTACGAGGAAGTCGAGGTGATCCACGGGATCGACGCGACCTTCGAAGAGGGTGTCGTGACCGCTGTCCTCGGGGCAAATGGTGCCGGAAAGTCGACCCTCTTGGCCCTGGCGGCCGGGATCATGGGACCGAGCGAGGGCGAAGTCCATTTCGCCGGTGAAAGGGTGCGCGAGGGATCGACGGCTTCCTTGGCCCGTCGGGGGCTCTGCCTGATTCCCGAGGGTCGCGGAGTGTTCCCGAACTTGACCGTGCGGGAGAACCTGTGGGTCATGACGCACAGCGGTTCCGGGCGCCGTCACGTCGAGCGTTGCGCGTTCGAACGGTTCCCACGCCTGGCGGATCGTCGTGACCAACCAGCCGGCACGCTCTCGGGCGGGGAGCAGCAGATGTTGGCGCTGGCCCGCGCCGTGGCATCGAGCCCGCGATTGCTCATGCTCGACGAACTCTCGATGGGGCTTGCGCCCATCATCGTCGATGAGCTTTACAACCATGTCGTCCAGTTGGCGGCGGAGGGCATCACCGTCGTGGTGGTGGAGCAATTCGCACGCACCGCGCTGTCGGTGGCCACCTCGGCCATGGTGATGGCGAACGGACGGATCGTTCAGACCGGGGCGGCCGGCGACGTGGAGTCGGTGCTCCACTCTGCCTATCTCGGGCCCGTTCAACCTGCGGAGGCGGGTTCACCTGCACACAACGGGACGTCAGATCACAGTGACACCGGTGCGGGAGACCCCTAGGAGAACCCCGGCTGCCCGTCCTCCGTGTTCCATCGAGACAGGTTGCCTCAGGCGGTGCGCGGTTCGAGTTCCCAGGCAGACCTGAGCAGCGCGTCGTTCGCGTTCTCAGGCAGCTGGTCGAGAGGCTCCTCCAGCTCCTGGACCGTGGGGCCGAATTCCATCGCAAGCGACGCCAACTTCGCCAGATCGAAGTCGTAGAGATCGGCGCAATTCTCCCCGAGGAGCCTCTGCTTCTCGTCCGGACCGATCCCGGACATCACCTGGCGCAGCGTTTCGCGGGTGAAGGGATAGGTGCCCTCGTCGTGGGGATAGTCGCTGCCCCACATGAACCGGTCGGCACCGATCTGTGCCCGGACGGCCACGTCGCCGGGTCGGGGTTGGCTCACCCCCATCCACACGTTCTGGGCGAAATACTCACTGGCCAGATGACCGAGCTTGTGCTCCTCGCCGTAGCGGATCTCCCCGGTCTGGCCGGTCTTGCGTATGCGGTCGATGGTGGCATCGAGATCCTTCAGCAACTTCGGCACCCAAGAACACTGCGTTTCCGTGATGGCAAACTTCAGCCGCGGGAACCGCTCGAAGATGCCCCCGAGAACGAACTGCACGAAGGGCCGCTGTGAGTAGAAGACGGCCTCGTTGATGTAGAAGAGCATGGCAAACGGATAGTCGCCGTAGTCCGGCACACCCGTGCCCCCGTGGACGTTGATGGGCACCTCAAGGTCCTCGATGACCTCCCACAGTCGGTCATATGCGGGATCGTAGAGGGGTCGGACCCACGTGACATCCGGTGCGATATTGGGCAGGAGGATTCCGCCGCGGAGACCGTGCTCCTTGATCCAGTGGACGTCGGCAATGGCGTCGTCGATGTCATTGAGGAAGATCTGGCCGATACCGGCGCGGCGGTCGGGGAACTCGCCGCAGAAATCCACGAGCCACCGGTTGTGGGCCCGGATACCGGCGAGACGATGCTCGTACTCCTCGGCCCTGGGGGGCGCTGCGAAGAGGACGAAGCTGGGAAAAAACGGAGGGATGGTATTCGGGAAGATGACCTCGCCAACGATGCCATCGGCCTCCAGCTGACCGTTCCGCATGTCGTTGTCCCAATTGCGGAGCCGCCGGGTGTCCCCGAGATCCCTAAAAGGATTCTTGTACTTGGCCCGCCAAGCATCGAACTCCTCGAGGTACTTGGGGTCGAGGTACTCCCGGTAGGCAGCGTGGCTGCCTCCGGCGTGGCTGTCAGCCGTGATGATGGTGTAGTGACCATTCGCCCGGTCGATCGTCCCGTTGTCAGTCTTCATTGGTTCCATCACTCTCTACCGGGCCGGAGCGGGATCGAACGCCCGCGCCCCATCTGGTCGCGCACTGTGATCACGGCGGGATTCGTCAACGTTCGGCGCTGCCAATTGGCCCCGTCGACGACGAGGGTATGACCGGAGATGAACCGGGCAAAGGGTGAGGCGAGGAAGGCCGCGGCCCAGCCGAGCTCCTGCAATCGCCCGACCCGGAGCGCCGGCTGGCAGGCGTCCTTCTCGTTGGTCCGATCGAGGTTGCCCTTGATGTCGGCCGTCATGTCCTCGTGGGGGAAGAGTCCCGGTACCAGCCCGTTCACCTGGATCCCATAGGGACCCCATTCCACCGCGAGCGTCTCCACCATGTTCTTCACCCCCGCCTTGGCAGCCGCCGAGTGGGCGAATCCCGGACCGCCCGTCCAGGCGTAGGACGCCCCGACGTTGACGATGGACCCGGCCGTTCCCGCCTCGATATGACGCCGGGCGAATTCGCGCGAACAGAAGAACGTGCCGTTCAGGGTGATGTCGACGACGGTCCGCCAGGCGTTGGGGGACATGTCCTCCGCCGGCACCGGAAAGTTCGCTGCCGCGTTGTTGATGAGCACGCTGGGAAGGCCAAATGTTGCTGTGGCCTCGTCAAAGGCGGCCGCGACCTGATCGGCGTCACGGATGTCGCACGTCACGCCGAGCACACGCGCCCCGAGTACATCGATCGCTTCCCGGCCCGCATCAAGATGCTCGGTCTTTCCGACTGGCGATGACCAGGTCGGCCCCGAGCCGCGCAAATTCGGCGGCGATTGCCTTCCCGAGGCCCGTTCCGCCGCCGGTGACGAGGACACAGCTCCCGGCATAGGTTCCTGCGGGCAGGGCCAGCGTTCCTATGGGTGGCGGCTCGGCAAGTCCTCGTTGCTCGGTCATGTTCAACTCCCTGTGTAGTGAGGCTCGCGTGCTTCAGCGCTCGCCGCTCGGAATTCGGCGAAGTCGGACGACTTGTTGATGAAGGTCTGGTAGATCAGCTCGTCCTCCATGGAGGACCGTATCCCCGGTTCGCTCAGGTGTTGCAGCACACGGCGGGCCATCTTGACGGTCACCTTCGGGGAGGCCGCGATCTTGTTCGCAATCTCCCACGCCGTATCGTCGAGTGCCTCGGGTGCCACGAGACGCGACACGATCCCGTGACCATAGGCCTCTTCGGCGCCCATGGCGCGCCCGGTCAGCACGAGGTCGCTGGCCACACCGCTGCCACAGATCTCGTAGAGCCGCCCCATGCCACCCGTGTCAGGGATGACGCCGTGGCCCACTTCGGGCAGCATGAAGCGAGACCCCTCAGCCGCGATCCTGATGTCGCACAGCAGCGCGCGCTGGAAGGATCCCCCGATGGCCCATCCGTGGAAGGCCACGATGATCGGCGCGTCCAGCTCGAAGACCTGCAGGATGCCCCGGTGGCCCCGGCTCATGAGCTCGTGATGACTGAGCGAAGTGGCGTTGTTCCCGATGACGGACACATCCCGTCCGGACGACCATGCCTTGCCCTCGCCTCGCCAGATGACCGCTCGCACCTCTTGACGACCCTTCAATTCGGTCAGAATGTCGAACAAGCGGGCGTCCATATCGTCATCGAACGCGTTACGTTTGTCCGGATTGTTGTTCGTGATCACGGCAACTGGACCGCTCACCTCTAGCAGAACCTTGTCTGTCATCACGTTCCTTTCCTTCGGCGGATAAGCACTACCACGAATTCCGGGACATCTGCTCCTGGGCCGGCGCACATTGGCTCAGCCCAACTCGCTGAACGGCTGATCCTTGTCGCGGCGTGACTCTCGCGGAAGACCGAGGACGCGCTCAGCCAAGGAGTTGCGCTGGATATTGTCGGTGCCACCACCGAGTCTGGACATCCATTGGTTCAAAAATGCGATCTCCCAGACGCCATCGTCGAGAGCGGCTCTGTCGGCCAACATTCCGTTGGCGCCGGACAGGCACATGAACAGTTCCCCGTTGAGACCCATGTGCTGTGACAGGAACAGTTTCGTGGTGGATGCCTCTGGACCAGGCAGACGGCCCTTGGAGAGCGCCGTCTGCACGCGGTAATTCATGAACCGAAGGAGCTCGACCCGCGTGAAGAACTCGGCAATCTGTCTGCGCACCAAAGGATCCGAGCTCCTGCCGCAACGGCGAGCCAGGTCGAGCACCTGGGCGATCGAGATGCTCGGTCCAGTGCCGCCGATGAGCGCGCGTTCGTAGCCCATGGTGGTGTGAGCCACGGTCCATCCGCCATTGACCTCCCCCACCACGTTCGTCGCGGGAACCACAACATCCGTGAGAAAGACCTCGTTGAAGTGGGCAGTCCCCGTGATCTGGCGCAGCGGACGAACCTCGATCCCTGGGGAGTGCATGTCGACGAGGAAGTAGGTGATGCCCTTGTGCTTGGGGACGTCGGGGTTCGTCCGGGCGATCAGAATCCCCCAATCACTGTGTTGGGCACCCGATGTCCAGACCTTCTGGCCGTTCACGACGAAGGATTCTCCGTCAGGTTCGGCGCGGCTCTTCAACCCTGCGAGATCGGATCCGGCATCCGGTTCTGAGAAGAGCTGACACCAGACTGCTTCGCCCCGCAGCATCGCCGGGAGATGATCACGCTTCTGTTCCTCCGACCCGTGGGCAATCAGCGTCGGGCCGGCCATGCCGATCCCGACGGCGAACGCTCCCGCCGATACGTCGTACTTGGCCATTTCCTGATTGAAGATGGTCTGGTGCCAGGAGGTTTCGCCAAGCCCGCCGTATTCTTTGGGCCAGGTGATGGCGCCCCAACCACCTTCGTAGAGGGTGTGCTGCCATTGGCGGCAGCGGCGTACGTAATCAGGGTGCATGGGGTTCCGGGACCAGTCAGCCAGACCTTTTCTGACCTCGGCATGCTCCTCGAGCCAAACCGACACCCCGCGCCGGAACGAGGCGTCCTCCTCCGTATCGTCAAAATCCATCGCTGCCTCCACCCGTACGGACTCGGTGAGAAGAAGTGCCTGAGCCGGCCCACACGGATCCGAGCCTCCGGGCGTTGCTACGTTCGTATACTATATTCGAAATTCTCGGTTTAGGAGGGCAGGCGCAGTGCATCGACGTGTAAATGTCGCCACCCCGTGCTCATCTTCCGTCGCCGTCGGCTCCGGGTCGCGTCGTGTCTGACGCCATCACCGACGAGGGTGTGGCCCGCCTGCGGCAGCGGATCGGGATCGCGCGGCCCCACACCAACCCGCCGCATTACCGGATCCCCAACGAGGACGCCTTCCGACACGTCGCCGAGGCGTACGGCGACGACAACCCGCTGTGGTGCGACCCGTCCTACGGTGCGGGAACACGGTGGTCCGGTCCGATCGCGCCCCCTCATCTGGTCGGCGGGGACACCCTGATCGGAGAGGACGAGGTCACCGCTCTCGAGGGCGAGACGAAGGCGCTCATGAAAGGCGACCCGCTCGGAGGCGTCCACGCCTTCTACTCCGGGTCGTTCCGGGAGTGGTGGAACCCGCTACGCTCCGGCATGCGGGTGACCCGCCGCAACGCCCTGGTGGGCGTGCACGACAAAGTCGGCGACTTCGCCGGTCGCACCGTGCACGAATGGCTGGCCGAGGTGTTCGCCGTGGCGGGCGGACCAGTCCTTTCGGGCCAATACCGCTTGATGATCCGGGCCGAACGGGAGAAGGCCACCGAACGGAAGAAGAACGACGAGGTCATGATCAGCCCGTACGGCGACGACGAGATCGCGGCCATTGGCGAGGCCGTTGCGGGAGAGCGAACCCGGCGGCGCGGTGCGGAGCCACGATGGTGGGAGGACGTGACCGAAGGTGACGAGCTGCCACCCCTGGTCAAGGGTCCGATGCGGGTCACCGACATGATCGTATGGCACACCGGCATGGGCATGGGACTGTACGGCGTCGCCGCCCTCCGTCTCGGGCACGACCAGCGGCAGCGCATGCCCCGCTTCTTCAAGCCCGACGACCTGAACATTCCCGACGTCCAACAACGCGTGCACTGGGATCCCGAATGGGCCCGGCGGGCCGGGAACCCGTCCTGCTACGACTACGGCCGCATGCGCGAGACGTGGCTCATCCACCTGTGCACCGACTGGATGGGTGATGACGCGTGGCTCTGGAAGCTGGACTGCCAGTTCCGCAAGTTCAACTATGTGGGCGACACCCATTGGATGCGGGGGCGGGTCACCCGTAAGTACCTCGTTGGGCAGGACAGTCCGGCGGTCGACCTCGAGGTGTGGGGGGAGAACCAACGGGGCGAGACGACGACGCCGGGCCATGCGACCGTGCTGCTTCCCTCCCGGGAACACGGCGAGGTCCGGCTCCCCCTGCCACCGGGAGGGGCAACCACCTGCCAAGAAGCGCTCGACGCCCTGGCCGAGCGGTTCGCCGCCGAGGAAGTGCAGTGAAGCCGTACCCCGAGATGCCCCCCGGGATCACCCACGAACATGACGGGACCGTTCTGCGTGTGCACTTCAACCGGCCCGAGCGCCGCAACAGCCTCACTGACCCGATCGTCTACGCACTGACCGACACAGTGGATGCCGCCGCCAGCGACGAGTCCGTGCGGGTGATCCATCTCGACGGGGAGGGGGAGCACTTCTGCTCCGGCTTCGATCTCGCCGAGCGGACGCCGGGTCCCGAACGCCCCCGGGTAGGTTCGGTGCACCGGCGCATGAACGGGCACGTCAACCGGCTGATCCCGGCGATGCTGTCCTGCCAGACACCGATTGTCTGCAGCGCCCGCGGCTGGGTCATCGGCCTCGGTCTCGACATCCTCCTCGCCACGGACTTCGCCGTGGTGTCGGAGGACGCCCGGTTGTGGGCTCCCTTCACGACCTTTGCCTTCACGCCCGACAGTGGCGCCACCTGGCTCATCCCCCGCTTCGTGGGCGTGGCCCGAGCCCGCGAGATGCTCATGTTGGGGGAGAAGGTCTCGGGAGCTGACGCCGCCTCGTGGGGGTTGGTCCATCGCGCCGTACCGGCCGACGACCTCGATGCGGTCTCTCGGGAGCTGGTCGATCGCCTCGCCGCCGCACCGACCGTCGCGGTCGGGCTCACCAAACTGTTGCTGTATCGCTCGCTGACCGCAGACCTGAACAGCCATCTGGCCGACGAAGCATGGGCGATGGAAGTCTCCAGCCGCTCGGAGGACTTCCGGGAGTACGGGCAGGCGAGCAAGGAGAAGCGCGCCCCACGTTTCACGGGGCGCTAACCCACCACGACGTCGAGCGGGCGCGGCGGAGGTCGCCGACCGTTCGGATATAATATTCAACATGGAGTTCGCTGCGGCAGAATCCGGTGCGGTGTCCGCAGCAGGGCGACCTCTCGAAGGTGTCCGCGTGTTGGCCGTCGAACAGATGCAGGCGCTCCCCTACGCCACCCAATTGTTGGGACGTCTCGGCGCCGACGTCGTCAAGATCGAACCGCTGGCCGGCGAGCTCGGTCGCGCCGCACTGCCGGCGATGTCCGACCCCGAAGGTCGTTCCGTCGGGGCGACCTTCCTGCGCAACAACTTCAACAAGCGAAGCATCTGTGTCGACCTCAAGCAGGCCGCAGGACGGCAACTCGTCCTCGACCTGGCACCACGCTTCGACGTCTTTGCCGAGAATTTCAAGGCAGGCGCCATGGATCGGATGGGACTCGGCTACGACGACATCGTGGCCGTCCACCCGCAGGTCGTCTACGCGTCCGTGTCGGGCTTCGGCAACTCCGTGCCGAGCCCGTACCGGGATTGGCCCGCCTTCGCACCGATCGTCGAGGCCATGTCGGGTGTCTACGACATGAAGCGCACGGGCGACCTTCCGCCCGTGGTGTCGCCCGTGGGGGCGCTCGGTGACATCGGCGCGGCGCTGTACACCACCATCGGGATCCTCGCCGCTCTGCGGGACCGCGACCGGACGGGGCGACCCGCCTACGTCGACGTGGCGATGCTCGATGCGGTCATGGCGATGACCGACATCGTCACCAACTACTGGTCGATGGGGGTCGACGGGGGCGACTCCGGGGCGGTGATCAATCACGGCTTCCGGGCCGCCGACGGCTGGTTCGTCATGCAGGTGGCCCGCGTCCACGTCTTCGAGCGCCTCGCTCGTCTCATCGGGCATCCCGAGTGGCTCACCGACGAGCGTTTCGCCACCCCGTACGGCTGGGTCCAGCAGCTCGACGACGTCATCCGCCCGGCCATCGAGCAGTGGGCTGCCGGCCGGAGCCGCTTGGAGGTGTGCGAGGCCCTGAGCCACGCCGGCATCGCCGCCGGCCCCTGTGCGCGCGCCGAAGAGCTGGTCGGCGATGCGCACGTCAACGCCCGTCACATGCTGGTCGGCATCAATCGGACGGACGGTCTCGACCAACCGGTGCTCGTGCCCGGCAACCCGGCAGTGATCGTGGACCGCTGCGAGGGTGGTGACCGACGTATCCCGTGGCTCGGAGAGCACACGCAGGAGCTCCTGCGCGAAGAGCTCGGGTTGACCGAAGCGGCGATCGAGATCCTGCGGTCGTCGTCGGTGGTCGGCTAGCGCCCGGCCTCGTCCCTACTACGACGGACCGCTCCCGTCGTCCCGCCCGAGACGAGAGCGGAGTCGCCCGAGAGCGGCGACGTATTCCGGGCGCCCCATGGACCACTGCTGCCGCTCGAGTTCCAGGTCGATGGCGTCCGAGGCTCGCCCACACGCAGCGCTGTCATCGAGGGTTTGGCGCGTGAGAGCCACGAGCGAGGGATCGTGCCCTGCCGCCGCACGCTGCCAGCTGCCACGCCGTCTCGAGCAGTTGACTCTCGGGGACGCAGCGCCAAGCCAGTTGGCGGCGGGCCGCCTCCTCACCGTCCAAGGACTCTCCGAACAGCGACAGCGCAGTGGCGCCCTGGCGACCCAGGCGACGGCGCAACTGCCACAGGTGGCCGCCTCCGGGATGGAGCCCGACGTCGAGGAATCTCGTCTCGAACCGGGCGGAGGGCGAGCAGACGATCACATCGCAGGCGAGAGCGAGATTCATGCCGGCCCCGAGGGCCGGACCGTTGACCGCGGCGACGGTCGGCAGCCCGCACTCCATGACAGCGACGAATCCGGCATACATCTCGCGCAGGGGTGCCCGGGGCTCGAGGAGATCGTCGACCGACCCTCCGGCGGAGAACACCGTGCCCGTCGCGCTGAGCACCATCGCCCCGACCCTCTCGTCGGCGGTCACCTGGCGCACGGCCTCGACCAGCGCCCGGGTCATGGTGAGCGACAGCGCGTTGCGGTCGGCCGGGTGGTCGAGGGTGACGATGGCCACTCCCGCATGGCGGTCAACGCGTACGTAGCCCGGATCGGACGGCGAGGCTGTCGCTCCCCCGGGACGCACCATTCGCATAATATATACAACCGTGCCGAGCGAAAACGAAGCAGACCGTGCGTCGGGCGATCGGCCGCCGCGGACGATCCCCGAGGCGCTCCAGCAGGCGGTGGACCGCTTCGGCGCCGACGAGGCTGTGGTCGACGGAACGACCCGGCTCTCGTTTCGGGACCTGGCCGAACGCGTCGACCGCGTGGCGGGAGCGCTGGTGGCGAGCGGCATCGAGCGCGGCGACCGCGTGGCCCTGTGGGCGCCGAACAGCGCGGCGTGGGTGATCACCAGTTTCGCCGTCTACACGGTCGGTGCCGTGCTGGTGCCGCTCAACACGAGGTACCGCGGCGAGGAGGCGGGCCACGTGCTGCGCACCTCCGGCGCGCGCCTGCTCTTCGCCGTGACCGACCTGCTTGGCTCCGACCTGGTCGCCTTGCTGGCCGACGTGGCCGGGCTCGAGGGCCTGGAGGAGATCGTGGTGCTGGAAGGACCGCCGCGGCCGGGGTGCACGACGCTCACCGAGTTCACCGCCCGGGCCACCGACGCCCACGGGCTGGAGGTCACGCGTCGCCGGGCCGCGGTTACGGCGGATGACGCCTCCGACATCATCTTCACCTCGGGGACGACCGGCAAGCCCAAGGGCGCCGTGCTGGGGCACGGCGCCAGTGTGCGCACCTACCTGGCCTGGTCCGAACTGGTCGGCCTCCGGCGAGGCGACCGGTACCTCGTGGTCTATCCGTTCTTCCACACGGCCGGGCTGAAGTCGGGGGTGCTGGCCTGCGTGCTGCGGGGTGCCACCATCCTCCCCCATGCCGTCTTCGACGTCGTGCCGGTGATGGAGCGCGTGGCGGCGGAGCGGATCACCATGCTGCCCGGGCCGCCGACCGTCTTTCAGTCGATCCTCAACCATCCGGAATTCGAGTCGTTCGACCTGTCCTCCCTGCGCCTCTCGGTGACCGGAGCGGCCACCGTCCCCGTGGACGTGATCCGCCGCATGCGCGCCGACCTACGTTTCGAGACCGTGGTGACCGGCTACGGCCTGACCGAGACGACGGGCACGGTCAGCATGTGCCGCCACGACGACCCGCCCGAGGTGATCGCCACGACCGTGGGACGACCTCTCCCCGGAGTGAAGGTGCGCATCGTGGACGCCGAGGGCAATTCCGTGGCCCCGGGCGACCCGGGCGAGATCCTGGTCCAGGGGTTCAACGTCATGAAGGAGTACTTCGAGGACCCGGCGGCGACGAAGGAGGCGATCGACGAGGACGGGTGGCTCCGCACGGGGGACATCGGCGTTCTGGGCCACGACGGCAACCTGCGGATCACGGACCGGAAGAAGGACATGTACATCGTCGGCGGCTTCAACGCCTATCCGGCCGAGATCGAAGGCATCATGGTCGGCCATCCCCAGGTGGGCCAGGTGGCCGTCGTCGGCATCCCCGATGACCGGCTTGGGGAGGTCGGTGTCGCCTTCGTCGTCCCGCGTCCCGGCCAGGACGTCGACCCGGACGAGGTCGTGGCCTGGTGCCGGGACCACATGGCGAACTTCAAGGTGCCGCGTTCCGTGCGCATCGTGGACTCGCTCCCCCTGAATCCCACGGGCAAGGTCATGAAGTTCGAGCTGCGGGCCCGGCTCGCCGGGTGAGCTCCGGCTCCGACGGAGCCGAGGCCGTCGTGGGACGTCTGCCTCAGGTCCAGGCCACGATCGGGCCGGCCACCTCGATCATCTCCGACAGCTGACGCGGGTCGGTCGCCAGGGTGCACAGCCCGTTCCCTGCCGGGACCCCGCCGAGGAGCAACCGGCGCAGCCGCTCCCGATGGGCATCGGCATCGAGACGGGCGCCGTCGGGGTCCCAGGCCTCGACCGGAACACGGATCCCCAGCGTCGCCGCCGCAGCCGCGACCTCTGCCGTCGCCTCGGCCTGGGCGAGGTCGATCACGGCCAGCGCCGGACGGCCAGGGTGACGGAGCAGCGAGACCGCCACGCAGGCGGCGGCGAATCCCGGAGAGGACGTCGACGGGACGATCACCGCCCCAAGCCGGGTCGTGCCGAGCGTGCGCGCCACCCAGAAGCCGGCGGCGCCGGCGTCGGCCGCGACCAGCGCACCGCCGGCCACCTGTTCCGCATAGTGCATGGTGACGCGGCTCGGCGCCAGCGGCTGGGTCCCGGCAGCCCATCCCCGCTGCGTCACGTCCGCCAGGCGGGCCCGCAGCGGCGGCATGGTCAACGGCACGCGGCCAGTGTGATCAATCCGTTCGGCGAGGGGGGCCAGGCCGGCGGGAGGGATCGTGAGGGCGGGGGCGAGCCGCCAGCGGTCGTCCGGGGACTCGGCGTGGTCGAGTCCCGTCGCGATGATCAGGTCGGCCTGGTCGAGCCCGCACAGCACGAAGTCGTCGGCCTGCAGGCCGAGCGTCGCCAGGTGGTGCCGGCTCCGCCAATCGAACACCCCTTTCGCACCCCAGGTGTTCAGGACGCCGACCCCGGCCGACACGGCCAGGTCGTGCAGTCCCGGCACGGAGCGGTGCGCCACGACGCCGGGACCGGCCAGCAGGACCAAATTGGAGGCGGCGCCCACTGCCTCCACCGTTTCCTCGGCCGGCTCGACCCAGTTGTCATCGGGTGCCGGGGGCGGCGGGACGAAACTCTCGACCGGCCGATCCGGGTCCAGGGCGAAGCGGATCTCCACTTCCCCTGCGGACGACAGTGCCGGGACGGCGGCCACCAACGCCTCGGCCGAGTCCGCCTCGATCGTGCGGCACCGCTCGGGCCCGGGCCCCGGCAGCCAGAACACGCCATCACCACGGTGCGCCGCGGCGCGGGCACCGTGGACCCTCTGGTGCGCCGCCGCGAACGCCGGTGCCACGGCACCGGACATCGGTACGACCTCGAGGGCACCGAAGGGCGCCCCGTACGTGGCGTCGATACCCGAGACCAGGGCCACCCGTCGCCAGAGCTCGGCCGCGGGGATGTCGGTCACGTGGGGTGTTCGACCAGGGTGGAGTCCCGGCTCAAGGAGCTGCGGACCCCTCGATGGTGGCCCAGCGCGGCTCCCGCTTCTCGGCGAAGGCCGCGGGCCCCTCGACCTGGTCGGGATGGCCCCACATGGAGACCAGCTCCACCGCGCCGGCCTTGCAGGCGTCCGTGAGCCCGTGCTCGAGGGCTCCCCACAGCGCCCGCTTCGTGGCCGCCATGGCGGCCGGCGAATTGCGGGCGATCTTCTCGGCCAACGTCTGCGCCTCCTCGCGCAGGCGTTCGGGCGGATCGACCACCTGGCTGATCATGCCGAGCGCCAGCGCGCGGTCAGCCGTCATGCGCTCGTGCCGTCCGACCAGGGCCATACGCAGCACCGCCTCGAAGGGCATCCGTCGGGCCAGGCCGATCAGCTCGTAGGCCGCCACCTGTCCCACCGACACGTGGGGGTCGAGGAACGTGGCGTCGGACGCCGCGATCACGATGTCGGCGTCGGCGATCCAGTGGAATCCCCCGCCGGCGCAGATCCCGTTCACCGCCGTGATGACGGGCTTCCACACGTCGTTGTGCCAGGACGTGAAGTGGAAGTCGAACTTCTCGCTCGACTCGCGATAGCGCTCGAACCCGATCCCGTCGGATGCGATCTCGATCACGTCGACACCCGTCTGGAAGGCCTTGCCCTCCCCGGTGTGCACGATGACGCGCACCGCGGGATCGGCGTCCAACTCCTTCCACGCCTCGGCGAACTCGTCGCGCATGGCGTTGTTCATGGCGTTGAGGCGCTCCGGGCGATTGTTGACCAACCAGCCCACCGGGCCGTGGCGCTCGATCTTCAGCGTTTCATACATCGTTGCGAGTCCCTCTCGTCGATGCTCGACGTTATTCGTCAGGGGTGGATGAATCGGTCGTCGGCGCGGCCCAGCGCGGTTCCCGCTTCTCGGCGAAGGCCGCGGGCCCCTCGACCTGGTCGGGATGGCCCCACATGGAGACCAGCTCCACCGCGCCGGCCTTGCAGGCGTCCGTGAGCCCGTGCTCGAGGGCTCCCCACAGCGCCCGCTTCGTGGCCGCCATGGCGGCGGGCGAATTGCGGGCGATCTTCTCGGCCAACGTCTGCGCCTCCTCGCGCAGGCGTTCGGGCGGATCGACCACCTGGCTGATCATGCCGAGCGCCAGCGCGCGGTCGGCCGTCATGCGCTCGTGCCGTCCGACCAGGGCCATGCGCAGCACCGCCTCGAAGGGCATCCGCCGGGCCAGGCCGATCAGCTCGTAGGCCGCCACCTGTCCCACCGACACGTGGGTATCGAGGAACGTGGCATCGGACGATGCCAGCACGATGTCGGCATCGGCGACGAAGTGCAGGCCGCCGCCGACGCACATCCCGTTCACCGCCGCGATGACCGGCTTCCCCACTGCGTTCTGCCACGACGTCAGGCGCAGCTCGGCGCGGCGCGTGCGGCCGGACTGCTTGCGCAGGGCATCGGGATCCCGGCTGAGCTGGACGACATCGAGGCCGGTCTGGAACGTGGCGCCCGCACCGGTGTTCACGATGACCCGGACAGCGGGATCCTGGTCCAACTCGCGCCAGGCCTCCTCCAGCTCGTCGAGCATGACGGCATCCATGGCGTTGCCCGACCCCGGGCGATCGAAGACGAGCCATCCGACCGGTCCGTCGCGTTCGACGAGGAGCGTGGAGTACGGGCTCAACTGCGCGGCACCTCCCGCCAGGGCTGCGACGCGTACGGGTCCGGCTCACGGGGCAGGCCGAGCACACGCTCGCCGAGGATGTTCTTGTTGATCTCGGTCGTGCCACCCTCGATCGTGTTGGCCCGGCTGCGCAGCATGCCCCGGACCTCGTAGGGCAGCGAGGCGGCGTAGTCCCCGAGTTCCCCCGCCCAGGCGGTCGCCCCCATGCCCAAGACGGACGTGGCCGCCAGCTGGATGCGCTGGTTCAGCTCACCCTGATGCACCTTGCCCACCGAGCTCTCCGGGCCGGGAGGGCATCCGGCGCGGGCCCGGCTGCGCACTCGTTGGTTGGTCCATTCCCGGACGCGCTCCTCGCAATAGAGACGGACGATCTCGTCGCGGCGCACGGGATCGTCCCAGCCCCCGGCGCCGCCTTCGGCGCTCCGGCGCTGCGCCAACCGGATGAGATGGCCGACACCGGAGCCTCCGATGCGGTCCACACCGCCCGACCCCGCGCCCGACACCATCTGGCGTTCCCCCGACAGCGTGGAGTTGGCGACCTTCCACCCGGCGCCCACGGCACCGACCCTGCAGGCGTCAGGGACCCGGGCCGCGTCGAGAAACACCTCGTTGAAGTCGACCTCACCACCCAGGTGGCGCAGCGGGCGCACCTCGACACCCGCCTGGTGGAGATCGATGAGGAGGTACGTCAGCCCCTGGCGCTTGGGCACCTCGACGTCGGTGCGCGCCAGGAGCACGGCCCAGTCCGAGACGTGCGCCCACGTGGTCCACACCTTCTGACCGGTGATGACCCAGTCATCGCCGTCGCGCTCGGCCCTGGTGGCCAGGGAGGCAAGGTCGGAACCGGCGCCCGGCTCGCTGAAGAGCTGGCACCAGGCCTCCTCGTTGCGGACGATCGGAGGGAGAAAGCGAAGCCGTTGCTCCTCGGTCCCGTGCGCGAACAGGGCGGGAGCCGCCAGGTTGAGCCCGAGGGGGTTCAGGCGTCCGAGGTTGAACGGGCCGAGCTCGTGCTCGACCCGCCGGGCCGCCTCCGGAGAGAGATCGAGCCCGCCGTAGGCGCGCGGCCAGGTGGCGGCCACGAGCCCGGATCTCCCGAAGACGGGGTACCACGCTTCGTACTCGGCCCTGGTCCTGACCTCTCGCACCGCGGCCGGCCCACCCCGAAGGCCCGCCTCGACCCATGCCGGGGGCACCGACGATGCAATCCAGCCTCGTACGGCCTCGACGACCTCGTCGACGCCGGCGTCTGCCGGCAAGGACACGAGGCTCCCCGTGTCCTCGTCGCCGGGACCGGCGCCCGGGAACGACTCCATCATCGCCTCAGACGACCCGTGGCCGCGGCTCGACGGGGCCACTCGTCTCCTCCCTGCGGTCGCCCACCGGGTCGACCCAACCTTCGGTCATTGCCCACAGCACCTCGGCCAAGTCCCCACACGTCAGATTGTATATTTTATCATGTCTTCGGTCCCCAGGGCCTGGATTCGCCCGTCCTGTGCACCGGCAGGCGCCATCTGGCCAGCCCAACGCCAGGGGAGAACACCGGTTGGCATCCGAAGTCGCATAACATATACGTATGCCATCGCCCGCTGACAGCTCCCGTACTGCTGCCAAGGTGCGGTCGAACGGAGGGCGCGAGGCCAAGATCGTCCGCACACCGAGCGGGGAGCACATCGCGTCCTACATTCGGAGGTTGATCTTCGAGGGCGAGCTGCGGCCCGGCATGCGGGTGCCCCAGGATGCCATCGCCCAGGAGCTAGGCGTCAGCCGGATACCTGTGCGCGAAGCGCTCATCGTGCTAGAGCGCGAGGGATGGGTCACGAACGAGATGCACCGAGGCGCCTTCATCAACACGCTCGACGAGCCAACCGTGCACGATCATTACGAGTTGTTCGGATTGATCTACGGATTCGCAGCGAAGCGTGCGTTGGTGCGTGCCGCCGACGACCTCCCCGAGCAACTCGGCGCCATCCAGGCACAGTTCGCCGCGGGCCACAACGGCGGAGGAACATTACGACCTGTCGATCGCCTTTCACGGCCTGATCGTGAAGGGTGCGGCATCGCCCCGCATCAACGTGGCGCTCCGAGCCATGTCCGCACTGGTGCCGGGCAACTTCTTCGAAGAGGTTCCCGAGGCGGTGGAGGTGGAGAGCCGGGGGCTGGCCGCCATCGCCCGGGCGATGAAGCAGGGGGACGGGGACAAGGCATCCGCCGAGTACGTCAAGATGATGCGGAACGTGGGAAACAAGGTCGCACAGCTCTTCCGGGAGCGCTCTCTGTTCGAGTCGGTGGAAGTCACGGCCTGACGGTCGGGAAGTCGAGCGCCCACCTCTCACGTGCCCGCACACCCCTTTCGCGGTGTCGCCATCGCCGGTGTCCACAACACCGTTCAGGCGCGACACCTTCCGGACCACGACTCGGTTTCGATCGCGCTTGCCGGCGCACTGGGCGCGCTCGCCGATGCCGGAATCCCGCCGCAGGACGTCGACGGCGTCGTCGGTCCGGCCTCGGCCGACATCGTCATGGAGCTCGGCCTCGGCCCCTGCACCCGGCGACCCAGCTCGTTGGGGATCCCGACACTCCTGGACGCCGCCGCTCTGATCACGACCGGCCAGTGCGACGTCGTGCTGGTCGCGGCGGGAGGGGCCGGCATCCACCTCGACCGGACCTCGACCGCACCGTGGACCCGACCGACGAACGAGCTCGTGGTCGGGTACGGACTGTTCACCGCGGCCGAATTCGCCCTGATGGCCCGGCGTCACATGCTCCGGTACGGAACCACGCCCGAACAGCTGGCCACCGTGGCGGCCACCATCCGCACGAACGGACACGAGAATCCAGAAGCGGTGTACCACGACCGGGGCCCGTTCTCGCCCGCCGACATTCTGGGCTCACGCATGATCGCCGACCCGTTTCACCTGTTGGACTGCGCCATGACCTCGGAGGGCGGCTGCGGCATTGTGCTCGTGACCGCCGACCGGGCACGCGAATCCGCGGCACCCGTCTGGATCCTCGGAGGAGCAAGTGACTCCTTCGGGCCCGCCTACACGGTCGCCCCCGTGTGGGACTTCCAGCCCCGGGCCGACGCCGATGTGGCCGGGATGGTGGGCGCCGGCGCGGCCAAGCGGGCCTTCGCGACGGCGGGGCTGACGCCGGCTGCGGTCGACGTCGCCGAGCTCTACGACCCGTTCTCGTTCGAGATCATCCGACAGCTGGAAGCCTTCGGGTTCTGCCCTCCCGGTGAAGGTGGACCATTCGTCGAGGACGGCAACATCGCCCCCGGCGCCCAACTCCCCGTCACGACGGATGGCGGGACGATGTCGTTCAGCCACCCGGGGATCAGTGCGCAGCAGCTGCAGCGGGTCATCCGAGCAGTGGAGCAGCTGCGCGGCCGGTGCACCACCAACCAGGTCGTCGGAGCGGAAGTCGCCATCTGCTCGAACGGGGGCTCCGGCGCCTTGTTCTGTGATGTGCTGCTCCTGGGCCGGGAGCGACCATGAGCCTCCTGCTTCCACAGCCGGAGGGCATCCCGGCTCCGCGCCCGAGCCTCCGCAGCGAGGCCTATTGGGAAGGATGTCGCCGACGCCGTCTGCTCTACCAGCAGTGCGCCGAATGCGGCTACCACGGCCTCGGTGCCTTCACCGTGTGCGCCCAGTGCCACGCGGCGTCACCGATCTGGGTCGAGAGCGCGGGACGGGGCCGCCTCTACAGCTGGACGGTGGTCTGGCGCCCGCCCAACCCGTCGTTCCACGTGCCGTACGCCCCGGCCGTGGTCCGCCTCGACGAAGGAGTCTGGATGATGAGTGCCGTCATCGGGTGCGAGCCCGACGCATTGCACGAGGACATGCGCCTGGCCGCGGAGTTCCATCCGGCATCACCCGAGATCACGCTTCCCTACTTCACGCCGGTCGGGGACGCGCAGGCATGAGCGACAGTGGGTCCGCCGTGAACGACAAGGTCTACATCCACGAGTACATCGACATCATCGGGCACAACCGCGGGCGCTACATGTACCACATGACGGCGAATTGGAGCCCCACGGCACAAGAGGAGCGGCACCAGCTCTGCTACGGCGTGTGGGGTGTGGTAGGGAGCACCGGACGCTGGCCCCAGGTGGTCAACCTCTGGGAAGAGGACGGGTTCGACGGCTTGGCCCGGTCCTTCGGGCATGAACTGGGGCATCGCGATCTGCAGGACCCCAAGCTCGCCGCGTGGTGGGCCGCGGCCGCCGAGCTCAGGGCGGGAGGTCTGGATCGCCTGCTGGTGCCGGCGCCGTGGATGCCGACCATCGAGCAGGCGTGCGCAGAGGGCATCCGGGGTGACGTGTACGCCCACGAGCAGATTCGAGTGCCGAGAGGCAGCTCGGCCCGCTACCTGGACTTCGTCCAACGCGAGGCGGTCCCGGTCATGCGGGAGTTCGGTTGGGAACTGGCCGGGGCGTGGGAGACGGCGTTGATCGACGACAGCGAGTGCTTCCTGCTGTGGGTGGTGCCGACGTGGCAGGAATGGGCCGACCGCGAGAAGGCACGGCGGAGCCACAAGGGGTTGATCGAGCTGGAAGCGCAGAACCTGGCCTCGACGGAGCAGATGAGCCGAATCCTGCTGGTGGAGGCCGCGCTCTCTCCCATGCGCCTGGGCCGCCAGCCGTCGCGCGCCGATCGGACCGAGGCCTGGGACGGCTGAAGCGGCGGCGGGCGCAGCGAGCCTTTTCGCTACCGGCGCTCAGCGGGAGACGTCATCTCCACGTTCGCCGGTTGCTCCCATGGCCACCAGTTCCCGGCGCAGCACCTTGCCCACCTCGCTCCTCGGCAATTGGCGCACATGTCGGAACGCCACTGGGATCTTGTAGGCGACCAGGTGGTCCCGGCAGAGTCGATCCAGTTCCGTGTCCGGCGCGTCACCGACCACGAAGGCCACCGGCACCTCGCCGAGGCGCTCATCGGGGAGGCCCACCACCGCCGCCTCCCTCACGCCGGGTGAGAGGAGCAGGACCTCCTCGACCTGCCCCGGGAACACCTTGTTGCCGCCGCGGTTGATCACGTCGCCGACCCGGCCTTCGATCCAGACGAAGCCATCCCCGTCGATGCGGGCGTAGTCCCCGGTGCGGACGTATCCCTCCGGATCCAGTCGATCATCGAGGCTGTCGCCGTCCGCGTACCCCGAGGCCATCCGCGGAGGCCTCACCAGCAACTCGCCGACGGTCTCGGCGGGAGTCGCCGCGCCGTCCTCTCCCACCACCTTGATCGCCACGCCGGGATGCGGCCGCCCCACTGCCCCGATCTTCTCGGGGTGATCCCGGGCGTCGGCGGCCGTCCACCCGATGACCTCTCCGATCTCGGCCTGGCCGTAGCCATTGAGCACCGTGACGCCGAATTTGTCCGAGAACCGACGGGCCGCCAGGGGCGAGAGCGGTGCGGTGATGCTCCGCACGTAGCGCAGCGGCGCCAGATCGGTCACATCGGGATCGTCGGCGAGCATCACCATGGCCGCCGGGGGCAGGACGGTGGAGCGAATGGCGAAGCGGCCGACGAGCGTGGCGAACTCCGACGTGGTGAAGCGGTCCATCAGCACGAGCGATGCTCCGGCCCGCAGTCCGAAGAGGACGTTGTAGATGCCGGCGTTGAGCGCCAGCGACACCGGGACCAGGTTCGGCGAGGGTGGACGAGCCGGATCGGCGGACCGGCCCCGCAGCGGACCGAGGACGCGGTCGAGCAGCTCGAGGTACCCGGTGTGTGTCTGGAGAATCGGTTTCGGTCGTCCGGTCGTCCCCGAGGTCCAGGTGACAAAGGCCGTATCGGGCTCGTAGACGTTGGGCGACCCGCTCGAGGGGCGCACTCCGGCCGCGTCGATCACGGCTGCGGGGGCGGTCGAGGAAAGAACGTGGTCCAGCTCGGCCTGAGGCTGGCGTGGATTGGCCGGCACGAACACCGCCTCGGCCAGCCAGACCCCGAACATGGCGAAGACGAACTCGGGTCCGTTGGGCAGCTGGACGACCACCGCCTGGCCGGGCTGGACCCCGACGGACCGTAGCCGCGCGCTGAAATCGGCTGCCTCGGCGCGGGCGGTGCCGGCCGTGACGGTCCGGTCCACGGTGCTCATCAGGTCCTCGCCGTCCGAGAAGGGGTGCGCGGTCAAAAGCTCCGCCAGATTGCCCGCGGACTCGTGGGTGAGCGGCTCAGACACCAGGACGTCCTTTCCGAGGGCTTCTCTCGACCCGGCCCTCCGGCCGACAACAATTGTATACTTTATATTTGTTCGTCCCCTGCCCTCGGATGGGTGACGACCTGGGGTGCAGTGCAGGAATGGCATCCTGCACTCGAGAGCGAGGAGTCACACGATGGCAGACAGTGCAAGCGGGTGGTCGGGGTCGTCCGACCCGATCAAGATCGGCTGGCTCGGTTCAGCGCTCGACGGTCCCGATGGCGGCTACAACAAGATCCACCGGATGGCGTTCGACGAAGCGCTGGAACAGGGCTTGCTCGACCGGCCCGTCGAGTTCGTGCTCCACGCAGAAAACGGCTTGCCGCGTGGTTCGGCCCGCAATACCGCGGACGGGTTCAAGTACCTCGTCGATCAAGGCTGTATCGGCGTCGCCGGTGCGTACAGCTCGGACAACGCCATCATCGCCGCGCCGCTCGCCAACGAGCTCAAGATACCCCTCATCAGCTGGGCGGGTACGGAGCGCTTGGCCGGCGACTACTGCTTCCGACTCGGTAACGGGGACTGCGGTGGTGATGCGGCCCTGTGCGTCGCCTGGCTCGTGCGACACGGATATAAGCGTATTGCGGTGTTGAATGAGGTCTCACCCAATGGCGAAGAGTATTTCCGCTTCTTCCGACAGGAATGCCGCAGGCGCAATCTGACAATCGTCTCGCTGGAGACCGTCAGCCAGCAGCCGGCGAATCTGACGGAGAACCTCGACAACCTTCGCCAGTCGAACCCCGATGCCCTCTGCTACATGGGCTACGGCATGCTGGCGGCCCAGGGTTTCCTGCGCAAGGCACTGGACGAGCTGGCGTGGGATCCCCCGCGGATCATGGGGACGGCCTTCATGTTCTATCTCATGGGCTTCGAGAAGTTCGAGGGCTGGGTGGGAATCGATCAATTCGACCCGAACAACCCACTCGTCGAGGGTTTTCATCGTCGGTTCGTCGAGCGACACGGGGAGGCCCCCCCCATGTGGCCCAACGCCATCCCCGTCCTGGCGTACGACACCGCACGCGTGCTGGCCGAGGGAATTTTCCGTGCACCCACACTGTCGGGGCCGGGGCTCAAAGACGGGCTCGAGAGGATCCGCTTCATGCCCAGCAGCACCGGTGGGCCACGCACGCACATCGCCGCCGCACCCCACGAGCATGGGATGTTCCGGGGAGACTGGCTGCTCTACGGCCGGGTGCGCGACGCCAAGCTCGAGTTCGAGGGCCTCTTTGAACCGCCGGAATGACCACGGGAATTGGTCCGCCCGAACGCCCTTCTCCCCGGTGCGGCACGGACGTCCTGGGACCATGGTGGTTCATTGGTCTCGACAAACCTTCAGCTCAGATTGACAACCCAGTGAGGAGGGGGTCGCCATGCATGCCGACGATTTGATCATGGTCAGTGTGGACGACCATCTGGTCGAGCCACCCGGCCTCTTCGAGGGCCGGCTGCCCGCCAAGTTTCAGGACAGTGCGCCCAGGGTGCAGCGCCTACCCGACGGCAGCGACATCTGGGAGTTCAACGGGCACGTCATCCCCAACATCGGCTTGAACGCCGTCGCTGGTCGGCCTCAGGAGGAATACGGGATCGAGCCCACGGCCTTCGACGAGATGCGACCCGGATGCTTCGACGTCCACGAGCGCATCAAGGACATGAACGCCGGAGGCGTCCTGGGCTCGATGAATTTTCCGTCCTTTCCCGGCTTCAGTGCACGTCTGTTCGCCGCCTGCCGTGACAAGGACCTGGCGCTCGCTGTGCTGCGCGCCTACAACGACTGGCACATCGACGAGTGGTGCGGCTCGTACCCGGGACGCTTCATCCCGATGGCCCTGCCGGTGCTCTGGGATCCCGAGCTCTGCGCGGATGAAGTGCGCCGAGTGGCGGCCAAGGGCTGCCACTCCCTCACCTTCACGGAGAACCCTTCCGCCCTCGGGTATCCAAGCTTTCATGACGCCTCGTGGGACCCGCTGTGGACGTCACTGTGCGACGAACAATTTGTGTTGTCGATCCACCTCGGCTCATCAGGGCAGCTTGCCCTCACGGCTCCGGATGCCCCCGTTGACGTGATGATCACCCTGCAGCCGATGAACATCTGCAGCGCTGCTTCCGATCTCTTGTGGTCCCGCGTGATCAAGACGTTTCCCGAGATCCGCATCGCCCTCTCGGAAGGCGGGACCGGTTGGATTCCCTACTTCCTCGACCGGGTGGACCGCACCTACGAGATGCACCACAAGTGGACCGGGCAGGACTTCGGGGGCAAGTTGCCCAGCGAGGTGTTCCGCGAGCATTTCCTGACCTGCTTCATTTCGGACCCGGTCGGGGTCCAGCTACGGCATCAGATCGGGATCGACAACATTGCGTGGGAGTGTGACTACCCCCACTCCGACTCTTCGTGGCCGCATGCTCCCGAAGAGGTAGCTCGTGTGGCGTCCGGGGTCCCGGACGACGAACTGCAGAAGATCACCTGGGAGAATGCCTGCCGCTGGTACTCCTTCGATCCGCTGGCGCACCGGCCACGGGAGCGCTGCACGGTGCAGGCGCTGCGAGCTGAGGCGGTCGGACACGACGTGTCCATCCGCTCCTACGATCACGGCCGCTTCGAGCGAACGGGGAAAGGTGTGGACCTGGCAGAGATCGCGGCCAAGGCCACCGCTTAGGGGCTCACTCTCGGTGCCACCAACGGGAGGTCGAGCCCGAGCAGCTCGATGGCGTTCCCCGCGCCAAGCGGTTGACGACGTCTGGTGCTTTGTGGCCGAACTGCTCGGCGGCCGCCTCCACGGAGTGTGGCCACGTGCCGTCCTGATGCGGATAGTCCGTCTCGAAGACCACATTGCGGGGACCGACGCGGTCGAGGAGCTCGATCCCGACCGCGTCCTTGAAGAAGCAACTGAAGATCTGTCGGTAGTAGTACGTGGACGGCGGCTCGGGACAGTGCAGCTGGGAGTTGCTCCACGCTCGATGGGTCAGCCAGACGTCGTCCGCCCGTTCGAGCAGGTACGGGATCCAGCCGATCTGACACTCTGCGAAGAGCAGCTTGACCTGCGGGAAGCGCTCCAGGACACCGGAGAACATGAAGTCGGACATCCCGCCGATGCTGTTCCCGAAGAGGATGGTGGCGGGCACTGCATCGGGTGCGTCGGGCGACGTCTGGGGAGTCTTGGTGCCCGACCCCACGTGCATGCAGACCACGGTCCCGGTCTCCTGGCAGACCCGGAACAACGGGTCCCAATAGCCCGAGTAGATACTGGGCAGGCCCAGGAAGGTCGGGAGCTCGCTGAAGGCCACGGCCCGCACGCCGCGCGCAGCGTTCCGCGTCACCTCGGCCACGGCGAGCTCGATGTCCCAGAGTGGGATGAGGCAGAGCGGGAGCAGCCGACCATCACTCGGACCGCACCACTCCTCCACCATCCAGTCGTTGTACGCCTCGACGCACAGCAGGGCGAGCGTGCGGTCCTTCCCCCAGAGAAATTGCTGTCCGCAGAATCTGGGGTAGTTGGGGAAGCAGAGTTGGGCCTCCACTCCGTTGACACTCATGTCTTCCAGACGCGCCTTCGGCTGCCAGCAGCCGGGCCGCATCTCGTCGTAGGTGACGCCTTTCAGCACCACCTCGTCCGCCGGAAAGCCGGCGGCAGCGATGGTGCGCTTGACGGACGCCCGGTGATCCTCGTAGCACCACCAGGCCACGTCGGGTCCGTCGGTTCCGGGCGCCTCGACGTACGAGGCGCCCTCGAGTTTGGGCGCCCCCCCGGGCATGTACTCGATGTGCGGGCCCGTATCCCGTAAATGCGCTGGGAGGCGGCTGAACCAGACGTCCGGAGGCTCGACGACGTGCGCATCGAGGTCCACGATCCAGGGGATCTTGGCGACATCTGCTTCCAGCACCGTGGTCATCACATATATTATATCCAATCGGCGAGAGAGCAGGGCCCGGCGGTGATTCCGCAGAGACGCCGCCGCGCAGGTGAGGTCGCGGGTGGGAGCGGCGGCCTAGACCCGGATGGGCAACCGCAGGTAGCCGCGTACGGTGCTGGTGTGGAGCGGGACCGAATGCTCCTTGTCCACCGTCCAACTCTTGAAGCGCTTGAACGTCTCTTCGAGCGCTATTTTGCCTTCCATGCGGGCCAATGCCGCACCGAGACAGAAGTGAATTCCGTATCCGAACGCCACGTGCAACTTGAAGTCACGGCGAATGTCGAACGAATCTGCTGCGGGATACACGCGCTCGTCGCGACCTGCTGAGCCAGTCAACAGGAGCACCTTCGAATTCGCCGGGATGTGATGCCCATGGAGTTCGATGTCTTCGGTGAGCCAGCGCCCTTGCACTGGTGACGGGGACTCGTAACGAAGGAGCTCCTCGACGGCATTGGGAATGAGATCCGCATCTTGCGCCAATGCGGTCAGCTGCTCAGGATGGTCCGCCAGGATGAGACCGGCCCACCCCAGCAAACGGGCCACCGTTTCCGTCCCGGCGCTGACCAGAAGGATGCCGAACCCCGCGCATTCCGAAGGAGTGAGGCGTCGCGGGCTGCCATCGTTGCCGACGATCTCGGCCTGTACGAGGTCCGTCAGCATGTCGTCCCGCGGTTTCCGTTGTCGTTCCTCTACCTGTTGGGCGATGTAGTTGTAGAGCCACGCCCCGGATTCCAACGACGCGTCATTGGCCATGCCAACCCCGGGCTCTATATGAAAGAGTCCGTCGATGTGGTGACGGACGTCCTCACGGTCCGCCGCCGGGACACCAAGCAGGGTGGCAATAACCGTGGCGGGGAGACGGGCGCCGAAATCCTGCACGTAGTCGAAGCTTTCCTGACCCAGCTGCAGATCGAGCAGACCTGCGCAGAGCGTTCGGACGTCGTCCTCGAGCTCTGCGACCCGGCGCGGCGTGAAGGCCTTCGACACCAAACGGCGCAGGCCGGTGTGCTCCGGCGGGTCGAGGAAGATCATCATGCCCTCGGTCTGGGCTTCCTCCGTCATGGATTCCAGCACGGTGGAATGTGCCGAGCTGTAGCGCTGTGGGTCCCGGTGGGCTCGCTCGACATCCTCGAACCGACTCAGGGCCCAAAAGTCGTATTGCTCGTCGTAATACGCCGGCGCCTCGTCGCGGAGACGCTTCCACACCGGATGCGGGTCATCCTTGAGTGATTCGTCGAAGGGGTCCCAACGCAGGTCGTCAGGTTGACCGGCGAATCTGCTCACTCTCGTTCACCTCGAACCGCTCGAGTCTCCATCACACGCATCGTTTCATCCCGGGGGCAGACAAGCAGATCTGTGGGAGCGAGATCACAACAGCAACATCGGCCACGTTCCGGTCATCCGCGACGCTCACGAAGCACCGTCGTTCTGGCCGTCCGGCCAAGCTGCCACGGCCACCACGACTCTCATACTAGAACAATGTTTCGATGCGCCCACAAGGCCCAAGAGTAGCTGGTTTCCCCTCGAACACTAGAGTTTACTTCTAGTAGCAGGACGACTGCCCGGACGAGGGCGTCGTGTCAAAGGACAGGCTGAGATGGCAGAACCGGTATCGCCGAACGTGTTGACCGAAGATCAACGGGCACGCCGACAGCGCATCATCGACGCAGGCCTGGCGCTCCTGGAGCGAAGCGAGTACGAGCGCATACAGATCAAGGACGTGGCCGAGGAAGCCGACGTCGCTCTCGGGACCCTGTACCACTACTTCTCGTCAAAAGAGCATCTCTTCGCTGAGGTGCTGATCAAGTGGGCCGCCACGCTGAAGGCGAGCCTCGTTCGTCATCCCCCACAAGGTCGGACGCCACGGGAGAAGCTCATCGACGCGCTTCATCGTTCGGTCCGGGCCTTCCAGCACCAGCCCCAATTGGCCCGGCTCATCGCGTCACTCGAGCTGTCGTCCGACCCTTTCGCCACGGAGATCCTCGAGAGGCTGGACCAGACGACGACGGGCGTGTACATGGAGTTGCTGGAGGATCTGGAGCCAAGCCGGGCACGCACGATCGTCCGGACGATGGATGCCGTCCTCGACAGCCAGTTGCGCGCATGGTCTGCCGGTCGTCTGCCGATCACGGGTGTGTACGACTACCTGAGCGAGAGCATCGACCTCATTTTCGGGGACGGACCAGAGGTCCCGGCCGATGAGGTCCGGGCCGGCCGAGAGCCCGCCAAAGTGCGAGAGGTCCGTTGAACAACGTGATGCGAACACTGTTGCCGCCGACGCTGTGGGATCTGCTCGTCCGAGCCGTCGAGGAGAGCCCCGAGGCACCGGTCGTGTCGGACGATCACGGCAGCTCGTTGAGCCGAATCCAGCTCCGCGACGCAGCCGAGGCATCCGCCGCCGCGCTCTCAGCCCGGGGAGTCACCGCGGGCACGATTGTGTCCTGGCAATTGCCGACCTCTCTTGATGCTGTGGTGCTCCTTCTCGCATTGGCACGGATCGGCGCGGTACAGAACCCGTTGATCCCAATTCTGCGCGAGCGGGAGGTGTCGTTCATTACCCGACAGGTGGGCACCGAGCTCCTGGTCGTGCCGGAGGAATGGCGTGGCTTCCAGCATGGGGCCATGGCGCGAGACCTCGCGGCGACCAATGGCTTTGCCGTGATGGAGGTCGATTTGCACGATCTCGGCACTCCAGGATCCCGGGGAGGGCTCAGGTTGCCGACGGCAGACCCGGACGCGCTGACGCCGCCCGCGCCGCTCGACGGGCCCCGTTGGATCTACTACTCCTCAGGCACCACAGCCGATCCCAAGGGCGCCCGCCATACCGACGCCAGCATCATGGCCTCGGCCAACGCCTTGCTCGAGCTGATGGGATTGGGCGAGAAGGACGTCTATCCGATCCCTTGGCCGATCACGCACATCGGCGGCGCGTCGGTTCTTGCCGCAAGCCTCCGCGGTGGCGTCCACCTCGTCCTGTTCGAGACCTTCGACCCCGCGACGACGCCGGGCCGGATGGCTCACTACGAGCCGACGGTGCTGGGCACCGCTGTCCCGTTCTTCCGGGCCTATCTGGACGCTGCCCGCGCGGCCAATGACCAACCACTCTTCCCCCGCTTGCGGTTCGGGTGTTTCGGGGGTGCCCCTGTCCCCACCGAGATCCACGATGAGATGCGGGCAATGTTCGACGTACCCCTGGTGGGCAGCTGGGGCCTCACCGAATTCCCGAACGCGACGTCGGCGGCACCGACTGACGCCACCGAGATCGTCTCGACGTCCGTCGGTCGTCCGGCGCAGGGTGTCTCGGTGCGCGCGGTGGACCCGGGAGGCAATGTCTGCGGCCCCGGGCAGGAGGGTGAGCTCCAACTTCGGGGTCCGCAGAGCTTCACCGGCTACGTCGATGCCGCGCTCGACGAGGATGCGATTGATGGCAGCGGATGGTTCCACACCGGGGACCTCGGTACGATCGATGTGGACGGAAACGTCCGCATCACGGGTCGCGTCAAGGACATCATCATCCGTAACGCCGAGAACATCTCGGTCCTCGAGGTCGAGGAATTGCTCTACCGCCATCCTGACGTCGCTGATGCGACGGTGCTTGGCATGCCCGACCCACGCACGGGAGAGCGTGTCGTGGCCGTTGTCGTTCCGCGGGACGGACGCGAGGTCGAGCTGACCGACATCCGCGAGTACTGCCGCCTCCAGGGGCTCGCCGTGCAGAAGTGCCCCGAGCAGTTGGAGGTCGTCGACGCGCTGCCCAGGAACGCAATGGGCAAGGTCCTCAAGCAAGAACTGCGATCGCGTCTCACGTAGCGGCCGTCCGGGCCTCCAGCGTGGGTCTGCGACGGGCCTGCCTCCCCGCCTGTTACCTCAGCTTCCACTCTCTTCGCGTCTGCTGAGTGAAGATCTCCTGACCTTCTCGGAGAGCCCGAGCGCTCGTGCCGAGCTGAAGGAAGACGTTTCCCAGACTGAGAGCTTGCTCCGGCGAGAGGTTCCGCGCCGCCCACAGAGTTCGCAGAGTCGCCTGGACGCCCGTCGGCGGTTGTGCCGCGATGATTCCTGCGAGCGCTCGACAGGTTTCGAGGAGCTCCTCCGGCCGGACAACTTCACACACCAGTCCTGCCTCACGTGCCGTCTGCGCCGAAAGACGCTCATGGACCCCGACGAGGCTCATTCGTACCAGGTCCCCAAACGCCATCCTGCCGGTGAGCAAGATGGGCTCGTACGCGGCCGTCATCGCGTAGGTCACGTGCGGGTCGAAGAAGGTGGCACTGTCCGCCGCGATGATGATGTCGCTCTCACCCAAAAGGTAAAACCCACCGCCGCATGCCATGCCATTCACCGCGGCAATGACCGGCTTCCACAACCCTTGGCTCTTGGGTCCAACCTTTTGTCCCGGGTCGTCGTAGGTGAAGGGGTCGTATTCTTCGTCGATCGGAATATCGGCACGATCGATTCCCGTGCAGAACGCTTGGTTCCCTGCGCCCGTCAGCACAACGACCCTCACCCCGTCGTCGACGCGAATATGACGCCAGAGGCCGGCGAGCTCATCTTGCATTCGCTCGTTGAACGCGTTGTGCACTTCGGGCCGGTTCAACGTCACAGAGGCGACATGGTCATGAACGGCATAGGTGATGGTACTGAGATCATCCGGGATGACCAGGCTGCTCATCGGCCGAACATATCAAACGCCACCAATTTCGATTCCTCCGCAGGCACGTCTCATTCAGAGTGATGATGCGCGAACCAGCCATCTCAGGGCGGGGGCGTGGCGGATGCACACATTGTGCATGTCCCCGATTAGGGCATCGATCCCAGCGGGTAATATTATATACAAAGCGTCTCCCTCCTCTTTACTGGCTGCCCGGTGCCCGGTGACATGGGCTTCCACTGCGACTCCACGAGTTGGGTTTGCAACGCTCACGAACACGAAGGGGAGCCTGAGGACCATGATCGACTCGGTGGCAGAGACCGACGGTGCCGGCGAGTTGGACGCCAGCGAAGATATCGACGTCAGCCGACTCTTCCGGCTGGACGGGCGGGTGGCCCTGGTCACCGGTGGCACCCGCGGGATCGGGCGAGCCATCGCCGAGGGGTTCGGCCGGGCTGGTGCTCGTGTGGTCGTCGCCAGCCGCAAGCCCGAGGCATGCCGGGAATCCGAGAGGGCGCTGCGTTCGGCGGGCATCGACGCGGCGGGTATCGCATGCCACATGGGCTCGATGGAGGATGTCCGTGCCCTCGTGGCTACCACCGCGGAACGATTCGGTGCGATCGATGTCGTGGTCAACAACGCGGCCAATGCACTTTCCGAGCCCATCGGCAACTTCACCGAGGCTGCGGTCACCAAATCGTTGGATGTGAATGTCAAAGGCCCCATCTTCCTCGTCCAGGAATCTCTTCCGTACCTCCGGGACTCGGATCATGCGTCGGTGATCAATCTCGTCTCGGCGGGCGCCTGGCTCTTCTCCGCCACCGTCGCCCACTACGCCGCCGCCAAAGCCGCCATGGTCGCGTACACCAAGGCGCTCGCCGCCGGTCTGGCCCCCGACGGTATCCGGGTGAACGCGCTCGCTCCCGGCTCTGTCGACACGGACATGGTGCGCCAGACCGGACCGGTAGCCACCGCCAACATGGCCGGCGCCTGTCTGATGCGGCGAGTGGCGAGCGCCCACGAGATGGTGGGGCCGGCCCTCTTCCTCGCCTCCGATGCGTCGAGCTACGTCACGGGCACCGTGATCCACGCCGATGGGGGTCTCGTCACCCGCTGAGGTGGCCCAGGCTCGAAGATCGGCGGCTTCAGGTGAAGTCGGAGCCACCGTCCACGTTCACATCGGCTCCGGTCATGTAGCTGTTCACGCGGGAACCGAGGAAGGCGATGACGGGTCCGATCTCGGCCGGGCTGCCGGCCCGTCCCAGATAGGCGGGGTGACCGAAATCCTCCGCGATGACCCGCATGGCGTCGGTCAGGCTGGCGCTGTCCACAGCACGTTCTGGGGGAAGGGAGCGCAGGTAGCCCTGCAGTCCTTCCGAGAGGAAGGATCCGGGCGAGACGGTGTTGACAAGGATGCCTTCGGGCGCCAGCGACTGGGACAGGTTCTTCGTCAGGCTGCTTAGTGCAGCTTTGGTTGCGGTATACGCCACGAGGTCCGGACTCTGCCGCTTGGTGGAGTGGGCCGAGACGTTGACGATCCTGGCGAACGACCCTCGACGGAGCAGGGGCAGGGTGCGGCGAACCGTGCGAACCGCGCTGAGCACCCCGATATCGAAGGTGGCCCGCCACTGGTCGTCGTCGAGCGAGTCGAAGGGTCCTATCCCGACGTCGACGGGTCCAGCAGTGTTGACCAGGACCTCCAAGGCCTCCCACCGTTCGCTCAGACGGTCGATGGCCGAGTCGACTTCGATCAGATTCGTCAAGTCCGCCGTCAAAGGGATGCTCTCGGGGCTCCCTTCGGAGCGGAGCGTCGCGACTGTGTCATCGAGGGCCTCGCTCGCCCGGGCAAGAACTGCCACGCGCGCACCTTCTCGCGCAAACGTCTCGGCGGCGGCGCGGCCCATCCCCCGCGAGCCGCCCACCACGAGCACGCGTGCGTCAGCAAGCCCGAGATCCATTCCACTCCTCCTCTTCCCGGGGCTCGTGCCCCCCGCAATCCCTCGAATGCCCGGCGCCCTTGCCTCTACTCGGGGTCGTTCGGGATCTGGGCACCAGTTTCTCCTGAAATCGCCAGAAGCAGCAGTCCTACTCCGGTCTGGACGTGTTCCGTCTCCGTTTTGCGGCGTCGGCGAGTAATCCGAGGCCGATGCCCAGCATCCACACGTCCTTGCTCACGGCTATACCGGCCGGCGCCGGCCAGACGCTCCCCGGCTTTCGTAGGCCCGGAGTTCGGGCGTACATGGCCAGGAGTGAACCCGAGAAGCCGGTCAGGGCGGCGCCGGCCACGGCGTTCGAAACGAAAGGAGCCAGGAGAAGCGCCCCGGTTAGAACCTCGCCGGCGGCCAATACCTTGAGGAACCGCTCAGGCGGGATGGACTTGAGAAAGGGGAAGGCACCTGCCGCCATGGCGTGAACGCCCTCTGCCTGCGTCGACGGACCGTTCCACTTGTCGATGCCCGAGTGCAAGATGAAAGTGCCTGTTGCCGCCCGACCTGGGACGCTACGCAGCGAAAATGGAAACAGCATGCACGAGGACCCTTCTCACTCGGATTGGTCATCTAGACAGCGGACGAGTCCATGTTAGGAGTCCGAAAGGGGGCAGGCGCTGGCTCACGACTAAGGGTGGGCCTTGACCCAGGCGGACACGTCTCGAGCCAGCGCGGCGGGGTCCTCCAGAGGTCCAAAGTGCCCAAGGTGCGGTCGCTCAATGAGCGTGCCCTGCGTGAGCGCATCGGCAAAGCTCGACGCGAAGGCGCCGGGGCCAACCTCGTCACGACGTCCGGCAACGACGGCCACCGGCGTCTCGAACGCCGCACTGCTGCCCCACGCGCCGCTCGTCGCGGCGTGGCGAAAGACCTCGGCTTCAGTGGACGGCCGGCAGCGCAACACGACCGTGCCGTCGGCGGAGGACGAGAAGCCGCCGTCG
The DNA here is from genome assembly GCA_963737805.1 of uncultured Acidimicrobiaceae bacterium. Taxonomy (GTDB): domain Bacteria; phylum Actinomycetota; class Acidimicrobiia; order Acidimicrobiales; family RAAP-2; genus Bog-473. The sequence continues at coordinate 77,620 of CAVTUE010000017.1, forward strand.
ACATAGGCCCTGAGGGCATCGGGATGCAGTTGTCGGAGCGGGGGCTTCGATCCATAGTTCTCATAGGCCTGGTCCAGCGAGTCGAACCGGTCGCGCCGCCGGGCAGCAGCCTCGGACATTGGATTGTCGCCATCGAGCGACAGTCCACTCTCCGGCGGAACGATGACTGGTTCGTAGAGCCACAGAGAACGAAAGGCATCGGGTCGTCGAGCCGCAGCCAGCAGGAGTGCCGCTCCCCCCATGGAGTGGCCGATGCCGTGCAGCGGTCCAATCGGGAAACGGTCGGCGCTCAGAGCGGCCAGCACGTCGTCGGCCATACCCGACCATGCCAAACTGGCCCCAGGCGGTAGCTCGGACATTCCGTGGCCTCGCAGATCGAGCGACACACAGCGAAACCGATCGTTGAGGAACGACGCCATCGGCTCAAAGACGCGACCGTGCAAGCCCGTGGCGTGCGAGAACAGCAGCACCGGAACGGCGGTCTTGCTCTTCGGTCCGCCCAGATCGTGCAGGGCGATTAGCACGCCGCCGCTGGATTCGATCATCTCGTACGCCAGGTCTGCCATGGCGAGCGAGAGGCTAGTTGGCGCGTTGCTCTCCGTGCCCGCCTTGACCGATGCCACCGCGGAGAGTGCACCCGCTTACGACAGTGTTATTGCGTCGAGCGGCTTCCAATGCCTCGTCTCGCGCTCGACTGTGCGCGGGTGGGGCTCATGCCGCTACCCGCAAGCTACCGGCCCGTGCAGGCATTCGTTGCGATCGTTGGATCGAATGTCTGCCCGTCTTGAGGGAAATACCAGGTGACTTCCTCCAACCGGCAAGGAGTTAGGCCGGTATCTCCACCGGACACGCTCTGCTACCGACGCGTTGAGGCTTGGAGCTCATGCTTTTTCGAAAGCGCAACCGATGGCGCCAACCTTGATCCCGCCGGATCAATTTCAATAAACGCCAATACAGACTCGAGATTCCCTATGCGCGTGTGTAGTTCCGTGAGCTTCATGTTGTGCTTCGTTCGAATCACCCGTCTGGTATACGGCACCATATGGGTTCAAGCAGGGATCCTTCAACACCAAAGACTTATCGCGACACGGTTTCGATCGGGCCGAGCTCTCGACGGGCATCGCGTAGACGCGCCCCCGCCGCCACTCGTTCATCCCGGAACGCCTGAATTCGCGAGAGCGTCTCCTCAAGCCGTTCCAGGAGCTGGTCGTTGGCCGCAATGCCCTCGTCGAGAAGGTCACGATGACGGGAGGGAGAGAGGTTCTCAACCTTCAGTTCCGAGCGCACCCGGTCAAGCACATCGACATCACCGGCGTTGAGCACCGCTCGGACCTCGGCCAAAGAGAACCCCAGGAGCTCCTGGAGATTGCGTATTCGGGTCACTCTGGCCACGTCGGTAGGCGAATAGAGCCGTTCACCGCTGGCCCGGTAGCTACTCGGCTGGAGGAGCCCGAGTTCCTCCCAATAGCGGAGCGTCCGAGTGGTGACGCCGGTGAGCTTGGCCACCTCGCCGATGCGCCACTCGACTGGTTCCGAAGGAATCTTGGTGGCCTTGGCCGACATCGTCCTTTCCCCCACCGCTACACCCGGGCCGGCTCGCTGGCGGACTCAGGATTCGTCTCGGTGCTCTTCGAGTTCTCGCTCTCAATGCTAGACACCGACACCATCGAAACAGCCGATGCATCTGGTATGTCGTTGCCCCTGGTCCAGGAAGCGACGGCGGCCAGAAGACTGGCCACGATGGCGAAGTCGAAGGCAGCATGGAGTCCCGACTTGAACGGTCCCGCAATCAGGGACGGGAAGAAGCTCCGGCCGGTCAGGGTCGCCTGCTGGGACTGGGAGAGCTGGGCCAGAACGTGCGGGCCGACGAGGTGCTGGATCGGGTTGTAGCCGAGGAGCGCGGCGAAGAGCGTCGAGACCGGCGGAAGCTGCGATACCTGGTGCGCTGTCCCGTTCGGCACGCCGTGCGCCACCAGCCCGTGGTAGAGGCTCTGGGGCAGTGACGCGGAGAGGCCCAGAATTTGAGCGAGAAGAAGATCCCGATCGACAGAACCTGAGCGGAGTTCTGGAAGGTGGTGTTCATGCCCGATCCGACGCCGCGGTACTCGGCCGGAAGGCTGCTCATGACCGCCGCACGGTTGGGTGAGCCGAACGACGCCATGAAGGCACCGGTGAAGAACAAGAGCACCGCAAAGAGTGGATAGGGGAAGTCCACTGGCACGAATTCGAGGAGGAGAAAACAGACGGCGACGCCGACCATGCCTCCGCTGGCGAAGATCCGAGCGCCGAAGCGGTCCGAGAGGACCCCCGAGATCGGTCCGGCGATGAGCAGCCCTGCAGTGAGTGGAAGAATGGCGATGCCCGCCCACAATGGGGTGCGCTCGAAGGTGTACCCGTGCAACGGCAACCAGATGCCCTGGAGCCAGATGATGAGCATGAACATCAGCCCACCACGACTGAGCGCAGCCAGCAGGCTGGCGAACAAGCCCGCGCTGAACGCTCTGATCTTGAACAGCTGCAAGCGGAACATGGGTTCTTCGACCCACGTCTCGATGATGCCGAAGACGACGAGGAGGACAACCCCGACGGCAAAACACGACAGAACCAGGGGGTTGGACCACCCCATGGCATGGCCGCCATAGGGCTCGATTCCATAGGTAATACCGACCATGATCAGGATCAGGCCCAGGGCGAAGGTGATGTTGCCGGGCCAGTCGATGCGGGCTGGACGCCGTGGACTCAGCTCTCGCAACAAGAGATAGCCCATCGCGGTGCCGAGCACGCCGACCGGGACCGAGACCAAGAAGATCAATCGCCAGTTGATGGGAGCGAGGACGCCACCCAACACCAAACCGATGAAAGACCCGCTGAAGGCGGCGGCCTGGTTGATGCCCATGGCCATTCCCCGTTTCCCGGCCGGGAAGGCGTCGGTCAAGATGGCAGCGGAGTTGGCCATCAACATCGCCGCACCCACACCCTGGAAGATCCGCATCACGATGAGCCAGAGGCCCCCGGAGTGGCCGCTCAGCCACGTCACGCTCAATAACAACGAGAAGAACGTGAACACGGCGAAGCCGAGGTTGTAGATGCGGACCCGCCCGTAAATGTCGCCCAACCGGCCGAAGCTCACGACGAGAACGCTGGTGACCACGAGGAAACCCAGGATCATCCACAGCAGGTAGAAGCTGTTGCCGGACACCAACGGATCGATGCCGATGCCGCGGAAGATGTCGGGAAGGGCGATCAATGTGATGGACCCGTCGATCGTCGCCATCAGCATGCCGAGCGTCGAGACGAAGAGCGCGATCCACTTGTAGTTGGCGGGAACCGGCTGGGTGACGTCCAGACGGGTTGCACGACCGGATCGTGCGGAGCCCACTCGCGTCGTCCCGGCGGGACCGACCATGAAATCCCTCCTCAAAGGAAGATCAAACGACCCCACCCATCGGAAGAGGTCACCATTGCCGTTTACGTCAAGCAAGTCTAACGGAAACGTAACCCTCTAAGTCCGATCACACTGCAAGGTGTCTGGGGCTGAGTCAACGGAAAGAGGGGTTGCAATCAGGTCGGCCGGCGCGACTCCCAAATCTCCGTTTCAGGATCGTGGCGGGTGCACGATGAGCACCAAGACATTTGAGTGTGCGACCACGGCAGCGGGGATCTCGTTGACCTCTCAATTCCCATTGAGAATAGGTGCTCGGGCCACAAATACGACCGAGTGAGAGATCGGTCCCGAACAAAGGAGCACCAAGAATTGACCGTGACAGTCATCACCGGAGCCAACAAGGGTCTTGGCTACGAGACAGTCCGACAACTGATCGAGCGAGGGCATACGGTCTACCTCGGGGCGCGCAACGCCGAGCGCGGAGAGGTAGCGGCTTCCGAACTCGGCGGCTACTTCGTGCAGCTCGACGTGACTGACGACTCGTCGGTCGAGGCCGCCATGGGCGTCGTCGCGAAGAAGGAAGGCCATTTGGACGTCCTCGTCAACAACGCCGGCATCAGTACGGCGGACGTGAACGGCCCGGTTGCGCTGAAGGTCTTCGATACCAATGCCATCGGTCTCATCCGTGTCACACAGGCCGCACTTCCGCTCTTGGAGCAGTCCGAAAACCCGTTGGTGGTGAATGTCTCAAGCGCTCTCGGCTCGTTCTGGGCCGTCACAAATCCAGAGCGGCGTCAATTTCACTTCCCTAGCATCGTCTATGGCTCGAGCAAGGCCGCCGTCTCGATGCTGACTGTTCAGTACGCGAAGACATTTCCACGAATCAAGTTCAATGCTGTCGAACCCGGATTCACTGCTACCGAGCTCACTCCGTTCAGTGGGGCCGGGCAGCCGGTGCAGAACGGCGCGGAAGTGATCGTGCGCATGGCCACCCTAGGCAAGGATGGCCCAACCGGTTCCTTTCAGGAAGGCGAGGGCGAACTCGCCTGGTGACGCTGAGGGTCCGATCCCCGGCAGGCAAGACTGAACGTCATCAACGACATCTTGACTCCGATGAGATTCGCGCTGCCGTTCTCATGCTCAACACTCCGAGCATCTGACACGCTACCTCGCAGTCAAGGACAATGACGTAGCTCGTCGACGGACGTTTAGGTGGTCTGCTGCGCCCACACGACCACGTTGTCAGCGTAGTGGCCTGTCGTAGTGTCGAAAGGACCTCCGCAGGTGACGACCGCCAACTGCGGTGGCCCGGTGGTCGCCCAGAGCTGGGCGGGAAGCTGGGTCTTGAGCACCGTCTGGGGCGGAGCCTCGACGGTCCACGTGGACAGGTGCCCGGTGGAGTCGGAGACCTCGATGGTGGCGCCAACCTTCAAGGTGCCGAGATCGAAGAGCGCGCCCGGCGCACTCTCGGAGTCGATGTGGCCAGCGATCACAGCCACGCCGGGCTGACCGGGCGCGGGTGCATTCTCCTGCACGATGCGGTTGCCGTCACTGACCGTACCGTCCCACCACCCTACGGTGTGGATGTTGGCGGGAATGGTGAGCGAGGCGGTCTCTGGTGCACCGACTGCGCCGGTCGGGATGAGGGGTGCGCGAACGCCAAACGCGGGTATCACGAGAAACGACCCGGACGCCGCTATCTGCGAGACGTAGCCTGCCTGAGGCGTCGCAGAGATGTGGGCGGCGGGCCGCCCGACTCCTCTGAGCACTGACGACGGGGGGGCTGTTCTCGATGGCCTTCGAGCGGAGTGTATGGATAAAGCCGTCACGGCCCCGAGCACCAAGAATCCCGTGGTGACGAGACCGACCACGGCCCGGCGGCTCTGTTGATGGGAGCGCGCGGTCGTGCCGGACCTGCGCTCGGCTTATCGGCCACTTCGGCTCCTGTACAACTGGAGGCCTCGCCGTCGCCGACGCCGGACGCCGTAGTAACGCAGTCGCGCCGACAAGAAGTATGAGGGCGGCAGCCAGAACCAAGGATCCGGTCCCGCCGCCCCGCGCCAAGCGGCCGAGGTCGGTGGCGATCCCACCCAGGCCGTTAGGAGCAGTGGAGCCAGAACCCGCCGGTGGAGCGGATGTGGGTGCGGCGGTGGGAGTCGTCGTTGTGGTGTTGGTGGTCGCGACGGAAGCCGTCATGCCCGTGTACGTGGCCGGGTCGCTGGCCGAGGTTTCGGCGCCGATCGACCGGCCACTACCGTCCACTGGGTCCGCTGTGACGGTTCCCATGTTGGTCTGGGCGCCCGGTTGGGCGGTCGCCGTCGCCGTACAGGTCTGGGACTGACTTGGTGCGAGCGATGACTTCGGGCAGGTGATCGCCCCGAGGACGTTGTCCCTGACCTCTATCGTGTTGAGCGTGACATCGCCGGTGTTGGTGACCAAATAGGTGAAGGTGACGGTCGAGCCCACCGGGACCGAGAGGCCCGGGGCGGTGGGTTCGTTGTGGCCGTTGACGTCCTTGACCAGGGTGATGGCCGGAGCGGAGCCGAAGAAGTCGGCCGTGTCGGTTGCGCTCAGCGGGGTCGCCGACGGGCGCGCCGGTGTTGTCGACAGGCTGGCCGGTGGCCGTGGCGATGTTCTGGAGCTCTCCGGCCGTCGCGTCCCCGCCGCCGCGGTGCAGGTCTCAGAACCTCCAGGGGCGAGCGAGGTATCCGGGCAGGTGATCGCTCCGAGCACGTTGTCGGTTAACGCGACCGCGTCGAGGGTGTCGTTGCCGGTGTTGGTGACCACGTAGGTGAAGGTCACCGGGTCGCCCACCGGGACGAACAGACCGGGCGCGGTCGGCTCGTGCTGGCCGTTCACCTCTTTGACCACACTGATGGCGGGGGCGGAGCCGAAGTAGTTGCGCGGTGTCCGTCGCGGTCGCCGGGGGTCCGACGGGGGCGCCGGTGTTGTCGACGGCTTGGCCGGTGGCGGTGGCGGTGTTTTGGTGCCTGCCGGCCGCTGCGTCCCCGCCGTCCGCGGTGCAGGTCTCGGAGCCTCCAGGGGCGAGCGACGTATCCGGGCAGGTGATCGACCCGAGCACGTTGTCGTTGAGCGTGACTGGGTTCAAGGTGACGTTGCCGGTGTTGGTGACCAGGTAGGTGAAGGTCACCGGGTCGCCCACCGGGACGAACAGGCCGGGCGGCGACGGGCTCGTGCTGGCCGTTGACGTCTCTTGATCACGGTGAGGGCCGGGGCGGAGCCGAAGTAGTTGGCCGTGTCGGTCGCGGTGACCGGAGGGCCCGACCGGCACGCCGGTGTTGTCGACGCCCTGGCCGCTCGCCGTGGCGGTGTTCTGGTGCGCGCCCGCGGTCGACAGCCCGCCGGCCGCGGTGCAGGTCTCGGAGGCTGCCAGGGGCGAGCGATGCGACGGGACACGTGATCGCGCCAAGGACGTTGTCGCTCAGCGTGACCGGGTTCAAGGTGACGTTGCCGGTGTTGGTGACCACGTAGGTGAAGGTCGACCGGGTCGCCCACCGGCACGAACAGACCCGGCGCGGTCGGCTCGTGCTGACCGTTCACGTCTTTGACCACACTGATGGCGGGGGCGGAGCCGAAGTAGTTGCGCGGTGTCCGTCGCGGTCGCCGGGGGCCCGACGGGGGCGCCGGTGTTGTCGACGGCTTGGCCAGTGGCGGTGGCGGTGTTCTGGTGCGGGCCGACGGCGGCTGTGGCGGCGGCGGTGCAGGTTTCGGAGTCACCAGGAGCGAGCACCGTCTCCGGGCAGGTGACCGCACCGAGCTGGTTGTCGGTGAGCGTGACCGGGTTCAAGGCGACGTTGCCGGTGTTGGTGACCACGTAGGTGAAGGTCACCGGGTCGCCCACCGGCACGAACAGACCCGGCGGCGGTCGGGCTCGTGCTGGCCGTTGACGTCTTTGACCAAGGTGAGGGCCGGCGCGGAGCCGAAGTAGTTGGCCGTGTCGGTGACCGGGGCCGTGCGGGGGCCCGGCCGGGTTGCCGTTGATGAGCGGCTGGCCGGTCACCGTGGCGGTGTCGGTGTGTCGGCCCGGCGGTGGCGGGTCCGGCCGCGGCCGTACAGGTGATCGTGCCGTGGGGTGGGATCGGTTGCGCTCGGGCAGCTGATGGTCTGGGCCGGGTTGTCAGTCAGGTTGACCGACCCGACGGTGAGGTCGCCAGGGTTGGTGACCAGGTAGGTGTAGGTGACGGGCTGGCCGACCGGGACGTAGAGGCCGGGGGTGGTCTCCTCGGTCTGGCCCGTTCACTTGCTTCATCAGCATGAGGGGATAGGGGTCGACCACGATGCCGACCTTGTTGGGTTCGGCCGGGGTGAGCTGGGCGCCCGTGTCGGTGCGGAACCCGGTGAATCCGAACGAGTTCCACGCCACCGTACCCACCGGGGCGTTCGGCGGGGCGGCCATGGGCCACGCCAGCGTGAGGGTCTGGCCGGGGGCCAGGGTGCCCGGGAAGGAGAACTCGAGGGAGGCCACCGAGCTGATCGGCGACGGTGGGGTGGTGCTGAACGAGCCGGCTGACGCAGCCGGGCGGGTTGAAGTTGAGCTCCGGCCGGCAGGGGTTTTGGAGGTCGAGTAGGACACCGTGACGCCGGGCGGCGCGGTCACGGGGCCGGTGAGGACGGGGCTCCAGTCCGAGTCGCGGGGGCCGTGGCATTGAGCACCGCGGTGTCGCCGACGAAGGGCAGGATGTCGATGACCGTCACCTTGTTGATGCCGGATGTTGCCGACGTTGGTCACCGTCAGCTGGTAGTCCGCCGAGCCACCGATGGTGGTGTGCCCGACGTCGGGGAACTTGGTGAAGCGCGGGGTCGAGCGAGCCCTTGACCAGCTTGAGCGACTCCAGCGAGGCCCCGGAGGCGACGACGACGGTGGCCGAGGAGTTGACCGGGGTGGGGTTGTTGTCGGCGGTGGCCGAAGCGGTGTTGGTCAATGTCTTGGGCGAGGTGCCCGGCTGGATCTGCGTGTTGAGGGTGAAGATGCCCGTCGTGCCGGGCGCAATGCTGAGGGCCGGAGTGAAGCCGGCCCAGGACCACACCACCTCGACGGTGCCGGCCCCGCAGCCGCCGGGCACCCGGGTGATCGCCGGGGTCGGGGTGAACGACGCGGGTGGACTGCCGTTGACCGGGTCACCGGCGTTGGCCGGATCGACCAGGTCGAGTCCCGGCGGCAGGCAGTCGGTCACGACCGGGTTGAGGATGGGCGCCGGCGACGTCGTCGGGGCGCCGAACGCGAGCTGCCAGCTCACCGGGCTCGGCGGCGGCACCGGCGAGGGCGAGGTACGGGCCTTGGTCAGCGTCATGGTTGGTAGGGGCGCGGTGACCGATTGCGCGGTACAGCTCTGCGGGGTGGAAGACAATTGCGCGGCACTCACCGTCGCACAGTTGGCGATGGGGTCGCCGCGTGTGATCGGGACGCCCGACCGATCCACCTCGCTGGCCGGCACCCGCAGGGTCAAGGCGGCGGTCGGCGCGAACCCAACCGGCACCGAGCCGGTGTAGGTGATCTGGATCTGGTCGGCGAGCGTGGGGATCGACGCCGTGCAGGTGCCGGTGCCGGTGCAGGTGGCAGTGACACGTGACGAAAGTGTTGGTGGTCGGGTTGTGGTATGCGAGCACGTCGGCCCTGGCCGCGGTCAGGCCGCGGGGATCGGTGAAGGTCGACGTTGGTGGCCGGTCGGCTGTCGGGCTGGAGGTTGGCGGGGATCAGGTCGGTGACGACGAACGACGGCGCGATGGGCACGTTGCCGGTGTTGGTGGCGGTGATGGTGTAGGTGTCGGAGTCGCCGATGGCCACGGTCGCTTTGGTGTCGGTCTTCTTGACGGTGGCGGCCGGGCTGTTCGGTTGCAAGGGGTTGGTCACGCTCGACGGGCCGATGGTGACCGGCGTCCCGTTGGCGGTGCCGACGGCGGTGGACGTGTTGGTGACCAGCTGGCCGGCGGTGAAGGTCGGGGACGGGTAGATCACGGTGACCGTGACCGTCTGGGTGGCCCCGGCGGCCACCGCTGAGCTGAAGGTCCAGGTCACGGTGTTGGTCGCCGGGTTGAAGCTCGAAGCCGGGTTGGTGCCCGAACTCGAGGCGCTCACGAACGTGGCGCCCGTCGGCAAAGGATCGGTGATGGTGAAGCCGGCCAACGGCACGTCACCGGTGTTCTTGGCCGTCGACCTGGTATTGCACCGGTGTGTTCACCGCGAACTGGGCGGCCGGCGTGACCAGGGTCTTGGCGATGGTGCCTCCCGTCTGGGGGGTGGTCAGCGTGTTGTTGACCGACGCTGTGCCGGTGACCGGAGCACCGCCGGTCACCGGGGTGCCGCTGGTCGACAGGTTGTTGGTGACCACCTGGCCGGCGCTGAACGGCGGCGTGTTGTAGGTCACCGTCACCGTGGCGCGTGAAGGTCGGCCCCGGGCGCCAGCGGCGGGCTGGGATTGGTCCACGACACCGTTCCCGCGCCGGCGTTGAAGGTCCCGCCCGCGGTGGCCGACACGAAGGTGGCGCCAGCCGGCAGGGTGTCGAGCATGGTTACCGGGTTGAGTCCCACGTTGCCCGTGTTCTTGACGCTCACCGTATAGGTGAAAGGCCGTCCCAGGGCCGACCGGGCCGCTGGGTGACTTCGAGGCCGACACGGCGGGCGCCGGGGCGACCGGCGTGCCGGTGGCAGTCGCCGGCTGCGAGATCGGTGTCGTGGTCCCCAGCGGTACGCCGGTGCCGGCCACGGTGTTGGTGATGGGTGTGCCGGCGCTGAAGGGCGGGGACGGGTAGATGACCGTGACCGTCTGCGTCGACTTGGTCCCCGGAGTGGCCGGGCTGGCCAGTGTCCAGGTCACCTGGTTGGTAGCGGAGTTGAAAACACCTCCGCCCGACGCGGAGACGAAGGTCGCACCGGGCGGCAGGGTGTCCACAAGGTTGGGCGAGGTGAGGTTGACGTTGCCCGTGTTGGTATAGGTGACCGTGTAGGTAGTGGCCGCGCCGAGCACGATCGGACTCGAATTGAGGGCCTTGGTCGTCGCGATGCTCGGCGTGACCGTGGCGTTGACGGTCGACGGGTTCGAGTTCGACGAAGCGGCGTTGGTTGCGTTGATGGTGCCGACGTTGGTGGCCGATGCCCCGACCGGCGTGGTCCCGGCAGGGAACTTCACGGTGATGGCCACCTCACCGGTGGTCCCGGCCGGCATGGGGTTGACCATGGTGAACGTCGCCGTGCCCGTCGACGGGTTGTACGCGGTGGCGGAGGTGTGTGCGTCCCCCACCAGGGTCACGTCGGCCGCCGCCAACGACAGCTGGGCGGGCAGCACGTCGGTGATCGTCACCCCGTTGCAAGTCGTGGTCAGACTGGAACACGAATAATGGAGGAAGTAGGTGAACGGCGACCCCGGGGTCGCCGATGACACGCTTGCCGTCTTCGTGAGGCTCACGGTGGCTGCAGGCTGCGCTGAAGCCGGATCGATCACCGCGATCATGGAGCCCGAGACCACTGTGGCCGCAACCACCGTTAACAAAACCCAACGCTGCAGCCTCATGGGCGGCCTCTTTACATCAATCCGTCAATCGATGCGCATCAGTATCATCACCATAGTGTGCACTGACGAGGATCTGAACGCGGCGCCCACCATGCTCGCCGTGAATCGTTGCTGAACCCCGGATCGAGTCGTGGCCACGCCACATCGATCTCGGCTCTGAACTCAATAGGCCCGCCCAGGCGAGCACAGCGTCACGGCGAGAGCGAGACGACGTCGCGCTCTGGGCCGACGGGCGCAGCCTCCAAGGCAGCTGTCTACGGAGCGCGGCTTCTCAGGGGATGGGCACGGTCGTGGCCGTCTGCAACCAACCCCGTAGCCCCGGAGTCCGTTCACACCAATTCGTGGGGATACGACCGAACAGTGCGAGCCCGCGGATCTGCACAGATGGACGCGGACGACTGCTTACGGCTCGGAGTCGTCAAATCGCGGGCTCCGGGTTCGAATCCCGAGGGGCGCCACCTTTTTGGAATACATTGGCCCGGATGCACCCCAACTCTGGTTCAACGGGTGACGCTCCCGTTCTCGGGGGCCTCCATCTGACCGAAGAACAGAAAGACAGAGACGACGACGCGGTGGCGGTCTTCTCTTCGCGTCTTGTCCTGGAAGAAGAGGGAAAGGGCTGATGTACATCGCGGAAATTCGGACCATGGGCTGATAGGTGAGCTCCAGAGCGAACTCCTGGTGTCTCCACGCGACACAATCGACTGGTCCTGCCGGCCTCGGTTCGATTCCACAGTGATCCATGGCTAGTCCCGTCGAAACCGGGAGGATGGCCCCCTCATTGCGGCGCATGTTGCTTCCGCTTGCGATGGCCCAGTTCATCTGCAGCTTCGCTGGTTCCAACATGAACGTCATGATCAACGACATCAGTCAGGATCTGCACACGACGGTCCAGGGCGTCCAGATCGCGATCACCCTGTTCTTGCTGGTCATGGCGGCACTCATGATCCCCGGCGGCAAGCTGACCGATCGATGGGGCCGAAAACGTTGCTTCACGATGGGTCTTTCCATCTACGCGGTGGGCGCGGTGCTCAGTGCGGTCGCCCCCGGCCTGGGGGTCCTGATCCTGGGGAACTCGATCCTCGAAGGGGTGGGCACGGCCCTCCTCATTCCCCCCGTGTACATCCTCACGACCATGCTCTTCCACGACCTCAGGTCTCGGGCCCAAGCGTTCGGCATCATCAGCGGCATGGGTGGGATCGGTGCCGCCACCGGTCCCCTTATCGGTGGATTCATCACCACGACCATCACCTGGCGCGCTGCTTTCGTCTTTCAAGCCGTCGTGGTCGTCCTCATCGTCATCCTCGGTCGCCGCATCCATGATCCGCTGCCGGCCGACCCCACTCGCCCGTTCGACACGGTGGGGGCGATCCTGTCGGCGGTTGGGCTGGTGACACTGGTCATCGGGATCCTGGCGGCCGACAACAATCTTGTCCTCTGCGCGCTTCTCATCGCTGCTGGCGCGCTCATCATCTTCGGTTTCTTCGCCTGGGTCCGGAGTCGGGAACGTGTGGGGAAGGAGGCGCTGCTCTCGACCAAGCTCTTTCGCAACCGTACGTCGAACCTCGGACTTGTGACGCAGAACGTGCAGTGGCTGATGCTCATGGGAACGTCGTTCGTCGTTTCCGCCTATCTCCAGGTCGTGCGAGGATATAGCGCCATCAAGACCGGCGTGATCTTCACCGCAGCCACCCTCGGTATCTTGGTGTCCTCGCTTGCTGCGGGCGCCCTCGCGAAGCGCTTCCAGCAGCGAACGCTGATCCTGATCGGATTCGTGACCACGATCGCTGGCGTCGTCTTCCTTCTCCTGGTCGTCAAGCACTCGCCGAGCGAATGGGCCTTCGCGCCCGGGCTGTTGCTCATCGGGTTGGGCCTCGGGGTGATGCTCACTCCTTCGGTGAATGTGGTCCAGTCAGCCTTTCCCGAGGACCAGCAGAGCGAGATCTCAGGGCTCTCCCGCTGTGTGTCGAACCTGGGCTCGTCACTCGGCACGGCTATCGCCGGCACTCATTCTCATATCGGGACTGACCGACCCGACGCGGTCCTACGCCCTTGCCATGATCGTGGTCGCGGCGATCGGATTGATCGGCCTCGGGGTCACGTTCTTCCTCCGCAATCCGGAGCCGACTTCTGTGGCGCAGTCTTGAGCTCGCAGGGCTGCGAAATGGCGTCGGCGACTCGCTCACAGACCTCAACCGGGGCCGGCGGCGGCAATTACAGCCCGTCACTGGCGGATTCGGCGATCGATCCGAGACGCTGAGCGCGGAGAGCGCTACGGCGGACTTTTCCAGCATCGTCGCGCAAGGGATCGTTCACGATCTCGACGCTGCGGGGCACCTTGTAGCGGACGAGGCGCTCACCGAGGAATGCCAGCAGCTCGTCTGTCTGGAGCTCGTCGGGATCAGCTTCGACAATCGCATGGACGATGTTCCCGAGGTCGTCATCGGGCAGCCCGATCACCGCGCAGGAATGCACGGCGGGGTGCTCTGCGATGGCTGACTCGACCTCCGCTGGGTACACATTCGAACCTCCGGTGAGGATCATGTCGGTCATGCGGTCACCGAGATAGAGGAAGCCGTCGGCATCGAGCCAGCCGTTGTCGCCCAGGGACTCCCACCCGCCTTCGCGCGTGCGGGCTTCGGCGCCGACATAGCGGTAGGTCGGTCTCTCGAGGCCCGACTTCAGCCAGACCTCTCCTTCCACACCCGTCGGGACCTCGTTGCCTCGTTCGTCGGTGATGCTGACCGACCCAAGGAGCGGCTGGCCGACCGAGCCCCGGTGATCCAGCCATTGGGCGCCCGTGATCACCGTCGCCGTCTGCGCCTCTGTTCCGGCGTAGAGCTCGAAGATGCGCTCGGGCCCCAGCCACTCGAGCCAAGCCTCCTTCAGCCACGGCGGGCAAGGCTCGGCCAGGTGCCAGACCACGCGGAGCGAAGAGAGGTCAAATCCCTCACGAACATGGGGGGGCAATCGCCAAATGCGCTTCATCATGGTCGGCACCAGGTAGGCAATGTCGGCTCGGTGCTCTTCGATCCCCGCCAGGGTGGATTCGGCTTCAAAGCGCGGAAGGACCACGACGTGGTTGCCGGCGAGCAGGGCTTCGCACGCCCAGACGATCGGACCGTTGTGAAAGAGCGGACCCGGCATCATCAGGCATCCGTCGAGCTCAATCAGGAGAGTGGGGCGGGCTTCGTCATCGATCGTCGAGGGTTGGCCCGCCACGATCAGCTTCGGCCGACCGGTGGAGCCCCCCGAGGTTGGTGCCTTCCACGCGGGCGAGATGACATCAGGTAGCGGCGCCGCGTCGGGGGCGGCCGCGGGCGCGACGTAGCCGATTGGCCGGCAGACGCGATCGGCGAAGTCTTCGGGGTCGGCGCCGAGTATCACCCGTGGATCGGCGAGATCGACGATGGCGGCCAGCTCGGGCCGTGGCAACCGAGGCGACACCGGTTGGGGAATCGCTCCGATCTTCCAGGTGGCCGCGGCGGCGACGAACCAGTCCACGGAGTTGGGCAGCGCGATCGTGACCATCTCGCCTTGCTGCACGCCGTCTTCGAGCAGTTGTCGGGCGAGCGCGTCAGCTGCTGTTTCCAGTCCGGCCCGGGTCACGCTCTGCTCTCCGCAGGTTATGGCCGTGCGGGAAGGATTGGCCGCGGCCAGATCGGACAACCGGCGGGAGAACGAGACGATGGCCATGGGCGAAACCTCCGGTAACGGACGGGTGACAGATCTCAAAGGGTGCTGCTTACCACCTGCTGACGCTGCCGCCCCTGAGGGCACCGGTGGCCCACAAGGGCCTGTGGCAGGCGGCGTGGTCGTCCCGGCTATGGACTGGGAGAACTCGAACCGAATCTCTTGCCGAGTTCGAGCCAGCACGTTCAGATTGACGGTCTCGAACAGATCGGCTGGCGTCGAGATCATCCCTTCGAGAGGCGTCGGCGGGTTCATCTCGGTCAGAGCCCCCATGACGGCCCGAACCACCGGGGCAATGAGGACGAGTGGACGGATGGCGACCCCGTAGCCCCAGGCTGCCAGCTGCTCGAGCTCAACGGGAGGAGTGGACCCGTTTTCGACGATGTTGAACATGACAGGTCCATCGACCTCGGCGGGGATGGATGAGATCTCGTCGGTCGTCTGCGGAGCCTCGACGAAAATCAGATCAGCCCCCGCATCGAGGTAAACGTTGGCGCGACGTATCGCCTCAGCGAATCCGAGCGGACCGCGAGCGTCCGTTCGAGCAATGAGAACAAGATCTGCGTCCGTCCTCGCATCGATCGCCGCCTTGATCTTGTCCACGAACGCCTCACTCGGAATGACCGACTTGCCACTGAGGTGTCCGCAACGCTTCGGATATGTCTGGTCCTCAATATGGAGCCCGGCAACACCGGCGCGCTCATACTCGACGACGGTTCGCTGAACGTTGAGGGCGTTACCGAATCCAGTGTCGGCGTCGGCGATGAGCGGACCCGACAGGACGCCGGCCAGGTGGGCGGCCTGTGTGGCCATTTCAGTCATCGTGAGAAGTCCCAGGTCGGGCAGCCCCAACGTCATTGAAACCGCCGCTCCCGACATGTAGGCGCCCGGAAACCCGTTGCGCTCCACCAGGGTTGCGGACAATGCGTCGTAGACGCCGGGCAAGACCGTGAGCCCTGGTTCGGCCAACATGCGCCGGAGCGCCGATCGTGGTGACTCGTTGGGTTTGGTGCTCACCTGACATCTCCTTGCATCCGTCGGGGCGGGTGACGGGTTTTCACGCCGTACCTCTCCGCTCCTGAAGAAATGGCCCGACCGATGCTAGACAGGGGGGCGCCCCGCCTGGCGAGGTCCGGAAGGTGCGCACACCCTTTGCCACAGCGCGGAGTCCTTCTGTCGGACCTCTCAGGCCCAGTGCGGACTGTCGTCGGACTCACCCCATCACCTGCGGTGGCCATTGAGCTCATCGGGACTCGAGCTCGTCGGTCGACTAGACCGTAAGGCGCGGGTTCCAAGACCTGATGGTTTCGACGCCCGATCGAGAGGCTGCCGAGGTTCGCGTCCCAGCCGAGGAAGGACAGATATGAGCGAAGAGGGCATCATTACCAAGGCCACGATCTCGGCCGAATTGGCGGCTCGTGTGATTGAGGCTGCCGTTGTTCACGCGCGGACACTGGGGAAGGGGTTCGCCATCGCCATCGTCGACGACAGCGGACTGCTCAAGGCCTTCCACCGCATGGACGGGGCTCCGGTGATCTCCACACAGATAGCCCAGGACAAGGCCTACACTGCCGTCGGCTTCGGTATGCCGTCGCACGGGTGGTACGACTTCATCAAAGACGATGGTCCTCTGGCACTCGGCGCAGCGACGGGGATCGACCGCCTGGTTGTGTTCGGCGGTGGATATCCGATTGTCGTTGCTGAGGCGGTGGTGGGGGCAATCGGCGTGAGCGGCGGCCACTACAGCGAGGACATGCACGTCGCAGAAGCTGGCTTGGGCGCCCTCACTCCATGACCTTGACACACCGACGGTAAAGGCGACCTCGGCAATGAAGGACGTCCGGGACCTGAGGGGTGACAAGGACGCGTACGCCGCCGAGTTGGAGCGACGCTGGACGGGCTTGTTGAGCTACCGGTACATCGGTCGGCGCCACGGATCGATGGACGTGGGCGCCGAAGGCAACAATATTGTCAACGTCCGCCATGACTTCCGGAACTCGATTGGCGGCTTGTGATTGCGCCGATCGCCATCAGTTCGCCAGAAGGCGGAGGCGTCAGCGATCTCGATGCGGTGCCGAACCCGGTCATCCACAACGCGAGCCTCCTCGACCCGGGGTACGACGTGAGGCGAATCGAGATCCGGTCGGAGACTCTCAAGATCGGACGCCAGATGGGATTCACCCGGTCGCGCATCGTCGATGCAGACGACCCCGATCGGGTGATTGCCTTCACCGAGGGTCAGGGTGTGACCATCGGTGAGGTCCCCGAAGGGTTGGCGAAGATGCCCGAGAACCCCATTGACATCGTGGATTCGCCGGACTTGCCACCCCTTTGGAAGGTCTTCGGTGCCTCCCGCCGATCGGACGGCCACTGGGTGTTGCCCGAGCTCTCTGTTGAGCTCGCCTCCCCCGACGCGGCCCTGCACCTCGGGCCACAGCACGTTGTGCTCGAGGCAGCGGCCATGGGACTCGCCGGCGATCTCGTCGGCACTGATCGCCTCCAGATCCGAAGCTGGCACGTCATGTTCCTCTCCCGCGGCAAAGTGGGACCTTTCCGTGTCGATGGCGAAGCGGTGCGGGGAGCCGACGGTCAGGTCGGCGTGCAGATGGTGATGGTGGACGTAGGAGCGAGCCGAGCGGTGACGTCCGGCTCGGCGGTGTTCACCTCCGCCGAGTAGTTAGCGAAGCCCTCGTCCAGCCCTAGGGCGGCTGAACCCGTTCCACACCACGTGTCGTGTGGTTCTCTGCGAAAGTCCTTTGGCCTTTCGGGTTCCTTGGCACCTTTGTGTTCCGGCGTCGACCTGTGTACCCGCCTATGCCGACCGCGCCGGTGGCCGTGGCCCCGCCGCGAACCAAGCCGTACGGCGGCGAAGAATGCGATCGGGAGGGCGATGCCGGCACCAGGACCGACGGACTTGACCTTGCTCGCCATGCCCGTGCCCTCGGCGGACTCCGAGGCGTTCCGGGCTCCACCACGTACCGCCTGGGCCGTAGTAGACGAATCAGATATTCCGAGCGTCTGTGGCGTTGGTTGCCCGCGTCAGGGGTCCTCCAGCCGCGAACCGCGCGATCAGCGTCCCTCGCCCTCGAGCGTGACGTCGAATCTGCGATAGTAGAACGCGAACTGATCTCGGATCGTCGCGGGGTCGAGGCCGAATGTCTCAGCCTTGTAACTGTGTGGACCGGAGCGTTCCTTCGAGCTGTCCACCCACCATTCCAGCATGTGTTGTCGAGCCTCGTCAGTGAGCTCATCGCCGAGCTCCGAGTAGAGCTGTGCCACGGCCGCCATCGGATCGCGCTGAACCGCTTCGAAGGAAACGTCGAAAAACCGCCCTTCGTTGCCACGATCTCGAAACGCGATCAGACGTTGCAGCGAATACCGCCACAGCTCGGAGTTGTGGCGGCCGATGGACACCGGATCGGGGTGCTCGGTCAACACGTCCGAGAGTGCCTGGAACACGGCACAGACCGACGGCAGAACCTTGCCCACGTCACGGTGGGTCATCACGAACCGAGCATCGGGATAGACCCGGTCCAGTGCGTCGATCGAGTGCATGTGCGCAGGCGTCTTGAGCCACCATCGCTCCGGAGGGCAGCGCCATTGCAACAACTGCAACACGCGTCGGTGATAGCGGTAGGCGGGTTCCATGTCGCATTGCAAGAGCCACGCGCTGTAAGCCGGGATCCGTGCCATACCCTCGAACACCTGCGATCTGAAGTCCAGCGCCATGATCAGGATGCATTCCTGTGGCCCGGTGGCGGAAGTCGGCAACATCCCGACGAAGTCGGGGAACATCTCGTTCGTGATGTCGATGCCCACCTGCGTCTCGGCAATCCGGGCGTCGGTGTGCTCGGTCGCTGTCTCGGGGGGCGGACATGGCTTGGCCGCCTCCCAGGTGCGCAACGAGCGCCGCGCGGTGTCGCTGGCCAGGAGGAAGCTCAACGCGGTGGAGCCTGTACGAGGGAGCCCGAGGCCGAACAACGGGGCGATGATCTCCTGCTCGCCTATCTCGGGGTGCCGGGCGTACCACTGCTCCACCTCGAGCCGATTGACCAGCAGACCGACGATCTGGTCGACCATCACGCTCTCGCCCAGTTCGTTGAGCGCGGACTCGGTGTTCAACGATTCGACCAGGACCTCAAGGCCTTCTCTCCAGGTGTCGCAGCCGAAGTCGTCCGATCCGACGCGCCGCGCATGCGGTCTCGACCAGTTCATCGACGTTCATGCCCTGTCCCCGGCTTCCTCGCCCCAGGCTGGGCTGGGACCTCCGTAGACCATACGGGAGGTCCCCCCGCCGAATCACATTGCCGGGCACGACCCGTGTGGGGCGCCAAGAGGGATGCTCTCCGCCCCCAACGAATCCCAGGACCGTCACCCGATGCAGCAGGAGCGGAAACTGGGACAGAAACCCGTAGAAGGTCAAGAGCACGGACAGCGAGCTGCCCGGTCTTCGCCGAGCTTCTTGAACGCCCTGACCCGCGAAGGCCAGGGGACGGACACCCTGCGTCCCCTCCGGCTTCCGGGCCAGCCGCTCAACGGAGATTCGGTGCCGCCCGAGCAGTCATGCGTCAGGCATCGCTCTCAACCCACCCGTTGCTCGTACCCCACCTTGCGCCGGCCAACCTGAGACTGTGGGTACGGTGGTGTCTGGTGACGCCGAAGGCCACGAGGAAGGGTGCGGCGAGCAAGGCGGGGAAGCTCGAGACCTATCGCACGAAGCGGGACCCGCAGAAGACACCGGAACCGATGGGACGCCGCTCGTCGAAGCGCCACACCGGACGGAGCTTCGTGATCCAAGAGCACCATGCGCGCAGCCTGCACTGGGACCTGCGGCTCGAGCGCGACGGGGTCCTCGCCTCGTGGGCCCTTCCCAAAGGTCTCCCCGAGACCCCGGGCAAGAACCACCTCGCCGTGCACACGGAGGACCACCCCCTCGAGTACGCGATCGTTCTACGGCGAGATCCCCCAGGGCGAGTACGGCGGCGGCCAGATGACGATCTGGGACACCGGTCACTACGACGTGGAGAAGTGGTCCGACTCCGAGGTCAAGTTCGTGCTCCACGGGGCGAAGGTCGACGGCGAGTTTCGTGCTCTTCCAGACCAAGGATCGCAACTGGATGATCCACCGGCACGGTCCGTCCACCCGGGCGGACGCACTGCCCACCACCATCAAGCCGATGCTGGCTGTCGCCGGCAAGCTCCCGACGGACGACGAGAACTGGGCCTTCGAGATCAAATGGGACGGTATCCGGGCGATCCTGTTCGTCGAGGGCGGACGGGTGCGAGCCCAGAGCCGCAACGATCTCGACGTGACCGTGCTCCTTCCCCGAGCTGGCGGACATCGGGAAGTTCCTCGGGATGACCACCTGCATCATCGACGGCGAGATCGTGGCGCTCGGGCGAAGACGGTCGACCGAGCTTCTCGCGGCTGCAGCAGCGCATGCACGTGGCGAATCAGCGAGAGGCGAAGCGGCGGGCCGCGTCGGCCCCCGTCACCTTCGTGGCGTTCGACCTGCTGTATCTCGACGGGCACTCGCTCTTCGATGTGCCCCTACGACGAGCGGCGGGACCGGCTCGAGTCGCTGCACCTCTCGGGAGAGACCTTCACCACCACGGACGCATTCCGTGACGTCTCCGGCCGGGACATCCTGGCCGCGACCGTGCGAGCAACGGGCTGGAAGGCGTCATCGCCAAGCGGCGGGCCTCGCCGTATCGACCGGGCCGGCGCAGCCCTGACTGGACCAAGGTCAAGTCCTTCCGCACCCAGGAGGTGGTCGTCGGCGCGTGGACTGACGGGCGGGGCGAGCGGCGGCGAGCCTGGGCGCGCTGCTGCTCGGGATCCCCGACGACGGCGGGCTGCGCTACGTCGGCAAGGTGGGAACCGGATTCAGCGCCGACGACGCCGGGACGCTCTCTCAGGATCTTCGACGGCTCGGCCACGCCGAGAGCCCCTTCGTCTCCGTCCTCCCGGCCCGAGAAGCCAGGCGCGGCGCACTTCGTCCGCCCCGAGCTGGTGGGAGAGGTGGGGTTCGGCGAATGGACGACGGCCGGCCGGTTGCGCCACCCGACCTGGCGGGGCCTGCGCCCGACAAGTCGCCCCAGAAGTGGTCGTGGAATGGCACCCGCACGGCACGGATCGGGCCGTGCGGCGACCGTCCGACGGCCGCCGATGGCGACTTCCACCCGGACGACGATCGACGGACGGGAACTCTCCGTCTCCAATCTCGAGAAGGTCCTCTTCCCCGAGATCGGGTTCACCAAGGGCCAGACTCATCGACTACTACGTGCGCATCGCGCCGGTCATGCTGCCGCACGTCCGGGAGCGGCCGCTGACGATGAAGCGATTTCCCGACGGGGTCGAGGGCAAGTCCTTCTTCGAGAAGCACATCCCGTCCCACGCTCCTGAGTGGGTGCACTCGGTGGAGGTCCCGTCCAATGACGCCCGGGACGTCATCCCGTACGCCGATGGTCAACGACCTCCCGACTCTGGCCTGGGCCGCCAACCTCGGGACGATCGAGCTCCACGTACCGCTCTGGCACGTCGGGCGCCATCGCAAGCTCCCCGCACGGCCGGATCACATGGTCTTCGATCTGGACCCGGGCGAGGGAACCTCCATCGTCGAGTGTTGCGAGGTGGCCGGCTGGGTCATGGAGGAGCTCGGCCGGCAGGGAACCGAGCCGTTTGCCAAGACCAGCGGGTCGAAGGGCTTGCAGCTCTATGCAGCCGTCGGGCCGAAAACGACGTGGGACAGCCTCCGCGACCGGGCGCACGAGATTGCCCGCAAACTGGAGTCGGAGCATGGGGACCTGGTCGTGTCCAACATGCGCAGGTCCTTGCGCCGGGGCCGGGTCCTCATCGACTGGAGTCAGAACCACTCGGCCAAGACGACCGTCGCGGTCTACTCGGTCCGGGCGATGCCGACACCGACCGTGTCGACACCGGTCAGCTCGGCCGAGGTGCACAGGTGCGCCACCGCGCGCGACCCCCTCGTGCTTCGCTTCGAGGCCGATGACGTGCTGCGGCGGGTCGACAAGCACGGCGATCTCTTCGCCCCCCTCGGACTGCGCTGAGGCGAAATCCACACAATCGGGGGAAATGCTGTGGAGGACACGGTTCTCTTGCGTCAGAAAGCACGCCTCAAATCGGTCAACGCAACGTCTGGAGACCGAGTACCCGCGAAACCCTGCACATTTCGTCTCCGTTGCTGATCGGGCGCACACATGCCTGCGCTCGGCGACCTTTCTCTCCGGTCGAACGCGCTAGAGGCGCGTCGGGCGCGGATCACAAAGCCCCCCATTGAGTGCCCTTCCGATGCGCCAGCCCCCTGGCCAGGTTGGGCGCTTTCACACCCTTGCCCCGTCACAGGGGCTGCCAAACCCAGTGGCGGGTTCAGGCCGCAGAGCCGCCACGCAGGCGACGCAGGACCTCGTCGACGACCTCCGAGGTGGTGGCCTCTCCACCCAGGTCGAAGGTCCGTATCCCGTCAGCCGCCGCGCCGAGCGTGGCCCGGCGGATGGCGGCGGCCGCCCCGGCCACCCCGGCATCGCCCTGCGCCGCATGGTCGAGCACGGCCGCGCAGGCCAGGAGCATCGCCATCGGGTTGGCCACGTTCTTGCCCGTCAGCGACGGCGCCGTTCCGTGCGGCGCCTCCGCCATGGCGACGGCGGCATGCATCTGGTCGTCGAGAGCCAGCAACACGGACTCGGCGCCGGCGATCGAGCCGAACAGGGCCAGCACGAGATCGGAGAGGCAGTCCCCGTCGCGGTTGAGGGCCGGGACGACCAGCGGGCTGCCGCTCGACTCGGTGAGCAGCCCCGCGTAGGCGGCGTCGATCAGCGTCGGGCGGTAGAGCACACCGGGATGGCGCGCCGCGGCGGCGTCCATCTCCTCCTTCAGCATCCCTTCGTAGACGGTCGAGACGGTCCATTTCGGGCCTCCGTACACGCACGCATCGAGCTGGAGGCCGTCCGGAACGAGAACTCCGCCACGGAGCGACAGGTCGAGCGGTCGATGCGCTCGGTCCGCCACGCCTGCTCCGCCACGCTCCCGGGGTCGCCCGTCCGGTGCTCCTCCGCCCCGTAGGCATCGCCCACGGCCATGCGCACCACCACGATCGGGTGGACGACCGACGCTGGCGGAGCCACGCCGGGGATGCGCCGGCCCGTCCGCACGATGACCGAGCCGCCGACACCTTCGCGCAGGATGCGATTGGGGCTGCCGACGTCGCCCGTCGTCTCCGGGGTGATGGTCGCCGCCTTGAGCCCGAGGCCCGTGCACGCGCATGGCGGCCGCGGCCTCGCGGACAACGCCGTTGGCCGTGGCCCGCCGGTTCCCGCAGAGAGAGGTCGAAGTGCAGCAGCTCCAGATCGAACCCGAGCACGCCGGGATCCAGGCACGCGCAGCGCCTCTTCGAGCAACTCCTGCCCGGTCTCGTCGCCGTCGCACACGACGATCTGGCGGCCGGGTGGCACGGGTTCAGGGTCGCGCGAAATGCCGGTACGTGCCAGCAGGTCGGAGCCTGGCTTCAGACCCAGGCTCCGCGCGTGGAGCGGCATGCCGCTCCGGCCGCCCGGCCCGGGGACGACACCCAGCACCTGGTGCGATGGAGATCCCGCCGTCTTCGAACCCGTTGGCCGACGCCGCCATGTAGAGCAGCCACACGCGCGCCCGGCGCACTCCCACCTCGGCCACTGCTGCATCCCATTGCTCCTGGAGGTTCCCGACCCAGGCGCGGAGTGTCTTGGCGTAGTGCTCGCGCAGGGACTCGACGTCGCGCACCTCGAAGCCCGCCTCCTCCATGCCCAGGACGACGCGGCCCACATCGAGGAGCTCGCCGTCGGGGAAGACGTAGCGCCCGATGAAGGTCCTCGGTCCGATGCGTGATCCGCCCACGCTCGAGATGGCGTGGTTGAGCAGCCGGCCCTCGGGCCTGAGCAACCGGCGCATGGTGGCGAAATACTGGGCGCTCTTGGACGAGCCGACGTGCTCGAACATGCCGACGGACGCGATGGCGTCGAAGGGACCGTCCCGCACGTCCCGGTAGTCCTGGCAGGCGGATCTCGATCTGGTCGCTCCAACCCGGCCGCGGCCACCCGCTCGCCCGCTCAGCTCCGCCTGCGCCGGACTGAGCGTGACCCCGACCACCCGGGCGCCGTAGTGGCGAGCCGCATGGAGGGCGAACGAGCCCCAGCCGCAGCCGACATCGAGGACCCTCTGCCCGACCCGGTCCGGCAGCCCGAGCTTGTGGCAGACGAGATCGTGCTTGGACTCCTGAGCCGCCTCGAGCGTGTCGACGCCGGGGCCGAACCGGGCACAGGAGTACGTCATGGCGGGCCCGAGGACCATGGCGTAGAAGTCGTTGCTGACGTCGTAGTGGTGCTGCACCGCCTGTGCATCCCGAGCCCGCGAGTGCAGCCGACCTCGCGGTGCCGCCTCCTCTGGTGGCGGAGGGAGGGGCCGGCCGATGACCCCGAGACGGCGCGCCGCCTGCACGGCCTGCCAGGGCAGCCGTGAGCCGACGTGGACGCGATCGGAGGAGGCCGCGTGCAGCGCCGCCAGGATCTCGAAGATGTCGCCCTCGAAGGCCAGATCGCCCACGACGAAGGCCCGGGCCAGCCCGAGCTCTCCGGGCGCCCACAGCAGCCGCCGCACGGCATCGGGCGATCGCACCTGCAGCGTGTCCCCGTCGCCCGGACCCGAGCGTGGACCCGTCCCAGAACTCGACGCGCACCGGCGGCGGGCCGCCGAAGAAGTGGGCCAGCAGAGGTGCCACTGCTGCCGCGACACCGTGCCCAGGGTCGGCGCTGTCCGCCGGGGGCTGCTCGCGCTCGGGCCGCAACGGGCGCGGCCTGGATACGAGGTCCGATCGCATCGCTGTCTCCTGATGAACGGGGTGAATGCTATAGAGGGGAATGGAAGCCGCCGAAACGGGGAAGAGATACGCGTCGGAGGATCGGATGCCAGACGACCGCGCCGCCGAGCCGCCCCCGGGTGCCCCGGGTCAGCGCGCCCTGAGCGCGATGGAGATCGCTGTCCGTCGCGCCCGGGAGGCGGCGGGCGCCGCACAACAAACGCCTCGACCGACCGGCGGCGCCCGAGCCCCGTCCGGGAACGGCATCCCACCCGATCGCTGGCTGATCCGCTCCATCGCCCTCGTAGCCGTTCTGGTGGCGGCGGCGGCCATCGCACTGATCGTGTCCGAGAGCGGCAGTCCGCCGCCCCCATCCCCGAGCGCCACCCGGTCGTCGACACCCCACACGCCTTCGACGATCGCCCACGACGGCAGCACGTCGACCACGATCGCGGCGGCAACGGGCGGCCCACCCGAGATCTCCTCCCTCTCCCCCGCGAGCGGCTCGGCCGGGCAGGCGATCGTGGTGGCGGGAGCCAATTTCCTGAGTTCGAGCGGTCAGATCGTCGCCACCTTCGACGGGCAGGTGGCGCCGACGAGCTGCCCGGCTCAGAACACGTGCGACGTCACGGTCCCGGCCTCGACGTCCCCCTCCGCCCAGGTGGTGATCACCACCGCGGGCGGTGCATCCAACGCGGTGACGTTCACCTACGGTTGAAGCCGGCGCAGAACCGCGACGACCTCGTCGTCCGTCGTCGGAGAGAAGTCGCGGTACCACACCCCCACCGCGTCGAACGGATCCGGGGATGCCACGCAGAGCATCTCGTCGCAGGCGTCGGCGAGTGCCAGGAGCACGCTGCGCGGGGCGACCGGCACGGCGAGGACGATCCGCGACGCACCATGGGCCCGGGCGACGCGGCAGGCGGCGTGCGCCGTCGAGCCCGTGGCGATGCCGTCGTCCACGATGACCGCGCACCGGTCCTGCAGGTCGACTCGGGCGCGGTGACGCCGGTAGCGCTGGGCCCGCCGGTCGAGCTCGGCCCGTTCCACCCGCTCGGCCCTGTCCACGTCCGCGGCGGTGAGTCCGATCGACTCCATGACGTCGTCGTTCTCGACGCGCACGCCGTCCTCCCCGAGAGCGCCCATCGCCAACTCGGGTTGGAACGGGACGCCGAGCTTCCGCACGACGATGACGTCGAGCGGGGCTCCGAGCAGGTGCGCCACCTCTCCGGCGACGGGAACCCCGCCGCGGGGCAACCCGAGCACCACGGCATCGCCCCATCGACCGATGCCGGCGCGCTGCACCACTTCGGCCAGATGACAACCGGCATCCACCCGATCGCGGAACATGGTCATCACCTCCTCGGCCGAGCAAGTCTCCCTCTCCGCCCCGATGCCCACCAGAGGCAATGGCCCGCTCCGGCGGGAAGCCGGCATGGTCGTCGCCTTCGCCCCCGGCGACAGGTGCGAAGATGGAAACGAGCGGTCGTTCGCGCGGCGGCGCCGGACCAGAGGAGCCATGTGGGAGAACCGGGGCACTTGAACAGCCACCAGCGGGACACGCTGGCGCAGGTCTTCCGGCACCCGCTGGGTCACAACATCGAGTGGCACTCGATCCTCTCGCTGCTCAACGCGGTGGCAACGGTCCAGGAGACCCACAAAGGTCACGTCCTAGTCACCCTCGGCAGCGAGAGCGAGTCCTTCGACCCCCAGCGCCACAAGGACATCGACGCGGAGCAGCTGACCAACCTCCGTCGCCTTCTGCGCAAGGCGGGATACGGACCCGGACAGGCGTCGACCTAGGCCCACAGTGACGCCACCTGTCTTGGCCGCCGACGTCGGCGGGACGCAGATGCGCGCTGGCCCTGGTGGACCCGCGCGGCGAGGTGCTGCTGCGGCGATCCGTCCCCACGCCGAGCGGGGCTGACGTACCGGCTTCGCTGACCGACCTGATCGGGGCGGTCGCCGCCGAGAGAGGCTACGGGGAGGCTTCGTACGCCGTGGTGGGGCTCCCCGGCGGCGTCGACTACGAAGCGGGCCGGTTGCTCTGGGCCCCCCACCTCCCCGAGCAGTGGCCCGACCTGCTCTCGAGCGAGGGCCTGAGCGCCCAGCTCGGGCTGGCGGTGCACATCGCCAACGACGCGGACCTGGCCGCGGTCGGAGAGGCCCTGTTCGGCGCCGGTCGGGGGAGCGCCGCCGTCGCCTACCTGACCATTTCGACCGGCATCGGCGCCGGCGTCGTCCACGGCGGGCGGGTCCTCCGCGGATCGCGCTCGCTCGCCGAGGTCGGCCACACCATCGTCGACTGGCGCGCCTGGCAGGAGGGAGGGCCGTGCACCCTCGAGGAACTGGGATCGGGTAACGGGGTGGCCCGCCTCGCCCGGGAGACCGGGCTGGGGCCGCTCGAGGCGCAAGAGGTCAAGGCCGCGACGGCCGGGGGGATACGCGGGCGGCAGCGATCTGGCAAATGGCGATCACGGCGTGTGCGGCCGGCGTGTCGAACCTGGTCATGTCCCTCTCCCCCAGCACTGTCGTGATCGGAGGAGGGCTGGGCGGGCAGGAGGAGTTCTTCGGACCGGTCCGCGAATTGGTCCTGCGCCGGGGGGGTCGCCATCCCGACGACCTGACGATCGTGCGGTCGGCCCTCGGGGACGATGCCGGCCTGGCCGGAGCGGCCGGCTGGAAGGCGGCATCCCGCCTTGCATAATTTTCTCAGGCAATGCCCAGCACGGACCTGGAGACGTCTGTATCGTTCTCGAAGTTGCAACCAAACTGCAATCGAACCCTCAACCTAGGGGAAGAGGCAGGAACAAAGGGGGCTCGCCCGAATGGGCGGACCAGGACCATAAGGAGACAATGTGCGTTTCAGCAGAGCAGGCATGCTCGGGGGGCTGTCCCTCGTGTTGTCGGCGTCGCTGGTCGGCGTAGGGGGCGGAGGGGCTTCGGCCTCGGTTCGTGCCAGCGGGCCGTCCAACGTCTCGACCAGTTCGTTCAACAACAGTTTCAGCTTCATGAAGGAGTTCAAGTCGCTGGCCGCGGCCGGGCACGGCAAGATTGCCGCGCTCCTGCCCGACACCGTGAGCTCGACGCGCTACGTCGAGTTCGACCAGCCCGACATCACGAAGGCGCTCCAGACGGCCGGGCTGAGCTCGTCGCAGTACCTCGTGCAAAACGCACTCGGGAGTGACGCCACCCAGCTGACCGACGCCCAGACTGACATTGCCAACGGCGCCACGGTCCTCCTGGTCGACCCGCTCGACTCGGGAGTGGGAGCCCAGATCGAGAGCTATGCCAAGACCGCGGGGTCAAGGTCATCGACTACGACCGCCTCACGCTCGGCGGCAGCCGCGCCTACTACGTCAGCTTCAACAACGTGACGGTCGGCAAGCTCCAAGGCGAGGGCCTGGTGAGCTGCGTCAAGGCGTGGAAGGTTTCCAAGCCCCAGGTCGTCGTCATGCACGGCGCGGTGACCGACAACAACGCCACCCTGTTCGCGGAGGGGTCGGACTCGGTCATCAACCCGCTGTTCAAGGACGGTAAGTGGAAGGCCGTCGCCCACACCGCCGGGTCGTGGGACGCGCCGACGTCAGAGACCGAGTTCCAGGCCGTGTACACGGCGCACCCGACCACCAATGCGGCTCTGATCCCCAACGATGCGAACGCGGCAGCGGTCATCACGTACCTGCAGTCCTTGCACGTCAAGCCGAAGACGTTCCCCACCACGGGGCAGGACGCCCAGCTGACGGGCCTGCAGAACGTGCTCGCCGGCTACCAGTGTGGCACGGTGTACAAGCCGATCTACCTCGAGGCCCAGGCTGCAGTGGCACTGGCCCTCTACCTGCGGGCGGGCAAGACACCGCCCAAGAGCTTGGTGAACGGCAAGACCCAGGACTCCACGGCGAACGTGAGCGTCCCCTCGGTCCTGGAGACACCGACGTGGGTCACCCCGACGAACATGAACTCCACGGTGGTCAAGGACAACTTCGTCCCGGCGGCGCAACTCTGCGCCGGCCAGTACGCGAGCGACTGCACGGCGGCGGGCATCACGCCGTAGCCATCATTGGATCGCGCTTCCCGGCTGGGTAGTGTCGGTCCAACAGAAGTACTTCCTGACCGACCCCGCGCCCTCCACAGGGCGCGGGGTCGGTCAGGGGAAGTCAATGCTCGACGTGACGGCGTGACAGGGGGTACCGACAGTGGCAGAGGGTGCACCCCTGCTCGAACTGCGGGGTGTGAGCAAGGTCTTCGGGGCTGTCCGGGCGCTCAACGGGGTCAACTTCACGGTGCCGCCGGGCAAGGTCACCGCCCTTGCCGGCGACAATGGCGCCGGCAAGTCAGTGCTCATCAAGACGGTCTCCGGCTTGTGGGAACCCTCCGACGGGGACATCTTCTGGGAGGGCCAACACGTGCGCTTCCACTCACCCAACGACGCCGAGGCGGTGGGGATCACGACGATCTACCAGGACCTGGCTCTGTGCGACAACCTCGACATCGTGCAGAACATGTTCCTCGGGCACGAGACGCGGCGTCACGGGCTGCTCGACGAGTCCTCCATGGAGATCGCGGCGCGCCAGACCTTGACGGATCTCCACGTCACGACGGTCCGCTCCATCCGCCAGCCGGTGGCATCGTTGTCCGGCGGCCAGCGCCAGTCCGTGGCGGTGGCCAAGGCCGTGATGCAGGCCGCCAAGCTCGTGATCATGGACGAGCCCACCGCCGCCCTCGGCGTGGCGCAGACCAAGATGGTGCTCGAGTTGATCACCCGATTGTCGGGCCAGGGCACCGCGGTCATCCTCATTTCGCACAACCTCAACGACGTCTTCGAGGTAGCTGACCAGATCTCCATCCTGTACCTGGGCCAGATGGTGGCCTCAGGTCCCGCCGAAGGGTTCGACCGCCAGGTCATCGTCGACTACATGACGACGGGGCAGTCATCCCGAGCAGAAGCGGCGGGGTGATGCGCCCATGACCGAGACGGCCAGCACCCCCGAAAGCGCCATCGCCCCCGACGAGCTGGTCGTCCTGGCGCCCGACGTCCTGGCCGACTCCCTCCCGGACTACCTGAGGGCGTGGTGGAAGCGCATCCGTGGCGGCGAGAGCGGCGCGCTGCCCATCATCGTCGGGCTCCTCGTCATCAGCATCTTCTTCACGGTGAAGTCGAGCGCCTTCCTGACCTCGACCAACATCGTCAACCTCTTCGTCCAGTCGACCTTCATCATTCTGCTGGGAATGGCCGAGCTGTATGCCCTGATCCTCAGCGAGATCGACCTCTCGGTCGGCTTCGTCGGTGCCGTCGGAGCGTCCATCGCCATGGCCCTGATCACTGCGCCGCAGAACTGGGTCTGGTGGGCGGGGGTGATCGTCGGCCTGGCAGCGTGCGCCCTGATCGGCGCCTTCCAGGGCACCATCATCACCCGGCTGCGGATCCCGTCGTTCGTGGTGACCCTCGCCGGCCTGCTCGGCTGGCAGGGGGTCCTGATCTTCGTTTTCGACAGCGACAAGGGTGCTGTCGGCGGTGTGATCACGGTCTCCAACAACGTCATCGACGACCTCGTCAGCGGCACCATGACCCCGGCCGCGGGGTGGATCCTCCTCTTCGTCCTCGTCGCCCTCTACGCGATCATCACGGTCGTCCGGACCTCGCGCCGCCGCGCCCAGGGACTCACCACGCCACCGCTCAGCATCACGCTCCTGACGGTCGGATCGGTCGCGGTTGCCGGCGCCATCCTGGTCTTCATCTGCAACCGCAACCGGGGCATCTCGGCAGCCCCGGTCTCCGGGGTGCCGTGGGTCATCCCCTTCGTCCTGGTCATACTCATGGCCAACTCGTTCCTGCTCGCCCGCACGCGGCTCGGGCGCTACATGTATGCCATCGGCGCGAGCCCCGAGGCAGCACGCCGGGCCGGCATCCACGTGGCTCGGATCCGGACCATCGCCTTCGCACTGTGCAGCCTCACCGCCGGCCTGGCGGCCGTGGTCTACGCATCCCGGCTCGGCTCCATCACGATCGGTTTCGACGGCGGCACGTACGTGCTCTACGCCGTCGCGGCGGCAGTCATCGGCGGGGCCAGCCTCTTCGGTGGTTACGGTAAACCCATCCACCCGCTGCTCGGCGGACTCGTGATCGCGACCCTGAACAACGGGCTCGCGCTGTTGAACATCACCACCGCGGGGACTGACGTTGCGACCGCAGTCGTCCTCCTCGTCGCCGTCGCCGTCGACGCCACCCTTCGGCGCCGTGGCCGCTCGGGTGCGGGAGGCTGAGGCCGCGGCGGCCCACAGGGCATATGCCGGCTGGAAGTGGACCGGGGTGACGCGGCTCTCCGTCCTGATCGCCGTCGCACTGATCGCCCTCGCACTGATCGCCCTCGCACTGATCGTTCTCGTGGGGGGCGCACCTTCGTTGGGCGCATCGACGACGACGACCGAGCCGACGACGACAACCGTCCCGTTGCAGTCCGCGGCGGCTCCGTCCTGGACCGTCTACCACGGCGACCCCACAGGGAGCGGGGTCGCCGCGTCCATCACCGCTGTCGACGTCTCCTCGCGGGCCTGGACGTCGCCGGCGCTCGACGGACAGCTCTACGGGGAACCGCTCGTCTCGGGGGGACGGGTCTTCGTGGCCACGGAGAACGACACTGTCGACGCGCTGTCGGCGACAACGGGCGCCGAGGTGTGGTCGACGCACCTCGCCACGCCCGTGCCTTCAGGGTCGCTCCCCTGCGGCAACATCTCGCCCACGGTCGGGATCACTGGCACGCCGGTGGTGGACGAGGCGCGCGGCGAGCTGTTCGTGGTGGCCGACCAGCTGGTGCACGGCAGGCCCGCACACCAGCTGGTCGGACTCAGCACGGCCACCGGGAGGGTGGAGTTGAACCAGAACGTCGATCCGTCGGGCTCTACGCCGGCCGCGCTGCTCCAGCGCACAGGGCTGACGCTCGATGCCGGCCGCGTCGTCTTCGGCTACGGCGGGAATTACGGGGATTGCTCGACGTACCACGGATGGGTGCTGTCCGTGCCCGAGGCTGGTGGGAAGCCCGCGACGTTCGGGGTCGACTCGGCCCTCGGCGAGAGTCAGGGTGCCGTCTGGATGGGCGGCGCGGCCCCGGTGGTCGACGCCAGCGGCAACATCTGGGTCACCGTGGGCAACGGCTCGGTGTACTCCTCCAGCCACGCCTACGACCACAGTGACTCGGTGCTCGAACTCTCGCCCTCGCTCACGCTCCTCCAGTACTTCGCGCCCTCCTCGTGGCCGTCCGACAACGCCCACGACCTCGACATGTCGACCGCGCCGGCTCTGCTCTCGGACGGCCAGGTCGTGGCGGCCGGCAAGTCACGCATCGTCTACCTGTTGAACGGGTCGAGGCTGGGCGGCATCGGCGGCCAGCAGGCGCAGCTCGGTGACGCCTGTGGCGAGCGACATCGACGGTGGCGTCGCCGTCGAGGGCTCGATCGTCTACCTGCCCTGCCTGAGCGGGCCGGTCGCCGTGCAGGCATCGGCCTCCCCCGCCCGGCTCCATCTGCTCTGGAGCTCCTCGGTCGGGGGCGGGCCGCCGATCGTCGCCGGGGGGCTCGTCTGGACCATCGGTGCCGACGGCGTCCTCTACGGCCTCAACCCGTCGTCCGGCACGGTCCAGAAGCGGGTGAGCATCGGTGCGGCCGCCAACCACTTCCCCACCCCGTCCGTCGGAGCCGGCCTGCTGCTGGCGACGTCGGCGGACCACGTCGTGGCCTTCCCGGCGTCGTCAGCTCCCGTGGCCAGCACCACGACGACCACGACCGGGCGGACGACAACGGCGGCGGCACAGCCGGCACAGCCGGGCTCCACCAATCCTTGGGTCATCGTCGCGGCCATTTTGGGCGGCCTCGCCGTCGTCGGTGGTCTGACCTGGCTCCTGCGACGGCGACGGACGCGAGCACGCGGAATCAGTGAGCCGAGAGCAGGACCTCGAGCACGGTGCCCACGCCGGCAACGACCAGCGAGACGGACACGACGACCGCCATCACCTTTATGAGCGGCCGGTGCATCGGCTCCCAGTCGCCCACGTCGGCGAACTGGTCGAGCAGGGTGCCGTCGACGTCTGCCCAGGCCGGCTCTTCCGGCGGCCGGTCGTCGAGGGGCCGCGCCTCGCGGACCGCCAGGTACCCGATGAACGGGCCCAGGCCCTCCGGGAAGTGGGGCTGAGGCGGTCCAGGAACGTGGCCCTGCATCGGCTGCCACGTTAGCCCTGCCTGCGAGATCACGGTCTGCCCGTCTACCCTCTACCCATGGACGAGCCCCAGCAGATCGGCTTCACCGCGGCCGAGTCGACGCCCCGTTTCCCCCACGATCCCAAGCCGCCGAGTGGTGCGCCCAACGTCATCGCCATCGTGCTCGACGACACCGGCTTCGGCCACCTGGGCGCCTTCGGCTCGGACATCGGGACGCCACACCTCGATGGCCTCGCGGCACGGCGGCGCGCCGTTCAATCGGTTCCACGTCACCTCCCTGTGCTCACCGACCAGGGCGTCCTTCTTCACCGGTCGCAACCACCACGCGGTCGGGATGGGCTTCCTGGCCGACATCCCGCTGGCCTTCCCCGGCTACCACGCCCGCCTGCCCAAGTCGGCCGCCACGCTCCCCCGGGTCCTGCGCGACGCCGGCTACTCGACCATGGCCGTCGGCAAGTGGCACCTCACCCCTCGGTGGCAGCGCTCGGCGGCAGGGCCCTTCGACACCTGGCCGCTCGGGCTCGGCTTCGAGCGCTACTACGGCTTCCTGCAGGGCGACACCAACCACTGGACCCCGAACCTCGTTTGCGACAACCACTACATCGAGCCACCCGGGCGCCCCGAGGAGGGCTATCACCTGACCGAGGACCTGGCTGACCAGGCCGTCCGTATGGTGCAGGACCAGCAGCAGGGCGCGCCGGGCAAGCCCTTCTTCCTCTACTTCGCACTGGGCGCCATGCACGCCCCGCACCACGTGGCGCCCGAATGGGTCGACCCCTACCGCGGTGTGTTCGACAAGGGATGGGACATCTGGCGCGACGAGGTGTTCGCCCGCCAGCGCGCATCGGGGATCGTGCCCGCCGGCACCGTGCTCACGGAGCGGCCCAGTGGGTGCAGGGCTGGGACGAGCTCTCGGCCGATGAGCGGCGTATGCTCGCCCGCGCAACAGGAGGTGTTCGCCGGCTTCCTGACCCACACCGACGCCCAGATCGGCCGCGTCCTCTCGTCGCTGGAGCAGCTCGGCGCCATGGACAACACCCTCGTCATGGTCTTCTCCGACAACGGCGCCAGCGCCGAGGGAGGCAAGGCCGGCAGCTTCAACGAGCATCGGTTCACCGCGCATGTCCGGGAGTCGATGGCCGAGAACCTCGCCCACTACGACGACTGGGGCGGCTTCAGCACCTACAACCACTACTCGTGGGCCTGGGCGTGGGCGGGCAACACGCCGCACAAGCTGTGGAAGCGCTACACCTGGCTGGGCGGGACGCGGACGCCGCTGATCGTGCACTGGCCCGGCCGGATCGCCGCAGCCGGGATCGGTGCGCTCGCAGTTCGCCCACGCCATCGACCTCATGCCGACGATCCTGCGCGCCGCGGGACTCGAATTCCCGGACGAGGTCGACGGTGTGGCCCAGCAGCCGGTGGACGGCGTGAGCCTCCTGTCGGCGCTGCGAGGACCCGGCGGCCCCCGAGCTGCACCACACGCAGTACTTCGAGATGCTGGGCTCGCGGTCCATCTACCACGAGGGGTGGAAGGCGACGACCAACCACATCAGCACCGGCATCCTCGACGAGGAGGAGCTCGCCGTCGGCAGCCGCCACTTCGACGAGGACCGCTGGGAGCTCTTCGACCTCTCGGCGGACTTCTCCGAAGCCGATCGACCGCGCCGGCGCCGAGCCGGAGCGGGTCCGGCAGCTGCGCGACCTGTGGGACTCCGAGGCGCAGCTCAACCACGTCCTCCCCATATCCGACGGCCTGGTCGACCGCCTCGCGGGCTTCATCCCTCCGGCCTGGCCCGCCGGGCCGTCGCGCACGTTCCGCCCGGGAGGTAGCGCCGTCGCCGACGAGTCGGTGCCGCTGCTCTGGGGCGGCTTCGACATCACGGCCGACATCGACGTCGACGGGCCCGACGGGGTCGTCTTCGCCCTGGGCGACTGGTTCGGCGGCTACGCCCTCTACCTCGTCGGTGGGCGGGCGCACTTCACGTTCGCGCGGGCCGCCGACGCGCTCGAGCTGGTGACGCCTTCGGCCGTCGAAGCCGGCCGGCACGAGATCACGGTCTCCTACGCGGTGGGCCAGGACGGTGCGGACGGGCGCATGGTCCTGCGGGTCGACGGGGCCGAGGTCGACGAGACCGCCGTCGAGTGGCATGCTCCCGCTGGCGGTCCAGCACGGCGGGCGCGGGACTGCGGCTGGCCTGGGACAGCGGGTTCCCCGTCTCCTCGCGCTACACACCGCCGGCGCGCTTCGAAGGGACGGTGCACGGCGTCGTGGTGGACACACCGGGCTCGCTGCGCTCCGACCCCGAGGGCGAGGTGCGCGCCGCGCTCCATGCCGACTGACGGGGCCCCCGCGCCGGCTTGCCTCAGGCCTTCCCGGCGGCCGCAGCCCGGGCGTGGGCCAGGTGCTCACGCGTGTGGCGGGCCGGTACCGCCGCCAGGTCGGCCGTCGGAAAGACCCGGCCCCCGGCCGGTCCGAACGGGGCACTGCAGTCGAGATCCTCGTCGCTGAGGGCCCGCAGGAACGTCTCGAGGCGAGTGCCCCGTTTCCGTCAGGTGGGCGACCGTCTCGGCGGGCGTGACGGACGCCGCCCGTACGGCGTGCGCCGCGTTGGCCCGGTCGATCTCCTCGGCGGTGTCGGGCACGCCCTCGCCCCGAGCCATCTCGTCCAGCCAGTGCTCGCTCTTGCCGTGGCTCTCGGCGATGTGGTCGAGGACCACGCCGACCGTCCATTCCTCACCGGGCACCGGCCGCATCCAGGCCTGCTCGGGGCAGGTCGCGGGCGAAGGAGACCGCCTCGGCGTTCGCTGCCGCAAAGTCGTCCGCCAGGGCGCCTCGCCCGCTCACTCGCCATCGGGCAACCCCGCCAGCTTGCTCAGCTCCTCGACGCGCCACGATCCGGGCGGCGGCACCTTCCGCGGCGGCCCGGGAGGCCAGGCGCTGCAGCAGCGCGTTCACGGGAGTCGGCACGCCGTGGAGGGCACCCTGGAGCACGATCTCCCCGTTGAGGAAGTCGGCCTCGATCGACCCCGCCCCGCGGGCGAGGCTCTGCCAGCTCGAGCCCCCCTGCCACTCCCCCGAGGAGGTGGGCGATATCTGCAAGAAGTCACCGCGCCGCTCCCGGTCCTCCTCCGAGCTCGCCACGTCGATGCCCGCGGCGGCCAGCGCCTCCTTGCCCTCACGCTGTGCCTCACGGGCCGGCGGGCTGAACCGGCCCTCGGGCCCGCACAGCGCCTCGACCGCATTGGCCAGGTTCATGAGGAGCTTGCGGTACTTCCAGCGCATGATGTCGGGCCGGGCCACCGACTGGAACGTCGTCGTTGCGATGGCGTCGGCGATCGCCTGGCCCCGCTCGTCCAGGCCCGAGGGGAAGCGGCCCAGGTCGAGCAGTCCCGACACCGGGGCCGAGTGCACCTGGACGACACCGGGCCGCAGTTGGGAGGCGGGGCACATGACGCACATGCCGTAGGTGTTCGGGAAGTGGCGCAGCACGCGGCGCTCGTTCTCCACGCCGTTCTGCATGCAGACCACCGGCGCCGTCGCGGGGGCGCCGCCAGCTGCTCGAGCGCGTGGTCGGTGCTCTGGCCCTTCACGGCGAGCAGCACGACCGGGTCGCCCTCCCAGGACACCTGCGCCGGCTCCGGGAAGACGGGAATCGGGCAGGGTGACGGTCTCGTCAGGCGCTTCGAGGACGAGGCCGGACCGCAGGGCCCGGCCGTGCTCGCCCCGGGCCACCAGCGTGACGTCGAAGCCACGCTGGAACAGGCGGGCGCCGACGGAGCCCCCGATGGCACCGGCCCCACGACGACGAAGCGCATGGAGTGAACTTTGCCACGTGGCAAGCTTTCCCGTGGCGTCGATGAACCCGGTGGAGCGTGCGACCGCGCTGGGGTACGGCCCCGCTCCGACTCGTGGGCGGCCTGGCGGCACCGGCCCGGGCGGACATGGCGCGCAACGTGCGGCGGGCCATCGGCATCGCCGAAGAGCGGGGGCCGATCGCCACCGACCCCGACGAGGCGTACCTCCCGCCCGGCGGGATCGCCCGGAAGGTGCACGGAGACCTGCCGGCCATGTTGATCGGCGGGGTCACCGCGCTGCTGCTCCAGACGCTGCACCCGCTGGCCATGGCGGGCGTGGCCGAGCACTCGAGCTACCAGGAGGACCCGCTCGGGCGGCTCCGCCGGACGGCGTCCTTCGTCGGGACCACGACCTTCGGCACGGTGACCGAGGCCGAGGCGGCCATCGCCCAGGTGCACCGGGTCCACCGGCGTGTCCACGGCATCGCGCCCGACGGACGGGCCTACTCGGCCGACGACCCCGACCTGGTGACGTTCATCCACGTGGCCGAGGTCGCCAGCTTCCTGGCGTCCTCCCAGCGCTACGGCACCCGCGCCCTCAGCCCCGAGGAGTGTGACCGCTACTACGAGGAGGTCGCACCCGTGGCGCTGGCGCTCGGGGCGACCTGGGCCCCGCGTTCGGCGGCCGAGGTGGAGAGCTACCTGCTCCGCCTGCGCCCCGAGCTCTATGCCGGCCCGCAGGCCCGGGCGGCGCGCGACTGGCTGCTCCGCGGCGTGGCTCGCCGGCCGAACGAGCGGGCCGTCTACTCCCTGGTGCTGGCCGCGGGCATCGGCGTGCTGCCCGGCTGGGCCCGCCGCGAACTTGGGCTGTCCGTCGCCGGCCCCCTCGACCTGCTCGTCGACACGGCGGCGGTCACGCCGCTGATCCGCGGGCTGTCCACCGCCCTGCGCTGGATGGTGACCCCGCCCGATCTCACGTCGTGAGGGACAGCCCGCCGTCGATCACCACGACCTGACCGGTGACGTAGGCGGCGCGGGCGAGCGACAAGATCACCTCGGCGACGTCCTCGGGTTGGCCCGACCGCTTGAGGGGCGTCGCCTGGCTGACGAACTCGCGCACGAAGTCCCAGTCCGCGGTCCACGGCGTGTCGACCAATCCCGGCGCCACGGCGTTGACCCGCACCTCGGGCCCCACCACCTTCGCCAGCAGGACGGTCATGTGGTTGAGCGCCGCCTTGCTGGCCGCGTAGGGGATCGACGATCCGGTCGGCCGCACACCTGCCACCGACGCGACGTTGACCACCGAGCCGTGCGCCTCGCGCAGGGCCGGCAGGGCGGCCACGCTCATGGCCCACGTCCCGAAGACGTTGACCTCGAAGATGCGCCGCCAGACGTCGACGGACGCCCCCGCCAGGTCGTGGTGCGGGATCACGGCGGTGGTCCCTGCATTGTTCACGAGGGTGTCGAGACGGCCCCAGCGTTCCAGTGCGGCGGCCACCAGGCGCTCGGGGACCCCGGGTTCCGTGATGTCGCCCTGCACGTAGAGCGCGTCGGGCAGCGACGCCGCGACGGCCTCACCCTCTTCGACCGAACGCGACGAGTTGACGAGCACGGCGGCTCCCGCGGCGGCGAATGCCTGCGCCGTGGCGGCACCGATGCCGCTGGACGAGCCCGTGACGACCGCGACCTGACCGGCGAAGGAGCCCGCGCTCATCGCGGATGGATCCCCCAGCCGCGCCGTCCACTCCTGTCCGGGCTCGAGCGCGAGCACGTCCGTGCCGGTGCGCAGCGCGTTCGGCGGACAGGTCATGGGCTCGATGGCGACGGCACGCCGGCGACGTTGCAGCTCACCCAGCGTGTCACCCGTGTACACCATGAGGTAGGGGAAGGCGGCATCAACCCACACGGTGGCGCCGCCGACGCCGCCGGGTGCATCGAGGCTCGCCCGGGCCAGGCCGTCGGTGTCACGGGCCAAGGTGGTGTAGGCGGTGTCGAGGACCGCCGGCCCGACGAAGCGCGCCGTGGTGAAGTCATAGTCGGTGCCCTCGACCGGCGTCAGCGCACCCGTCGGGAGCCCGCGGTCGTCCACGTCGAGGGTGTGGCGGGCCGGGACCTGCAGGATCGCCCCGTCGACCGTCTCGGGCCCCGCCGTCAGGTACGGGTGGAAACCGATCCCGAAGGGGATCGAGACCTCCTCCAGCGACTGGGCCCTGGTCGTGACCGTCAGACCCTCCCGGCCCACGTGGTACTCGAGCTCGAGCAGGAGGGAGAAGGGGTACCCGGGCGAAGGATGGAGCTGCAGCCGCAACGACAGCTGGTTCTGGTGCCGGGTCTGGAGCGTCCAGGGCATCCAGCGCACCAGGCCGTGGATGGCGTTGCGGCGCTCCGGCTCGTCGAGGGCGGCCTGGGCCCGCACCCCGTTGAACTCGTAGCGCCCGTCGGCGAGGCGGTTCGGCCAGGGGGCCAGGACCTGGCCGCGGCCCGAATGGGACCACTCGTCTGCCCCGAAGCCGTCGACGACCGCCCTGTGGCCGACCGAGTAGGCCCGGAGGGTGGCGCCCACCTCACAGACGATGAGCTCCTGGCGGCCGTGCCCGATGCGCCATTGCTGTCCCGTGGGCGAGGCGACGGAGATTCGGGGCGAGTGGGCCGTCATTGCGAGTGAATTGAAGCAGACCAGGGGCGCAGCGTGGGTGAGGGCCTTGCGTGAAGCCCGGGTGACGAGGGCCCGAACGGCGGATGTCCGGCCCGGGGCTCCTACGATGGCGGCGATAGGGTGAGCCCACCGTGAG
Organism: uncultured Acidimicrobiaceae bacterium; assembly: GCA_963737805.1. Classification (GTDB taxonomy): domain Bacteria; phylum Actinomycetota; class Acidimicrobiia; order Acidimicrobiales; family RAAP-2; genus Bog-473. The sequence goes on from CAVTUE010000017.1 coordinate 116,879, forward strand.
GATTCTCGTCACCAACGACGACGGCGTGAGTGCCCCCGGGCTGGCGGCGCTCACCCGAGCCCTGATGGTCTGGGCCGAGGATGCGGGCGGCGACCCGCCGCCCGAGATCATCGTGGTGGCACCCAGCTCAAACTACAGCGGCGCCGGTGCGGCCGTCGGCTCGGTGACTGATCACACGACCATCGGCTACCAGCGGGCCTTCGTGGAGGGCGCCGAGGAGGTGGAGGCGTACGGTCTCGATGCCTCCCCCGCCCTCTCGGTCATCGCCGGCGCTCTCGGGGCGGTGGGGCCCAAGCCCGACTTCGTGCTCTCCGGCATCAACCATGGCGTGAACGTGGGCCGCTCCGTGCTCCACTCGGGCACCGTCGGCGCCGCGCTGACCGCGAGCCAGCTGGGCATCGAGCGCGCTGGCCGTCTCGCTCCGTGCGGGCGCGAACCCAGATCCGTGGGAGTCGGCAGCCGAGCTCGCGGTGGCGCTCATCCCGCTGCTCGTGGGCGCACCTCCGCGCACCGTGCTCAACCTCAACGTTCCGCACCTGCCGCTGGCCGACATCCGGGGCTTGCGCTGGGCCCGGGTGAGCGGGGCCGGCCTGATCAAGTCCGCCCGGGACGCCGGGACGTGGGAGGCGCCGAACGTCGAGGAGATCGAGGGACCGGCGGCGGCGGAGGCGGCGCGCTCGGTCATGGAGGGTGAGCCCGACGTGAAGGGCGAGATCGTGCTGACCGTGGGGTCGCCCTTCCCCCACTCGGGGGACCTCGGCCTGGCCGATGCCGGGGCCGAGGACGCCACACTGGTGGCCCAGGGCTTTGCCGCTTTGACGGCACTCCGCGGCCCCCGGGCGGACGAGGACCCTGAGCTCTTGGCCCAACTCGACGGCGGTCTCGGGGCGGCACTGTCGGGCTTTTCCTTTACGGACTGACGGGCGGCTCGACTCGACTCGTTGGCCGGGACCCTTCACCAACGTGCACCATCTCGTGCCCTGGAAGCCCGGAGGAAGGAGCGACCTCGACGGCTCAGGGTCTCAGCGACACGGGGATGTCCAGAAACTATAAACGAGTTCGTTTACAGTGCCGACACATCACCCGCCCCGCCTCACCCGGCAACCCTCGTCTGAGTGCACCACCATCACCTGGTGCACTCGAAGGATTGGGAGATGACGGGCAACGCCAATGAGGAGCTCAGCTTCACCGGCCCCACGGGCCGGGTCATGACCTCGCGCCCCTCCCCGCTGTGGGCCGGGGCCACGGCACACTCCAGATCGGGTGTGACGGGCTAAGGCTCCTTCGAGGTCAGTCGTCCTCCCCCGGGGGCCGCCGGCGCTTTTTGATCTGAGAACGCCGCCGCTTGGCGTCGACCCGCCGCACCTGGGAGCTCTTCGTCGGCCGGGTCGGCGCCCTGGTCGGTTGAACGCGAAGGCCCGCATCGAGCTTGGTCGCCAGGCGCTGGAGCGCAACTTCGCGGTTGCGCGCCTGCGAGCGTGACTCCGAGGCGGTCGCCCGCACGACCGTGCCCATTCGCTCCAGGAGCCGGGCCCGTTGGCGCGGGCCGAGGGTCTGGGAGGCAGCGACGTCGAACTGCACTTCCACCCGGCTGAGCGTGCGGTTGGCGTGCTGCCCCCCGGCTCCGCCCGATGTCGTGGCCCGCCACGAGATCTCCGACAGTGGGAGGTCCAGTCCTCGGTGGACGTGCAGGGTCTCGTCACCGGCCACAGAACGAGCGTAGGAGGAGCCGGGTACAGTCCGGGGCCATGGACTACCGACACCTTGGACGCTCCGGCATGCTCGTCTCCGCCCTGTCGTACGGCAACTGGATCACCCATGGCAGTCAGATCGAAGAGGATGTGGCGGCGGCGTGTGTGAAAGCGGCCCTCGACGCCGGCATCACAACCTTCGACACGGCCGACGTCTATGCCATGGGCGCAGCCGAGTCCGTATTGGGCCGGGCACTCAAGCACGTGCGACGTGAGTCCGTCGAGATCTTCACCAAGGTCTACTGGCCGACGGGGCCCAACCCCAACGACCGCGGCCTGTCGCGCAAGCACATCATGGAGTCACTCCACGCGTCGCTCGGGCGGTTGCAGACCGACCACGTCGATCTCCTCCAGGCCCATCGCTTCGACTACGAGGCCCCGTTGGAGGAGACCCTGCGGGCGTTCGACGACCTCGTGCGCCAGGGCAAGGTCCACTACATCGGCGTCTCGGAGTGGACCGCGGACCAGATCCAGGACGCGCTCCGGCTGGCCGACGAGATGGGCTTCGACCGCATCGTCTCGAACCAGCCGCAGTACTCCATGATCTGGCGGGTGATCGAGGCCGAGATCGTCCCGCTTTGCCAGAAGGAGGGCGTGGGCCAGATCGTGTGGTCACCCCTCGCCCAGGGCGTCTTGACCGGCAAGTACCTCCCGGGCTCATCAGGTCCGCCGCAGGATTCGCGGGCCACGGGCCCCGAGGGCGCGGAGATGAGCTGGCTCCTGCGCGACGAGGTGCTCGAGCCCGTACAGACCTACGCAGCGCTGTGCCGCGAGGCGGGCTACACGCCGGCGTCGGTGGCGCTGGCCTGGGTGCTCAAGAACGAGAACGTGAGCAGTGCCATCGTGGGTGCCAGTCGGCCCGAGCAGATAGCCGAGAACGTCAAGGCGCTCGACGTCGTGCTCGAGCCGGACTTCGTCGAGGCGATCGAAAAGGCGCTCGGGCCCACGACGCTGCTAGATCCGGGATTCACCCTCAGCCCGGCCACGCGGCCCTGACCCGGGAGTCGGCCGGCTCGGGCCGTCAGCCCGGCGCGTCGAAACGAGAGGAGAACGAGCGCACCTCCCACGTCGAGTGGGTCCGGTGCTCCTCGAAGACGCGGGTGTAGCCCGTGTGTGCGATGCGCCAGCCGTCCCCGGTCAACCGATAGCGGTCGGCGTAGAAGGCGGTCCCGGCGATCTCGAGGTCGGCGGCCGGAATGATGACCCGGTCCTGGAGGTACCAGGTACCCTCCGCCGAAGTGTCCGACGTGAACGTGATCTCGGGGTGATGGCCGTGGTGCTCGGTCACCATGCCCTTGTCGCCCAAGACCGACTTGAGCCAGGTGACGAGGGGGGCCCGGCCCTCGAGGACGGTCCTGCCGTCCTCGTAGGCGGCCGTGACGTCGTCGGTCAACAGGGTGCCCAGATCGTCGAACTGCTTGAGGTCGAGTGTCCGGAAGTAGGCGTACTTCAGGCGACGTATGGCCTCGAGCTCGGCCGCGGTATCCACGGATGCACCCCTTTCGGTCTGGCCCGCGAAGGGCCGCGGCCAGGGTACTTTCCGCCGGACTGGCGGGTGGAACGGTCGGGGACCACCATCTATGAGTGCCCTGGGACAGGAAGCGCCAACGCATTGCCGCCTACGGCCTCTGCATCGACGAGGAGGGGCGGCTCCTGCTCGCCCGGGCCTCGCCCGCCATCACGCTGCAAGGGCGTTGGTTCCTTCCCGGAGGCGGGGTGCACCACGGCGAGAACCCGACGGACTCGCTGTACCGGGAGATGGAAGAAGAATCGGGGCTGAAGGTCTCGGTCGGGCCATTGCTCGACGTGCTCTCGGATGTGCGGACGATCCCCGACGGCACCAACCTGCACACCGTGCGCCTCATCTATCGGGTCGAGTCCTGGGCGGGCACGCTGCGGCCTGAGGTCGACGGCACAACCGACGCGATCGGCTGGTTCACTCCCGAGGAGATCCAAGACATGCCACTGGCGCTCTACGTCCAGACTGTCGTGGAGCGGCTGCTGTGAGTGGGACCGACCCCGACGACCGTCGACACCACGTGGTCATCATCGGGTGTGGATTCGGCGGCCTCTTCGCGGCTCGTGCTCTCAAGCGGGCGCCTGTCCGGATCACCCTGATCGACCGGACGAACCACCACCTCTTCCAGCCACTGCTCTACCAGGTCGCCACCGGCATCCTCTCGGAGGGACAGATCGCGCCGGCCATCCGCGACGTCTTGCGCAACTACCCGTCCCTGCGTGTGATCCTGGGAGAGGTCGAGCAGGTCGACGTCGAGGCCCGTCAGGTCCACGTCGACGAGTTCGGCAAGTCGCTCACGATTCCCTACGACAGCCTCATCGTCGCCGGCGGGGCAACGAGCTCCTACTTCGGTCACGACGTGTTCCGGGAGTTCTCCTTCAGCATGAAGTCCCTCGACGACGCGCTGGCGCTGCGAGGCCAGATTTTCGGCGCCTTCGAGCTGGCCGAGGCGGAGCCGGACCCCGAGGAACGCCGCCGCCTCATGACCTTCGTCGTCATCGGCGGCGGCCCCACCGGGGTCGAGATGGCGGGGCAGCTGCGCGAGCTCTCGCGGCGGGCGCTGCGCCGCAACTACCGCATGATCGACCCCGTCGAGACCCGCGTCGTCCTGGTGGAGGGCCTCGACCGGCTCGTCGGGTCGATGGGGTCGTACTTGGCCCGGATGACGAAGCGCGATCTCACCCGCATGGGTGTGGAGATCCACCTGGACACCACGGTGACCAACATGGACGAGACCGGCGTCGAGATCACCAAGCAGGACAGCTCGACTGAGTGGATTCCTGCTGCCACCAAGGTCTGGGCGGCCGGCACGCGCGCCGCGGGACTGGGATCCACCGTCGCCGGCGCCGCCGGGGCGGAGACCGACAAGGCCGGTCGGGTCGTGGTCAACCCCGACTGCTCCCTCCCGACACATCCCGAGGTCTATGTCGTAGGGGACCTGATGGCGCACCGCGACGATCTGCCCGGCGTGGCCGAGGTGGCGATGCAGTCGGGCGCCCACGCCGCCCACTCGATCGTGCGCCGCCTGGAAGGCAAGCCGACCAAGCCGTTCCACTATCGCGACCTCGGGACGCTGGCCGTGATCTCTCGGTTCACTGCCGTGGCCAAGATCGGCCCGATCCGGGTCGGCGGGTTCGTCGGGTGGCTGCTGTGGCTCGTCGTCCATATCACCTTCCTCACTGGCTTCAAGAACCGGTTCGGAGCACTGACCCGCTGGGTGATCAGCTTCATCGGCCGGGGTCGTTATGAGCGGGCATTGACCGGTCGCTGGGTCGCCCGGGCGAAGCGGGCCCGCAAAGCTGCCTAAGGTTCGGGCCGGAACAGAAACGAAACGGGGGATCGACCCATGCCCATCACCGTCACGCCCATTGCCGGGCTCAGCGACGACATCAACGACATCCGGCTGCGCACCGCCCGCATCGTCAACGAGAAGATCCTGCCCAACGAGTCCCTGCTCTGGCACGCGCGAGGCCGCGACGTGACCGACGCCGAGCGGGCCGACGCCAAGGCGCTGCGGGGCGAGATCCAGACCAAGGTGAAGGCCGAGGGTCTGTGGGCACCCCACCTCCCGCCCGAATACGGCGGGATGGGCATCGACTTCATGGCGCATGCCTATATGAACGAGATCCTCGCCTACGCCGTCGGCGCGGCGTCGCTCTTCGGCGTCGTGGCACCGAATTCGGGCAACCAGACCATCCTGGTCAAGTACGGGACGGAAGAGCAGAAGCAGAAGTGGCTCCTCCCGCTCATCGAGGGGACCATGCAGTCGGGGTTCTCCATGACCGAGCCCGAGAACGCCGGCTCGGACCCCCGCTCCATACAGACCACCGCCATCCGCGAGGGCGACGAGTGGGTGATCAACGGCCACAAGTGGTTCACCTCGAACGGGTTGGCGGCTGACTTCTTCATCGTGATGTGCCGGGCCAAGGAGTCCAAGGACGACGAGGGGCCGGGTCGGATGGTCCAGATCATCGTGCCGACGTCGAACCCCGGCGTCATCATCGAGCGCGGCATCGGGATCTGGGGCAGCGCCAAGTCCGATCACTGTGAAGTTCGTTACGACCAGGTCCGCGTGCCCCAGGAGAACCTCCTGGGGCAGGTCGGCGACGGGCACCGGGCGGCCCAGGACCGCCTGGGCGCCGGCCGCATCTTCCACTGCATGAACTCGGTCGGCCAGATGTGGCGCGCCTTCGACCTGATGGTGGAGCGCCTTCTCACGCGCGAAGTGCATGGCGGGCTCCTCAAGGACAAGCAGTTCATGCAGGGTTTCGTGGCCGACAGCTACATGGACCTGCAGGCCGCCCGCCTGATGACGATCCACGCGGCCGAAAAGGTGGACAAGGGCGATCCCCAGGCCCGGACGGAGATCAGCGCAATCAAGGTTTTCGTGCCGGCCGCCTACAGCAGGGTCGTCGACCGGGCGATCCAGGTCTGGGGCGCCGCCGGCGTAACCAGTGACCTGCCGCTGGCCCAGATGTACCTCGGGGCCCGCACGCTACGCCTGGCCGACGGTCCCGACGAGGTGCACCGCATCCTCATCGCCAAGAACGTCCTACACCACTACGAGAAGGGCGAGAGCTGGGACTTCGCGGGGTGACGGTCGCGCCATGACGTGGCGGCCCGGACCGGCGGTGTCCGTCTTCGCCGCCGGGCTCTTCGAGGGCCAGGTGGCCGTGGTGACCGGCGGGGGCACGGGGCTCGGGCGCGAGGTGGCGCACGCGTTCGCCCGACTCGGTGGGCAGGTCGTGATCGCCGGACGGACGGCCGCCCGGCTCGACGAGGTGGCGGCTTCCATCGGCGGCGCCTGCCTGGCCGTCCCCACGAACATCCGCGAGCCCGAGGAGGTGGACGCCCTGCGCGACACCGTCTACGGCCGCTACGGCCGGGTGGACTCCCTCGTCAACAACGCCGGCGGCCAGTTCCCCGGCCTGCCGAGCACCATCTCGGACAACGGATGGCGGGCCGTGGTCGACCTCAACCTCAACGGCACGTGGAATGTCACCGGCCGCTTCATGGGACCCGATGGCCGAGGCGGGGTCGGGCTCCATCGTCAACGTGGTCCACACGTTCTCGCTCGAGCGCGGCGCACCGATGTTCGTCCACTCGGGCGCCGCCCGTGCCGGCGTGGTCAACATGGTCAAGACACTGGCGCCCTACCTGATGCGGCGCGGCGTGACGATCAACGCGTTCGCACCCGGAGTCTTCTCGACACCGGGGATGGTCGAGTCCGAGCTGGCCACCGTCGGCCGCACCGAGGCCGGATTCTCAGAGGAGCTGGTGGCCGAGGGGACAACCGTTCGTCTCGGCACCGTGGACGAGATGGCGGCCATGGTCCTCTACCTGTCCTCCCCCGCTGCCCGCTACGTGTGCGGCGCCACCATCGTGGCCGACGGGGCGTCCATGCAGACCAACTGGGTCACGTTCTTCCCGGAGGAGTCGATGTAGCCGGGCTCATGGTGGCGGGGGTGGTCCGGGCGAGCACGGTGGCCGCCACGCACATGACGGCGAAGGAGGTGGCACCGACGGCGAGACGCAAGGCGTTCTCGGTGAAGACCTCGGCGAAGATCCAGACACTGAGCACGATGCTCACGATCGGGTCGACGAGGACGAGGAGCGGCTGCGAGATGCTCAGCGGGCCCACGTGCAGGGCCGCCTGGTTCAAGAGCTCGGCCACGATGCTGAACACGATCAACGCGTAGACCGGCCAGTGGGTGAACATGCCCACCAGCCCGAATTGGGTGAGCGTGTCGGTCATTGCCTTGATGAAGGTGGCCACAAGCGCCCACAGGATGGCGGTCGCCGCTCCCAGCGTCGCCGCCCGTCGCACCGGCGACCCGCTCGTCCCGATCAGAGCCAGGATCGCCGCCGCCCCACCGCTGGCCAACGTGGCGCCGATCCAAGCGGAGCTCGTCGGCTGGGCATTGCCCCCGGTGGGCTCGGACACGGCGACGAAGAGCGCGAGCGAACCGCAGGTGACCGCGGCCGCCCACCAGGTGACGTCCCTGATCTGCTGGTGGATCCACAACCGGCGCAGCACGAGGGCGAAGACCAGCTCGGTCACGAGCAGGGGCTGCACCACCGAAATCTGCCCGTTGTGCAGGGCGAGCGCCTGGAAGACGAAGGACCCCGCCAGCGCCACCCAGCCGAACAGCCACATCGGGTTGGACACCAGGTAGCGGACGAAGTGCCAGCCTTTGGAGTGCCCCGGGTCACTGATGCTCGCGCGGTGCTGCGTCACCATGTTCAGCGCGTTGGTGAACGCCGCCGCCAGCGCGAACAGGATCGTCACCCGGGCGCCGCGTCAGGCCACTCGAGCCGTGCACACCCATCCGAGGTCATACGTCCGCACCCGCAGCGACCCGAAGCCGGCGGCGGCCAGGCGGGGCTCGAGCGTCGTCCGGATCGATCGGGTTGTAGGTGTCGTCCTGGTGGAACAGCGCGCTGCCGTCGTTGTAGATCCCGTCGGCGGCCACCAGGACGCCCCCGGGGACGAGGACGCGCGCCAGCTCGGCGAACACCCGGTCCTGGGCCTCGTCGGGCTCGATGTGGTGCAGCATGTGGAAGGAGGCCGCCCCGGTGAAGCGTCCCGTTGCGAAGTCGAGCGCCGTGGCATCGCCGACGACCACCTCGACGTTGCTCCCCTCCATCCGCTCCGCCAGAGAGGCCGCCAGCCCCTCGTCCAGCTCGACCGCCGTCAGGTGCGCCGTCTTGGTGCGCAGGACGTCTGTGGTGAACCCGGGTCCCGGGCCGATCTCGATGGCCGCGTCGCCCAGCTCGACGCCGTGCAGCGCACCGGGAGGATGGTCTCGTGGACGAGCCGGCGCCAGTCGTCGCTGGCGCAGTACTCCATGTGGCCCTGGTTCATTCAGACCGGTGCCTGGACCTGGTACTCGTCCTTCCACCAGCGCGCCGTGCGGACCTCCTCGGGGTCGGTGCGCAGGGCGGGGTCCTGGCCCAGGTCCGCCGGCGTGGGCCCGATGCGGTCGGCCACCGGGCGCAGCGCGTCGAGGTCGAAGTCGTAACAGCGGGCGGCCGTCTGGCCCAGCAGCTTGCGGGCGTCCTCCACCGGGATGCCGCCGAAGTCGCCGCGCAGGCGCTCCTGGGTGTGGGGCCAGGTGCCCTTCCGGGATGCGGGTAGTCGGTCCCCCACATGACCACGTCGCAGCCGAGGACGTGGCGGCGGCGGATCTCCTCCCGCGACATGGTCGACGCGCCGATGAAGATGTTCTCCCCGAAGTAGTCCGAGGGCAGCTTGGAGATCTTGCCCTTCAGCAGCGCGGCCATCTTCTTGGTGGTGTGGCCGCCCCCCATGTACTGGTCCCACTTCCACATCATGTCGGCCGCCCAGTAGGCCGCGGCCTCGGTCACGACGTACTTCAGGCGCGGGAAGCGCTCGAAGACACCGGAGAAGAGCAGGTGCCACATCGGCCGAGCGGCCCACCACACCACCTCGGCGAGGTAGATCCCGATGTTGTCGTTGTACTCCTCCTGGGGCGCCTCCCCCGAGTGGGTGTGAACCGGGAACCCGGCCTCCTGGCAGGCCGCCCACACCGGGTCGTAGTCAGGGTGGTTGTAGGGCACGAGGTCGTGCCACATCGTCGGGACCATGATCCCGCGGATCCCGGCTGCTCGGCCAGCCACTCGATCTCGGCCACCGAGCGCTCGACGCCATGGGTGATGGGCACCAGAGCGATGCCGCCGTGGCGTTCCGGGCTTCGGCTGCACATCTCGGCCAGGAAGCGGTTGTGGGCCCGCGCGCCGGCGAAGGCCAGCTCGGGGTCGGCGATGGCGCCCGCCGAGAGCCCGGCGCCGAAGGGCGGGGAGGCCATGCCGGTGATGGCGTCGGCGTCGGCGAACATCACTTCCGCCGTGACGCCGTCGGCGTCGAGCTCCTTGTCGCGCTGGTCGATGTCCCAGGCGCCGCGTAGGCCCTCCTCGTTGTCGGTCTCCCAGCCCATGATGTAGTCGTAATTCATCTGGAGCTGCTGGTCGCGGTTGGCCTGTCGCTCGGCCAGGTACTCGTCGAACTGACGGTGGTAGGCCGCGTCGAGATACGGCCGGTAGCCCTCGCACTGCAGGCCGGCATGGGCGTCGGCCGAGATGATCAGGTAGCGCTCGCTCATCGCTTCGCCCCGAGCACCGAGAGGTCGTCGTAGCGCTGGTGGATGAATGGCTCGAGCCCCGCCCGCGGCACCGGTCCGATGACGCGGCCGACCTGGGTCGAGGCCCGCTCCGTCCAATTCAGGTCGACCATCCGCCGCACGACGAGGTCTGCCACCGGGTCCAGCGGCGCTTCCTTGAGGATGAGCTCGCCCTCGATCGACTCGTGCAGCCTCGTCCGCTCCGTCTTCTCGCCGTAGACGAGCAGCGGGTCCTGGTCGAGCACGCCGGCCGCCTCGCACGAGGGCGACAGCTTGAACCAGAAGTCGGTCTTCTCGAGCTCGTAGTTCTCGCGGGTCGCCGCTGACCCGGCCCGTGATCTCGCAGATCACCGAGCCCATGCGGGCGATGCGGGCCGACACGTTGTCGCCGTCGCGCGTGACGTCGACCTCGGCGAGCTTCTTGGGCTCGCCGTTGACCTCCCGGCCGCCCGTGAGCGACTGCTCGGTCGTCATCGGCATGAAGATCGGGTACTCCCCCAACCGGTCCTCGTGGCGGGCCTGCACGCCGATCCAACCCGCGCCGAACACCGGCAGACCGGGCATCTCGACCCTGGTGATGGTGATGCGGACCAGTGGTTCGGGACCCGGTTCGAGGGGCGGCGGCAGAATGGCCGCCACGATCTCGGGATCGGTCTCGTAGATCGCAGTGACCGCCTCGGACCAGATGTCGGCCTTCTTGGCCTCGATCTCGTGGTTCACCTGTGTGGGTCGGCCGCCGTAGCGAACGGTCGTCATGTGTCCTCCTCCATGCTCACCAGGCACGCAGGATCTGCGTGGGGTCGAACGCGTTGCAGGTCGTCGTGGTCGGCCAGTCCGCGGGCGCCAGCGGCCGGGCCACCTCGGCCACCTCCGGGCCTACCCGGTCGCCGATCGGCCGGAGCCGGTCGAGGTCGAACCCGTAGAAGGACGCCGCCGTCGACTCCACCATGGCGCGCACGTCCGGCTCGGCGTAGTCCGCAAAAGCGACCCGGAGCGCCTCGGTCGTGTAGGGGTAGCTGCCCTCGGAGTGCGGGTAGTCCGCCCCCCACATGACATGCTCGATCCCGAGGTCGCGGCAGAGCGGCGCCTCGCTCGGGCGCAGGAAGCTGGCGCCGATCCAGAAGTTGCGGGCGAAGTACTCCGTCGGCGTCATCGTCATCTTCGCGGCGGCGGCGCCGAAGAAGTTCGCCTCGGCCGCATTCGCCGTCGTCATGCGGCCGTAGAACCAGTCCAGGGTCTCGAGGCCCCGCGGGGAGCCAGGCGACGCCCTGTTCGGTGACGGCGAAGCGCAGCGTCGGGTGGCGTTCGAGCACGCCGGAGAAGATGAGGTGCCACACGGAGCGGTGGCTGAACCAGGGGATCTCGATGAGCATCATTGCCCGCGCCGCCTCGTGCTCCCCGTAATCGGGCAGCGCGCTGCCGCCGTGGATGTTGATCGGCACGTCGAGCTCGGCGCAGACCTGCCACAGCGGCTCGTAGTGGTCCTCCCACAGGGGCGGAAGGTGCGAGTTCGGCGGGATGGAGGGCAGGAGAATGCCCCCGAACGGGTCGAAGGTGGCGGCGGCCCAGCGCACCTCGGCCACCGCGTCGTCAATGTCGTTGGCGAAGACCTGGACGATGCCGGCCCGTCGGCCCGGCGTGGCCGCGCAGAAGTCGGCCAGCCAGCGGTTGTGGGCCTGCACCCCGGCCCAGCGCCGCTCGTAGTCCTCGGGTGACGGCGGCAGGGCGACGAGGTTGCCCTCGGCGAAGAAGGGCGGCACGGTGTTGGGGAAGAGCACCTCGGCCGCGATGCCGTCGGATTCCGTCTCGGCCAGGCGCCGGCCGCTGTCCCAACTTCGGTAGGCGATCGGCGCGAGGAGGTCCGCGTAGGGATTCACGTACTCGGCGGCCCAGGCGTCGAACTCGTCGTGCCAACGACTGGCCAGGTACGGCCGGTAGTCCTGGATGTCGCCGCCGGCGTGGCCGTCGGCGGAGACGACCGTGTAGCGGGCCCGTTCGGGGGCGGTCGCGGTCATCAGCTCAGCGCCGCCGGGGGAAGCTGCCCCGCCCCGATGGCGTCGGCCCGGCGGTGCAGCATGGACGCAGCCTCCTCGAGCCCGTACCCGATGATGAAGTCGCCCCGCTTGACGCCCTGCACGCAAAAACGGCCGAGCTCGCGCAGGTCCATCACATCGACAGAGCGGCCCGACGCTGCCAGCTGCTCCTTGAATTCCTCGAAGGTGGTCCCAGGCGCCGGTGGCCGCGGGCGCGTCCGCTGCAGAGCGGCAGGGCGGTTGCGTTGGGCGGTCCACAGTCCGGTGTCGAGCAGGCCTCCGGAGGGATAGAAGACGGAGGCCCGCAGGTCGGTGCCGGCGACGATCAGCTGGTGGGCCAGCGCCTCGGTGAGGCACGAGATGGCCGCCTTGCTGGAGGCGTAGACCGAGGCGTACGGAACCGGGGCTATGCCGCCGTCCATGCTCGACGTGTTGATCACGACGCCGGGCTCCCCCGACTCGATCATGCGGGGCACGAAGGACAGCATGCCGTTGGCCACGCCGAAGACGTTGACCGAGAAGCACCAGGCCCAGTCGTTGGGCTCCTGCTCCCACGGCCGACCTCCCCCGCCCGACGTCACCCCGGCGTTGTTGAAAAGCAGGTGGCACGCGCCCTCCTGGGCAAAGACTTCGCGGCGAGTGCCTCGACCGAGGGCGCGGAGGAAACGTCGGTGACCACGCCACGGACGGTGCCGTCGTCGGCGTCGGCCAGCTCCTTCACCGTCGCCTCGAGCACCGGCTCCTCGACGTCGGCGATGACCACCCGTGCCCCCTCCTCCAGCAGCGCCTCGGTGATGCCGCGGCCGATGCCACTCGCTCCCCCGGTGACGACGGCCACCTTGCCGCTCAGATCATCCAACGCGTGCCCCCGTTTCTGACGCCCCGTCAGCCGCCAACCATAACGCCCGCCCGCATCCGGTTCAGCGAGGCCGTCCGATGGCGGCGGAAGGGTCCATGCGCTGCCTGGTGTAACGGAGAAGGGTTCCGGAGCGTCCCCCTTCTCGTTCGAGACCGCGAGGTGGCGACCGTGAAGCGGCAATCGAGGCGGGTAGGTGTGTGCCGCGAGGTGCTCGGCCCTGGCTCCGCTGACCGCCCGTCCAAGAGCCGCTCCACGTCGTCCAAGGGATCGAAACCCAACAGCGCCATCGGCCGAGCCGGCGGACTCGAGCTCGGTCGACACATCCATCGAGAATCGATGACCTCGCCGCGGCGAGCACGTCGATGCGGGCAACGTGATCCGTGATCGAGACCGTCCACCCGGCGTGCCGGCCGCCTGCTCGGACCCTGTCGTCGTTCATCAAGCAGGTAGGCCGACGAGTCTGCCGGGCCTCGTTTCGTCCTTCTCCGGTCGCCCGGACGGCGGATGTGGACTGACGGCAGTGGTTCCGTGAGCTGCTGCGGCCGACCGCAATCCCGGCCGAAGTACGCACCACGACCTGGCAGATCCCCCTTGCCTGACGTGCCCTGGCGGACCGGGGCCGTCCTCGTGGTTCGTGCTCGGGCCTGGGACTGGGCGCTCCGGCGGTGGCGGCCGGTGGCCTCGCCCCGGCCCACACCTCGCAATCGATCGTTGGTTCAACAATGTCCGACCCAGAGAGCCCGTTACGACTCGACCCCGGTCATGCCCACTATCTGGCCCTTCCACGCGCGATTGTTGTACCCGTTGCAACCGGTACCGTAAATGTAGGCCCGTGTGTCCCCGTGTGATCCCGCAAGGGCGTGTCGGGGCCGCATAATTGGCTGAAGTTCAGATTCGTGGCGTGGGAGGTCGAGAAAGCGGCCATGGACGTGCAAGCCGACGAAGCAGCACTGACGCCCGATCCGCCCGCGACGGCCATCGTCGACCGGACGGCCACGGAGAGGCAGGGTCAGCTCTTTCGCGACAACTATCCGACCTACGCGGACACCGCCGAGATCCCCGCGGTCCGCGGCCACTCTTCCAGGCTCGACCCGGCCCGCTGGCTCCGGGTTCTGGTCGTGGTGGTCGCCATCGCCGTGCTGGCCGCGGGTACGGTGCTCGGGCTGGTCGAAGCCGGCGTCATCGACAAGAGCGGGACGAACAATCCGAACTCGCTACAGGGGGCCCAGCACCACCCCACCGCCACCTCATCGAAGGAGCCGCTGGTAACCCCGATCTCGACCGGGGCGGGCACGGCCACCTATCGGGTCAACATGGCCCTATACGCAGTTACGGTGACAACGTCGACTGGCCGTTCCTGGGTGAGCATCGGCGCCGTGGGCCATCAGCCGAGCTTCGCGAGCATCGTGCCGTCAAACAGCTCCCACAAAGAGATCCTCCTCGGACCCTCCGCGGTCGACGTCGGCGCAGGCGGGACGAAAGTCATCGTGAACTCGGGCCACCGGACCTCTACCCTGATTCCCGCATCGGCGCCGTTCACTTACCACTTCGTTATCGAGAACTGAACGTCGGCCGGCGCGGGCCGCCCAGAGCACTTCCCAACGATCGCGGAGCGTTCCGGGAACGGAGACCCACTTGGCACTGTAATTCAGCCCGCGAACGCTGGGTGTCGACCGGTATGGGTCCCAAGACCTCGCTGCACCGCTCCTCGGCGGCAATGCAGCGGGCCGAGCTGCGCTGGCTTGGGGCAACTCCCGAAGCCTTGGGGCCCCTGCAACTCGCCCATCGGGCCCCAGATCGCTGTGCCGATTTGGGCGACCCGTCTACTGGTCCCGATCGCGCAGAGGCCCCGGGGTCACCGAACGCAAACTGTCGCTACGAGCACCCGCTGGTCGAACCGCAGCTCCCGCAGACGTAGCAGGAGCCGGCCCGCTGCATGGTGTTGCCGCAGTTGTAACAGAGCGGCGCGTCGAGCTGCTCCGCCCGGGCCGTCGGCCGCTCCGCCGCCACCACTCCCTCGGTGGAGGCCGCCACCACACCGTCGCTGAGCCCGTCCTCGACGAGACCGATCGACGGCGTCGCCATCTCCTCCACACCGGGCAGCGTCGGCTGCGTCCGCTCCTGTGTGGAGAGGATGCCGAGCTCGGTGCGCTCCTCCACCGGGAGGAAGTCGAGCGCCAGCCGGCGGGAGATGTAGTCGATGAGGCTGGTGGCGATGCGCAGCTCGGGGTCGTCGGTGATGCCCGCCGGCTCGAACTTCATGTTGGCGAACTTGCGCACGAAGGTGGCCAGCGGCACGCCGTGCTGCAGCCCGAGGCTGAGCGAAATGGAGAAGGCATCCATGATTCCGGCCAGGGTCGAGCCCTGCTTGGAGACCTTGATGAACACCTCGCCCGGGCGGCCGTCCTCGTACTCGCCCACCGTCACGTAGCCCTCACAGTCGGCCACCCGGAACGAGAACGTCTTCGAGTTGCGCTTGCGGGGCAGGCGCTCGCGCACCGCGCCGACCACCAACGGCGAGGCCGCCCGCTGCTGCGACTGCGCAAGGGCCGCCTCGAGCTCGGCGATACGGGCCGTGACCTCGCGGTCCCTGGCCTCGGCCTCCGAGCCGGCGGGAGCGGTGTCGCCACCCGCCGTCGCAGCCTACTTCTTGGTCGTCGACAGCGGCTGCGCCACCTTGCAGTTGTCCCGGTAGATGGCCACGGCCTTGATCCCCAGACGCCAGGCGTCGATGTGCAGCTGTTCCACGTCCTCGACACTCACGTCTTCGGGCATGTTGACGGTCTTCGAGATGGCACCGCTGATGAAGGGCTGGACCGCCCCCATCATGCGGATGTGGCCCGAGTAGTGGATGGTGTTGTCGCCCATGGAGCAGGCGAAGACGGGCAGGTGCTCGGGAGCCAGGTGCGGCGCGCCGAGGATCGACATGTGCTCGTCGATGTACGCCACGATGTCCTCGGCCTGCTCGACCCCGTAGCCGAGCTTGGCCAACGCCCGGGGCACCGTCTGGTTGACGATCGACATGGTGCCGCCGCCGACCAGCTTCTTCGTCTTGACGAGCCCCAAGTCGGGCTCGACACCCGTGGTGTCGCAGTCCATGAGCAGACCGATGGTGTTGTGGCTCACGAAGCCGTTGGCGATGTAGGTCACGTTGTCGGGTACCGACACGTCATAGGTGAACTCCTCGTCCCCCAGCTCAGCGGACCGCACCGTGTCGTAGAAGAAGCCGAGCAGATGGCCGAGCTCGGCGTCACCCGTCCGGTCGAAGAGCTCTGTCGCCACGCGACGGCTGACTCGGCCGCGGCTGTGCTCCATGAGGAGCACCCGGCGCAGGCGGTCGTTCTCGGGAGCCAGGCGGTCGATCAGGACCCGCGTCAGCGGCACGTAGTCGTGACGGCCGGTCTGGGCGATCGCCGGATCGGCAACGTGGACGCCCGCGGTCTTACGGTCGCTCATGAAGCCGATCTGGTCGAGCCAAGGCTGCGAGTAAGTGGCATTGAGCAGCCGCAGCGTGCCCAGCGGCGCGGTTCCCCAGCTCCTTCCCGGAGTGCGGTGCCGCACCGAGAGGGTGGCGGGAAACCCGAGGGCCAGGAGGATCGACTGCACGTCACGTACCATTTGGAGCGACGTGTTCTTCAACGTCGGATAACCGGCACTCGTGTCGCCGTCGGCTTCGTAGAGGCCCCGCAGGAAGGCGGCGTAGACCTCACGGTCGTTGGCGTGCAACACCGCATCGGGCACGTGGGCCGTGTATCCCTTGCCCGTGTGCCCCTCCGCGGGCAGGTGCTTGGCGAAACCACACGCCTCCCACCACAGAGCGAGGCGCACTGAGTCGAAGCGGACTTCACGGTACCCGCGCTTCGGCGTCACCTTGGTCGCGACGCCGAAGCACTCCTTGGCAAGGATCTGCAGGCGCTCGACCACGTCGAAGTCGGCTTCGGCCACGCAGAACCGAAGACCGCGGCTGTGCAGCGAGCCGTCGCCCATGAAGTAACCGACTATCTCCGCCAGCGCAACGTCCATTCGGCGCGGCACGCGGACGTGGTGCTCGCCGGTCCAGTACGCGTCGGCGAGGGGCGGCAAGGTCACCTCTTGGGGATCACCCACCAGGGAACCCAGCGCCAAAGGCACCAGGTCGTCTTCCGTCACGTCGCCGAAGCGGCGCCACGCCCACACGCCGCTCGACGGATCCACGACACGGATCCGGTGCGTCGCGGTGCCACGTATCTGGTGACCCCGATTGGTCTCCACGATGGCCACGTTCTCGACGCCGTTCACGTAGAACTTCGTGGCGAGGCGCGGGCCCTCGTCGGTCGCCACCTCGATCCCCAGGTCCTGCCACTGCGCGCCGTCCGGATCACCCAGGGAGTGCAGCCGCACCAGCCCGCGACTGGTCGACACCAGCGTGCCGCCCACCAGGCAGCCCGTCGGGGCCAGCACCGAGGCCTGCGAGTTGCGCACTCCATAGGCCTCGGCCAGGTCGACCGCCCGGTCCCAGGTCTCCTGGGCTGCCGAGAGCAGTTCGGGCGGCACGACATCCTCGTCGATCCGGGCCGCCTCGGCCTGGTGCATGCGCAGGACGTTGAGCATCGGCTCTGCGTTGTCGTGGAAGCCGGCGAACGGTCCCATACGGGCCGCGGTGCGGGCCGAGGTGGCGTAGGCGTGCCCAGTCAACAACGCCGTGATGGCCGCCGCCCAGGCCCGACCGGCGTCGGAGTCGTAGGGCAGGCCTTGTGCCATGAGGAGGGCTCCCAGGTTGGCGTAGCCGATGCCGAGTTCGCGGAAGGCGCGCGTCGTCTCGCCGATCTTCTCGGTCGGGTAGTCCGCGTTGCCGACCATGATCTCCTGGCCGGTGAAGACGACCGCCACGGCCGCCTTGAAGCCCTCCACGTCGAACTCGTCGTTCTCGTCGAGGAACGTGAGCAAATTCATGGAGGCCAGATTGCAGGCTGAGTTGTCGAGGTGAACGTATTCACTGCAGTTGCGTACAACTACCCCATTCACCACGTACGAGTGGTTGCGCGGTTCGGTCAAGTTGTAGGTCAGCTCGACGCCATCGTTGGTGCGCTCGAGCAAGTGAGCCGTGGTGCGCGCCGAGTACGGGCCCTTCGGCGCATCCACGACCGTGCTTCGCAAATGGGCTGCCTTTCGGGCGAGCGAGAACCCGATGTGCTGAGCGAACCGGGTCACCGAAACCGACGTGATCCTCAGGTCGTAGGCCGCCGAATGCCCGTACCGCTTCGTCTCGCCGGTCTTGTTCGTGTAGGTGAACGAGCCCTCCGTCCGCGCATCCTTCGTTTGGAAAATGCGGCTCATGATCCCGAAGGTGCTCAGCAGCGTCTGCACGCCCCGCAGCAGCTCGGGCGAAGTCGAGCCCAGTCCCACGTAGCGGTTCTTCCCGGAGTCGACCACGCACCCGTCAGCATCGAAGAGGCCGCGGAGGAATGCCGCCACCATATCGGGCGGTGCCTGCTCAATCGACCATGGCACGGTCTTCTCGGGCCCCTTGACCGGCTTCACCCCGAGCGCCTCAATGAACTGCTTGAAGGCGCGTCGGGCCAGGCGGAGCTGGACCGTGCCGTTCGCTTGCTCGGACAGCTTGATCGGGCGCCCGCAGTTCACCCAGTCGAGTAGCTCGGCATGCCGCGGCAGGATCTCCTCCCGATCCTCGTCGCTCCCGTAAATGGAGGCCACCGTCGTCCCCGACGTGGACCCGTCGCCGATCACCCAACCGAGATAGTGCGCGAACTCCTCCGACCACATGTCAGGGAAGCGCAGCGGTAGCGCGTGGTCACCCTTCGTCCAGTAGTCCACCGGATCCGACGAGACGGGCAGGCCCAAGTCGGCTTCGACCGCCGGTGCCTCGAGGTCCAAAAGCTTCACCTCGTCGTCGAAGAGGAGGTGTCGAGCCTCCACGTAGCCCCGGTTGGCGGTGAAGATCTTGTGGGAGGGCGTGCACCGCAGCTCCACTCCGTTGTCGAGTCGCAACCGGACGATGTCGTTGTAACCCGTGATCATGAACGCCTCGGGCGAGGTGATCACCATCTCCTGCGACGGCTGGTCGGGGTTGGTGGCGTCGTGGGTGTAGATCCCGAACGTCTCTCCCGCGTTCGCCCGCTCCAGCAGCTCCGAGAACGGGATCAGGCCCTTGTCTGTGTGCACCTTGGCCGAGCCGGGGAAGCACGGGTTACTCCCGTTGATCCGGCCCGTCACCGGCGCCGTGTGCCAGCGGTTGATGGTCGTGTCGTATTGCAGTCCCGGGTCGGCGCACTCCCAGGCCGAGTGGGCGATCTGGCGGAACAGATCGCGGGCTGGCACCGTCCGGACGATCGAGCCGTCCGTGCGCGCCGTCAGGTTCCAGTCGCGCCCGTCGATCACAGCCTCCATGAACTCGTCGGTCACCCGCACGGAGTTGTTGGCGTTCTGGTACTGGGTCGAGTGGCTGTCCGCTCCGTCGAGGTCCATGTCGAAGCCGGCGTCACGCAGCACGCGGGCCTTGCGCTCCTCGATCGCCTTGCACCAGATGAAGTCCTCGACGTCGGGGTGGTCCGCGTCGAGGATGACCATCTTGGCGGCGCGGCGCGTCTTACCACCGGACTTGATCGTGCCGGCTGACGCGTCGGCGCCGCGCATGAAGCTGACCGGGCCCGATGCCGTGCCGCCGCCCTTGAGCAGCTCGTGCGACGAGCGGATGCGCGACAGGTTCACGCCGGCGCCCGAGCCGCCCTTGAAGATGACGCCTTCCTCGGTGTACCAGTTGAGGATCGAGTCCATCGTGTCCTCGACGGCGAGGATGAAGCACGCTGAGGCCTGCTGGGGCACGCCCTGGACGCCGATGTTGAACCAGACCGGTGAGTTGAACGCCGCCCGCTGGTGGATGATGAGGTACTTGAGCTCGTGGTTGAAGACCAGGGCCTCCTCGTCGTCGACGAAGTAGCCGTCCTTGATGCCCCACGCCGTCAGCGTGTCGGCCACCCGGTCGGCCACCTGGCGCAGCGACCATTCGCGCTCCTCGGTGCCGAGGGTCCCCCGGAAGTACTTCTGCGCCAAGATGTTCGTCGCGTTCACGCTCCAGGACTCGGGCACCTCGACGCCGAGCTGCTCGAAGGCCACGGTGCCGTCCCGGTAGTTCGTGATGCGGGCGTCGCGCCGCTCCCAGGAGACCTCGTCGTAGGGGTGGACGCCTTCGGTGGTGAAGTGCCGCCGGATGCCGATCTCGGATCGCTGGGGGGCGATGGCCATGGCGCTGGGGTCCTCCTGTTGGGCTCGCTCTTGAGGGGTTTCGCTATTGCCTGCGTTGCTGATTCGATCTGTCTGCGTGCTACCTATTGGTCGTCGCCGTCACCCCACCTCCAGTCCAGCGGAGCGGTGTCTCACGGCGCGTCTCCCGATCCAGCGCCCGGAGGGGCAAAAGGGCCTCACCACAATATATAGTGGTTGGCCCCTCCCCGAGACACGAGATGCTGTGTCATTACAGCACTGTAGTTACACGTTGTCAATCAAATGGGTGCGCCATTCATGCTGGTCACGGGCCGTTCGCGATTGTTTGCGCGCCGAGAGCCCCCAAGAGCGGCCCTCCACGACGCCGGATATCGGCGAAGCGTTAGCGTCGGCACCCCATGGGGAGGGTCGTCGTCGCCATCGATGCGGGTACGACCGGGGTACGAGCCCTGGCCGTCGACGAGCAGGCCCGGGTCTCCGACGTCGGCTACCGGGAGCTGACGCAGCACTTCCCCCGCCCGGGCTGGGTCGAGCACGATCCGGCCGAGATCTGGGAGGCCGTGCGGGCCACCCTGGCCGAGGTCGGCGGTCGCCTCGCCGTAGCGGGCGACACCGTCGCCGCCATCGGAATCACCAACCAGCGCGAGACCCTCGTGGCGTTCGACCGCTCGACGGGACGGCCGCTGCACCGCGCCATCGTCTGGCAGGACCGCCGCACGGCTGCGCTCTGCGCCGAGCTCACCGAGGCGGGGCACCTGCCGCTCGTGCGAGCCACGACCGGCCTCGTCCTCGACCCTTACTTCAGCGCCACCAAGGCCGCCTGGCTGCTGCGCCACGGCGACCTTGCGCTCGCCCCGGACAGCCCGGACCTCTCCTTCTGCACGGTCGACACCTGGGTCCTGTGGAACCTGACCGGCGGGTCCGGCGGGTCCGGCGGGACCTACGCCACGGACCCGTCGAACGCCAGCCGCACCCTGCTGCTCGATACGGCCACCCTCTCCTGGTCCCCCGACCTCTGCGACATCTTCGGTGTCCCCCCGCACACACTCCCCGAGGTGCGACCGTCGGCCGGCCGCTTCGGCACCGCCGCGCTGAGCGATCTCGGCTCGGCGTCGGCCGTCCTCGACGGCGTCCCGGTCTCGGGGGTGCTCGGCGACCAGCAGGCCGCGCTCTTCGGGCAGGCCTGCTTCGAGCCCGGGATGGTGAAGGTCACCTACGGCACCGGCAGCTTCGCCTTGGCCAACGCGGGCCCGGAGCGCCCGCCAGCTCCCGACGGGCTCACGGTCAGCTGCGCCTGGGACCTCGCCGATCATGCGGACGACCCACGACGCCGCGTGGCGTACGCGCTCGAAGGTTCCGCCTTCGTCTCCGGCGCGGCGATCCAGTGGCTGCGCGACGGACTGGGCATCATCTCGACCGCCGCCGAGGTCGGACCGCTGGCGGCGTCGGTGCCCGACAGCCGCGGCGTGACCTTCGTCCCCGCCCTCACCGGCCTCGGCAGTCCGTGGTGGGATCCCCGGCGCGCGGCATCGTCACCGGGCTCACCCGCGGCGCCGGCCGCGCCCAGCTGGCCCGGGCCTGTGTGGAGGGGATGGCCTTCCAGGTCCGCGACATGACCGATGCGATGGCCGCCGTGTCGGCCCACCCACTGTCCGCGCTGCGGGCCGACGGGGGTGCCGCCGCCATGGACCTCCTCCTCGAGCTGCAGGCCGAGCAGAGCCGCATGCCGGTGGCGCGACCGCGCTCGCTCGAGTCGACCGCGCTCGGCGCGGCCACGGTCGCTGGCCTGGCCGAGGGGGTGTGGTCGTCGCTCGGCGAGCTGGCCGCACTCTGGCAGCCCGAGCAAACGTTCGTACCTCAGTCGGCTCCCGAGCTCGCCGACGCCACCTATGCCGTTTGGCGCCGCGTGGTCGAGAAGTCCATGGGCTGGGCGGGTCTCGACGCAGGGTCGTGAGCCCACGCAGAAAATCCACGTTTCACGCACGAAATCTGCGAGATGGTTCCGGATTGGCCCTACCGCCACACGCGTGCAGCGGACAGAATGACAGTGGGCGCTCCGGGTGCGTGCACGACTGGGCGCTGGCTGCAGCCACAACGCGGGGAGTGCAACGTGAGACTTCGCAATGCCGGGCTTCGAAGTCGAGAGCGCCCGCCTCTGCGAAGTCTTGCCGGAAGACTCGGCTTCGTCGTCGCCGGCCTGCTGATCGTGGCCGGGACGACGATCGTCTTCGACGCCTCCTCCTTCGTCTCGGGCAGTGCCCCTGCGGCGGAGACACCGAGCTGTAACGACACCTGGACCGGTGGTGGCGGCGGTGATGCAGGCGACTGGGACTCCGCCGCCAACTGGACGGCCGGCGTCCCGAACAGCACCGGCGCCGACGTCTGCGTCTCGGGCAACGCGAACGTCTTCCTGAGCGCCGGGTCGTTCTCCATCGGCCATCTCACGGTGTCGGCCGGCAGCAGCCTCACCATCGGGATCAGCACCACCAGCACGACAGCAGACCTGACCGTGTCGGTCGGGCTGCAGAACGACGGATCACTCACGGTCGATCCTGCGGGCACGTCCGGAGACCCCGGGCTCACCCTCGAAGGCCCGATCGTGAACACCGGCACCCTCACGGTGAATGGCACCGTTGGTCTCGGCCGTACGACCTCCGGTGCGATGACCAACGACGGCACCATCGGCGTCGCCCCGGGCGGCCTGATCGACATGAACGGGTCGTCGACGTTCGCGAACGAACCGGACGGACTTCTGGCCTTCGGTATCGATGGGGCGCCGAGTTCGGTCGCCGCATCTGGGCGCATCACCAATGGCACGCTCTCACTCGCCGGGAGCGCGGACCCCGTCTTCGAAGATGGCTTTGTGCCCCAAACCGGGGCCGAATATTTCGTGGACACCGGAACATCCTCTGGGGCCTTTGCGACCGTCCTCCACGGCGCCACCGCCGACTACTCGCACGCGGACGAGGTCGGACTCATTGGTGGTGGTCCTCCCACCGCCACCTCGACACGTGTCTCGAGTTCGGCCGCGGCCGGCCTGCACTTCGGGCAAGGTGTGCCGCTCACGGCCACCGTCCTCCCGGTGTCGGGGTCCGGCCCAACGGGTTCGGTCTCCTTCTTCGCCAACGGCGATCCCCTCGGCAGCTCCCCCGTCACGACCAGCGCGACGGGAGTCACCGCTGCCACGCTGGACGTGACGAGTCTGCCGGTCGGTTCCGACTCGATCACCGCGACGTACGGCGGCGACGTCGTCTTCGCCACCAGCACGTCGGCCACTCTGACTCAGATCGTCAATCCGGACCCCACCAACCTCACGATCACGCCCTCTTCGACCAGCCCCCAGCCGGGGCAACCGGTGATCGACACGGCGACTGTCTCGCTCGTCACGCCGGGGACGGGGACGCCGACCGGCACGGTCTCGTTCACGGACGATGGGAGCCCCGTAGCCGGCTGCCAGTCATTGATCCTGCCGTCGGTCGCCCCGCTGCAGGTCGCCTGTGCCGAGACGTACGAATCCGGCGCGACTCATTCCATCGTCGCCAGCTACAGCGGCGACGAGGACCACGCCGCTAGCAACGCCTCATTGGTCCAGGCGGTCGGTCAGGTCCCGACGGAGACGACCGTCGCGTCATCGTCCCCCACTTCGATTTACGGCCAGAGCGTGACGCTGACGGCCACGGTGACCCCGATGGTGACCGCATCGGGCATCCCGACGGGGACGGTCACCTTCTATGACTTCCAGACGAACCCGATCGCCACCGTGGGCGTTTCTGCGGTTGCCGGCACGGCCATCGCCAGCGCTGATGTCTCCAGCCTGATGGCCGGCTTCCACTCCATCACCGCGACGTACAACGGGGACGCGACCATTGGGTCGAGCACGTCGAGTGCGCCTGTCATCCTCAACGTGGCCGAGACGCAAACGATTGTCACGGTGGCCAGTTCGGCCGATTCGACGATCGTCGGCCAACCTGTCGTCTTGACCGTCACGATCAGCTCGTGGGCAGCCGGCGAAACCGGTACCGTCCAGTTCGTCGACAACGGGTCCTTGATCGGCGGCGGCACCGTCTCGGGCGGGCAAGCCAGCTTCGAGACCGGGTCACTGACCCAGGGCACTCATCCGATCACGGCCGTCTACGAGGGGGACGACAACTTCGTCGGCAGCTCCTCGGCGAACACCGTCATTCAGACGGTCAATGCGGCGCCGACTTCGACCGACGTGGCCAGCACCCACGTCCCTGGCCTGGTCGGACAGGTCCCGACGCGGACGACCGTCGCGTCGTCCGCGCCTACCTCGACCTACGGCCAAAGCGTCACCCTGACGGCCACGGTGACGACGACGGCCACGGCGTCGGTCACTCCGAGCGGGGCGGTCACCTTCTTCGACTACGAGACGAATCCCATCGCAACCGTGGCGGTCTCCACGGGAGGCGGGGCAGCCACGGCCACCCTCGATATCTCCAGCCTCATGGGGGGCCACCACTCCATCACGGCTACCTACAACGGGGACGAGACCTTCGGTTCGAGTTCGTCGGACGCACCGGTCAACCTCAGGGTGGCCGAAGCGCCGACGATCGTCACCGTGGCCAGTTCGGCCGAATCGGCCGTTCTGGGCCAAGCCGTGGTCTTCTCCGCCTCCATACGTTCCTCGGCCTCGGGAGAGACCGGTACCGTTCAGTTCGTCGACAACGGATTCATGATCGGAAGCAGCACCGTCTCCGGTGGGCAAGCCACCTTCCAGACCGGGTCACTCGACCTGGGCGCGCATCCGATCACGGCCGTCTACGAGGGAGACGACGACTTCGTCGGCAGCTCATCGACGAACACGGTGACGCTGACGATCGGACAGGCCTCGACGTCGACCGACCTGACCAGCAGCCACGACGCCGGCTTGGTCGGACAGACCGTGGCCTACACGGCCACTGTCGCCGTCGACGCGCCAGGATCCGGGTCCCCGACCGGCAGCGTGTCGTTCAGTGACGGTGGGAGCCCGATCCCCAGCTGCCAGGGCATCGCACTCCTTGTCAGCACACCGCCGGAGGCAACGTGCCCCCTGGCCTCTGGTACGACTGCCGCGCACAGCATCACGGCCACCTACAGCGGTGATGCCGGCTTCACCGGTTCGGTGGGAACGATGGCTGAGACCATCTCACCGGTGCCCACCACGACGAGCGTCGTTCCGTCACCGTCCGCATCGACATCAGGGCAAAGTGTCGCGCTCACGGCCACCGTGGCGCCGACGTCAGGGGGAGCGAACCCCGACGGGACCGTCACCTTCACGGTCAACGGGACGAGCCTCGGCACCTCCACGCTGACGACCACCGATGGCGTCACGTCGACCAGCATGCTTCTGACCACGTTGCCGTTGGGTTCCGACGCCGTGCTTGCCTCGTATGGGGGGAGCGCCGGACTTCTTGGCCAGTTCGTCCGCCACTGCGGCAACCGTCACGGTGACCAGGGCATCGACCACGCTCGGACTCATCGCCTCAGCCAACCCCTTCACTGCCGGTCAGCCGGTGACGCTCACCGCGACCGTTTTCCCGACCACGGGGTCGGGAGAGACCGGAGTGGTCACGTTCTATGAAGACGGAGCCGAGATCGGCACGAGCACGGTCTCGAACGGACAGGCCACGCTGAACGTCTTCACGGCGCCGGCCGGCGACGATCCGATCACCGCCGACTACGCCGGGGACGACAACTTCATCGGCAGTTCGACCACGACCCCGCTGAGCCAGATGGTGGGCCAGACCTGAAAGAAGTTTGGGCCGGTTCTCCAGCCCGTTGAGCTGGACCCTTTCCGTTTCGCAGCGCCGAAAATCGACGGACCAGGCCATCATGAGAAATAAAGCAAGGGATTCCTTGTTATATTCATCCGGTAGAGCGGACACCGACACACCGCTCGGAAGGGTGGGCAGCCATGAGCGTGGCGATCTTGACAGGAGCATCCCGGGGACTCGGGGAGGCGCTGGCGACCGGCCTCGCCCGGGCCGGGTGGTCCCTCGTCATCGACGGTCGCGACCCGATCGACGCTGGACGCCGCGGCTGGCCGGATCAGCGCTCAGGCGACGGACGCCGCCCGCGTCGTCGCCCTCGTCGGTGATATCACCGACCCGGACCACCGTCACGCCCTGACCGCCGCCGCCTTCGAGTTGGGCGGCCTCGACCTCGTCGTCAACAACGCCGGGACGCTCGGGACATCGCCGCTCCCCTCACTGGCCGACTACCCATTGGGTGACCTGCGCATCGCCTTCGAGGTCAATGTCGTGGCCCCACTGGGCCTCCTGCAGGACACATTGCCGCTTCTGCTCGATTCGCCGCACCCACGCGTGATCAACGTGACCTCGGATGCCGGGATTGAGGCCTACGAAGGATGGGGCGGCTACGGCGCCGGCAAGGCGGCACTCGAACACCTCGGCGCAGTGCTGGCGGTCGAGTTCCCGACGCTCACGGTCTGGTCGGTCGACCCCGGCGACCTGCGCACCGCCATGCACCAGGCCGCGTTCCCCGGCGAGGACATCTCGGACCGGCCCGAACCGAGTTCCGTCGTGCCGAGCTTCCTGGAGCTCATCGGCAGTGACCGCCCGAGTGGTCGGTTCAGAGCCGCGGCAGCTGCTCTCGTCGGGAGCGGTCGGATGAGCGCCCTCACGCTCCCGGCCCTGAATGACGTGCGGGAGCGCCTACCCGAACTGCACCCGCTGTCGTTCTCCCTCCCTCCCGAGCTCGAGGCGCCGTCGCCTCCGGAATGCCGCGGGCATGACCCGCGACGCCGTGCGGATGCTGGTGGCGACCAGGTCCGACGGAGCGCTGGTCCACTCCACCTTCTCCGAGCTCCCTCGATTCCTCGACGAAGGCGACCTCGTCGTGATCAACACGTCGGGCACCCTGTCCGCCGAGATCGACGGTACGGCGCCGGACGGCTCGGCCGTCCAGGTGCATCTCTCGACCCGGCTGCCCGCCGGCCTGTGGACCGTGGAGGTCCGCCGTAACGGGCAGGCCTACCTCGGCGCCGCACCGGCCGACACCATCCGGCTCCCCGGGAGAGGCCGTGTGGTGCTGCTGACCCCCTACTCCCCCGGACCCGGCGGCGTCGGCGTCCGGCTGTGGGTCTCCAGCCTCGAGACCCCAGAGGGCCTGCACACCTTCCTGGCCCGGCACGGCCGCCCGATCCGGTACGGCTACGTGCAGGGCAGTTACCCGATCGAGGCCTACCAGAACGTCTACGCCACCGATCCGGGTTCGGCCGAGATGCCAAGCGCCGGACGCCCGTTCACCCCCGAGGTGCTCACGCGCCTGGTGTCCAAGGGGGTCGGCGTGGCGCCCCTCCTGCTCCATACGGGCGTCGCCTCCTTGGAGGCCAGCGAGCCGCCGTACCCCGAGTACTTCCGCGTCTCACTCCCCACCGCCCACCGCATCAACGACACCCGGCGCTCCGGGGGCCGCGTGATCGCCATCGGGACAACGGTGGTGCGCGCGCTCGAGTCAGTGGTCGACGAACATGGTCACGTGCACCCGAGTGAGGGATGGACCGACACGATCGTGTCGCCCGAACACCCCGTGCGGTCCATCGACGGGTTTCTGACCGGGTGGCACGAGCCCGAGGCCTCGCACCTCGCCATGCTCGAGGCCATCGCCCGGCGGCCGCTCCTCGAGGCCTCCTACGCGGCAGCCCTGGAGGAGGGGTACCTGTGGCACGAGTTCGGCGACGTCCACCTGATCCTGCCGTGAGTCTCGATGCCGTCGCGAGCGCGACACCCGCCGAGGCTCCCGAGCCAGAGTCGCCGCTGCAGCAGCTGCCGACGACGCGCCGGGCCATCCTCAACCTGTTGAAGCGTCAGGGTCCGCTGGACGCGTCCGCCGTGGCCGAGGCGTTGGGCCTCACCCCTGCAGCCATTCGCCTGCAAATGAACCACCTCGAGGATGACGGGCTCCTCACCCATCACGACGAGACCGCCGAAGGCGCGCGCCGCGGCCGCCCGCGCCACGTCTACGAGCTGACCTCGGCGGCCGAGAACCTCTACCCGAAACGCTACGGCGACCTCACGACCGAGCTCTTGGGCTATCTCGGCGGCCCAGGCGCGATGCAGGTCGACGAGCTCTTCGAGCAGCGCCGCCAACGGCGCGTTGCCGGCGCCCTCCCGCGCACCGCGCACCTCCCCTTTGACGAGCAGGTCGCTGCGCTGACCGCCATCCTCGACGAAGACGGCTATCTGGCCGACGCCGAGCGACTCCCTGACGGCAGCTGGAGGATCACCGAGCACAATTGCGCCATCCTCACGGTCGCCCACGGGTTCGGGCAGGCCTGCACGAGCGAACTCGCCTTCATCCGCGATGCGCTCCCCGGAGCGACGGTGCGCCGGGTGGCACATCTCATGGACGGGGCGCACGTCTGCGCCTACGTCGTCAGCCCGCCGACGTCGTCGAGTCCGCCGCCCTGATCTCCAGGACGGCGACGCCGTCCACTTCGTGGATCTCGCTCTCCAGGAGATCGACGAGATGGTGCCCGCCGATCTCGACCACGAATTCGTCCACGGCCTGACCCTCGTCGCGCTCCAGGATGTTGATGGCCACGATGTCGCCCCCGACGGCCCCGATCCTGCTGGCCACCAGCCCGAGCGCACCGGGGCGGTCCGGCAGCGCGATCCGCACGACGTAGCCAGCCATAGGTCCAGGTTAGGCGGTCAATGTGAACCGCCTGTTTCAGAATGCTTACGAATCGCCTGTCTGCGTGTATTTGCTCAGGTCATTGGGTCAGGCAGTGGCGAGGCCGGCCCGTGGGGGTACGTACTCGTCGACGTATTCGCGCTCGGAGAGCCGGGCGATCTCGTGCATCAGCCCGTCGGTGAAGGCCCGACACTCGCTGTGGTCGTGGTTCGCCAGCGGGTCGTCCGGGTTCTCGGGCGGCTCCATCTGCATCGGCGCGCCGAAGCGGATGATCACGGTCTTGAAGGGCCGCATGAAGTTGGAGTTGACCGGCTGCACCTCGACCGTCCCGATGACACCGACGGGGACGACGGGCGCCCCACACTCGCGCGACAGCCTGGCCACCCCGGTCCGACCCTTGTGCACGTAGGGGTCCGGAGAGCGGGTGCCCTCCGGGTACAGGCCGAGGATCTGCCCCCGGCCGAGGACCTCGTTCCGTGCGGTCTCGAGCGCCCGCTCGGAGGCGCTGCCCCCGGTCCGGCGGATCGGGATCTGGCCGGCGGCCCGGAAGAACCAGGCCGTCTTCCACGAGTCGAAGTACTCAGCCTTGGCCAGGAACGTGACCTTGCGCCGGACCACCAGAGGGATGAAGAAGGAGTCGCAGAAGGACTGATGGTTGGCCCCCAGCACGACCGGGCCGTGCTGGGGGATGTTCTCCCGACCCTCCACCTTCACGCGGAACAGCACGAAGAAGATCGGGGTCAGGACCACCTTGAGGACCCAGTACGTCACCGGCCAAAGGTACCCCCGCCGGGCGGCCCCCGCTCCGGGCATCGCCTGTGCTGAACTGCGGTGCCGGGTTCCCCGCCAGGAGTGGAGGTGCGCATCGTGACGAGTGAAACCCTGACCGCCGACCCGTTCGTGTCCGGCCTCTACTTCGGGGAGTGCCCACGCTGGCACGACGGCCGGCTGTGGTACTCGGACTTCTTCGACCACGCCGTCATCTCGGTGTCCTCCGACGGCGAGCGCCGGGTCGAGGTGGACTTCGACGGCGAGCCGGCGGGTCTGGGCTGGCTTCCCGACGGCCGCCTCCTCTTCAACTCACGCCTCGACCGCATCATCCTGCGTCGCGAGCAGGATGGGATGCTCGTCGAGCACGGCGACTTGAAGCCCTGGGCGACGTGGCACGCCAATGACATGGTGGTGGCGTCCAACGGCCAGGCATACTCGGGCAACTTCGGCTTCGACCTCGACGGCCTCTACGACGGATCTGTGGAGTCGAGCGCCATCGCCCCCGCATCGCTCGTGCGTGTCGATCCCGACGGCTCCAGCCACGAGGCTGCTGCCGACTTGCAGTTCCCGAACGGCGCCGTCATCACCGAGGACGGCGGCATGCTCATCATCGCCGAGAGCTTCGGTGGCCGGCTCTCCGCGTTCGACCGCGCCCCCGACGGCACGCTCACCAACCGGCGCGTCTGGGCTGCGTTGGAGGGCATCGCCCCCGACGGCATCTGCCTGTGTGCCGACGGCTCCGTGTGGGTGGCCAACGCGCTTGGCTCCGGAGTGCGTGCGCGTGGCCGAGGGCGGACATGTCCGCGAGCGTGTGGCGACGTCCATGAATTGCTACGCCTGCATGTTGGGCGACGACGACCGGCGCACGCTCTACATGGTCACCGCGCCCGACAGCAACGCAGCGGTGGCGCGAGCGAAGCGCAACGGAGCGCTCGAGAAGGTTCGGACGACCGTGCCCGGAACCGGCCTCCCCTAATGCCGGTTGGAGACCCCTCACAGGGCGGTGGGGGCACGGGGCGGTGGCCACGAGGGAAGAACCGGACGGGCTCGCTCGCCCGTGCTGCGGTCTGGGCGGTGACTGCCACAGCCGCGGCAGCTGCCGTCCTCATCGGCGTCTGGTCCGGACCGCCGGCGGGTGCCGCGGCGGCGCCCCCGTACCTGCTCGCACTGGGCGGCTCGGCGTCGGTCGGGTTCCAACCCACGGCCGCCCACCCCCGCGGTCAGCCCACCACCTCGGGCTACGCCGAAGACCTGGTGCCGCTGGAGCAGAAAAGGTGGCCCGGGCTGACGGTCGTGCACCTCGGGAACGCACCCGTGGCCGGCGCCTCCAGCGCAACGCCCGAATGGTCCGCGCGCGCCATGGTATGGGATCTTGCCCCACCCGCCTCAATCCAACCTGTGAGCGCGGCGTGAGGCCCGCCCTCCTACCCCAGTTTCGTCAGGGCGGCCCGCAGGTGGCGCACGGCCTGGCCGATGCGTTGCTCGTTCTCGATGAGGGCGAAGCGGACGTGGCCGTCCCCGCCGGGGCCGAACCCGACGCCGGGTGAGGTGGCGACGCCGGCCTCGCTGACCAGGTACTTGGAGAACTCCAGCGAGCCCATCTCGCGGTAGGGCTCGGGGATGGGCGCCCACACGAACATCGTCCCCTTGGGCGGCGCCAGGTGCCACCCGATCCGGTTGAGGCCGTCGCACAGCGTGTCGCGCCGCGACCGGTAGATCTCGTTGATCTCCTTGGGGTACTCCGGCGCCTCGTTCATGGCCACGATGGCGGCGATCTGAATGGGCTGGAACGTCCCGTAGTCGAGATACGTCTTGAGCTTGGTCAGCGCCTGCACGATCTCCTGGTTGCCGACCACGAAGCCGACGCGCCACCCGGCCATGGAGAAGGACTTGGTCATGGTGTAGATCTCCACCGCCACGTCGGTGGCGCCGGGGACCTGGAGGATGGAGGGCGGGTCGTAGCCGTCGAAGCCGAGGTCGGCGTAGGCGAAGTCGTGCACGAGCACCACCTCGTGCTCGCGGGCGAAGGCCACGAGGCGCTCCATGAAGGAGAGGTCGACGCAGGCGGTGGTCGGGTTGTGCGGGAAGGAGAGGACGATGACCCGCGGCTTGGGCCATGACTCCTCCCAGGCGTGCATGAGGCCGTCGAAGAACGCCTCACCCGGATCGGGCGCGTCGACCGACTCCGCGTCGGGCCCCTGCAGGGGCACCTGGCGCACATCCGCACCGGCGAACAGCGGGCCCCAGATGTGGATCGGGTACGAGGGCGACGGCACCAGCGCCGTGTCGCCCGGGCCCACCAGGACCCACATCAGGTGCGAGAAGCCCTCCTTGGCCCCGATGGTCGTGACCACCTGGGTCTCGGGGTCGAGGCCGACCGCGAACTTGCGCTGGTAGAGGTCTGTGATGGCGCTGCGCAGCTTGGGGATGCCGCGCGAAGCGGAGTACCGGTGGTTACGCGGGTTCTGGGCCGCCTCGGCCAACTTGGCCACGGCGACGTCGGGCGACGGCAGGTCGGGGTTCCCGAAGCCGAGGTCGATGACGTCGCGTCCGCTCCGCCGTGCTGCCGCCTTGAGGTCGTTGATGGTGGCGAACACGTAGGGCGGCAACCCGTTGATTCGGCGGAACTCCATCGGGGAAGTCTACGACCCCCATGCCGCGCCACCGGACCCGGCGCCCTCGCCGAGATCGCGCGCCGCCGCGGCCAGCTCCTCGACGTCGACCGGCCAGGCGAACACGGCCCAGCTGGCGCCGGCTCCGTGCAGCGCGCCCAGGCGATCGGCGATCGGCGGCGAGGCCGAGGGCGGTGGGCCGGCCCACGTCACCTCGAGGCCGTCGGGTCCCGCCGTCCGCTGCGCCACGAGCGCAGGCTCGACGTCCCACACGTTGAGTGCCGCTCCGACCGCCCGCGCCTCCTCCATCCGGCCGGCGGGCCCGCCGGCCACCCATACCGGGAGCCCCGCCCGGACCAGCTCCCGGCCGAGCTCGACCATGTCGGCCCGGCGCTCCGCCGCGGGCGCGAAGGGGATCCCGTAGGCGCGGTTCTCCTTCTCGCTCAAGCGGTCGCCGGTGCCGAGGCCGGCGATCACGCGTCCCGGGGCCAGCGCCTCGAGCGCGAGGAACTGCGCGGCGAGCACCGCGTCGGGGACGAGGCCCACCCGCGCCACCAGCGTCCCGAGAAATGGACCTTCCCCCGCGCTGCCGGTCGGGCCGAGCATGGTCGCCAGCGCGCCGAGGAGCGGGAACGGCGCCAGCGCCGGTCGCTCCGGCTGGCCGATCGGCCAGATGTGGTCGTAGCAGAAGACGCCGTCCACGCCCGCGGCGACCGCCTCCGCGGCAGCGGCGAACGCCCCGTCGGGCGTGTCACGAAACGTCGGGAGCACGACCCCGGTCCGCATCACCACAACCCGCCCAGGCGCGCCGCCAGCGCGCCACCGACCGCCCCGGCGCGCTCCCCCAGGGCAGCCGGCACGATCACCGCCTGGGGTCGCCGTTCGCCGCCCTCGACGAGCTCCGCGAATGTGCTGCGGGCGGACTCGATCAGGAGGTCTCCCGCTCGTACCACCCCGCCGCCGAGGACGAAGCACTCCGGATCGAGCACGCCCGCCAGGTTGGCCAGGCCGAAGCCGATCCACCACCCGACCTCCGCGATGACCTGTTGGGCCGCCGGGTCTCCCGCGGCCGCCGCGGCGGAGACGTCCTCACCGCGCACGCTCTCGGGGTCACCGCCGGCCAGCCGGACCACCTCACCCAGCCGTCCCGCCAGGGCCGCCTCCCGGGCGAGCACGCCGAGCCCGGCCCCCGAGGCGAAGCGCTCCCAGCAGCCGCGGCGGCCGCAGGGGCATGCGGGCCCGGCCGGGTCGACCACCATGTGGCCGATCTCGCCGGCGAAGCCCGCCGACCCGACCTGCACCGCGCCCGTCGACAACGAGGCCCCCGCCGATCCCGGTCCCCAACGTGACCATCACGACGTGACCGAAGCCGCGGGCCGCTCCCAGGCGGTGCTCGGCCAGCACGGCGAAGTTGGCGTCGTTCTCGATCAGGAGCGTGCGACCGGGCAGCCGGGCGCCGATCAGCTCGTTCCAGTCCACGCCCTGGGCCTGCGGCAGGTTGGGGGCGAAGCACAGCCGGCCCCGGCGGTCGACCATGCCCGGGGCACCCACACCGACCGGGCGCTGGCGCGGCGGCGGCCGCCGCGGTGGTGGCAGCGAGTGTGGCGATGCGAGGTCGGCGACCACCTCGGCCACGGCCGCGGCCACGTGGCTGCCGACGATGGCCCGGGTCCCGGTGGGGGTGGCGACTCGGGCCTCGGCGACGATGTCGTCGGTCGCGCCGAGCGCCACGCCGAGGACCTTGGTCCCGCCGATGTCGACGCCGTAGGTGACGTCGGCGGCCGGCGGATCCCCGCCAGGAGTCACGAGGTGGTGGACTCGACCCGCGCCTTCAGCTCTCGCATGGCGGTCGCCATGATGCGGCTGGTGGCCCGCATCTTGATGAAACCGGGGATGGGCACCCGCAGCTCCGCCTCGACGTGGTAGGTGACGTCGGTGCCGCCGCCCTCGCCCGGGTCGAAGATGTAGCTGCCGTCCCACTTGGTGGTGATATCGCCCTGGGTCAGCTTCCAGGACAGGGCGTGGGGCGCCTCTGAGTAGTCGTAGGCCAGGGTTATGCTGGTGCTACGGCCGAAGGCGGCGGCCCGGAAGGTCACCAGCAGGGGCCGGCCCTGGTCGTCGCGCTCCTTGACGTCGACCTCCTTGATGTCGGCGGCCCATTCGGGGTACCGCTCGAGATCGGCCACGACAGCAAAGCAGCGCTCGGGCGGCGCCGCTACCGAGATGTTCTCTGTGGCTTGGTCGGCCACGTCCGTGTCCTTCCTGTCGATGTTGCCAGCGCTCGGCGGAGCGTCAGACTGCCACTCCGGCCAGCGCGTCGGCCAGCCTAGAAGCGAGAACGTCGTTGTCGAAGGATTCCTGCACCCTACGTCGGGCGGCCCGCCCCATCCGGCGACGGCGGTTGGGGTCGGCCAGGAGGCTGCGCAGGGCCTCGGCCACGGCGCCGGGGTCGCCCGGGTCCGCCACCACGAGGCCGGTCTCCCCGTCGAGCACGGCCTCGGACGCCCCCCGCTGTCCCCGGCCACCTGGGGGACGCCGGCGGCGGCGGCCTCGAGGAAGACGATGCCGAAGCCCTCCTGCTCCAGGCCCAACCAGCGGTTGCGGCAGGCCATGACGAAGACGTCGGCTGCGCCGAGGAGGGCGGCCCGATCCTCCCGGCTCACCCGCCCGAGCACCTCCACCCTGACGGGGCTCTGCGCCGCCAGGCGGCGCAGGTGCCCCAGCTCCCGCCCGTCGCCGGCGATGGCCACCACCAGGTCGGGGTACGAGGGGGCGAGGCGATTGGCCGCCTCGATGAGCACGTCCATGCCCTTGCGGGGGACGAGCCGGCTGACGCTGGAGAGCAGAGGACCCTTGGCCGGCAGCCCGAGCCTGGCC
>CAVTUE010000018.1:0-304729 GCA_963737805.1 uncultured Acidimicrobiaceae bacterium
TCTCCGGGCGAGCCTTCGGGGGCGGGACCGGCGGCGGGGGGATCGGCGTTGGGGGTGGTGTCGGCGGCTGGGGGTTCGGGGGCTGGCTCGCCTATTACCCCATGGGCGTACCGAGTGGGATCTTCACCTTCGTGCCCCCCATGCTACCCATGGGGTCAGAAGGATTTGTGCCCGTGATGGCGCCCCAGCCACTGGCAGTCGACAGGGGCCCGATCGCCCCACCACCTCCGGCCGGACTGGTTGATCCTGCTCACGGAAATCGACCGGCGAACAAGGCCGGGCAAAAACCCAAGGCCAAGGACTCCACGCGGGCAGGCCAGCTCGTGCTCATGGGTGACCGCCTGTTCCGGGGCAACAATATCAAGAAGGCCGAGGAGCGTTACGGTCAGGCGACGCGGCTCGACCCGAGCTAGCCGCACCCCTGATCGGCCTGGCACAGGTCGCCCTGGTCCGCGTGCAGTATGGTGAGGCCGCCCGGCGGTTGCGAGAGGCCGAGACCGCTCAGCCCGGCTGGATTGTCACCGCCCCCGACGTCCAGTCGATCTATGGCGAGCCGGGGGACTTCGCACGCCACCTCGCCCGCCTCGAATCGCACCTCCAGGTGCATCCCGACGATCGGGATGCGTGGCTGGTCCTGGGCGCCGGTTGTACCTTTCGGGCCGCACCGCCGCGCGGCCGACGTCTTCCTTCGGCTCAACGATCCCAACCGCAAGCCGGATATCGCTCTTTCGGCCTTTCTCCACGCCACCAATCAGGAGTAACAGCGACCCCTCAGCCGCGCCTTGCGACGGGGGAATTCGATCAGATCAAGCGACAATCTGGCGGCCATTAGCCCTCCGCGCCCAGGAGGCCGTCCGCCCCGGGACTGCCATGACCGAGGTTCCACGCTACTACGCCGCCGCCTGCCAGACAGACCTGCCGTGGCCGCGCGACCGCGACGAGATCGCCGGTCGGGTCAATACTTTATTACCTGCTAAAACCACGGCCTCTGG
The DNA here is from genome assembly GCA_963737805.1 of uncultured Acidimicrobiaceae bacterium. Classification (GTDB taxonomy): domain Bacteria; phylum Actinomycetota; class Acidimicrobiia; order Acidimicrobiales; family RAAP-2; genus Bog-473. Next base: position 993 of record CAVTUE010000018.1, read on the forward strand.
CCGTGTGACCCGAAGAGCTTCGAGCGATCCGGCGTGCTTTTCCCATTCTGGTCAGGGTTTGGCAAAGACTCTCGCATGACATTGGATGAGCCTGGAATTCGTCATCAACGGAGAAGCCTCCGTCGGTGCCTGGGAGAAACCCGGACCGCTCCAACTCCACGCCCCCAACGGGGGCAACCTCACGTAGACGGCCCCCTCGGGGGGCCTTCCCAATACCACGGCCTCTGGCCGTGGTTGATTATTGGGGGGCCTTCCTAATACCACGGCCTCTGGCCGTGGTTGATTATTGGGAATGGTGGACCGGGCGGTGATCGGCTACGAGCCGTTCTTCGACGTCAAGGTAGTGGTCTTTCCCGAGCTCGCCCACACCGCTCCGATCTACGAGACGGTTGCCGAGCTGTCCGACCGGCTGGCTGTTCCCATTCCCAACGAGCACACCGACAGCTACGTTCACAAGGCACGCGATCGCAGTATCTATATTCAACGACCGAAGACGAGGCTAGGATTACCCATCTTCACACTCGCAACTGACTGTGCTCCAGAGCCTTGCGTCGTGATAGTGGTCGTGCGTTCCCTACGATTCTAGCCGCGTTCTCGGTGGTTGTCTATTTTCAGACGGGCACGTTCCTCGAAGTCGATAGCCGCTGGCCGGGGGTCGTCTTCAACACCACTTGCCTCATTGGGCCGGACGGGCTGCTCGCCCGCTATCGCAAGGTCAATCCCTGGATCCCCTGGGAGCCGCACGCCAGCCCTCATGACCTGCCGGGTTACAACGAGCCGCTCTTTCCCGTGGTCGAGACCGAGATCGGCCGCCTGGGTGCTGCGATCTGCTACGACTGGCTCTTCCTCGAGGCCAAAGCAATGGTTGTGTCCTCTACTTGGTACGGTTCAGGTGCCTGCTCAAGATCGCAAGCATGCACGCGACGGTGTAGAGATCCGACGCAATGCTCGCCCCGTGTGCAGGGACTTCGGGGGCCTGGTAGCCGACGGTGCCGTAGAGGTCACTGTCCGGATCGTCCATGCGCCGGACACCGCCCAGGTCGATGAGCGTCAGCTGCTCCTCTGTCTGGATGACGTTGTCGGGTTTGAAGTCGCAGAAGAGCAGGCCCCGCCGGTGCAGGAACCCGAGCGCCGGGAGGATCTCGAGGATGTAGGCGATGGCCTGCGCCACCGGTAAGGGGGAGCCGGTCTCCTCGCGATGGCGGACGCGTAACTCGCGCAACGACTCGCCGCCCACGTACTCCATCACGATGTAGCCGGCACCGTCGTGTTCGACGAAGTTGTAGATCCGCACGATATTCGGGTGCCGTACTTCGGCCAGGAACCGCTTCTCCGTCGCCGCCGCCATCATGGCCGACTCGTCCCCGGAATCGAGCAAGCCCTTCAGGACGACCAATGAGTCCTCGACGTTCTTGTCCTGGGCCAGGTAGATCCACCCCAGCCCACCGTCCGCGATGCACCCGGCCACCTGGTACTGCCCGCCCACGAGGTTGCCGGGGAGCAGCTTGGGCGTGAAGGAGTAGACGCCACCGCAGTGCGGGCAGAACCCCTCGGTGCGCGCGGCCCGGGCGCCGCGGGCCCGCCCGACCGGGTGGTCGCAGCGGGCGCAGAACCGTTTGCGCTCCGGTACCTCGGGGTTGGCCAGCACGGCGTCGTGTGGATCGCGATGGGGTATCGACGGCATCTCGACCAGGCCCGCTCCGAGGTGCCCCCGGCTCGGCGCCGAGCCGGTGGCGTTGCTCGGTCGACCGTCCGTCGCCGCTGGACGTCGCGAACCGGCGGACCGTGCTGGTGCCACGGGAGATGGTGGGCACGCTGACGGAGGCCGGCGTGACCGACGCGGCCGGCCGCCGGATCCCGATCGACCGCAATTCGCCCGGAACCGCCTGCAGGAGCGAGGCCGCACTGGTCGCAGTAGCCGTCTGTTTGGACCGTCCCGCCGCAGCCCGGGCGCTCACACGATGAGGGCGCCCTTCCCGGCTCTTGGGGCGGCGCGTGCGAGACGGCCGGGGCAGAGCTGAGCCTTCCGCGCAGCCGTCCGGCTCGGCGGGTACCCGCACACGTTGCAGTAGCCGGCGTCGATGGTCCCATCGCAGTTGGGTCGTGTGCACTCCGTCACGACGGCTCGCCCGTTGCCGTTCTGATCGCCCGTTGGTAGGCCAGGACACGTTGTTCCGCCACTGCGAGGTCGCATGGCGCCGAGTAGAGCCCTCACTGCTGCCGCGTAGAGGTCCCCCAGCTCGACATTTCGGCCAGGCCGAGAGCCTGTGCCTTGGCCTGGTACGCACTGAGGACGCCACGCAGCTCGTCACGGGTCTGTAGCCCGGAGTCGACCGTTCCGGCCGCCGCGTGACCTCGTCCATCAGGCCGTCAGCCCGGACACCCGAGCGCTGCGCAGGAGCCCGCCGCGCCCGGGTCGGCGGGCCAACTCCACATCGTGCCAAGCGGTCGAGTCCCTTCGCCACCCGCTCCAGGCTCCCCACGTCTCGTCGGGCACCAGGATCTTCTGACCGCCCCGGTCGAGTTCCTCCCGGCCGGCCGCCAGGCCGCTCTCCCGGCGGCGATGCTCCCCTCGACAGCCGTCAGGTCGGCGAGCCGCGCCACCGCGCCCCCGCAGGATCTCTTCCAGCGAGGCCCGGGGCGCGCCAGACGAGCCTGCAGTTCCTCCACCGTTGCCGGGTTCAGCGCCAAGGGGTCGTCCGGCGAGCAGCTCGGTCTCGTCCACGGCCCGCGCGATCGTCTGCAGCTCGTTCGGCTGCCGGGCGCCCTGGTCGCGCAATCGCCGCTCGAGCTCCTCGACCTCGCCGGCCACCCGGTTGAGGCGCTCGGTGGGCTCGCCCCAGACATCGGCCACCGCCGCCACCACCCGGGCGATCACCTCGTAGTCCTCCGACATCTGGCGCAAGGCCTCTTCGATCGTCAACGAGATGGTCGGCGTGGGACCGTCGGTGAGCTTGGGCACGCCGGCACCGGACGGCCGTGGCAGCTCGACACATTCGGTGCTGAGGAGCTCATCGAGGCGGAGCAGCGTCGTCTGGGGGAGCGACCTCCTCGTGCCACACATCTCCGCGATCTGGGTCAGCACGCTGTCCAGTGCGAACTGGCCGCGCCACAGCTCGGCGTGACGCCGCGAGGCGTCTGCCCACGATTCCGCCGTGACGCCGCGCAGCGAGGTCGACGACTCCAGGAGCTGACGCGTCACGTCGGCGTCCAACTCCACCACGTTGCGTGGCCCGATCGAGCACGCTGCGAAACTCGCTGATGCGTCGGTCGATCCCCTCCACAGTGATCCTCGTCGTGGCGCTCACCGGTAGCTCGCCACCGGCGGGGCCGGCGCCGGCGTCTTCGTGTATGGCATGAGGTACAGGTCGTAGATCTGCGCCCACGCTCCGTCCGCCCGTACTTGGGCCAGGACGCCGTTGACGAAAGAGGTGAAGTCGGGATGGGCCTTGCTGATCGCCATCCCGTACGGCTCGCTGCTGAACGCCGTGTCCGACGATCTTGACGTTGGGATCCTGGGCGGCCAGGCCGATCAGGATGGCGTCGTCCGTGCTGATGGCGTCGACCTGACCCTGCTGCAGCATCACGAGGCAATCGGTCTCGTCGTTCACGCCCCACAGCTGCATGTGTGGCATGCCGGGGGCACGCAGGTTCGCGAGCGACGTCGAGCCGTTCGCCGCACAGACCCGCTTCCCGCCGAGGTCCTGTGGGCCCGTGATCGTCGAGTTGTCCGGGACGAGGATCTTCTGGCCCGCTTCGTAGTAGACCGTCGAGAAGTCGACCGACTTCTCCCTCTCGCAGTTGATCGTCATGGTCTCGGCCACGATGTCGACGAGTCCCTTCTGCGCGGCCTGGACACGGTCGGCGTTGGGGACGATGGTGAAGTGGATGTCGTTCGGATCGTTCGGCCCGAAGATCGCCGCCGCGACCTGGCGGAGCATGTCGATGTCGAAACCCGACAGCTGGCCCGTGGAAGGGTCGCGGTAGCCCCACAGGTAGGTGTTCTGATCTACCCCGACGTTGAGGTAGCCCCGGGCCTGGATCTGGGCCATGAACGAGCCCTTGGGCATCTGGCCCGGTGTCGGCATCGTGCCGGGCGGAGGCAGGCTGGCCGTCGCGTTGCACGACGGGTCGGACGCCGGGGGTGACTTCGGGTTGACCATGGCGCCCTTTGGAAGGACGTTCGGCGGCGCCTTCGACGCGGGGGTGACGGGCGTGGACGTGCCGCATGCGGCCAGGACCAGCGACGCCACGACTGCCAGGAGGGCGAACCGGGTTCGTCGTACGGTGCGCAGCCTCTTCGGGGCACCCAGGCGGCTCGTCCTCATCGGTACTCCGCGATCCGCGGCTGGAAGCCGATCAGGACGAGCGCGGCCACCAGCACGGCGCCGATGGCCAAGCCCCAGATCAGTCCGTCCAGGTCCGACGCGGCGCCGGAGGTGGTGTTGGCGAAGGTCCCCTGCGATGCGGTGATCCCGTCGGAGAGATCACGGTTCAGGTCCGAGGAGACCGCCGGCAGCTGGCCCGGGCCGCTACGCGACGCCAGCGCCACGGCACCAGAGAGATCGTTGACCGTGTCGTCATGCCGGATCTGGCCGTGCACCGAGGTATAGGCCGCGAACGCCTTCTTGGCCCGTGCGAGTTGGCGCGACTCGGTCGAGCCGATCGACGATGCCGGGGAGTCGAGCAGGTGCCTGAGGGCCGCCGCCGTACTGGTGTAGTCACTCTGGTAGGACGGATCCGAATCACGCGTCAACAGGGTGAGCTCGTCGTCGGCCCGGGCGCGCAATGCGAGGATCCGGGCCTGCGTGAAGGTGGAGACCGGCCTGGAACCGTTCGCCTGCGCGGTGTTGACGCCCGAGTTCTGGCTGAGCAACGCGACGGTGAACCAGACCCCCAGGGCGAGGACGATCACCGTGGCGACCGCCAACGCCAGGTTCCAGGTGCGATGGAAACGTTGGCTCAGCCATCGCTGCGCCAGAACGAGGACGACCAGCAGGGCGATCAGGGCCAACACGGCCAGCGTCGCCAGTAGCGGGGACACCCCCTGCGACTGATCGTCAGCGAGTCGCCCGCTCTCGGTCCCGTAGACAGAGGCCGCCGCCGGCAGGATCGACGTGCGCATGAGGTTGTTCGCCTCGGCGATGTACGCCGCCGCCAGCGGGTAGGACGCCTGACGCTCGTTGAAGTCGGCGTCCTGGACGATGCCGGCGTAGATCGGCAGATCCGTCGACAGGGTCTGGAGGCTCGCGCCACGGCGGGGATCAGAGCCCGCTTCTCGTGCCGCCACGGCGACGTCGGCCGAGGCCAGCGCCAGGTCCGCCTCGATAGCGGCGTTGCAGGGAGGGCGGCTCCAGTCGGCCCTGTAGGAAGGATGCGCCGGCGGTCGTGTCGGCATCCGAGAACGAGGTATCGACCGCCTGCGCCGTCACCATGAGCGGCTCGGCGTTCTGCCACGCGGCTGTCGTCGCTCCCTGGCGCTCGGAGGTGGCCAGCGCCGCCACCAGCCCCGTCGGACGCGAGGACAGCGATGGCGATCGCGGCGGACCACAGTCGTACCGGTGTCGTACGGCGCGCCAGCCCGAGCCGGGCACCCGCGTCGCGGGTCGCCGGAATCGGTGATGCTGTCACCGTCACCCCGGAGCCCTCCCCTCAATCCCGCCGCTCCGACCGCCACGCACGCTGCCGGTCCTGCAACGACGCCACCGCCAAGTGGCCTGCACCATACCCGACGGTGACCAGCGGTGTCGGTCGCTCGGGGCATCGCTCCTCCGTTTCCGGTGGCGAAGGGTATGACCCGCCGGTAAAGGCCAAGTAAAGCCCGGGAATCGGTGGCGAGCCGCGTCTGTGGTCACCGCCGATCCGGGGCGTTTGCCCTTACCCAGCAGTTACCGGCGATCGGTAGACCTTCGGCAGGGATTGAACCGGAGGAGGAACCATGAAGATGCTCGTTCGCCAACAGTTGCGTGACACAACGAAGACGGAGGCTGCGGTACAGCTGGACACGGCGGACTCTGACACGACAGATATCCGCGTCACCGACGTCAATACCGGCATCGCCGAGGTATTGAACATGCGGGTCGGATGCTGGCGGGCGCCCGTCCACCTCTGGACCGAGCCAACTGCAGCGTACCGGCCGCCTTACCGCGGCTTTACCGGGACTTCCTACTGTCACTACTCTCTCGGCTCCACAGCGACCGGCGGAGTCCAGCACGGAGAGGTCGCTGTCGAGGGGAGCGGGGCTGCGAAATCCGCAGTCCTGCGATCAGAAAAGGGGAACCGGTAATGAAAGCGCTTCATTGGAGCACGGCACACTCGGCCGCAGGCCGTGCGCGTCGGGGCGGGGTGCTGTTGGCGACGTTCTTCACTGTCGCCGCTGCACTTGCCCTGAGCGCCGCGACCACCGCCGGTGCCGCAGGATCCTTCGGACCACACGCCAACGTCGGGTCGCCAGCCGGCACATCTTCGTCGGCCGGCCACGTCAGCCCGTCGTCGACGGTGGCGCCCCTGAACCAGGCCAACATCGTCGTGACCGATCTCTCGACGAACGACTCGAACGTGTTCGAGTACTCGAACCCGGCGCCTGTCTACCCGAGCGACATCAATTGCAACACGGGGACCACGGACCTGCTGTGCCTGGACTACGGAGACGGCCCAGGTCCGAACGGAGGTGCGTTCGAAGCGCTCCCACCAGCCGCTCTCGCGGCCGGACAAGCGTTTTCGGCCACGATGAGCGTGTCGGCCGGCGGCACCTCCTGCGGCTCGGGGACCTTCAGCGGGAGCTCGGGGGCGTCCGCCACAGGGTTCGTGGAAGTGGACCAGTACGTGTTCACCCCGGGGCCGTCACCGGTCAAGACGGTAGGCGTCCAGTTCGACTGCACGAACGACAACGTCGACATCTCGGGCACCATCGCCTTCAACATCGTCCCGACCGACCCGAGCGACGGGTACTACATGTTCGGTCAGGCGGGCGAGCTGACAGGGTTCGGCAACGACAACTACCTCGCCTACCTCGATGGGGCCCAGTACATCAACCTGAACGCCCCGATCGTGGGCATGGCACCGACGCCTGATGGTGGCGGGTACTGGATGGTCGGCTCAGACGGTGGGGTCTTCGCGAGCGGCGACGCCCAGTTCTACGGTTCGACGGGCAACCTGCGGCTGAACAAGCCCGTGGTCGGCATGGCGGCGACGCCCGACGGCAAGGGGTACTGGTTCGTGGCGTCCGACGGTGGCGTCTTCTCCTACGGCGACGCCCAGTTCTACGGCTCGACCGGCAACCTGCACCTGAACAAGCCTGTGGTCGGCATGGCAGCGACGCCCGACGGCAAGGGGTACTGGTTGGTGGCGTCCGACGGCGGGGTGTTCTCCTTCGGCGACGCCCAGTTCTACGGTTCGACGGGCAACCTGCACCTGAACAAGCCCGTGGTCGGCATGACGGCGACGCCCGACGGCAGGGGGTACTGGTTCGTGGCGTCCGACGGCGGGGTGTTCGGCTTCGGCGACGCCCAGTTCCACGGCTCGACGGGCAACCTGCACCTGAACCAGCCCATGGTCGGCATGGCGGCGACGCCCGACGGCACGGGGTACTGGTTCGTGGCGTCAGACGGCGGGGTGTTCAGCTTCGGCTCGGCGGCGTTCGCCGGCAGCCTGGGCGGCAGCGGCGTCACCGATGTCGCAGGGATGAGCCTCGGTCTCTGATCCGCGCACTTCGGGCGGAGGGAGGAGGGCTCCGCAAGGGGCCCTCCTCTCGCGCCCGGGGACTAGCTGAGGACCCCCGACTCGCGCAGCTTGGCCACGACGCTCTCGTCCACGCCCCACTCGACGAGACCCGACACGGTGTCGGCCCCCGGTGGCGACGGTGGCTTCGAGACGACCGACGGCGTCCGGGAGAAGCGGGGCGCCGGCGCCGGCTGCACGGCGCCGTCGACCTCGATGTAGGTCGAGCGGGCCACGTTGTGCGGGTGCTCGTGCGCCTCCCAGGGCGACAGCACGGGCGCCACGCAGGCGTCGGTCCCGTCGAAGATGGCCGTCCATTCGTCCCGCGTCTTTGCCCTGAAGATTGCCGCGAAGCGCTCCTTCATCGCCGGCCAGTCCTCCCGTGACATCTGGTGCGGCAGCGACTCGTCGCCGGCCAGGCCGAGACCGTCGAGCAGGGCGGCGTAGAACTGCGCCTCGATGCCGCCGACCGCCATCCACTTCCCGTCCGCAGTCTCGTAGACCTCGTAGAAGGGCGCCCCGGTGTCGAGCATGTTCGAGCCGCGCTCGTCGTTCCAGATGCCGTGCAGGTGGAAGGCGTGGATCATCGTCATGAGTGAGGCCGCGCCGTCGACCATGGCGGCGTCGACGACCTGGCCCTCGCCGGAGCGCGCCGCCTCGAGCAGCGCGGCCACCATGCCGAAGGCCAGCAGCATGCCGCCGCCACCGAAGTCGCCCACGAGGTTCAGCGGCGGCACCGGCGCCGAGTCGGCCCGGCCCAGCGACCACAGCGCGCCGCCGACGGCGATGTAGTCGATGTCGTGCCCGGCCATGGGCGCCATCGGCCCGTCCTGGCCCCAGCCCGGTCATGCGTCCGTAGACCAACCGGCCGGTTGCGCGCCGAAGCAGGCGTCGGGCCCGACGCCCAGCCGCTCGGCCACGCCGGGGCGGAACCCCTCGATCAACCCGTCGGCCTGCTCGACGAGCCCGAGCACGAGCTCGACCGCGTCGGGGTTCTTCAGGTCGATGCCGACCGATGGCCGGGACCGGTTCAACAGGTCCCAGTACGGCCCGCTGCCCGACGCCCTGAGCTCCTCCCCCGCTCGACCGCACCCGGCGCGGCCCGCTCCAGGCGCAGGACCTGCGCGCCGGCGTCGGCCAGCATCATGCAGGTGTAGGGCGCCGGCCCGATGCCCGCCAGCTCGATGATCTTGATCCCGCTCAACGGTCCACTGCGGTCTGCCATGGCAGGATCGTGACCCGTGCCGCCCACGACGGTCAAGCCGGTCCGTCCTGCGCCAAGCTGGGGGCGTGCCCGCCGCCCGCGCCCCCGGACGAGTGACCCTCATCGGCGACCACACCGACTACAACGGCGGGCTCTCGCTGCCGATGGCCATCGACCTGGCCACGGAGGTCACGCTTCACGCCGAAGCCCGGCAGCTTCCTCTTCGGGATCGACTCGGACCAGTTCCCCGGGCAGGCCGCTCGAGATCGCCTTGGGCGACACCGCCCCGGTTCCCGCCGAGGCCGCCCTGGCGGCCGGGCTGCTGCCGCGCCCAACCTCCGCCGACGCGGTGGCGCCGCCCGGGTGACGAGCACGCTCCCGGTCGGGGCCGGCCTGTCCTCGAGCGCCGCCTTCTCCGTCGCGTTGCTGCTCGCCCTCGGCCACGACCCCGATCCCCTCGCTCTGGCACAGGCCTGCCAGGAGGCCGAGCGCAGCAGCGGGCGCGCACGTCGGGCCTGCTCGATCCGCTCGCCATCGCCGCCGCGGCCGCCGGCCACGCGCTGCACATCGATTTCGCCACGCTCGAGACACGTCTGGTGCCGATTCCCGAGGAGGCAGCCTTCGTGATCGTGCACAGCGAGGCGCCCCGTCTGCTGACCGGCACCCCCTACGCCACCCGGCGCGCCGAGTGCGAGCGGGCCGCGCACATCCTCGGGCCGGCCGCTCGGCTCCGTGCGAGCTCGGCGACCTGAGCGAGCTGACGCGACCCGGTGCTGCGCCGGCGGGCCCGTCACGTGGTGACCGAGTGCGCCCGGGTGCGCGAGGCCGAGCGGCTGCTGGCCCGCGGCGACCTCCGCGGTGTCGGGTGCCGTCATGACGGAGGGTCATCGCAGCCTGGCGGTCGACTACCGGGTCTCGGTGCCCGCCGTCGACGAGCTGGTGGAGCGAGCTGCTCGGCCGGCCGGGGGTCCTGGGGGCCCGCATGAGCGGCGGCGGCTTCGGCGGATGCGTCATCGCGCTGTGCCGACCCGACTCACCTGCGCTCGACCCCGAGGCCCACGCCCCGCGACGCGCCTGGCGGGTCAGTCCGGCTGCCGCTGCGCAGCGCGTCTTGGGACGTAGCGATCAGCGCGTCGAGCACGCCCAACGCCCGTCCGCTGTCGATCGACTCGGCGGCCAGCACCAGCCCACTCCGCAGATCGTCGGCCCGCCCCGCCACCATGAGCGCGGCCGCAGCATTGAGCACGCCGATGTCGCGCCGGGCGCTCCGCTCGCCCTCGAGCACGCAGCGGATCACGCCGGCGTTGAACGCGGCGTTGCCGCCCCGCAGGTCGGCCATGGTCGCCGGTGCGAACCCGAGCGCCGCCGGATCGACCCGCCACTCGGTGACCTCGAACTCCCCGGTCCCGTCGCCGCTGCACCTCGAGCACGCTCGAGGGCGACGTCACGCTCAGCTCGTCGAGCCCGTCGTCGGCGTGCACGATCAGCGCGTGCCGGCTCCCCGTCGCCCCGAACACGCCCGCCATGATCGGCGCCATGGCCGGATCACTGACACCGACCAGCTGGTGCCGCGTCCGGGCCGGGTTGATGAGCGGTCCCAGGAAGTTGAAGACCGTCGGCACGCCCAGCTCCTTGCGGACCGGGCCCACGAAGCGCATGGCCGGGTGGAAGCGCTGGGCGAAGCAGAAGCCCATGCCCGCCTCCGCCACGCAGCGGGCCACGCCTTCGGGCCCGACCTCGATGGCCACGCCCAGCGCCTCGAGCACGTCCGCCGTGCCCACCGACGACGACGCGGCGCGGTTGCCGTGCTTGCACACCGGCACGCCGCACCCCGCGGTGATGAACGCGGCCAGCGTCGTCACGTTGATGCTCGCCAGCCGGTCGCCCCCGGTCCCGACCAGGTCGACCGCCGCCCCGGCCTCCGTCTCCGCCCAGCGGGCAGGGCACGGCCGCGTCGAGCATGGCGCGGACCAGACCCGGTCACCTCCTCGGCCGTCTCGCCCTTGGCGTGCAGCAGGGCCAGGAAGGCGCCCACCTGTGCCGGCGTGGCGTCGCCGGCGAGGACGATCTCCAGCGTCTCCTCGGCCTCCGTCGCGCGTGAGCGACTCCCGGCGCGGTCAGGCGGGCCAGGACCTCGGGCCAGGTCAGTCCCACCACAGGTCCCGGTCGAGCACGCCCCGGGCGATCAGGCCGAGCTGCACCTGGGAGGTGCCCTCGACGATGGTGAGCTGCTTGGCGTCGCGGTACCACTGCTCGGTCGGGATGGTCCTCCATGTAGCCGGCCGCGCCGAGCAGCTGGACGGCGAGCGACGAGGCCCGCACGGCCAGCTCGGTGGCGTGGTACTTGGCCATGGACAGGTACGGGACGTACTCCTTGGTGAACTTGCCCTGCGTCGGCCAGGACCGCGGCCCGGTAGGTGAGCAGGCGGGCCGCCTCGATGTCGACGGCGCACTTGGCGATCTCCCACTGGATCCCCTGGAAGTCGGCGATGGTCTTGCCGAAGGCCGCCCGCTGCTGCACGTACTCGGTGGCGTACATGAGCGCGCCCTCGGCCAGGCCGATGCCCCGGGCCGCCACGATCGGGCGCATGGCGTTCAGCCCCAGCATGGCCAGCCGGAAGCCGCCGACCTCGCCGATCACGTTCTCGGCCGGGACGTGGACGTCGGTGAGGAGCAGCTCGCCGGTGTCGACGCCGCGCACGCCCATCTTGTGGTCGGTGCGGCCGACCTCGACCCCGTCCCAGGCCCGCTCGACGATGAAGGCGGTGACCGAGTCGTGCGCCCGGCTGGTCGGGTCGCTCGTCTTGGCGAAGACGGTGTACCAGTCGGCCTCTCGGACACCCGACATCCAGCACTTGGTGCCGTTGAGCAGCCACCGCCGGCCCTCGTCGGGCACGCCCCGGGTGCGCATGCCCATGACGTCGCTGCCCGCCTGGGGCTCGGACAGCCCGAAGGCGGCCCGCGGCCGTGCCGTCGCCGATGCCGGGCAGGTAGCGCTGCTTCTGCTCCTCGGTCCCGGCGATCATGACCGGGCCGGTGGGCAGCCGGGTCAGCAGCAGCATCAGCGCCGCCGTGTTGGAGTACTTGGCCACCTCCTCGATGGCCAGGGCCAGGCCCAGGATGCCCGCGCCCGAGCCCCCGTACTCGACCGGGATGCACAGCCCGAGCAGGCCGGCGTCGCGGAACGCCTCGAAGACGTCGGTCGGGTAGGCACCCTCTTTGTCGATGGGCCGGGCCCGTGGCTTGACCTTGTCCTGGGCGAGGCGCCGGACCGAATTGCGCAGCTCCAAGAGCTCGTCGGGGAGTTCAAAATCCACCGGCGAAGGCTATCGGACCTCCCGGCCAGGTATTTTCTGGTTCTTGACCCCCGACGAACCCGAATCCCTCGGGCCGCCCGACGCCGCCGAAGACCACGCCAAGTCTCGCGCCGACCTCCAGGCCGAGCTGCGCAAGACCCAGCAAGAAGGAGCACAAGCGCCGGCACCGTTGGCGGCGGCGCACCCTCTATGCGCTCTCGTTCGTCGTCCTGCTCGCCGCCCTCGGGGTCGGCGGTCTCTACGTCTACGCCAACTACCGCTTCAACCAGATCAAGAAGATCCACGCCAAGCACCTGGTGGCCGCGGCCGCCGCGCCCGGCAAGCCCTTCAACCTCCTCCTGGTCGGGTCGGACTCCCGCGCCTTCGTCTCGAACTCCACCCAGGTGAAGGCGTTCGGCGACGAGGCGAACGCGGGCGGCCAGCGCAGCGACGTGACGATGGTGGCCCGCTTCGACCCCGCCGCCAAGACGGTGACGGTGCTCTCCATCCCCCGCGACCTCTGGGTCGACATCCCCGGCAACGACAGCGGGATCTCGGGCATGAACCGCATCAACGCGGCCTACGACAGCGGGCCCGACCTCCTCATCCAGACAATCGAGCAGGATCTCGGCATCCCGATCAACCACTATGTGGCGGTGGGCTTCCCGGGGTTCTCGGGCATGGTGGACGCCCTGGGCGGTGTCACCATGGACTTCCCGACCCCGGTCAAGGACCAGTACACCGGCCTCGACGTGACCACGACGGGCTGCCAGGTGGTGAACGGGACCACGGCGCTCCAGCTCGTGCGCAGTCGGCACCTGTACTACAAGAATTCGAACGGCTACTGGGAGTACGACGGGTTGTCGGACTTCAGCCGGATCCAGCGCCAGGACGCCTTCTTCCGGGCCGTGCTGGCCAAGGTGAACGCGTCCGATCACCAGCCCCCTCACCATCAACTCGTTCATCGGCGCCGCGGTCGGCAACCTGACCATCGACGACACCTTGAGCCAGGGTGACCTGCTCCACATCGCCGACGTCTTCCGCGGCCTGCCGTCGTCCCACCTCGTGACCGAGACGCTGCCGACGACGGCCTACACCAGCTCGGGCGGGGCCGAGGCGCTGCAGGAGGCGCAGCCGTACGCCCAGAACGTGATCGACGAGTTCAACGCGATCGGTTCGACGCCGGCTACACCCGTCAAGGGAACCAAGTCCACCACCGCCACCATCCGCCTCCACCACCACGACGACGGTGCCCACCGAGGCCCACAGTCTGGTGGGCGTGAACGTGTTGAACGCGTCGACCGTGGGCGGCCTCGCGCACCTCACTGCATTGGCGCTCACCGCCCAGGGCTTCGACGTGACCGGCGTCGACAACGCCTCGACGGAACTGCCCGTCGGCGGCCCTTCGGAGATCCTCTTCGGTCCGTCCGGATCGGTGGCCGCGCACACGCTGGCGTCCGCGCTGGGCGGGCCGGTCACCCTGGTGCCCGACCCAGGGCTGAGCGGACAGACGGTCTCACTGTTGATCGCCGGCTCGCAGACCACCGTGGGCGGCTCGTCCGGAACGACCACGACCACGACGACGACCACGACCGGACCGACCACGACGACGACGATCCCGCCGGATGTCTACGCGAACACGCAACCAGAGCCCTGGAACCCGTTCCCCTGCACCATCGGCCAGCCGACCTCGGCCACACCTACGACGGCTCCGAAGGCCGTCAAGAAGAAGTAGCCGCTCAGGCCGACTTGCGGCGCTGCCGCACGATCCGCCGGCGCTCCCGCTCGGTCGTGCCGCCCCAGATGCCCTCGCGCTCGCGGTGGGCCAGGGCGTGCTCCAGGCACGCCTGACGGACCGGGCAGACGGCGCACACGGCCTTGGCCTCGGCCGCGTCGGCCTCGTCCTCTGTGACGGGGTAGAACGCCTCGACGTCGAGGCCCCGGCAGGCGGCTTGCTTGCGCCACATGGTGGCGATCATGGGAAACACTTCCTCAAAACGGATAAAACGGCGGATATTTGATTCGTCCTGTTCGGGGCTTTTTTTTCCAACGAGCGACTGCGAGAACCCCAAAATCGGCGAACGAAGAGTATGGCGCACGTTCGGTGCGTCTGTAAAGACTTTCGCACGGAATTGTCCCTGGTCAGCCGATCGAGAGGGCCTTTGTTGTGCCGAGGAGATCTCCCGGCGGTTCCTGGCGGACCCCTGGAGGCGGGACGGCCCCTTCCCTGGGGCAAGGGGCCCCGAGGTGTCAGGCCGGAGCGGCGCCCGGGGCCTAGGCCTCGAGGTCGCGCATGGAGAAGAGGGCGTGGAGGGTGATCCCCTCGGCCGCGAGCACGTCGGAGCCCCCGCCCTCCCTGTCGATCACGCACACCGCATGCTCGACCACCGCCCCCTGCGAGCGAAGGTCCTGGGCCGACAGGACCACCTGCCCGCCCGTGGTGACGACATCCTCGACGATGAGAAGGTTGCGCCCAGCCACGTCACCGCCTTCGCACACTTGCTCGGTGCCGTACTTCTTCGGCTGCTTCCGCACGAAATAAGCCGGGAGCCCCGTGACCGAGGAGAGCACGGTGGCCAGCGGCACGCCTCCGAGCTCCAGCCCGGCGAGACCCTCCGTCCCCTCGGGCACGAGCGGCACCAAGGCCGCCACGATGTCAGCCAACAGTGTCGGATCGGACTCGAAGCGGTACTTGTCGAAGTAGTGGTCGGCCGTGCGACCCGAGCGCAGGACGAAGGTTCCGGTCAGATGGGAGGCGGCGAAGACGCGGGCGGCCAACGTCACGCCCTCATTCTGGCCGATTCCTGCCGAATCGGGGTGGTCCGTCGCTCACCGCACGCTGCACCCGTGACGGCATCGGCGCGTCAAATGTCCGCCTCGATCCCACAGCCGGCCCGCTCCGACCAGGCCAGCGCCCAACCCGACGTCAGGCGACGGCCATCGCGACAGCCCACGATGCTCCACTCGGTGGGTGTCCAGGCGAAGACGGCGTCCTGGCCGTAGCGGGCCCCCAGGGCCAGGACCACCGATTCGGAGACGCCGCGGACGGCGACTCCCTCCTCCCGATGCCCCGTCACGGGATCGACCCCGACGGCGGCCACCATGGCGACCGCCAACGGCTGCAGCTCGTCCTCGAGCGCCGCGTGGCGGGCCCGGTTGACAGCCGGACCCGGGCGCGCGGAACCGGGGTCCCATGCCGTCAGGATGTGCACCGGTTCCCCCGTCGGCCACGGCCAGCGGGCCGGATCCGCTTCGGGGGCCGACCGGATCGTGAGCGTGCCTTCCTCGGGCCGCACGATCTCGACAACGGTCCGAGCGTAGGAGGCCCAGGAATCGTCGGGTGCAACCTGCACGAGGGCACCCTACGTCCGACGCGAACATGCACACGGTGAACCCGTACTCCGGTCCTCATGCTGTTGGCGCAGGCGTCATCGCGCACGATCGTCCGCGATGACGAGGCGGAGCACCGGCCCCCATCGGACATCTCAACGGGACTCTGGGGTTGTGCCGCGAGGGATGTGGCAGGCTTGATCGGTGCATCCCTTTCGCCGCGCCGACGCGTTGCGACGCCTGGCCGACGAGGAGTTCGACGTGCTGGTCGTCGGGGGTGGGGTCACCGGAGCCGGCGTGGCGCTCGACGCCGCCAGCCGCGGCCTGCGCACCGCTTTGGTCGAAAAGGACGACTTCGCGTCGGGTACCTCCTCGAAGTCGTCCAAGATGGTCCACGGCGGCATCCGCTATCTCCAGCAACGTGAGTTCCGTCTCGTCTACGAGAATCTGGCCGAAAGGCAGCGGCTGCTCGACAACGCGCCGCACCTTGTCAGCCCGCTCCCGTTTCTCATCCCCCTCTTCGGCCGCGACGGTGTCGTCTCCAAGGCGGTGGCACGTTCGTACTCCTCGGCATTGTGGATGTACGACCTCACGGGAGGGTGGCGCATCGGTCACCGCCACCGCGAGGTCACGAAGGAGGAGGCGCTCGCCCACCTCCCGACCCTCAGCACGGACCATCTGGTCGCGGGGTTCCTCTACTTCGACGCCAGGACCGACGACGCCAGGCTGACCCTCTCGCTCGCCCGCACGTCGGCGTTCGAGTTCGGGGCGGCGGTGGCCAACTACACCCCGGTCGTCCGCCTCACGACCGGAGCGGGCGGTCTCGTCAACGGCGCCGTCGTGCGTGCCGCAGCCGACGACCCGGCCTCGGAATTCCCCATCCGGGCGCGGATCGTGGTGAACGCCTCGGGCGTGTGGGCCGACGCCGTACGGGCGCTTGACGAAGGCACGGATCCCCACGCCATACGACCCGCCAAGGGCATCCACGTGACCGTGCCGGCAGACCGGCTGCCGTGCGACATCGCGGCGGTCATTCCCGTCCCCAAAGACAGGCGCTCCATCTTCGTGGTCTCGTGGCCAGGGACCGATCTCGTGTATATCGGCACCACCGACACCGACTACACGGGGCCCCTCGACGACCCGGCCTGCACACCCGAGGACGTCGACTACCTGCTGGACGCAGTCAACGCGCTGACCACCTCGCGTCTCACCCGGGCCGACGTCACCGGCGTCTGGGCCGGCCTGCGCCCGCTCCTGGCGCCGCCGGCCAAGGGGGGACACGTGTCGGAACGCACGGCTGACCTCTCGCGCCGCCACACCGTCAGCACGTCGGACCACGGCGTCGTGACGGTCACCGGCGGAAAGCTGACGACCTACCGCAAGATGGCCCAGGACACGGTCGACGTCGTCGTCAGGCGCCTCGGTGAGTCACCACGTCGTCGGCGTTGCGTCACCAAGTCGCTCCCGCTCATGGGTGCCACGACCAAGACCCGCGACCCGGTGACGCTGGCCCAACCCCATGCTCGCCTCCTCCGTCGCTACGGAACCGCATCCGCCGACGTTCTGGCCCTGGCGGACGGTCGTCCGGAGCTGCTCGAGCCCGTGGTGGCGGGGTTGCCCTACACCGGTGCCGAGGTCGTCTACGCCGCCCGGGAAGAGATGGCCGGCACGCTCGACGACGTGCTGTCGCGCCGCACGCGGGCCATGATCCAACGTGCCCAGGCCACCATGGATGCCGCGACCGCTGTGGCGACCCTGATCGCCCCCGACATGGGTTGGGACGAGAGTGAGGCTGCCGAACAGGTGACCCGGTTCAGCGAGGCATGCCAGAAGGAGCTCCTCACCGCCGGGCTCGATCTCCCGTGACGGAGCCCACCGCGGTCACCCCCATCGACGCCGCCGGGTCAGAGGTGGCCGACCGCCTCGTCGCGGGCACCGTCGAGATCCCTCAGGCGGTGCTCGAGCGCATCGCCGCCAGCGGTGCCGCCGTCCTGGTCGACGACGAAGCCCGGGCCGAAGCCGGACGCGACTGGTGGCCACTCGCCATTGGCTGGGCCGCCGAGGGCGCCGTCCCCCAGCGCCCGGCGGCGGTGGTGCGCCCCGGCTCGACCCAAGAGGTCTCCGCGGTGCTTGCCATCTGTCACGAGGCGGTCGTGCCCGTGACCGCGGCAGCCGGGCGCAGCGGAGTGTGCGGGGGCTCGATACCCGTGCACGGCGGCGTTGCCCTGGACATGACCCGGCTGGCCGGTCTGCGGGACGTGGACGAGGTGTCCCTCGTCGCCGACGTTCGGGTGGGGACATTCGGCCCGGATCTCGAGGCCGCCCTGGGCGACGTCGGCGAGGGCTACACCCTCGGTCACTGGCCTCAGTCCATGGACCTGTCGACGGTCGGCGGCTGGTTGGCCTGCCGCGGCGCGGGGCAGTACTCGACCCGTTACGGGAAGATCGAGGACATGGTCATCGGGCTCGAGGTAGTCCTGGCGGACGGCCGCATCGTGCACACCGAGGGCAAGGGACCTCGCGCCGCCACGGGACCGAACCTGACCCAACTCTTCGTCGGCAGCGAGGGCACACTCGGCGTCATCACCGAGGCCCGCCTGCGCATCCACACCCTGCCGTCGGCCCAGGAACGCCGCGCCTTCGGGTTCACCAGCTTCGCCGCCGGGCTCGACGCATGCCGGATGATCCTGCGCCGCGGCGCGACACCGGCGGTCCTCCGCCTCTATGACCAGACGGAGTCGGACCGCAACTTCGAGCTGGGCGACACCAACGTCCTCATCGTCCTCGACGAGGCGGACCCCGACATCCTCACCGGCACCCTCAAGGTCGTCGACGCGGAGTGCTCGTCCGCGGCCGGAGCGCATCCGCTCCCCCACGAACTCGTCGAGCGGTGGCTGGGCCACCGCAACGACGTCTCCGCGTTGGCGCCCCTGTGGCGCGCCGGCATCGTCGTGGACACGGCCGAGGTGTCGGGTCCGTGGTCGGCACTGCCCGGCCTCTTCGACGATGTCGTCGGCGCGCTCCGGGAGATCGACGGGACCTTGGCCGCATCGGCCCACCAATCCCATGCCTACCCCGACGGCGCCTGCCTCTACTTCACGTTCGGCGGACGCGGTCCCGAAGGCGATGCCGAATGGCGTGAGCGCTACTACCGCCAGGCGTGGGACACGATCACCGACGCCACCATCGCCCACGGTGCGGCGATCAGTCACCACCACGGCATCGGGCTCAACCGCTCCCGCTTCCTGCCTGGGGCGCTCGGCTCGGGATTCGACGTGCTCGAGGGGCTCAAGGCGACCTTCGACCCCGTGGGCATTCTCAACCCCGGCAAGTTCGGCCTCGCCTCACCCTTTGGACCGGCACCCTGGTCATGACCGGACGCGGGGGGAGCATCCTGGTCGTCGACGTCGGCACCTCGGGCGTGCGCGCCGCGATCGTGCGGCCTGACGCCACGGTCGACCAGGAGCACCGGGTCCCCCTCCTGCCCGACTCGCCCGCCCCCGGCCTGGTCGAGTTCGACGCGGCACGCATGGCCGACGCCGTCCTCACGGTGGCCCGGGCGGCACTGGCCGAGGGTGGACCGGTGGCCGGGGTCGGCATCGCGAACCAGCGGGCCTCGACCATCGTCTGGGAACGTGCCACCGGGAAGCCGGTGGCACCGGGCATCGGATGGCAGGACCTGCGCACCGTCGGCACGTGCCTCGTGCTGCAGTCCGAAGGGATCCGACTGGCGCCCAACGCCTCGGCGACCAAGGTCATGGCCATTCTGGACGAGGTGGACCCCGGACGTTCGCGGGCCGAGCAGGGGGAGCTTTGCTTCGGGACCGTCGACAGCTGGGTGGCCTGGACACTCTCGGGAGGGGCCGCAGCGGGCGCGCACGCGCTCCATGTGACCGACGCCACCAACGCCGCCGTCACCGCGCTCGTCGACGGCGCCATCGTCTGGGACGAGGCATTGCTCCAGAAGCTGCGGATCCCCTTGCCCATGCTGCCGGCCGTCGTCGACTCGTCGGGGCCCGTCGGCGCGGCCACCGCGCTTCCTGGCGCTCCCCCGATCTGTGGCGTCGCGGGAGACCAGCAGGCCTCTCTCGTCGGACAGGGCTGCACCCTGCCCGGGCCTGGCCAAGGCGACCTTCGGCACCGGGGGGATGCTCGATCAGTGCACCGGACCCGGTGACCCGCCCAGCCTCATGGGGCGCGGCACCGCCGGCACCTTTCCCATCGTGGCGTTCCGCGTCGACGGGAAGGTCACCTGGGGTACCGAGGCGGTGATGCTGTCGGCGGGCACCGCGGTCGAATGGCTCCGAGACGATCTCGGGATCATCGCAACGGCACAGGAGTCCGCGGTCGTAGCGGCCCAGTCCCCAAACTCGGGCGACGTCTGGTTCGTGCCGGCGCTGCTCGGTTTGGGAACGCCGGTGTGGGATTTCGGAGCCCGCGGCACACTCGTCGGGCTCACCAGAGGCTCGGCACGCCCCGAGATCGTCCGGGCGGTGCTCGAAGGCGTGGCGCACCGCGGCGCCGACCTGGTCGAGGCCAGCGAGCGGGACAGCGGTTTCCCGATCGCCGCACTCCGCGTTGACGGCGGCATGGCGGACAACGACGTGTTCGTGCAGGCGCTGGCCGACGCAATCGGGCGCTCGGTGCAGATCTCGCCTGTTCTCGAGGCCACCACACTGGGCGCCGGCCTTCTGGCCGGCCTCGCCGTGGGCGCCTACTCCTCGACGGAGGAGCTGGCCGGCACCTTCTCACCTCGGAGAACCGTCGAGCCCCAAGTTGGCGACGCGGAACGGACAGCCTCCCGCGACCGCTGGCTGGCCGCCCGCCTGAAGGCCGAGGGCACGATTCCGGAGCTTTCGGGCATTTCCTTCTGAGCGGGATTCACACCTGCCCAGAAGGAGGCCGCCATTTCCCGGGAGGCCCCTTCCCTTCGACCTACTTCTTGACCATTGCGTGGCGCGGCCTACGACGGCGCCGGTGAGCGACGACGACGAGCCCGAAGCCGAGGAGGATGGCCGCCGTGCCGATCAACCACTCCCTCGACAGCAGCGCACCGGTGAAGGCGAGCGCCGGGGAGGTGCTCGGCGTGGTCGTGCGGGGCGGCGTCGTGGCGGCCGGCGTCGGCGTGACCACTGCAGCTGCCGTCACCGGCGTGCTCGTGGTATTGGTCGGGCACGTCGTCGTGGTGGCATGGGGCGTGTTCGCCCCGCCCACAGCCGCAGGGGTGGCACTGCTGCAACTCGGGTCGTTCCACGAGGCGGTGTTGGTGATGGTGCCGTTGGCATCGGATGCATTGGCGGTCACGGAGAACGTGAGGGTGTAGGAGGCACCGGGAGCCACACCGGCAGGGATCGTCCAGGTGATGGTCGACCCGCTCAGGGCCACCGTGCAGGTCGGCGGTCCGCCGGTTGCGCAGGCCGGTGAGCCTGCAACGAGCGTCGTCCCGGTGGGTGCGGCATCCGTCACCGTCGTCGGATCCGTCGTGGTGGCCGCCCCTGTGTTCTTTACCGTGATCGTGTAGACGATCGGCGTGCTCGATCCGGCGACGACTCCACCGGTGGGGCTGGCCGCCTTGGTGACGGTCAGCTCGTTGACCAACAGCGTCAACGTCGAAGACCCCGTCACGGGAGGCCCTTCATTCGGCGGGTTACCCGTCGCTGTCGCTGTGTCCTCGAGCGAGCCGTTCGTGAGGTCTGCCTGGGTGACCGTGTAGGTCGCCGTGCAGGTGTCACTCATCCCGGGGTCCAAGTTGATGGACCCGTTGGTGCCCGTCGTGCAGATGATGGGCCCGAGGCCCGAGCTGAGCGACGGAGCGGCCTGCACATCGGATACCTCGACGTCGCTGAGCGTCTGGTCACCAGTGTTGGTCACCGTGAACGTGTAGGTCACCGTCTGGCCGACGGCACTCACGGTCGTCACATCGGCGGATTTGGTCACGGAGATGGAGTCGGACGGATTCGTGTTCACCGTGGCCGTCGAGGTGGTCGTGATCGGGGTGTCCGCTCCCGGCGGGGTGCCTCTGGCCGTGCCGGTGTCGGTGATCGAGCCGTGGTTGATGTCCGCCAGGGTCACCGTGTAGGAGGCGGTGCAACTCGCCGTGGCGCCCGGCGCCAAGGTGAAGGAGCCGTTGGTGTCGGTCCCACAGGTGATCGGGCCCAGGTCCGCGTTCAGAGACGGCGCGGTCTGGAGGTCGGTCACGTCGACGTTGCTCAGGGCCACCGTCCCGGTGTTGGTCACCACGAAGGTGTAGGTGACGGTCTGGCCGGCCGCGCTCACCGCGGTCGGGTCGGCCGTCTTGAGGAGAGTGATCTTGGCCGTGTCGACGGTGGCCGTCCCTGTGCCCGTGACCGGGGTTTCAGATCCGGGCGGCGTCCCGCTGGCCGTCGCCGTGTCGGTGAACGATCCGGCGTTGAAGTTCGCCGTTGTCACCGTGTAGGTGCCGGTGAAGGTCGCCACCTGGCCCGGGGCCAGCGTCGGCACGGTCGTGCCGCTGCACGTTGCCGTCGGGTTGGTCAGACCGGTGCAAGTCGCCGTGGCGTCGAGGGCCGGGACGTCGGAGACGCCGACGTTGCTCAGGGTCTGGTTCCCGGTGTTGGTCACCGCGAAGGTGTAGGTGACGCTCTGGCCGGCCGCGGTCACGAAGGTCGGGCTGGGCGTCTTGGTCACCGCGATGGCCGGCGTCTCCATCACCGTCACCGTGGCGGGGGCCGTGGCGGTCACGGTGCCGCCGCCGGGCGCGGTGCCCGTGGCGGTGCCGATGTCGGCGATCGAGCCATTGTCGATGTCGGCCTGGGTCACCGTGTAGGTGGCGGTGCAGCTGGCGGTGCCCTGCGGGGCCAAGGTGAAGGACCCGTTGGTGTCGGCGCCACACGTGATCGGGCCCAGGTCCGCGTCCAGAGACGGTGCGGTCTGGGCGTCGGTCACGACGACATCGCTCAGGGTGGTGTTCCCGGTGTTGGTGACCCCGAAGGTGTAGGTCACCGTCTGGGGCAGCGTGCTCACCGTGCTCGGCGAGGGCGTTTTGGTGATCGCGATCGACGGCGTCTGGGTGGCGTCGACCGTCGCCATAGAGGTCGCGGTGATCGGCGAGCTCGAGCTCGGCGGTGTGCCACTGGCCGTGCCGGTGTCGGTGAAGGACCCGGCGTCCATGTTGGCCTGGGTCACGATGTAGGTGCCGCTGAAGGTGGCCACCTGGTTCGGGGCCAACGACGGCACAGTCGTGCCGCTGCAGGTGGCCGTCGGGTTGGTGAGCCCGGTGCAGGTGGGCCCGGTGGCGAGCACCGGGGCGTCGGTGACCCCGACGTTGCTGAGAGCCACCGTCCCGGTGTTGGTCACCACGAAGGTGTAGGTGACGGTCTGGCCGGCCGCGCTCACCGCGGTCGGGTCGGCCGTCTTGAGGAGAGTGATCTTGGCCGTGTCGACGGTGGCCGTCCCTGTGCCCGTGACCGGGGTTTCAGATCCGGGCGGCGTCCCGCTGGCCGTCGCCGTGTCGGTGAACGATCCGGCGTTGAAGTTCGCCGTTGTCACCGTGTAGGTGCCGGTGAAGGTCGCCACCTGGCCCGGGGCCAGCGTCGGCACGGTCGTGCCGCTGCACGTTGCCGTCGGGTTGGTCAGACCGGTGCAAGTCGCCGTGGCGTCGAGGGCCGGGACGTCGGAGACGCCGACGTTGCTCAGGGTCTGGTTCCCGGTGTTGGTCACCGCGAAGGTGTAGGTGACGCTCTGGCCGGCCGCGGTCACGAAGGTCGGGCTGGGCGTCTTGGTCACCGCGATGGCCGGCGTCTCCATCACCGTCACCGTGGCGGGGGCCGTGGCGGTCACGGTGCCGCCGCCGGGCGCGGTGCCCGTGGCGGTGCCGATGTCGGCGATCGAGCCATTGTCGATGTCGGCCTGGGTCACCGTGTAGGTGGCGGTGCAGCTGGCGGTGCCCTGCGGGGCCAAGGTGAAGGACCCGTTGGTGTCGGCGCCACACGTGATCGGGCCCAGGTCCACGTCCAGAGACGGTGCGGTCTGGGCGTCGGTCACGACGACATCGCTCAGGGTGGTGTTCCCGGTGTTGGTGACCCCGAAGGTGTAGGTCACCGTCTGGGGCAGCGTGCTCACCGTGCTCGGCGAGGGCGTTTTGGTGATCGCGATCGACGGCGTCTGGGTGGCGTCGACCGTCGCCATAGAGGTCGCGGTGATCGGCGAGCTCGAGCTCGGCGGTGTGCCACTGGCCGTGCCGGTGTCGGTGAAGGACCCGGCGTCCATGTTGGCCTGGGTCACGATGTAGGTGCCGCTGAAGGTGGCCACCTGGTTCGGGGCCAACGACGGCACAGTCGTGCCGCTGCAGGTGGCCGTCGGGTTGGTGAGCCCGGTGCAGGTGGGCCCGGTGGCGAGCACCGGGGCGTCGGTGACCCCGACGTTGCTGAGAGCCACCGTCCCGGTGTTGGTCACCACGAAGGTGTAGGTGACGGTCTGGCCGGCCGCGCTCACCGCGGTCGGGTGGCCGTCTTGGTCATGAGTGATCTTGGCCGTGTTGACCGTGGCGGTGGCGGTGGCGGTGATCGGCGGTGCCGCTCCGGGCGGCGTGCCGCTGGCCGTCGCCGTGTCGGTGAACGATCCGGCGTTGAAGTTCGCCGTTGTCACCACATAGGTCCCGGTGAAGGTCGCCACCTGGCCCGGGGCCAGCGTCGGCACCGTCGTGCCGCTGCACGTTGCCGTCGGGTTGGTCAGCGCGGTGCAGGTGGGCCCGGTGGCGAGCACCGGGGCGTCGGTGACCCCGACGTTGCTGAGAGCCACCGTCCCGGTGTTGGTCACCACGAAGGTGTAGGTGACGGTCTGGCCGGCCGCGGTCACCGTGGTCGGGGTGGCCGTCTTCGTCACTGAGATCTTGGCCGTGTTGACCGTGGCGGTGGCGGTGGCGGTGATCGGCGAGGCCGCTCCGGGCGGCGTGCCGCTGGCCGTCGCCGTGTCGGTGAACGATCCGGCGTTGAAGTTCGCCGTTGTCACCACATAGGTCCCGGTGAAGGTCGCCACCTGGCCCGGGGCCAGCGTCGGCACCGTCGTGCCGCTGCACGTTGCCGTCGGGTTGGTCAGCGCGGTGCAGGTGGGCCCGGTGGCGAGCACCGGCACGTCGGTGACCCCGACGTTGCTGAGAGCCACCGTCCCGGTGTTGGTCACCGCGAAGGTGTAGGTGACGGTCTGCCCGGCCGCGGTCACTGTGGTCGGGTTGGCTGTCTTCGTCACCGCGATCTTGGCCGTGTTGACCGTCGCCATGGCGGTGCTCGTCACCGGGGTGGTGGTTCCCGGTGGCGTGCCGCTGGCCGTCGCCGTGTCGGTGAACGATCCGGCATTGAAGTTCGCCGCGGTCACCGTGTAGGTGCCGCTGAAGGTCGCCACCTGGCCCGGGGCCAAGGTGGTGGTCGTGCCCGAGCAAGTCGCCACAGGGTTGGTCAGACCGGTGCAGGTCGCCGTGGCGTTGAGAGCCGGGACGTCAGAGACGCCGACGTTGGTCAGGGTCTGGTTCCCCATGTTGGTCAACGTGAAGGTGTAGGTCACGTTCTGGCCGGCCGCGGTCACAAACGTGGGGCTCGGCGTCTTGGTCACCGCGATGGCCGGAGCCGGGGTGGCGTTCACCGTGGCCATAGAGGTGGCGGTGATCGGCGAGCTCAATCCGGTCGGTGTGCCACTGGCCGTGCCGGTGTCGGTGAAGGACCCGGCGTCCATGTTGGCCTGGGTCACGATGTAGGTGCCGCTGAAGGTGGCCACCTGGTTCGGGGCCAGCGACGGCACGGTCGTGCCGCTGCAGGTGGCCGTCGGGTTGGTGAGCCCGGTGCAGGTGGGCCCGGTGGCGAGCACCGGGGCGTCGGTGACCCCGACGTTGCTGAGAGCCACCGTCCCGGTGTTGGTCACCGCGAAGGTGTAGGTGACGGTCTGGCCGGCCCCGGTCACCGTGGTCGGGTTGGCCGTCTTGGTCAAGGTGATCTTGCCCGTGTTGACCGTGGCGGTGGCGGTGGCGGTGATCGGCGAGGCCGCTCCGGGGGGCGTGCCGCTCGCCGTCGCCGTGTCGGTGAACGATCCGGCAGTGAAGTTGGCCGTTGTCACCACATAGGTCCCGGTGAAGGTGGCCACCTGGCCCGGCGCCAGCGACGGCACCGTCGTGCTGCTGCAGGTGGCCGTCGGGTTGGTCAGCCCGGTGCAGGTGGGCCCGGTGGCGAGCACCGGCACGTCGGTGACCCCGACGTTGTTCAGGGCCACCGTCCCGGTGTTGGTGACCGCGAAGGTGTAGGTGACGGTCTGGCCGGCCGCGGTCACCGTCGTCGGGCTGGCCGTCTTGGTCACCGAGATCTTGGCCGTGTTGACCGTGGCGGTGGCGGTGCCCGTCACCGGCGTGGTGGTTCCCGGCGGCGTGCCGCTGGCCGTCGCCGTGTCGGTGAACGATCCGGCGTTGAAGTTGGCCGTGGTCACCGTGTAGGTGCCGGTGAAAGTCGCCACCTGGCCCGGTGCCAAGGTGGTGGTCGTGCCCGAGCAGGTCGCAACCGGGTTGGTCCGGCCCGTGCAGGTCGCCGTGGCGTTGAGGGCCGGAACGTCGGAGACGCCCACGCTGCTCAAGGTCTGGTTCCCTGTGTTGGTGACCGTGAAGGTGTAGGTGACGTTCTGGCCGGCCGCAGTCACGAACGTCGGGCTCGGCGTCTTGGTCACCGAGATCGAGTCCGACCTGACTGCCGGAACGGTGACCTGGTTCGAGATCGCTGTGATCGGGCCACCTCCGGACACGGTGCCCGTGGCGGTCGAGGTGTCATTCACCGATCCGTTGTCGAGGTCAGCTTGTGTCACCACGTAGGTACCGGTGCAGACGACGCTCGACCCGTGGGTCAAGGTGATCGACCCGTTGCCTCCCGGGCACGTGGGGGTGGGTGGTGTCAAGGGTCCAGCCGGCGCGATCGGGTTATCGGCAACGCCGACGTTGTTGACGGTCAGAGGTCCGTTGTTCACGACGGTGAAGGTGTAGTTGATGGTATTGCCCACGGCCGAGTACGAAGCCGTGGAAGTTGCCTTGGTGATGGTCAGCGCTTCCGGCGTGTTTGTGAAGGTGCAGACCACGGCGGCACCCGAGCTCCCTGATGGTTGGGGGAACGACGGGATGCTGGCCACGGTGCCGGTCCCGCTGGTGACTGTCGTCGCGCCGTTGACACATGAATAGGTCGTCACGTAGTCGCCCAGGTTGGTCGTCAGGCCCGTCGAGGTGTTGGGCGCCCCCGTCTCGGTCACCGTGTAGGCAGCGCCGGGCACGCCGACGACGGGTCCGGCCACCGCGGTGCCGCCCTGGAGGCCGGTGGTATTGCCCGAGGTCGTCCCCGTGTTGCCGCTCGTGATGTTGTTGCCGGTGATGGTCAGGGTGAACTGGTCACCGGGGACGGCGCGCCCGACGATGTTCTTCTGCGCGGTCAGCGTGCCGTTGAAGGTGCAGCTGGCCAGGTCGCGCGGCTGGTTCGTGCCGATGAAACCGGTCTGGGTGCCGAGGAGCGTCGAGACCCCGCTGTTGGCGTTGACCGAGAAGAGCAGGCCCTGAAGAGTCTCGACGAAGAGTGTCGAGCTCGTATCGAACGCGATGCCGACGTAGTTCTCGGTCATGGTCGACGTGATGGTGGACAAGGTGGTGAAGGCCAGCGCGCCGCCACCGGCCAGTGTCGCCGCGGTGACCGCGACGAGCTTGGCCGTGTTCATCGTGTTCGAGCCCCCCAGCACGACGAGGTTGCCCGAGGTGTCGAAGACCAGGTCGCCGGAGCCGAAGGTCAGGCCCGCGACATTCGGCGTGATGGTGCCGGCGGCCGACGACGCGTGCGTCGTCACGTTGAAGACGAAGAGCTGGAACACCGTTCCCACGGTATTCCAACCGCCGTAGTAGTAGTTGCCGTTGACCGGGTCGACGGCACCGGCGATGATGGAGGCCGCGCCCGTGGCGGTGGCCGTGAAGGGTGTCTTCACGCTCCCCACGATGTTCGCGACGGTGACGGTCGTGGCCCCCCCGGTGACGGTGTTGTTCGTGGTGTAGGCCAGGGTGCCGTCGGCCGAGATGCCCAGCGCGTTGACCGAGCCCGTGCCGATGCCCCCCGTGATGCCCGTCGCCACCGTGGTGTTGACCAGCGTACTGACGTTGAGTGAGTAGAGGTTCCCGCTGGCATCGACGTTGTACATGCTCGGCGCCACGCAGCTGAGCGCCGGAGCCGCGGCCGCCGGTGACGTGAGCGCCGAGCCGAGCCCGGGGACGCTGACTGAAAGGGCTGAAACGATCGGCAGCGTGACGGCACCGAGCGCGACGGCAGATGCCACTGCGATGACACGAACGCCGAAGGGTCGCCTTCTCATGAGATTCGTCCTCGCCAAGTTCCGTGACCCCTCTGCCCGCCGTCGCGGCGGTGGGCGCCGCTCGAAATTCCCACTTCAGGGCTCATGCTATGCGTGAAGTTGAGGAAAACCAAGGCAATTGCAATTACCAAACACGCAGTCACTCTCAAGTACCACTCAAACTCAAGCCTGCGTGCAACCTGTGTCGACTGCCCGCCGCGGTTCCCTGAGCCCGAGCGCAGGGCACCCCAACCCACGTTCCCTTTCGAATCCTGGCAACGCAGCGGCGGCTCAAAAACGATCATTCAAGCAATAGCGACTCGAATGGCCGTCATCTCACTCCCAGCGCACCTAGCACCCCCCTGATGAGGGTCCCGCATGCTCGGGAGCTGCTCGGGACTACGTTGCCGCGTGCGCCAGCGCGTCGTCCCAACTGCTACCCGACTCCAGCAGCGGCCGGAAGCCCATCAGTTGTCGCGGCTTGCCGATCGCCACGACGGCGCGCAGCCGCGCCGCTCGGCCGAAGAGCGCGACGAATTTCCCTTCGCCGAACGATCCTCCGGTGATGTGGACGTCGTCGTTCCCTCCGGGGGTCCCCAAGACCTGCAGGCGGATGCCGTACTGATCGGACCAGAAGTACGGCACCGGTGTGAACGATGGCGCGTCCGGCCGTCCCGCCATCACACTGCGTCCCGCGGCGACGCCGGCCTCCGCCGCGACCTGCCAGTGCTCGATCCTGATCTGTTCCTCAACCCCGTCGTGCCGCCAGTTCCAGCGCGCCAGATCCCCAGCCGCCACGATCCCGTCCGTCGCGAAGAGGCGATCGTCACAGACGACGCCGTTGTCGATGGTCAGCCCGGAGTCGGCGAGCCAGTCCGTCGCGGGCACCACGCCGATGCCGACCACCACGGCGTCCGCCGGAAACACCTCGCCGCCTTCGAGCTCGACGACGAGCCTGCTCGATCCGGCCACCGGATCGTCGGCGCCGACGCGGCGGACGCCGCGCACGTCCACCGCGGTGCGCAGCTCCACTCCGTGGGCTCCATGCAGCCCGGCGAAGTGCGACCCGATCATCGGACCGAGGACGTTGCGCAGGGGGACGTCGAGCGCTTCGAGGACGGTGACCCGGCACCCGAGGTCGGCACACGTTGAGGCCACCTCGGCCCCGATGAAGCCGGCGCCGATGACGACGACACGCGGCGCGTCGACCGCCGTGACGGCGGCGCGCAGGGCAATGGAGTCGTCGAGGGTGCGCAGCGTGAACATGCCGTCCTGCTGACCGAGTTCTTCGGTGCCCGGAAGCCGACGGGGCTGCGCGCCGGTGGCGATGACGATGGCATCGCCCTCGAGCACGGCGCCGTCGTCGAGCTCGATCTTCCGCGCTTCCGCATCGAGCCGGACCGCACGGCGGCCGAGCACCTCCTTGACACGGAGCTCGCTCGAGCGTCGCCTGTCCGCCAGCACGGCCTTCTCGGGTGGCCACGTCCCGGCCAGCACCTGCTTGGAGAGGGGTGGCCGGTCATAGGGGAGGTGGCGCTCCTCGCCGACCAGAGATATGGATCCCTCGAAGCCTTCGGCCCGCAGTGTCTCGACGGCCCGCCAGCCGGCGAGCGACGCCCCGACGACCACGACGGCGCTGTCCGCGTGCAACGCGGTCACGCCCCGAACATGGTCATCCACTCCTCCGGTGAGCGCGGACGGAAGACGTAGTTCCACCGCCTCGTGTCGCCCATGCTCTGCGAGGGATCCGGCGAGTACAGGTGACCGGGGAACAGGATGGCGTCGTCGGGCACGCGGGCCAGCCGGGTGTGGATGGACTCGTACATCGCCAGCGGGTCGGAGCCCGGGAAGTCGGTGCGGCCACAGCCTTCGAGGAAGAGGGTGTCCCCGGCCACCAGCCGACCGTCGACCAGGAAGCACTGGCTCCCCGGCGTGTGGCCGGGCGTATGGATCAGCTCGACGCCGACCTGACCGACCCGGAGCACCTCGCCACTGTGATGGGCGACGAGGTTGGCTCGGCCGACGCCGGTCGTGCGCTCCACCCATGGCACCTCGTCGGCCTGGATGTGCACCGGCACCTGCACCTTCTCGAGCAGCGTGCTGATCCCCTCGAGCGACCACCCACCCATCTGCCCACCGAGATGATCCGGGTGGAAGTGGGTCCCGAGGACACCGGTCAGCCGCATGCCGTCGGCCTCGACGATGTCGAGGAGGTCCTGGACTGCGTAGGCCGGGTCCACGACCACCGCCTCACCGGTCTCACGGTCGCCGACGAGATAGACGAAGTTGACCATCTGGCGGGCCATCATGTCGCCCTTCGCAAAGTCGCGACCCGAGAGCAGCTGCCGGAAGTACAGCCGGTCGCCCTGCGGTCCTGTCATCGTATTGTCAGCCATCGTGTTGTCACTCATCGACATCTCCTCCTGAATCCGCACCGGCCACCTCTCCGGCCAGCGCGTCGAGCCGGGGCACCAGCTCCTCGACCTGGGCCTGGGTCCGGCGCAGGCGACGATCGAGCTCGTCGATGAGCGCAGTCGCCCGTTCCAGCCGGCCGACCAACACGTCGACATCGACCTCGCGCTGCTCGAAGAAGTTCACGATGGCATCGAGCTCTCGACTCGCATCGGTAAAGCTGAGCTGCTCCACCGGGACGGACTCATCGGAGTCGGTCACGTGCGGCCTCCTGCCTCGATCGCCTCGACACGACTCCGCACCGTACCGTCGGCGAACCGGGTCGCTATCTCCTGCTGCTCGGCCAGCCCGTCCGCGCTGCGCACCAGGCGTCCGTCGAGCGTGACCGTCAGGCTGTAGCCCCGTTCGAGCTGTCGGTCCACGTCGTAGGCGGCCAGCAGCCTGCGCCACGACTGCAGGCGCTCGTTCTGGCGCGCGAGGTGGCCCCGGCTGAGCGGCCCCAGCCGGACGGCGTGGGCGCGGACACGTGCCACGCGGGAATCGAGCCGATCCGGTGCCGCCCGGCCGATGGCCGAACCCTTGGTGGACAGGCGCTCCCGGTGCACCCGGAGCTGCTGCCGGGCCGCCGCGGTGAGGCGACCACGGGCCTGGGTGTCGCGGGACTGGGCGTCGCGGAGGTAGGCCGGGACGCGTCGGGACAGGAGCCCGGCGGGCTCCGCCACGTGGGCCGCCCACCAGTGCCGGGTCGCCGTCACGATCTCTTGGCCGCATTCGGTCGGCGTGATGCAGACCCGCGCCGCGACGATGTCGGCCACGGTCTCGTCCCCCGTGTGCCCGATCCCGGTGAAGACCGGCTTGGCCGAGACCGCCACCGCACGGGCGACGACCTCGGTCTCGAAGGCGGCCAGGTCGGCCCGCGCTCCCCCACCGCGGACCACGGCGATGACGTCGCAGTCGCTCCGGCTGAGCACCGTGAGCGCCCGGGCGATGGAGGCCGGCGCGCCGGGGCCCTGCACGCTGACCGGCACGTGCGAGATGCGGAACCCGAAACCCGACCCCGTGAGCTGGCCGAGGAAGTCCCGGCTGCCCTCGGTGCCCGGGCTGGCGACCAGGCCGACGTGCAGCGGCACCTCCGGCATGGGCCGCGCCGCGTTGCGGCGCAGCAGTCCCTCGGCCTCGAGCGTGCGCAGGAGCTTGGCCCGCTGCGCGGCGAGACGCCCGAGCAATGCGGTGACGTCGATCTCGGCGAGGATGAGGCTGATCTCGCCCTTGGCCCGGTAGAGGTCGAGCGAGCCGCGCAGGACCACGACCATCCCTTCGGCGAGCTCGATGCCCTCCTTGGCCAGTCCATGGCGCAGGGGCGCCCAGGAGCTGCGCCAACACTTCACGTTGAGCGTCGGCACGCCGCCACGGCCCCGGTCGCGCCGGGCCCCGTCGTCCTCGGGGTCGACGAGGCTCATATAGAGATGGCCCGAGCGGTGGTCCGAGACGTGCTGGATCTCGCCCCTGACCCAGAGATGGCGCTTCCGCGGAAAAGCCTGGTCGAGCGCGCTCTCGACCTTGCCGTACAGACCGCCGATCGAGTGAACCCCGCGGCGGTCCTCCGGGGCGGCGACCTCATCGGGGTCGAAGAGCTGGCTGGCGTCAACGGACATCGAGGACACCCTACCGATGCGCTGTCCGGTCACCTCCACATACCCTGAGGTGGCACAAACAGGGCCGGCTTTGCGCCCGTGTTGGATTCGGCCGGACCGTCGCCGTGATTCGCACCTCATTCGGACCGAAGCTGAGACGCGGCCGGTGTGCGCGCAGCGATGCGCGCCGGAATGACAGCCACGATGCTCGCGAGCACGAGCGTGCCGACGGCGATCAGAAGGACCGGGACGACCGGCACGGTCGGTCGCGGCACCGCATCGATGGACCGGGCGAAGAGGTCCCACAACACCCTTCCGGCGGCGATCCCGATCGGGACTCCGATGACGACACCGACCAATGCCGTGACCGAGGCCTGCCACGCCACCGCGGAGGCCAGCTGGCGGCGGGTATAGCCCAACGTCTTCAGCAATGCGAGCTCGCGACGGCGGTTTCGCACCCCGGCCACGAGGGTCAGGGCCAGTGCCGCCACGGCACTTGCCGCGAGGATGACGGCAACGATCACGGGGGTCGCTCCCGACGACTGGTAGTTGATGATCTCGGCCGGCCGCTGGACGGCCAGCACGCGGAAGGCGCCGCCACCACTGTTCGGATCGCCGTTCATCACCCGCGTGGCGGTCTCGGCCACACGCCGGAGTGACGCGAGGCCGGTGGCCGGGGATACCGTTGGCTTCAACCGGACAACGTCGATGGCCGGGCCGTTGTCGTTCGGGTCGGGTTGGGCCAGCGCCTTCTGGAGCCCCGCCGGCTCGATCCCCTCGGAGACCACCGCTCCTGTTCCCATGGACGTGTGGAGGTTCCCTCCGTTGCCGATCGTGGGCAGGGTCGCCGCACCGACGATCTTCAAACGGGTGGGCGAGATGTAGATGGGCGCGTTCCGGGGAGACCCGTAGGTGATCGTGACGGAGTCCCCCACGTGCTTGTGCAATCGGGCCAACGTGGCGGCGCCCAGGACGACCTCGTGGTCCGCCTTCAACGGGCGCCCCGACAAGATCGGTGGGTTCAGATCGGCGTGCGCGTGGCTGATCAGCGCAGGAACGGTCTGTCCGTCGAGCTGGAAGTTGGCGAATTGGTAGTCGGTCCAGGCCGCCACATCGGGATCGCGGTCAAGGAGACCGCCGGTCACCGGTGGCAGGTTGCCGTTGTTCCCGACCGGGGCGATGGCGTAGTCCCAGTTCCATCCGTACAGGGCCGGGTGGGTGTCGAGATTGTCGAGGCTGCTTCCGAAGGTGACGGTCGCCACGACGATCGCAACGGCAACGACGGCACCGAGCATCATGGAGCGCGCGGGAACCGAGCTGCGGTCGCCACCCCCGCGCAGGGCGAAGCGCAGTCCGGTGACCGCCGGATCGGACAATCCCATGGCGGTGGCCACCTGCGTGGTGCGCGATCGCCGCCATCTCAGAACCGTCTGGCTCCCCGGGCCCCGCCCGCCGCCCTGACGCGCGGCGAAGGCGACCGTGAGGGCGCCCAGGCCGACGGCGAGCACGAGGAAGCCCACGGCGAGCACCGTCCAATCGAACGTGATCCCCGGCCGGGGGTCGACCTGGCCGGCAGGTCCCAGCGGTGCCAAAGGCGAGAAGGCGACCGCCACGCCGACGGCGAGAAGCGCTCCGAGGAAGACGGAGCCGAGTGGGCCGAGCGCGACGTCCGACGTCACGTCCATCGTCCTCGCGCCCAGGGATCGGAGGACGGCCATCGACTCCCGATCGTTACGGATTACGCGGGCGATGGCCTGACCCCCGATCAGGAGTGCCGCCAGGCCGGCGATGAGGCCGAAGACGCCGAGGGCGATGGCTTCGGGTCGGCTGGCCCGCTCCACCTGGCCCTCCGCCACGGACGTCAGGTGGAAGTTGTAGAACGAGCCGTTGGCGAGGCCGTGAATGATCTCCCCTTCCACCGCAGGAACATCGCCTCCGTCGTGCTCGAGCCGGAGGGCGTAGGTCGGAAAGCCACTGCCGGCCCGCAGCCGCTCCGTCATGGACGGGGTCAGGAGCACGCTGTACGAGAAGCGATCCACGTCGTCACGGACGAGCTGGCTGGGAAAAACGACGAGACCCACGAGAGTCGCGCTGAAATGGACGGCCGGCCGCACAGCCAAGAAGTTCCCGTTTGTCTCCTCAATTTGCTGCACCGTGTAGGCCCCGAACGAGATCCTCTGTCCGACGTGCCAACGGGCGAGCCGTGCCACCTCGGCCGATGCCATGAACTGGTCCGTCCGGTTCGGATCGGCCCGGCGGCCCGAGGCGACCGGCAATCGATCCTGGGTGAAGTATTCGCCACCGCGGCTTCCGACAAAGCCGACGTTCTGCATCGCAACCTCTGCAGCGACAGGGCGCCCATTCGATCCGAGGGGAGCTACCGCGAATCCCGGAGCGCTCGCGACGTGAAGAACATGCGGCAGGTGGGCGAACCTCTGCGTCAGGTCCGGGCCACCCAGGCCGCCGAACGGGCTCGCGGGGTTGGCGATCTGCAGTTGGAGATCCGAGGCGTGCGAAGAGGCCAGATAGTCCGGAAAGGCCGACTGCGAACGTCGCGCCCCGGCGACGGCCCCCATGGCCAGCCCGCCGATCACGCCCACCAAGAGCACGATGGTCAGATACGTCGCCCACCGATCGTGGAACGAGGCACGCAATCGGTATCGCGCGACGGCGAACATCACCTCATCCTGAATGTCAACGGCCTGGCCGTCCATGGGGTTGGCACGCTCCCGGTCCTCGCGCTACCACCATCGTCGACCGCGGGATCGCCGGGGCCGGACGTCGTGGCGCGGCGGCCAAGCTGCGGTTACGACCACCTGCGACCGGGAACCTCACGCCGGGCCTACTGGCGCATGGGGCGAAGAACCGGTTGCACGGCAGGCCGTCGAGGCCACCTTGGGGAAGGTGTGCTGGGACTGGGCTGGGCGATGGCAGACTGGGGGCGACGGTGAGTCGGCTGGGTGGCCGCGGCACGGACCGCATGCGGGATCGTGTCGAGGAAGGTCGGGACTCCGCAGAGCAGGGTGCTGGCTAACGGCCAGTCGGGGTGACCCGCAGGACAGTGCCACAGAAAGGAAACCGCCGATGGCGGGCCTCCGGTCCGCACAGGTAAGGGTGAAAGGGTGCGGCAAGAGCGCACCAGCGACGGGGGTGACCCCGCCGGCTCGGTAAACCCCACCCGGAGCAAGGCCAAGCGTGGGAAATGGGTTGCTCGCCCGCCTCCCGAGAGGGAGGGTTCCCCAGGTAGGCCGCTCAGATGGATGGCCACCCAGGCTCCCCCGGGAGCTGGACAGAATCCCGCCTACAGGCCGGCTCACCGTCAACTCACCCTAAATCAGTCACTGACCAGCGTGTTTCATTCACGTCGGTTCACTGTCAATCTGTGGAAAAGTGCCTTTGTCCGTGGCCTTCACGGACCGCCCACGGACCGGATTCAGAGCCGGTCGGCCGTGGTGCCAGCCGTCCCCGGCGTCGCCCTCATGATCTCCGCCAGCAGCTCGGCGAACGGGTCCGGGCCGTCCGGGCCGAGGGTCCGCTCTAGGGCTTGTAACGCCGCAAGGTGCGCCCGCGAGAGTCGGTCGACCACGTAACGCTTCTCTCCGCTAGCGAGCACCTCGTCAAGCGCTCGGGCCGTCGAGAGGACCAACGTGCCGAGGGCGATATTCGATTCGGTGAGGCGCTCGGATTGGCGGAGCACCTTGACAATGCGCCGGGTGCTGGAAAGGTTTGTTGCGGCGGGCATCGCTCCGAATTCTGCCGCCTTGCGGGCCACTCCGGTGCGAATCCGGTTTCGCCTGGGCAAATCGAAAGGAAACGAAAACAGCGTTCGGGGTGTTTTATCGGGTGCCACCAAAAGAGCGGCCCCCCTGCGCTCCTTTCTTCTCGTCGGCCTGGCCCGCGCATTGGGTGAGGCTGAGCGCCGCAGGCGGTCGGACTCTCACCGCTCGGGGTCACCCGAGTGACCCAATCCCGGCGTTCGGGCGCACCCCTCAGCCAAAATCCAAACTGACGGACCCAGTATACGGAGGGGCGTTGTCTGTACCGGTGCTTAAGTCAAGGACCATCACGGCGCCCGTCGTCCCAGTGAACAATCCGGTCCCGTCCGTCACTTGAAGGGGATAATAGGGCGGATCATCCGGACCCTCGACGAGGCCATCAACCGAACCGACATCTGTCGTAATGGTGAACCCGGAGCATTCGTTGAAGCTGAACGTGACTGTGCCGACGCTCGTGCTCCCGGGGTAAGTGCCGGAGAGCACAAGCGCAAAGTTGGCGGGGTTGCAGAGGTTGGTGAGCGTCAGATTGAATGTGGACGAACTAACCAGGTCGGCCACGGTGACGAGAGTGATCTGTACAGGTGAGCTGGTCGCCGTGGTGCCGCCGACCTCGGTCGCCACGCTTTGGATCGACCACGTTCCGCTCCCATAAACGGGTAAGTTGTTTTGGCCGACGCCCGAGTCCCACTGGGCGATCCAGCCGTAGATCGTCGGCGTGGCCGTCCCGACGGGCTCGACCGTACTGCCCTGGGTGGCCGTGAACGTGACCCCAGTGACTGGCGCCGTCCCTTCGGCCGAGGCGTCGAGGATGACGTTGCCGCCCACCGTGGCCCCGGCCGAGGGCACGAGCACCTGGGTATGCAGCGGCAGGTTGTCGACTGTCACTTTCACACCCGGGCTGGTCGCTGAGTTGCCCGCGTCGTCGGTTACCACGCTCTGGAGCGTGTAGTTGCCGTTATGGACGTTTGTGGTGTCCCAGCCCCCGAGCCAGCCGTAGATGGTCTGGGTTGTCGAGGCGACGGTCTTGTCGGAGATCGAGCCTCCGCTCACCTCGAAGCGGACCGAAGCGACGCCAGCGGGACTCTGCGCCGTGGCGTCGACCCAGATGTCACTCGACACGGTCGAGCCGTTGGAGGGAGTCGCGACCGTGGTGCTCGGCCCGGCCGCGCCCGCGGTAGCAGTACCAAACAACTCCATGGGCACCAGCACCGTCGCGCAAAGTGCGAGGACTCCCAAGGTTTTGCGAGCCGCCGGGAATCGGCGGATTGCTGAGGGACGCAGACGAATCGCCATGTACTCTCCCCCGATCTTCGTGAGAGCACGCGAAGGCTACTCGTGGGCGATCCTCCCGACAATGGCCTGAACGACCATTCGAAACCCGCCCGGGGTGTCCCCATGGTGCGATTACATGGGTGATCCACGGGACCTGGGCTGAGGGACATGGAACCACATTCAAGTCCCGCCGTCGATGTTCTCGATGAAGCCCTCGAGGAGCTCTGCCCGATCCTCTTGACCGTGGCCGACGGCGTCGTCTCGCTGGCGACGCAAGATGGCGAGGAATTGCGGTCCGGTCTCGAAGAAGCCACAGCGCTCGCAGACCGACTCGAAGGTGCAGTCGAGCCCGGTTGGCTTGGTGCAGTGGCCGTTCCCCAAGAGGCGCCGGTGCTCGGTGGCGATGCGGCGCGTGTTGGCGCCCTCGACGCTGGCCGGTAATTCTTCGCCGCTCTCGTAACTGGCCTCGACGGCCTGGGTCACCCGGAAGTACTCCTCGGCCACGGTCCGGTCCGAGATACGGGCATAGGTCAGCGTCATGCGCATAGAGCCGTGACCGAGTAGGACGGCAATGGCCTCGAGGCTCACGCCCCGGTTGATCATCCGGGTGGCGAGTGTGTGGCGGAGCTGATGGGGATGGACGCGGCCGATTCCGGCGCGCTGGCCACTCGATCGACGTAGCGATGCACGGTGCGGCGGTCGAAGGGTTGGCCGTCGTCGCGCTCGACCAGACGTCCTGATCGGCTCGGCCCCGGGGCGCACCATTTGTTGAAGGTCGGCAGCCTTAGCGCTCTCTCACTCAATGCGCTCTGATTTATACAGGACGCAGCGATGCATCCTCCCTCACCGCCTCGTGTTTTCCTTCCGCCCGACCTCCCGCAGTCCTGCCAACCCGTCGAGATGATCCGAGCAAGCCCACACGGGCCACCACCGATCGCCCTTGGGCGAACGCCACCGACCCGTCCAGAAGGGTGCCTCCCGGCAGTGCGTCGACTGCAGGGTGTGGTCGTAGATCATCGCCCAGCACCGAGATGGCTCGGCCATGAAGCCGGGGCTTCGGCGACCTGGTTGGGGCATCCGGCCAGAAGCCATGGCGCTCACGGCGTGAACTCCTGGCATCCGTAGTACTGCTGGCCGAACTGCTCGGCATCCTGCATGGTGCAGTCCCGACCGACCATCTGCTGACAGACGGGACTCAACACCGATTCCAGGTCCGCAATGCTGCAACTGCGGAGGGCAGCGGTTGTGGTTGTGGTCGGGGGCAGAGTCGGTGTCGGGCTGTTGGGGACCGTCGATGTTGTCGTGGGCGGCACCGTGGTCGTTGTCGCCAAGCTGGTCGTTGTCGCCAAGCTGGTCGTCGTCGCCAGAGCGTGAAGGATTGCTCCCCCAGCCTGGCGTCGTGCTTTGGCGCACGCATCGGATGGATCGACCGAATGCGGCACGCATGTGGCGGTATCGACCGTTGTCGATGTTGATGTAGTGGACTGTGACAAATGATGATCGACTCCCAAGCCCACGGCCCCCGCCAAGACCGCTACGGCCACGATTGCCCCTGCCACCAACCAGGCCCTTTTCCGCCGGCTCATCCTTTTCCTGTGCTTCACTGAGCGGCGACGGTAACCGGTCGTCCATAGCCGCCGCCATCGGGCCGAACGGGGGGCACGGTCGCTGTGTTGGCCCGGCTGAGATCTGGACCCTGTGCGGCCCGCAGACGTCCGCAGGGCCTCCAAAGCTCTCTGGGCAACCCCGATGAGTCACCCGCCTCCCAGGGGCGCCGAGACAGTCCAGGAGGCTGCCCAGTTGTGAGTGGTCGCCCACACGTCCTCCACACGTCCACCGAAGCGAAAACGGGGACAGATAGGGACATAGACTAGAAAGCTATAGACGCAGGTCGGAGTTCGTTTCTGACCCTCTCCGCAGGTCGGGAAAGTGCCAAAATAGATCCTGCCTACGGGCCGACTCACCGTCACTAGGCATCCGAGCAGCGCTTTGACATGTTCGCCGACTGGGCTTTGGCCGGTCAGCGGCGTCCTGTCACTCCCACGAGACTTTGCTCCGCTCTTCGCGGCTGACACCTCCAACTTCGGACATCCACCAGCTCCATCGCCCGCACGGAGCCGGTCGATAACGTCGGAGCCCGCAGGTCATCCCCGAGCAGGGTCAATGCTGTTGGGTACTGTCCTGCTCCAGAGCGGCCAAGGCCTGCGGTACCCAGCCGCCGTCCCAGCTGTGGGCAATCAGCTGCGACGGACCCATGGTGTGGACAATCCCCTCTGAAGTCAAGAGCGCGTCGTTATCTGATATGTCACTTTGGAACGCGTTGTAGCCGCCGATCCAGATGCGATTGTTCGTCAGGAAAGGCGACTTGTGGGCAGCGAGGAAGGCCGCGGTAAGACGGTAACTCGCCTGGAAGTTCGCATCCGTCCCGTAGTTGTTGGCAGAGCTTGAACCGTATTGATCGTACGCCGACATGTCTGCGGGGAAGTCCCAGGATGCAGCCAACTGGAACAGATCCGGGTGCTTCACGATGAGGTCTTGTGCTCCGATGCCGGACTTCGAAAACCCGATCAACCAGTTCTGGCCACCGCCCACCGTCTTCAACATCTTCGCCGTCCGCTATGCGCCCGGTGTTTCGCCCGCGGCGGCATACGCCAGCCTGCGACGAGAATTCGGGGCGACGGTGCTGCGGCCATTGCCGGCTGAAGACGTCCTCAACCTGCAGAGCGTCGACCGCCTGCCGACGTTGCTCGCGGGCCTGGTCGTGCTCCTGGGCGTCGCAGCCGTGGGGAACACGTTGGTCAATGCGGTGCGCCAACGCCGACGGGACCTCGCCATTCTGCGGACCATTGGGTTCGTGCGCCGTCAGGTGGCCGCGGTCGTGGCCTGGCAAGCTACCTGGTTCTCCGTCATCGCCTTGCTCGTGGGCATCCCCCTCGGCGTGGCCGGTGGCCGGTGGCAGGTGGGCCTGGAACCTGGTCGCCTCGGGCATGGGCTCGGAGGCGCCCCCCGTGGTACCGGCATTGGCGATCGGCTTCGTGATCCTCGCCGCGTTGATTCTGGCCAACGTCATCGCGGCGTGGCCCGGGCGGATGGCGGCGCGGGTCGCACCGGGGGTCGTGATGCGGGGCGAGTGATCGCCCAAGCCGGCAGACACACGGACAGAATCCCGACTACGGCCTACTCACCGTCACCGCTCGCCAAACGATTGATTGAATTCGTCGAATTCGTCGGTCGTCTACGGAGTCGCGTCGAGGACAGCCGCGCCATTCGTTGCCCGCCATCAACGTTGGGCAAATGATCGTCGACTCCTGACGAATGGGGCCGGAATGCGGAGCGGCTTGTCCGGCGACAGGTCAGAGGGGTTTTGCCGTTGATCCGGATTACCCTCTGTGTCGGTGGATACGGAGAGGTACTCCACGTCGGCCACCGGGACCTACAGCGGCTTCCTCGGCAGGAACCCGGAGCTGCAGCAGCTCGGAACGGCCCTCGACACAGCAGCGGGAGGCACGGCCCAGGTCGTCGTCATCGAAGGCGACGCCGGCCTCGGGAAGACCGCGCTGCTTCGGCACTTCATCGCCAGCCAGCAGGCCGCGACCGTGCTCGAGGCCAGCGGAGACGAAGAGGAAACTGTCCTTGGCCTCGGTGTGATCGGTCAGTTGGCACGGTCGATGCCACCTGGAGTCTTGAGCGCCCGTCCACTTCTCGCCGCCGGCCCGGCGGAATCCGCCGACACGTTTGCGGTGGGGGCCGAACTCCTGCAGGGCCTCGGCCTTCTCCAGGAGCGGGGCACGGTGATGGTGGTCGTCGACGACATGCATTGGGCCGACGTCACCTCGGCGCAGGCGCTCTCGTTCGTGATGCGCCGGCTCCGGAACGATCATGTCCTCACCGTTCTGTCGACCCGCCCCGATGGGCTCAGCCGCCTCGGGCGGAGCTGGCAGCGGCTGCTCGCTGATGCCTCGCTGTGTCGGTGGGTCCGGCTCCAGGGTCTGTCGACCGAAGAGGTTCGAGCGCTCGCTGCATCATGTGGACGAGGCCGGCTCTCGGTGACCGCGGCGGAGCGTCTCCGGAGCCATACAGGTGGACATCCGCTCTATCTGCGCTCCATTCTCGACGACCTTTCGACCGAGACCCTCAATGCCGTCACGGGTCCCCTTCCCGTTCCGCATTCGCTTTCCGAGACCGTCTTGTCCCGGTTGGCTTCGCTTTCCGGCGAAGCCCAGGATCTCGTGGCGGCCGCCGCCGTAGTGGGCCAGCGTTCCCCGCTCCCGGTCGTGACGTCTGTGGTCCGCGTGCCCGAGCCGACTCGGGCGCTCGATGAGGCAATCGCCGCGGGGATGGTCGAGCGGGTCGCGGGCCCAGTCGGTGACGAGCTCGCGTTCTCGCATCCGCTCGTTCGAGCGGCGGTGTATCGCGATCTCTCTGCCTCACGTCGAAGGGATCTCCACACTGCGGCCGCGAAAGCGACCGTTGGGCCAGCGGCCCTCGGTCATCGGGTTGCCGCGGTGGGGGTGGCCGACGACGACCTGGCAACTGAGCTCGAAGCGCTGGCGCAGACCGAGTTGGTCGGCGGTGCCACCTCGGCGGCGGCGGATCATCTCCTCTGGGCGGCCGAGCTCAGTAGCGACACCCGCAACCGTGAAGCGAGATTGCTCGCCGCCGTGAGTGCGATGGTCTTCGCCCGAGACGAAGCTCGAGCACGCAGCTTCACCGGTGCCTTGGAAGACTGCACCGATGAGGCGCGGTGTAGCTACATCCGTGGGTCGTTGGATTTCCTTTCCGGCCATTTGGACGAGGCCGAAGCCCAATTTCGGCGAGCGTTCGCAGCCGCTGAGCGGTCGGGGGCGACGACGCCGGCGAGTCAGGCTGCCGCCTCCTTGGCCATGCTCGCCCTGACCCGGGGAAACGGTCGAGCGGGGGTGAGCTGGGCGCGTCGGGCCGTGGAGCTGCCGAGCACGGATCCGACGGTCGCCGCCCGCGCCCGGGCCAATCTGGCCGTGGGATTGGCGATGACTGGTGACGCGCCCGGCGCCCTCACCCTGCTCGGGCCCCTGAACAACGACGCGGCGTTGCCGACCCGCTACGACGCCGAGTTCCTGGCCATTCGTGGGCAGATCCGTCTCTGGAGCAACGACCTCGTCGGTGCCATCAAGGACCTGTCGGCGGTGGTGCGATGGGCTCGGTCCGGCCGCACGGTCCTCCGGTTCTCCACCGTCTACGGCAACCTCGCCGATGCCGAGTACCAGATGGGCTCCTGGGACGCCGCACAGGTCCATGCTGATCTGGCCGTCTCGTTGGCCGAGGATCTCGATGCGGGTTGGGAGCTTCCTTTCGTACACGCCGTTGCCAGTTGGGTCTATGCCGGGAGAGGGGCGTGGGACCTTGCCACCGGCCACGTCGCCGAATGCCGCCGGGCAACCGAGCATTCACCGAGCATCGGCGGCACGATCTACGCCTGCGTGGCCGAGGCCTCCCTGGGTCGCGCCCGAGGTGACCACCAGGGGGTGCTCGATGCGCTTGCTCCCATCCTCGAAGGGCCCGAACGCGATCTCGTCGAAGAAATCGGCGTCGTTCGATGGCGGGTCCTCCACGCCGAAGCGTTGGTCGGTCTGGGCCAGCTGCAGCAAGCCGATGCAGCGGTCACCCGTCTCGAGGAAATCGCCTCGGCGCGCCACCTCGCCTCCATAGAGGTCGATGCCTGCCGACTTCGGGGGAGCCTCGAGGACGTCATGGGGAACGACGGGGCAGCCCGAGTCGCTTTCAACCAGGGTTTGACGGTCCTCGAGAGGACCGTCATGCCGTTCGGCGGGGCGCTCCTCGAGGCGGCGTTCGGCCGGTTCCTGCTCGGCTCCCACGACCGACGGGCGGCAATCGATCACCTCCGCCGGTCCCAGGAGCTTCTCCGCGCGTTGGATGCCCGTCCGTATCTGGCCTTCTGCGAGGCAGAGCTGTCGAAATGCGGTCTGTCGCGGACGACCAAGAGCTCCGAGAGTGCATTCGAGCTGACGGCGAAGGAGCGCGCCGTCGCCCATCTGGCGGGCGAGGGAATGACCAATCGCGAGATCGCGGCGGAGCTCTACGTCAGCGCCAAGTCCGTCGAATATCACCTGCGCAACGTCTTCGCCAAGTTCGGGATCACCTCGAGACGCCAGCTCCGGCCCGCCCTCTCGAGTGCCTCCCTGTGATCGCGGGTCGAGACGCGGCGCGCTTCAGCTCGCGGTCTCGGTCAAGGGAGGGACGGTCATCCGCCTTCGCCGGAGGGAGCCGTAGACGACCCAGCCCAGCGTGACCAGCAGTTTGAAGGCGATGATGCGATAGATGACGACGGCCGCGGTGGCGGTGGGTAACCCGACACCGGTGCCGACCAGGGCGGCGATCAACACGACGTCGACCACGCCGAGCCCGGCCGGGGTGGGAGTCAAGCCGCCCGCCCCCGCGCCCGCGGCCCAGACGAGCAAGAGGCGGTCCCAAGGCAGGTGTGGCCCGACGGCGAGGATCGCGCAGGCGAGGCAGAGAACATCGCTCAGCCAGTTGGCCAGCGCGTAGGTCGACGCCGCAACAACGACGGGCGGGCGCAGTCGCAACGAGCGCACGCGGTCAAAGGCCGCGGCAACCGACCGTCGAGGATCGTCGATGGGCCTCCGGCGGACTCGGCCGACGAAGCGGAGCACCGGCGCCAGCGCCCGTTCCAGCGTGACCCGGCTCCGGGGCCAGTGCAGGCTGGCGAGGAAGACGCCCACTCCCGTCAGGAGCCCGACGACGCCGATCACGCCGAGGGCGGCGTTGACGGCGTTCCCCGACACAAGGGCGCCCAGCGCGACCACCAGAGTGAAGGCCACCGTCGAAAATATTCCGGCGACAGCGAGGGCGAGACCGGTCGCTGCAGCAGTCACCCCTTGTTGCTGGAACTGCCGGCAGGCGTAGCTGGTGGCCATGCCCGAGCCGAACACGGGGACTCCCAAATAGATGGCATTTGCCTTGTAGGCGGTCGCCAGGAGGGCAACGAGAGGCAACCGTGTCGCTCCGGCGCTGAGCAGCAAGCGACGCTGCAGGAGGGCGAAGGCCAGCATGGA
Source organism: uncultured Acidimicrobiaceae bacterium (assembly GCA_963737805.1). Taxonomy (GTDB): domain Bacteria; phylum Actinomycetota; class Acidimicrobiia; order Acidimicrobiales; family RAAP-2; genus Bog-473. The sequence continues at coordinate 45,036 of CAVTUE010000018.1, forward strand.
GACGAATTCGCACGCGATCCCGAGCAGCAACCAGCCCCATTCGAGGTGCCCGAGTTGCGTGCCGGCGGTGTACAGGATCGACCGCTCGGCATAGACCGTGAGGCCGGCGACGACGAGAACGCCTGCCACGGTGACGACCCTGACGACGCCGGCCCACCGGTGTCGTCTCGCACGGGACGGGGTCCCGCACGTCGCCGGCTCCGGGGTGCTCAGCTGCCTGGGTTCGTTCTGCCTCGGCTCGCTCGACTCGCTCGACTCTGAGGATGAGGCGACGTGGCCGGCGATCATCGCAGGGGCGATTCCTCGATCGTTGCTGGTTGGCCGTTGCCGCCCGACCGCGCCGGGCTGCTTGTCGACACCGGCGTGAGGGGTTCCGGCGTGAGAGGTCGCGGTGGGGTCTGCGCCGGGGTGCTAGATGCCACCTCGCCGGCGGACGGTGTGGCAGAAGCGCTCGAGGCGCGCCTGGGCCACCAGAAGACCCGGCCTTCCAACGCAGACAGCGCCGGCACGAGGAGGGGGGCCATGCCGAACGCAGCGATCACGATCCCCACCGCGACCCCGAAACCCAACTCCGTCAGGTTGGCGATCCCGGCCAGCATGAGGGAGGCGAAGGTGAGCGCCAGGATGATGCCGGCGGCGGCCACCGTCGGCGCGTCGTTGGCAACGGCTATCCGCGCCGCTTCGCGGGGTGAGAACCCGTTGAGAAACTCCTCTCGCAGGCGCGAGGCAAGGAGGATGTTGTAGTCCGTGCCGATCGCCACCACGAAGATGAACAGCACGATGGGCAGGGTGAAGTCGATGCCGTCGTACCCGAGGCCGTGGAGGAAGACGAGCACCGACGCGCCGAGGGTGGCGAGAAAGGCGAGCACCACGCACACGAGCAGACTGAGTGGCGCAGCCACGGCACCGAGGAGCAGGGCCAAGATGACAGCGATGATGACAAGGGCCACAGGCAGCACGAGGTGGAAATCAGCCTGCAGCTGTGAGCGGACGTCCACGAACGTCGACGTCTGCCCGCCGACGAGGACTTGATCACCCGGTGCGGACTGGTGGGCGGTCGGGCGCACGCTGTTCTCGACGGTGTCCAGCGCGGTGTTGGAGTAGGGGTCGTCCTTGAGCACGACGTTCACCAACGCCGCGTTCGGGCTGGCCGTGCTCACTTGCGGGGGTGACACCTGCGCCACGCCCGGGGCCTTGGTGAGGTTGGTCGTGAGCGTGGACAGCGCGCTCTGACTGAGCGGAGCGGTGCCGACGACGTAGACCTGCGTGGGGGCGAGCGCGCCCGCCGGGAAACCCCGGGCGAGGGTGTTGTAGGCCACCTGCGACGGCGTGCTGGCAGGCAGCTCTGCGAGGGTGTTGTACGTCGGTGCCCATCCGGTGGTGGCGAACGCCAACCCCGCCAGCACGATGCTGAGCGCTCCTGCCACGAGGCCGGGGTGGCGAGCCACCAAGGACCCCTCCTTGGCGAAGGCGTTCTTCTTGGGAAGCTTTCCGTAACCGCCGGGCCAGAAGAGGTGCTCCCCGAGGAGGCTCATGATCGCAGGGACCAGCGTCAGCGCGGTCACGAGCATGGCCGCCACCGCCACGATGAGACCGGGGGCAAGGGTGCTGAGCGACCCGAGCTTGGCCAGGGAAAGTGCGGCAAACGCTCCGATAACGGTTAGCGCCGAGGAGGCCACGACCTTGCCGACCACCGAACAGGAGAAGGTCAGGGCTTCCTGGTGCGGAACACCCTTTCGCAGTTGTTCCCGGTACCGGAAGAGCAGGAAGACGATGTAGTCGGTCCCGATCCCGAAGAGCACGACTACCAACAGAGACGTCAACGAGTTGCCGACCTGGAACCTGAATACCTCGGCCAACCACGCCGCGATACCGCTTACTGCGGAGTGGACCAGGCCGATGACCACGATGGGCAGGAGCGCGATGATCAGGCTGCGGAAGATCAGACCGAGCAGCAGAAAGATCACGAGCACCGTGGCGATGGTGATGATCATGTTGGCGTGGTCGTAGGCGCTCGTCGTGTCCACCTGAATGGCTGCATTCCCCGTAAGGCCGGTTTCCAGGCCGCTACCGGCCACGAACGCGTCGGCCTTGGTCCGCACCGTGCCGACGGCTGCGTTCACCTGTTCGTCGCCCGGCTGGCCGGCGAACGCGACTTGGATGGTCGCCACGCTTTGGTTGGGGGCAACCGAACCGGGACCGAACTTCACCGAGACCACGCCGGGGATCTTGTCGTTCTGGAGAGATGTGGCGAGGTCTGACGCCTTGGTCTGGTCCGCCTGGCTCAGCTGAGCACCGTCCTGACGGGAGACGACGAGGGCGCCCGTGCCGCCCGACTGTGCGGGGAAGTACTTGTTGCCCACGTTCTGCGCTTGCACCGACTCGAAAGAGCTCGGGAGGAAGGCCTGGTTGTTGCCTGTGGTGTATGTGGAGAGCGAGGGTGCCAGAGCGAGCACGATCCCGACGCCCACCAGCCACGACATGATCGTGTACCAGGGATGTGCAATCACCGCACGAGCGATGGCGGCGAACATCGAACGTCCCGACGCTGAATTCAGATCTTGACTGGTGCCGTTCACGGCTTCCTCCTCGTGTTCCCTTGGAGACTTGAATGCCCTTGGTTCGTCTCGTCACTTCCTGTCACCGAGACCAAAAGGTCCTCGAGGACCCTGAGGAGTTCCAACGTGCCGGAGAACGATCGGGCCATTCCGAGTCCTCCGGGGACCACGTTGCCGTTGAGGCGTCCGTTCTGATCACGTGAGACCTGCACGAAAAGGTCCACCAGGCTGCGCTCCTCCGGCGTTCGGCGTACTGAGTCAGGTTGACCTCGACGAGCCAGATCCGCCCTAGGGAGACCCCCTAAAAGTCGCGCTCGTGGTGCTCGACGAGATCTCGGAGCACAGTGATGCGCTTGTTGGAGGCGTCGGGCAGTTCGAATGGGTCAAGCTGGGCGCTGGCGCCCGGGCCGCACGTGTCGCCTCGGCTGAGATGGATGCCGTCGTAGGCCAGCACCTCGTGGCTCTGAGCCTCGAGCCCGATGCGCAATTGCACAGCTTCATGCGGAACGGGTACGCCAGCCTGCGACGAGAATTCGGGGCGACGGTGCTTCGGCCATTGCCGGCTGAAGACGTCCTCAACCTGCAGAGCGTCGACCGCCTACCCACGTTGCTCGCGGGCCTGGTCGTCCTCTTAGCGGGTGGATGGCGGCTCGGGTGTCACCGGGGACCGTCATGCGAAGTTAGCAGATCGCCCAAACCGATGGACGCCCAAGTCTGGGTCAAACGACGCGAGCTCGTCGCTATCGAGAGCGACCACCGAACCCGAAGTCCGGTCCTCAAGGCAACGGCAAATACTGGCAAGCGTGTGCCATACTCGGCAAGGAAATTGCAGGCCCGCACTCGCGCGGATCTAGGTATTACGGAGATTGGCGGCGGACGGCGTCACTTTGCGGCGACGGGATGGGGTGCTTCCAGGCTGGCAAGCTCGCCAGCTGACCCACTATGGGGGAACCCACTAGGCGAGTGGTTGCTCTCGGAACCCGGCCACCCGCCTCCGTCTGCCGTGGGCGGGTGGCGTTCACAGCGACAGCATTCCCGTGTCCTGAGTATTGAATAGGGTCACGAGGTGGCGTTCACCGAGAAGTTCGACATGCTGAACGTCTGGTTCTGCCCACCCGTCGAGCAGATCTCCCATCCGTCACTCAGCGCAGTCCACGTGCTCGCCGCGGGCAGGTAGCCGTTCGTCTCCAGCCACCCGATCATCGCCTTGATGTCGATGCTGCCCGAGGACTCGCTCTGCTTGCCTGCTCCCTCGGTCGCTCCGAGCTTCCACGCGAACGTTCCGCCGCCGAAGTCGCAGAGGTGCCACTGCTGCACCGGCACGCCATTGGAGCCGCCGAAGAGGATGTTGGTCGCGACGACGGTGCTGGCATCACAGTCGGCGTTGTTGGAGAAGTCGTATTGGATCATGACCTCATCGGCCCAGTTGTTGAACCACAGATCGTCCATGGCCCAGGCGGTTGTCTGGGCGTTGTGTGGCATGGACTCGGTGAAGGACTGGGTGATCTGCGGGAAGCTGTCCACGGTGCCCGCGTAGTCCCTAGCCCACGAGTTCGTGTAGGCGATCACTCCACCATTCTGGCCCAAGCCAGGAATGCTGGCCGAAACTGACCATAGCGATGGGCTGTACGCCGTCAGAGTTTCAGTAGCGCCATTGACCGGACTCCACATGTTGGTATCCACTTCGGGCGTGCTACCCGGAACTGTGCCAGTGAACTCTGGCTGTGGATCAGGATAGAAACACGAACCGTTGGTCTGGTTGGTGCCGTTAGCCGTTGCAATGCACGCTGTGCCACTAGGAGACGTGGTAGTCGTCGTGGGCGGTTCCGTGGTGGTCGTCGTTGTTCCTGACGGCTGGGTCGTCGTTGTTCCCGACGGCTGCGTCGTCGTCGTGGGCGCTTCCGTCGTCGTCGTCTCCGGCGAGGCAACGCAGTTCAGGTTGACTGCCGTAGGCGACACGGGCGAGATCGTGAGGTCATCCCCCGAGCACGTCACGCTCGCCGACTGCCCGCCGCTGAGAGGGATCCCGGTCGATGCACCGTTGGCGATGCCCGCGCCGATGCCGACGAGGGCCAGCGCGGCGGCGGTTGACGCGAGAAGTGCTCCGCGCTTGCGGTTGCTCCAACGCTGGGTTTTCGTCACTAATAGCTCCATTCGTGGTGGGGGTTGCCATTCGTTGGTGCTAATAACTCGACTTCCAGCAGTCGCTCGATCTCTTGGTGGTGCTTCGCCTCAACTGCGGCGATGAAGCGCTGGGCGAGGATGCTCATCTCGTCGTCCTCATATCGGCGATGCTAGGTCGGTACGAGCGGTGGACGAGACCATTTCGAAGAGCATTCTCGGATTTCACGCCGACGACACATTAGCGATCCTGTGGAAAAGCCGATGAAGTACGCCTTTGTGTACCTGAATCTGTCTCTGACGCAGCTTTCTGCATCTGAATCTGGCTATGGCGCGATTCTGTATCTGAATCTGAATCTGTCGCTGGCGTGAACAATAATGGTCGCAACGAGGATTTTGGGGAATACCCCGCTATTCCCTACCCGGGTTGATTCAACTAAAACCTCTTCCGCCTGGCTCTCTACGTTGCCTCAGCCAGCGCCTCCAAGTTCGGCCCGGACGTGATCGCTCCCTCATTGCGTGCTGGACACTGACCCCGATACCGGCTAGCAAGCGCCTCTCTCCCTGCCTGTTGGCCACTGTCGTGCCCCCTAGCGTCGCGACGGCCTCACCGTCATCAAGACGCAATGTTGCCCAGGTCAGCAGGGTGCGTCGCCGAATGCGCCGCCGCCGTCGCTGGCCACGAGTCAATAGCCCCCATTGTGTTCCCGGCCATGCCGACGACCGGTTTGTTGAGATGGATGCCACCCATGGAACTGGGAACAGGCGTCGCCGAATGAGAACACGCCCCCGCCGGCGGCAGAACCCCGGGGGACCGAGCCGTAAAATGCGGCGTCGCCGAAGGCGTAGATGCCGCCATCGGTGGCCGCCAGCCAATAGCGCCCGTGGTCGGGCGTGGCTGCAATGCCGACGATCGGCGCGTTCAACGGGATCCCGCCCATTGAGCCGAAGAAGGAGCCCCGAAGACAAACACACCGCCGTTCGCGTCGGCCACCACTACCCTCGCCGCCCGCGTGGCGACGCCGGCCACTAGACGTTCGTGAAAGGCATGCCCTTATCTGTCGCAGTGCCGAAGGGCTGATCCCTGCACCCCGCTGGACCAGCCAGGAGCCGAGGGGGTCCATCGAGAGCTAAGCGTGGACCGTCCAAGACTGTCGTGCCATTTTGGCTCGCGATAGGTGTCGTCAGGCACCTTGCTCAGCGTCAGCAACCTGATTTTCTCGGACGACGCTGGGCGTCCGCTCCGATACAGGAGGTTCTCGGCGGTGGCGTTGCGCTTAGCCCCGTCGCCCAGCTTGTACGAGAGGAGTCTGGACAGGTCAGCCCGGGTTGAGATCGATTCACTTCTTCGTGTTGCGGAGTCGACGGACAAGGCGGGGGCCTGTGAAGTGTGTGCCCGCGACGAACCGCATAAGTGGGCCCAAGCTCGGAGCCGCCAAGGCGCCGGTGAAGAAGAGACCAGGCAGATTGGATTCAAGGTTCCGATCGAGCACCGGGGCGCCAGCAAACAGCTTGAGATTGTCGCGTAGGGAAGGCGAAAGGTAGTCGAGGCGAGTCAAATCGAAGCGAAATCCGGTACCGGCGATGACATGATCAGCGCACTCGGTGACTGCACCCTCGGAGTTGCTCAAGTGGAGCCTGACGCGGTCGCCCACTTTCTCAGTTCCGAGGACTCGGTGGCCGAAGAGCATCGGCACTCTTCCCTCGACTCGCTCGCGCAGCCACCAGGCACCTGCTGGTCCCAAGAAGCCCAAGCCCTTCGTGACCCGAGTTTCCTTGGGTAGGAGCCTGAAGACGTCAGGCAATCGGTCATAGCCCCAGCAAGACCACCCTTCGCACAGCCGAACGACCGGCTTCCGGAGCCGCGGAAGGCGGGTCGGATTGACGGGGTTGGGCGGCGGCCATAACACGCCGTCACCACGGATGACGAGCTTGACGGCTGCTCCTTGCTCGAGGAGCAGAGCTGCCGTCTCGAGAGCTGATGAGCCCCCTCCGACAACGAGGACATCCTTGCCGCGGAATCCTGAGAGGTCCGAGTGCTCGGTCGTGTGGGAGACGAGATCTGACGGAAGGTCTGATAGCTCTGGCGGCACGAATGCGAACGGGATTATGCCGGTGGCCACAATCACGCGGGCTGCCGTGATGTGCTCACCATTGGCCGTGAGAAGCGAGAAGCCGCCCGTCGGCGACTGTGACAGCGAAGTCACCTCGGTCTCCTCGACGTCGGGCACCAGCTGACCGGCGAACCAGCTGCCGTAAGCGACGAACTGCTCCCGCGACAGAGGGATGACTCTCTCGTGGTAGACCTCTTGGGCTTGGTGGCAGTAGTCGCGTGCGAGAAAGCCGGCGTCGGGCGCCGAAAGGTCGGATGCATAAGGTTCAGACTTGAGCATCATTCCTGCGGGCATGTTGGACCGCCATGCACCCATCGTGTGGCCGATCACTCTGTGTTCGACTCCCGCATGCCTGAGGTGGGCGGCCACGGACAATCCATTTGGGCCGGCTCCGATCACTGCAACCTCAGTATTGGACATGGCTGTTCTCCATTGGGGTCGAGCCGGACGTCCGGCGGGAATTACGGGTCTGGTTACTGGTCTGGTTGCTAGTCGCGTTGCGGGTCTGGTTTTCGGAGAGCCTTCGCTGAGCGAGACTCACGTTCCCGGCCAGGGCGACGAATGCGGGACCGAGGTCGCTTCTGTCCAAGTAGTCATAGGTCTGACGGTGTAGGAAGTCCCTCGCGAAGATCGCAATGGCCTTCCGAGGTGGCACACAGTCCGGTCGTCGTCCCCGGGTCCCGATGTTCTCCCAGAGCCATTTGATGTCACCTTTCAAGTACCGCATCTTGACTCCGGTCCGATAGCCCAGCACGGGAGAGATGGGTTCACCCGCCGCCCACTGCCACAGCAGCGCGGGAAAAGGGACTCCTGACCGAACAGCTACCTCCAGCGAACCGGACAAGCGGGCATTGATTTCCATCAAGTGGGGACGGCCCCCCGCATCACGGCGGAACTCGATCTCGCTGTAGCCCTCCAGGTCAGAGGAACGTACGAGCGCCAAGGCGGCAGATTCCAGCTCGACGGGCATGGGTATGCTCTCGCGTACCACTGAGACGCCACCAAGAACCGGAGTCGTACGGTGAGCCACCTGCGCGAAGCTCGCCCACACCTTCCCCTGGGCGTAGAAGACACTTACCGCCTCGCGCTGGCCACTGACCAGCTGCTGCACCACCGCGGACCAGCACCCGACCTCATTCAGTTGTTGCACGTAGGCGAGCGCTTCAGACATGTCGAGCACAGTTTTCGAGATCACCCGGGTCGCACCGTCGGTCTTCGAAACCCATGAATGGGTTGGCTTGATCACTGCGGGGTATCCAACCTCTGCGAGCGCCGCTGCGGTGTCTTCGAGGCGATCGATCGCAACGGTCCGAGGGTATGGGATCCCGAGCTCCGCGGCCGCCGCCAGAGTGCACTGCTTGTCGTTTGCGAAGTCGAGTGCCGTTTCCGAAGCGAGCGCAACCGCAACATTGTGGTGTTCGAAGCATGAGCGCCAGGGCCGGATCGCGGCGATGGACCCGTCCGTGCCTGGAATTAGCACACGAGTGGGATCGCGCGGACGAGATCGATCAGGACTTGGGCATAGCCAGTTGGATCGCTGTGATAACTAGGAAGAATGTCTTCATGCTCCGACCAGCGGGAGGCGAATGCCGGCACTCCGAGCCGTTGCTGGCACAAGTCCGAAGATTCGGCTGTCCTAACGTGCAATCCAGAGCGACCCATTGTGCGGGTCGCAACCAGCGCCTGCCGCGTACTTCCATCGAGCACCAGGGCATCGGCTGAAATGCGCGTGAGATCGCGATTGGGGGTCACCACGCTGGTCCATTCGTTGCCATAAGACGTGGGTCCGTAGCCCGACCGAAGCAAACGTCGAAGATGAGGGGCCTCACGCGACGGTCATTCCGGATGGTCGGTAGCGATGCCGGCTGGGCCGAAACGCCGATGCGCTCGAGCTGGCGATGCGTGAAGGGGGTGTGGCGGAAGCGAGTCGGCCACCGGGGTCTGCAGGACCATCCTTTTGTATCGCGCCGAACATCCAAGGGCCGTCTGCTGAGCGCATCACGATCGACGGGGGCGCGCCCACCGCCAGAACGAAGTCCCGAAAGGACTGGTTGTCCACGTCGTCCACAAGTGCCAGATCACCACTGTGCATGGCAGGCCAGACGGTTTTCAGTTCAAATCGCATATTGCGACCGGTATGGAGGCTGTCATGGACGAACATGTCGATCTTCTCCAGACGAGAGACGAGAGACGGGAGTTGACGACGGCTCGAACCTCGGACATAGGTCCATCGGTCTCGGCATGATGTCGGGACTGCCGCTGCTGTTTCCTTGTGAAGCTCCGGCCGGAACGGGTGAGGGAGGTCCAGGCTCCAGAGGTGCCCGGTGCCGTTGAGGGACAGGGCCTCGATGATTATCCGGCTCGTTACACCCCGCGCGACGCCAGTTTCGAGCACCGTTGTCGGACGGTGGTGTCGGACGGCACACCAAGTCGCAGCACCTAACGCTGGGTCGGCGTCGCTGTACTCTCCGTAGGTCCAACGACCGAACGAGAGCCCCTTGGCCGAAAGTCCGTTTTGGATGTCTGCCCAAACCTGATGGAAACGCTCGAGCTCCCCACAAGGCCACGGCACGCCAAGCATCTGGTGGAAAGGGGCTCCGTAGTCTTCCTCCACGTCGTAAGTGACCTGCTTATCGAACAGATGTTTCGAGAAGGCCTCAGGGATGTACTGGAGGGTCTCGATCGGATGCGTCGCCAAGGCTCGGACAAAGCGTCCAAGGTTCTCCGGAACACGGCCGATCCGAGCTGGCGCATGCGTCGCCTTACGGATGAGTCGTGATAACTGGTAATTTTGAGGCGGCATAGAGATCCATGTGTTCCGAGCGACTGTGCAGAAGCTGAGAGCGCCGTGGCGGTCGCCTGATACCAGCGCCTGTTCACGCAACGTAAATGCAACCACGCTTCTGCCTGAGATTCGCTCGGGTGCGTTGACGTGAGCCGGCCTGTAGGCGGCGGGATAGAAGCCCCTGGGGTTTCATGATCTGTCAGTGTTCGCCATTCTCATTGACCCACGGTTGACCCAAGAGCGCCGAGCTCTGCATAAGTCCTGTTCAGAGGCATAAGTGACGGTGAGCCGGCCTATAGGCGGGATTCTGTCCGCCCCCAGGGCGAGCCAAGGTGGCCATCCATCTGGGCGTCATACCTGAGGGGTCCTCCCTCTCAGGAAACCGGCGAGCACCCACTTCCCACGCTTGACCGTGCTCGGGATTGGGTTGACCGATCCTCTCGCCCAACGAAGGCGAGCGACGAGGCCTCCTCGGTCAGAGGAGTAAGACCGTGGTCATGCGGAATCGGTGGCCGCAGAACATCTGAAGCACATCGCATTCACGATTTCCGGGTCCGCCCAACCGACGACCCAATAGTCCGCGCGAACCGATCGCGTCGATTCTTAGACGTTCATCACGGGAGTTCGGATCCGATCATGATCCACTCTGAACCTGATGGAAGCTCCAAATACAGCCCGAACAACCCGCCCTGCTCCCACATCGACGATTCTTCTGACGTCTTCGGCCATAAACGGCCCTTCCCACCAACCTATTCTCCCTTTCCAGCTACAACACCGCTGAGGGAAACAGGGACCTTGATGTCTTGAATTTTGTCCTCCGCTACAAGACCTCTTCTGGAAAGGGTCCGACTGAGGAATGGGGTCGCCCGACCGCCAATCCACTTCGTGAGAATCCAGTAGCACGCCTTGCGCTCTGAGGGAGAAAGCGGGGCTTGCCGAATCGCTCGGACGTAACCCAATAGATATTCAACATAAAGCCGGATTGCCGGATGCCAAAGACGATCGTCTCGACGAGGATCGAGAGTCGTGCACCTCTGCCGCATGTCGGAACTCCGGCCAGCTTGCTCCGCATGGACGCGTCGGAAGTTGAGTCGTTCCGGAATGATGTAGAAGCAGCCATGAAGGCCCAGTTCAGTGGTAAAAACACGGTCGGCAAAATGATAGCTATTGAGGGGTGCTACAGATCGGAGTGCAACCAAGCGCACCACTCCCCCGTAGTCATCACCCCAGCCGTCGAACAGCATGCTCTTAAACCGCTCAGGCGCGCTAGGAAGAGATGTCGATGTCGTGTAATCGAATAGGTGCGTAACCACCCCGGCGCTGTCGATAGCCACGGACCAACTGTTGGCGAGGATTGCCTCGGGATGTTGGTCGAGTGCATCGACACAACGCTGAAGCAGGTCACGAGCGTAGAGATCGTCGTGATGTGCGAGCTTGAACAGCTCGCCTCTAGCTTGCTCAATAACGAAGTTGTGGTTCGGGGCGAGACCAATGTTCCTTGTCTGCCGGATGTATCGGATCCGCGAATCCCGCTTCTGATAGGAGCGGCATATGCTCGAGGTTTCGTCAGTCGAAGCGTTGTCAGAGACAATCAATTCGAAGTCTTCAAATGTCTGACCCAGTAGGGCGTCCAGCGCCTCACTCAGATACGTCTCGCCGTTGTAGACAGGCAGTCCGATACTGAGTCGAGGTGTGGCGGTCATTATCTGATCTCTCCCAGGTGACGGCAAAGCGCGGCACCTCTAGTGAGAGTCAGGAAGACTGGTCTCTGATACTTTCAGCCTCGTCATGATCCCCAGCATCTAGGCACCGCGAGCTGGGAGCTATCCCAGCCGTGACGGTTTCTCTATGAAGGGTACATCGACAACTTCGGCTCGATCCCAGTGACGCATGACACGCTGCCTTCTGTACAGGATCGCCTGCTGCAACAGAGGGATCCTATGGCGCACAATTGGTCCTACCAAGCGCGCTTTGAGGCCGTTCCCCAGCGAATAGAGGCCGATCGTTGATTCGAACTTAGGGCACTTGGGAACCGGCTGAGGCAGCACACAGCGGACGCGGTCGAGGAAGCCCTCCTCGTAGAAGAACCGCCAGTCGTCAGCAGTTGCTCGAATGGGCAGGATGTGTTCGATCATGCGCGCGCACGCCTCGCGCGTTATGACGTAGGCGCCTGAATTCACCAGCTGACCAACGTCAATAGGCAGCGCCAGCAGTCGTGAAGATCGGAGGTCGATCGAGCCTTCTGAGCTAATTCTAAGCGGGTCCGGCGGACGACCACTGTAGTTGAGGAGCGCCAGTTCCGCTCCTGTCAAATGACCACCTACGTCATCAGCTAAATCACCTAGGTCGTCCGGCAATATGACATCGTCCTCCAGGATCAACGCTCGATCTCGGCTGTCCTCGAGTATCTTCCGATATATGTGAAAGTGGCTCAAAGCGCACCCCGCCGCGCCAGCAGGGAACGGACATCGTGACGGAAGTGATGGATCGATCAGCGTGGAGTCATTCAGATCTAAATCGCGGCCGTCGACGGCCGGTATGATTTCGTAATCCAAGCCGGTGCGTTGCAACTCAGCAACGATGTGCGCCAGTCGGTCGGGTGAGCGAGCCAAGTTGATGACATAGGCGTGCATACCTACGGTGGGTTCCTTTCGGCCCGTGCGCGAGCCAACGTCTTGCGAGAACCCCTCGTCCACAGCGCCGAAGCAGGCCAGGCGGGAGGTCGACCTTGCAACGTATACGAGTTCCAATTGCGTCGTCCTGATACAGCCGCGTGGTGGCCCGATGAACGAACCTTCTTCCAGGCCGGAAGATGTATTGACCTTCTTCGGCACCTGGATGTGATTCCCGTCAGCACGGAGGTCCAGGACGGGACGGGCCATCAACCCACTCGGCGAATGTGGTCAGGTCGTGTCCCTCGCACCTTCTGTTCGTGGCAGATACTCGGCCAAGCAGATCTCAAAGCCGTCTCGCTTACGAAGCAGTCACCGTGAAGTTGTTCATGGCGAAGGTCTCGGGTTGTCCACCCGTCGAGCAGATTTCCCACCCGACACTGAGGGCCGTCCAGGTGCTGCTCGCCGGCAGGTGACCATTCGCCTCGAGCCACTTGACCATCGCCAGGATGTCGAACGTGCCACCCGGCTCACTCTGCCTGGCCGCCGTTTCGGTCGCCCCCAGTTTGAGTGCTAGCGCCCCACCACCGAAGTCGCACAGGTGCCACATCTGACCGTCGATGTTGATGCCGGTCGCCACCACGGTCGAGGCGTCGCAGTCGGCGTTGTTGGAGAAGTCGTACTGGACCATGACCTCATTGGCCCAGTTGTTGAACCACAGGTCGAACATGGACCAGCCGGTGGTCTGGGCATTGTGGGGCATGGTCTCAGCCACGTTGGCGGTGATCTGCGAGTAGCTGTCCACGGTGCCCGTGTAGTCGCGGGCCCACGAGTTCGTATAGGAGACGACCGCAGTGTTGCCAGAGGGCATGTTCGCCACAGCCGAGAACACGGATGGGCTACCGGCGGAGAGCATCACGCTTGCACCCTGGATCGGGTTCCACATGTTGACATCGACTTCGGGTGTGCTGTTGGGAACGGTGCCGGTGAACTCTGGCTGAGGGTCGGGGAAGGGGCACGATCCCGTGGGGGAACTCGTCACGCACGTACGCCCCGTCGGGGCAGGGCTCTGTGCGGTGCCTGCGGGCGGAGACGGGATCTGGGTGCTTGCGAGGCGAGACATGGCAATGATGGGGGCATTGAGGTGCGCTGCGCCGGCGGAGCCACGGAACACGGCGTCGCCGTAGCTGAACACCCCGCCGTCGGACGCCACGAGCCAGTAACCGCCGCCGCCGGGGGTGGCCGCCATACCGGCAACGGGTGCGTTGAGGTGCAGACTGCCGGCCGAGCCGTGGAACACCGCGTCGCCGTAGCTGAACACCCCGCCGTCGGACGCCACGAGCCAGTAACCGCCGCCGCCGGGGGTGGCCGCCATACCGGCAACGGGTGCGTTGAGGTGCAGACTGCCGGCCGAGCCGTGAAACACCGCGTCGCCGTAGCTGAACACCCCGCCGTCGGACGCCACGAGCCAGTAACCGCCGCCGTCGGGGGTGGCCGCCATACCGGCAACGGGTGCGTTGAGGTGCAGACTGCCGGCCGAGCCGTGAAACACCGCGTCGCCGTAGCTGAACACCCCGCCGTCGGACGCCACGAGCCAGTAACCGCCGCCGTCGGGGGTGGCCGCCATGCCGACAACGGGTGCGTTGAGGTGCAGACTGCCGGCCGAGCCGTGGAACACCGCGTCGCCGTAGCTGAACACCCCGCCGTCGGACGCCACGAGCCAGTAGCCGCCGCCGTCGGGGGTGGCCGCCATGTCGACGACGGGTGCGTTGAGGCGCAGACTGCCGGCGGAGCCGCTGAATACCGCGCCACCGTAGGTGAACACCCCGCCGTCGGACGCCACGAGCCCGTAACCGGCTGCCGCCGTGCCCGTCGCTACGACTGGTTCCGATGCCAGAGCCACCTTCGAGGGTCCGGGATTGGGTCCGGGATTCGATAGGGACCATGCCGACAGCACTGCGATAACCAAGACGCCCAGGCTGACGGGCACAGCCAACTTGGCTAGCCGGGGCACTCGACCGCGGAGTGGCATGCTCGTCCCTTCTGCTTCTCCGTCATGAGTCATGCGCACGAGGGAGAGCGCCTACGGAGCGCTCACGAAGCTAGCACTTGGCATCCCCCGTGTCAGAATCCGGGCGCATTCGGGGTCAAAGGCCACCAGACAGGGCTCCCTTGCGGGATCATGAGTGATCATCAGGGGGTTTCCCCGGCCACGGACATGGCAATGTCGCACCGGCGGTCACGAGCACTTCCCACTGACTGACGGCCATGAGGGTTCCCGATGCCGACAGTCCGGCGGAGTGACCGCCTTCCCGCCGTTGCTTCTGGAAGCCGCACGCTCCCCCACCGTCTGGAACGCGAGGGCCTTTATCTCCGCAAATGCGGGACGAGAAGGGCTGGGAAAGGTACCCGCCTGTGGAGCGTTCGTCCATGCCAACACCGTTGAATCCGGAGAGTCCCTTTGCCCGCGACTGTGACTTTTAGAGCCGCATCATTGGCCTTCCCGTCGTTCGTTCCAGGGCGGTCATGCGGTTGCACCTTTTGGATCGAGCCCGAAGTCCGAGACGAAACAGCCTCTGCATTATTACCGTTCGATCTCGACGGACCGCAGCTGTTGCGGCAGCCGCAGTCCAAAGGTCAAGTCGGTACCACTTGCGGATGGGGAGGTCAACAGTGACGCGGCCACTGATAAATCAAGTAGATATGGCGACGCGCCACCAAGACCACTCTCGGCGATGCCGGCTATCAGGCAGTAGACGATTAGAAAGAGTGCCATCGCTCGCGTGGGCCCGCGTGCCCGGAGAAGAGCCGTCAGCAGCAGGAGCAAGAAAACCAGACCGACCAGCACGTCTCCGACGATCCCCTGATCCTGGTAGATCGATATCCAGCTGCTGTCAATGGGAAGCCCGTTCGCTCCCGGGGTCGACGACCCGTTGACGGCATCATTGGACAGGCCGCTGCCGAAGATCACGTTCGTAGTCGGTCGATGGACCGCGAGCACTGCTGACCACGAGTTTGTGCGACCAGTGAGATTATGAAGTCCCTGGGTGCTCTCTCCTCGAGCCAACCAGTGCGTGATGAAGGGTGACGCCGGAACTCCGATCACGACGACAACCAGGAGAGCCACGGCGAGGGCCCTGCGAACCCGTCGCCTCGCGAGCAACAGGCTGGCGCCAGCAACCAGTAGGCCCACGATCATTGCCAAGAGTGCCGTGCGTGTGTGGGTCAGCACGAGAATGATCACGGCGGGTACTGCGATCACGATGGCACGACGCTGAGATAAAAGACGGCATAGCCAGAGCAACGCCGTCAGGCCGACGACCTCGCCCGCGTAGTGGGCAACCCCCGTCGGCCAGATCGGCCAGATCGCGCCACTCAAACGGCCACCGGGCATGGCTTTTCCGGGCGAGATGAGGAGTCCCAGAACGACCGAGCCCAGAATGAAGAACAGGGCGACCAACTGGCTGCGCAAAATGAGCAGGTCTCGCCTGCCCCACCATGGAGTGAGGAGCCACAGGACGAAGAGGAACACGATGAAGCGGAGGATTCGGAATTCGGTCCCCAGACCAACGAGACGAACGCTCATCATGAGCGAGGTGACCGCGAGCACGGTGTAGAGCCCGAGGAACCAGCTGGGACGCATTCGCATCCGGGGATTGATGCTCATGGCTAGCAAAAGAGCCACGAACAGTGCGCCCTGGGTCATGAGTTGGGCGATCCGGTGCGGAATAGGCAGAAGAGACGCTTGCCCCGGAGTCGAGCGCGTTGAAGATCAGCAGCGCCCAGATGACGGATACGCGACGCAGGATCGGGTCACGTCGCCTGCCCTGGCGGCGGCCAGTGGCGGCTCCCATGGTCTCCACCAAACGCCTCCCTACTCCGACGCTTCCGCGGTTACCGCCGGAGTCAATCGGAGATCAAGGGGACTGAGCGCACCGGAACTGTCGTCCTCGGGATCTGAATCCATGATGATGACGGAGCGCAAGGAGATCCCCGCCTCATCCAACATCTCCCGGCTGACCTCCATGCGGGGAAGGGTGGTTCGCTGCGAGGAGAGGATCATGACTGCATCCCTCACCCACGGCGCGAGGTGATCCGCACCGAACCCAGCGTCGAGCGAGGCCAGGATCAGGATGGCATCGGCGTCATCGGGAGGTGGCTTCCGGGCCATCTGCAATGGGTCCTCCGGGGCCACGAGCACGCTCATCGGGGTGCCTTCCGCAGAGGGAAGCTCAAACGTTTCCACGGCGTTGGGGTTGGAGGTGAGTCCGAGGATTGAGGCAAGGGGTCGGTTGGCGGCGGCGTCGACCACGACCACCCGGTGCCCCTCTGAAGACAAGGAGAGTGCCAGGGCACCGACCGCCAGCGCCGTCGGCTCGGGAGTGCCGACTGCGACGACCGCTAACGCTGATCCGGGTGCGGATTCGAGATGTCCGCGCAACCGACGCTCGATCATCCGCACGGTCGGGCTCGGCTCTTTCAGCTGCCGGGACAACCGAGCCCTGCGCATCACACGTGGACTGCGGTAGTGCCCAAGACTCAACTCGACGGGCGCGTCGAGAGTCGCTGCAATTGTCGCTCGACCAGGCGCACGGTCCGAAAGGAGCGAACGAAAGACCACCACTGCGAGGCCGACTGCGAGGCCGAGGACGAATCCTGAGAGTGCGTCCACGAGGATCACTTTCTTCGTCGATACTGGAACCAGCGCTGCAGGGTCCAGGACGCGGTCGGCTGACTGCCCACCGAGGCGAGCCTGTTGAACCTGAGACTGCAGCTGCGACAGCTGCGATTGGTCCGCGCTTCGCTGATTAACGAGATCAGACAGTTGATTGGTCGTCTGCTGATTGGCGGAGCCACCGGAGAGATTATTGATGGAGCCGCTCAATGAGCTGATCGCGGCATTGACAGAGGAGATCTGAGATTGAAGACCGCGGACGAGCACGTCGGTCTGCTCGCGGAGCTCGCGCGCCTGGACGGCGAGAAAGGCTCGGGCAACGGCCCTGGCTCCCGAAACCGCCTCGGTCTCGGATGATCCGCTGAACTTGATCGACATGAGGTTGCCGCTCACCGGGAGACCGGTGTAGTGGGAGAGCAACGCGCTCGGACTCATGTTCAAGCGGCCTGACGTGACCGCTTGCTGGGCAACCGCCTCCGTCTCCAGAAGAGACACATCCGCCACCGTGGCTTGCAACGCATCCGAACCAGCGGGTTGGACCAGATAGAGGTCGGTTTGTGCAGTGTATTTGTGTGGGATCACCAGGTGAAGGCTCGCACCGATGATCAGACCTACAAGACCCGTGATCAGCCAGATCCGACGGTTTCGTCGTATCGCCACCATCAAAGCTCGAAGGCCGATCATCGGACTCAGAGCAGGGTCCTCGTTGGGTATAGTCGTTTCCATCACCGTTCCTGGCTCTTAAGGCGTTCCGGTGATGCGTTGGGCTCGCCAGGCAGTGCTCCGAGATGAACCAGCTCATCGTCACCTGCACGGGCGGGCAGCAGGCGGAGAGTGACATCTGCAAGGATGCCGCTCGTGTTGTCGGTCGGCTCGGGGTTTACCACCACCACGCCTTCCAGGGTGGATCCGCCGTCGAACGCCTTTAGCGCCAGATGAGCGAGCTCGTCAGCTGTGACGACGTTCGAAGAGATGGACAGCAGGTTCACGGTGTCCGGCCGGGCGGAAATCTCCGATTTGCCATCGAAGACCACGATTGACACGAAGAGCTGAGGCGGATCGTCGCCAAAGTCCTTCAACCCGAGGGTTATCGGCAATCCTCCACCTAAAGGCTCCGCGCCGGTAAACGCGGCCCACAAGGGTGCGAGCGAACGATCCTCGGGCTCAAGGGCGTTCTCTGCTAAAAGCACGGTCGACATGCCAGAGGCGGCGGCGTGCAGCGCCAATCGAGGTCCTGTGGTCAACGCGGGTGTGTCATTGGCGAACGAGATCACTCGGAGATGACGGACAGGTCCCTGACCGCCACTATTCCGAAGAGAGTGGAGTACATGCCGAAGTGCCCACTCGTTGGTGGCACGCGGTCGGCTTTCGAGGAGCTCTCGCCACGCAGAGGGATTGGTGCAACTCGGTGCATCGAGCGAGGCGATGACCGGGGATCCAGCTGCACGTGCAATCTCGTCTCGATGCCGCAACCGATGCCCGCGTTGGAGTCGAACGAGCACGAATATTGCGCCTCCCAATAGCCCCACCGCGAATCCGATGATGCCCGCTTTTAGAGGCAGGGCGAAGGCGGACTCCGGCTGGGCTGTGGCTCTCTGAAATATCCGCGTGGTGTTCTCCGTTGATCTGGTGGCCAGTTGGGCAGATGCGATCTGGCTCGTGACGGTGTTGAGTTGAAGCGAGACCTGATCCTGTTGGCCTTGAAGTGAGCCCAACAAAACAACATCCCGTTGACCCGCAGCCGACCCGGCACCCTCGGAGGAGATGCGGGCGGATACCGTGTTGATCTGCGCCTGGAGATCCTTTATCTGCTTGGTGAACGTTGCGGATTCCTTCTGCAAGTCAGCAAGCCCAGGCCCCCCAGAGCTCGTCGCCAGTTGGCCGATGTAGTCGACATAGCTTGTGGCGATGGCGTTGGCCAACTGCACGGCGTCCCTACTCCCCGGAACCTGGACTTGGATCTGGAGGATCTGACTACTCAGCGGCGTCACCGTTACGAGCTTTTCGACTGCCGGTGCCCCGAGCGGCGGCGACACCTTGGCACCGGCCGCAGTCAGAACCGGCGTGCTTCTCGCGATGACGGCCTGTGTGTTAACGCCGCCCCCCGTCGCGCCTGAGTTGCCAGAGTTGCCCGATTCGCCTGAGCCCGTGCCCGCTGGTAGGAGGACCAGGGCAGAGGCGGTCACATTTGCGGGCTTCAGGAATCCGTACACGAGTCCACCGAGTCCGCAGAGCGCGGCTACGACTATGACCAGCAGACGACGTCGCCAGATCTCCTGAAGCGAAGCACGCAGGTCGAGAGGCTGCTCGTTCATTTGCTCTTGACCGAAGACTCGTTCCCGGGAAGTTCGGAGTCAGCTTGACGG
Organism: uncultured Acidimicrobiaceae bacterium; assembly: GCA_963737805.1. Classification (GTDB taxonomy): domain Bacteria; phylum Actinomycetota; class Acidimicrobiia; order Acidimicrobiales; family RAAP-2; genus Bog-473. The sequence goes on from CAVTUE010000018.1 coordinate 64,267, forward strand.
ATATTTCGAGCGATGTCGGTGCGGGCCAAGTACGTGGCCACTTGTGCACGATTATTGAGTTCGAGCTTGCGATAGAGGCGGCTTACGTAGTTGCGCACAGTCTTCTGACCTAGTTCCAGTTGTGTGGCGATCTCCGCGTTGCTTGCACCCTGACCGACCATCCGGAGTACGGCCGACTCCCGTTGGGTGAGAAGGCGGGAGGGTTCTTCACCCAGGACCCATCGGGCCGCCTCATTACAGAGAACCAGATCACCTAAATGAACAGAGACGACCGCAGCCTTGATGGCTTCGGGGGAGGAGTCCTTCAGGAGTACGCCGGCGGCTCCCGCCACCATGACTGGGCGGACGCGCCAGTCGGGATTGGATGTCAAGACGAGTGTCCTCGTGTTCGGGCACTCCGAAGTAAGCGACCGCACGAGATCGATGCCGTCGGCTCGCGAGAGCTCCAGATCTACTAAGACAACGTCCGCGGACGTGGCGGTGCAGAGCCCGAGCAGCTCCGGCTCGCCGTCGGAGACAGCGATAACGTCCAGGCCTTCGTCTTCGGAGAGAAGTCCAGCCAACCCGTGACGAAAGAGCCGTTCCGCTGCGACCACGATGACGGAGATCTTGGAAACGGTGATCGGGGAACCATCCGAGGACCTGGTTCGTTCGGGAAGCCGAGGTGGGTCGCTGTTGAGCACGGAGTGGGTTTCCTAGATGAGTGTGATGGAGTCGAGGAGCCGAGACACGGACGACGTGCTGGTACCGCGAGGCCCCCGTCTGGAGTCGATGGCTATATAGAGACCCGAGGGCGGCGGAAGATACGGTCGATGGGACATTTCCCACCAGCAGTAGGGACTGTCCCCCTAGCCAGGAGCTGGCCACTCACCGATCAGTCCGGTCGAGGTGGTCCGGCGGGGTACAACCGGTGTGGCGGGATCCAACCGGCGTGGCGGGATCCAACCGGGGTGACAGCGCAGGCTGGCACAAGTGACCGTCGCCCGCTGTATCTGCGTGAAGGCGACGCGCTCTGACTTGTGGGGCGGTTGACAACTATGCGCCTGTCCACGACCCAAACGCCCATGACCCGCACCGTCGCTAGCGAGTACCTTGCTCGCGCTGACCAAGACCGGTAACAAGCATGTCTGAGACCGGGTTCGGAACTCGGTGGCGCTCACGCGACGGAGCTGCCAACCGGGCGGCGGTGACGATGGCCGATCAATGCGTGGCGTCGTTGTCCAATTTTGCGGTTGGCATCGTCGTGGCTCGAATCAGCGGTCCCGCAGGCCTGGGAGCATTCGCCCTCGCCTACGCAGTCTGGATCTTGATGACGTTGATTCATCGAGCATTGATAACCGTCCCGATGGCGATCATGGGTGACTTGCGCGGAGATCAGAAGCAGCAGTTCATCAGGCGCGGGTTTGCCGCTGATGTGATGTTCGGTGTAATGGCCGCCTGCATCATCGCAGCCGTCGGTTCGGCCCTCCTCATCGTCGGTCAACACTCTTTTGGAATTGGCCTCCTTTCGGTTGCTCCTTGGGTACTGGCACTCAATCTGCAGGATTACTGGCGGCAAATGGGCTTCCTGGTTGGGAACCCGAGAAAGTCGCTCATGAACGACCTCGTGTTCGATGCCGTGCAGGCACTCACGTTCGGGGCAATCTTCCTGGCGGGTCTGCACTCGGTGTTCGCGGTTGTCTCAGCCTGGGGCATGGCTGCAGCGATTGCTGCTCTCTATGGGCTTCGCCAGTTCTCGGTACGTCCGTCGCTGCGCGGCGGAAGGTCGTTTCTCTGGTCCCGCTGGCCCACGAGCCGGTGGCTGGTGAGTGAGCGTGCAACAGATTGGGGTGCGACCCAGCTCTATCTCATCATCGCCGGCGCTTTGTTGGGCCCGGCGGCGTTCGGAGGTTTGAAGGCGGCTCAGTCGCTGGTTGTCGGACCGGCCCTTCTGGTGATCAATGCCGGCGGGAGCTTCGGACTACCTGAAGCAAGTCGAGGACTCGCAGAGCGGGGCTGGACGGGTATGGCACGAGTCTCCCGCTTGGTGACCGGGGCGGGTGTTTTGGCCTCGTCTGCATGTGCCATCGTCGTCCTGGTGGCCGCACCCACGCTGCTCCGATTGCTCTATGGCCCGGATTTCGTCCCCTACACGCCGAGCGCGCGGATCTTCAGCATCTCCCTGGTGTTCGCCGCCTTCTCCGTCGGACCTATTATCGCCTTGACCACGACACGCCGAGTGCGCTCGCTCTTCGTGGTGATCTTGGGAAAGCTGATCTTCTCCGTCGGGGCGGTGTGCGTGTTGACCACCGCCTATGGGGTTACAGGGGCTGCGGCGGCGGATCTCCTCACGAGCGTAGTCACCCTCGCCAGCATGCAGGCCATGCGGTCCTCGGTTCGCCGATCGGTCCAGGGGGAGGAACGCCGTCAAGCCGGGCACCTCTTGAACGGCGTCCACCGACGGCTTGTGAGAAACACCGACCTTCTACTGGTGCTGCCGCCAACTCGTGATCCAACCGCCTCGCGTGCCCCGAGTCTATCGTCCGAACAGCCTTCGTAGTCGGGCTCATCGATTCCGTGGGAGCCGATGACATCGGCGGTGCTGCTTAACAGCATGGGGGTCTGCTGAAGGTTTGGTTTCCACGTGACGTGAAGACCCTTGGCTCTTTCGAAAGGATGGAACGATGCCGGATCCTTATCCCGCGGAGTTCCACGTTGATGGCGGCCGGGTGGCCCGCAAGCGCGAGGCCAGTTGGCTCAGATCGCAGAGGACTTCGGGATCTCGAAAGCGACCCTGCACACCTGGTTGAAGAAGGCGGACATCGAAGACGGCATCAAACCCGGAATCACCTGGTTGAGGCCGCTGAGATGCGAGAGCTGAAGAAGCGCGCGCAACCTGACCCTCGAGCAGGGAACGAGATCGTGTGCCGGGCAGCCCCCTAGTTCGCCAAGGAGCTCTGGCTTCTCCACTCAAACCTTCAACAAGTGGCGCCGAGGCCCGGTCAGTAAGCGTGACTGGGACGATCGGGTCTGGCGCCTGTGCTCTCAAGATGGCATCTGGAGCATCGTTGCCAAGAGGAAGGGCCTTTCCAAGAAGGCCGGATCTGATCGCTGTACCATCAAGGACGCCTACTCGAATCGGATCGCAGGACACAGCCTCTCGGATCGGATGAAGGCGTTGGCCGTCTCGGGCATTGCGCAACGCCATCGCGCTGCGACACCCGCTCTGCGACACCCGCTCGGCGACACCACAACTACTCGGACCGCGGGTCTCAATTTCGATCAAGGCCTTCTCCGAGTGCTCAAGCACAACGAGCTCACCGTTCGATGGGTCGGGCCGGTGCCTGGGGACAATGCGGCCATGGAGTCCTTCTTCTCCCTGCTCGAGTTGGAACGTTTTGGACCGCCAGGCGAAAGCTGGGGGCAACTGCGCATCGCCACGGTGAGCAGGACAGAGCGGATCTCTCAGCGCCTGCGCGGCCAACGTGTCCTCGGATTCCTGACCTCGATCGAGCTTGAGAACTGGGAACTAGGAACTGAGCTTCAAGCCGCCTGATGACTCTCAACGGAAATCGGAATCCAAACCTTCAGCAGACCAATCGTCATCGCCGCCGCCGCTCGGCAGCAGCGCGATAGACGTCCAGCGTCGACTCGGCGATCGTCCCCCAGTTGAACTGCTGAGCCCGATTGAGCCCCTTCGTTCGTAGTGTGGATGCGGCCGAGCCGGTGGCCTCGAGAATGGCACGAGCGATCGACCCTGGATCGTGAGGATCCGCGATCAGCGCCGCCCCACCGGCAATCTCGGGCATGGAGCTGACGTCGGAAGTGACAACGGGACAGGCGCAGGCCATCGCCTCCAGGATTGGTAGCCCGAAGGTCTCGTTGAACGAAGGGTAGACGAGGAGATCGGCCGCCTGGTAGAAGCGGGCGGTCTCCTCGTTCTGCACCGCGCCGGCAAAGACGACGTCGCCCGCGATGCCGAGCTTGTCCACCAGCTCGTGAAGCTCGGCACCGTACTGTTCATCCCGCTCGGCTCCGAGGATGACGAGTTGGCGGCCCGCGAGCTCATCCCGCACCAGCCTCCACGCATGCAGCAGCCCGTCGCAGTTCTTGTAGCGCCAGAGAGAGGAGACGAACAGCACGAACGGTCGTGAGATCCCAAACGAGGCAACGTGCGCCCGAGCGGCATCCCGACTGCCGGGCTTGAAGATGTCATGGTCGACGGCTTCGTAAATCACGCTGACCTTGTTAGGGTCCACGTCCAGATACCGGTCGACCTCGGCCCGTAAGCTGTTGGAGTTGACGATGATCGCGTCGGCACGCCGAACCGAACGCTGATAGTTCAGACGACGGTAAGCTCGGGCTCCGATCGTGAGCGATTCTGGAGCCGTGAACGCGTGCATGGTCTTCATGTGGATAGCAAGCGTCCGTGTTGGGTTCACCAAGGGGGCGATGGCGGTACTCAACAGATCGATGTGGCGCAGAGGGAGTCGAATCGGGGAATAGAGATGCTCACTCGCCGTTCGCAAGATCCGATGCTCGTTCGACCATGGATAGGTGATGTGATGTACGGAGTCCCCATGGTCGGGAAAGTAGCGTCGTGCCGAGGGACTCAGCATCAGGTGGAGCTCTTCGCCCGGCAATAGCCGATTGGCCATTTCTGGCACTATCCGAGTCCAGCACCAGTGCGCACCGGACGGTTGCCGGGGATCGTCCGTGAGCAGGTTCATGGCGATACGCAGTCGGTTGCGGTCGCCGCCGTTCTCGGACGGGGGGGAAATGCCGGCGACAGTGGAGCGGGTCACTCCCGTAGGGCTAGCCATCAGAAGGTCCTCAACGGCCGCGCTCGTTCATTGCTTGAAGGTCCCCCATTCGGGGCGCAGCCCGGCCAGGCACCCGCCAGTTCGCGCCTTTCAACCACCTTGGTTAGAGCAGGCCAGGGCTTCGCAGATACTTGAAGGACCAACTCAGCACCCTTCTTCACGAGGAGAGGGCAGATTTGCCGGTGACGAATGGAACTGAAGCACCGTTCTATAAGTGTCGATTCCGTTCCCGCTGCAGGATCCCTCGCCAATGAGCGCCCAGGTGGGCTGTTTTTCGCCGAAGCGCGAGGAATACCATCCAAGGACCGGGTCGGTCGAGCCCCTCGACAGCGACCAAGAAGGACCAACGGGCAGGATTAGGCTGGCGCTACTCGAGGAGGTGTCGTTCGACCAACTGAGTTCGACGCTGTGCCCAACCATCCTGGCCTGCATGTGCGGGCCTAGGTGGAAGGCCAACCGGAAGCCATGCTCTCCCGTCGTCTCGAGAAAGTCGACGATCTCGACTCGCCGAAGTCGGCTTGCGAGTCGCACCGATCGGCGGTGACTCACCGGCGGGGTCAGGGAGCGATAACCGTCATGCTCGGCGGTCCACGTGGTTACTTCCCCGTTGTCTTGGGCCTCCAGTTCGATCAGTCGACTGCGTGCGTGACCGGTCCAGAGGAAGGGGCCGCCTGAGGTGGACTGGTCCTGACTTCCGACCTCGATCGTGTTGTGGGCGAGCGTCGAGCGAAAGTAGCTACGCCAGCGGGGCTCGCCGTGGTAGCAGTAAGTGCCGGGATCGGCCAGCACGTCCGTGCCGTCGTATCGCACTTCGACCGCGAGGGCATCGGCATGGGCATGGGCAGCGATAGAGAGGAATCCATGGGGACCTGAATCGCAACGGCACCATATCTCCTCGCCGTCGGATGGCGAGCTCCGCATCAGGGTCAGACCCGCGTCGTTGTAGTGAGATGGGCGGCGCTCCGGGTGCTTCGCCGTACGGCGGCGACCGGCCATCGCAGCCAGGAGGGTGCTGGTCACCGTCGGCTCCACCGTCGGCCACCACTCCGGCGTCTCGAACAGCGACTGGCCGACGGCAAGGAGGTCCGACGGCCCTTCGGTTGTCGGACGATCGAGGACAAGAGCCCTCCCGTTGTCTCCGTCCCCGTGCCGCGGTGCGCGATGCTTCACATCCACGGTTGCTGCGAGGACATCGAACATGCGGTACAGCAGTGTCCAGAGCTCGTCGGAGAGGGGGCGGCCGTCCCAATCCGCCTCCGCGGCAGCAACCACCGCGAGTTCGGCGACGAACCCGTGGTATTCGAAGGCCATCTCTCTGTTGACACCACTCGGGAAGGTGTTGCTCTTCAGCTCCTGCTCCAGAACGCGTGCGGCTTCCTCACTCCAGCGAGAGCTCTCAGCAAACCAGTCAAAGGCCAGCGCCGCCACCAACAGGCCGGAGGCCTCGGCAATTACGTGATTGTTGGCCGAGGATCCCCGACTGCGGAAACTTGCAAGATACTGTTGGTGCCACCAGATCTGAGCACGGGCGACATGGTTGCGTTCGAAGAGCTCGGCTGCTCCGCTCCATCCGTCGAGCAGCCGGCGCACCCAGACCCAGGTGATCAGTCGGATTCCTGACTCAATGCCACTTGTCCAGTGCACGCCCGAGAGAAACGGGCTTTGCGCCCACCAGGAACGGAGGTGGGAGGCAACACGTTCCGCGTAGCGCTCATCGCCGGAAAGAGCGAAGGCGGCGGCGAGCACCGTGAGATGGTGCATGCGCGACAGCTCCCATATCTGTTTCACATTGCCCGTGACGTCCTCGGAGCGGTGGTTGACTCTGAAGCAGTAGTCGACCTGGGGAGCCCGCCTTCCGGTGACCGGGTCGAAGAACCAGTCCGGGTCCTCCATGTCCCGCCGCACCGCCCCTAGCAGCTCCCATCGCCCGGCCAGCACCTCCTCCGCCAATGCGATCACTAGCTGGCGCGCCTCATCCGGCACGGCCTGCAACACGTCGCCAAACGGAAAGGCTCGGAACGTGGCATGCCGAGCCGAGTCCCAGGGCGCGGTGGCGCGTCCGGCGGAGCGGAGGGCCCACGATTGGGGTGGAACCTGGGGCGTGACCTGTCGGGAGGCCCACCGTTTGCGCCGAATGTGATCCGACATCCGCCATCCCAACTCGGAGGCGGACATCTTCGACAGTCGCCGGAAGCGCCATTCGAGATCAACTACATCCATGGACCTGCCCCGTCCACACCATCCTGGTGGGTTCCCGCAAGCTCACAGCACCTGTGGCGCCCGGGTCGCGACGGCGGTGGCCGCTGCGAACGTGGCGCGGGTCGTGGCCGTCAGCGAGTCCAGTGATATGGGCATCGGTCCACCGGTGCGCACTGAGTCGAGAAAGGCCTTGATCTCAGCGCGCTGACCTTTGTCCGGTGAACCCAGTTGCCGTCGGACGCGAGTCCGTGAGCCCGACCAGACCGTAGCTCGTCTGAAATTGTCGAGTCGTGCAGTCCGCCCACCGCTCGACGCGTCGAAGGTCTCCTTGGGGAAACGTCGGTGGGCATTCGTCAGGTACGTGATGGTCGCCAGCGACCCGTCACCGTATCGAAGGCTTACCTGCGCCTCGTCGGGACCCCCGCCTGGCATCGCCGTGACTTCCACTGGATCGCTACCGATCCACCAACTCATGGTGTCCACGAAATGTCCACCTTCCCCCACGAAACGCGAGCCTTCGAGCTGGGCGTCCCTGTACCAGCTGTCCGACGCCAGTCGTCCGGCGTTAACCAGGTATCGGGCGATCGTCGGCTCGGATGATCGCTTGAACCTTTCTCGCATCGCCACCAGGAGAGGCGCGAAGCGACGATTGAAGCCGACCATGACCTTGTCGTTCCCCGTGGCGTCTACCGTGACGATGATACGGTCCAACTCCTCAGGAGTCAGGGCCAACGGCTTTTCGACAAAAACAGCCTTGCCCGCCTCAAGAGCACGGCACGTCAAGTCGGCATGGGCACTGTGCCGAGTCACGATGAACACGGCATCGATCGATGGGTCTTCGAGGAGGGCATTCGTGTCCGTGTCGGCGGCCTGAAACCCGAACTTGCGCTGCGCGTTGACCGCTGACAGCGAGCGGCGGGTTGAGACTCGCGCCAGGTCGACTCCAGGCTGCTTTGCAAGATGCGGAAGCAACATTGACGTCGCGTAATTGCCAGCGCCGACGAATCCGATCCGCACGGTGCCACCCTGGTGGCCTCCAGGCCGGGCCGGCGTGTAGCGCGGGACCGGTCGTTCAGATCGACTGGGCGCGGCTTGTGCGTCCGCCTGGGTGCGTCCCGGTGCTTGAAGATCACTCTCGGTCGGCGTGTCGTATTCGAAGAGAAATCCGACGCCTCGCAACACGCCGGTCCCGAGCTGTTCGTAGACGCTCGGTGCGTCCTGGAGGGGGAAGCTGCCGGCGATGAGCGGCTCGGGATCGATCTCCTTTCTGGCTATGGCGTTGATGAAGCAATGAAGATTGCGCCGCTCCGTCCACCGTACGTAACCCACCGGATAGTCCACGCCGTCCAGTTCGTACCTAGGGTCATAGCGACCGGGTCCGTACGAGCGCGAAAACCGAAGATCGAGCTCTTTCTCGTAATAGTCGTTCCACGGCAGATCCAACTTGCATTTGCCGATGTCGACGACAGTTGCCCTGTCGCGTGCGAGACGCGCCGCCAGCTCCACCGGTTGGTTGGAAGGACCGCCCGACACCAGGAACACCCTGTCGGCACCAAGACCATCCGAGGCTTTGGAGAGGGCCTCCTCGATCGCGGCCACCCCATCGTCGTCCGGTGCCGCGCACAGCAGGGCTCCGGACTTCTCGGCGAGGCGGCAACGGTCTTGGTCGAGATCGAGACCGACCACCTGGACGCCCGAAGCCACCAGAAGCTGAACGACCAACTGTCCGACCAGACCCAAGCCTATGACGCAGGCGGTATCCCCGATCTGCACATTTCCCTGACGAACGCCCTGCAGGGCGATCGAACCCACGGTGCCGAAGGCGGCCAACCGAGGCGAAACACCGTCGGGGACCGCCACGCAGAGATTGATCGGGACCCAGTTGATCTCGGCGTGGAGCGCGAACTCATTGCCGGCGCATGCCACCAGCTGTCCGACTGAGAACTCTTCGGCTCCCTCCCCGACCTCCTCGACGACGCCGGCGAGTGAATAGCCCAGCGGTGAATAGGAATCGAGACGGTTCATCGCCTTCTTGTAGGTGGTGAGCACTCCTTGCTGCTGGACGGCGTCGAGCACCTTCTTCACCTGGTCAGGCCGCGCGCGTGCCTTCCCGACCAATGACAACTTGGACTCTCCGACCTTCATGAGCTCGGTACCCGTGGATATCAGGGAATAGAGCGATCGCACGAGCACACCGCCGCGGGCGCAGGACGGCGCAGGTGCGTCGATGACGGCAAGTTCTCCCGAGTGGTAGTTCTGTGCCACCTGTTTCATTGTTCGGACTCCTTTTTCCCCGGCTCCCGGGTCACTGCCCCACTCCGGCTTGGCTGGTCTGGCGGTACCAGAGCTCGAGCGTAAGCAGCTGCCAGATCTGCTTGGACCGATCCTCTCGACCCGATCGGTGCTCCTCGACGAGCGTGGTCACGGCCGGCCTGCTAAGGAAACCTGTCTCCACGAGTTCACCCCCGAGCAACGAGTCATCGATGACTTCGCGCAAGTCTCGTGTCACCCACGAGCGCAGTGGTGCCGAGAACGACGCCTTCGGTCGGTGCACGATTTCGTCCGGCAGCCAGGCCTCCGCGGCTCGTTTCAATGCAACCTTTGCGTTTCTCCCAGAAACCTTCTCCTTCGCGGAGAGCGAAAATGCGGCTCGAAACACCTTGGGATCCACGAACGGGACACGCACCTCGGTCGATGCAGCCATGCTGGCCCGGTCGGTGTAGGCGAGGTTGAGGCCCGGGAGAAACATTCGGGTGTCCGCCAGGCACATGCGATCAACCTGGTCTGGGAGTTTGTTGTCCTCGTAGACCTCATGATGCTGGGCGATGACTTCATCGATGTCGGGCTGCAGGTCGGGACTGAGGAGCTCTGCCAGCTCGCTGGGGGCGTACAGGCTGTAACTCCTACGGAAGGCCGCCTCCTCGGGAAGCTCGGCAAACGTCACGAACCGCTTGGCCCATCGGGCGTAGCGGAGGCCACGACCCGCCGCCGTGACCGGCAGGCGTTCGACGACGCCGTTGGCCGAACGATGCACGTAGGCGGGAAGTTCGCGATATCGCCCGGCCAGAAGACACGCCACATGCTTCCGATAGCCCCCGAACATTTCGTCCGCCCCCATCCCCGACAGAAGAACCTTGACCCCGGCGGCGCGCGCTCCTTCCGACATGAGAAGGGTGTTGATGGCCGCGGCGTCGCCGATGGGTTCATCGAGAATATCGACCATCCTGGGGAGAAGTTCGACGACGTCGGGCTTGAGCTCGATCTCGTGGAGCTCGATACCATAACGTCGAGCGACCTTTCGGGCGTAGACGGCGTCGTCCGGCATGGCCTCGAGCCGCTGGTCTTGCGCTCGGAACGTGATGGTGTACGCGTCGAATTTCGGGATTGGCCCGCTTTGCCAGCACCGTCACGATGCTCGAGTCAAGGCCGCCGGAGAGAAAGCTCGAAACCGGAACATCCGAAACCAGGTGCGCTGTGACCGATTCTTCAATCACCTGCCGGAGGTCGTAGTTGCTCTCGCGTGCCGTCGCCGCCTCTTCGACAATGTCCCAATAAGATTCGACGCGAGACGTGCCATCTGGCCGGAATTCGGCGAAGGTGCCTGGCTGGAGCTTCTCCACACCCCTCACTGAGCACTGTTGGTCGGGAACCCAGTAGTACAGAATGGAAGCCACGAGGGCTTGGGGCTCCATGCGTAGCTCAGATCCGAATGTGCTCACCAGTGCCTTGAGCTCCGAGGCGAACACGACGCCATCCTTGCGACGCATGTAGTGCAGGGGCTTTATCCCAAACTGGTCACGAGCAAGGAACAGTGAGCCAGAAGCTTGATCGAAGAGGGCAAAGGCGAACATGCCTCGAAAGCGGCGCAGGCATCCCGGTCCCCAGCGACGCCACGACTCAAGGACAACCTCGGTGTCTGAGGTCGTCGTGAATTGGGCACCGCCGGCGGCGAGTTCTGCCCGGAGCTCACGGAAGTTGTACAGCTCGCCGTTGTAGCAAAGCACGAACGGCTGCTTCTCGAAAGGTTGTTGACCGTGCTGGAGATCGATGATCGAAAGCCGGCGATGGGCGAAGTGCACGTCGACCCGGCCGTCGCTGTAGGAGAACGAACCCTCCTCGTCCGGGCCACGGTGGTCGAGGCGCCGACCCATCTTCTTGGTGGCCGCTTCACCGTCGACCTGTTGGTAGGCACCCGCGATACCGCACATTGGTCAGGCTCCCGCTGTTGCGGGGACGCGACGACGCGAAGCCGCTGTGAGCTGCTCGTAGACGCCAACGTAGCGAGGGGCCTGATGGTCCCAAGCAAGTTCCTGCTCAATGCGTGCACGTCCGGCAGCACCCATCGCACGTCGTCGGGGTTCGTCATCGACCAGGTCGACCAGCAACTGCGCGAGCTCGGCGACGTCGTTCGGGGTTGCGTACACAGCGGCACGGCCAGCCGAGATGCGGGTTTCGCGCAGGTCGAAGGCGACGACCGGGAGCGAAAATGCCATGTACTCCATTGTTTTGTTCATGGTGGAGAGATCGTTCAATGGGTTCTTCGGATCGGGCGAGATGCCAACATCCGCGGTGGAGAGGATGGCCGAAACTTCGGCGTCGGGGATCCGCCCGGTGAACGTGACGAAGTCAGTCAGGTCGAGTTGTTCGCTCAGCGCCACGAGGTCGTCGAAGCAGTCTCCAGATCCGATAAGCGTGAAGCTGATATCACGACGGCCGAGGCGATGCACCACGTGCTCCGCCAACTCGATGACGAGGTCCACACCGTCTTGTGGTCCCATCACTCCCAGGTATGCAGCCAGATGGGACGCCGAACCACGGAGGGCCGGGTTCGCCTGCGTGGGACGGAGGCGGGTCAGGTCGGGACCGGTGCGAACGACCGTCACGTCCGCCTGGTCCACGCCGTCCCGCCCGACAGCGATCTCTCGATAGGAGTCGTTGGTGGAGATCACATGGTCGGCGGTCTTCATCGTGCGTCGCTCCATGAGTCGAAGCACCCGGTAGATGAGCTGCTTGCCATTCGGAAATCGTGATTGGTACAACTCCGGACAGAGGTCATGGTGGTCGAAGACGAAGGAGGATCCATGAAGTAAGCGAAAGAGCAATCCGATCGGCCAGAAGAGGTCAGGCGGGTTGCAGCTCTGGACGGCAAGGAAGCGACCACGCAGGCTTGCCTTGAGGCTCAGAGTCAAGGTCGCAACAAACGAATAGAGGTATTCAGTGACGAAGGAGGCGCTCGATCCGCCGGGAGCGTAGGGCTGGTACTTGTATATGTCGACTCCGTTGACGCGGGCATAGCGGGGGTCTCCGGGGCCTTTGGGACAGACCACGGCGACGCTGAACCCGGCGTCGATCAGCGATTGGCACTCGAGCCACACTCGTCGATCGAACGGGACAGGCAGATTCTGCACCAGAATGAGGATCCGCCCTCGTGTCCGCGGAGAGTTGCTCCTTGCGGGTTGATCTGGAGTGGAGTGGAGAGCCCTCGGCCTCTCGGCCGTTTGGCTGCTTTCGGTCACCAGGCAAGCCCTTCATAGCCTTGGAGAACTTCGAGCTCAGAGCCGAGCCGGCCGTCGAGGTCGATGATCCGGGATGGCGGGGAGTCCAGCAACGCCTCGACGACCTCTGGGGTCGAAGAGGAAACGAGCGCCACGTCTGCACCGGCAAGCGCTTCTTTGGGCCCGTCGGTGAGTATCCGCTTGAGGTGGGGAAGCTTGGATTCCACGTACCGGCGGTTGGCACCGACCAGTGACGAGGGGTTGACCACAGGGTCGTGAATGCGGACCTCGTACCCTTTGCCCAGCAGTGTTTCTGCCAGATCGACATAAGGACTCTCTCGGAGATCGTCGCTGCCTGGCTTGAAGCTCAGTCCGAGTAGTGCAATCCGATTGCCTTCTCCGGCAACGACACGGTCGACGGCTTCCTCGACCGACAAGCGATTGCTCGCCAATGTCCCGGAAAGCAGCGGAATATCTATGCTCTCGCTCCGCGCCAGGTAAAGCAGGGAGCGGAGGTCCTTGGGCAGGCAGGATCCACCGAAGGCGAAACCGGGTCGCAAGTACTTGGGCGAGATGTTCAATTGAGTGTCTTCGCAGAAGAGATCCATAACCTCTCGACTGTCGACGCCGAGACGGCCAAAAACCCTTCCGAGCTCGTTAGCGAACGAGATCTTGGTGGCATGGAAGGCATTGCACGCGTACTTCAGGGCTTCGGCGGTACGCGGGTGTAACCACTCGAACCGGAGATTCGAGGAACGAGAAAAGCCGCGAGACGACGTCGATGGCCCGGAGGTCCGAGGAGCCGATCACCGTGTATGGAGGTGAGTAGAAATCCGCTATCCCCGTACCTTCACGAAGAAATTCGGGGCACATTGCGACGGCCGCATCAGACCTGGAGTCCTGAAACGCTGCCTGCAGTATGGCGGTCACATCCTCGACCGTTCCCGGGGGAACCGTGCTGCGGATCACGATGGCATGGAACCAATTACCCGAGCTCAACGCCTTCAGCGGCTGTATGACGTCCTCCACGACACGGTAGATGTAGCTGAGGTTGGTTTCGCCGCTCGATGCGGAGGGGGTGCCAACGCACAAGAGTGATGCGTCAGCTCCCTCCAGCGCTTCGACTGGGTGGACGGTGGCGTGAAGATTTCCGGTCGAGACGGATTTGGCAAGCAGAGCTTCTAGCCCGGCTCAACGACAGGGCTTCGCCCGGACGAAACAGCAGCAACCTTCAATTCGTCCGGATCGACGCCCCAGACGTCGTGGCCGTGAGCGGAGAGACACGCTGCAGTGACTGTGCCGACGTAGCCGAGACCGAAGACCGCGACCTTCATGCGCTGATAGGGGCTAGTGCGGTCGAGAACCCGCAGGAGAATTTCGCCATACCCAAGACGAGCGGTGGATCGCCGAGGAGATACACCGGGGTACTTTCGATTACGCGGTATCTGCCTTGGGTGCCATCGGCTCAGCGGGAGTGATCGACCGAATTGACGATCCCATCGGATTGGTTCGGCAGCGATGTACGAAGCGGTCGGATGGGGAACTCATCCGCCGGTCGCGTCGTGTCCGGCGATTTTGGTCAGAAGGCCCGAGTGCGCCGGTTGCTCGGGGGTTTTGAAGAATATCCCTTGGATGGATTTCCCGTTGGGCAGTCGAGCGACCAATCGACCCGCCGCGCGAGCGCAACGGCGGCCAACTGGGAGTTGACGCCCAGTTTCTGGAGTATTGCCTTGATCTGTGAACGGACGGTCGAGATCGACACGAATGCGGAGGTGGCGATTTCTTCCGCGCAATGACCTTCCATGAGCTCAGCGAGGACCACCCTCTCACGTTCGGTGAGAACCGCAAATTTGCCGAGTTGGGGATCCCGCGGCCGCTCGACGGCCTGCGCCAGATGCAAGATAAAGGGTGATCTCCGTGCCGGCTGGTCGAGAGAACCTCTCCGGAGGAGGCGAATGATCGTGCGGATAGCTCGTCGAACGGCTCGCCCCCGTCGATCAGGGCCGAGCTTCCGGCTCCCACCCATGCTTTCAACCGGTCTTCGTTGTCTGCGACGTCGATGACACACACCCGAATACGCCCTCCGCGCATTCGGTCGATAAGCGCAGTTCCAGAGGCGACGTCGAGGGAGCGGACATCGAAGATCACCAGGTTAGGGCTCCATTCGATCCCACCTTGGATCTCTGGCTCCCGCGGCACCATGGATTTCGTGGCGAAACCATGGACCTCGAGTGCGCTAGCAATGGCTCCAGCCAGCAAATCGCTTCCGGCGACCAGGATTCGAGCGGGGATCCCCCGTCGCTCGGGCAATCCGTCGACCGCTCCACCGGTCGCCGCCTTGGAGGGCTTCGCGCGGTTCGCGTGACGGTGGAAGCCCCGATGTCAGGGGGTGGAGATATGCAGCCTCGCGGTCGGGAAGACAACGCGAGAAATGTTCCGCCGAAGCATCAATCCCCGTTTGCGGGGGATTCGTAGCCATACTCGCCAAGCGCCCTCCCTCCAAATCGTGGCGACCGACTCGGCACATCGCTCGCTGTGCCGACCCGCACTGCGGATCATATCGGGTGCCCCGACAGGGTATCAATCGGGTGTGACGCGGGTTGGAGCCGTCCCAATGTTGGATTGGGCTCCGGCGCCGCGTGGAAATGAGAGGTTGAAGTGCGGGAACTGACGCGTCCGCTCTGCTCACTCGTAGCTGTTCTGGCGGCGGCATCGCGTCGGCCGTCGTCCGTCAGTTGTCCGTCAGTTGTGTTTCCAGGAGCCCAAGGCTGGACACGTCAGGCCCGACTTGCTGCAAAGCGCTCACGCAGATGTCGAAACCGAGAACACCGGGTCCGCGGAGCGGCAGGGCAGTACGTGATAGCACACGTGATCTTCAGATGCCGGTGGATCGGTCATGACGACGACTTTGGTCGCCAACCCGGGATTTCTCTCGAGGACCAATTGGGTCGCACGCTGGAGAGCTGCCAGAACATGTGCACGAGGAGGGACTGGCAGTTGCCCGAGCCCGCTGACGTGTTGGCGGGGTACGACGAGCAAACCATCGAAATCAGGCCTACGGACCACGACCGCATTTTGGTCGAGGTCCACGGCGACATAGGTGTCCTCGCTGTCCTCCACGTTGCCGGCAACCGATTGCGCAAATGCGCAACGCTTGGCATTGCGGTTTGACGGTGATGTCCTCGCCGAAAGCCGCAACGAGCGGAGGTCTTCATCCACGTTCTGCCCCTCAATCAATGAGTCGATATCGACAAGTCGCACAATGGTTACCGGAGCCGCGGGACCCACGCCATGATACTGCAACCTTTCCGCAACCCTGAGATCCCTATGTGGGACCTGGTCAAACGACGGCTGCAAACGACAGATGCCGCGTATCAGGGGCGGAGCTGTTCCCCTCCGAATGGACACGCAACGAGTACGACGACCTTATGGCGGTGTCCGGGTGCATGGCGGAGGGGAACCATCCCAGAGCTCGGTCCCGCGAGGCTTGACCCCGGCACACCAACTCCCGTTGCGCTGGATTCCAGAGGATTAGGCGAATGGAACGAAGGACGCAAACTGATATGTCGGCTCGGGAGTGGATGCAGTCGTGTCATCGGATCTGAGTACCGGTTCGATGACTGCTTCCGTCGAACAGACGCTGACGCGCCTCCCCCAGCGGGCCGCGAGAAGGGCTGGCCGACGTGCCTCCTCCTCCTCTTCCTGCCTCCCTTGGTTCATCCCAGTGCGCCTCGGGACGAGCGAGACACTGTCCTACCTATCCGACGACCGTACGAAGTCGCGGGAGCATCGGCCTGAGAATCCGGTTGCTGATCGCCGATGTCGCTGCCACGGCCGGGACCTGGTTCCTCGTGGGAGCCATCATGATGCCCGCTACGACCGCCAGTCGCCGGTGGGGTGCGGCACTTGCGGCCACCGCCGTGACGCTGGCCGCAATGCAGCTCCTCGGGTTATATCGATCACGGCTGTGCATCCAGCGTGGGCAGGAGCGGACGCGGATCGTCCTCGCGGTCGTCGCGGGCGCGGTCACTCTCGAGTTGCTCCGGGGTGGAAGACCATAGCCACGGCGCGGCCGTCGTCGTCGCCGGGTCCTGCATCCTCGCCCTGATGGCCTTCCGGTGGATGTTCACCCAGTGGCTGCGGGCGCAACGAGTGCAGGGACGCCACCGTCGAGGGCTCGTCATGATCGGGACCAACGAAGACGCGGTCGCCGTGCGGACAATGCTTGATTCGCAGCCAGAGCTCGGATACGAGGTGCGGGGGATCATCGGGAAGCCTCGGGGCCATTCGGATTGGACACACCTCGCCAACGGTACCGCCCTCGAACAGCTCCCTGCTCTCGCCAATCAGACTGACGCCACCGGCGTCTTGTTGGTGGCCAACGCACTCTCCGCCGCAGAAGTGCATGATGCGATCGAACTCAGCACGGCACACGGCCTGCACGTACAGGTGTGGCCGGGCTTCCAGGGCCTGGGCTCGCGTCGGGTCCGCCGCTTTCCGATGAGCGGCGAAACGTTCCTTTACGTCGAATCAGGACAAGGCACGATCTGGCGATCCGCGGCCAAACGGGCCATCGACCTTCTGGGCGCCACACTCGGTTTGCTGATCACGGCACCGGTCCTCCTGACAGCTTGGATCGCGATCCGATTGGAAGGCGGGGGCCCAGCCCTCTACCGACAGGTGAGGATCGGGTTGAACGAGGAACCCTTCGTGGTCTACAAGCTCCGGACGATGAAAGTCGACGCCGACCTGGGAGTCGACCTGGCTGCGCTCAACGAGCGGACCGACGGTCCGCTGTTCAAGGCGTCCCGACGATCCACGGGTGACCAGAGTCGGCGCCATCGTGCGCGCCCTGAGCATCGACGAGCTTCCTCAGTTCTTCAACGTTCTCAACGGGACGATGAGCCTGGTCGGACCTCGTCCCGCCCTCCCGGACGAGGTGGACCAGTTTGACTACGAGTTGCGCCGTCGGCACAGCGTCAAACCAGGCATCACCGGACTCTGGCAGATCGAAGCGCGTGACAACCCGTCGTTCCACACCTATCGGAGGCTTGACCTGGTCTACGTCGACAATTGGTCGATCGGACTCGACCTCTTCATCATCGTGGCGACAGTTCCAATGGTGATCGCGCACGCCATGGGCAGTGGCCGACGAGAGCTGGGACCGGAACAGGCGCCGTCGGGGGCTTCCTAGGCGAATCGACCCGGATTCGGCGACGGGGGCCGCCTCCCAACGAATTGCTCTCACCAGCCTCGCCGCAGCGGCCCGTGCGACACTCATCTGCCTCTCCTCGCCGACGGGTGCAGGGGGAGGAGCCGGCGGCGAAGCCAAAGAAAGAGGTCCCGCTGGGGCCTGTGGGCCCAGGACAGCTGGCCTGGTCGCCCAAGAAATGACCATCGTTCCCCAATACAGGGGATGACAAGTCCCCGTTTATTCGGGATGATGCTGCCCGTAAAGCCGGTCGGGTTGACAGCGACTGGTCGAGCGGACTGACAGGTCATGGAATCCCTGGCGAGGGATCAGGAGGCGGTTTTGGTGACGATCAACAAACCAATGGCGGAGGCTCGCGGCAGCTCACGAGGACCCAGCGGCGGAGTCGTCAGCTGACGACGCAGAGCTCATTGAGGTCGTGAGGCAGGCTCGTGCCGGGTCGAACGCAGCTTGGGAGGCCCTGATCGAGCGCTTCGGCGGACTTGGTGACGGCGATCGCCAGACGTTGCCGGTTGAGTGAGGCCGACGTTGCGGAGGTATCACAGACGACCTGGTTACGCCTGGTGGAAAACCTGGACCGCATCCAGCAGCCGGAACGCATCGGTGCGTGGCTGGCGACGACGTCGCGGCGCGAGAGCCTGAGGATCGCTACCCGACGCTCCCTGGTCTCCCCGGGCGAAGAGGTCTACCTCATGGTCGACGAGAAGGCCGATCCTCTCGATGCTGGCCTCTTGAGGGAAGAGCAGGCCAGAGCGATACGCGCTGGCAGCCGAACGGCTGTCGCCGCATTGCCGGCGTCTGCTGGGCGCTTTGATGGGCGACGATGATGTCCCGTACAAGACGATCGCGGAGCAGCTGAGCATGCCGATCGGGAGCATCGGGCCGACGAGGGGACGCTGTCTCGAACACCTCCGCCAGATAATGGCCGAGATGGAGCTGAACCAGGTTCCTGTTCACTGATGGTGGGCAGCGATGTCGGTTGTCCGAAGCACCAAGCCATCGTTCTTTGATGAGCCAGGAGCTCCAGGTGTATCACGACTGGGACTCGTCCCTCCTGGTTTTCAAGGCAGTCGCCTGCACCTTTACACCGTCACGGAGCTGAGAGAAAAAATGAATAGCGCTCATGGACCCGTCGCCGGACGGGGAACTGTGTCACCGGCTCGCGCGTGAAACACGCGCCTCGAAAAACCCGCCGAAACACCTCGGGTCGGACTCTTCGGCCTCCTCGGATCATGCAACATCGGCAACGACGCGTCAATGGATGCCGTGCTGGGGTACATCCAGGAGAGACATCCATCAGCCGTGATCGATGTCATGTGTTCGGGACCGGAGACGATAACTGAGCAGTACGGACTCGACGCAGTCCAGATGTTCTGGTTTGACCGCCAAAAGACCCACCTCTCCGGTCCGCTCGCAAGCTGCCTGAGGCTACCAAGCCGGCTTCTCGATGTATTCCGCATATCGGCCTGGGTACGGCGCCACGACGCAGTGATCGTGCCCGGCATGGGGGTGCTCGAGGCGAGTCTCCCATTGCGACCGTGGAACATCCCGTATGGACTCTTCGTACTCAGCGCGTCCGGCAAGCTGTTCAGAACCAAGGTGGCCTTTGTCTGTGTCGGGGCCGGCGTCATCCACAGGCGGGCCACCCGGTGGCTGTCGACCTGGGCGGCGCGGTGGGCCCACTACCGGTCCTATCGCGATACCCGTTCGTTGGAAGCGATGCGCGGACGAGGCTTGGATGCGACGGACCCCGTCTTTCCGGATCTGGCCTTTTCCCTGCCGCTTCCCACTGGCCATCGCCGTGGTGAAGGTGACTGGTCGACCATAGGCGTGGGCATCATGGGATACAACGGCTCGAACGACGACCGCCACCGGGCTCAAGAAATCCATGCTTCATATGTCGAACGCATGGTGACAATCATCCTCTGGCTCATCGACAACGGTCGCAGAGTTCGCGTGTTCATCGGAGACACCGACGGATCCGACGAGGCCGCCGTCCAGGAGATCCTCGCCAACATACGGGCGACCCGACCCGAATTGGACGAATCATGGCTGGGTGCCGAACCGGTGGCGAACTTCAACGACGTCATGGATGCGATGGAACCCCTCGGAGCAGTCATCGCGACTCGCTATCACAACCTCATCGCGGCCCTGAAGCTCTCCAAGCCGACGATCGCGCTCGGTTACTCAATGAAGCACAAAGCGTTGATGTCCGACATGGGTCTCGCCGAGTTCAGTCACTCCGTTGAGTCGATGGATGTACACGCGGTGACCGAGCAGTTTCTGGAAATGGAAAGCTCTGGCGGGCGGTTGCGCCAGACTCTCTTGGCCTGCAACACGGCCAGGGTCGAAGGGCTCGAACGGCAGTTCGACGAATTGGACGAAGTACTCTTCGGTCAGAGCACGCCACCGCGTCGGGGCGAGTCGTCCGCACGGGCACTTATGAGCCAGGACACGGCCTGATGGGGAAGATGGAAAGCTGCAACAGCAACGCGGTGAAGGCCGACGGGCTTTAACGGCAGTTCGAAGAGTTGGATGACGTACTGTTCGGTCAGAGCACCCTCGCACGTCCGGACGATTCGTCCGCCCCGGCATTTATGAGCCGGGCCACCGGCTGACCGGGAATGTGACGTTCACTCAGGCACGTCGTCGGCAGATCTAGATGTATTCCACGCCCAGCCGACTCGTGAGGAACGGTATGTTCCGATTGACAGCATGTTCGGTGCTCGCACGTACCAACGCCATGGCTCGCTGTGGTTCCAGTTGTGCGCGGTCGGGAACTGCTTCTCTATGACGAAGTGTTTCGCCAGGCTGTTCCGGAATTGAGCTGCGGACTGAATGTTGCTGTAGGGCCAGTAGTAGGTCGGGCCGCCGATGATCGAAGTTCACGTAGCTGACGATGAAGTTGCCATCGGGTGTCAGCAGGTCAGCGATCTCCGCGAACTTTCGAGACTGACTGTCGGCGAGGTACTCGAAGAGTCCTTGGGCCACGATGAGGTCGAATGGTGCCTCTTCGGAGCTGATCGGTTCCTGCAGGATGTCGCATTCCTTCAGGTTCGGCGACGGCTCCTGAATCGCGATGTCGATCCCGAAGTATTGGATGTTCGGTGCGAGGAGCAGGCCGAGGGTCGCCGGCCCACATCCTACGTCGAGAAGCCGGCAGTCTTTCCCAACCGCCAGACGATTCACGAGCTCGCGCCACCTTGAGCATCCGATAATGCGGTCGGGCGTATTTCGTGTTTTCGTCGGCCCAGAAGTCTCGCTTGTAGACGGCCCCGTGTGATTTGGTCATGCGTATCTGCCTCCGTGGGTAGGGCCACCATCCGGGGCGGTGGTTCGATCGTGTCTGTAGGAGGGCGGACCGCCGGTGCTGATACGCATTCACGCGCTGCAGAGCCTCCGCATCCACCCATTCCGCCGCCCGAGTCTTCGACCTCGGGAAAGGACGTCCTGACCTCCGTCAGCAGGTCCGGTACGAACAGGAGCACGGCGTGCGGGGGGTGCGCGGCGAGCTCAGCCGGGCCGATGATGGGAATGTCCGTCCCCGGCATGCGAAGGCCATGTTTGGCCGGCGACGTATCCGCAATTGCCGGAAGGAGCCATCGATCCACCCCGGCACCACACAGGAGTGCGACTGCGCGCGAGGCGGCGCCGTAGCCCAGCACGCTCCTTCCCGCAGCTCGCTGCCCGAGCGAGCCAGTCGCGCAAGCCCTGCGGCGTGCGCTTCGGCGTGACCCTGCAGGCTCCCGACGACCGTATGGATCGCGAACTCCCAGACGGGCGTCATCCGACAGGAGGGCCATGCACGGAGCCGTCGGGGGCGACGCGTGCATCGGGATCCCGGCTGGCCGCCAACAGCACCGTGCCGCCGTAGAGGTCGAAGTGCCACGCGGTCCGAGCACTGAAGCCGTTGGCCTCCAGCATGCCCACCAGAGCGCTCGTCGAGTAGTACGCGAATGCCCGTGCCGGAGTGCATTCCACTGGCCCAGGCTGACGATCGATGTTCAGCGAGTGGTACTGCAGCAAGAGGACGCCCCCGGGGGCGACCTGGGCCGCCCGCTCAGCCAAGGCCGTCGCGCTGGTCCGGGTCGTGCATCATGCCGAAAGAGTCGATCAACCAGGTCCGCCGGCCCATCGGCGGCCACCGGGGAGACCCCTCGGTCGGCCAGCAAGCCCAGCCACGAGCCGCCATGAGGACTGGGGAACTCGGCGCCCCGAGTCCGGCCCGCGAGCCACCCCGCTGCGGCAAGGCGCTCCACGGCATCGGCCGCCTGCGCGACGAGCGCTTCGGGCTCAACGCCTCGAGGCTCCTCGGCTGCGGTGGGTTCGCCGACCAGCTGGGCCAGGCCGCACGACGAGCACAGCCACATCTCCAGCGGATAGCCCGGGTCGGGGCCCGGGTCTCGCACGCCGGGAAAATGGTCGCACGCGGGATGTTTGCCCAGGTCGAGCACCAGTTGACCGGATCGCCCGGCGCACGAGCGACAGGCAGGTACTACCCACCGATGGCCTCCTCTCGACCGAACGCGCGACCGGTGCTCCGGCCAGCCTGCCTTCGCGTCACCGGCAGCCCGCGTCAGCCATCAGGGACGCCCAGCCATCCTCGAACAGAGCGACTCTTCGTGCGCCGTGATACCGCGTGGAGATGTGGGATCGGGGAGCCATGAGAGCGGCGGCTCGCCTCGTCACGCCGAGGCGCTCTGGGCCGGAATCCTCTCCCTCGAGTCCGCAGCACCCGCGTATCAGGGAGCAGTTCCGCATCTCTTTTCCTTCGTTCGCTACTAGCCAGATGGAGGTGTCATGTCGTCCCAGTGTGCCTGCCGCTTATGCGGTGCGCAGCCTCACTCAGACGTTCGTCGATCTGGGAATGTCTCCGCTGTGCGAAAGCTACGTCGCGGTGGACGCGCTCGACCAACCCGAGATCTTCTATCCGCTGCACGTTCGTCAGTGCTCCGTCTTGCCTTCTCGTGCAGCTGCCGGCGTACGTATCAGGTGAGGACATCTTCTCCGACTACGCGTACTTCTCGTCGTACTCGGATTCATGGGTCGCCCACGCCAAGAGATTCGCGGACTCAATGGTCGACATCGCTCGGTCTCACGGAGGATGGACTCGTCACCGAAGTAGCAAGCAACGACGGGTACCTGCTGCAGCACTTCATGGCCCGAGGCATTCCCGTCCTAGGGCGTCGAGCCGGCAAAGAACGTAGCCGAGGTGGCCCAGTCGCTGGGGCATACCCACGGTGGTGCAGTTCCTCGGCGCGACGACGGGTCATGATATCGCTGAGCACCTAGGGCGTGCCGATCTGGTTGTCGCGAACAACGTCTTCGCCCACGTCCCCGACATCCGGGACTTCGCGGCAGGTCTTCGGGCACTGGTGAAGGACACCGGCCTGGTCACCCTGGAGTTTCCCCATCTCCTTCGCCTGATGCAGCGGCGTCAATTCGACACGATCTATCACGAGCACTACTCGTACCTCTCCCTCCTCACCGCCTCCCGAGCACTTGCCACGGCGGGGCTGCGGGTGATCGACGTGGAAGAGCTCGACACCCATGGTGGCTCACTCCGCGTCCATGCGCGCCCTGAAGAGCACGCGGGCGAGCCCAGCGAACGGGTGAAGGCAGCTCCTCGACGAGGAGGATCTCGCCGGGCTTGCACACTCTCGCCGGTCACGCGGGATTCGCCCGTGAGGTCCTGAAGATCAAGAGCGACCTGCTCAGCTTCTTGATCAGCGCGGCGAGCGAGGGTCGATCGGTGGCGGGGTACGGCGCTCCCGGCAAGGGCAACACCCTGCTCAATCACTGCGGCATCCGCGAGGACCTTCTTCAGTACACGGTGGATCGGAGTCCCTTCAAGCAAGGGAAGTTCCTGCCGGGTACGCATATCCCGATTTATGCGCCCGATCGTCTGGCCGAGACCCGGCCGGACTACGTACTTGTCCTGCCCTGGAATCTGAGGGACGAAATCAGTGAGCAGCTCGCCTACGTCCGAACGTGGGGAGCCCGACTGGTCTTTCCGATTCCGGAGCTGGAGATCGTCTGAATGAGGAGTAAATCGTGAAAGTCGTTCTCTTCTGCGGCGGGCTCGGGATGCGGATGCGCGATGGCGTCACGACCGGCCCTAAGCCCATGGCGCTCGTCGGGGAGCGCCCGCTGCTCTGGCACGTCATGCGCTACTACGCCCATTTCGGGCACACCGATTTCGTTCTCTGTCTGGGATATGGCGCGTCTGCGGTGAAGGACTTCTTCCTCAACTATGACGAGACCCGCTCCAATGACTTCGTGCTCGGAGGGGGGCGCCCACGAGCCTGACGCTATTCAGGACCGACATCTCCGACTGGCGGATCACGTTCGTGGACACGGGCTTGAACTCTCCAATCGGAGAGCGGCTGCGCCGGGTTCGGCCCTTCCTCGGCGACGAACCCATGTTCATGGCCAACTACGCGGACGTCCTCACGGACGCTCCGCTACCCGACATGATCGAGCGCTTTGCTGCGAGCAACGCAGTGGCCAGCCTCTTGGCAGTCCCCCCCCAGTCCTCTCATCACGCGGTGGACATCGGCGATGACGGTCTGATCCTCGGTGTGACGCCCATGCGCGATCTCCGTCATTGGGAGAATGGCGGCTACTTCGTTTTCCGCCCAGAGATCTTCGACGAACTCGACGAGGACGAAGACCTCGTCGAGGACGCACTCGTCCGGCTGGTTCGTCGGGGTCGGGTTATCGCCTACCCGTACAAGGGCTACTGGTCGCCCGCCGACACCGTGAAGGAGCGGATACAACTTGACGAGCGGTACCACCGCGCCGACTGCCCGTGGATGATCTGGGATCCCGAGCGCTCGGGACTGGCGGTCCCGAGCCTCGACGCCACCGCGGATGCCGCTCCCGCCCAGGGCGCCTCGTCGGAGTTCCTGCCGGCCGGGCGCTGACAGCGGCCGTGCTTCCCCTGCATCTCAAGCTGCCGGAGGAACGGCCTTTGTCGGTGTTGGCGATCGGCGCCCACCCCGATGACATCGAGATCGGGGCGGGAGGAACTCTTCTCACGCTCGCCGAGAGCCGGCCCGGCCTGCGCGCTCGCTACGTCGTGCTCACCGGGACTGAAGAACGCCACGCCGAGGCGCGCAATGCCGCAGTTGCCTTCCTCCCCGACGCCGATCTCACCATCGATCTGCACCGACCTGCCCGAAGGCCGGCTTCCCGCGGCGTGGGAACGCGTGAAGGACATCCTGGAGGAGGTGGCCTACACCTGGGCACCCGACCTCATCCTCGCACCTTCTTGCAACGACGCCCATCAGGATCACCGGACGATCGGTGAAGTGTTGCCGACAGTCTTTCGAAATCAACTCTCCTTGTCGTACGAAATCCCGAAGTGGGACGGCGATCTCGGCCGTCCGTCGATCTACTTCCCGCTCACGCCCGATGTGGCGCACCGCAAGGTCGAGCTGACTGCACAAGTGCTTTCCGTCTCAGACAAGCCGCGACTGGTGGGACGACGAGGTCTTCCTTGGTTTGGCCCGGCTCCGCGGAATGGAGTGCCGAGCGCCCTACTCGGAGGCATTCACCTGCACAAAGTCCGTGATATCGCCGTTGTCACTGTTGCAAACCGCGTCGGCGCGACAAGGTGCAGCTTTGAGCGTGGTCGAGGCGGGGGCGTTTGGAGCATGACCCCTCTTCGCCGACCCCGGCTTACCAGTTCCGGTCCCGCGGCAGGGCACCACTGTCGACTGCCGACCGACGGAAGTGCTACGGCATCCTGGCGCAGTAGATGGCCAGCCGGCCGCTGTCATGGCCTGCCGTGCCACGGAGCGCGCGAGATCAGAGGCACATCCTGGCGCGCTTACCGAGGGGTGTGCTCGACGTGAGAATTGACGATGTTCCGCGAATCGGCGATGCAATGTTGTTCGTTCCCACGCCACACGCTGACGAGCGCGGGTTCTTCTGCCGGACCTTCGACGTGGACGACATGCGTGCAGTCGGTATCGATCCGGCTCAATTCACCCAGGACAGCATCTCGCGTTCTTCGCGGGGGGTCGTTCGAGGTCTCCACGTACGGCGTGGTGACGGGGAAGCGAAGTTGGTTCGCTGCTCGTATGGTGCGATTTTTGACGTGATTGTCGACCTGCGGCCCTCGTCGCCAACGTACGGTAACTGGGAGAGCTTCGAGCTTTGTGGCGACTCCCAGGTATCCCTCTACGTTCCGGCAGGATGCGCACACGGCTTCCAGGCCCTCACGGAGCCAGCGGACGTCAGTTATCGCATCGACCGGCCCCACGACCCCACTGAGGACGTATCGATCGCATTCGACGATCCCGAGCTGGCGATTTCGTTGCCGCTCCCGGTGACGTCGATGTCAGAGCGCGACCGGCAAGCGCCACCACTCTCTGCCGTGGTACGAGGTCTGTAACAGTCGCCATGCGGAGTTAGAAGCCGCGGGATAGACGCCAGGCCCACTTCGAGCTGATCGCCGGCGAGATGACCCGGGCCCACGACAAGATCATCGGCTTCGAGTGCTCTTTCTCGTCGCCGTCGGTGTGCCCTGGCAGAAAACCCTGCTCGAGGAGGAGGAACGGTCAGAATCCGACTGGTCGACGTAGCTCGGCTGGAAATGGTCGGTTCTGACCGATGCCGATGCCATCGCCATGGTTCGGCCACAGACGGCGCCGAGCGGTATGACTCGGTCATGCTCGAGTTCACCCTCGACGACGCCGCCCGCCGCCCACTTCTCTGCGACATCGGGACCGTCTGGCTCGACCGGGGGGCTATGACACTCCGAGGCTGTGCCAAAGGTTCTCCGCGCCCACGATGCCGCCGTTGCGAAGAAGTGCAGGCAGCGCGGCCCCCCTTCATGGCGCACCACTGCGACGCAGTACGGACGACAAGGTCGAAGGATCTCCGGGTCAGTTCGCCCTCGCGCTCGCCTTCTTGCTCACGGCCAAGGTCATCGGCTGGCGCAAACGTGGTCACCAGAAAGCAGTGCCTATCGGCTGAGCTTCTCACTTTCGTCATTCGCAGATGTCATTTGCGCAGTGGGCTGCCGTCGCAGTAGCTCATCGACGAGGCCGGCATCGAGCAGTTCTTGGATCCGCCGCAGTCGAACGTAGGACGACGATGTGAAGTCGTCCTGCGTGAAGTTGTAGTCGGTGTAGGCCCGCACGAGCTCGTCCACACCCGCCGCGACGCTCCATCGAAGGGCGAGCCCCGGAAAGGTCTCGGTCAATTTCGAGAAGTCGACGCGGTAATCACGCAGATCTGGCCCTGCGCCAGCGGCAAGCGACACAGTCGACCCAGGGACGGCCGCCCGGACCATCTCTGCGATGTCGCGAACTTGCACGTTGTCCTCCGCGCGACCGACGTTGAACGCCTCATCGTGCACGACCTCTCTCGGCGCTTCGAGCACCGCCAAGAACGACCGGGAGATGTCCTCCACATGCACCAATGGCCGCCAGGGCGACCCGTCACTCTCGAGCTTGACTTGGCCCGTCGTCATCGCCACGGCAGTCAGGTTGTTCACGACGATATCAAGGCGCAGCCGCGGCGAGAATCCGTATGCGGTGGCGTTGCGAAGGTAAGTCGGACTGAACGAATCGTCGGCTAGGCCTGAGAGCCCACGCTCGGCCAGGACCTTCGTCTCACCATAGGGAGTGACCGGAAACAGCTCCGCATCCTCGGTCACCGCGTCCGAACCCGCAGCGCCGTAGAGGCTGCACGACGAAGCGAACAGGAATCGTCCGACTCCGGCCTTCTTGGCCGCTTCGCCGAGCCGCAGAGTTCCCTCGAGGTTGATGGAATAGGTCGCCGAAGGATTCAGATGACCGACCGGATCGTTGGACAGGGCGGCCAGGCAGACGACAGCGTCGTAGCCGGCGCAGTGCCGGGGCTCGACATCCCTCATATCGATCCTGGGGCGAAGGCCGATGTCCTCCGGTCCCGGGCCGAAATCGCAACCTTCATAGAGGTCCAGGTCGAGACCTTCCACCGTGTGCCCGGCGGCCCGCAAGAACGGAACGAGAACAGCACCGATGTAGCCGCGATCACCTGTGACGAGAACCCTCATTGCCAATAGCCCCTACGATCATCTGGAGGTCGGACGAGCAGCAACACGGCCCGCTGGTTACTGGAGCGGGCTGAGCTGTGGCTGATACGCGGGAGACTGCGCGGTGCTCGCCTGGGGAGCTGGCGCATGACGCTCTGGGCGTGGACTCCTGGTGGCCGTGAGTGAGGCCTGAGCGACCACGATCGGCCGATTGTCGATCTCCATCTTCGAGATCGCGAGTCCAGTGCGGCGCGCCGCCATACCGAGCTCGTCCTGAATCCATTCGACGACGCAGAAGAGGAGCCCTCCCGCCCTCACCGATTTCGAGCTCGGCCCAAAGGTGTCAACTCGAAGAGCCCCCGAGGAGCGGGTATCGCGAAAGGCGGGGCATGCATGAACTCCTTGTGGGCAGGCAAGGGGTGCACCGCTTCGGCCGTCAGGTCGATGCCGGTATCAACGGGAGTCGAGCTTGCCGATCTCCCGGAACCACCGGATCGTCGTCGCCAATCCCTCGTCGAGACTGATCGGGCTATAGCCGAGACGCTTGTAGGTCTTGGAGTCCTCCATGCTCTTGCGCCCCGAGCGCTCCTTCGCCGCCTTCTGGGCGATCGCCACCAGGGTGGGTCCGAACACCATGGCCAACTCGGGGTCGTCGGACGGCTCCAGGTCGACGACCTCACGGTCCAGGCCGGCCAACTTACTCACACGGTTGCACGCGTTGGCGATGCTCACGACGTCCTCGGGCCGGCCGTCGAGCATGTACCGCTCTCCCGCCACCCCCTTGTCCAGGGCCAGGATGCAGCCCCGGGCGATGTCTTCGCCGAAGACCCAGCTGACGGGGAATTTGAGGTAGCGCTCTATGCGACCGCGTGCACGCGGACAACAGAACCCGGTTGAAGCTCGTCATCCCGAGCGCGTTGCTCACCACGGGGGACGGGCCGAAGATCGCACCGGGGTGGGTGCTGACGACGTCCCGGCCCCTCTCGGCGCGGGACATGGCGTCGAGGAAGGCTGCCATCTTGGTCACCGTGTAGGGGTCCGAGCTCGGCTCCTTGGTGACCGGTGCGTCCTCCCGATCGAGTCCCTCGGCGGTGTCGAAGAACGTGCCCGTGCTCACCGCCACCACGCGACCGAGGTCGACGGCCTCCGCCGCATCGAGCACGTTCTTGGTGCCGCCGATGTTCACCGCCTCGAAGTCGGCCAGGTTCTGGCTGGCCCCACCCAGCAGAGCGGCGCAATGGATGGCGGAGTCGGCACCCCGGGCCGCCCGTACCACGGCATCGGCATCGGTGACGTCGCCGGTGACCACCTCGACGCCCAGCGCCGTGAGCGGCGCGGTGTCCGCGGTTTCCCGGGCCAGCGCGCGCGCACGTGGTCGCCCCGCTCCGCCAGGAGTTTGCAGATGTTGGCGCCGGCCAATCCGGTGGCGCCGGTCACCAGAACGGTCTGGGTCATGCCGAGGCCTGCACCGCGGGGTCTGGCATCGCGCGTGTCGACCTGGTCGGGCCTGTAGGGGATCACAGGATCGCTCGTGCCGTACAGATCCAGCGTGTGCAAGAAGCGGTGCAGTCCCATGGAATTCGCACAGGCGAACCGAGCTCCACGATCTGCGCGGAGGTGAAGACCTCTCCGAGCTTGCGGTACGTCTCGTCGTCGATGGCGTGGTGGTCGGCCGAGAGTAGGTCGAGGAACTCCACGGCCAGCCGCTCCTGATCCGTCAGGTCGCTGTGACCCGGGGCGATCAGGCAGGCGACATCCTCGTCCGAGATGGAGTCGTGCTTCCGCGACTGCATGCAGGGTTGGCATTCGCCGAGCTGGGCGCTGCGGATCCGCAGCAGCTCGAGGATGCGCCCGCCCAGCAGGGAGTTCTTCCCGTAGGCGTGCCGGGCCATGTCGACCATCATGATCTGCGACGTCCTGTAGGCGAAGATCTGCAGCGGAATCGGTGTGGCGTACGTCCCGGCGGCAACCCCCTCCTCGACGATGCGGCGCGGTTCCGGCGCCAGCTCCTCCAATGGAATCGGTTCGATCCTCGGCACGCAAACCCCCGTCCCGCCTCCGGGCTTTCCCCGAAGAACTCTCTCGTCTGGTGGGGCCTACTGTAACGTCGCCCCGTGACAATTGACCCATCCGCAGTGCTCTTGACCGATCGGGTCGCCGTGGTGACCGGCGCCGGATCGGGGATCGGCCGCGGCATCGCCCGCGGCTTCAGCGCCTTCGGGGCGAAGGTGGCCATCTGGGAGCGCGACCCGGAGACGTCCGCCTCCGCCGCCGAGGAGGTCGGCGGCCTTTCGCTGCCGACCGACGTCCGCGAGGCCGCCGAGGTCGACCGCGCCCTCGAGAGAACCGTGGCGGAGCTCGGCCCGGTGAGCATCTTGGTCAACAACGCCGGCGGCGTGTTCTCGTCACCCCTTCTCGAAACCTCGGAGAACGGCTGGGATGCCCTCTACCGGGCCAATCTCAAGCACGTCCTCCTCTGCACTCAGAGGGTCGCCCGGGTCATGGTGGAGCACGGCATCGGCGGCAGCATCATGAGCGTGACCTCCATCGAGGGCGTCCGCGCCGCGCCGGGCTACGCCGCCTATGCGGCAGCCAAGGCGGGCGTCATCAACTACACGAAGACCGCCGCCCTCGAGCTCGCTCCACTCGGTATCCGGGTCAACGCGCTGGCGCCCGACATCACCATGACCGAGGGGCTCGCCGCCATCGCGCCGGCCGGGGGCCGAGGGACGGTTCGGTCTCACCGTACCCATGGGGAGGGCGGGACACGTCGACGAGATGGCCGGCGCCGCCATCTTCCTGGCCGGCGAGCTGTCCAGCTATATCACCGGACAGACCATCCACGTCGATGGCGGTACCCACGCGGCGAGCGGCTGGTACCACCATCCCAGACACGGGCGACTACGTCCTCGGCCCGTCCTAGCGAATTCGCTCGACCCTTCCGCTCAGCCATCCCCGCCGAGCCCGACGTGGGCTGACATGCCGCCGTCGACGGCGATCATCTGTCCCGTGATGTAGCGGGACTCGTCGGAAGCGAGGAACACGACGACATCGGCGATGTCCTCGGGCTGGCCCACGTTGGGCGTCAACGTCGCCTGTCCGAGGCCAGTCAGTATCTTCTCGTCCAGGTGGGCGCGTACGGCGTCGGTGATGATGAGGCCAGGAAGGATCGTGTTGACCCGGATGCCCTGCTTCCCGTGGCTCGTGGCCACGTACATGGTGAGGGCGTTCACCCCCGCCTTCGAGACCCCATAGGCCGTGCGGGTCCGGTCTCCTTTGAGCGACGCGCCGGACGACATGTTGATGATCGAACCGCCACCACCGCGCACCATCTCCGGCACGGCGTGCTTGCAGGTGAGCATCTGGCTCCGGAGGTTCACCTCCAAGGTCCGATCCCACACGTCGAGAGCCAGGTCGGTCACTGCGGTGTCACGGGTCAGGAAGTCCGAGTCGGTGAGCGCGGCGTTGTTGTGCAGCACGTCCAGGCGGCCGAAGCTCGACGTCGCGGTGGCGATCGAGGCAACGACCTGGTCCTCATCGGACAAGTCGGCTCGGAAAGCCACGGCGTTGCCGCCCGCCTCGGCGATTCCCTTCGACACCCGCTCGGCCGCTGAATGGTCGATGTCGACGACGACGACCGAGGCGCCCTCGCGGGCCAGGGCACGCGCCGTGGCCCCGCCGATGCCTCCGCCGCCGCCGGTGACGATGGCGACCTTGTCGATGAGACGTTCCATGCAGTCCTTTCCTCCGTTGTGTTGCCCTGGATTCTCGGGTGCCTGATGTGGCATGTTCCTTCCAAGCTTGCCGCCGCGCAAGCGGACGGAGGTGAGGGTGCTGCGCACGAGGAGCAGGCTGCCCCGTCAGGTCGGAGTGGCCGGGCTCCTGGCCATGACCGTGCTGGTGGCGGCGGGTTGCGGATCGGGATCGGGATCGGGCGAACCGGCCGTGTCGCGCCCGATCGCGAGCTCGACCAGTGAGCCCATCGCCAGCACAACCACGACCAGCACAGCGACCTCGGAGTCCTCTGCCATCGCGGAGCCCTCGACGACGACCACGAGCCGGCCACCGAGGACGACCACGAGCAGGCCACCGAGGACCACCACCACCGAAGCGCCGACGAACACGACGGCACCGCCGACGACGGCCACAGGCCCGGTGAACTCCTCCGCGGAGACTTCCGCTCCCTGGGGATGGATCATCGCGGTGCTGCTCGTGGGAGCCGCTGCTGCCGTGGTAATCATCTTGTTGAACCGCAGAAACCGACAACGAGCTCTACGGGCCTGGCGCGAGAAGACCAGAGGGACACTCGAGGCAGCTCTCCTGGTTCAACGGCTCCTCCCGACCTCAGGCGGGGACACCTCCCCCCAGCCCACTGGGAAGCAGTGCGGGCGCGGATCACTGACGCCGCCCACTCACTCGACCGTGCCGCAGCGGAGGCGCCGACGAACGAGACACGGCGCGCGGCAAGCAGTTGTGCAGATGCGTTACGTGCCGCGGCGTTTGCGGTGGACGCGGACCGGCTCCTGCGAGAAAGCGGCCGCTCGCCAACGGCGAGCGAGCTGGCCGACGCCGATATCGCCATTCGGCAAAGCTCGGTGGCCGCGCAAGGGTCGCTGGAAGGGCTCGGCGCATTCGTCGACACGTCGCATCAACCCAATGGGACATAGCGAGCCGCCAGACGGCAATCGGATCCGAGACACCCAGGGCAAGAGCCAGCCAAGGCTCTCCGCCCCTGTGGCGTGCAAGCGGCCCCGAGACCGAAGATTTACATGCGGCTCAGTTCTTGTTGACTGAGGGTCGCGTCAGCCGGGGCACCGTAGGCGACGAGGGCGTAGATCACGACGACACCGATCCCGATGTAGGTCAAGGACCAGATCGGGTAGTAAGGCATCCACCAGATGGCACTGATGGCGCCGATGGCGGCGGCCGCGACGCCGAGCCAGCGGCCGATCTGGGAGCGGCTCATCACTGCGAGTCCGCACAGGATCAAGATGATGCCGACGACCAGGTAGACCCAGCCGTACGTCTTGAGGCTGGTGCCGAAGAGGGCGTCCTCGAGGTGCTGCGGAAGGACCCCGTGGTACCTGAACGCCCAGATCGCATCGAAGATGCGCATGATGCCTGCCACCCCCAGCACGATGGCGGCGAACATCAACCAGCCGTGGCCCCGTTCGTTCATGGCGCACCTCCACATCGACCGTGCCCAGCACCGTCGAAGGGTGCCGGACCCCGGTGTCGCTACTACTTCCGATCCGGAATATATACCGGTCCTCAACGCAAGAGGTGGATCAACGAGTCCGGTTGTCAGCTCCGTGCACCCTGGTCAGCGAGTCTCATGAACACCCCAAAAGGGAACGTTCGAGGATCAACCCCTCGAAGGCCGCCATGTGGAGAGCGCGCCCGATGACCTCGAGATCACGGGCGCGAACCGTGGAGAGCTGAATGGTGCCGCGCAGGTCGGGGACCACGACCTCTTCCGAGGACATGTTGAGGATCACGACATGGCGCTCCCCCCGCGTCCAGGCCCACACCCCGTCGGGCGCCGTCAACGACGTGGCGTCCCCCGCACTGAACTCGGGATGGCCACGGCGGAAGGCGATGAGGTCACGGCAGAGCGTGAGGACGGAGTCGGGGTCATCCCGCTGCGCCGTCACGTTGGTGACGGCCAGGTCGCCCAGCGGCAGCCACGGCCGATCGGCGTCGGTGAAGCCCCCGCCCCGGCGGTCGCTCCACTGCATGGGCGTGCGGCCGGCGTCGCGCCCCTCGTAGTACGGGTGGAAGCGTACGCCGAGCGGGTCACGCAGGTCCTCCGGGGCCAGCGTGACATTCGCCATACCGATCTCGTCACCTTGGTAGAGGACCGGGGTGCCGCGCAGACTCAGCAGCATCAGCAGGGCCAGCCGGACCTTGGCCGGATCGTCCTCGGCCCAGCGGGTGGGAAAGCGGAACATGTCGTGGTTGGAACCGGTCCAGGCCGGCCAGGCTCCGGGCGGCAGGGCGGCTTCGGTCTCCTCGACGACGGCCCGCATGTCGGGCGCGCGGAAGGGTGCGTTGATGAAGTTGAAGTTGAAGGCCAGCCCCAGCTCGTCGGTCCCGTCGCCATAGAATTCCGCCAGCTTGTCGACCGGGACCGGCGTCTCGCCTATCAGCAGACGGGGCTCGTCGTATCCGTCGGCCTGGCGGCGCCAGCGCCTGATCACCTCGTGGACCTCGGGCCGGTTGGCGTTGTACACGCTGCGCTGCCCGAACATCTGCGTCTCGAAGTCGTCGTCCTCGGTGGCCGGCGGGTTGTCGCGGAGCTCGAAGTCCTTGATGATGACGTTGCAGACGTCGATGCGGAACCCGGCCACTCCCCGGTCGGACCAGAAGCGGAAGATGTCGTCGAACGCGTCGTGCACCGCTTCGTTCCACCAGTTGAGATCCGGCTGCTCCGCGAGGTGGTTGTGGAAGTAGTACTGCCCGGTCGCCTCCTCGAGCGTCCAACCCGGGCCACCGAAGCTGCTGACCCAGTTGTTCGGCGGCTGGCCGCCCTCCTTGCCGTCCGCCCACACATACCAGTCCCGGTGGGCGGCGGTGCGCGACGAGCGCGCGTCGACGAACCACGGGTGCTGCTCGCTGGTGTGGTTGGGCACAATGTCCATGAGTACACGAATGCTCCGCTTCGCCGCCTCGGCCACGAGACGGTCGAAGTCGCGCAGGGTGCCGAACTCGGGCGCGATGGCGCAGAAGTCCGAGACGTCGTAGCCCCAGTCTGCGTTGGGTGAGACCGTGACGGGTGAGAGCCAAATGCCATCCACGCCGAGCGATTCGAGGTAGTCGAGATGCTCGATGATGCCGGGGATGTCCCCCACACCGTCGGCATTGCTGTCGGCGAACGACCGAGGATAGATCTGGTAGAGAACGCCGGTCTTCCACCACGGCTCGTCCGCCGGTGTCACGCCTCCGGTCCCACGTTGCCCGAAGCGGCATCTTGCCAGGGTGAGAGATCGAGCATCGGGTAGCGGGCCGCCACCCCGGCCAACGTCTGCGCGGTCCAGTAGGGGTGCCCCGGCGGGGGGAACCCCAGCACGGTCAGCTGACGCTGATTGGCGTGCTGCACGAACCGGTACCACGACATGTCCTCGCCCGCACTGGGCAGCCCGTACGAGCCCAACCAGTCGGTGGCGGCCGGCTTGTAGGAGACGTGCACCATGAAGCGCGCGGTGCGCGGCGCCGTCATGCGCACCCCCCGGTGGTAGACGTCAGGGCGGTACGCCAAGATGGATCCGGCCGGGCCCGAGGCGGGGACTTCGGCGGCGTAGAGGTCCGCGTAGTCGGTCTGGCTCAGATAGGTGCGCTCCACCTGGATGTGGGGGGTCAGACGCCGCGACACCATCCTGGTCGCGCCCGTCGGCGGCGTCACGTCGCTCAGGTAGACGAACATCTCCAGCTGCTGGTAGCCCGGCTCGTGGCGCGGCACGACGAGGGTGTGATTGCCGAAGTCGACGTGGAGGAGCTGCTCGTCGCTCAGCGCCGCCTCGGCGTATTTGGCGCTCAGCATGGCCTGGTAGAGGCGCAGGTCGGTGATCCCGAGCAGCTGCTCGGCCAGGTCGATGATGCGATCGTGCACGACGATGTCGTTGAGTGCGCCGTCCTCGAAGGGGAAGCGCGGCATGACCCGGTGCGAATCGACCCGGAACGGCTCGTTGCGCGCCGGATCGACGTCGTCCGCGAACTCCTCGGCCGTCGGGACAAGCCCGGGCAGGACCGCCTGGGCGGCGGCAACGACCTCCGGTGGCAGCAGCCCGCGCACCAGGCACCACCCGTCCTCTTCCCACTTGGCCTGGTCGGTGTGGCTGAGCACGACCATCAGGCGGTCTCGCGTCTGCGCCGACATCTTCCCAGTCCCTGCATCACCGTGCCTGCACGCCTCCATCCGGTTCCCGACGGGTCGGAAGCTTGCCATACCGCCACAGAACCGGACGGCGGCCCGCGGTGCTCGCGCAAGGCAGCGCCAGGCAAGGTCCCGCCCCGGCGACACCCAGCCTCTCCCCTGGTCCGAGGCAGCGCCCTCAGACGGCCGGCGTGGCGGGCACCGCAGCGTGCCAGTGGCGCAGGGTCACGACGAAACGGGACCCGCCGTCGCCGTCGGTCGGTGACTCGGCGCGCACCGTGCCGCCCATGGTCGCGGCCAGCTCGGCCACGATCGCCAGGCCGAGCCCGGAGCCCATCTGCCGGTTCGGCCCCCGGTCGGCCCGGTAGAAGCGCTCGAACACCCGCTCCAGGTCTCCGTGGGCGATGCCGGGCCCGTCATCGTCGACCGTGATGGTGCTCGATCCGGACTCAGGGTCGTCGGCCAACCGCACCGTGACGGTGGTCCGGGCGAACGTCATGGCGTTCTCGAGGAGGTTGGCCAGCAGCTGCGCCAACCGGTCCGGGTCTGCCGCCACCCGGAGCGGGGACACCGCTGCGGAAACTCCGTCATGGCCGGGCACCTGGACTGCGATGGCGAGCCCGCTCTTGGCCGCCGCGGGCCGAAACCCCTCGGCGGTCGTGGTGACCACCTCGGCGGCGTCGGTGGGGCGCAGGGCGATCGACATCTGGTGCGCCTCGAGCTTCGTGAGGTCGAGGAGATCGCCGACGAGACGCTCCAGTCGGCGTGACTCGGCGATGATCACATCAGCCGCCTGCGCGCTGTCCTCGATCGCCCCGTCCTGAATGGCCTCGGCAAACCCGCGGATAGAGGTGAGCGGCGTGCGCAGGTCGTGCGAGACGGCAAGAAGCAAGTGACGCTCGCGATCACGGCTGTCCTCCAGGCTCTGCGCCATGCCGTTGACGGAGCCGGCCAGCGACGCGAACTCGGGATAGTCGCCGCTCCGGACGGGGACCCGGCTGGCCAGCTCACCCGACGCGATGCGGCCGGTCACCTCCATCGCCTCCACCAGCGGACGCGCCATGCGGCGGCTCATCTGCCACGCCACCAGCGCGGCCACGAGCAGTGCCGCTCCCCCCGCGATGATGAAGTACCCCCAGCTCGGCCCGAGGTCGCCGACGTCACGGGTCAAGAGGATGGCGAAGGTCCCCCCGAATGCGATGTCCCGGCGAGCCTGCAATCGGGCCAGCTCTTGGGCGGACAGCATCACAGGCGCCACCGCGTAGACGGTGCTGCCCATGCGTCCAGAGGTCGTCTGTCCCGCCTGCACCGCGGCCACGTCGATGTCGTCTGGCGTCAGTCCCTCAGGCAGCGGCGTGACCACGTTGCCGGCGCGGTCGATCTGAATGACATTCGCGTCCTCGAGCTTGAGGGTCGTGCGGACGACGCTCAGTACCTTGAGCGACTCCGACCCGATCTTCGACGATGTGATCGAGTTCACTTCGGAGACCAGCTGCGACTCGGCCTGCTGACGGGCCGCGTTGCGCGTGAGGATGAGGCTGCCGGCGCCGGCGATCACGAGGACGACCGCGACCAGGCCCACCATGGCCAGCATCAGGCGGCGGCGCATCCGTCAGCCGAACCGGTAGCCGACGCCCCAGACGGTGGCGAGCGGGAGATCGGACCCGAGCTTCTTGCGCAGCTGGGCCACGTGGACGTCGACCGTGCGCTCGTCCCCGTACCAATCAGGGCCCCACACGCCGTCGAGCAGCTGCTGGCGCGACAGGGCCAGTCCGACGTTGTTGGCGAGGAACGCGAGGAGGTCGAATTCCGCGGGTGGTGAGGGCGACGACCTCGCCGGCCCGACGCACCTCGCGGCGGCGCAGGTCCACCTCCAGGCCATCGAGGGCGATCACGTCCTGCGGCACCGGACCCTCCCTCGTCCGGCGCAGGATTGCCCGCACCCGGGCCACCAGCTCCCTCGGGGAGAACGGCTTGACCAGATAGTCGTCGGCCCCCAGCTCCAGCCCGAGGACCCGGTCGACCTCGTCGTCGCGTGCCGTGAGGAAGAGTACGGGCACCGAGCTCTTGGCGCGGATCTCGCGGCACACCTCGAACCCGTCGCGGGCACCCGGCAGGCCGACGTCGAGGATGACGATCCACGGGTCCCCCTGCGCGAAGACCTCCAGGCCCCTTTCGCTGTCGCCGGCCAGCAACACGCGGAAGCCCTCCCGACGCAGGTAGAGATCGAGCAGGTCGGCGATGTGCGGGTCGTCCTCGATGACGACCACCGTCCCTTTTTCCACGCTCACCTCTCTTAGCCTTCCACCTCCCGCACCCCGAATTGCCGGAACGGCTCATCCCCTTACAGAACCATGACGATTGCCGAACACGACCTTCACCCTGGCCGGGCACGATGCAGGGACGGGCACCCCACGGCGGGTGCCCGGACGGAAGGAGCAGACATGACGCGTGATCCGATCCGGCTCGGCGCGGTCGCCCTGGCCTCGGGCGCCATGCTCGGCATCGTCGGCATCGTCGGCGCTGCGGGCGTGGACGCGGGTGCGGGCGCGGTCGCAGGTGCGGCCACAACGCCGACGCCGGCCGGCAATGCAGCGCCGACCACGCTGGCGGGCATCAAGGCCAGAGCGGCCACGGACATCACCGATCGGGTCAACAATCTCAACGGCGCGATCACCAAGGTGAACGGAGCCAAGGAGCTCGGTGCCGGCCAGGGGATGCTGGTGTCGTATCTCGGCTCCGACATCGTGCCGCTGCAGCAGCTCAACCAGAAGATCCAGGGCGACACCACCGTCGCGCAGGCGGCCCAGGACTTCGGGTCGATCTTCAACGGCTACCGCGTCTACGTGCTCGTGCTCCCCGCCGCCCGGATCGCCGCCGACACGGACCGCGCCACCACGACCGCGATCCCGAACCTCACCTCAGATGCGGCCAAGGCGCAGGCGCAGGTGAACCCCGGCAACCAGGCCCAGCTGCAGCCCCTGATCGACGATCTCAACAGCCAGATCGGCACGGCGACGAACGCGACCAACGGTCTCGCTGCCACCGTGCTGGCCTTCACGCCGGCCCAATGGAACGCCAACCACGACCTCCTGGCCGCATCGAGGTCCTCCGCTCAGGCCGACATCGGCGCGCTCGAGAAGGGTCGTTCCGACGTCCGCCAGATCGTGCAGGACCTCAAGGGCGCGGCGACCTCCGGGACGTCCGGGCACGCGGACTCGACCACGACCTCGACCGGCTGACTTCGGGGCCGGCGGCCGCCCCGGCAGGGCAGCGCCTCCGGGTCAGGAGAGGAGCGACGCGGTGCCGGCGTTCAACCCGTTGGGCGCCTTGGAGCGGTGCACGACCTGGAACTCGGAGAACTCCGCCAGGCCCCACGGCCCGTTCTCCACGCCGATGCCGCTCCACTTGAAGCCGCCGAAGGGCTGCTGCGGCGCC
Organism: uncultured Acidimicrobiaceae bacterium; assembly: GCA_963737805.1. Lineage (GTDB taxonomy): Bacteria > Actinomycetota > Acidimicrobiia > Acidimicrobiales > RAAP-2 > Bog-473. The sequence goes on from CAVTUE010000018.1 coordinate 103,316, forward strand.
AGGGCGAGATGCGTGTTCACCCACGCCGTGCCGCACTCGAGCTGCGCGGCCACCTCCGAGGCGCGCTCGGTGTCGGCACCCCACACCGAGCCCGACAGCCCGAAATGGGTGGCATTGGCGCGGTCGATGGCGTCGCCCAGGTCCCGGTAGGGCACGACCGGCAGGGCGGGACCGAACTGCTCCTCGTCGACGATCCGGGTCCCGTCGGACAGGCCGGTGAGGATGGTCGGTTCGAAGAAGTAGCCCGGGCGGTCCATGGCCTTCCCCCCCGTCACGGCGGTGGCGCCGTGGGACAGCGCGTCGGCCACGAGCTCCTTCACCCGCTCGTACTGGGGCTCGTTGTTGATCGGGCCGAGCTTCACGCCTTCCTCGGTGCCCTCGCCCACCTTGATGGAGCGGGCGTGCGCCGCCAGGCCCTCGACCACGTCGTCGTAGAGAGCCTCGGGGACGTAGACGCGCTTGATCGCCGAGCACACTTGTCCGTTGTTGTTGAAGGCGCCGGCAAAGATCGCCGAGGCCACCGCGGCGGGGTCGGCGTCGTCCAGCACGATGGCGGGGTCGTTGCCGCCGAGCTCGAGGGTGACGCGCTTGAGGTCGGGGGCCGCCGACAGGGCGATCTTCTTGCCGGTCTCGACGGAACCGGTGAAGCTGATCTTGCGCGGCGCGGGGTGCGTCGTCATGAGGGCGCCGAGCTCGTCACCGCCGCTCACGATGTTGACCACGCCGGGCGGGAAGACGTCGCGCAAGAGCTCGCCCACCTTCAGCGTGGTCAGCGGCGTGTACGGCGAGGGCTTGAGCACCAGCGTGTTGCCGGCCAGCAGCGCCGGCGCGATCTTCCAGAAGGCGAGCGTCAGCGGGAAGTTCCACGGCGTGATGGCCGCCACGACGCCGAGCGGCCGCCGCGCCAGCTCCACGTAGGCCGAGTCGTCATCTTGGATCACCTGCGACGGCATCTCGAGATTGGCGAAGTACTGGCTCCAGATGGCCGAGGCGAAGACCTCGATGGCGGCGTCGCTGAGCGGCTTGCCCTGCTCCGCGGTGAGGACCGGGGCGAGATCCGCCGACGAGGCCATCAGGACGTCGGCCGCCTGCAGCAGGATGGCGCGCCGCGCCGCCTCGTCCGCCTTCCAGTCGCGGGTGGCCTTGGTCGCGGCGTCGAACGCCGAATCGAGCTGCTGGCGGGTGCACTCGGGTGCCTGGGCGAAGACCTCGCCTGTGGCGGGGTTGCGGACCCCGAACGTGTCCTCGGTCGGGGCGGCTTCCCCGGCGATGGTCATGACGAAATCGGACATTGCGCTCCTCGGCTGGACTCGTGGGGCGACATCCTCCCACCGGGGCCGCCTCAGCTCAATGTGATCAGCTCAATGTGATCAGCTCAATGTGATCAGCTCAATGTGATCAGCTCAATGTGATCAGTGGATCAGCCGAAGAGCCGCGTGAGGAACTCGTCCACCGTGTCACCGACCCGGCGCCGCAGGGCCTCGTCTGCCGGGGCCGCAGCAACGAGTCCGGCCGCCTCGTTGAGGCAGCCGAGGAGCAGGGCGGCGGCCACCTCGGCATCGCCCGGCACAGTGATCCCCTCCGCCTCCGCCCGGGTGAAGACCTCGGCCAGCAGGGGTGCGCAGGCCACCGCATCGAGGGCGCGGCACGCCTCGATGCCGAGCACGGCGGGGGCGTCGGCCAGGATCCGGGCCATCGTGGGGTCGGCGCAGGCATCCATGTAGGCGCGGCAACCGCGGTGCAGCTGATCCCGCACGCCCGTGCCCTGCCGCGCCGCGGCCACGACCAGGTCCACCAGCTCGCCTTCGAGTTCCTCGACCACCGCGGCCGCGACCGCGTTCTTCGAGGCGAAGTGGTGATACAGCGCCCCCCGGGTCACGCCGGCGTGCTCGGCGATCTCCTCACGCCCGGTGGCGGCGAACCCCTTCTCGGCGAAGAGGGCGCGGGCCGCATCGAGCAGGGCCCGGCGGGTGCGCGCCGAACGGACGGCTTGGGTCTCCCGTGGCTTGGTCTTGGTCGTGGCCACGCCTACTCCCCTTCTCGTCCGGAACATTTACATGCGGGCAGCACGCATGTTACCATCACATGGACCCGGGGAGGTGCCGATGAGCACGAGGGAAGCCGATGTCTGCGTCGTCGGAGCGGGGCTGGCCGGCCTCACGGCGGCCCGCCGCCTCAGCCAGGGCGGCCGATCGGTGGTCGTGCTCGAGGCGCGGGACCGGGTCGGGGGCCGGGTGTGGACGAGGACCAGCCGCGACGGCGTGCCCGTCGACATGGGGGGCTGTTTCGTCGGCCCCCACCACGACCGCATGCATGCGCTGGCCAAGGAGATGGGCGTCGCCACCTTCACGACGTTCGTCGACGGCGACAACGTGCTGGCCACCGGCGGGACGGTGCGCCGCTATCGCGGCGACATCCCCCGGGTGAGCCCGGTCGCGCTGCTCAGCGCCGGCCAGGCCATCGCGCGGATGAACGCCATGGCCAAGAAGGTCCCCGTCGACGCGCCGTGGGATGCGCCCAGAGCGGCCGAATGGGACGCGCTGTCGGTGCGGGCCTGGCTCAGCGCAAGGCGGGTACCGACGCGGTTGGCCCGCGACCTGATCGAGGCGACGGTGCGCGCCTGCTTCGCCGCCGACCTCTCCGAGGTCTCGCTGCTCAACTGGCTCTTCCTGGTCCGCTCGGCCGGGGGGATCGAGTCCCTCATGAACATCGCCGGCGGCTACCAGGACGCGCAATTCGACGGCGGCGTGGGGCAGATCCCCGACGCCATGGCGGCGGAGCTCGGCGCGGCGGTCGTGCTCGGATCGCCGGTGACCGCCGTGGCCCAGACCGGTGACCGGGTGGAGGTGACGGGTGATGGGGCTGCCGTGTCGGCCCGCCGCGTCATCCTCGCCCTTCCACGCGCCCTGGCGGCCGGGATCCGCTTCGACCCCGTGCTCCCGGCGGACCACGCACTTCTGATCCACCAGGTGCCGGCCGGCACCGAGCTCAAGATGGTGGCGATCTACGACGCGCCGTTCTGGCGGGACGACGGCGTGTCGGGAGCGACCGTGGCCACCGACGACGAGATCGAGGTCACGCTCGACACTTGCCAGCCGAACCATTCCCAGGGGGTCGTGGCCGGGTACTCGGCCGGCCCGCGGGCCCGCGCCCTGGCCGCCCTCGGCGAGGAGGAGCGCCGTGCGGCGTTCGTGCGCATGCTGACCAGGCGCCTCGGCCCCGCGGCCGCCTCCCCGGTCGAGGTCATGGAGCAGAATTGGGTCGAGGAGCAATGGACGCGGGGCTGCTCCATGGGCCACTTCCCCACCGGCGTGCTGACCCAGTACGGGCGCCGGCTGCGCGAGCCCGTCGGGCGGCTGCACTGGGCCGGCACCGAGACGGCGTCGACGTCGTACGGCGCGATGGACGGTGCGGTGCGCTCGGGCGAGCGGGTGTGCGCAGAGATCCTGCGGGCGCCGGCCTGAGCCCTACGTGGCGTCGGGCCGGGGTCCGGGGCCCGTGCCCACCTCGAGTTTCTCCCGGAAGAAGCTGAGCGTCTGGTCCAGCGCCGCCCGCGTCGGCGTGCCCTCCTGGTCGACCAGGTGCTCGGTCAACACGGAGTGCGCCTGCTTGGGGTGCCCGTGCGGATTGCCGGGAGCGGAGTCGATCTCCACGGCGATGAACGCGTCGCCGAGCTCGCGGCGCAGGGTCTCGAAACGCTCTGCGAAGCAGAAGGGGTCGTTGGTGAAGCGCAGGCCGAGCAGGCAGGTCCCGGCCGCGGCGCGCTCCTTCACCCGGGAGAGGTCGCTGTCGGAGATCCCGATGTCCGCCTTGTACTTCTTGGAGAGCGGGAACGGCAGCGAGGGCTGGCTCAGCACCGGGGCCAGGACGACGTCGTCGACCATCATGGCCAGCGCGAAGCCCCCCGTGAAGCACATGCCGACCACGCCCACCCCCGGGCCGCCGCAGCGCTCGTGCTCGGCGGCCGCGAGCTTGCGCAACCACGCGGTGACCGGGCTGGTCTTCTTCAGTGCGAAAGCGGAGAACTCCCGCGAAACGCAGGCCGGCCCCATGGACTGCAGCGCGTAGCCGGCCGATGCCGGGCGCCCCGGATCGCCGAACAGCACCGGCAGGACGGCCGTGCACCCGGCGGCGGCCACGCGGCGGCCGAACTGCGCCACCAGTGGGGTGATGCCCGGGATCTCGCTGATGACGATCACCGCCGGACCCGTCCCGGTCCGAAAGACGTCCCGTCGTTTGCCGTCGGCTTCGAAGGATTCCTTCGTGAAGTCCCCGAGCTCGGCCTCCCACCTGCCTGCTTCACCGGTCGCCATGGCGGGACCGTAGCATCGGGCGTCGTGGCCGGATCGATGCGCTCCCTCGACCCGCGCCTTCCCGTCCTGGTCGGGTTGGGCGCCGCGGACCACGCGGCGCCCGTGGTGGAGCTCATGGCCGATGCGGCGTCTGCGGCGGCGGCCGACGCCGGCGCGCCGGACCTCCTGCGCCGTGTCGACTGCATCGCCGTGCCCCAGGGCACCTGGTCGCTCACTGACCCGGCGCGCACCGTCGCCCGGCGCGTCGGATCACCGTGTGCCCACACGGTCCTGTGCGAGATCGGCGTCTCCCAGCAGGAGGTGATCAATTACGCCCTGGCGGCCGTGGCCGCCGGACGGTTCGGCACGGTCGTCGTCGCCGGGGTCGAGGCGCGGGCGTGGGCGCGCGACGGCGGTGTCGAGAACGACGAGGAGGACGACCAGCCCGACGAGGTGCTGACCAGGCCGCCGGACTTCGTGGCTCCGATAGAGGTGGCGGCGGGCATGGTGCTGCCGCCCGTGCAGCAGTACGCGCTCATCGAGAACGCGCTGGCCGGCGCCCTGGGCCTCCCGGCTGAGCGCCAGCGCGACGAGATCGCCACGCTCTGGGCCCGCTTCAACGCGGTGGCGGCCCACAACCCCTCGGCCGCGTTCGGGGAGCCCCGCGACGCGGCCAGCATCGCCGACCCGGGGCCGCACAACCGCCCGCTCGCCCACCCCTACAACCGCTGGCACGCCAGCCAGTGGACGGTCAATCAGTCGACGGCACTGCTGATCTGCTCGGCTGAGCGGGCACGTGCGGCCGGCGTGGCGCCGGAGCGCTGGCTCTTCCCGCACGTGGCTCTCCACTCCTCCGAGGCGGTGACCCTGACGGCGCGGCGCCGCCCGGAGCAATGGCCGGCCATGGGCGTGCTCGGCCGCGCCGCGGCGAGGCATCTCGGGCGCCCGCTGGCCGAGCTCCGCCTCGCCGAGGTGTACTCCTGCTTCCCCGCGGCCGTACGGGTGCAGCAACGCGAATTGGGGCTCGACCCCGGCGGGACCCCCACCCTCACCGGGGGCATGGCCTTCGCGGGCGGGCCGTTCAACCATTTCGTCCTCCAGTCGCTGGGCGTCCTCGGCCGGCGACTACGTGACGAGCCCGCCGAGCTCGGCCTGCTGACGACCGTCTCGGGCATGCTCTCGAAGCCCGGGCTGGCCGTCTGGGGGGCGGCCCCTCCGGAGGGGCGCGGCGGGGCCCTCCGGGCCGACCTGGCAGCCGAGGCCGTCGCCGCCACTGAGATCGTGCCGGTGGTGGACGTCCCGCCGGCCGAGCCCACCGCGGCCCGCGTGGTCACCTTCACGGTGACCTATGGGGGCGAGGCCGGGTTCGAGCCAGTGCGCACGGCCATCGTGGCCGACCTCCCGATGGGGTCCGCACGGCGGCCACCTGCGAAGATGCGGGCACCGCCCGCCTCGCCATCTCCGAAGGGCTCATCGGGCGTGCCGTCTCGGTGAAGGACACGACATTCAGCCTTTGAACCCACTCTCCCGACGGAGCCGGCCCCGCCTGGTCGACCCGGAGCTGGCCGCCCGGGTGCCCGGGCTGCGGCGGGTCGCGGGAACCGCGCTGGTCCTGGCCGTGTTGAGCGCGGTGGCCGTGGTCGTGCAGGCGGTGGCGCTGGCTGACGTCGTCGACCGCTCCCTGCTGCACCACGCATCGCTCGGTGCGGTCACGCCAGCCATCGTCGTGGTCGGGCTGGCCGTCCTCGCCCGCGCCGCGCTGCACGGCGCCGGCGATCTCTCGGCGCTGGGCGCGGCGGACCGCGTGGTGGCCACGCTGCGCGGCCGGCTGCTGCGCCACGCCTTGGCGCTGGGCCCGGGCTGGCTCGCCGGGGAGCGCCCCGGCGAGCTGTCACTCACGGCTACCCGGGGCCTGCGCTCGCTGCACACCTACTACGCGCGCTACCTCCCGCAGGCGGCCGCGGCCGCCGTCATCCCGCTCATCCTCCTGGTCTGGGTGGCCACACAGGACTGGCTGTCGTTCGCCGTCGTCATCGCCCTGGTGCTGGCCGTGCCCGTGACGATGATCGCGTTCGGGCGGGAGGCGACGAAGCGCTCGGAGCGCCAGTGGCGGAGGCTCGGCTCGCTGGCCGGCCGCGTGCTCCAGCTCGTCGAGGGGCTGCCCACGCTGCGCGCCTTCGGTCGCGAGATGCAGGGGCGGCGGGAGGTCGAGGCGGCGACCGAAGGCGTGCGCTCGGCCACCATGCGCACGCTGCGCGTCGCCTTCCTCTCGGCGCTCTCCATGGACATGATCGCCGGGTTCGGGGTCGGCTTCGTCGCCATGGTGCTCGGGCTCCGGCTGCTGTGGGGTGAGCTCGGCCTGCAGACCGCCATGGCCGTCCTCCTCGTGGCGCCCGAGATCTTCATCCCCCTGCGCCGCGCCGGCGCCGAGTTCCACGCCAGCACCGAAGGGCAGGCCGCGGCGGCGCGGGTCCTCGAGGTGCTCGGGACACCCGCTCCTCCTTCGGCGGCCGGGGACGGGGTCGACCGAACGGGGGCGGGGGGAACGGGACGGGGTCGACCAACGGGGGCGGGGCGAACGGGACGGGGCCGACCCTGACGATCGACGGTCTCGGCGTGCGTTACGAGCACCGGGAGGGCGCCGCGCTGACCGGCTTCTCCCTGCACGCGGCACCCGGGACGCGGCTCGCCCTGACGGGGCCGTCGGGGTCCGGCAAGTCGACGGTGCTGGCGGCGCTCCTGCGCTTCGTCGAGCCCAGCGCGGGCACCATGGCGTGCGGGCCCCGGCGCAGCAGCGAGGAGACCGCCGCGGCGTGGCGGCGCCACTTCTCGTGGCTCCCGCAGCGGCCACACCTCTTCAACGCCACGCTGGCGGAGAACCTCCGGCTGGGCGCGCCTGGCGCATCCGACGCAGACCTGCGACGAGTACTCGATGCGGTCGGCCTCTCCGAGCTCCTGGCCAATCTTCCGGGCGGGCTCCGGACGGCCCTCGGCCACGACGGCCTGACGCTCAGCTCGGGCGAACGCCAACGCGTGGCCCTGGCGCGTGCGCTGCTGCGGCCGGCACCGATCTTGCTGCTCGACGAGCCGACCGCCGCACTCGACCCGCCGACCGTGGCGCGCCTGGCCCCGGCGATCGAACCGTGGCTGGCGGGGCGCACCGTCGTGGTGGCGGCGCACGAGCCGCTCCTCCTCCCCCACTTCGACACCGTGGTGATCCTGCCGGCGGCCGCCGGCCTCCCGCTGGCGGTCTCGCCGTGACCCGGGCACAGGTACGGGGCGGGGTCGAGCGGCCCGGGGTCCGCTCCGGCGCGTCCTCTCCGAGCCGGGCACGCCGTACGGGCGGCTGGCGCTGGCCGGGCTGCTCGGCCTGGCGGCCGCCGCGGCGACCATCGGCCTGCTGGCCGGGTCGGGCTACGTCGTGGGCCGCGCTGCGCTGCGACCCGGCCTGTCCGCGCTGGTGGGCATCCTTGCCGCCGTCGAGGTCCTCGCCTTCCTGCGCGGGCCGCTGCGCTACGCCGAACGCCTCGTCGGCCACGATGCCGCATTGCGCGCGCTGACCCGCTGGCGGCTGTGGCTCTACGACTGCCTGTCCCCCCGGGTGCCCGCCGCGCTCGCCGGGTGGCGCAGCGGCGACCTGCTCGCCCGCGCCATCGACGACGTCGACGCGTTGCAGGACCTCTACCTGCGCACCCTGCTGCCGGTGGCGGTCGCTCTCGGGGCCGCCGTGATCGGCACCGTCGCCGTCGGGCTGATCCTCCCCTGGGCCGCGCTGGCGCTGGGCGTGCCGCTCGCCGTCGCCCTGGTCGTGCCCGCCCTCCTCACCTGGCGCCGCAGTGGGGACGACGAGATCGCCGCGCTCTCGGGCTCCCTCTCCGCCCAGGTGGTCGACGCGCTGGCCGGCGCCCCCGAACTGCTGGCGTTCGGCGCCGACGCCACCATGCTGCGCGCCGTCGAGGAACTGGGGGGCCGCGCCGACGTGCTCGAGCGCCGTCACGCCCGCCTCGCCACCGGGGCCACACTGCTCATGCAGGTCTGCCTGGCGGTGGCGGTGACGGCCGTACTGGCGACCGGTGTCGCCGCCGTCCACGCCCATCACCTCGGCCAGGTCATGGTGGCCGTGCTGCCGCTCGCCGCGTTGGCCACCTTCGAGACCGTCCCGGGCGTGCCCATGGCGGTGGCGCCGCTCGCTGGCGGTGCGGGCCTCGGCCGAACGCCTCTTCGCGCTCGAGGCCGTGCCGGTCCCGGTGCGCGACCCGGTCGACCCGTCTCCCCCGGCGGCGGGCGTGCCCGAGGTGGCCTTCGACGACGCCGCCCTGCGCTACGACCCCGGCCTCCCCCGTGCCGTCGACGGGGTGAGCCTGCGCCTGCCGGCCGGCGGACGGGTCGCCCTGACCGGCTCGAGCGGTGCGGGCAAGTCGAGCCTCGTCACCGCGCTGTTGCGCTACTGGCCGCTCGAGGGCGGCACGCTGTCACTCGGCGGGAAGGATGTGGAGCGGCTGCGGCAGGCCGACGCCCGGGGGGCCTGCGCGCTCGCCGACCAACGCGCCCAGATGTTCGCGGGCACGGTGCGGTCGAACCTCACCCTGGGCCGGCCCGACGCCAGCGAGCAGGCGATCGCCGAGCGCGTTGCGCACCGCCCGCCTCGAGGCCTGGGTCGCCGCGCTGCCCCACGGGCTCGAAACGCCCGTCGGTGAGGACGGCGTCGCGCTGTCGGGCGGCGAGCGCCGGCGCCTCGCGGTGGCCCGCGCCCTGCTGGCGCCCGGTCCGGTCATTGTGCTCGACGAGCCCACCAGCGGTCTCGACCCCGGCCTGGCCGACGAGCTCATGGACGGCGTGTTCGCCGCCGCCGGGGAGCGGAGCATCTTGGTGATCACGCACCGGGCCACCGAGGCGGCGCGGTGCGACACCGTCGTCACGCTGGAGGCGGGCCGCGTCGTGGCGTCGCCGCCGTGAGCGACCACGCCGGCCCGCGGAGGTAGCCCAGGGCGAGGGCCGGCGTCGGGGCCCGGCCGCATCCCGCCGGGGCTGCGCCACCGGGGCCGCGCCCCCGGCCGGGACACCGAGCGAGGAGCCGGTCGACCCGCCGGAGGGGCACCAGGCGTTCGAGGGCACGCCGGCGCACGGGTCGGCCATCGTCGGCAGCCCGGCGAGGCAAGGGAGCGAGGTGCACGCCGGTCTGCGTTGGGTACGTCGGCGCCGGCGAGGGCACGGGGCGAGGCGGGAGTCGCACTCGACCTGGGTGAGCAGGGTGTTGTCGGTGTTCGTCGTGGTGCTCTTCACGCCGCAGGTGGGCTGGAGCTGCTCCAGGTTCGGCGGCGCGCTGCCGCGGGGCGCGGTGTTGTCGGCGTAGCAGTTGGATGGCAGGCCCGCATGCAGGAGGATCTGCCCGAAGTCGGCGTTGGACGGGTTGCCGAAAGAGCCGTCGTTGACAAAGGTGTTGCCGAGCAGCGCGTCGCCCTCCGGCTCGAAGACGCAGCCGAAGCCCGAGATCTGGAACCCGCCGAAGTTCGCACATTTCTGGTTGAGCGAGGGCGTCCCACTGTCCGGATAGGGCACGAACAGGATTCCCCAGGCACCGTTGTTCGCAAAGGTGTTGTCCATCACCGTGTCGTTCCGGCCGCCCGAGAGCGTCATGCCCGTCCCGATCGGGCCGGCCGCAGCGTCGCCGGCTTCGGGGACATCACCGTTGTTGTTGTCGTGCACGTTGTTGTGGATGAAGACCCAACACGAATGGGTGTGCGTCACCGGACTGGTGCCACCGTTCGGGCATGCGCCGTTCTGCGGTGGCGGAGGGTCGCCGGCGATCTGCGTATTGGTGTCGATCCCATCCTCGTTGTTGTCGAACTGTGAGTTCTCGATGACGATCGCGCCGCCGGAGTTGGTGCCGGAGTAGCCGAGGGCGTTGTACTCCATCCAGGCATGGTCGATGGTGACGTCGCAGGCCTGATGGCAGGCGCCGACGTACATCCCCGAATCGTTCATGTTGGAGCCGTAGAGCTGGTTCCAACTGGCCGGTCCCTGGGCGTTCGACGAGAAGATGCCGTACTGCGCGGCCGTGTCCTCGGTGCCGAAATAGGTGCTGGTCCCCGTGAGATAGGCACCGGTGTAGCCCGACAGGCCGATCTTCCCCGACCCGTCTCCGCCGTTCCACCAGATCTCGTTCCCCGAGTCGCCCGCACCGCCCAGGAAGTTGCACGCTGTGAGGTTCTCGATGCTCACGCCGTTCGCCTTCCACACCACGATCCCGTTGCGGCCCTGGTGTTTGCCGTCGACGACCGGGCCGAGGTTCTGGTCCTGTTGGGCGGAGCTGCATGCCGTGGCGGCGTCAGCCTTGGTCCCGTCCACGATGACCGTGTCGCGATTCATGCCGCGGATGTGCAGATCCGATGTGTGCACAACGACACCGCCGTGGTCGCCGCTGCCGAGTTGGGCGGCCGAGGTGACGTGCGCGTCGTCCGTCTCGTGGTAGTCGCCCGGGGCAACCAGTATCCAGTCGCCCGGCTGCGCCGCGTCGACCGCGGCCTGGATGGAGCTGTACTGGCCGGCCTTCCCGTGATACGTGCCGACGAGCAACACCGCGGGCGATGAGCCCGAGGACGAGCAGGACGCCAGCACGGCTCCGGTCAGGAGCGCGGCCGCCAAGACCACCACCCCTCGCGCCCCAATGGTCGTACGTGCCACGCCGTGCCTCCCCGAGTCGGGCCGGCGGTCGGGCGGACCCCGGTCGGCCGGCCACAAGGAATCCGAAGCTACTCCCCGACCCCGCCCCGGGGGAGACCGCGGCGGATGTCTTCCGGAACTATCAACGAACTCGTTTATAGTTCCCTGGCTCGTCGCCTGGACCGCCATCAGCGACCGGGCGGGGGCGAAGTCCGGCGCCCTGGCGTCAACGGTCGTCGTCCTCCGCCATGCGCCGGCGGATCTCGGCGACCCGGGGCGCCGGGTACCCGAGCTTGCCCGGCCGCCAGCCGAGAGCGATCTTCTGCGCACCAGGTCCGTCCTCGGTCCAGAGGTGGCACGTATTGGCGAGGAAGCTGAAGCCGCCTTCGCGCATCGGGTGCTCGCCATCCCCCTTCTCGACCTGCCAGGCGGCCGACGAGGTGAGGCCCTGGACGACGACGGGCCCGATGGCCCGGGCGAGGAACTCGAGGTGGCTGCAGCCGCGCTCGCGTCCGAAGCGCTGCTGCACCGCACTGGAATAACCGCGGGCCACCGACAGCCCGATCAGGTCGCGGAACTCGGGCTCGATGTCCGTGCACTCGGCGTGCGGGAAGGTCCGCATGTCGGCCGCGGCGTCGACGATCCTCATGTCGGCACGCCGGACCACCAGGCCGAGGTCCATGACGTGGACATGGCGGGGGCCGAGGTCGCCACCCGCCCAGGGCCGCTCATCGTGCAGGGTGCCCACGACGGCGAAGTAGTCGCCGCGGTCGTACACCTCAATGGTGATCGTGCGGCGGTGGACGGGATCCTCGCCGGAGCCCGGCGGCGGGCGGAGTGCGGCGAGGGTCGGCGGTGGTGAGGGGTCAGGCACCGGCTGATTGTGGCGCCTCATCGTGCCGGGGCGCCAAACGCCACTTCGTTGAAGCCGTGCAGGATCGGCGCGTCGCGGTTCCACCCGATGCGGGTCACCGAGGCGGTCTCTGAGATGGAGGCGCCAGTACAGGTCGACGGTCCCCAGGGCCCAGGCCACCGCCGCCTTGATCGGGCTGACGTGACTCACCACGACCACGTCGCCGGCGGAGCGCCGGGCACCGGCGCCGTCGACCGCGAACAGCTCCTCGCAGGCGGCGCTGATCCGCCGGTCTACCTCGGCCAGGGTCTCGCCGCCCTCGGGACGGAAATCGCGGTCGCGCTGCCAGCGCTGCCACACCTCGGCCGGGATGCCGCCCAGGGGCTGGCCCTCGAACTCGCCGTAGTCGACCTCGATCCATTGCTCTTCGACGGCGATGGGCGCGCCCAACGCCAGCAGCGCCGCGGTGTCGCGGGCGCGCCGGAGCGGGCTCGGTGCGCACCTCGGCCACCGGGCCGTCCAGCAGGGCGCGCGCCGCCAACGCCTGAGCCCGACCGGTCTCGGTCAGCTCGGCGTCGGTCCGGCCGAGCAGCAGGCCCCGCGCGTTGGCCACCGACTCACCGTGGCGCACCAGGATCAGCACGGCTGCCGCACTCCCTCAGGCGGGGACGAGGATGCGGCCGCACTGCTCGCAGGTGGCGACCTCTCCGGGAGGCAGGGCGCGGATCTTCTCGACCTCCACCGAGGAGAGCTCGAGATGGCAGCCGTCGCAGTGGCTGCCGACCAGGCGCGCCGCCCCCGTGCCCTTCAGGCGGGCCCGCAGCGTCTCGTAGCGGTCGGAGAGCGCAGTCGGGAGCTGCGCCGGCCTCGGTCGACCGGGCAGCCACCGCCTCCCCGAGCGCGGCGTCGATCTCGACCTGGTCCTTGGCCACCTGCCGCGCGCAACTCCTCCGCCTGTGCCTCCAGCGGCGCGGCACGCTCGCGCAGCGCGGCCAGCTCGGCGTCGACGGGGTCCTGCTCGAGCATGGCCACGAGCTCGAGCTCCTCGAGCTGGGCCCGCCGATCGGTCAGGTGGCGCACCTCGTCGTTCATGGCCTGCAGATCCCGCCCCGAGGAGCTCGTGGACGCGTACATCCGCTGTTCGACCACGACTCCGGCGCTCGCTGATGACGGCGATCTGCTCCTCCAACTCCTTCTGGGTGGCGGCCAGCACGCCACGTCGCGCCGCCGCGTCGGCCCGCTCGGCCTCGATCGCGGCCAGCTGCGCCTCCACCGCGGCGAGCCCCGACGATTCGATAGCGCCTGGCGCCGGTGCTGGAGCTGCGTGATGGACGTGTCGAGATCCTGGACGGCCAGCAGGTGCTCGAGGGCGTCGGTCACACCATGGCCTCGTAGGCGGCTCGCGCCAGGGGCAGGGCGTCGATCAGCGCGGGGTCGGCCGTCGCCAGGGCCTCGTCCCAACTGCACCACCGGGCGTCGGGGCTCTCGTCCGGCGGGGGCAGCGGGTCGACATCCGCGCCGAGCAGGAGGTAGCGCAGGTCGAGATGCGTGTGCCCGTGGGCCGCCTCGTGGACGTCGAGATGGATCAGCACCGGGCCCGTCGGGGGATGCTCGACCGCCAGGCCCAGCTCCTCGGTGGCCTCGCGCAACGCCGCCTCGGCGGGGCTCTCGCCGGGATCGATGTGGCCGCCGGGCTGCATCCAGATGCCGAGCCGCTTGTGCCGGTGCAGCACGGTGCCGCGCCGCCCGACGACGATGCCCGACGCGGTGACGTGGGTGGGACCGGCGTGCTCGTCGAACGGCGCGGCGAGGCCGGCGAGCTCGGAGAGGAAACGGTCCCGGGCCTCCACCTCCCGCGGCGACGCCGGCGCTCGGTCCTCGACCAGAACTCGCAGGTCCTCCGCGGAGGTACCCATCTCCCGACTCCCCATCGGGCGAATCCCTAGCACAGCTGGCCGGTGAGCACCGTGACCGCGTGCCCCGCGATGCGGACCCGCTCTCCGTCGGGCCGTACGTAGAGCGTCGCGCCGCGCCGGGAGAGCTGGTGGGCGACGAGGACGTCGACCCCCAGCTCGACCGCCCAGTAGGGGCCGGCCGAGCATTGCGCCGACCCCGTGGCCGGATCCTCGTCGATTCCCTCGTTGGGCCCGAAGACGCGCAACACGAAGTCGGCACCGGAGCCCGGCCTTCCGGCAGCGGTCAACAGCAGCGACTTGGCGCCGGAGGACGCGATGGCGCCCAGGTCGGGCTCGTAGGCGCGTACCGCCTCGGCCGAGGAGAGGGCGACGAACGTGAAGAAATTGGTCTGCCCGCTGGCCACGACGGCGCCCGGCGGCCACTGCTCCTGCAGGAGGGCTGGGACCGGGCCCGGTGTCACCGGGTCGGCCGGGAAGTCGAGCTCGATGCGGTCGCCGACGAATGCGGCGCGCAGAGGGCCCGGCGCGGGTGTGGAACGTCAGCGGGACAGTCCCGTCGACGGTGCCCCCCTCGCGCAGGGCATGGGCCGAGGCCAGGGTGGCGTGCCCGCACAGGTCGATCTCGACCGCAGGCGAGAACCAGCGCAGGCCGAAGGTCGTCGGGTCCTCGGTGGGCGTGAGATAGGCCGTCTCGGCGATGCCCAGCTCGAACGCGAGGGACTGCATGTGCCCGTCGTCAAGCGGCTCGCGCAACAGGCAGACCGCTGCCGGGTTGCCTCCGAAGGCGACGTCGCTGAACGCGTCGACCCAGGTGATCGGGATGCTCATGGTGTCCACGATGCTAAGCGGGCCAGCGCGTCGTGCAGCACGGGAGCGCGCTTGCAGAACGCCCAGCGCACGAGCGTCCGCCCGGCCTCGGGGTCCGCCGGGCCGTAGAAGACCGAGCTGGGGATGGCCACCACCCCACAGCGCCCGGGGAGGGCCAGACAGAACTCGTGGGCGCTGAGGCCCGGCGCCACCGGCGAGATGTCGGTCGTGGCGAAGTAGGTGGCGGCGGGCCGGAACACCGCGAAGCCGAGGGTGTCGAGACCGTCGCACAACTGGTCCCGCCGGCGCCCGAGCTCGGTGGCGAGACGCCCCATGACGTCCGGGGCGAAGCCGAGGCCCCGCGCCACCGCCAATTGGAACGGAGCGGGACTGGTGTAGGTCAGGAACTGCTTGGCGGCCCGGACCGCGGCCACCAGCGGCTCGGGGCCGCTCACCCACCCCACCTTCCACCCGGTGAAGGAGAAGGTCTTGCCACCCGACGAGATGGTCAGGGTGCGGTCGCGCATGCCGGGGAGGGAGGCCAGCGGGACGTGCGCCCCGTCGAAGACCAGGTGTTCGTAGACCTCGTCGGTCACCGCCAGGAGGTCGTGGGCCGTGCAGAGGGCGGCGACCTGCGCCAGCTCGTCCGGCGAGAACACCTTGCCGGTCGGGTTGTGCGGGGAGTTGAGGAGCACGAGCTTCGTGCCGCGGCCCGACGGCCGCGGCCAGCTCGTCGGGGTCGAAGTGCCAGTCGGGCGGGTGCAGGCGGACAAGGCGGGGCACCGCGCCGGCCATGGCCGCGCCGGCGGCGTAGGAGTCATAGGTCGGCTCGAACATGACGACCTCGTCGCCGGGTTCGCACAGGGCCAGCAGCGTGGCGGCGACGGCCTCGGTGGCGCCGACGGTCACGAGCACCTCGGTCTCGGGGTCGAGCTCCAGGCCGTACCAGGCGCGCTGGTGGGCCGCCACGGCCTGGCGCAGCTCGGCGACGCCGTTCCCCGGCGGGTACTGGTTCCGACCCTCCCGGATGGCGGCCACCGCGACCTCGCGCAGCTCCTCGGGGCCGTCGGTGTCGGGGAAGCCCTGACCGAGGTTGACCGAGCCCGTGGCGGCCGCCAACTCGGACATGGTGGCGAAGATCGTGGTGGTGAACGGGCTGCAACCGCCGGGCCAGATGCGCATCCCCCGCTGCCACCGCCACGATCGTACCAACGGAGATGCGGCTCGCCTATCGTCTGGGCGGACCGTGCTCAGCATCGCCAACTACAACATGCACTGCGGGATAGACGGCTGGGGCAGGCCCTACGACTATCTCGCCGCCATTGCCGCGCTCGATGCCGACGTCATCGTGCTCGAGGAGGTGTGGACGCGCTCGGGGGACGACGGGGGCGGCCAGGCGGCCGAGGCGGCCCGCATGCTCGGCTACCAGATTGCGACACGCACCCTCGGCGAAGGGCGGCGCATCCGTCCCCAGCCCGGGGCACCCGCCAGCTGGCGGTCCCGGGCCATCTTCGCGGACCGGCACCGGGCGCTGTACTTGGACGGCGTGCGCGCCCAGCCGGCGAAGGTCCAGGCCATGGCGCGCTGGCAGGAGGCCGAACAGGGGACGTGGGGCATCGCCGTCCTGGTGCGGCCCGAGCTCCCGATCGAGGCGACACGCGTGGTCCCCATGCGCGTGCTGCGGCCCGACCGCGTCCGGCGGGCGGCCCTGGTGGTCGACCTCACGGTGGACGGCAGTCCGATCTCGGTGGCGGGCACCCACATGTCGCACCTTCTCTTCGGCGCCCACCGGAACTGGGCCGAGCTGCGCCGCCAGCTGGACACCGAGGCCCGGCCCGACGCCGTGCTCGCCGGGGACATGAACAGCTGGGGCCCGCTCATGCACGTGTTCATGCCCGGTTGGCGGAGGGCTGTCATCGGCGCCAGCTGGCCGACCTGGCGCCCGCACAGCCAGATCGACCACATCCTCGTGCGCGGTGCGCTGCGTCCCGCCGCCGGGGCGGTGTTGCCCCATGCCGGTTCGGACCACCGTCCGATTCGGGCCGAGCTGGCGGTCGGTCCGCCGGATCAGGTGTAGCGCGGCGGGCAGCGACGGCAGGAGGCGGGCGAGCGGCTCAGGGCGGGGGTCCGGCCGCCAACGCGGTGACCGCCCCGTCCACGGTCGGGAAGAAGTGGCTTTCGCCGATGCGCCGCCACGAGCCCGCTGCGTTGCAGCATCTGGCGCGCATGGTCCCCCGCCCGGGCGATGCCGAACGCGACATGCTGGCGCTCACACGCCGTCAGCACCTGGCCCAACGCCCGCGACCCGGTGAAGTCCACGTCGGACATCCCGATGGTGTCGAGCACGAGGATCCGCGTGGTCCCCGAGCGCGTCGGCCAGGGCGCGGGCGACCTCCTCGCGGAAGTGCATCGCATTGGCGTACCAGAGCGGCGTGGCGAACAGGAGGACGAGGACGCCGGGGACCTCGGCGGCGGGGAGATCCGGCGAGAGCGGCGCCCAACTGGTCGTCCCGGGTATGCGTCCGAGCACGTGGAGCTGCGGGCGGGCGCTCAGCCGGATGCGGTCCAGGATGGCCAGCCCGACGGCGACGCCGATGCCCTGCTCCACGCCGACCAGCACCACGGTCAGCAGTGTGATGGCGGTCAGGCCGAACTCGAAGGGGTCGAAGCGGGCGATGGCGAGCAGATCGCCCGGGTTGAAGAGCCGGACGGCCACGAAGATCAAGATGGCGGCGAGCGTGGCCAGCGGGACGTCCCGCAGGACATCGGCCACCGGGATGAGGAGGAGCACGACCAGCGCCGCGCCGAGCGCGCCGGCCTGGGTGCGGCCGCCGGCGGTGGCGACGGCACCGGTCCGGGGCGGGCTGGCGTTGACGGGAAAGGAGCCCACGAGGCCGGCGACGACGCTCCCCGCGCCGACGCCGAGGAAGTCGCGCCCGGCGTCCACGTCGTAGCCGCCCTGGTCGGCGAAGGCGCGGGTCGTCGCCGCCGTCTGCGTGAGGACGACCAGCGCCACCACGGCGGCGAGCGGCGCCAGGCTCCCGAGCGTGGACACGGACAGCCCGGTCAGCCCGAAGTGCCGCGTGCCGGTCTGGATGGTGCCGAGCACGGCGACACCATGGGCCTGCAGGTCGAGCGCGGCCACGAGCGCAGTGGAGCCGACCATGCCGATCAGCGCACCGGGGATGCGGCGGTCGAGCCGCACGCAGACGAACATCACCGCCAGCACGCCCAGGCCGATGGCCAGCGTCCACCCGTTGACCTGGTCGAGGTGGGTGAACACGTAGCCGATGCGGTGTGGGTTCGAACCGCCGGTCGGGGGCAGGCCGAGGAAGTCGGGCAGCTGGTGGACGACGATGATCACGGCCACGCCGGACAGGAAGCCGGTGACGATGGGGGTGGAGAGGAACTCGGCGAGCCACCCGAGCCGCAGGATGCTCACCAGCATCACCATGAGCCCGACCATGACGGCCAGGATCGCCACCAGGTCGACGTACCGAGCGAGAACCGGTCAGCGCGAGGGCGGACACCCCGGCGGCGAACAGCGGGGCGATGGTGGAGTCGGCTCCCACCGACATCTGGGGGTTGGAGCCCAGGAGCGCGAAGAGCACCGACCCCGCCACGAAGGCGTAGAAGCCGGTGATGGGCGGCATGCCGGCCAGTCGGGACGTCGCCAGCTGCTCGGGGACGGCGATGACCAGGAGCGTGAGCCCCGCCACCAGGTCCGCGCTCGCCCATGCACGCCGGTACCCGATGGAGCGACACAAAGACGGGAGGTCGTCGCACCGCGCCATCATCGCAAACCGGCGTGTCCGCCAGATTGACCCAATTGAATAGTCTCGGGTGCGACGGGCCGGCATCCCAGCGCCGGCGCCGGTCCCCGCCGCCCCGAGGAGGCCACTGCCGATGAGCGATTACCCCTACGCCGACCGCTTCGCCATCAACCGAGTACTCCCGGACAAGGGCATGAGCCGGGAGGAGGTGCTGGCCGAGCTCCGCACCATGGCCACGGAGGAGGACGCCTTCTGGGAGACCGGCAAGTGCTCGGGCACCATGTACTGCGGCGACCACGACCACTACCACTTCATGAACGAGGCCTTCGGGCTGTTCGCCCACGTGAACGTCCTGCAGCGCGACATGTGCCCGAGCGCCACCAAGTTCGAGGCGGAGATCATCTCCATGACCCTCGACCTGCACTCCGGGGACGTGGCGCGGGCCGCCGGCGACGACCCCTGCGGCCTGGTCACGACCGGCGGGACCGGCAGCATCCTCCACGCGATCCTGGCCTACCGCGAGCACGCGGCCCAGACGCGGGGCGTGACGCACCCGAACGTCATCAAGCCCGAGACCGCCCATCCCGCCTTCGACAAGGCCTGCCATCTCTTCGGTGTCGAGCTGCGACGGGCGCCGATCGACCCGAAGACGACCCAGGTCGACGTGGACTGGGTGCGCGACCACGTCGACGACCAGACCGTCGCCCTGATCGGATCGGCCTGCAACTACGGCTACGGCACCGTGGACCCGATCGGCGACCTGTCCGACCTCGCCCTCGAGCGCGGCATCGGGCTCCATGTCGACGGCTGCCTGGGCGGGTTCATCCTGCCGTTCGGCCGCGAGCTCGGCTACGACATCCCCGCCTTCGACTACTCGGTGCCCGGTGTGACCTCCATCTCGGCCGACACGCACAAGTACGGGTACGCCTTCAAGGGCTCCTCGGTCCTCAGCTTCCGGACCAAGGCCCTGCGCAACGCGCAGTACTTCTACCTGACGGACTGGAGCGGCGGGAAGTACACCTCACCCGGCATGGAGGGCTCGCGCTCCGGCGGCCTGATCGCCGCCACGTGGGCCGCCATGGTGCAGCTCGGGCACGCCGGGTATCTCGGGTACGCCCGGGAGATCTTCGAGACGTCGGTCGCCATGCAGGAGGCGGTGACGTCGCACCCCGAGCTGCGCCTGGTGGGCCGGCCGACGTTCCTCTTCTCGTTCACCTCCGACGAGTTCGACATCTACCACGTGAACGACTTCATGCGGACGAGGGGCTGGCGCTTCAACGGGCAGCAGTACCCCAACGCGCTCCACATGGCCGTGACGAGGCCCCAGACCCAGCCGCAGGTGGTGCCCGAGTTCGCGTCGGACCTGGCCGACGCCGTCGCCTACGCCAAGGAGCACGCGGACGAGGCGCCCCGCTCCGGGGCCATCTACGGTGGGGTGTCCGGCGGCATGACCGAGGAGGCCGACGAGTTCATCCGCGCCGTCATGGCGGACATGCTCGACGGGCAGTCCACCATCCCGCCGGCGTGACCACGACGGACGCGACGCCACCCACGGCCTTGGTCGACGGGTGTGTGGCCGCGCATGCCGCGCTCGGGGCGAGCCTCGGGGATCTCAGCGACGCCGCGGCGCCGCGGGCCGAGCCGCCTGCCGGGGTGGAGCGTCGGCCACGTCCTCACCCACATCGCGCGCAACGCCGACAGCGTCGTGTGGCGGTTGGAAGGCACGGCGCAGGGCGAGCTACGAGACCAGTATCCGGGCGGGTTGGAGCAGCGGAAGGGCGACATCGAGGCCGGGGCGGGGCGGCCGGCGTCCGAGCTGGTGCGCGACGTGCGCACGACCTCGGCCGCCGTCGAGCGCGTCATGGCCGATCTCCCTGCGGCGGCGTGGGACGCCCCCTCGCGAACGTCACGGGGTGTGGTGGAGAGCTCGCGCGACGCGGTGTTGTCGCGCTGGCGCGAGGTGGTGGTGCATCACGGCGACCTCGGCCTGGCCCCGGTGCCGCTCCCGCCCCGCTGGTCGACGCCTGGCTGCCGCGGGAACTGCCGCGGTTGGCGGAACGGAGCGACCCCGCCGATCTGCTGGCCTGGATCATCGGGCGCGGCGACCCGCCGGAATTGGCGCCCTGGTAGCTACCCGGTGGAGACGAACGCGTTCCCCGAGCGGTCGACGGCCAGGCAGAACGTCGCGGCACTACGTGTGGACGGGGAGGCCGTTCGTCTCGAGGGCCCGGTGGCGCGACCACGTATCGAGCACGATGAGGGTCTTGGTGCCGGTGACGCGACCGCGCCGGCGCAGCTGCTCGATGACCTGACCGAGGCGCTCGACGTCGGGCACCTGGAGCCACACCAGCGCGTCGGGGTCGCCAGCCGTGGTGAACACCGCCTGCACCTCGGAGAGCTGCATCGCCGTCTCCTTGATCTCCTGCAGGTCGGCGGTGCCGGCGAAGCGCACCTCGGTGAAGGCCTGGATCGGGCGGCCGGCCTTGCGGTGGTCGACGACGACGGTGTAGCCCGCGATCACCCCGGTGCGCTCCAGGCGCTCGATGCGCCGGGTCACGGCGGACGCCGACAGCGACACCTGCTCACCGATATCGGCCATGGTGCGGCGTGCGTTCTGCGACAGCAATTCGATGATGTGATGATCGATCGGGTCTAGGTCCTCGGTTCCCATGTCGAGAAGACTAACGAAGTGGGGTTGTACCGCACGTTCAGTGCATCAACCGGGCCACGATTTGCGGCTCCGTTGCGTGGGGCGGCCGTGCGGGTCTCAGCCCTCCCGCCGGTGCACCGCCACGGCATAGCGGTCCCCGGCCGAGTAGGGGCGCCGATCCCAGGTGGACCAGCGGTCCTGGAGCGCCAGGCCCGCACGGGCGGCCACGGCGTCGTGCCGGGCGGGACCGAAGCCGTCCGGTGTGCAGGGAGTAGCCGGTCACGAGACGGCCACCAGGCGACAGCCAGCGCGCGGCGTTGGCCACGACGTCGCCCTCGGCGCCGGCCGGCACGAAGATCAAGACGTTGCCGGCCATCACCACGACGTCGAAGGTCCGGCCGAAGTCGAGTGTGGGATCCGCCAGATCCCCGTGCACCCACTCCAGGTCGGGCGATTTGCCGCGGGCCGACTCGAGCATGGCGACGTCGACGTCGACCCCGACGACGGGATGGCCACGCCGGCTGAGCTCGATGGCCACCCGGCCGGTGCCGCACCCCGCATCGAGGACCGACCCCGGGCCGAAGGAGTCCACCAGTGCCGCCTCGCCGTGCATGTCCATGCCGGCGGCGGCCAGGTCCTCGAAGCGGCGGTCGTAGGCCGCCCCCCGCGGGACGTCGCTCTCCTGCCACCGGTCGCCCACGTGCGCCTCAGGGGATCGATCCGCCCCCGGGCAGGGTCACGGTGGTCGCCCCGGCTGGGCGGGCGAACAGGCCGGCCGGCGGCTTCGACGAGTACTTCGTCAGCTGGAAGTAATCCGACGGGGACGAACCGGAGTACGAGAGGATGCCCTGCTTCGTGACGCAGTACTTGCCAACCTTGCCGTGCCCGCTGACGGTGACGCACGTGGAGGGCTGCCCGGCGAAGCTGGCCGAGGAAGACGACACCTCGATGCCGAGGAGCTTGGAGACCAGACCCTCCTTGGCCTCGGCCAGGGCACCGAGCGCCACGGTCGGGCTGAAGGCATCCTCCATCCCGAGGAGGGGGTTGGCCCCGTTCTCCGTGAGGCACCCCTGCTTCGACGATTCCGAGCCGGAGTTGCCCGAGTTCGACGTGGAGCCGGAGCTGCCCGAGTTCGACGTGGTGCCGGAGCTGCCCGAGATGGAGATCGAGACCGAGTTCGATGCGCAGTAGTACGTCGTCTTCTCGTTGACGATCACGCTGCCGCTCGACGTCGAGAAGAACGATCGCGGCGGCGACTGGGCAATGCTCACCGTCGATTTCCGTCCGCCGATGACCTGCGTGTACTGCGCGTAGTAGGTCAGCTTCTCGGCGTGGTCGATCTCGTTCGTCAGGGCCTTCAGGTTCGGGGTCGTGATCGACTTGGCCGAGGCGGGGAGCGCGGGGGCACAAAGGACGATACCGAGGCCAAGGGCGGCGACCAGGGTGACGGTGCGCATCCGCATGCCGGGAACGGTAGCCGTTGCTCGACACGGGCGGTGCACCGATATGGCGCCGTCCGAGCGATCGGTAGGGTGACTCCCTGTGTGTCTCCTGGTCGTCGCGTCGCGGGTCGTGCCTGGAGAGCCGTTGATCATCGGCGCCAACCGCGACGAGGTCCTGGAGCGCCCGGCAACCGCGGTCACCGTGCTGGACGAGGGGCCGCCCCGGATCGTGGGAGGGCGCGACGAGCTCTCCGGTGGCACCTGGCTCGCGGTCAATCAGCACGGCGTGTGTGCCGGGCTCACCAACCAGCCGCTGGGCGACGCCAAGGACCCTTCCAAGCGCACCCGTGGGGAGTTGCCCCTGTTCCTGGCCCGGCACGCAACCGCTGCTGAGGCGGTCGACGCGCTCCTGTCGGCACACAGCCCGGCGGAGTACAACGGCTCTTGGCTCCTCGTCGGGGACCGCACCTCGCTGTTCTTCATCGACTTCACCGGCACCGCCGGCGGCACCGCGGTCACGCTGCCGCCCGGGATCCATGTGCTCGAGAACCGGGCGCTCGAGGAGCCCTCCCCCAAGGTCGACCTGGTACGTGCCGCCCTCGGCGCCCCCGCTGACGGTGACGGGGTGGTCGAGGCGTTCCGCCGTGTCCTGACCGACCACACGAACCCCGAGGCCGAGGAGCGGCCGAACGCGGCCAACTGCGTGCACCTGGAGGCATTCGGGACGCGGTCGTCGTGCCTCGTGCGAGTCGCCGCGGGGACCGGGATGCCGCGTCGTGTGGGTGGCCGAGGGCCCCCCGTGCACGACCCCTTACGCGGACGTCAGCGGCTTGTGGGCGGACGCGTCCTGCTCAATCGCGGACGAGCGGCTTGTAGCGCAGGCGGTGGGGCTGGTCGGCGTCGACGCCGAGGCGCTTGTGCCGGTCGGCCTCGTAGTCGCTGAAGTTGCCCTCCCACCACCGCGCTTCGGACTCCCCCTCGAAGGCGAGCACGTGGGTCGCAATGCGGTCGAGGAACCAACGGTCGTGGCTGATGACCACGGCGCAACCCGGGAAGCTCAGCAGGGCGTCCTCGAGCGCCCGCAGCGTGTCGACATCGAGGTCGTTGGTGGGCTCGTCGAGCAGGAGCACGTTGCCGCCGCTGCTGAGCACCTTGGCCAGCAGCACGCGGTTGCGCTCACCCCCCGAGAGCAGGCCCACCTTCTTCTGCTGGTCGCTGCCCTTGAACCCGAACCCGGCCACATAGGCGCGGCCGTGCAGCTCGCGCCCGCCCACGACGAGGTGGTCCACTCCCCCGGTGACCTCCTCGTAGACCGTGGCGTCGGGTGACAGCGACTCGCGCGACTGGTCGACGTAGGCCAGCTGGACCGATGCGCCGACCGTCACGGTCCCCGCATCGGGCTGCTCTTCGCCGACGATCATCCTGAAGAGCGTCGTCTTGCCGGCTCCGTTGGGCCCGATGACGCCGACGATGCCGCCCGGGGGCAGGTTGAACGACAGTCCGTCCATCAGCAGCCGGTCGCCGAAGGCCTTCACGACGCCAGCCGCATCCACCACCTGGTCGCCCAGGCGCGGCCCGGGCGGGATGGACAGCTCGACCCGCTCGGCGCGGCGCTCGGCGGACTCGGCCTCGGTGACGAGCTCGTTGTAGGCGGTGATGCGTGCCTTGCCCTTGCTCTGGCGGGCGCGCGGCGACATGCGAATCCACTCGAGCTCGCGTTCCAGCGAGGCCTGGCGGGAGCGGTCGGCCTTCTCCTCGGCCGCCAGGCGGGCCTGCTTCTGCTCGAGCCAGGACGAGTAGTTGCCCTCCCAGGGGATGCCGGCGCCGCGATCGAGCTCGAGGATCCAGCCGGCCACGTTGTCGAGGAAGTAGCGGTCGTGCGTCACCGCGACGACCGTGCCCGGGTACACCTGCAGCGTCCGCTCCAGCCAGGCCACGGACTCGGCATCGAGGTGGTTGGTCGGCTCGTCGAGCAGGAGCAGGTCGGGCTTGGACAAGCAGCAGCCGGCACAGCGCGACCCGCCGCCGCTCTCCTCCCGAGAGGGTGCGCACGTCGGCATCGCCCGGAGGGAGCCGGAGGGCGTCCATGGCGATCTCGAACGTCCGGTCGAGCTCCCACGCGCCGGCCGCGTCGATCTCGACCTGCAGGTCGGCCTGCTCGGCCAACAGCGCGTCGATATCGGCGTCGGGGTCCCCGAAGGCGGCGCAGACCGCGTTGTAGCGGTCCACCAGCTGCTTCGCCTCGCCCACTCCTTCGGCCACGTTGCCGGCGACATCCTTGGACTCGTCGAGCTGGGGCTCCTGCGCCAGGTACCCCACGGTGAACCCCGGGGTCAGCCGCGCCTCACCGGTGAACCCATCGTCTTGACCGGCCATGATCCGCAACAAGCGAAGACTTGCCCGACCCGTTCGATCCGATGACCCCGATCTTCGCCCCGGGGTAGAAGGAGAGGTTGATCCCTCTGAGGACCTCGCGGTCGGGCGGGTAGAAGCGAGTGAGACCGCGGATGGTGTAGATGAACTGGGGAGCCACGACGACCAGTGTGCCCGATGCCCGACGTGCCGCCACGCCGGCGGACGCGTCAGTGCCCGGAGGACCAACGGATGCGGCTCAGCCGGGCCGCGCGGACCATGCCGGTTGCCGCGAACCAGCGGGCGGAGGCCTCGAGCGCCTCGACCGCGGGCCGGGGCGCATACCCCAGCTCCTGACGGGCCCGGCCGATGTCGAAGGACATCTGCGAGGTCGACATCCGCGCCGCCTCGAGCGGCACCGACGGGTGCCGGTGCAGGATCCGGCCCTCTACCAGCTCGGAGACGGCGGCCACGGCGAGTGCCAGCGATTTGGGCACCTTGCCGTACGGCGCGGGGAGCCCCGTGATGGTGGCGAGCTCGCCGAGCAACTGCTGCAGGGTCAGGTTCTCCCCGCCAAGGATGTAGCTCCGCCCGGTCCGGCCCTTCTCGAGCGCCAGCACCTGGCCGGCGGCGAGGTCGTCCACGTGGGCCACGTTCAACACGGTGTCCACGTAGGCCGGCATGCGGCCGTTCAGGAAGTCGAGGACGAGCTTGCCGGTCGGCGTGGGCGCGCGATCCCCGGGCCCCACCGGGAAGGTCGGCAGGACCAGCGAGGCCGGCAGGCCCTCGGCGACGGCGCGCAGCACCTCGTGCTCCGCCACGTACTTGGACCGCTTGTACGAGCCGTAGAGATGCCGGACATCGGGAAACGAGCGCTCGTCGGCCGGGGCGGTACCCGAGACGTGCTCGAGCCCGAGGGTGCCGACCGTGCTGGTGTACACGAGGCGCTCGACGCCCGCCTCCTCGGCAGCGCCGAGCATGTTCCTCGTTCCCTCGACGTTGATGGAATAGAAGGCCTCGGGATCCCGGGCCCAGAACCGATACAACGCGGCCACGTGGAAGACGGCCCGGCAGCCGTTGACCGCGCTCTGGACATCCTCACGACTCCGGAGGTCGCCCACGACCTGCTTGACGTCCAGCCCCTCGAGGTTCGTGGTATCGGCGCCCGGCTCCACCAGCGCGACGATCTCCAGCTCGCGCGCCAGGAGCTGACGCGTCACCGCCGAGCCGATGAACCCGCTTGCTCCCGTGACGAGGACCCGGTCTCCGGGCTCGAGCTTCACAGCCGTGCCTTGTGCAGCGTGCCCTTGGCCATCGTCTTGCCGAATTCGAAGATGAGGCTGGAGCCCCGCTGGGAGCTGGCCAACACGTCGTCGAGTGCGTCCGCGAAGAGCTCGACCTCGTCGTCCCCCGCGATCAGGGGCGGCAGGAGCTTGATCACATTCATGTTGTCGGCCGCCACCTGGGTGAGGATGCGATGCCGGTGGAACAGCGGGGTCACCACCATCTGGGAGAACAGCGCGGGCCGAACCGCCTCGACCATCTTGAAGCGGCGGCGCAGGCCCGGCGTCGAAGGCTCGCCGAACACCAGCCCGATCATGAGCCCCTTCCCGCGCACCTCGTGGAGGAACTCGTACCGCTCGACCAACGGCTCGAGGACCTTGGTGAACGCCTTCCCGGTCCGCTGCACCCTGTCGAGGATGTCCTCGTCGTCGAACACGGCCAGGGTGGCCAGCCCAGCCACCATCGCCAGCTGGTTCGTACTGAACGTCGAGGAGTGGACGACCGCCCTGTCCATGGAGCTGTACACGGCGTCAGACACCGCAGCCGAGCTGAGCATGGCCCCGACGGGCACATAGCCGCCCGACAGCGCCTTCGAGACCGTGATGATGTCCGGGGTGATGCCGTACTGCTCGTGGCAGAAGAAGGTCCCCGACCGTCCGAGACCCGCCTGCACCTCATCGAGGATCATCAGCGCCTTGTGCCGGCGGCACAGGGACTGCGACTCCTGCCAGAACTCGTCCGGCGCCAGGTTGACCCCCTTGCCCTGGATGGGCTCCACAATGAACGCCGCAACATCGCCGCGCCGGAGCTCGCGCGCCAGGGCGGCCGCGTCACCGAACGGGATCATGTCGCATCCCGGGAGCAGGGGGCCGAAGCCGCTGCGGAACTCCTTCCCGCCGTTGAGGGCGAGCGCCCCCGTCGTGAGGCCATGAAAGGCATGGTCGCAGTAGAGAATGCGCGTGCGCTTCGTTGCGGCGCGGGCGAACTTGATCGCGCTCTCCACCGCCTCGGCCCCGGAGTTGGTGAAGAACACGCGCTCGATCCCCGAGTGTGACCGGGCCACCAGCTCCTGGGCCAGGACGCCCGAGAGGAGCGAGCAGTCCATCTGCACGAGGTTGGGCAGGTCGGCGTCAAGGGCGTCGTGCAACGCACGAACGATCGTTGGATGGCTGCGTCCGAGGGCGAACACCCCGAAGCCGGACAGGAAGTCCAGGTACCGATCCCCCATGTCGTCGACGAGATAGCAGCCCTCTCCCTTCTGGTAGAAGCGATCGAACTCGATCTGCCCAAGGACCCGGGGGAGCTGGGGGTTGATGTACTTCGAGTGCAGGGTGAAGTTCTCACCCCTGCGCTCGTCCAACACCTTCTTCAGATCAAAGGGCATCCCGTGCGCTCCAGGGGTTCGCTCGCCGGCCGGTGGCGTCAGGTTAGTGGGACGCCGCGTCGGGTACGAGCCGGCTGCTTCGACTCGAGCGGTTTCATGCGATGATCGCGACCGTGCGAACGCCGCCAACACTCGATCGGACAGGAAGGGCCACCGCGTGACCACCGGCGCCCCCAACATCGTGCTGGTCATGTCGGATCAACACCGGGCGGACATGATGGGCTGCGCGGGAGACTCCAGCGCCCTCACGCCGTCGCTCGATGCGTTGGCCTCCCAGGGCGTCCGCTTCTCCCGGGTCTCGTGCCAGGGACCGCTGTGCATGCCCTCGCGGGCTTCGTTCATGACCGAGCGCTACGTGCGCGACCACGGCGTCTACACGAACTCGTCCGAGATCCCGCCGGACAGCCCGACGTACGTGTGGGCCCTCCGGGAAGCCGGCTACCACACGTCTCTCCTGGGCAAGGCGCACCTCTACCTCGACGAACAGCTCACGGTCTCGCACATGGACGACATGGCCGGACGGCTCGAGGCGCTGGGCTTCGCCGAGGTCTTCGAGACGGGCGACAAGTTCGTCGGGAAGATCCCTACCCGTTACACCGACTATCTCGCCGGCCGGGGCCTGCTCGAGGCCTACAAGCAGCACATTGCGGACCGCAGCTATCAGGGCGAGAACGAAGACGGCCAGAACGCCACCAAGTGCGTGCCGATGTGGGACTCGACACCGACGCCCGATCCCCTCGAGTCCTACGTCGACGCCTGGCACGGCCAGCAGGCCGTCCGGTGGATCGAGCGCTACGACCGCCAGGAGCCGTTCTTCCTCTTCGTCGGTTTCCCCGGGCCGCACGACCCCTGGGACGCGCCGGCAGAGGCCGTGCAGCGCTACCGGGACGTCGACATCACGATGCCAAGCTCGACCGGCGCCCTACGATCGAGGGGACGGGCCGCTACGGCGCGCTCATGAACGCGTTCCTGTGGCTCTCCGATTCCGAGACGATGACCGACGACGCCATCCGGGGAATGCGGCGCTCGTACGCCGCCGACATCTCGGTCATCGACCAGGCAATCGGAGACATGGTCGACGCGCTGGAACGCAAGGGCCTCCTGGAGAACACGTGGATCATCTACACCAGCGACCACGGCGAGATGGGCGGCAACCACGGGCTGATGTCGAAGTGCGTCCTCTATGAACCAGCCGTGCGCGTCCCGCTGATCGTCCGCCCGGCTGGTGGTTGCCCGCCCGCCGTCGTGGAGTCCCTCGTGGAGCACCTCGACGTGCCGGCCACCGCTGCGCGAGATCGCCGGTGCGCCGGAGGTCCCGCGCAGCGAGGGACGATCGCTCCTGGCGGCCGTCCAGGACCCGGCCTCTGCCCGTCCCGTTCCCTCACGGTAAGTGAGAACTGGGGGTTCGCCGCCTTCGAGACCCGCGCTACAAGCTGGTGGTCGACGAGGATGCCCTGGCCCCCTGCCAGCTCTTCGACCTGGCCGAAGACCCCACGGAGGACCACAACCTGCTCCCCGATCCGGCGGCGGCGCCGATCGTGGAGGAGATCATGGAGACCCATGTCCGCCCTTCTTCCGGACGGCGCCCGCCCGTCCGATCCCGAGCTTCTTCACCGGCGGCTACGACGAGTGAGCCGGGTAGGCCCCGGCCGCCCTACCCGAGTCCCAGCGGGTCCGCCGTCAGCACCTGCGCGACGTTCAAGCTGTGGCGCCCCGCCACCTCGTTGCGGAGCCAGGTGCGCCGTGAGTCGATCGCCGCGATCCGCTCCGCCGGGACGCACGACGACAGGTCGTCGAATATCGCCATCAGCTTTCGTGAGATCTGCGGATCGCCCGCGCCGTAGAGTCCGATCTCGGTGAACGCCAGGTCGAAGACCCGGTCCCAATCCGGCACGGGTAACACCAGGCGGACGGAACCCGAACTGTCGAGGTAGACGCCCGACGGATCCGGGCGATCCGCAATGGCCCGCAGGGCACCGTGGAGCCGATCGAGGACCTGGACCGCGGTCGTCGGATCATTGATCGCCGGCGACACAGCGCGGATCGCGATGTCGACCAGTTGCCGTACGCCGTAGCACGGATCCTGGTAGAGCGTGCGCACCGCGAAACAGTCGATGGCCCCGATGACCTGCCCGGTCTCGGGCATCGTCCCGCCGTGCACCTCCGCCAGCGCGGAGCCTCGCACCATGTACGTCCCCACGGGCACGCACAGCCGCAGCACGCACCCGTGCCGGCGCGCCAGCTCGGCGAGATGATGGGCGTCGACGCCGTCGATCACGACGTCCGGGCGATCGAAGTAGATCTTGCGGGCTGTCGGCTCGTAGCTGGGTTCGGGCACCTCGTGATAGGCGGAGGCCGGCACGAACATCGCGACGAGGGCCCGCACCGTCTCGTCGAAGACCGCCTGAATCACGTAGCTCACCCGCATGGAGCGGACCGTCGAGTTCACGAACACCACGAAGATGATCACGGAAGCCAACACGAGCAGGTAGGCCAGGCCAACGGCTCCCTGCGGAACGGTGTGCACCGCGGTCGTGGTGCCCACCCGGGCCAGCAACGTCAAGGAGTAGACGAACGTCGCAATGAACGTGGCGAGCGCCAGTTTGGTCACCGGCTTGCGCACGAACGTCCGCAAGACCCGAGGTGAGTATTGGGTGCTCGACATCTGGAGCGCCACCAGAGTGATGGAGAACACGACACCGGTGAACGTAAGGAGCGCCGCGGCAATGGTAGCGAGCAGGGTCCGGGCGTCGTCCAGGTTGGTCGGGAAGAGACCTTCGTGGAACGTGAAGCTATGGACATACCTCGACGCGAGATCTCCTGCCACGCAGGCAGCGATGACCGCAACGGCCGGCCAGAGCCACAGCGACTCCCGGCGCCACTCGCCGAAGTGGGCCCGCCGCGCGCCGCCGCGAACGGGGACGTATCCCCGCAGCGTGGTCACCGGCCGTCCGAGCGCTCGGGGAGACCGGGCGCCTCGGCGGTGCCGGGTCCCTGGCCGAGCAACCGCAACCCGATGAGCGGATAGACGAGAACCGAGACCATGCCGGCGGCAACGAGGGCCGCGGCATTCTGCGGTTTCATCCGGTGCTCGCTCGACGCCCAACGTCGTGATCACGACGATGAGCGGCAGTCCTGTCGCAGACAGGACGGCCAGGGTGCGCGCCTCGACCTTCGTCACGGCTCCCCGGAAGAACGCCCAGGTGGGGACGGCCCGGGTGAACAGGAAGATGGCGGTGAACATCGGCACCAGCAATAGGACCTTTGGCATGTGGATGATCGCGTGGAGATCGAAGTTGATGCCGCTCTCAATGAAGAAGATCGGGATGAGGAAGCCGAAGCCGATGGCCTCGAGTTTGCTGGTGATGGGCTCGCTGTCCTCGCCTCGTATGAAGAGCCGCACGACGACGCCGGCGGCGAAGGCGCCGAGGAGGACGTCCAGGCTGAGCTTCTCCGCCAAGTAGACGAGCAGGATCACGAGGAGGACGGAGATCCGCACCGGCAGCTGTGCAGTCGAGTGGAGGTGCCGGCGCATGAGCGCGATGAAACGAGGTGGGTGCACCTGCGTGGCCAAGAGCGCAGCGATCACCGCGACCGCGACGAAGAGGGCGAGGAGGAGGAAGGTCAACCTGGCATCGCGGTTGGTGAGCAGCACCGCCACCGCCACGATCGGGCCGAACTCGCCCACGGCGCCCACCGACAAGATCGAGGGCCCGATCGCCGTGCGCAGCACTCCCGCGTCGTGCAGGATCGGCAGGAGCGTGCCGAGCGCCGTCGTGGTCAGGCAGAGGCCGACGACGACGGAATCGAGCACGAGCCCCGTGCCGTGGAGGAACGCACCGACGCCCAGCGCGAGCAGGAGCGAGGCCATCCACGAGCCCGCAGCTCTTCCGAGGTGGCCCTGGCGCATCGTGGACAGGTCGAGCTCGGTCCCGGCCAGGAACATGAGATACGTCAAGCCGAGTTGGGACAGCGCCGTCACGATGTTGTTCGGGTGGGCGAGGTCCAGCACGTAGGGACCGAGCAAGATCCCGAGCACGATCTGGATCACGACCTCGGGCACCGCGATGAACCGGCGCGACCATTCGGCGACGATTGGCGCGAAGACCGCCGCCAGCCCGATGAGCACCAGCGTCGGAACAGCCGAGTCGATCATGTCTCGTCGCCTCGCCTCGTGACGGCCCGTTGTGGCACGCCGCGCCACCTCCCGGGCCTACGCTACGCGTTCCGTCCCTGCATCAGGGTGATTTCGGAGGTTTGACGGCCTCGCGGCCGTGGGGAAACATGGCCCGACCGACTCGCGATGGGGGTCCACACATGAGGGTCTCGGCAATACCGCACGCACCTACAGGTCGCACACCGTGACTGCCGCGTTCGTCAATCCGTCGTGGATGCCACACTCGGTCGGTGAAGCGGCCCGCGCCGGCGATGCCACGGCGGACGACCTGCTGTCAGGCCGCGCCTGGTCCCACCTCCTCGATGGACTCCGCCGCGCGTCCACAATCGTGCTGTCCGACGACATCCCCCGTAACGCGGACGACATGGCGGCGGGCTTCCGGCATCTGCTCGTTCTTCTCGGTATCGGACTGGACAATGCCCTGCGGGAGGGCTCCGGCTCGGTGCTCGCCGTGAAGCCCTCCGGCGTCGACGGGATCTACAAGTGGGGCATGGACTGCCCCGACTGCATCTACACGGGCGCAGGGCTGCGGGACGGCGAGACGTACCGTCTCTGGGGGAACCGCGGCTCCGCGCGCTATGTCGGGCTGCAATCGATGGCCGGCATGGCCTCCTCGGCGAACGTCCTGCTGGACGAGCTCGACCTGGGTCCCGACGGCGAGGTCGACCTCATCCTGTCCGCCGATGAGCACGAGGGAAATTGGCTTCCCATCGCAGAGAACGCGACTGCGCTGGTCATACGACACTTCTTCTACGACTGGAACACCGAGGTGGCGTCATCCCTCGAAATCGAGCGGATCGGCGCAGCGCAGGAGAAGGACGGTCGCCCGGCGGAGGACCCGCGGGCCGTGATCGCCCGACAGCTGATCGCCCTGGGCGACTTCGTCGTCGCCAACCTCGAGTTCTTCCTGCAGTTCTCGCGGCCCGAAACACCCAACACCTTCCTCCCTCCTCTCGACGGGACGGCGATGGGTGCCGCGGCGGAAAACCGCCCGGTCATCGGGTCGTGGGAGATCCAGCCCGACGAGGCGCTCCTGGTCGAGGTCTCGCCACCCCAAGGCCTCTACTGGAGCTTCTCGCTCGGCAATCCCTGGTGGGAGACGATCGACTACGGCAGCCATCAGAGCAGCATCAACGGGCACCAGGCGGCGGTCGACGACGACGGCGTGATGCGCGCCGTCATCGCCCACGACGACCCCGGGGTCGCCAACTGGCTGGACACCGCCGGGCACAGCGCGGGGCCGATCATCCTGCGCTGCGTGCGCACGGACACTGCGCCGGTCCCCACCACCCGGGTGATCAAATTCTCGGACATCCCACAATCCGTCCCGGCGGGAACGCGCCGGGTGACGCCCGAGGAGCGCCGCGCCGCGCTGTCGGCACGCCGGCTCGCCGTGAGCAAGCGGTTCTGCCGATGACGACCGGCGCCAGGCACGGGACAGACGGAGCGATGGAGGTGGACCGCCGTGGATCTCGGATTCGCTGACGCCACCGCCGTGGTGACCGGCGGGAGCAAGGGGATGGGCCGCGCCGTGGCCGAGGTCCTCGCCGCGGACGGCGCCCGGGTGGCGGTCATGGCACGAGGGCGCGGCGCGCTCGACGATACCGTTGCCTCGCTCCGTTCGCTGGGCAGCCCCGACGCCGTGGGCATCAGCGTCGACATGACGGATCCCGCCTCCATTGCCGCGGGCTTCCGCGAGGTTGGTGAGCGGTGGGGGTCGCTCAACGTCCTCGTCCACACCATCGGGCCCGGTGCGGGGCGGTTCGACGACCTCGACGACGCCGACTGGGACGAGGCATTCGCCCTCGGCACCATGTCCGCCGTGCGCAGCGTGCGGGAGGCCGTCCCTCTGTTGCGCGCCGCCGAATGGGCGCGCATCGCGATCTTCTCGGCCCACTCGATTCAGCGCCAGAGCCCGATTCTCGTGGCCTACACCGCGTCGAAGGCTGCCGTGACCAGCGTGGCCAAGAACCTGTCGAAGTCCTTGGCTCCCGACGGGATCCTGGTCAACGCCGTCTGCCCCGGCTCCATCGTGACGGCCAGCTTCACCGAGAATCTCAGGGAGATCTTCGCCGCCGAAGGGCTGGACCCATCCGATCCGCACGATGTCATGACGTGGATCGACCGGACGTTCCACCAGCCCGCCGATCTCGGAAGGGCCGGGCTCCCCGACGAGGTCGCCTCGCTCACCGCCTACCTCGTGTCCCGGCGGAACGGCTACGTGACCGGGGCGTGCGTCAATGCCGACGGCGGGTCCGACTTCGTCTGATCCGACTGGGAGTGGGATGACAGATCCCCGCCCCGATGGAGTACGCCGGTATCACCCGCGACGCGGGCTGCCAGGTGTCGCGCCGCGGTGTCCACGGAGGGTTTCATTCGCCCACCGTCCCATTTGAACAATGGTTGCACGAGTTCACCGGGCGCTCGGGGATGCTGTAGGGCCGCGCCACCAGTACGCGTTCCCGTGGTCGCTGTCTGCCAAGCTCTTGTGGGTGGCAACCGACGCCGACAACGAGAACATTCCAGGCATCGACCGGCTGCTGGCACTAACCGACGGTGTCGTCGCCATTGCGCTGACACTGCTCGTGCTCCAGCTTCAGGTGCCCGTCACCGACGCGCTGAAAGAGAACCCTGACTCGGCGGCGAACCTGTGGCACGCGCTCGACGTCGACGGAGCGGAGATAACGAGCTACCTGGTTTCATTCGTCGTCATCGCTGCAATTCTGGATCGTGCACCACCGCGTGCTACGCGGCATGCGGGGCCACAGCGAAGGATTGGCGTGGCGCAACTTCGGCTTCCTGCTCGCACTGACACTCATGCCGTTCACCTCCGACCTCATCGGTCGCTATGGCAGCAACCCTGTCGCTGTCACATTGTTCGGCATCAACCTGGTGGCGATCAGCCTCACGACACAGTGGATCTTCCTCTACGCGGCGCGCCACAACCTCATGACCGATGCGGCGCGGTCGGCTCACGACGAACGGGCGGCCCGGGTGCGTTCGGTGATGGTCGTCGTCATCGTCTCCATCTCCGTCGCGCTGGCATGGACCGAGACGAATCTGGCGAAATTCGTCTGGTTGCTCTTCCTGTTCGTGCCGGCCATCGGTGAGCGAGTCAGCCGACGGCTGGAGCGCTCACGCACGGCCTCATCGGTCGGGCCCGAGGACCACGCCCGGGTATCGGACAGCTGACCACGGTGAACGAGCGCTATTACCCCGCCTCGTCTGTCTCCGCGGTTGGTTTCACCCCTCGACTGCGAAGATTCTCCACGACCCGGGCACACCCTTGAGCTCGTGTTCGCCCTGATCGGTGAACCTGATAGCCGAACCCGCAACGAGATCCACCACGGTGCGTGACACAAACACTTCGCCCGGATGGGCCAGCGACGAAACCCTCTGGCCGATGTGGACGGCAATCCCTGCGACGTCTCCATCGGTGATCTCGGTCTCACCGGTGTGCACGCCGGCTCGGACAACCAGGCCAAGCTGGCCCATGGCATCTCGGATCGAGCAGGCACAGGCGATGGCCCGAGCGGGACCGTCGAAGGTGGCCAGGAATCCGTCGCCCATCGTCTTGACCTCCCTTCCCCGGAAGCCTTCGAGTTCTCGGCGCACAAGAGCATGGTGGCGCTCGAGCAACGAACTCCAGCGCTCATCTCCGAGCTCCGCCGCCCGGCTCGTCGAATCGGCGATGTCAGTGAAGAGCACAGTGGCGAGCACCCGCTCTGCCTTGGGTTGGACGCGCGCTCCCGTCACGAACTGTTCGATCTCGTTCAAGGTGGCATTGGGGTTCCCTACCCAGTAGAGGTGGTCGCCGCCTTCCAGGTCAACGAGCTTTGCGCCAGGGATGCGCTCGGCCAGATAGTGCCCGAAATGTGGCACCACATAGTGGTTGTCCCCGGTGAAGCAGAACCAACGTTGGAGCTGAGATGGTGGGCAGGACTGCCCGCACATCGAGGTGACCGATCACGAGCTGTATGGCCGAACACGCACCGGGGCTGACGGATCGCCGTTCGAGCCCGGCCAGCTGGCCACGAAAGGCCTCGTCGGCTGCCTGGCTCGGTGCGAGCAGCCACACCCAGTCCCGATCGCCGGTGCCCCACACTTCGGCAAGACTCGCCAGCGCCGGGTAGAGAAACTCAGCATCCCAACCCTCATATCCCTCGTCGGACTCCAAGCGGGCGTAGGAGTCCACCAGGATGAGCCCTGAAGTCCGCTCAGCGAAGGTCGTCGCGAGCAGCATCGCCACAAGTCCACCATCCCCGTGGCGCAACACAATCGGTTGTGACGACCCAACCGCGTCCAAGACAGCCTTCGCGTCGCCCACCCATCGCTCCAGCGTCGGCAGGTCATTGAGCGATACGGGATCGGACAACCCGATGCCCCTCATGTCGAACAGGATGAGGCGGGAGAAGCGAGCGAGACGATCAAGAAAATGGGAGATCAGCGGATCGTCCCACTGACTCTCCACGTGGTTCCACCACCAGGGGATGAAGATCAGGTCAATAGGGCCGTCCCCGACGACCTGGTAGGCGATATGGGCACCGTCATCGGTCTTGGCGTAGCGAGTCTGGGGGTTCTACACCGCTGATCAGTCTGTCCGACGACTCGGGCCATCGCCGGAAACGGACCCATTCCGGCGTCGTGGTCCCCCTCCGAGGATCGTCGGCGCCCACCGCTCGCCGGCTCGCGGGAGCACGTTGAGGGGACCGAACTTGTCCACGCAGATCACCCCGCTCGGGTCACCTCATTTGGGTTTGGCCTTGCCATCAGTGATCTCGTACAACTCGAGCGCCCGGTAGCTCTAATCATCATTCACGGCGACCTCACGAGGTGCAGTGTCGTTGAGAGCCCAATCCAGCGCATCGCAAATCGGCAGGTAGCCGACTGGATCAAAGGCGTGACAATGTCAAGATCGCTCGTGCAAATGATGTACGTACAAGATCCACCAAAGCGACTGCGTTCCGTTTTGCGAGTCCAACCTTTGTGCAAGTCCATTTGCTCGACGAACGTGACCGACGCCAAGTATTCGATCGACGAGTGTGGCCGACGCGTGTTGTTGGGCCGGCAATCGCGCCACACCCATGGTCGCCTTCGAGTACATCCGCGTTCACCCACGTCCGGGTATTCGGGGACGACGCAGGTTGGGCGGACCGAACAGAAAAAGCGGAGGCGAGGCCGCGCAAAGGTGTCGGTCAACGTTCTCGGTTACCTCCATATCTAAACGCCGAGTGTTCGGGTTGCGATTGCCCGCCACTGAGAGGCACCTGTCCTCTCAGCTTTGTTGCGCCTTAGGCACAATCACGATGGCCATTATGCCGAGCGTAATCATCACATATCCAGCCCAGCACTGATCATGATCCCCTCGGTTTGTTCCTTGACTTCGCCGACAGCCAGGGCCGGTGTGCGATGCCCGGCTGTGAGGCCGTCGCCCGACCTAGCGGGAGTTTCCGGGCTATCTCCTGATGTCCCGGCGTCTATCCAGGTCAGTGGCAGTTGTGTCGGTCGGTCTTTGTATTACCCAACTCAGCGGGTCGGGGCGTAGGCCTCGAGTCCGAACAGGTCATAGAGCCGCCCTTGGGTGGGCGTCATTTCCGTGAGCATCCTGCGGGCTCTGGGTCGGCCCCGGTCTCCTTGGTAGAGGAGCACTGTCTCCTCGATCCCAGCCAGCGTCGAGAGCAGCTCGCGCACACTCATCGTGATATCGGCACGGGCAGCCTCGCGGACCATGAGTCGTGCCGTCATGAGGGCAAGCACGCAGTGGGTGACGTGGACGCGGATCTTCTGATCGGTCCAGTGGAACATGGGCGAGAACGAGACGACCTTGGGATCTTTCATCTGACGGAAGTCGGCCTCGACGTTCCACTGGGAGCGATAGCCGGCCACCACCTCGGCGGTGGTCCAATCGTCGCGGTCGGTGAACAAGATGCGCTTGCCGAACACCTCGTCTTCGAGTTCGGCTGTGGCCTTGGGCTTGGTGCGCCACACGAGGCGCAGTTCGCCGGGTGTCTCGCCGTGCAGCGTCGTCGAGAGGACACGGCCCAGCCAGCGCGGAGCGAGGACCGATGCCACCTCGGCGGCGACCGCCTCTTTGGACTTGCGCCCCTTCCCGCGCCCGAGGCGGGCCGCGATCTCGCTGAGCTGGCGGCGGGCCTTGGCCAGTGTCTGCGCGAAGCCCGCACGTTGCGTGTCGTGCAGTCGCTGTGAGTGGGTCACGACGACCCGGCGTTCGTGACCAAAGACCCTGGCCCGGGTCTCGAAGGCCCGGAGGGCGACGAAGCGCTCGGGATCGACGTTGCGATAGCGGCGCCTGGGCACGGCCAGCAGGTCGAGATGGTCGTAGGGGCGCAACGACCCCACGAAGTGCAGCGGACTCGTCTCCATGAGCTCGTGGTTGGCCGCGGTTGCCTGGCCGGCGTCATAGACCACCGTGAGATCGGCGCCCGAGGCGGCCAGGGCGCCGAAGCGGGTCACCAACTCAGCCACCACGTCTTTGAACTGGGTGCCATCGTGGCGGTTCCCCGCATAGGCGTGGCTGACGAGGGGCACGCCGCCGTCGCCCGAGACCACGAGGCCGAGCCCGACCAAGCGCAAGTCGGTCCGCTTCTGCTTGGCGTGGCCCCGCTGGGCGATCGGGGCCCGGTCGTTGGCCGAGTCGATGTAGGTGGCGAAGTTCGTCATGTCGAGCACCAGCCCCGAACAATCGAGGTCGAAGGACGCCACCATGCGGGCGAAAACCCGACGTTCGATCTCGGCCAACTGTTCTTCGGTCACGGCATCCATGGCATCCCAGAAGCGTCGGTGATCGAGCGCGGAGGCGCTGAGTTTGACCAGGCGATCGCCCGCCGTCGTCGCCCACCACTCCGAGAAAGCGAGCTTCGAGCACGGAGCGGTCACCCGGTTGGCGATGGCCAGGGCGAAATACATCCCCACCGAAGCCGATGCATCCGAGCGCCTCGAGCCGACCACGTCGTCGACGATGTCGGCGATCCCAAGTCGTCCGAGCATCGCCCACACCGCCGCTACGTCGCCGAAGCCCAGGTGCCGCGTGCGTTGAGGCTCTCCCGGCCCCGACTCGGACAAACGCTGGTCGATCTCTTCGGCCGAGCCCAAGTAGCGCTGCGAGACGATCCGCGGTTTGCCGGCGACTCGAGCCGACTCGACCAGGTAGTAGTAGGTGTGACCGCCCTGCTTCTTTCCGACGATGGAAGCCATATATAGGTAATACACCCATTGACGGCACATCGCGAGCACCGTGAGGTCACAAACGCGCTGGTCGCGCGCAACTTTTGAAAGAACTTCTCTCCCGCCCGAAATCAGCTCACCCAGATAACCGGGAAACTCCCGCTAGGTCCCGTACGTGTTCCGAGCGTCACCGCAAGGCACTATCGCGGATAGCGCGGGTGGCACGAGGTGACGACAGCGACGGCATACCTTGATGTCGCAGGGAGGCGTCACTTCCAGAATCGGACTTTGAGACCGCTTGAAATCGATGCAGCCGGCGTCACCCCGTGCCCGAATTGCACGCCTCACAAGTGAGCCCGTCGGGTAGGCCAGGGACCCGACGGTGATAGCTAATGCGTAGAACCGATCCGGCGTCGACCTCAATCTCCGTCCGGTAGCATCCATACCGACGTCGCCCAACTCGACGAGGGCCAAGTTCACGGATCGAGAGTGTGCGTGAGGTCCCCGTATAACTCGGCGCGGAACGTCAGCGCGATGGCGTTCACTTGCCCGGGTGGTTCGACGAAAAGGTCACCCGAAGCAGCGACAGACGGCTCATCAAGAGTCGTTCGCTCAAGCCAGTCGATTGCGGCATCGAGCCGAATTGGTTGAGAACATGGCCAATATTGCGAAGCCTCTCGGACCGACATCGATGATTGTCCTCACCGGTGAGTCGATCATGACTTGTCCGGTTCGGTCACAGCGCGTGCGGATGGCAGGTGCAAGCTGAAGGACGGTATCGGGAGAGAGCTCCATCTCCTATCTCGACAGCACCTTCCAGTTCACCGCCGGCGCTCCGATGCTGGCCGCCACTCACCGTCCCATCCGTCCCATTCGATCGGGCCGCGTTTGCACTTTGCGGAGAGCACCCGACCACGACAGACGTCGTTCGCCGCAGACCAGGTGGGCCACGTACCTCAGACGCCTTCGACCGCGTCGAGCCGTCCACTCCGGATCGCACCCACGAACTCCTGGTAGTCCCGCTCGTTCTGGTCCGCGTAACGATTGGAGAAATCAGTGATGGATAGGTCGAACTTTTCGCTCGCTCCAAGGTAGGCCGCCAATGCCACCGCGTCCCCCGAGCGGGCGTGAGCCCGGGCGAGTGTCCAACCGCAGAGTCCGGCGTAGAACCCGAGCGTGACGGGGGTCATTGTCTCGACCAGGGCTGAGCCCTTCATGTCGCGCAGCTGGCGCCAGTACAAGAAGCGATCCGCCTCCGCTCCTTTGGTCCAGCCTAGGTAGATATCACTAGCTGCCTGCATCAGCCGCTGCCCCTGGACGACACGTTCGCCCGGCTGGTGGAACCGGCTTTTGGGGAGATGCTCCTCGAGGACGGAGGCCGTCGCCTCCTTCACCTGGAGGAATAGCGGGTCCTGCTCGTCGCGGCCTTGAAGGAGAACGATGAAGGCCCTCGTGCCGACGCTTCCCACCCCCACCACCTTTCGGGCCATGTCGACGATCTCGAATCGTTCGAGGAGGTGACGCCGGTCCTCCTGCAGGGTGGACCGGTAGGCGCGGAACTGATGGTGAACCATCTTCTGGAGTTCGTCACCCGAATATCCGTACATGGCTTCGAGGTCCCGCGCCGGAATGACCACGGGCGGCTGGCTGACAATCCGGTAGCGGCCGTCGACCATCTCGCCCAGCTTGGACAACGCTTGCAGGCTGTCGCGGGTGTGGGCCTTTTCTACGCTCTTCTTAGCGGTCTTCGCGCCCTTCTTGGCCTGGGCCGCTGCGCTCTTGGTCTTTTCTCCCTTGGTCAGGCTGCCGATCGCATCCATCACCTGCTCTTCGGTCATCCGGGCGTACCAGATATCCATGTTGCCCATGGTGGCGAACTCGGCCATGGCCTCGCGATACGCACGCACCGATGCGAGCGTTGACGCTGTGGCGTCGGCGGCGCTGAAGCCGTTGTTGCGTGCTGCGATGGTGAAGCTGGCCGCCATGCGCTTGACGTCGTACTCGAAGGGGCCGGGCAAGGTCTCGTCGAAGTCGTTGAGGTCGAACAGAAGTGTCCGCTCGGGGGAGGCGAATCCGCCGAAGTTCGAGAGATGGGCATCGCCGCACAGCTGGACGTCCAGTTCCGCCGTCGGGGTGTCCTTTAGATCGGTGGCCATGATCTTGGCTGCACCCCGGTAGAAAGTGAACGGTGACGCCATCATTCGGCCATGGCGAACGGGCACCAGATCAGACTCCCGGGTGAGATTCTGGGCCTCCAGGAGAGCTACTGGGTCGGGTCGGTCACTCGCTATCACCCATCCACCGTGACCCTGCAGCGGCGACCGATCGCGTGCCTCCTTACCATGAGCGCGACGCTCGACTGACGCTCGGGTGCGATATTTTCCTCTCCGCCATTTGGATACCTACCTCTCAGATTGGGTCGGTCTGATCGTCGTGGATTTCCTTGGAATACCACCGTGTAGACGTGCCGGCCGGGTAGTCCTCGATGAGGTCGATCGTCCGGTAGCCCAGTCGTTCGTAGAAATCGCCGACAAGGACGTCGTATGTGAGGCCCATGACCTTCGGGCGACGTTGTCGGCCGGGTTTCTCGGTCAGCGGCGGTCGCGGCGGTCGTCGCGGCGGTCGTCGCGGCGATCCTCGCGGCGGTCCCCTCGCCGACGTACTCCGTGCGTCACGACGGCCGCGGTGCCAACCACGGCGGCAGTCCGGGCAACGGGGGCACCGATGGCACCGCGCCGTGCGGCGCGTGCTGGTCGTAGTGGCATCTCAACCTCCTTCGGTCGTCTCGTCGGCTTCAAGCGCGGCGAGCAGGGCTTGGATCGGGATCCGTCCGTTGGCAATGAGCTGGCCCCCCGAGCGGCGGGCGGCGGACGCAAACGGTGCTGCCCATGTGTTCTCCCAGACGAGCACTCCCGCCGTGGTCCCCGGTTCCATGGCGGCGGCGAGGTTCACGAGGTCCTCGGCGGCGAGTATTTCGGCGAGGTCTGCCTCTGCCTTGCGCAGCTCATCGACCTGCTCGAGATCCTCGATCTCCATGCCTTCGATCTCTCCGTCAGCGTCCTTGACCATGACGAGAAGATCCAGAATGCGAATCGTCCCTGCGTCAACCAGTCTGGCCAACTCAGCCGCCATTTCCCCCGTGAAGTGGGAAACGCCCGCCGGAAACTCCACGACCAGGTAGTCGACTGGTCCCAGGGTGTCGAGGTCTGTGTCAGTTGTGGTCGACATCATGCGGCACGTGCAACGACGTTGGTGTCTGCCTCTGCGACAACGACGTCAGCCTCTGAGGGACGAGCGATGATGTAGATCAGCGCGCCGAAGATGGGAAGGAACAAGATCAGGATCGCCCACCCAGCCTTGGCCATACCGTGATGATCGTGTCGGCGGAAATTGTCGATGAAGCACCAGACAATGAAGAAGATCATCAAGAAGATGCCAGCAAAGACCAGCATCGCCCAGATCAGGCTCAGTAGGGGAAACGAATACGCAAACAATGCACTCATGATGCCCTCCAAAATGTGCCGGCCGGCCACAGATCGCCTCGATGTGGCTGTCGGATCACTGTTGCGCCCGAATTGAGCGTCGAGCATGAGTCTGCCCTCATCCCTGGTGCGCGGATAGGGGACAAGGTCCTAATCGGGAACGGCCAGGCAGGTAGTTGCCTCGGCGGCCATAGGTAACCGACCAATGGGACGTTGTTCCCTATCGACCGTGGCTTTCGAGGTGTAGACCAACGACGCATTGAGGCGAACATTTTCGCCAGATGGGAGCTGTCATATGCCAGTCGTCGAATACCAGCAGGGCCACCAGTTTCCGGGGGTAATCGGGCGGACCGCGGACGAGTCGGAGCCCGCTTGGCTGGCACCGACGAGGGCACCAAAAGGCACACCGAACGTCCTCTTCGTCGTGCTCGACGACACCGGGTTCGGGCAGCTCGGATGCTATGGCAGCCCGATCGAGACGCCCAATCTCGATCAGCTGGCGAAGCACGGACTGCGCTACAACAACATGCACACGACGGCCCTTTGCTCTCCCAGTCGTTCGTGCATCATCACGGGTCGCAACCATCACTCCAACGCGATGGCCTGTGTCACCGAGTTCTCCACAGGGTTTCCTGGATATGACGGCAACGTGCCGTTCGAGAACGGTTTCCTCTCAGAGATTCTGCTCGCACAGGGCTACAACACCTACATGGTGGGCAAATGGCACCTGATCCCGGCCAGCCAGGAGTCGGCCGCCGGACCCTATGACCGCTGGCCACTCGGTCGCGGCTTCGAGCGCTTCTATGGCTTCCTCGGCGGCGACACAAGCCAGTGGAACCCCGACCTGGTCTACGACAACCACCAGGTTGAGCCACCGGCGACACCCGAAGAGGGGTACCACCTCACGCAGGATCTAGTGGACAAAGCGACGCAGTTCATCGCCGACGCCAAGCAAATCGACCCCAACAAACCCTTCTACCTTCATTTCTGCCCGGGGGCGACCCACGCGCCGCATCACGTCCCCAAGGAATGGGCCGATAAGTACGCCGGTGTGTTCGACGACGGCTGGGACGCCTACCGGGACCGAACCTTCGCGCGCCAGAAGAAGCTTGGGATCGTCCCAGCCGATTGCGAGCTCTCTCGCCATGATCCCGATGTACCTGACTGGGGCTTACTGACGCCTGATCAGCGCCGCCTTTACGCCCGTGAAATGGAGGTCTTCGCCGGATTCTTGAGCCATACCGACCACCACATCGGACGCCTCATCGAGTTCCTCCGTTCTATCGAAGAGCTCGATAACACCTTGATCATGGTCGTCTCCGACAACGGCGCCAGCGCAGAAGGTGGCCTGACCGGTACCACAAACGAGGCGCAGTTCTTCAACAACTGTCCCGAGCCCGTCGAGGACAGCCTGAAGGTGATCGACGAGCTCGGCGGCCCCAAGCACTTCAACCACTATCCCTGGGGTTGGACGTTTGCCGGGAACACGCCCCTGCGGCGCTGGAAGCGAGAGACCTACCGTGGGGGATCAAGCGATCCGTTCATCGTGCATTGGCCCGCCAAGGTCGAGGCGCAAGGTGAGGTAAGGACGCAGTTCGCACACATCATCGATATGGTGCCCACTGTTCTCGATCTGCTCAATATCGACCCGCCGGCCATGATCAAGGGCGTCCCTCAGTCGCCAATTCAGGGCGTCAGCTTCGCGCACACGCTCAATGACGGGTCTGCGCCGACGAAGCATCACACCCAATACTTCGAGATGATCGGCAACCGTGCTATCTACCACGACGGGTGGCGAGCGGTGTGCCCGTGGCCGGGCCCGTCCTTCGCCGAGGCCAAGCTGCCCTTCGGCACGGCGATCTCGGCCGATGCGCTCAACCAGCTCGACGCCTCGGGCTGGGAGCTCTACCACGTCGCCGAGGACTTCACGGAGAGCCACAACGTCGCCGCCGACAACCGCGATCGCCTGATTGCTCTTATCGGCACCTGGTACGCCGAAGCGGGCAAGTACAACGTGCTCCCGGTGGACGGCAGCGCCTTGGATCGTCTGCTCGTGGAGCGCCCGCTACTCGCCGCTCCTCGCGACCGTTACGTGTTCTTCCCCGACACCCAGTCGGTGCCATACTTCGCGGGACCC
The DNA here is from genome assembly GCA_963737805.1 of uncultured Acidimicrobiaceae bacterium. Lineage (GTDB taxonomy): Bacteria > Actinomycetota > Acidimicrobiia > Acidimicrobiales > RAAP-2 > Bog-473. Next base: position 147,713 of record CAVTUE010000018.1, read on the forward strand.
AAGACGCTCAATCGGCCACACGCAATCACCGCCGACGTCGAAATCCCCAAGGGCGGTGCCGAAGGAGTGCTGTTCTCCCAGGGCGCTGTCCCGGGGGGCTACTCCTTCTTTGTGCAGGGTAACAAGCTCGTTTACGTCCACAACTACGTGGGCCGGGACTACTTCAAAGTGGAGTCAGAAGCCACACTGCCAGACGGCCGCCACAAGCTCCGCTTCGAATTCGAGCCGACCGGGGACCTGAATCTCCTTGAGGGCAAAGGGGCTCCGGGCCGGTTCCAGCTCTATGTCGACGGTGCCCTCGTCGGTGAAACGGACGTCCCCTACACGACGCCCATGATCCTGAATCCTGGGGCCCTCACCTGCGGCGCGAACCCGGGATCGTCGGTGACGCCCGACTATGTCGCACCGTTCAGGTTCACGGGGACCATCCACACCGTCACCGTCGACGTCAGTGGTGAACTGATCGTGGACACCGAGGCCGAGATGCGTGTGGCCATGGTGCGTCAGTAGCTCCGGGCGTGAGCCAGCTCGTGGAACCGGAAGCTCAACGCCAAGGAGATGACCGCCATCGAAGATTTCACCGAAGCGTTGCTGCTGTTGGTGACAAGTACTCCGGCTCGTCGATGGAGCACCTCTGGAACCGGCTGAACGCAATGGACTTCATCAACAAGGGAATGCTCTTCGCCGCCATTCTCCTCCTCTGCTTCTTTCCCTTCATCATCGTTGCCAACGCGCTGGCCGGACAGAGTGCGGTCACCGGCCTCGTGCGACATCTGGGGCTGAACCAACAAGCGGCCAAGGACGTAAGCGGACTCTTCGCTTCCTCCGCTGCCACATCCAATGCGGTTACCGGCACAGCCTGGCTCTTCTTCATTCTGGGTGGGATTGCAGCCGCAACCGCGGTGCAGGACCTCTACGAAAGGTCCTTCGAGTTGGAGTCGCGAGGCATGAAGGACATCGTCCGCCGGATCATCTGGCTGGCGGTGACGGTGGCCGGCGCAGCGCTGGCCGGAGTGGCCGGGCCGTGGTTCCACTCGTGGGGTGGCCCGGTTGTGCTGGCCATCGCGGGGTTGGGTGTTCTGACGCTCTATTGGTGGTTCACGACGTGGTTCCTTCTCGGTGGGAGGGAGTCGTGGCAGGCTACGTTCCCGTCGGCGGTGGCAACAGCGCTCTTCTGGATCGGGATGGAGGTGGTCTTCTCATTCATCTTTTCCAGCACAGTGATCTCCGATGACCAGAAGTACGGGCCCATCGGAATCGTCTTCGCGTTGATGTCCTGGTTGATCGCAATCGGGGTCGTGATCATCCTTGGTGCGGTCGTCGGCGTGGTATGGCGCGAACGGGGCGTGTCGTGGTCTGGCGCACTCCGACGTCTCAGGAGACGACCGCATCCGATCGACCAATGAGGTGAGTTGTTTGTCCGGCGAAGCCGCGGAGGTGCCACCAATCGCTGAGCCGGAGTGGGACGCGTGACGGGCGCACCCGACATCGCGAACAGCCCGACTCGGCCTGCCCTGCGAACGAGGGGTGGTCCGCGAGGCCGCAAGGGCCTCGGACAGCTACGGCTTGCTTCTCGTTCTGGTCGCGATGGACTACATCGTCTTGTCGGTTGGTTGGACGAATGGTACGCCCATCATCCTCGCCACCGGCCTTATCGGCATCACGGCCCTGCTCGCGTTCCACACCTCACACGTACGGGGCCACCTCTTGGAGGCCGTGCAGGTGGTTGCCGTCCTTGCCTTCGTGGCGTCAATCGTTGCCGCGACCGTCGGAGGTGATGTCGCCAAGGGTGTGGTGTTCGTCATCAGTGCACTGTTGATCCTCACCAGCCCAGTCGTCATCCTTTCGAGGATCTTGAGACATCCTCAGGTGACCGCAGAAACCCTTCTCGGAGCGGTCTGCGTCTACATCCTCCTCGGACTGGTGTTCTCCTATTCGGACTACGCCGTCCAACTGGTCGGGGGCAGCTCCTTCTTCGCCCAGTCCGGCACGCATGATGCTCCAGACTTTGTGTACTACAGCTACATCACTATGACGACGGTCGGGTACGGCGACCTCTCGCCTACAGTCGGTCTCCCGAGGACCATGGCCGTCATCGAAGCGCTCACCGGTCAGATCTTCCTGGTGATCTTGGTTGCCCGCCTGGTCTCCATGTACCAGCCCACGAACCGGGGCGCTCGACTCCGAAATCTTGAAGGATCCGTGGTCGCAGACAGCACCGGGAGAGAACCTGTTGGTTCGGAGATCTCAGATGACGCCGACACCACAAGCGGGCCCTAAGAAAGCTTCTTAGCACTGATTTCGGGCCGTCTGGCCGGGGTGTTTCCAGCCGGCATGTCTGGGATCGCCTTTCCTCCGCCTCAGCTTCCCCCAAGCCGGTCGGTCGGGCTCCCTTTGGGGTCGCCCTCCCTCCCTTGTCCGGCTTCCGGCCGCTCCGTGCCCCTCTGCCTTCCTTGGTGTTGCGGCGGTGAGTGGGCGCTGAGGGACTCGAACCCCCGACCTGCTGGTTGTAAGCCAGCTGCTCTAACCAACTGAGCTAAGCGCCCGAGCGCCCGCGCCATTATGCCCATGTCCCGGCGTCGCTCCGTCAGAGGAGCAGCAATGCGGCGAGTCAGGTCAGGGCAGTTGCTGCGCGAAGGTCGTGCTCCACGGCCGGGCCAGGGCACGCAGCTCGGCGCAACGGTCCTCGCCCAGAACCGCGTAGGGCGCCGCGGCCAGCGCGTCGGTCCCGTCCTCGAGCGCCTGGCGCTGGGTCGCTCCCAACTCGGTGAAGCGGAGCTCGTCGCCCTGGTCGAGCCAACCCCGCGCCCGCAGCGCGTCCACGGCGCCGTCCCAGGCCTCCCGGGGCCAGCCCCGAGTTGAGCGCAGGAGGTGCGCGGGCACGTCGCCCGCCGCCGCGTGGGTGACCAGTGCCTCGGTGCCTGAGAGGCCTCGCACGACGAGCTGTGCGATGTGGCCGTCGCCGCGGTACTCGCGCAGGATCGACTGGGCGTGCCACAGCACCAGGTGCGGCGCGCTCGGCCACGCGAGGTCGGCGTGGGCCGCCGCCAGCGGCCGTCCCTCCGCGCGCCGGCCGGCCTCCTCGGCAGCCGCGCGGGCCAGCTCGGCGGCGCGGTGCATCTCGTCCGACTCCAGCACCGGGTCGCCCAGGAGTCGCCGGAACGCCGCGTCGACCGCGTCGAAGCGCGCCGCCACGAGCGCCGCCGGAGGGGCGACCTCCCAACTGTCGGGGATCGCGGCGTGCACCAGCGCCGGGTTGAAGTTGAAGAAGGTGGAGACGACGACGTCGGCCGTCACCGCGCCCATCGGCGCCGCGCGCGAGGCGAAGTACCCCGCCCGCCCGGTGATGCCGAGTCGCCCGTACGCCTCCGCGGCCTCGGGCACGAAGTACACCATGCCGTGCAGCGGCTCCAGCGTCCTCCAGGTCTTGCGCGCGAGGAGTGCGCCTGCGGCGTCCCCACCGGTGTCGTCCGTCACAACCCCTCCTCCCCGATCAGGCGATCGGCCAATGTACGTGTCGCCGCGACGATGGGCCGCCTTCTCGACGCGTCGCGCACGACCAGGTCCCTGCCATCCCGCTCGCCTTCGGCCCCTCCCGCCTCGCGGCAAATCAGCAGACCGGCGAGGTAGTCCCACCCGTAGAGGGTGCTGCCCCCGACCACCAGGTAGGCGTCGAGAACTCCCTCGGCGACGGCGCAGCACTCGAGGGAGGCTGCGCCGAGAGCGCGATACTGCGCCCAGCCGGGATGATGGCCGGGAAAGCCCGAGATGCCCACGATGGCGCGTCGGAGTTCCTCGCACCCTGAGGGCGCGATCGCCTCTCCGTCCTTCTCCGCTCCGCCGCCGCGCACGGCGGCATAGCGCTCGCCGGTCGCCTGGTTGACCACGACGCCCACACGGGGACCGTCAGCGTCCAGCACGCAGATGCTCGTCGAATAGAACGGCACGCCCCGGTGGGCATTGGTGGAGCCGTCGATCGGGTCGATCACCGCCACCAACCCCGTCGGGGCCGTCACCGGTCACCCCCGACTCCTCGGAGAGCACCGCCAGGCCCGCCCCGTGCAGCACCGGGAGGGCGGCCCCGTCCGCGGCCAGGTCGAGCCGGTACTGCCCAGGCTTCCCTCCGCTCGGGCCCCAGTCCTCCAGGACCTCCAGCGCACCGCGCACGGCGCGGATGGCGTCGTCGATCACTGCGAGCAGGCGAACGTCGTCCACGGGAGACGAACCCTACCGGGCGGCACCTCCCGGGCCCGGGGCGTTGCCCCGGGCCCGGCCATCCGCGAGAGGGGCCCGGTGGGCCACCTGATGGGTGGGGGAATGTTTGAGGGCGCCCCACCGTCGACGCCGAGGGCGACCTTCGTCGACCTCGGGCCCGACCGGGTCGACCGACGCCACTCGCCGGCTCTGCGCGACGCCGCGAACTCTCGCAGCTGCGGGGGCCTGGGCTGCGCCATCACCACGATCGACGACGCCGGAAGCACCACCGTTGTTCTCCTGGCCGCCTGACACCCACCTGATCATTTCGCCCTAGGCTTTCGAAGTTGTGGCTGCCATTGACGTCGCGGGGTACGTCGCCGACCTGAAGGATCACTCCGTCGACCACGGATTCCACGTGCACGACGAGCGGCACTTCGTCGAGACCTACTCCTTGCGCCAGGTCTGGGAGGTCGACCTGCACCCCGAAGAGGGGTGCGGCGGCCCGCTCGACCTGCACCTCGCCCTGGACGTGGACCCCCGCGTCCTCCTGTCCTTCGAGGACGCCGTCGTCCTGCTCGCCGAGGACGAGGAGCCGCCCGACGAATTCCACTTTCCGCTCACCTTCACCTGGGCCCTGCCGCCACTCCCCAGTGGGCCCGACCTGCTCCGCCTCGCCATCGATCTGGCGGGAGTGGGCGGGATCGAACTCCCCCTCGAGGTCTCTGCCATCGATTCCTTCGCCAACGCCACCGACGGCTCGGAGCGTCGTCTGAGCATCGTCGCCCGGCACCCCGTATCCCTGGCCCGGGTGCTCAGCGGCGAAGAGTTGCTCTGCGACGTCTTCGACCGGGCCCTCGCGGTGAGCCGCTTCCTTCTCGAGTCCGCCGAACGCTGGCTCGGCTGACGTGCGGCGGGCCGGCCGCCTCCGTGGAACCCGGATCCCGGCCGGGTTGGCGTTGGTGGCGGGCGCGGCCCTAGGGCTTAGCGCCTGCAGCAGCCAGTCCGGTCAGGACCTGGCGCAACAAGCCTGCGTCCATGTGCACCGTTCCCTCACGGACTACCTGCGCGCGACGAGCGCCGGCACGTCTCCGGCCGCCGCCGCGCAGCTGCAGAAGGAAGCCGATCAACAGCTCCGGGCGGCCCTCCCGCTGGCCGCCGCGGCCAACTCGGACGACGGCTCTTGGAATTCGCTCATGACGACGATCTCGGAGGGCGCCACGGTCGACGAGGGGCACCTCGTCCCCTCGCTGCGCGCCCAGTGCGTCGTGGCGAACGCCAACCCCAACGTCAACCCGCAGTCCCCCACCGGAAACAGCACGCCTCAGAACGTGAATCCGAAGCCCGCATCACCTGCCGGCTGAGGCCGGGTTGGCGGTCCCCGCCGCCTGCGCCCGCCCGGCCGCCACGATGGCCGGCATGATCTTGGGCACCAGGTAGCGGCCTCCGGCGACGGTGAAGTGGACGCCGTCGCTCGGATTCCGGACCACCACGCCATCGATTGTCCCGGCGTACTTCCCCCCGGGGCACGCGGCCCCGAAGAGGTTGACCACCGAGTCGGTCGTGGGGTGCGCAGCGGCGACTTCGCGCACCAGTTTGTTGTAGACGGCCAGGCGTGCCGGATCGTCTTCGGGCCACGGGGCACCGTCCGGCTGCTCCCCCTCGTCCGAGCACGGTGCGGTCAGGAAGACCATGTGAACCCCCTGCGCCGTCACCAGCTGGGAGGCCTGCTCCAGCTGTCTCTTCACGTAGGCGGCAAAGGCAGGGTGCAAGATGTTGGTCCAGGATCCCTGGTACTCACGGTCGACCACCTCCCAGCGACCGGCCAGGAGCACTGCGACGTTGGGTTTCTCTGCGCTGATCGCGCTCAGCCACTGATTCGGCCAGGGTTGCTGCGCCGCCGGCTCACCGGGTGAGTACGGCGTGCCGTTGCAGGCAGGCGCAGTCTCGTCGCGGACGCCCATGAGCTCCACCTCGGACCCGAACACCACGCCACAGCCGAGAATCCCCTTGTCCGAGAGCACGTAGCCATACGTCTGCTGCTCCTTCGGCAACCCGAGTCCGAGACCGAGGGTCAAGGCCACCGAGTCGCCGAAGAGCAGCACCCGCACCGGCTGGGCCGCGGTCGCTGACGGGACCGCTGTCGTCGTCGGGGTCGACGATCCCGTCGTACCGGTGCTACCCGGGGGCGCCGTACTGGCCACCGCCGTCGTCCCGGTTGTGGCCGCCAGCACCGCCACCAGCACGGCTCCCACACCAGCGGGCACCACCAGCCACGCCCGCCACTGGCTGACGAAGGTCCCCATGCGGATCGGGCGCTCGATGAGGTGGAACGACACGACCGACACGGCGAACGTGACGAGCACGCGCAGAGCGAAGAGCTGGTACCCGTAGAGCCCCGTCCGGGCATGGTCGAGCCAGATGAAGATGGGCCAGTGCCAGATGTAGAGGCCGTAGGAGATCCGGCCCACGTACCGCACCGGGGTGAACGACAACACCCGCGGGACGAGGCTGTGTGGTGCCGCGACGGCCGAGAGGATGATGCACGCCACCGCGAGACCGATCAGGAAGAACCCACCCGAGTAGGGGAAGGAGGACGCCGAGGTGGTCAGGACCCAGAGGGCGATGGCGCCGGCGGCACCGATCAGGCCCAGCACCGCGCAGAGGGCCCGCCCCGTGCGCCCCTCCGGGCGCCACAACTCGCCCTTGGCCAGGCGGCCCTCCTCGTGAGCGCGATGGGAGAGCAGGACGAGCCCGACGGCGAGCGCGCAGCCGATGAAGAGGCACTGCGAGCGGGTGTCGGTCCCGAGATAGGCCCGATTGGTGTTGAGGCCGCCGTCGTACAGCACGTACATCCAGATGGCCGACGCGATGGCGGCTGCGCAGCACAATCCGAACAGGGCCCGCAGGCTCCGCGTGAAGTGCATCACGGCGAGCACGACCAGCGGCCAGATCACGTAGAACTGCTCCTCCACGGCGAGCGACCAGGTGTGCAGCAGCGGCGAGGACGCCGCCGTCTCGTTGAAGTAATTCGAGTTGACGAGGATGAAGTGCCAGTTGCTCACGTAGAGGAGCGTGGCCAGCGCGTCGAGGCGGAGTGCCCCGTATGTCCCCTTGGGCACGATCACAGAGGCGAAGAAGGCCACGAAGAGCAGCATCAGGAGGAGGGCTGGGAGAAGGCGGCGAGCCCGGCGGGCCCAGAACGCCCCGAGCTTGATGCTCAGCGTCTGGCGCCACTCGCCGATGAGGAGGGAGGTGATGAGGAAGCCCGAAAGGACGAAGAACGCGTCGACGCCCATGAAGCCCCCGTCCAAGTGCGGGATCCCGCCGTGGAACAGCATCACGGCCACGACGGCGCAGGCCCGCACCCCGTCGAGCGCGGGGAGGTAGGCGAGACGAGTGTGCGACGCCGCGCTCTCGTCGTCCTGCATGGGGCCCATCCCTCCTCGGTCGGCTCGGGGGCGGCACCGCACTCTGGGTGGCCAGGGACCTGCCATTGTCGCAGAACGGGCCCGCCACCTCGGAGCGGGCCACGCTCACTACCCTGTGGCCCCCTGAGCCCGACTCGACAGCTGACCCCGGCCTCTCGGGCCCGCCGCGCCCCGGCGCGCCGCCCTCGTTTCGTCACGTTCCTGGCCTTGCTCGTCCTGCTCGGCCTGGGAGTCGCCGTCGCGGTGCGTCTCGACGGCGGATCGTCTCTCAGCCCCCTACGGGCGCGGATCGTCGCCATCGCCCAGGGCCAGGTCGGGTACCAGACCGACCCGGCAGACACCTACTGCAACAAGTTCAGCGCCTACTGGGACGCCGGCGTCGACGACTGCGGCAACGACAACCTCAGTGAGCAGTGGTGCGCCGACTTCGCCGCCTGGGCGTGGAAGCAGGCCGGCGCCGAGGTCTCCTACCGGTTGGCGCCGGGGTACCTCAACAGCGACTCGGCCAGCTTCTACGTCTGGGGCACCGACCACGGCACCTGGCACCCCGTCGGGTCGCACTACACACCGCAACCGGGCGACGTGGCGGTCTACGGACTCGACACGTCCGCGGTCACCGCCGTGCATGTGGCGGTCGTCGTCGCCGCCACCGGCGACGACGCGGCGCCCGACGTCGTGAACGGCGACGGCGACCGCACGGGCTACAGCGTGGTCGAGGTCGGCGACCACCAGGCGTTCGCCGACGTGACGGGGCAGCGTGCGCCGCTGTCGGGCTACGTCTCCCCTACGTCGGCGTCCTCGGCACCCGCGACGTCGTGAGTTGACCGGCGGCTGACCGCCGCGCCGTTCGCTCGATAGCCATCCCGGCGGCCGGGCCTTACGCCGGCGTGTACCCGGCCGGCAGGGCGATCGACTTCACTTCGAGGAAGCCCTCCAGGCCCTCGGGCCCGAACTCACGCCCGACGCCCGACTCCTTGTAGCCGCCGAACGGCGTGGCGAAGTCGATGGGCACCGGCGCGTTCAGCATGTAGGTCCCGGTGCGCACCTGGCGCGCCACCCCGAGGCCACGGTCGTTGTCTCCCGTCCAGACCGAGCCGCACAGCCCGTAGTTGGAGTCGTTGGCGATCTCGACCGCGTTGTCGTCATCGTCGTAGGGGATGATCACGAGGACCGGCCCGAAGATCTCCTCTTGGGCGATCTTCATCTTGTTGTCCACGTCGGAGAAGACCGTCGGCTCGACGTACCAGCCCTTGGCGAAGTCGGAGCCCGACGGGCGGCCGCCGCCGAGCGCGACCGTGGCGCCCTCCTCCCGACCGCTGTCGAGATATCCCTCGATCCGGCTCCGTTGGCGCTCGGCCACCACAGGGCCGACATCGGTGGCCGGGTCCATGGGGTCTCCCACCTTCAGCGCGGACACGCCCGAGACGACCGCCTCGACGACCTCGGCGTAGCGGGCGCGTGGCGCCAGGATGCGCGTCTGCGCGATGCAGGCCTGCCCGTTGTTCATGATCGCGTTGGGCAGAAGGGTCGGGATCGTCGTCACCAGGTCGGCGTCGTCGAGGATGATGGCGGCCGACTTGCCGCCGAGCTCGAGCGTGCAGCGCTTCAAGCGCTCGCCGCAGAGCCCGCCGATGCGCTTGCCGCCGACCCCGGAGCCCGTGAACGAGATTTTGTCGACGCCGGGATGCTTCACCAGGTGCTCGCTGACCTCGCGGCCGGCCGGCACCACGGAGAGGACGCCCTTGGGCAGCCCCGCGTCGGCGAAGATCTCGGCCAGGCGGAACGCGTCGAACGGTGTCTCGGGCGCCGGCTTGTAGACGACTGTGCAGCCGGCGGCGAGCGACGGCGCCAGCTTGGCCGCGGCGATGAAGAGGGGCACGTTCCACGGGGCGATGGCGCCCACGACGCCGACCGGCTCCTTGGTCACGAGCACCTGGGGGTTCAGCACGCCGGTGCGCACCTCGTCGAAGGCGTACGTGGTGGCCAACTCGGCGTAGTAGTTGAAGATCATGGCGGGCGCCATCACCTGGCCCAGGCCCGAGAAGGTGATGGGCGAGCCCATCTCCTGGGTGATGATCTCGGCCATGTCGCCCATCTCGGCGATGATCTGCGCCCCGACGGCGGACAGGATGGCGGAGCGTTCGGCCGGCGTCATGCGGGGCCAGGGCCCGCGATCGAAGGCCGTGCGCGCCGCGGCGACGGCCTTGTCGATGTCGGCCTCGGTGCCGTCGGGCACCCTGGCGATGACCTCCTCGGTGGACGGCGAGATCACCGAGATGGGATCGTGCCTCCCCTCCGGAGCCACCCAGTCGCCGCCGATGAACAAGCGGTCGTAGTCCCGAATCGCCATGCGTCCCTCCCAAGAGCTCACGGGGCCCGCGCCCCCGCCGCCTGGTCTGCCGGGCGGCGTTCCAAGGGTAGCTGGCCCCGGCCGGAGCCTGACAGACGGTTCGGCGCGAGCCGATGTCCACAGCGCCGTGGCGGCCGGGGAATTCTCCGAGTGACCTCCTCGGATAGGCATCCGGAATCCTGTTTCGAGGGCAGGTTGGACCAGGAGGCGTGACGTAGCCCCAGACCAACACAAGTGGCGATCGGCTGCGCTGACAAAGCCGACCGCGGGAGAGACGGTTGCGGGCTTCACACAGGTGCTGTGTCACCGGATGAGGCATCCTGTCCCGCGTGACAGATGGAGAGCCACCGACCCATAGCGGCCATGGGACCCTGCCGCCATCGAGCTACATCAGTCGGGTCCACCTCGAGGTCATCGCCATCTTGTTGCCGATCTTCGTCGTCCTTGTTGGCATTGGGTGGTCCACGCGACCCCAATCCAACGGCTTCGCGGCCGTCCCCGAGAACATGCTGGTCACTGTGAAGGCTGCAAATGGGGTCAATGGAGTCAGCGAGGTGCTCCACCGGACAGCCGAGAACGGGGCCGTTTTGGACATCACCGTTGATCCCCCCTGGTCGGCGGGAACCTGGACCGTTGGATCGACAATCTGGACGGTGCACGTCTGTGCACACCATCTGAGTTGCCCGACCTCGTCACCCCTGGGTTGGCACTCCCTGGTCCGACCCACGTCGTGCCGCAGCGTCTTACCTCCCTGGGGACATCCCTCGGCGTCCCAAGCTATGAGGTCAAGAGCAGGGGGCCTATGTCCGTCTGGCTCTGTTGGTCCTCCGGCGGCCCGGTGAACCTCAATGGTCCATATCTCAGCGCGCAGTTTCCGGCCGTCGATGCCAACAATCACAATCAATACGTCGCGGTGCCGATGACGTTTGAGCTCTATGCGGACGGCGGGAACACCGCCGATTATGTCATCCAGTCACCGGCGACGCCGACGACGTACTCCACCGATTCATGGCAGTGGTCTGCTCAGACCACCGCAGCAACGTCGCTCCTCCGCGTCTCCGCTGTCAATTCGAGCGCCACCCAGCAGCAGGCCTACCGAGGGTTCCTCTCCGGCATTGCGCTCGGCCTCGCCGGTGGCGCCTTGATCGCGATCCTCTTGGAGTTGATCGGCCCGCTTACCCGCGCCCGCGACGCCAGACATCCGGTTTGATCAAGGGTCGCGACGATCCCACGAGGGCTGAGCACATCCTCTCCGAATTCACACAGACGACTTACCGCGTCCGATTTGACCAGCATCCCGCCTTTTTTGCGTGACGGTGATCACGGCGGGTGTAGTGGTACTGGCCAAGGTCGTGGCGGCCGTCCCGGCCCGACTCGTCGCGGACGACAGTTCAGCCCGCCCGGCTGACGTGCGCGACGATGCCGCCGTCGGGCTCCACCCAACCCCTTCCGGCGGCGTACGCGCACATGCCGGCGAAGCCCTCGTCCCAGTCGTCGTCGACGCCGGGGCCCGCCAGCGCCCGCAGGGCGGCCGGGTCCACCACCACGTGCTCGCCATCGGCTCCCAGGCTTCCCAGGCCCGACTGACGCAGGACCTCGGCCAGGTCCCCGTCCCCCTCCAGGAGGACGGAGAAGCGGGTGAATTCGAGTGGGTCGCGCAGGGAGACCTTCGCCCCGGAGAGGTCGATCACGATGAGCACGAGCGGCGACGCTATCCCCGTCTGCGCACCTTCCTCGTCGCGACCGCCCCGCACTCACCCAGAAGGTCCGTCCCGTCGCTAAAGTGCCGCCCCGTGCCCGACATCAGCCAGCGTGACCCCGAAGAGGTGGCCGCCATCCTCACGCGCTGGCTGGGCACCAAGTCACCCGACGGGTCGGGTCCCGAGGTCTTCGACGTCCAGGCCCCCGGCTCCAACGGCTTCTCCAACGAGACGATCCTGTGCCGCACCCGCGCGGCGGACGGCGCAGAGCGACGCCTGGTCGTCCGCGTGGCACCGACCAAGCACCTGCTCTTCCTTGACGCCGAGTTCTCCACCCAGTACCGGGCGATGCGCGCCCTGGCCGACGGGGGCTCGGGCGTTCCCCTTCCCCGCCTCGGCTGGTACGAGGAGGACCCCCGGTACTTCGGCGTGCCCTTCTTCTCCATGGACCACGTCGAGGGCCTCGTGCCTTCGGACAACATCCCCTACACCATGGAGGGCTGGGTGATCGAGGCCACGCCCGAGCAGCAGGAGCGCATGTGGTGGAGCGGCATCGACGCGCTCGCCGCAGTGCACCGCACCGACTGGCGGGCCACGGGGCTCGCGTGGCTCAGTGACCCCGCCCGGGGCCGTCCGGGGCTCGAGCAGCAGATGTCCTACTACCGGGATTTCCTCGACTGGGCCACCCAGGGCGAGAGGGTCCCTGTTATCGAGTCGACCTGGCAGTGGCTGGTCGAGCACCAGCCCGCCGAGGAAGGCGATGTCGTGATCAGCTGGGGCGACAGCCGCATCGGCAACATCATCTGGGACGACTTCCGCTGCGCCGCTGTGGTCGACTGGGAGATGGCCTCACTCGCCCAGCCCGAGCTGGACCTGGGTTGGTGGCTCTACTTCGACCGGCAGTTCTCCGAGGGCCTCGGTGTCCCGCGCCCGGCCGGCTTCGGCTCGCACGAGGACACCATCGAGCGCTACTCCGAGCTCATGGGCCGGCCCATGCGGGACATCTTCTTTTACGAGATCTTCTCGGGGTTCCGCTTCGCCGTGGTGATGTACCGGCTCTCGAAGCTGGTCTTCGGGAACAACCTGATGGACGCCGCAATGGCGACCGACAACATCGCCACCCAGCTCCTCGCCAAGATGCTGGAGCTGGAGCCGCCCTCCCCCTCCTGATACCCCTACTCGTCGGAGACCGGGTCTCCCGTCGGCCCGACGGCAACGCCCGCCGCCACAAGCCGCTGGCCGAGCCACTCCGTGCCCCCGTTTCCCTCTTCGCGCATGGCCTCGGGCCAGCCCTTCAGGATCGCGTGCACGTTCTCGACCGAGTCGATCTTGGCAATCACATGGACGGTGATCTTGTTCTCGTATCCCTCCGGGTCCGAGATGTGCAGCCCGCCGAAGGGGTCTTCCCGCACGTGGGGTGCCGGCTCGCGCAACACGTAGAGCTCGCCGGTGTCCTCCACGTAGTTCAGCTCGTGCTGCACACCGTCCTTGCCCCGCCATTCCGAGCCCAGCTCGAGCTCGGCGGAACGCCGGCGGCGCGGGTCGGCTTCGTAGAACTCGTCGATGTCCATCGCCGGCACACTATCGCCCACCAGGACCATTGCAGCAGTCCCCGCCCCCATTTGCCCGCGATGCGCCGGGTGGGAGCGATCGGGGGAGGGTCGGGACGCACGCTGCGGGCATGCCCACCCCCACTTCGAAACAACGCGTCGCCCTCATCGATCAGATGGCAGCCGAATGGCAGTCGATCGGTCGGTCCCGCTCCGCCGTCCGGTCGCTCCGTGACGTGGCCGGCCGCGATCCGGTTCTGCACCTCCTTGTCTTCGGACCCGGCAACGATCCGCCGCCATGCCCCACGCCCTGCGACCTCGTCGAGCACATGCGGCGCGCCTCGGGCCGGGCCCAGCGCGAGGAAGCCGCCCACCTTGTCAGGGTCCTGCTCAGGGAGGCCGGTGGCGACCCCTTCATCTCGCGGCTGCTCGTCCAGGCTCTGCTCCCTGGGCTGGTGACGGTGGCCGGGAAGTTGCGTTGGGGACGCGGTGGAGAGTGGCAGGGCGGCGAGGAATTCTTCGGCGAACTTCTCACGACCACCTGGCTGGTACTGCAGGAATGGTCCGGGCAGGACCGCCCCTACGCCGTGCTCGACCTGCTCTCTGCCATCCGCTGCCGTCTGAGGCGCCAGCTCTTCCGCTCCAAGGACCTCGACGATCGCTCCGTCCCGCTCGGCCCCGATCTGTCTGACGCAGTCTCCTCCCGGCCGGAGACGGACCTCGAGGAGCTGGCCCGCCGGCTGATCGAGCTGCGCCGCGAGGGGATGTGCGCCGACGAGGTCACGGTCCTCTACGCGCACCATGTCCTGGGCTATTCCATGGCCGAGCTGGCCGCCCTGACCGGGCGCGACCGTCGCGCCCTCTATGCCCGACGTGACCGCGGTCAGCGGCGTTTGTGCGCTTGAGCGCCGAGTGCGGGAGGAGTGACGCGTGCGTATCGTGTGCCCGTGCTTGGTGGGAAGCCCGACGCCAATGAGGGTTGGCGCTCGCGAGTGGCTCGGGGCCGCCCCAACTGGTGGGTGATCCTGGCCGTGTCACTGGGTCTCATGGCGCTGCTCGTGGCGACCGCTGGCGGCACACCGGGGGCGACCCGGCGCGGCGGCGGATCCGCGCAGGCGGCCGCCCGCACCGCACTCGGGCCGGGCCCGCACCGGCGTGCGGGAACCAAGGCCGCGTCGCGGTCCACCGCCACGCCCACGACGACCACCACACCGACCGCGGCGGCGCCTCCTTCGTCGGGGTCGGTCGGTGGCGGCACCGCACTCCTGTCGTCCGGGACACCGCGCGTCGAGAGCACGCCACGGACCGCGGCGACGAGCGTCACCACGACGACCCAGGCACCGCCTGCCACGACCACGACTACGGCGCCGAACGCAGAGCCGGCCGACCGCACACAGGGCTATCTCGACCCGCCGTCGGACACGTCGAACAAGTACGGGTTCACCGGGACCGGCGCCATGGAGATCTCGGTCGTGTGGTCGGGCGACACGTATCTCACCATGGAGGTCAGTTGCGCGAACGGGAGCCAGAACGTGGGCGGGACCTCGGCCATGGCAGCGACGCTCCCTGACGCCACGGGGAGCTGTCTGGCCACGGTTTCCGAGCCTGCCTCGGAGACGACATCCTTGACCTACACGATCTCCATCGGACCGGCCGGTGGCTAGGGACAACGGGATGGAGGGTCCACCGCGGCTCCTCGACGTCGCCGGTGCAGCGATCGCCGCCCTGCTGGCCTTCACCGCCGTCCCGGCGGTGCTGCTCGTGGTCGTTGGCAATCCACTGGCCGGCGGACTCGGACACGCCTGGCGGCCGCTACCACGCGACCTGCTGTGCCTCCTGGTCCTGGCGGCCTGGGTGGCCTGGGCCGCCTGTTGCGCGCAGCTGATCCGGGCGGTGCACGCGGACGTTCGCAGCGGCGAGATCGGCGTCCTCCGGGGTGCGCCGGTCATGGATCGCGTGGCGGCACGCATTGCGTTCGGCGTCCTCACACTGACGAGCGTCGGCGCTCCCCTCTCGCTCTCGGCCGGCGCCGGCGCCAGCACGCCGTCCGGTATCGCACCGCGCTGCGCGATCACCAGCACGCTCGCAGTTGGCGCGCCGAAGTCCCCGACGGTGGCATCCGCCGCGACCTACGTGGTCCGGACCGGTGACGGCCTCTGGGAGATCGCGGAGGATCGCCTGGGCGACGGCGCGGACTGGACGACGCTCGCCGCGCTCAATCTCGGCCGCGATATGGGGGGTGGCACACGCTTCGTTGACCCGGATCAGCTGCGGGCGGGCTGGCGCCTGCGCCTGCCGACAGAGGCGCGGCGCGGCAGCGGCCCTGCGGCACCGGCCGACCGGACCGACCACCCTTCACATCCCGAGCCGGCCGGACACCTGCCCGAACTGATCGCCCTCGGCCTTGGCTCGTTGGCCTGCGCCGCCATCGCCCGGCGCGCCGGGCGCCGGCGCCGGCTCGGCGACCGGTTCACCGGTACGGCCGTGCCGGGACCGGAGCTCTCCGAGGGGGCGCTGGACGCGGCGGCCCTCCTGCACCGCTTCGCGGGCGTCCCGGCACTCCATTCCTTCGAGTCCGCCAATTGCCGCTTGGGCCTGTCCTTCGAGGGCCGGGCCGGGCCCTCCGTCCGTGCCATATGTGTCTCGCCGTCCGGCGTGACGTTCTGGTTCGCCGACGCCTGCCCGGATACGCCCCCGGAACCCTTTACACGCCTGCCGGACGGCACCGCGTGGCACGCCGATCACGGCGCTCTTGACGGCCACGACGATCCCTCTTTCCCCTACGTACCCGTCGTCCTCCCCGTCGGCGACGACGCCGAGGGCACGTGGCTCGTCCCGCTCGAGCCGGGTGACGTCCTGCCCATCCTCGGCGAGGCGGCACCGGAGCTGCTGCGGGCGGCGGAGGTGGCCGTGGGCTCCTGGGCCTGGGCGGACACGATCCTGGTGACGGAAGATCCCGACGACACTGCCCTCAGGTCCGAGGCGGCGGCCGACCCAGTTGTGGCTCGACGCGTGCTGTTCTGTGGTGATCCCCGCACCCTTCCTCCCGAGGCGGCAGCTCGCTCCGCCGTGATCTCCCTGGACCCGGTCGCCGCCAGTGATCTGACCATCCTGGTCGATCGCCACGGCGCCACCCTGCACCCGATGGGCCGCGTCGTGCGGCCCCATCTTCAGGCGGCTGCGCAGGCCCGGCACGTCGAGGAGCTGGTGGCGCCGGCCCTCGTCGAGGACGCCGAGCCGTGGCGCGACAGGGACGAAGAGCACACGGCAGCACCGGCCCGCGAGGTGTCGGCGCTGTCTCCCGGCGCCGTCGACGTGCGGCTGCTCGCCATGACACCCCGCCTCGACGGGCTCCAGGAGGAGCTCCCGCCCAACCGCGCCCGCCGGGCCGTCGAGCTCGTCGCCTATCTGGCGCTGCACCAGCCCGATGTCATCACCAGCGACCGGCTGCGCACACGGGTCCTCGGGTCGTCCGACGCCGACGCGGCGTCGAAGACACTGTTCAACACCGCGTATGCGGCCCGGAGGGCCATGGGGTCCGACGAGCATGGCGATCCCCTCTTCCCGGCCGGGACGCGTCACGGTCTCTACCAGCTGTCACCCCGGGTCACGGTCGACGTGCAGCGTGCCGTCGCACTCGCCGCCGAAGCGAAGGCCCAATCCGACCCGGCCGTGGCCATCGCCTACTTCCGTGCCGCCCTCTTTCTGGTCGAGGGGGAGCCGCTGGCCAACGCTCTGGCGGGCTATGCATGGTGGGAGGCCGAAGGCCACGCTGGGCGCATTGCCGCGGTGCTCGTCGACGCGGCCAGCCGCATGGCCTCGCTGGCCGCCGAGGCCGGGCTCTTCGAACTCGGGCGGTGGGGTGTCGAGCAGGCGCGCATCGTCGAGCCCTACAGCGAGGCGCTGTCCCGATCCGCCATGCAGCTGGCGGCAGCAGAAGGCGACGCGGACCGGCTCCGCCTCGAATGGCGCGAATGCCAGCGCCGGGTCGACGCCCTCGACCCGGGAAGCTCGCCGTCGGCACGCACCGAGTCCCTCTACGGTGAGCTTTCCCGCCGGATTCTCGTCGGCGCCGCCGGGCCGGACGGCGCGCCGGCGCGTTACGCGCCTGCCGCCAGGGACTGAACTCCGGTCGCCGCCCCGTACCGCCGCACGACTTCTTCGAGACGCGCCACCCGACTGCCCTTCACCAGGGCCGCGTCGCCCGGGCCAAGCGCCCGCAGCAGGGCCACGGCGTCATCGGCACTGGTCACCTCGGCCGCGCCGTAGAGCCCGGTCTGGTACCCGACGACCTCAATCCCCAGCCCCTCGGCCAGCCGGGCGATCCGCCGGTGCTCGGCCTCGGTTTCGGCCCCCAACTCGGCCATGAGCCCGAGAAGCGCCAGCTGCCGCGCCGCCGGCAACGCGCCCATCGAACGCAGCGCCGCCTCGGTCGAGGCCGGGTTGGCGTTGTAGCAGTCCACGACCAGGACGGGTCCATCAGGAACGCGATGCACCTCCATGCGCAGGGGCGACCCCGTGGCGGTGGCCAAGGCGGACACCACGTCCTCGAGGCGGACGCCGCACCACAGCGCCGCGGCCGCGGCTGCGAGCGCGTTCGGAACCTGCTGGATCCCGTGCAACGCGAGCCTGACGTCGCCGGCGCCCCACGGCGTCGACAACCGGAACCGCGGTCGCAATTCGTTGTCGAGCACGACGCGCTCCGCCCGCACCTCGGCGCTGCCCTCCGCCGCATACCCCAGCACCGGGCAGGGGCTGACCGAGGCCATACGCGCCACCCGCGGATCGTCGAAATTCAGTACGGCAACGCCGGAAGGAGGCAGCGCGGTGACCAGCTCGCTCTTGGCCCGGGCCACACCGTCGAGATCACCGAAGTACTCCACGTGGGCCATGGCGACGCTCGTCACGATGCCGACGTCCGGACGGCCCACCTGGGCCAGCCGCGCCACGTGTCCTGCGCCGCGGGCGCCCATTTCCAGGACCACCCACTGGGCATCGTCGGGTGCGTTGAGGAGGGTGAGCGGGAGTCCCAGTTCGTTGTTGAAGGACCGCTCGCTTGCCGACACCCCGAAGGTCGAGACAAGACAGTGGCGCAGAAGATCCTTCGTGGTCGTCTTGCCGACCGAGCCCGTGATGCCGATCACGCCGCCGTGCAGGTGTTCGCGTGCGACGAGGCCAAGCTCCATGAGTGCGGCGGCCGTGTCCGCGACGACGATGGCTGTCGCCCCGACGGGTTCCCGTTCGGTGAGGTAGGCCAGGGCGCCCCCTTCCAAGGCCGCCCGGATGAACTGGTGCCCGTCGCGTTCGGCGACGATGGGAACGTAGAGCTTGCCCACCAATGCCGTCCGGGTGTCGATGGTCGCTCCATCGACGACGACGTCGGGTCCGAACTGCTCCCCACCGAGGCGGGCGGCGAGCTCAGAAATGGAGAATCGCACGCATCGTCCTCGAGACCGATTGTATAGCCTCGGTCGGTGCCTGATCCCCGAGTGCTGGCGGTCGTCTATGGGGGTCCGTCGGCTGAGCACGAAGTGTCCTGCATCTCGGCGCGTCGCATCGTGGCCACCGCGCTGACGGCCGGGTTCGTCGTGCGCGTGATCGGACTGACCCATGACAAACGGTGGGTGGACGCGGACCGGGTCCTCACCGAGGTGGCGGGAATGGAGGCACTGCCTTCACCCGATGACCTGTTGGACCGCGAGCCGGCTACGGCGCTGGCCCATTTCGACGCCGGCCTCCCGCCGGCCACGGTCGTGTTCCCCGTCCTCCACGGGCCCTTCGGCGAGGACGGTGTTCTCCAGGGCCATCTCGAGGCGCTCAACCTGCCCTATGTCGGCGCCGGCGTGCTGTCCTCCGCCGTCTGCATGGACAAGGGCCTCGCCAAGTCGGTGCTGCACGACCACGGGCTGCCGGTGGCGGCGTGGAGGTCGGTCTCCCGGTCGGCCTGGTCCACCGAGGTGA
Organism: uncultured Acidimicrobiaceae bacterium; assembly: GCA_963737805.1. Taxonomy (GTDB): domain Bacteria; phylum Actinomycetota; class Acidimicrobiia; order Acidimicrobiales; family RAAP-2; genus Bog-473. The sequence goes on from CAVTUE010000018.1 coordinate 166,899, forward strand.
TGGGGGAGGCGCTCGAATCGCTCGGCCTGCCCCTCTTCGTGAAGCCCGCCAACCTCGGGTCCTCCATCGGTGTGGCCAAGGCGGCCGACGCCGCGGCACTCGGGGACGCCGTGCGGTCGGCCTTCGAGTTCGACGACTACGTCATCCTCGAGGAGTTCGTCGAGGGCCGCGAGCTCGAGCTCGCGCTCTTGGGCAACGAGGACGTGCGCGTGTCGCGGGCCGGAGAGATCATCGCCAGCCGGGAGTTCTACGACTACGAGGACAAGTACGTGTTGGGGCTCGCCGAGACGGTGGCGCCCACCGACCTACACGACGCAGAGCTCGATCGTGCGCAGCGGGTGGCGTTGGCGGCGTACCGCGCGCTGCGCGTGGAGGGCCTGGCTCGCATCGACGTCTTCCTCCGGAAGGACGGTGCGATCGTCATCAATGAGGTGAACACCATGCCGGGCTTCACCCCGATCTCCATGTTCCCCATGCTGTGGGAGGCCGAGGGCCTGCCCTTCTCCGCGGTCGTCGAGGAGTTGGTGACGCTGGCGCGGGCCCGCAACGTCCGCCGGCGTGCGCTCCGGACGCACCGGGTGCTTTAGGTTCCCCACCTGGCCCGCTCCTCCCGATGGGGCATGGAGGACCCGGTTCGGCCACGATAGGCGCAGGTCCGGGGGGTGCTCCGCGCACCCCCTCTGTACCGTGCGGAGTGTGGTCATGACGTTCGAAGGCTTGGAGAGCGACAGGTGGGACACCCTTCCCGGCGCCAACCGCCTCACGGTGACCCAACGCGAGGCCATCGAATCGGAGGAGCCGCTGCTCTGCGTGGTGGCGGGGGCCGGGGCGGGCAAGACGAGGGTGCTCACGCTCCGGGTGGCCCGGCGGGTACGCGACGGGTCGATCGAGCCCGACCGCACCCTGGTCAACACGTTCAGCCGCAAGGCCGCCGAGGAGCTGCGCACCCGCCTGTACTCACTGGGCGTGTCCGGAGTGAAGGCGGGCACGTTCCACCGGACGGCGCTCGCGCTGCTGCGCGAGCACCGAGAGTTACGGGGTCGACCTCCTCCCACACTCCTGCCGGACCGGCGCCGCCTCTTGGCCGACGTGACGACCGGCGATGCCCGTCGGACCCGCGCCCTCGACGGCGAGGTCGGCTGGGCCAAGGCGCGCCTCGTGTCGCCCGAGCAGTACGAGGCCGAAGCCCGACGGCACCGGCGCCGCAGCGGTATGAGCGCCGAACAGGTGGCGGACGCGTACGCGCGCTATGAAGCGGAGCGGAGCCGCCGACGCCTGCTCGACTTCGACGACCTGATCGTGGCCTGCGCCGACGCGCTGGCGGGTGACAGCGAGTTCGCCGACTCCATCCGCTGGCGCACCAGGTATCTCTTCGTCGACGAGATGCAGGACGTCAACCCCGCCCAGTTCCGCCTCCTCACCGCCATGCTGGCCGACGAGCCCGACCTGTTCGTGGTCGGCGACCCCAACCAGTCCGTCTACGGGTTCAACGGCGCCGATCCGACACTGCTCGACCGGCTGCCCGACGTCCTGCGAGGCACCAGGGTCATCCGCCTGGACGAGAACCACCGCTGCACCCCCCAGGTGGTGGCGGTGGCCACCGCCGTGCTGCGGGAGGGCGGCGCGTTCGGGGCGGGACGCGAGGTTGTCCCGCCGCGCACGACGCGGGTGGACGGGCCGGTCCCGCAGATCGTCTCCCACACGACCGATGACGACGAGGCCGCCTGGGCGGCCACCCGGGCCAAGATGTCGCGCGTCCCGGGCCGGACGTGGTCGAGCATCGCCGTGCTGACCCGGACCAACGCCCAGCTGGCCAAGGTGCAGGAGGCCATGGACAAGGCGCGGGTACCGAGCCAGATCGCCGGGGCCGACCTCGGCCCGGCGTCGGACCTGCGTGGCGATGCGGGGAGGCGCGGCGGCGCCGCGGACGACGACGAAACGAACCGCCCCGAGTCCCCGGCCGATCGCGACCGGGTGGTGCTCACCACGTTCCATCGCGCCAAGGGCCTGCAATGGCCGACGGTGCTCGTCCTCGGGCTCGGCGAGGGCCTCATGCCCATCGCGTCGGCGCAGACTCCCGATGCCATCGACGAGGAGCGGCGCCTCCTCTATGTGGCCCTGACCCGTTCCGAGGAGGAGCTGTGGTGCAGCTGGTTCGGGCAGGCCGACGGCGGCGACGGATCAGGTGCCAGGGCCGGGCGCGGGCCCAGTCCCTGGCTGGTCCCGATTGAGCGGACCATCACGGAGCTGGAGAAGGAGGCCGCCCCGACAGCGGCGACGGAGGTCTCACGGCGGGTCGCGGAGCTGCGGCGCCGGCTCGCCGAGGGCGCCGAGGCCGCCGACGACGATCGGTGAGGCCCGGTAAGGTCGGGCCACCCGATCGATCCGAGGTGGGGGCGCGTCGCATGTCGGAGTTCCTGGAGCAGCTGCGCAAGGCCGTCGGCGAGAGCCACGTCCTCGCGGGCGAGGCCATCCACGCCGACTACACCCACGACGAAGCGCTCACGACGGTGCCCGTCGTGCCGCTGGCCCTCGTCATGCCGGGCTCGACGGGCGAGGTGTCCGAAGTCCTGAAGCTGGCCAGCGAGCACGGCGTGCCGGTGGTGGCCCGCGGCAGCGGCACCGGGCTCTCGGGCGCGGCCGTGCCCGTCGCCGACGGCATCCTCCTGGCCTTCGACCGCATGAAGCAGATCCGTGAGATCGACACCGAGAACCAGGTGGCCGTGGTGGAACCTGGCGTGACGCTCGAGCAGCTCAACGGCGAGCTGGCTCCCCTGGGCCTCATCTATCCCGTGTCGCCGGGAGAGCAGAGCGGTTCGCTCGGTGGCAACGTGGCCACCAACGCCGGCGGCATGCGCGCCGTCCGCTACGGGGTCACCCGTCAGCACGTGCTCGGGCTCGAGGTCGTGCTGGCCGACGGCACCGTGCTCCGGACCGGCGGGAAGTTCGTCAAGTGTTCGAGCGGCTATGACCTCACCCAGCTGCTGATCGGTTCCGAGGGAACCCTGGCCATCACGACGGAGGTGACCGTCAAGCTCCAGCCCCGGTTCACCGAATCGTCGACCGTCCTGGCGCCCTTTGCGACCCTGACGCAAGTGGCCAAGGCCGTGCCCCACATCGTGCACAGCGGCATCGACCCCTCCATCCTCGAGTACGTCGACGTGATGGTGATGGGCGGCATCACCAAGGCCGCCGGCCTGGACCTCGGCGTGCCCGAGGACATCAAGGCGCGCACCCTCGCGTATCTCGTGGTCGTCCTCGAAGGAATGGACGGGACCCGGGTCGAAGAGGACGTCGAACGCCTGGCCACGCTGCTCGAGGAGCTGGGGTCGCTCGACGTGTACGTGCTCCCGCCGACCTCGGGGGCGCAGTTGATCGCAGCACGGGAGCGGGCGTTCTTCGTCGGCAAGGCGGCCGGGTGTGACGACCTCATCGACGCGGTGATCCCGCGGGCGACCATCCCCGACTATCTGGCCCGGGTGGCCGAGCTGGCCCAGGAGCACGGCGCCCTCGTCACGGGTTGCGGCCACATCGGCGACGGCAACGTCCACATCACGGTCTTCCAGCCCGACGACGAGCGGCGGCACGCGCTCATGCACGCCAGCTTCGAGCTGGCGCTCGCCGTCGGGGGTGCGATCTCCGGCGAGCACGGCATCGGGACGGCGAAGCTGCCCTACTTCCTCGAGATGCAAGATCCGGTGTCGCTCGAGCTCATGCGCTCCATCAAGCGGGCCTTCGACCCCGGAGGCATCCTCGGGCCGGACCGGCTGCTCGGCGCGGCCCGAACACGAGCACGCTCGTGAACGGCGCCCGTGCCCTCCTTTCGACGCTGGTCGATGCGGGCGTCGACGTCTGCTTCGCCAACCCGGGGACCTCCGAGATGCACTTCGTCGCCGCGCTGGACGATGTGCCGGCCATGCGCGGCGTCCTCTGCCTCTTCGAGGGCGTCGTCACCGGTGCCGCCGACGGCTACGGGCGTATCGCCGGCCGGCCCGCGACGACCCTGCTGCATCTCGGGCCGGGCCTCGGCAATGGGCTGGCCAATCTGCACAACGCACGCCGGGCCCGGACGCCGCTCGTCAACATCGTGGGCGACCACGCGAGCTACCACGCCCGCTACGACGCGCCCCTCCAGTCCGACATCGCGTCCATCGCACGTCCGGTCTCGGGGTGGTACCGCTCGACGGCGCGGTCCGACGACGTGGCGGCCGACGCCGCCGACGCAGTGGCGGCCTCACTGGGGCCACCCGGTTGCGTGGCCACCCTGGTCCTGCCCGCGGACGCGTCCTGGTCGGAGTCGACCACCGGCCCCCACGTGCCGCGGCCACCGAGCCGGGCGACGCTGGTGCCGGCTGACACGATCGAGGAGGTGGCCAAGGCCCTGCGGGGAGGCGAGCGCGCCGCGCTCCTCCTCGGCGGGAGCGCACTGCGGGCCGACGGACTGCACGCGGCCAGCCGGGTCGCCACGACGACGGGCGCCGCGCTCCTGGGCGAGACCTTCCCCGCCAACCTCGAGCGCGGGGCGGGCATCCCGGCGGTGGACCGACTGGCCTACCTGGCCGAGATGGCCCAGGCCCAGCTCGACGGCGTCGGGCATCTCGTCCTTGTCGACGCCAAGTCGCCGGTCTCCTTCTTCGCCTACCCCGACAAAGCGAGCGACCTGGTCGCCGCCGGCTGCATCGTGCACACGCTCGCCCGCCCGGGAGAGGACGCCGCGGCCGCCCTCGCGGCCCTTGCCGAGGCAGTGGGTGCACCGGGTGATGGCGGAGCACCCGCGGCGTCGAGCCGACCTGAACGTCCGACGGGTGCTCTCACGACGGAGACCCTGGCCGCCGCGGTGGGCGCCACGCTGCCCGAGGGCACCATCGTCGTCGACGAGGGTAACACCTCGGGCCTCTATGTGGCGGCCGCGACCGCCGGAGCGCCCCGACACGACTGGCTGACGCTCACCGGCGGCGCCATCGGCGTCGGCCTGCCGATGGCCACCGGAGCGGCGGTGGCGGCACCCGAACGACCCGTCTTGTGCCTGCAGGCTGACGGCAGCGCCATGTACACGCTCCAGGCCCTATGGACCCAGGCCCGCGAGGGCTTGAACGTGACGACCGTCGTCCTGGCCAACCGGAGCTACGCCATCTTGAACATGGAGCTGCACCGCGTGGGCGCCCATGCCGGCGGACCGCTGGCTCGGCGGCTGCTCGACCTCACGGATCCCGAGCTCGACTTCTGCGACCTCGCCCGCGGCATGGGAGTTCCCGCCAGGCGGGTCGAGAACGCCGAGGACCTGGTGACGGCGCTCGAGGCAGGCTTCGCCGAGGCAGGCCCCACCCTCGTTGAGGTGGTCCTCTAGGGCGATCGTGCCGGTGGCGCCGTCACGCGGTGGACAACGGGCGTAATGCGCAGACGACAAACGTGCGCAGTGCCCCGAATAGGTTCCAACGGCTCTATAACCCCCGTTACAGGCCTGTCACCATGCGAATCGGAGAGGGCGTGCTGCACAGGGCCGCCCGGAACGGTGTCGACCGGGGAGGCGCAAATGAAGATGGAGACTGGGAGCCATCCTTCCGATGCTCGCCCGATCGATGGAGCCTCAACCGGCTCCGCGAGGACCTCCTCGGCATTCCCACGGAGGTCGAGGAGCCCGACGTCACCGACGACGCCTCCCTCGAGTTCGAGGTCGAGCGCATGGGCAAGCGCCTGGCCGTCTGGAAGATCTTCTTGGGCTACCTGCGGGAGGGCGCCCGGAGCTGGTCCGAGGTGCGACAGGGGCTGACCAAAGAGGACTTCGAGAAGCTACCGTCCACCTGCGACGGCGTCCCCCTCCGGGATCTGCTGCTCGACCTCCGGTAGAAGTTGTTCAGAAAGCCCGGTCTCCGACCGATACCTCCCATAGCTTGACCGAGCAGCGACGGCTGCTCTTGGCGACGGTCAAGCGAACGAGGAGGGCCCGGAAGGTAGGTGCTTGACCGAGCAGCGACGGCTGCTCTTGGCGACGGTCAAGCGCCTTCGGAGATCCGTGCCCCGGCCGGCCCGCCCTCAGGAGTCGGCGAAATCCACCACGACGGGCGCGTGGTCGGACGGTTTCTGCCCCTTCCGGGCGTCGCGATCCCGGAATGATCCGGTCGCTCTCTGCACGAGGTCGTCGCTCACGAGAATGAGGTCGATGCGCAGCCCCCGGCCCTGGTGGAAGTCCCCGGCCCGGTAGTCCCACCAGGTGAAGGTGCCGGGATCGTTGAAACGGCGGAACACGTCGTCGAGACCCCAACCCTCGACGGCGCGGAGCGCGGCGCGTTCAGGCTCGCTCACATGCGTCGCGCCCACGAAGGCGGCGGGATCCCACACGTCGCCGTCGTCGGGAGCAACGTTGAAATCACCGCACACGGCGACAGAGGACCCGGGGGGGCAGGTCTGGTCGAGTGTCGCGCGCACGCGGGCCAGCCAGGCCAGCTTGACCTGGTAGAAGTCGTTGTCCAGCGCCCGGCCGTTGGGGACGTAGACCGAGAAGACCCGCGTCCCCGCGCACTCCGCCGACACGATCCGTCGTCCGTGTTCGTCATCCGATGTGCCGAACCCGCGCGTGACGTCCTTCAGCCCGACCTTGCTGACGATGGCCACACCGTTCCAGCGGCCGTCGCCGTTGTGGGCAGACTCATAGCCGAGCTCCGCGAACGTCTTCTCCGGGAATTTGTCGTCCGCCTGCTTGGTCTCCTGCATGCAGAGCACGTCGGGCTGGTTGGCCTCGATCCACTCCGTGACCCGCGGTAGACGGGCGGTCAGCGAGTTGACGTTCCAGGTGGCCAGGCGCATCAGTTGGCACCTCCGTCGACGATCACGAAAAGAAGGTCGGCCTCGCAGGCGGTCTGTCCCCCGACCGACGCCCGCCCGTGGCCCTTGCCGGCCCGGGCGGACAGCCGGTCCATGGTCACCTCGAGCTCGAGCGTCTCGCCCGGCACGACCTGGCGGCGGAAGCGCGCCCGCTCTATACCCCCGAACAGGGGCAGCTTGCCCGCGTAGCGGGGATCGAGGAGCACGGCGATGCCGCCCAGCTGGGCCATCGATTCGACCATCAGCACGCCAGGGAGCGTCGGGCGGCCGGGGAAGTGACCTCCGAAGAACGCCTCGTCCCCGGTGAGCTCCCACGTGCCCCGGACGGAGACGCCCGGATCGATCTTCGTCACCTCGGTGACGAAGAGGAAGGGCGGCCTGTGTGGCAGGACGTCGGCCGGTCGCGGCAGCGCTGTCATCGGCGGTCCTCGGCCCTCATTGCCGTGCCTTGGTGGCCTTCTTGGCGGGGGACTTCTTGGCGGGGGACTTCTTGGCGGGGGACTGCCTGGTCTTGGCGGCCTTCTTCACCCCGGCCTTCTTGGGAGCCTTCTTCGCCGAGGCCATGGCCTTCGTCGCCTTCTTCGCCGGCGACGCCGCCTTCTTCGCCGCGGCCTTCTTGGTCGACGGGGCAGCCTTGGCCGTCTTGGCCCGCTTGGCGGCCACCGCCTTCTTGGCGGGGGTGCGCGTCGGGGCGACGGCTCCGCTCGGCGGCAACGCCAGCTCGGCCACCCGGCGCGGCGGGTCCAGCCCGGCCAGCACGAACGGCCGGACCTCGCCCTTCTTCAGTACCTGGCGTGCCTTGGTGGGGGGCGGCGAACCCATTGCGGTCAGCGGGATGTAGCAGTGCAGTGCTCCGCCGCCGGGCAGCGAAACGTCGACCATGGCGCCATGGGAGGTGAACGACACCACCTCGCCTTCAATGGTGCTCCCGACGGCGAACGCGGCGACGAAGTTAATGAAGGTCAGTGGCTCGTTGACCGCGGGGGGCGGCGCCGACCGTTTCTTCTGGGACTGGCCGGCACCCCGGCCCGCCGCACCCTGCACCCTCGGGTGGGCGCCCCGGCCAATGGCCGCGTTGCCCGACGCTGCGTCCTTCTTCGCCCTCGCGCTCTTCGGCGGCGCCGCCTTCTTGGCTGCAGCGTGCTTCTGGGCGGCGCCCCGCGACCTCTCGGGTTGCGGCGGATGCAGCGCCTCCTCGACCGCCTCGTCGACCGCGCTCGAGAACTCCGGATTGACCTTGGCCCGCCCCGGGGGTGGAGCAGCGGGCGTGAGGGGCCACGAGGTGTCGACGGGCGCCGCCTTCCTCCTGGCGCTCTTCTGGGCCTTGGACGCCTTCTTCGCTGCCTGCTTGGCCGCCTTGGCCAGTTCCGCCGCCTTGGCGGGCGCGGACTCGGGGTCCTTCTTCGCTCTCGCCTCCGCCGTCGCCGCCCGGCTCTTGGGTCCGCGGATGGGCAGCCGCGGGGTGAAGATCCACCCCACCCCGGGCACGGGCTTGCCGCCGACCAGACGACCGTCGTCGAACAGCCAGGGGTGTTCTCCGTGGAATTCCTGGAAGGAGTCGTTGGAGAGGACGGTGGCCCCGGTCCGCTCCGCGATCCGCAACACGAAGGCGTCCCCGCGGCCGATGGCGCCCGCCGGCGGCGAGATCACCTCGCCGTTGAGCATCGCCTGGCGCACCTCTTCTCGTTCGGCCTCGGCCACGCGGTGTTCGAAGGTCGCGTCGACGACCACGATGATGCTGGCGGCGGGGTCCTCCGCGGCGTACGCGCGCACAGCCTCGTCGAGCTGCTCGAGGCTGGGGAACGTTCGTCCTTCGGTGGCGAGGTTCGACCCGTCCACCACGACGTGGTGCGATTCAGCCAATGGCACGCCGCAAGAGATCAGCCTGCTCCAACTGGTGGAGGGCGGCGCTGCCGATCGCGGGGCTGGCCGACTCGGGCCGGCTCACGTGGCGGAGCCGGAGGCGCCCGGGCATACAGGCATGGAGACGGGCATGCACGAAGGACCAGGCTCCCATGTTCTCGGGCTCCTCCTGCAACCACACCACCTCGGATGCCTCCCTGTACTTCTCGAAAGCGGCGGTCAGGAGTGTGACGGGCCACGGATAGAGCTGCTCGACTCGCACCACGGCGACCCCGGAGGCCTCAGCCTGCTCGAGCCCGGCCCGGTGCTGCAACGCCTCGTGGGCGATCTTCCCGCTGCACAGCACGATACGGGGGACCGTCGTGGGATCCTCGATCGACGCGTCGTCGATCACGTGCTGGAACGAGCCCGACTCGAGCTCGGCAAAGGTCGAACGCGACGCACGGGCCCGCAACATCGACTTGGGGGTGACCACGACGAGCGGGCGCTTCGGGTCGATCCGCGCCTGTGAGCGCAGCAGGTGGAAGTACTGCGCGGACGTGGAGGGGACCGTGACGCGAAGGTTCCCCGCGCGCCGACAGGGACAGGAAGCGCTCGTAGCGCGCCGACGAGTGCTCGGGCCCCTGTCCCTCGTACCCGTGCGGGAGGAGCAGGACGAGACCCGCGAACTGCCCCCACTTGTTCTCCGCCGCCACCAGGAAATTGTCGATGATGATCTGGGCGCCGTTGGCGAAGTCGCCGAATTGCGCCTCCCAGGCCACGAGCGCCTCGGGTGCCTCCACCGAGTACCCGTACTCGAAGCCGACGGCGGCGTACTCCGAGAGCAGGGAGTCACGAACGGTGAAGTTGCCCATCTCGCCCGCCGGCTCCAGCGTGTCCGCACCGATCCGGTGCAGTCCGTCGCGAATATGGGCCAATGGGACGTACTCCTCGCCGTTGGAGTAGTCGACCAGGACCGAGTGGCGGTGGCTGAAGGTCCCACGACGGGTGTCCTGGCCGGTGAGGCGGACGTTGACGCCCTCGTACATGAGCGAGCCGATGGCCAGGGCCTCCGCCAGCGCCCAGTCGACCTGCCCGCTGGCGACGAGCTCGTCGCGCTGGACGAACTGGCGCTCCAGCTTCGGGTGGATCATGAAGCCGTCGGGCACCGAGCGCACGACGGAGGAGAGGGCCCGCAACACCTCCGGGGACACGCCGGTCTCGGGGGACGGCACGTCGCCCAGCCCCGGGTCGGGCACCGGCAGCTGGGTCGGGGCCAGCGAGGGCTCGCCCCGCACCTCGTCGAGGACGACCTGGAGGCTCGCATTGAAGTCGTCGAGTGCGGACTCGGCCTCTTCCAGGGTGATGTCGCCCCGCCGCACCAGCGCCTCGGTGTAGAGCTTGCGCACCGAGCGCTTGGCCTCGATCCGCTGGTACATGAGCGGCTGGGTGTAGCTGGGGTCGTCGCCCTCGTTGTGCCCGTGTTTGCGGTAGCAGACGAGATCGATGACCACGTCCTTGTGGAAGGTCTGGCGGAAGACGAAGGCCAGCCTCGCCGCCCGCACACAGGCCTCGGGGTCATCGCCGTTCACGTGGAAGATCGGGGCCTGCACCATCTTGGCCACGTCGGTCGGGTACACCGAGGTGCGGGCCGAGGCGGGCGCCGTGGTGAAGCCCGAGCTGGTTGTTGATCACCACGTGCACGGTGCCGCCCGTGCGGTAGCCCGAGAGACCGGAGAGGTTGAGCGTCTCGGCGACGACGCCCTGCCCGGCGAACGCGGCGTCGCCGTGGACGAGGACGCGACATGCACGGGAACCCGGCGGCAACCTCGGCCGCGGCTGCGGGCGTCCCGTCGGTGGGACGCGAGATCCGGTCCTGCTTGGCCCGGGTCATGCCCTCGACGACGGGGTCCACCGCTTCGAGGTGGGAGGGGTTGGAGGCCAGGGTGATCGGGAGCTCCTCCCCGGCGCTGCCGTGGAACACTCCCCGGGCGCCCTTGTGGTACTTCACGTCACCGGATCCCTGCACCGACTCGGGGTCGAGGTTGCCCTCGAACTCCTCGAAGATCTCCCGGTAGGACTTGCCCACGATGTTGGCCAGCACGTTGAGACGGCCGCGGTGGGCCATGCCCATCACGACCTCGGCCACCCCTGAGCCGGCGGCGGCGTCGAGCAGCGCGTCGAGCAGGACGATGGTCGACTCCGCGCCCTCGAGGCCGAACCGCTTCTGCCCGACGTAGCGGGTGTGCAGGAAGCGCTCGAAGACCTCGGCCGCGTTGAGCCGGCCGAGGATGTGCCGCTGCTCGTCGAGATTGAGGGTGGTCGGCTGGCCTTCGACATGCTGCTGGATCCAGCGCTTCTGCTCGGGATCCTGAATGTGCATGTACTCGATGCCGAGCGTCCGGCAGTAGGCGTCGCGCAGCACGTGGAGGATCTCGTCGAGCGTGGCGACGTCACGCCCGGCCAGGCCGTCGGCGACGAACTGGCGGGGCAGGTCCCAGATGGTGAGGCCGTAGGTCAGCGGATCGAGCTCGGGGTGGATGTGCGGGGGCTCGGCGTCGAGCGGGTCGAGATGCGCGATGAGGTGGCCCCGCACCCGGTACATGTTGATGAGCGTCTGCACGTGCACCTGCTTGACCAGGCGCTGGTGCTCGCCCTCCTCGCTGCCGGCGCCCGCGTTGCTGTCGACCTGCCAGCGGACGGGCTCGTAGGGCACCCCCATCGACTCGAACAGGTCGTCGTAGAAGCCGTCGGCGCCGGTGATGAGGGCGGCCACCCGGCCCAGGAACAGGCCCGACTCGGCTCCCTGGATGATGCGGTGGTCGTAGGTGGAGGTGAGCGTGACCACCTTGCCGAGGCCGAGCTGGGCCACCACGCGCGGGTCGGCCGCCTCGAAGCCGGCCGGATAGCCGAGCGCACCGACGCCGATGATGGCGCCCTGGCCGGGCATCAGGCGCGGCACGGACTGCACCGTGCCGAGCGTCCCGGGGTTGGTGAGGGACACGGTCGTCCCGGCGAAGTCGTCGGGGGCGATCTTGTTGGTGTGGATCTTGCGGATGAGGTCCTCGTAGGCGAGGACGAAGGAGCGGAAGTCGAGCGTGTCGGCGTCCTTGATGCACGGCACGAGCAAGCGTGCGGCTCCCGTCGCTCTTCTCCTGGTCGACCGCCAGGCCGAGTCCCACGTGCTTGTGGTGGATGACGCCCGGCTTGCCCTTCCCGTCGCCATCGGCCACGAAGGCCGAGTTCAGCGACGGCACATCGTGCAGCGCGCGGACGACGGCGTACCCGATGATGTGGGTGAAGCTGACCTTCGCTCCTGTGGTCCGCGCCAGCTGGTTGTTCAGGATCAGGCGGTTGACCTCGAGGAGCCGGGCCGGAACCGTCCGCACGCTCGTCGCCGTGGGCACGGCCAGGCTGGCCTCCATGTTGGCCACGATCCGCGAGGCCGCACCGCGCAGCGGGGTGGCCTCCTCGTTCCCCGCCGCGACCGTGGAAGCCGGAGCCGGGGCGGCGGCCACGGCAGGGCGGCTCCGGCCGGGCGCTCGCCCGTGGCGGAGGGCGCCGGCGTCGGCGCCTGGGGCGTGGGCGGCGGGGCGGGGACCGGGGCGGGCCGGTAGTCGGCGAAGAACTCCCGCCAGCTGTCGCTGACCGAGTCGGGATCGGCCAGGAAACGGTCGTACATGTCGTCGACCAGCCAGGCATTGGGGCCGAACGAGCCCCCGGAGCCGCCGAACTGGGTCATGGGCCAACCCTACCGGCGGCGATCGGGTCTGATGGGCAGGCGGGTAGCGTCTGGCCTGCCCATGAGCTATCCGGCCGCCCTCCACTTCACCGCCGCGGCCGGCCCCCGCCCCCGGGGCGGCCACCGTGATCCTCGTCCACGGGTCGCTGGATCGGGGCGACAGCTTCCGGCTGGTGATGCGCCGCGCTGCCCGAGTTCGCCACGCTGGCCTACGACCGGCGCGGGTACCAGGGCTCACGGGCGGGAGGGGTCGTGGACCTCGGGGGCCACATCGCCGACCTCCTCGCCATCGCCGACGAGGCGCGCGCCGCGTCCGGTGGCCCGGTGGTGGCCATCGGGCACAGCCTCGGGGGCAACGTCGTGGTCGGTGCCGCGCTGGCCTCGCCGCGGGCCTTCGACTCCATCGGCGCCTACGAGCCACCCATGCCGTGGCTGGGCTTCCGCCGCCAGGGCGGCCGTCCCTGGCCCGCCCTGGCCGACGATCCCGGCGGAGGAGGCCGAGCGCTTCTTCAGCCGGATGGTGGGCGAGGGCTCGTGGTCCCGCCTGACCGAGCGGGGCCGGGCCGAACGGCGCGCCGACGGCCCCGCACTGGTGGCCGACCTGCGGAGCATGCGGGGCGAGGGTCCCCCCTTCGACGTCACCGCGCTCGACGTGCCGTCCGTGTTCGGGAGGGGCGGGCCGGCGTCGGCGGCGCACCACCGCCACGCGGTCGAGTGGCTGGGTGCCAACGTCCCCGGTGCCGTCGTCGACGAGATTGCCAACGCGCAGCACGGCGCGCACCTGTCGCACCCCGACCATTTCGCGACGATGGCGCGCCTCGTGGTGGAGCGGGCCGGAGAACGGCCGCGGCAGTCAGGCGGATGAGAAGGGCGGCAGCCCGCTGTCGCTCATCGCCTCCTGGGGCGCGTGGTGCGGGTGCTTCAGCCGGCGCGACAGCATCTCGTCGTACTCGACACCCTTGCCCTCGCTCTTCATCCCCGTGATCAAGGGTGAGTTGGACAGGAGCACCGCGCCCATGAACATCACGAGGAGCGAGAGGGCCTCGAGCGGGCCGTAGGGGCCCGACGTGCGCAGCGAGTCGCCGAAGAGGGCGATGCCCAGGCAGATGCTGACCAGCGGGTCGACCAGCACCAGCGTCGACTGCGAGGCGGCCAGCGGCCCGGCGTGGAAGGCGTTCTGCGTCAGGAAGAGGCCGAGCAGGCCGAAGACGATGACGCCGTAGGTCTGCCAGTGCTCGAACAGGGTCACCCAGTCGTTCGCCGCGTAGTCGCTCACCACCTTGATGAGGGCGGCGGTGAACGCATAGGCGATGGCCGCCGCGCTCCCGAACATGGCGGCCTTCCACCAGCGCGGGCCCCCGCGGGTGGCCACCACCGTGACGACGATCAGCGCGCACGTGCTCCCGCCGACCACGATCCAACCGAGGTTGGTGGGCACCTCGTCGCCCCCGCCCGGAGCGGCGAAGAAGAGGAAGCCGGAGAGCCCGAACGCGATCGCACCGGCGCCGACCCACTCGCGGACGGAGATGGAGAAGCGGAAGTACGTCCCGAGGATGGCGACGAGGAACAGCAGTTCCATGGTCAGGATCGGTTGGACCACCGAGAGGCGGCCGATGTGCAGCGCGAAGGACTGCAAGAGGAACGAGCAGATCATGAACCCGAAACCCAGCAGCCACACACCCCGGCGGATGGCATGCGCCATCAGGCTCAGGCGCATGGTGGACTCCTCAGGGGCGTCCTCGACGCCCATGCGTTGGAACACGCTGGTCAGCGCGTTCGAGAGGGCCGCTAGTACGGCAAGGACGTAGACCATCGCCTCACCCTCAATTTTAGTGGGCGGGCGTCATCGTTCACGCAGGGTGCACTCAGCTGGCACTCAGGTTCTATCTTCCGCGTCAGAGCTCCCTTGCGCGCAGGAATCGTGTGCAAACGGCGGCTGCTGCACCGGATCAGGAAGCTCCCCGGGCGTGTTCGTGCAGAAATCCTTGGGGAGTTGACCGTAAAGAATGTGGCAATTGCGTTACGTTTGGGCATCTTCCGACAGTCGGAAGTGGACATTGCGGTGTGAAGCGCAATGGAGGAAGGGCAGGTCATCGGCCGTCACCGGGGCGGCCGACAAGCGAAGGGGGCACAATGGGACTCAAGGGGTATGTGAAGCGGTCGGCGTTTGCCGCCATGGCAGCCGCCGCGCTGTCCGTGTCGATCGTCGCCGTGGCGCCGGCCACGAGTGGCGCGGCGACGAAGGCGTCGTCCTCGGGAGGGACGGCCACCATGGCGCTCGACGAGAACCTGTCCGGGTTCAACATCAACACCTCCGCCGTCCGAGGAGTTCGTCCTGCAGGAGGTCATGAACATGGTGTGGCCCCAGGCCTTCATCGTGAACAACAAGCTCCAGCCCGTCCTCAACAACCAGCTCCTCGAGAGCGCATCGGTCACGGGCGACAGCCCGCAGACCGTCGTCTACAAGATCAACCCCAAGGCGGTGTGGTCCGACGGGACGCCGATCACGGCCGACGACTTCATCTACAACTGGCAGGCCCAGAGCGGGAACTCCGCCTACACCGACGTCGGGAACCAGCCCTACGACGACGCCACGACCGCCGGCTACAACCAGATCGAGTCCGTCGTGGGCTCGGCCCCCTCCGGTGGCGCCGCCTGCGACCCGGGCAGCACGGCCGACCGGAACGCCGGCCTGTGCCCGAACGGCCGCACCGTCACGGTGACCTTCAAGCCGTCCTTCGCCGACTGGCGCTGCCATCTTCACGAACATCGTCCCGGCCCACATCGCCCGGACCGTCGGCTGGAACACCGGCTTCGCCGGCCCGGCCCAGGTCATCTCGGGCAGCTGGTACACGATCACGAGCTACAACGCGAACCAGTCGCTGGTCCTGACCCGGAACCCGACCTACTGGGGCACCCCGGGCAAGCTGAACAAGATCGTCTTCCAATTCTTCTCCGACGACAGCCAGCTGGTGCCGGCTCTGCAGAACAAGGAGATCAACATCTTCAACCCCTCGACGGTGAACCTGTCGATCGTGCAGACGGCCAACCAGGTGCCGAACACCACGAAGGCGACGCTGCCGGGGCTCGAGTTCGAGCACTTCGACTTCAACCAGGCCGACCCCTACCTGGCCAAGCTCCAGGTGCGCGAGGCGATCGCCCACGGCGTGGACCGCCAGTCCATCATCACCCGCACCGTGGGTGAGATCGAGAAGGGCATCACGCCGCTCGGCAGCCGGATGCTCGTGTCGACCCAGAAGGGCTACAAGGGCACGCAGCTACGCCTTCAGCACGTCGCAGGCGAAGAACCTCATGAAGGAGGCCGGCTTCAAGATGGCCTCGGACGGCTACTTCCAGCCCGACTACGGCCCGCAGAAGCGGCAAGGACCTGACGTTCACGATCCAGTCGACGTCGGGCAACAGCATCCGCTCGCAGACCGAGGAGCTGTTCCAGGCCCAGATGAAGGCGATCGGGATCAAGATCAACATCCAGAACTACGACGCCAACACCTTCTTCGGGACCAACCTGCCCAACGGCACGTTCCAGATCGCCGAGTTCGCCTGGGTCACCACGCCGTTCGTCTCGGGGAACCAGCCCATCTACTGCTCCTACACCAACGCGCACCAACTGCGCCTCGAACTACAACCACGCGGCCAACGCCCACGTGGACCAGCTGATGGCCGCCGGCTCCTCGGCCCCGAGCCAGTCGAAGGAGATCTCGGACTACAACGAGGCCGACGCCATCCTGTGGCAGAACATGGTGACCCTGCCGCTCTACCAGAAGCCCCAGTTCTGGGCCTGGTCCAACAACTTGAAGGGCGTCCTGCCCAACACGTCGAGCGTGGGCGTCACCTGGAACGCCGAGGACTGGTCGGTCAGCTCCTAGCGAATCGCCGAACGTGAGGGAGGGGTCGGCCGGACCGGGTCGGCCCCTTCCTCGGCGTTCCCGGTCCCACACCTAGAATCCGCCCATGTTCGCCTACGTCGTGCGGCGCCTGCTGATCAGCATCGTCGTGCTGTTCTTCGCGACGATCTTCGTCTTCCTCCTCGTCGCCAGCTCGGGGAACCCCCTGGCGCTCCTCGACGCCAACCCGCACATCCCCCACGCCACGATCGTGGCCCGGGAGAACCTGCTGCACCTCAACGACCCGCTGTGGCAGCGCTACTGGATCTGGTTCACCGGCGTGCTCCACGGCGACCTCGGCACGACCATCAACGGGCAGGACGTCGCCTCCCAGATGACGTCGCATCTCTTCGTGACGCTGCGGATGGTCGTCATCGCCACCATCGTTGCCATCTTCGTCGCCGTCTTCATGGGCGTCATGGCGGCGGTGCGCCAGGGCAAGGTCACCGACCACGCCATCACCGTCACCAACTTCGTCCTGCTGGCCACGCCGATCTTCGTGCTCGGCCTCGCCCTGAAGGAATTCGTGGCGATCCCCGTCAACCAGCACCTCGGGACGACGCTCTTCTACACCAGTGGCGAGCAGAGCCCGACGCTGAGCGGTTCGTTCTTCAGCCGGCTCCCCGACTACGCCGAGCACACCGCGCTGCCGGTCATCACGCTCATCCTCATCTCCTACGCCTCGTGGGCCATCTACCAGCGCTCGTCCATGATCGAGACGCTCGACGCCGACCACGTGCGCCTGGCCCGGGCCAAGGGTCTGAGCCAGCGCCGCGTCCTCGTCCGCCACGTCCTGCGCAACGCCCTCATCCCCGTCACGACGGTCGTCGCGCTGGACTTCGCCGCCGTGCTGGGCGGCGCCATCATCACCGAGATCGTCTTCGGGTGGCAGGGCCTCGGGCAGTGGTACCTGACCGGGGTGACCAACCTCGACGTGAACGTGATGCTGGCCTACCTGCTGATCACCGCCACCTTCGTCATTCTGTTCAACCTGGTGGCCGACATCCTCTACGGCGTGCTCGATCCGAGGATCCGCTATGGCTGAGCCGGCCCCCCGCGAGAACTTCGTCATCGACACGCCTTCGCAGGTCGCGACCGTCGAGGCCGGCATGCACACCCTGGCCGCGCCGGGCGCCGGTCTCGGGCTGTCGGGAGCCGACACCTACGGACTGACGGGGGAGGCGAAGCCCCAGTGGCGGATCGTCCTGGGGCGTTTCTTCCACCAGCGCCTCGGGGTGATCGGGCTCAGCGTGTTCCTGCTCCTCGCCATCTCGTCGGTGCTCGTCGGCCACTTCTGGCAGTACAGCTACACCACGATCACCAACAACCTGAACGACCCCCCCTCGTGGACGAACCCCTTCGGCACCAACTCCATCGGGAACGACATGTTCGCCCAGGTGATGGCCGGGGTCGAGAAGGACATCGAGATCGCGCTGACGGTGGCCGCCATGGCCACGCTCATCGGCGTAACCATCGGGGCCATCGCGGGCTTCTACCGGGGCTGGGTCGACTCGCTCCTGATGCGCTTCGTCGACCTGGTGCTGGTGCTCCCGGTGCTGGCGGTGCTCATCGTCCTGGCCAACAAGCTCTCGAAGCAGTCCGACAACTGGCTGGGGCTGGCCATCATCATCGGCCTGCTCTCGTGGACCTACGTGGCCCGGCTCGTGCGGGCGGACTTCCTGTCGCTGCGCGAGCGCGACTTCGTCGAAGCGTCGCGGGCGCTCGGCGCGACCAACCGGCGCATCATCGTCAAGCACATGCTGCCCAACGCGGTCGGGCCGATCATCGTCAACGCCACGCTGACCGTCGCCCTGAGCATCATCTTCGAGTCGACGCTTTCCTTCCTCGGGCTGGGTGTGCAGCCGCCGAACGTGTCGCTGGGGCTCCTGGTCGACCAGGGCCAGGACTCCGCCACGACGGAGTGGTGGCTCTTCGTCTTCCCCGTCGCCTTCCTGATCATCCTCATCCTCTCGATCTTCCTCATCGGCGACGGCCTGCGCGAGGCGTTCGACCCCAAGAAGAGCCGGGTGAGGGCCTGAGTGGCTGAGCCCGCCCTGCAGGTCGAGCATCTGGAGGTCGACTTCCCGACCAAGGACGGCGTGGTCCACGCGGTACGCGGCGTCGACTTCTCACTTGCGCCCGGTGAGGTCCTTGGCATCGTCGGCGAATCGGGCTCGGGGAAGTCGGTGACCGCCCTGGCCACCATGGGGTTGCTCCCCAAGGGCGCACTGGTGCGGGGCTCCATCCGCTTCGACGACACCGAGCTCCTCGCCCTGAAGGAGAAGCAGCTGACCAAGGTGCGCGGCACGGGGATCGCCATGATCTTCCAGGACCCCATGACGTCGCTGAACCCCGTCTACACCATCGGGTGGCAGATCACCGAGGCGATCCTGGCCCACCAGGACATCTCCAAGGATGCGGCAATGGCCCGCGCCGTCGAGCTGCTGGACAAGGTCGGCATCCCCAATCCGGCGGAACGGGTCGACAACTACCCGCACGAGTTCTCCGGTGGCATGCGCCAGCGGGCCGTCATCGCCATCGCCATGGCCAACGACCCCGAGGTGATCCTGGCCGACGAGCCCACCACCGCGCTCGACGTGACGGTGCAGGCCCAGGTGCTCAACTCGCTCAAGACCGCCATGGCGGAGACCGGGGCCGCGCTGCTCCTGATCACCCACGACCTCGGCGTCATCGCCGGCCTGGCCGACCGCGTGCTGGTGATGTACGCCGGGCGCCCGGTCGAGGTCGGCACCGCCGAGGACGTCTTCTACCGACCCTCCATGCCGTACACGCTCGGCCTGCTGGGCTCGCTGCCGCGGCTCGACAGCGACGGCTCCGAGCGGCTGCGACAGATCCCGGGCGCGCCGCCTTCCATGATCGGCGACCGCACGGGCTGCCCGTTCGCGCCGCGCTGCCCGCTGGCCACCGACCTCTGCCGCGAGACCGAGCCCGAGCTCGTGACGGTCCCCTCGGTCAGCTCGGCGCTGGGCGAGCACCGGGCCGCCTGCCACTACGCCGGGGCGGTCGCGCGGGGCGACCACGGGCAGGTGTTCTCCGACGGTGTCGTGGACAACGTGATCGCATGACCGTGTCCGAGGTCGGGACCGAGGGGCTGGGGCCGCGTTGCCGGCCCGTCCCTGCTCGAGGTCACCGACCTGGTGAAGGAATTCCCGCTGCGCAGCGGGACGTTCGTGCGCCGCCGGGTCGGGGCGGTCCACGCCGTCTCCGGGGTCACCTTCAACATCGCACCCGGGGAGACCCTGGGCCTCGTCGGCGAGTCGGGGTGCGGGAAGTCGACCACGGGACGCTCGGTGCTGCAGCTGATCCGGCCGACCTCCGGGTCGGTCAAGTTCGAGGGGAGGGAGCTGACCGGGCTGGGCACCGCGGACCTGCGCAAGGTGCGCCGGGACATGCAGGTCGTCTTCCAGGACCCGTTCGCCTCGCTCGACCCGCGGCTGGCCATCGGTCAGGCGATCGCGGAGCCCCTCCAGATCCACGGGGTGCGCGACCGATCGGAGATCCAGGAGCGGGTCGGCGAAATGCTCGCAGCTCGTCGGCCTCGAGCCGCTACCACGCCAATCGCTACCCCAACGAGTTCTCCGGCGGTCAGCGCCAGCGCGTCGGCATCGCCCGGGCCCTGGTCCTCCAACCCAAGCTGCTGGTCCTCGACGAGCCCGTCTCCGCCCTCGACGTGTCCATTCAGGCGGGGGTGGTGAATCTGCTCGAAGATCTGCAGAACGAGCTGGGCGTCGCCTTCCTCTTCATTGCGCACGACCTGTCCGTCGTCCGGCACATCTCCGACCGGGTCGCCGTCATGTACCTGGGCAAGATCGTCGAGATCGGTGACCGCGCGAACGTCTACGAGCAGCCGGCCCACCCCTACACCCAGGCGCTCCTGTCCGCCGTGCCCATCCCCGACCCGAGAGCCGAGCGGGCCCGCAGGCACATCGTCCTCGAGGGCGACGTGCCGAGCCCGCAGTCACCGCCCTCGGGCTGCCGCTTCCGCACCCGGTGCTGGAAAGCTCAGGAGATCTGCGCCACCGAAGAGCCTGCCCTGGTCGACCGGGGCCAGGGCCATCCGGTCGCCTGCCACTTCGCCGAGGTCTCCGCGGTCGTCTGAACGGGCCGGCCGGGCCTGCCCGCACCACGGGAGGTCCTCGACGAAGGCCCAGCTGCGGCGGTGGATGGCCGTGGGGCCGTAGCCGCGCAGCGCCGTCTGGTGCACCGGCGAGGGATAGCCCTTGTTCCGCTCGAAGGCGAAGGCCGGGAAGTGGTCCGCCTCCAGGCGCATGAGGCGGTCCCGCACCACTTTGGCCAGCACCGAGGCCGCCGCCACCGAGGCGCACCTGGCATCCCCGTCGACGATCGGCCGCACCGCACCGCCGAAGGGGTCGTCGGGGTGGCGCAGCAGGTCGACCGGGCCGTCGACCAGGACGGCCTGGGGAGACTCGCCGAGACCGGCCAGGGCGCGGCGCGCCGCCACCCGGAGGGCCTCGGTCATGCCCCACGCGTCGCACTCGGTCGCTGAGGCGTGCCCCACCGACCACGCCTGGCACCACGTGCCCACGGCGTCGAAGATCTCCTCGCGCCGGGCTTCGCTGAGCATCTTGGAGTCCCGCAGCCACGCCGGCATGGACCGGAGCTGGACACGGGGGCGCACGACGGCGACGCCGACCGTCAACGGTCCGGCCCAGGCGCCGCGGCCCACCTCGTCGAGACCGGCGACCGACTCGTACCCCTCGGCGCGCAGACGGCGCTCCTCTTTGAGATCGGGGGAGCAGACGGTCATCGGAACGGCGCGCGCCCGCCTCGTACGATGGGGGCGTGAGCAGCGACGGGGGGGAGGCAGCGGACCCGCAGACGCGGTCGCCGCTGCCGCCGGGGACGAAGGTGGACGTGCGCAACCGCTTCCAGGGCACGTGGGTCCGCGGCTTCGAGATCGCCGAGATCACCGACGAGGGGTACCGCATCCGCCGCATGTCGGACGGGAGCGTCCTGGGCGAGCTCTTCTCACGGGACGACCTCCGCCGTGAGCGGTCGCGTCAGGGCTTCTGGTGGCACTGACGGCTCAGCCGCTCTGGGCCTTCAGCACACCCTCGATGTAGTCGTCGATCGGGATGGCCGAGAGCGTGAGGGTCTTGAGCGTGCCCCGGGAGCCCAGCACCAGCGCCACCCGGGCCATGGTGGTCTCGTCGGGGGCGTCGAGGACGGTGCAGAAGTCGTACTGCCCGAGCAGGGCCCACTGCGCCACGACCCGCACGCCCATGGCCTCCACCTCGGCGTTCACGGCCTTGAGGCGGTCGGGATTCTCCGTGAGTGTCGCCGCCCCGTCGGGCCCCACCGTGGAGAGCATGAGGAAGGTGGCCATCGGCTCACGCTACCGCAGGCCCGGGCCCGGTCAACGGTCCGGGCCCGGTCAGCGGAGCTCGCCCCGGACGACCTTGCCCAACGCGTTGCGCGGGCAGCGCGTCGATCAGGCGCACCTCGCGGTGGGCACTTGAACGGAGCCAGATCGGCCGCCGCCAGCTCCTGGAGCGACGCCAGGTCGGGATCGCCCACCACGTAGGCGACCACGGTCTCGCCCCATTCGGCCGAGGGCACGCCGACGACGGCCACTTCCACCACACCAGGGTGGCGGGACAGCACCGCCTCGACCTCGGCCGGGTAGACGTTGTGGCCGCCGGTGATGATGAGCTCGGTGCGACGCCCGCGCACCGTGACGTAGCCGTCGCCGGCCACCGACACCAGGTCGCCCGTGGCAAACCATTCGCCACGGCCGAAGGCCTCGCGTCCCCAGTAGCCGCGGCAGAGCGACGCGCCCCGGACGACCAGCTCCCCGACTCCGCCCTCGTCGGCGTCGTCCACGGCCGCCTCCACTCCCGGAAGCGGCAATCCGACCGAGCCGGGGCGGCGCTCGCCCACCAGAGGATTGGACAGGGTCAGCAGTGTCTCCGTCATGCCATAGCGCTCCAGGACGGCGACGCCGTCGGCGGCCAGCCGGTGCCACAGGTCGGGGGCCAGCGGCGCCGACCCCGAGACGCAGAGACGGAGTGCGCCGAGCCCGGACGCCAGGCCGGACGCGGCCAACCGGTGATACATGGTCGGGACGCCGAAGAACATGGTGCTGGCCGGCACCGCACCGAGGACCGCCGCCTCGTCGAAGCGGTCGAACACCACGGCGGACGCGCCCGCGGTCAGCGTGCCGAACAGGCCGGCGCACAGACCGTGCACGTGGAACAGCGGGAGGCTCAGGACGAGGCGGTCCTGCGGCTCCCACTCCCACGCCGCGAGCAGCGACCTGATGCCGGCCAGGAGGGAGCCATGGGTGTGCACGGCCCCCTTCGGCCTGCCCGTCGTGCCGGACGTGTAGACGATCAGCGCGTCGTCGCCGGGCTGCCGCGTCGGGTCGGCACCCGGTGCCGCGGGCGCGGCCGCCCGGGCCAGTTCCTCGACCCCGACGACGGGCAGTCCCGCACAGAACGCGTCCGGGCCGGACCCCCTCCGCGACGGCCAGCGCGGGCCGGGCGTCGTCGACCACGTGTGCGATCTCTGCCTCGGTCGCCGCCGGGCTGAGCGGCACCAGGACCGCGCCGCGGCGCACAACCGCGACGAGAGCCGCAATGGAGGGCAGCGTGGCGCGGGCGCACCACACGACCCGGTCGCCCGGCCCGACACCCGCGCTCGGCCAGGACCGAGGCCAGTGCCGCCGTGCGGCTGTCGAACGCTGCCGCAGTGACGACCCGGGAACTGTCGGTTCCGTCGATGAGCACCGGCGCGTCCGGACGGGCCGCCCACTGCCCTTCCCACACGGCGGGGAGCGTCAGCCCGGCTGCGGCGCCACGCTTCTCGGGCCACCGTCCCGGGGGGACGAGCGCCCTCACCGTCGCCGACCGCAGGTCATAGTCTGGCGGTCATGACCGCCCGTCGGATTGCCATCGTTCCGCATACGCACTGGGACCGGGAATGGTACAAGTCCTACCAGGACTTCCGCCTCGCCCTGGTGGAGCTGATCGACACGCTGCTGCCCCTCCTCGAGCGCGACGCCGGCTACCCCCACTTCATGCTGGACGGGCAGATGGCCGTCGTGGACGACTATCTCGAGGTCCGACCCGAAGCGGAGGGCCGTCTGCGGGCACTGGCTGCCGCGGGCCGGGTCAGCATGGGGCCCTGGTACATCCTGATGGACGAATTCCTCGCCTCGGGCGAGACGATCGTGCGCAACCTGCAGATGGGGCTCGGCCGCGGGGCCGCCTTCGGCGGGCGTCATGGAGCTCGGCTACCTGCCCGACATGTTCGGCCACATCGCGCAGATGCCCCAGATCCTCCGATCTGGCCGGCTTCCGCGACGCCGTGGTCTGGCGGGGCGTGCCCTCCCAGGTGACCAAGAACGCCTTCATCTGGGAGTCCCCCGACGGCTCCTCGGTCCGGGCCGAGTACCTGCCGGTCGGCTACGGCAACGGTGCCGCGCTGCCCGACGACGCCAAGGCGCTCGTCCGTCGCACCAGCGACAACGTGGCCGAGGTGGCCGAGTTCCTCTGGGTGACCTGCTGTGCATGAACGGGTCCGACCACCTGATGCCCCAGCCCTGGCTCGGGCGGATGGTGGCCGAGGCCAACGACCTGCAGGACGACTTCGATTTCGAGATCACCTCGCTCCCCCGCTACCTGGCCGGCGCCCCCACCGAAGGACTGACCCGGGTGGAGGGCGAGCTGCGCTCGGGCGCCCGGGCCAACATGCTCATGGGCGTCACCTCGAACCGGGTGGACGTGAAACGCCGCGGTGCGGTGGCCGAAAGGGAGCTCGAGCGCCGCGCCGAGCCCCTGGCCGCGTTGTTCCAGGCTCCGGCGGACTACCCCGACCGCCTGCTGGAACTGGCCTGGCTCGAGATGGTGCGCAACTCGGCCCACGACTCGGTCTGCGCCTGCTCCGTCGACGACGTCGTCGACGCCGTGCTGCACCGCTACGCCGAGGCGCGTGCCATCGCCGCCGGGCTGGCGGACCGCGCCGTCAGGACCTTCGCCCGCTCGCTGTCGCAGGCGGGCCCGTCGGTGCTCAACCCGTCGCCCCGGGCCCGCTCCGGTGTCGTGGAGCTGGTCGTCCCGGCCGACGGCCCGCCGCCGACGGACGTGCAGGTGCTCTCCGAGCGGTCCGGGTTGCCCGGATCGATGGTCCTCGACGCCGACACGGTGCGCACGGTGCTGGGCATGCTGCAGGGACCGAGGATCAGCGACGACGCCTGGATCCACGACGTGCGGATCGAGGACACCGAGGACGGGATCGACATCACCATCGCCGTCGGCACCGAGGAGAAGCCCGACGTGCCCATCGTGGAGGCCAAGCAGGATGTCTACACGCGGCTCGGAGCGCGGCCCGACGCCGTGGTCCGGGTGGCCATGGACCAGCCGTCGACGCGCCGGATCGCCGCTCGCTCCGGCGAGGTGCCCGGCTACGGCTGGAGCGACTTCGCCGCGACCCCGCTGACCCACCGGGTCGAGGTCGGACGAGACCGACGGCGCGGTCGTGGTGCGCCAACGGGTTGGTCCGCATCGACGTCGACCACGCCGACGGCACCTTCGCGCTGGACGGCACACCCGGCTACGGCCGCCTGGTCGACGGCGGCGACCTCGGCGACTCGTACAACTACTCGCCCCCGCGCCAGGACTCCTTCGTGGACACACCCCACGTCGTCGCCGTCCGGGTCGATGAGCGCGGTCCGGTCCGGGCGCGGGTGCGCATCACGAGCACCTACGAGTGGCCGGATCACGTTGACGGTTCCTCGCAGGCACGCGGTCGGCAGCCATCAGGTCGACGTCGATACCGTCGTGGAGGTGCGGGCGGACGAGGCCACGGTGCGTGTCACGACCACCTTCGTCAACCCGAGCGGCGACCACCGCCTGCGCGTCAACCTGCCGCTCCCGGAGCCGGCGGACGCAGTCGCGGGCCGAGAGCGCCTTCACCGTCGTCACGCGGGGCTTGTCCGCCGAGGGCCGGCCCGACGAGTTCGGCCTCCCCACCGCGCCGGCCAACCGTTTCGTCAACGCCGGGCGCCTCACGGTGGTCCACGAAGGCGTGTGCGAGTACGAGCTCGTCGACATCGAGGGCGACGCGGCGCACACCATCGCCCTCACCGTGCTGCGCTCGACCGGCATGCTGTCCCGCCTCGGCATGGCCTACCGCCCCTTCCCGGCGGGCCCGCTCACGCCGGTGGAGGGCCTGCAGATGCGGGGCAAGCAGGTGGAGCTGCGCTACGCGCTGGCGCTCGACTGCGACGACCCCTACCGGCTGGCCGACGACGTCCTGCTGCCACTCGAGCCCGTCCAGAGCCTGGGCGGTGGCGCGCGCCCGGCCTCGGGCAGCGCAGCTGACGGTCCACGGCGCCGAGGTCAGCGCGCTCCACCGCGTCGCCGGCGTGCTGGAGATCCGCGTCTTCAACCCGACCCCACGCTCGACCGTCGTGTCGTTCCCCGGTCGCGCCGGCTGGCTCGTCGACCTGCGCGGCTATCCGCAGGAGCCCTTCGAGGGCTCGTTCGAGCTACGCGCCCTTCGGCATCGCCACCGCCAGGCTGCGCGACGACTGAGCCCGGCGTACGGTTGGCGGTGAGCAGGCGCTCGCCCACACTGCGCAGCTCCTCGAGGTCACGAAGGACCTCGGACAGCCGCTCCCAGCGGACGTTGCGCCGGCGGTCGGCGGCGGCGCCCGTGCCGTCTGCTTCCTGGCCGGCCCGGCCGCACCACCACAACTGCACGCGGCCGAGGTCCTTCAGCAGCCGGGGCCGGAGGGCCTGCGCCGTGAACTCGCCCGGCGCCTCCTACCAGCAGCGCCGTGTGGAACTCGTCTGACATCAGGACCGTCCCCGGGTTGCCGATGTTCACGATCCGGTGGGCCAGGTTGACCGTGGGCCCGAAGTAGTCGCCGTCCCGCAGGAGCACGGGGCCCCAGGCCAGGCCGACCCGCACGTCCGAGAGGAGCTCGTCGTCGGCGTAGGCATCGGCCAGGCCGAGCCCGATGCGCGCCGCGTCGGCGACGCTGTCGACGACGAACATCACCTCGTCCCCGATCATCTTGACCACCCGGCCGCGGGCGCTGGTCACGATGTCGTGGGAGATCTCCTCGAAACGCCGGACGACGGCGGCGAGCTCCTCGTCGCTCAGATGCTGGCTCAGGAGCGTGAAGCCGACCATGTCGGCGAACCCGACGGCCAGGACCGGGCTCTGCCCCGTCGCCAGGCCGTGGCTGCGCAGCATCATGGAGCGCTGGATCCCCGCCGCCACCTGGCGCCGCCACACGAACTCGAGCAGCTTCGCCATGGCGGGGATGGTCACGTCGGCGACGCCGGCGAACGCCTCCGCGGAGAGAACGGGGTCGACCTCGGCGCTCGCCATGTCCCCCGGCACCGAGCTCCGCCTCGGCGATCCGGGCCATGGACGAACCGATGACGCGGGCCATCTGGACCGCCGTGTCGGCATCGGCGGCCCCGAGCGCCTGGAGCCCCTGGAAGAGGCGAACGGCCTCGAGATCGAGGTCGGTGAAGGCGCGGTCGTCGTCATCGACGCCGGGGAACCCGAGGGCGCGCCAGAAGCGCTCCAGCCGGTCCACGCTCACACCGGTGAGCTCCGCAACATCGAGCCGCGTGTAACGCCGGCGCGACGGAACGAGCAGGCGGTCCGCCACGAAGAGATCGATGACGCCGTCATCGACCGCCTGGTCGATCTCCTCCTCGGTGGCGCCGTGCATCAGGAGGATCTCCTTGACATGGGCCAGCGCGGCCTCCCGGCGCGCCTCACCGCCGACGCCGCCGCCGGCGCCCGCGACGCGTCGCCGCTGGAAAAGATCCCGCTCACGTCGGGAGCCCCCGCAACAGCGACTCGTCCCACTCCGGTCGGGAGGGTCGCCGCATCAGGTTCATGAGCGCCTCGGCGGGCGAGCACCGCCCCTCGACGATGGCCTGGACCTGTTCGGCGATCGGCATCTCGACGCCGTGGGCCCGGGCCAGGCCGACCAGCGGCCCGGCGCTCTTGACGCCTTCCGCCACCATGTGCATGCCGCCGACGATCTCTTCGAGCGACTGCCCCTGCCCCAGTGCGAAGCCAACCGTCCGATTCCGGCTCTGCGGGCTGGCACACGTCGCCACCAGGTCACCCACACCGGCCAGGCCACCAAAGGTGAGCACCCTTCCACCCAGCGCGACACCCAGCCGCCCCAGCTCGGCGAGGCCCCGTGTGATGAGCACGGCGCGGGTGTTGTCCCCGAGGCCCAACCCGTCCCCGATCCCGGCGGCGATGGCCATCACGTTCTTCGTGGCGCCGGCGATCTCACACCCCACGACGTCGGTCCCCCTGTAGGCGCGGAACGTGCGCGTGTGCGACCAACCCCTGCACGCGGCTCGCCAGGGCCTCGTCGGTGAGGGCGACCACACAGGCGGCGGGATGGCCCTCGGCCACCTCGCGGGCGAGGTTCGGGCCCGGTCAGCACCCCGGCGGGGAGACCGGGCAGCACCTCGGCCACCACCTGGGACATGCGCAGGTTGGTTCCCGTCTCGATTCCCTTGGCCAGGCTGACCACGGCCTCGATCCCGCCCGCCAGAGGCTGCATGTCGCTGAGCACGGCACGGAACCCGTGCGACGGCACGGCCATGAAGACGATGCCGGCGCCGTCGAGCGCCTCGGCCAGCGACGACGTCACCATCAGACCGTCCGGGATCTGCAGACCCGGCAGGTACTTCTCGTTCTGGCGTGTCTGCGCCATGGACGCCGCGAGCTCAGGGGAGCGCACCCACAGTGACGCGGGATGCGAAGCACCGACGATGGTGCCGACTGCGGTGCCCCAGGAGCCCGCGCCGATAACCGCCACCCGGTCACTCATGCCACCAGAGCCTACGACCGCCCCACAACGACCTTCGCGTTGACCCGTACACTGTCCCGAGTGTCGAGGGCCACCGTGCCGGCAGCGCAGCATGCGGGGCCGGTGGTCGACCGCCCGCTGGGGCCCGAGGTGGTCCTGATCCCGGTCAAGGCGTTCCATGAGGCCAAGCGGAGGTTGGGACCCGCCCTCTCGGATCCCGAGCGCATCCGGCTCGTCCGCTTCATGGCCTCGCAGGTGGTGGCGGCCTGCGTGCCGCTCCCCGTCGCGGTGGTCTGCGACGACCAGGAAGTGGCGGAATGGGCGTCGGAGTTGGGCGCCGCCGTCATGTGGGAGCCGGGGCAGGGCCTCAACGGAGCCGTGCGGGCGGGCGTCGACCGACTGGCCCGGGCGGGGGCACGCTGGGTGACGGTCGCCCACGGTGACCTCCCCAGGGCCCATGGGTTGGGAGGGCTCGCCCCGTTCGAGGGGGTCACCCTCGTCCCCGACCGGGGCGACGACGGCACCAACGTTCTCCGCCTCCCGGCGGGTTCGGGCTTCCGCTTCGCCTACGGCCCCGGCTCCTTCCGGGCCCACAGGGCGGAGGCGACCAGGATCGGCCTGCCGGTGCGCGTCCTGCGGAACCCGGACCTGGCCTACGACGTTGACTGGCCGGCCGACGTCGCCGAGCTGGAGCGGCCTTCCGTAACCAGCCCCCGGACGTGGAACCGGGGGCCCGAGGGCCCCCGGTCTCCACATGTTCCCGAGGGAACGTAGCGCTCAGCGCCGACTTTGCCGCCTTGCGGGCGGGTGCGCGACGCACGGCCTTCTTGGCCGCGGTTGCCCGCTTCTTGACGGCCTTGCGAGCGGCGCCCGCCTCTTGGTGGCCGTCCGCTTACGCGGTTGCCCGCTTCTTGACGGCCTTGCGGGCGGTCGCCCGCTTCTTGGTGGCCGTCCGCTTGGCTGCGGTTGCCCGCTTCTTGGCGGCCTTGCGGGCGGCGCCCGCTTCTTGGCCGCCTTCTTCGCAGGAGCCCGCTTCTTGGCGGCCTTGCGTGCCGGAGCCCGCTTCTTGGCGGCCTTGCGTGCCGGAGCCCGCTTCACGGACTTCCTTGCCGGAGCCCGCTTGACGGCCTTCTTCGCCGTTGAGCGTTTCGCTGCCTTCTTTGCAGGGGCCCGCTTTTTCGCGGCCTTCTTGGCCGGGGCCCTTCTTTTTGCGGCTACTGCCACAGGTGCACCTCCCTAGGAGCATGGTCACTGAATAGAGGTGAAGCCTGCGCCACGCCACGGTCGACTGCCCCGCACCATGCGCACTGCCGCACCGGTTTCATTTGCGACGGCTGGGGTAGCTGCGCCGGTGTCATCGACACCACCACATCACGCCAGTCCGACTTGATTCCCCGAGTTGCGATGTCACGCTGACACCGTGCGGCGCGGCGACGAGCACGCGAAAACGAAGCCGACAGTTTTCGCTTTGCGCGCTCCACACCATTGTGTCGCAGCACATGTCATACCCTCCCTCACACTTCGGGTAGACACCATTCTTCTGTTATAGAGACGCTCAGGTCAAGCATTCTTTATTCGCGGGGTCATTTTGCACTCGTCGACGACCTTCGTTTCACCCTGTTCCGCGTGCGCACACGCGGCGCATCCTGCGTCGGCGCGACGACAGAAAGATATTGCCGTCGTCACATTGCGTGATATGTCCCATGGATTTGTCGGTTCGCCAAGGCAAACATCGCGTGGTGTGGAACACACCGCTCATACGAATGTCGACACCGCCGATTCGTGCCTGATTTCGAGTGCAGCACTGCGCACGGTCCACCGTTTGACGCGCCACAGCATCTATGTTGGTGATGGCGCCCGCGGCTGGATGTGGGCCGGTCCTCAGTGCTCGACACTGGTGCTGGGACCCCCGCGGGCCGGGAAGACATCTTCCCTGGTCATCCCCAATATTTTGCTGTCGGACGGGCCGGTCGTCTCGACCTCGACGAAACCCGACGTGATGCGGGCGACCGCACCGTCGCGTGGCGTCGAAGGTTGGTCGTTCCTCTACGACCCGAGTGGAGAGGTGGAATGCCCAACGGGCGTCGAGCGCGTCGGTTGGTCGCCGTTGACGACCGCTCGTGATTGGGACGCCGCGGTCGTGACGGCAGACGCGATGGTCGGGGCCAGCCGGCTGAACGGGCCGCGTGCCGGCGAGCACCACTGGACCGAACGCGCCGGCGCGCTGCTCTCGACCCTGCTCCATGCCGCCGCAACGGAGGAGCTCGGCATGCGGGACGTCCTGCAGTGGATCGATCGCCACAACGGGGCCCCGGCCCTCGACATCCTCGCCTCGAACGCCGGTGGGGACGCTCCGGCGACCGATCTGCTCGCCGGCATCGTCGCCACGGATTCCCGAGAGCAGTCAGGGATCTGGTCGACCGCTTCCGGCGTGTTGGCCGCGTATCGCACCGAGGGCGCGCTCGCATCGACCCGAGCGGCACCTCTGGACCTCGACGCGTTCTGTGCCGGGCCCAACACCCTCTACCTCTGCTCGACCGGTCGGCGGCAGCGTCAGTTCGCGCCGCTCGTCGTCGCCATCGTGGGGGATGTGCGCGATGCCACCTACGCTCGGTCCCGCGACGGCCTGGACGGCGCCGCCGACGCTTCTTGCTCTCGACGAAGTCGCCAACATCGCCCCGATCCCCGACCTGCCGGCCATGGTCAGTGAGGGAGCGGGGCAGGGGCTCCTGGTGCTCGCGTGCCTGCAGGATCTCTCCCAGGCCCGCACCCGGTGGGGACCGGCAGCCGACGGGTTCCTCTCGCTTTTCGGGACGACCGTGGTGTTGCGGGGGATCGCGGATACGACGACGCTGCCGCGACATCAGCGCGCTGGCGGGCGACCGGGCGGTGCACGCAATGACGGTCAGCCGCTCGGTGGACCGCTGGGGCCGTGTCCGTCCTTCGACGTCGCTCGGGACGTCGCGCCAGCCCGGCCTCCCGGTGGACGCCGTCGCCCACGGCACGCCCGGACGCGCCCTGGTCCTCGGGATCCACAAGGAGGTCGAGGAAGTCACGCTCACGCCGGCGCACGAGTGCTTCCCCTGGCGCGAGCTCCTCCCGCCGGCGCGCGCGCACGTCCGCCCGGTCCCCGCCGAGCGGGGCCGATGATTCAGCGACCCAGCCCGCGTTCGGCGGTGAACGGTTCGCGCCACCCGAGCCGGGCCCGCGCCAGCGCGAGCTCCCGCTCGGTGCGGACGAGATCGGCCAGACGGATGGCGGGCAGCGCGGCCAGGCCCGCCGGCGTGCCGAGCGGCGCCGCGGCCCGCCCGAGACCCCACCGGTCCCGGTAGGCATCGATGGCGCGGGCGGCGCCCCGCCAGACCTCGTGGTCGTCGGGGTCGACCGGGCGGGGACCCAGGAGGCGCAGGTGATGGTCCGCCGGCACAACCGTGCGTCGCGCCTCGAGCGGTTCCGCCACCCCCACCGGCCCCGGTGGCACCCACTGGGCCACCAGGCGCGCCACGGCGGGGGCGCTGACGCCGTCGCGGGCCGCCGCGCCGAACGCCGTCACCACATCGCGCCGGCGCGCCCCACCGTGGGGCGTGAGGGAGAGCACGCCGGCGAAGCGGTGTTCGTCGAGCACCGCCCGCGGCGACCGGGCGGGCCGGAGCTCGAGCTCCAGCGGGACGCCGACGGCGGCGGCCTGGAGCTGCCAACGCGCCGCCAGATCGCCGAACGGTGCGCTGGGCGACTTGGCGGGACGGGTGGCCGCCCAGGCGACGCGGGCGCCACGGCTCGAGCGGGCCCCGGTTTCGTGCATGTGGCGGCGGATGTCCGCACCCCGCGTCGAGAATGCGCCGAGCAGCTCCGGCCGGACCCCCACGACTTCTGCGCTGCGCCCGGGCGCTCCGGCCCACCGCACGCCCAGTGCCGCCACCAACTCGGCGCGCAGGTGCGCCTCGTAGACCGCCGACGCCGCCATGCGATGCGCCTCGATCCCCCGCCGGTCGCAGGCGCCCCACCGTCCGTCGGTGCCATGGGCGAGGTTGGCCAGCACGAGGTGGCTGTGCACGTGCGGGTCACCGTTGCGGCTCACCCCATGGGTGAAGACGGCCGTCACGGCGCCCGAGGTGGGGAGCACCACCCTGGCCTCGCCGGCGCGCCGTGCCGCGGTGATGCCGTGCTGCTCGAGATACGAGAGCGAGCCCCGGACCGCCCGGGTGTGGGCGTCCACGACGGCGCTCGCCGCGTCCGCACCGCCCAGCGCGAACAGCACGCTGGCCGACTTGGGCGCGCTGAAGGTCAGGTCGAAGGCCGCCACCGTGGTCCGTCCGGTCCCCAGCACCGCTCCCGTGGCGGGATGCCGGCCCTCGAGCAGGCGCCGGAAGTCGGCGGGATCGACCGGCCCCGTCAGCCCGAGCCCGGCGGCTGCCGTCCCGGCCCAACGACCCGGCCCGGACACCGGCAGCTCGCGGGCGAGGTCGGAGAGGTAGTAGTCGGCTTTGTCCCGCCCGACCCCGTGGATCCTGAGCATTGCGACCTCCCGTCGCCCCGACGCAGTGGCGGAGGTGAACGGTCGGCCGTCGGGTCAGGGCCGGCGGCGCAGCTCCACGATCGGGATGACCCGCGTCGTCGCCTTCTCGTAATCGGCGAAGCCGGGCTGAGCCGCCACCTGGGCGGCGTAGAGGCGGTCCCGTTCCGGTCCCGAGACGATCGGCACGGCGGTCGCCTCGAAGCGGTCACCGCCGAACTCCACCTCGACCTCGGGGTTGGCGAGCAGGTTGTGGTACCAGTCGGGACTGGTGGGTGCGCCCGCCTTGGAGGCGACCACGTAGAGGGTGCCGCCGTCGACGAGCCCGACGAGAGGGTTCACCCGCTTCTCCCCCGACTTCGCCCCGGTCGTGGTCAACAGCACCATGGGGGCACCGGCGAACCCGCCCCCGACCTTGCCGTCGTTGGCCCGGAACTCCTCGATCACGGCCCGGTTGAAATCACCCATCTCGCTCATGACCCCGACGATAGCGACGCGGGTTCTTCGTAGCGCGCACGCACGCGGCGGGCTGCCTCCGCGGCAAGGCCGGTCAGCTCGGGGGGCTCACGACCCGGACCGCGGGACCGAGTTGGAGCAGGAGCCGCTCGAACCAGGCCATGCCGGAGACGTCGAGAAGGATGTCGGTCACGGTCCCGTCGGGATCCCGCCGCACGGCGCGCACGGGCACGGATTCGGGCACCCACTGCGCCCCCGGGCCGAGCTGCAGGTGCACCTCGACCGCGCCGGGGCCCGGCACGAACATCTCCTCCAGCGGGCGCGCACCGCGTGGCCGCCGGCGTGGCGCTCTGCTCCAGCGGGCGCACGGCATCGATCCGGTCGACCCGGAAGCGCCGCATGTCGCCGGCGCGGTGACAGTAGGCATCGAGATACCAGTGCCCGTCGATGGTGGCGACCTGCACGGGCTCCACGCGTGCGTGTCGTCAACTCGTCGCGCGACCCCGAGAGGTAGTCGATCTCGATCGCTCGGCCGGCGTCGGCCGCGTCCCGGACGACGGCGAGGTGGGCCGGTGCGTCCACGTCGAGGCCGACCGCCTCGCGGGACCCGAGCGCGACATCGAGCTTGGCCAGGGCGCGCCGCAGTGCGCCATCCTCCGGACCCCGGCACGGCGAGGAGCAGGCGCGCCGAGGCCGCGACGGCGAACCCCTCGGCCGGGGTCAGGCGGCGCGGCCGGGCGTACTCCGCCGGCAGGAAGGCGCGGACGGAATGCTCGGACACCTCGATCTCCATCAGCGTGTCCGGGGTATAGGGCGGGATGCCGCAACAGGCCGCCAGCTCCAACTCGGCCACCAGCTCCTTCTCGCTCATGCCGAACCGCTGGGCCGCTTCGGCGATGGGGGCCTCCCCGACCTGCGCCAGCCAGCCGACCAGCGCCAAGAGTCGACGCAGGCGACGGCTGGTCTCGCGCCCGGGCGCGCTGCGCGCCGCCGCCGGCTCCTCGTCGGCCGACCCGCCGCCCGTCTCCGGGACGCGGGGCTGGGCCGGGAGGGGCGGGGCGGGCGCCGCCACCGCGTCGAGCCAGGCGACCAGCTCCTCCCTGAAGCGCGGCGGGCTCGAGCACCGTGACGTGGTCGAGGAGGCCGAGCACCCAGGAGCGGATGGACGCGAAGGACGAGACGCCCAGCACCAGGTCGACGGACTCGTCGTCGAGGCGGCACACCACCTTGTCCTCGCCCACCTCGTCGACGACGCGCCGCGCTTCGACCGCGTCGACCCGGACCCGCATCTCGACGCGGTCCTCGCCCTCGACCTCCCACGGCTCGTCGGGCAGGGCCGCCTTCACGTCCACCTCGACGTCCGTCGGGCACGGCGGCGCCGCCGGCATCACCGCGGGAGACCTCGCCCTCGATGCGGTCGACCCGGAACGTCCGCACGGCGGTCCGGTCGATATCCCAGGCCACGAGATACCAGTGCCCGAAGCGGAACCACAGGCCCACCGGCGCCACCCGCCGGTCCTCTCCCCGGTACGCGAACGTCGCCGTGGCGTGCGTGCGCACCGCCTCGAACAGCTCGATGAGCGCGGCCGGCGGCACCATGGACGCAATCGGGCCGGACGTCCCCCAACCCCGCCGCCCCCAGCTTCAGCAGCGCATCCCGACCACTAGGATCGCCGAGGTGGACGCCGGCGACGGCGAGGTGGAGCGCGACCTGCTCGTCGGGTTCGAGAGTCGAGGTCGGGCAGGTAGAACGACTCCCGGTCGATGCGGTACCCGTACTGCTCGTGGCCCGGGCAGCCGCTCCGTCAGCACGGGGATGCCCTCGTCGCGCAGGAGCCGCTTGTCCCGCTCGAAGGCCTGGCGGCGGGCCGCGTGCTCGGCGGGATACCCGGGGACCTGGTGCGCGATGGCGTCGAGCGTCAGCGGCTGGTGGGTGTCGAGCAGTACCAGCACCAGATCGGTGACGCGCTCGAGCCGGTCGAGCTTCGCGGGGGCCTCCATCGCCCAGAGCCTACGGCGGGCGCCACCGGGTGATCGCCGCCACCCGCCCCTTCGACTGGCACCTCCATCTGTTCTGGCTGCTCGCGCTCCCGGCCCTCGTGGCCGTCTACCTGGGGGCGACCCGGCGGGCACGGGCTACGGCGCGACAACGCGCCAGCGGCTCCTCTTCCTCGGCGGCGCCGTCCTCCTCCTCGCCGCCGTGACCTGGCCGCTGGGCGACCTGGCCAGCCACTGGCTGCTCCTGGCGCTCGTGCTTCAGCGGCTGTTGCTGACGCTCGCCGTGCCGCCCCTCCTGGTCCTGGGGACGCCCCGCCCGATCATCGCCCGCCTGACCCGGCCCCCCGCGGTCGACGCCGTGCTGCGCGTGGTCGTCCGGCCGCTGCCTGCCGTGGCCATCGTGACGGTTGTGGCCGTGGCCACGCTTGACCACGGGCGCCGTCGAGCCTGGCCGCCCGGTCGGATGCGGCCCGCGTCGTGCTCGAGCTCGTCGTGCTGGCCTCGGGGCTTCGTGCTGTGGGCGCCGGTCCTGACCGAACTGCCGGGGACGCCGCGCCTCTCGGCGCTCGGACGAGGCGGCTATCTCATCGTGCAGTCGATCGTGCCCAGCTTCCTCTCCATCGTCTGGATCTTCGCCCGCCACTCGCTCTACCCCACCTTCGCCCACCAGGGCACCGTGGCGGGCCTGTCGCCCCTGCTCGACCAGGAGCTGGCCGGCTTCCTGGCCAAGCTGAGCACCATCGCCGTCCTCTGGACGGTGGCGTTCGTGATCATGACGAGGGCCCAGGCGTCCGAGGATCCCGATCCCCTGGTGTGGTCGGACGTCGAACGCGAGATCGAACGCGCCGAGCGCCGCGCGCGTCGCCAGGGGTCGCCCGGCCCCCCGCCGGGATGACCGTGGCGCCCCGCACCCGGCCCGGTGCACAATGGTCCCCATGAGCACGGTCACGGACTTCCGTGTCCGCGGGCAAGCGGACACCACGGGACGAGCGGCGGCGCCGTCTCGGCCAGAACTTCCTCCGGCCTGACCTCGCCGACGTCCTGGTCGCCGACGCGGCCTTCGAGGCGGGTGAACTCGTAGTCGAGATCGGCGCCGGGCGCGGCGCCTGCACCCTCGCGCTCGCCCGGCGCGGGGTCGAGGTCGTTGCGCTGGAACGCGACCCGTACTGGGCGGAGCAGTTGCGTCGCGCCGTGCGCCAGCTGGGCGTTGGCCCACGTCACCGTCGTGTGCTGCGATGCGCTGCCGCTACTCCATGCCGCGCCGTCCGTTCCGGGCGATGGGCTCCATTCCCTTCGGTGCCACCACGTCTCTGCTGCGCCACCTGCTCGACGACCCGAACAGCGGCCTGCGGCGCGCCGATCTGCTCGTCCAGACGCGAGGTGGCGCGCAAGCGGACCGCGGTGCCCCCGACGACGCTGCTGTCCACGACATGGGCGCCCTGGTGGTCCTTCACCATGGGCCGGCGGTTCCCCGCCGACTCGTTCCGGCCCGTGCCGTCCGTCGACGCCGCCGTGCTGCGCGTGACCCGCCGGGTGCCACCGCTCCTGCCCGAGCACATGGCCAACGCCTATGCGGAGTTCGTGCGACGCCAATGGAAGTAGCGGTTCGTGCCCGCATGGCCGAGGGGTGTCGGTGCCCGACGTCCACCTCCTGAGCGGGAGAGCGCAAGGCGGGTGCTCGCCGTCGCGCCCGTGTTCCACCTCTGAGCGCGGGCGCGCTCAGGCCAGCGAGGCGCTCCGCAGCTCGTCGAGGGAGAGCTCGGCGGTCTGGTTGCCCCCGCACTGGGGGCAGTGCTCGACGTGACGCCACGACCGGAGCAGGCGGGTGCCCTCCGGGTTGAGCAGGACGACGAACGACTCCGAGATCGGATCGATCTCCAGCCCGTAGTACGCCCGCCACGCGGTGGTGGCGGCGTGGGCGTCCAGCGCGAGGCCCTTCAGGACGCGCCGGAAGCGCATCCTGTCGGTGTCGAAGATCCACGTGCTGTGGCACGACTCGAGGACGAACAGGGCGTCGTCTGTAGGGGGGACCACACCGCTGATCATGCCCGATCCATCACCGGGTTCGGCGTCGAAAGCACCTCAGCCTCGTTACGAAATGATGACAATCCACGTTTTCCCTGGTGAACCCCTATTGCGGACCGGCATCGTGCTTCCGGCCCACGACCAGCTCCCTCTTCGTGCCGAGCTGGCGCAGGACCCCGCACAGCACGATCCGGCTGTCCGCCGGGTCGATCACCTGGTCGACCAGCCCGCGCTCCGCGGCCGGCCACGGGTTGAGATAGGCCCCCTCGTAGGCCAGCTCCCGATCCGACCGCTCCCCGGGCTCGAGGCCCCG
Source organism: uncultured Acidimicrobiaceae bacterium (assembly GCA_963737805.1). Classification (GTDB taxonomy): domain Bacteria; phylum Actinomycetota; class Acidimicrobiia; order Acidimicrobiales; family RAAP-2; genus Bog-473. The sequence continues at coordinate 204,357 of CAVTUE010000018.1, forward strand.
GTAGAGGATCTGAACGGCGCCCGATGCCCCCATGACGGCCACCTCGGCCCCCGGCCAGGCCAGGCAGACGTCGTTGCCGATGCCCCGGGAGTCCATGACGATGTAGGCCCCGCCGAACGCCTTGCGCAGGATGAGGCACAACCGGGGCACCGTCGCCTGCGCGTAGGCGAAGGCCAGCTCGGCCCCGTGGCGGATCATGCCGCGCCACTCGAGGTCCTTGCCGGGCAGGAACCCCGGTGTGTCGACCAGGCTCACGATCGGCAGGTTGAAGGCGTCGCAGAGCCGGACGAAGCGAGCACCCTTCTGCGAGGCCGCGATGTCGAGGGTGCCGGCCAGGATCCGGGGCTGGTTGGCCACGAACCCGACCGGCATCCCGCCCAGCCGGCGAAGGCGGTGACCAGCTGCCCGGCCCAGCGTGGCCAGAGCTCTCGGAACTCGCCGTCGTCGCACAACGACCGGACCACGTCCCGCGCGTCGTAGGTGGCCGCCTTGCGTTCGGGGATCACACTCACGCAGCTCGGGCGTGGGGCGGCGCACCGAATCGCTGACCGGGGCCAACGGCGGGACCTCGTCGGTGTTGGACGGCAGGTACTCGAGGAGCTCGGCCACGGCGCCGTCGACGTCGTCGGACTGCACCGCGCACAGCCCGCTCGCCCTGGCGTGGACGGCCGCGCCACCGAGTTCCCCGATCCCGATCTCGATCCCGGTGAACTCCGCCACCATCTGCGGGCCTGAAACGAAGGCCACCGCCTCGGAGCTCATCACGACCAGGTCCGAGAGGCCCAGCAGCAGCGCGGGGCCGGAGACCACCGGGCCGGTCGCCGCCGCGATGACGGGGACCTGCCCGCTGCAGCGCGCGATGGCGGCGGCGGCGCGGCCCCACCCGTGGAGCGCGGCCACGCCGTCGAGGACGTCGGCGCCGCTCGAGGCCACGAAGAAGACGAGGGGGATGCCGAGCGCAACGGCCTGGTCGGCCGCCTCGGCCAGCCGCACCCCGTCCGCGTGGGTGATGGCGCCCCGACGCATGGTCCCGAGGGAGCGCGCAATGACCGCATTGCGGCCGCCGATCCGCCCGACCTCCGACGTGACGGCGCCGACGATCCCCTTGCCGACGGCGGGCGCCTCCTCCACGCGGGTCACCGGGACCGAATGTAGACCAGGGTGCCGGGCGGGCCGGCCGGCGCAGCCCGCGAGCGTCGGGCGGGCGGGGTGGAACGGACGGGGCGGATGGTGACGGGCCGAACGAGAACTCGAGTTAGAGGTGATTGACCGCGGACCGGCGCCAGGGCCCGGAGCGGCCGCCGGACTTCTCCCACAGCGCCAGGTGCTCCACCATCATGGTGCGGTCGGCCGACTTGCACATGTCGTAGACCGTGAGGGCGGCGACGGTGCAGGCGGTCATCGCCTCCATCTCGACCCCGGTGCGGTCGACGGTCTCGACCTGGGCCTCGACCTCCACGAAGTCGTCGCCGATGGAGAAGTTGACCCCGATGGAGCCCACCAGGACCGGGTGGCACATCGGGATCAGCTCGGCCGTGCGCTTGGCCGCCTGGATCCCGGCGATCCGGGCCGCCGCCGAGCACGTCGCCCTTGGTGATGGCGTTGTTGGCCACCTTCGCGGTCGTCTCGGGCATCATCGAGACCCGGCAGCGGGCCAGGGCCCGCCGGTGCGTGGGCTCCCGGGGCGTGACGTCGACCATGCGGGCGCCGCCCAGCGGGTCGAGGTGGGCCAGCATGCGGTCGGACACGAGGTGGAGTCTACGACCGTGGAATGGCCGGGGTCCGACGCCGCCAGGCCCGTTCCGGCGGATAGACTTGGCAGTCTCAAGGCAGTGAGTGCCAACCAGCGGCCCCGGAGGAGTCCCATTGCCGACCTACGAGTACGCCTGCACGTCCTGCGGGCACCGCCTCGAAGCCGTGCAGAGGTTCACGGATGACCCGCTGACCGAGTGCCCCGAGTGCGGCGGCCCGCTGCGCAAGGTCTTCGGCGCCGTCGGGATCGTGCTCAAGGGCAGCGGTTTCTACAAGACCGACTCGCGGGCGGCCGTCGGGGAGCAACGGCTCCGGGAAGAAGGGTGCCGACGGCCTCGAGCAGCGAGACGTCGGCCACCGAGTCGCTCGTCCAAGAAGGAGTCGACGTCCGACAAGAGCGGCTCCGACAAGAGCGGCTCCGACAAGGGCGGCTCCGGACAAGGGCGGCTCCGAGCAAGGGCGGCTCGGCAGGACAGCCGAGCAGGCCGACGCCGGCCTCGAGCACCGCCGGCTGAGAGCTCAATCGCCGCTGAGCGCCATGTCGGCGATGGCCAGGGTCTGGCCGGCGGCCACGCCGGGGAGCCAGCGCACGTCGCCGCCGATGTGGACCACCGACTGCAGCATGCGCTGCAGCGTGGAGGCGACGGTCACCTCCCGCACCGGGTCGGCCAGCGCGCCACCCTCGATCATCAGCCCCTCGGCCCCGACCGAGAAGTCGCCGCTCACGGGGTTGACCCCCGAGTGGATGCCCGAGACCGACTGCACGTAGAGGCCCTCGCCGACGGCGGCCAGGATCTCGTCGGGACCCTTGGCGCCCGGGGAGAGCACCAGGGCGCGGCACCCCGCCCCCGGCGTGCCGGCGAAGCCGCCCCGCACGGCCGACCCGGTCGACACCGCCCCGGCCCGCCGGGCCGAGACCGTGTCGTAGACGAACTGCCGCAGCACGCCCTCGGCGATGAGCACGTTGCGCCGGCAGGCCAGCCCCTCGCCGTCGTGGGACGAGGCGCCGAAGGCCCGCGGGTCGGTCGGGTCGTCGACGAGGCGTGACCCCGCCCGTGGCGATCGTCTCGCCGATGCGGCCGGCGAAGAACGAGCGGCCCTTGACGACGGCCTCACCCGAGAGGGCGGACGACACCACCGCCAGCAACGTGGACACCACCCGCGGGTCGAAGACGACCGTGCAGTGCGCCGAGCGCGCCTTGCTGCGCCCCGAGCATCCGGGTGGCCCGGAGCGACGGCGTCGTCCACCGCCTCGTCGGGGTCCAGCTCGCCCGGCCCGCGACCGACGCTGAACCCGATGCCGGTCTGGGTGTCGGCACCCTCGCCGGCGATGGCATCGACCGAGAGGAAGGCGTCGTGCGCCGCCGCGACGCGGATGCCGGTCGTCGAGGCCAGCGGCCACCTCCACCCGGCTGTCGCGAGTAGTCGGCCGAGGAGACCTGGCGGATCCCGGGTCGGCGGCACGGGTCGCTCGCTCGAGCTCGAGCGCCATGGCGACCTTCTTCTCCATCGGCGTCGAGCCCACCCCGTCGTCCCACAGGTCGAGCTCCGCCGGCGCCACGCCGTCGGGCGCCGGCCAGGACCGACGTCGGGGTCCGGGGTGGCGAAGCTGGCGTTGTCGCGGGCGTCGGCCAGGGTGGCCGCGATCACCGCCGGCTCGAGCGAGCCGGCCCAGGCGAATCCGACCTGGCTGCCCGCGCCGTCAGGCCGTCGAGCACGAGGCGGATGCCCACGCCGGCGGAGTCGGCCGAGGTCAGCGACTCCACCTCGCCCTCGTAGGCCCGCACCTCGGTGTCGGTGCCCCGGGTCACGTAGACCTCGATGCCCTCGCCGGCGGCCGCGCCCGGGCGACGACGCGACTGCGCCAGATCGAGGAGCTCGTCGCGTCACGCCGTCCCTCCGAGCGTCACGCCGGTGATGCGCAGCGTCGGCTTGCCCGCACCCGACCGGGACGCTCTGGCCGTCCTTGCCGCAGGTGCCCGGCGTCATGTCGAAGTCGTTGGCCACGGCGTCGATGCGCCGCAGCACCTCGGGGCCGTTGCCGATCAGGTTGGCGTCGCGCAGCGGCTCGGTGATGCGACCGTCCTCGATCAGGTAGGCCTCGGTGGTGCCGAAGACGAAGTCACCCGTCGCCGTGTTGACCTGGCCGCCGCCGAGCTTCGTCACGTACACGCCCGTGGGCGTCTGGGCCACGATCTCGTCGGGGTCCTCGGTGCCCGCCAGCAGGAAGGTGTTGGTCATCCGCACCATGGGCAGGTGCTGGTAGCTCTGCCGCCGCCCGTTGCCCGAGGACTCGCGTCCCTCCTTGCGCGCCCGGAGCCAGTCCCACATGTAGTCGGTGAGGACCCCGTTCTCGATCAGCACGTTGCGCCGGGCGGGCACCCCTCGTCGTCGACCGCGAAGTTGCCCCACTCCCCCAGCACGGTGCCGTCGTCGACCAGCGTCACGAGCGGGCTGGCCACCTGCTCCCCGACCTGTCCGGCGTACACCGACGCGTCCTTGACGATGTGGTCGGCCTCGAGGCCGTGCCCGCAGGCCTCGTGGAAGAGGATGCCGCCGCTCCCGCCCGCCAGCACGATCGGCACCTCGCCCGACGGCGCGGGCCGGGCCGACAGCTTGGTCAGCGCCCGCGCCGCGGCCACCGCGGCGATCTCCTCGACGCGGTGGCGCTCGAACATCTCGAAGCCCTCCGTGCGGGCCAGCGACTCGTAGCCCGTCTGCATGCCGGTGTCGCCGATGGCCACGCACACGACGTTGAAGCGGGTGCGGATCTGGTCGTCCTGGGCGAGCAGGCCGTCGGAGTTGGCGATCAGGATGCGGCGGCGGCTGTCGCCGTAGCCGACCTGCACCTGGGTGATGGCGTCGCCGGCGGCGCGGGCGGCCTCGTCGGCCCGGGTGAGCAGCTCGAGCTTGCGTGCCTTGTCCACCGACTCGGGTGCGGTGCGGTCGCCCCGCCCGTGGGCGGTCAGCGGGTCGAGCGCCGACGGTGCGGACCCCGTTCCCGCCCTGGCGGGCCACGGCGGCCGCCGCCTCGGCCGCGGCCAGCAGGCCGGGCTCGCTCAGGTCGGCGGTGTGGGCGAATCCGGTCGTCTCCCCGTCGACCACCCGGATCCCGGCGCCTCGCGAGCGGCCCGAGGAGAGCTCCTCGACCCGGCGGTCGTCGAGCATGGCGCTGGCCGTCGACGGCGTCCTCGGCGAACACCTCCGCCATGTCGCCGCCGCCGACCAAGGCGGTGGACAGCACACGTTCGAGCACGTCAGGGTCGATCGAGGGCGGTGTCGGTCACGGCGGTATCGTAATCGTCGTGCCTGCCGACTCCTCCGCTCCCTCCACCGTGGCGGGGCACGGGCCGCACGCCGGGCTCACCGCCCAGCTGGAATTGACGGTCGGGGCCGAGGACACGGCCGAGCACTTTCGCTCGGGCGACGTCCCCGTGCTCGCCACCCCCCGCCTCATCGCGCTGTGCGAGGAGGCCACCTGCCGGGCCACCGACGGGCACCTCAACGAGGCGCAGTCCAGCGTGGCCACCCGGGTGCAGTTCGACCACCTGGCGCCCGTGGCCGTGGGCTCGGTCGTGCTGGCCGAGGCGACGCTCGTCAAGGTCGAGGGCCGGCGGATGACGTTCACCGTGTCCGCCGCCCGGCTCGAGGGGGACGGCGGCGGCCTCGTCGGTGCGGGCCGCGTCACCCGGGTCCTGGTCGACCGCTCCACCTTCCTGGCCAAGGCGGGCGCCCCGGGCTCGTCCTGAGCGCGACCCCGCCCGCCACCGAGGGGCAGCGCCTGCTCGCCGGGGCCGGGCCGGTCGTGGCGGCCTTCGCCACCTTCGGCCTCTTCTGGGGCAGCTGGGCCGTGATGCTGTTCAACATCCAGCACACGTTCTCCCTCAATGACGCGCAGCTGGGCGTGCTGTTGGCCGTGGCCATCGCGGTTGCCGGTGCGTCGAGTGCCGTCATGGCCCACTTCTGCGACCGGGTCGGCGCCCGTCGCCTGCTGTGGATCGCGCTGTTCGCCTGGTCGGTCCTCCTCTGCGTGCTGGCGCTCACCCATGACACGTGGTCCTTCGCCGTGGTGCTGGTCCTGGTGGAGGTGGCCGGCGGCTCCATCGACACCGCCATGAACGCCGAGGCGTCGCATCGCCTGGTGCAAAGCCCGAAGGCACTGGTGCGCCTGCACGCCTTGTTCAACACCGGGGCGCTCACCGGCGCGGCCGCGGCCGCGCTCGTCATCCACGCCGGCGTGTCCTGGCGCTGGGTCTGGCCGGCCATCGCCGTCGTGGCACTGGTCGTCGGCATGTGGGCCCTCGTCACCGACCCGGGCACGGCCCTGGCGCCGACCGACCTGGCCGGGACCGCGCCCGCGGCGGACCGGCATCCGTTCCGCCGCCTGCGCCGTGACGGACTGGTCGTGCTCCTGGCCGTGTTCGCCCTGGCGGAGATCACCGAGGGCGGCGTCGACACCTGGGGCGTCCTCTACCTGCGCAACCACCTGGCCACGGGGGTGCTGCTGGGGGCCGGGGCGTACGTGGTCGGCCAGTTGATGGCGGCCACGACCCGCGGTGCCGGCGGCCACCTGCTCGGCCGCCTCTCCACCCGGCGGGCCCTCATCACCGGCGGCTGCGTGGCCGGCGCCGGCATCCTCTTGGAGTCGCTCACCTCCGTCTCTGGCGTTGCCGCGCTCGGCCTGGCTCTGGGTGCCGGAGGCGCCTCGCTGTTCTGGCCGCTGGTCATGAGCACGGTGAGCCGCCTGGCCAGCCAGGTGGTCAGCGCCGTGGGCGCCTTCACCGCGGCGGGCTACGTCGGTTGGGTCGCCGGGGCCCCGATCGTCGGGTGGATCTCGCAGAACCTGGGCCCCGCCCGCGGCCTCCAGGTCTTGGCCCTGGCCTCCTTCGGCGTCGCCGCCTGCACCCTGCTGACCCCGCAACGCAAGGCCGGCGCGGAGACCAGCGGGTAGCCTGGGCCCTCGCCATGATCCTGCCCAGCATCGAGACGCCCGCCGATCTGAAGGAGTTGAGCGACGAGCAACTCGTCGAACTCTGCGAGGAGATCAGGGCGTTCATCGTCGACACGGTCACGACGACCGGTGGACATCTCGGCTCCAACCTCGGGGCCGTCGAGCTCACGTTGGCGCTGCACCGTGTCTTCGACTCTCCCCGCGACGTCATCCTGTGGGACACCGGCCACCAGGCCTACGTGCACAAGTTGCTCACCGGCCGCCGCTACGGCTTCAAGACGTTGAAGCAGGCGGGCGGCATGTCCGGCTACCCGAACCGGGCCGAGTCCGAGCACGACTGGATCGAGAACAGCCATGCCTCGACCGGCCTCTCCTATGCCCACGGGATCGCCAGCGGCTTCGCGCTCCGGGGGATCGACGGGGAGCGCAAGGTGGTGGCCGTGGTCGGAGACGGCGCCCTCACCGGGGGCATGGCCTACGAGGCCCTGAACAACCTCGGGCACTCCCATCGCCGCGTGGTGATCGTGCTCAACGACAACGGTCGATCCTACGCGCCGACGGTCTCGCAGCTCTCCCAGAGTCTCACGACACTGCGGCTCAACCCGACCTACACGGCGGCCCGCGAGCGCCTGCGCCTGCGCCTGCGCGAACTGCCCGCCCTGGGCGAGTTGGCCTACTCGGGGGTGCACTCGCTGACCAGTGCACTGCGCGACATGGTGGCGCCGCACACCTTCTTCGAGGCGCTGGGCGTGCGCTACGCCGGGCCGATCGACGGCCATGACATCGAGCACATGGAGCAGGCCTTCCTGCACGCCGCCGAATGGGACGGCCCGATCGTCGTCCACGTGCTGACCCAGAAAGGCCGCGGCTATGCCCCGGCCGAAGAGGACGACATCCAGCGGCTCCACGACGTCAAGGCCACCACGCCCATCGCGCTCGAGAACACGGTGGGCAGTTCCGCCGGCCGGGCCGTAGGGGGTTCGGCCGGATCCGACGGCGGCGGGATCGCCTCGCTGGGCTCGGCTCCCGAGAACGACGTCGACGAGTCCTCGCAGCGCGCTGCGACGTACACCGATGCCTTCTCGCTGGCCCTGCTGGCGGCGGCGGAGGACGACCCGCGCATCGTGGCGCTCACCGCGGCCATGGCGGGCCCCACCGGGTTGCTGGCCTTCCAGGCCCGGTTCCCCGACCGCTTCTTCGACGTCGGCATCGCCGAGCAGCACGAAGCGACCTCGGCCGCCGGAATGGCCATGGCGGGGCTGCGGCCCGTGGTCGCGGTGTACTCGACCTTCTGGTCCCGCGCCTTCGACCAGGCCAATCTCGACGTCGGGCTGCACGGCTGCCCGGTGGTCTTCGTGCTCGACCGGGCCGGCATCACCGGCGACGACGGGCCGAGCCACCACGGAATCCTCGACCTGGCGCTGGCTCTGTCCATCCCCGGCATGACGGTGTTCGCGCCGTCCTCGGCCGAGGAGGTCGAAGTGATGCTGCGGACCGCCCTCGAGTTGCCCGGGCCCTCCACCATCCGCGTGCCCAAGACCGCGCCCCGTCACGTGGGCGCCGACGAGGTGGGCAATGGTCTCCAGGCGCGCCGGCTGCGCGCCGGTGACGGGTCGGTGTGTCTCCTCGGCGTGGGCAAGACCGTCGCCGCCTGCCTGAGCGCCGCCGACGAGTTGGCCGGCGAGGGCATCGACGCCACCGTCTGGGACGCCCGCGTCGTCTCGCCGCCCGACGTCGCCATGCTCGACGACGCGGCGCGCCATTGCCTGGTGGTGACCGCAGAGGATGGCGTCCGCCACGGCGGCGCCGGGGCCTTCCTCCTCGACGCCATGGCGACCGAGATGGAGTCGGCGGGCCTCCCGCTGCCGGCCACCCGCGTGCTGGGGATCCCGCGTCAGTATCTCGCCCAGGGCAAGGCCGACGACATCCTCGCCAGTCTCGGGCTCGATGGTGCCGGCATCGCCGAGAGCGTCCGCCGGGTCCGGCTCGCCGTCCCGGTCGAGCCCCGCCCCGACTGACCGTCCCGTCGGGCGGTTGCCCTACGCCAGGTTGGCGCCGTTCTCGCGCACGAAGTCGTTGACCGCGTAGTACGCCGCGATCGACTCGCCGGCGTCGCCCCAGAAGCCTTCCTGGATGTCGTGCGCCATCTGCCCCTTCCCGACGAAGTGGTTGTTCACGTCGGTGATCTCCAACTCGCCCCGGCCCGAGGGAACGAGATCACGGATGATGTCGAACACACCCGCCTCGTAGCAGTAGATGCCGGTCACGCAGTAGTCCGAAGCCGGATGCTCGGGCTTCTCCTCGATGTGGACCACCCTGCCGTCCTCCCCGAAGACGGGCACGCCGAGGTGGCGCAGATGCTCGGGTTCCAGCACCCTGGACAGCAGGATGCGGGAGCCGACGGGGTCGGCGCAGAAGGCGTCGACCATCGGACGGATGGAGCGCTCGACGATGTTGTCGGCCAGCATGACGAGAACCGGGCCGCCCTCGGCGAAGTGCGCGGCGAGCCCGAGCGCCTCGGCGATGCCGCCCGCCTTCTCCTGGTACGCATAGGACAACTGGTTGATGCCGTACTCGTGGCCGTTGCCGAGCAGGCGCAGGAACTCGCCGGCGTGCGTCCCGCCGGTCACCAGCATGATCTCGTCGATGCCGGCCGACACCACGGCCTCGATCGACCAGGCGATCATCGGACGGTCGTAGATAGGCAGGAGATGCTTGTTCGTGATCCGGGTCAGGGGGTACAGGCGCGAGCCCGTTCCCCCGGCGAGGATGACGCCCTTCACGACCGCGGTCCCGCCGTGGGAAGTGTCGGCATGGCCAGTTTCTAGTCGAAGGTGAGGACGCCCCGCGCCACGCGACCGGCGTGCATCTCGTCGACGACCTCGCCGAAACGTTCGAGCGGACGGGTGAGGGACACCAACTCGTCGAGCATGAGCAGCCCGGACTTGTAGAAATCGATCATGAGGGGGATGTCGTGGTGCGGCCGGGCCGAGCCGTAGCGGCACCCGAGTAGCCCGCGATCGACGTAGGCCAGCGCATTGACGTCCACTGCCACCTCGGTCCCACGGGCGGGGATGCCGATGGCCACGGCGTTGCCGGCCCAGTCGAGGCAGTCCAGGGCGCTGCGTAGGACGGCGGGATGGCCGACGCAGTCGAAGGCCCACGTCACCCCGCCCAACGGGAAGAGCGCGCCGGCGGCCGACTCATGGTCGGCGGGGACGAGCTCGCGCACGGCCGCCGCCGCGTCTCCGGCGCCGGCGTCGACGAAGTGGGTGGCGCCGAACTGCCGCCCGAGCTTCTCCTTGGCGGCCACGGTGTCGACGGCGACGATCCGGGTCGCGCCGGCGATGCGCAAACCCTGGATCACGTTCAGGCCCACGCCTCCCACGCCGAAGACGGCCGCCGTGTCGCCCGGCTTCACCTTGGCCCGGTTCAGCACCGCACCGACGCCGGTCAACACGCCACAGCCGATGAGGCAGGCCGACGACAGCGGCACGTCTTTCGGGATGCGCACGGCCTGGACCTCGCTGACGATCGTCAACTCGGAGAAGACAGAGGCGGCCGCGAAGTTCGACGCCGGCCCACCCTTGAAGGTGAACGGCGTCGAGATGTTCCCGAGGGAGCTCTTGCACCATGTCGGATGGCCGGTGCCGCAGGCGCGGCACGCGCCACAGCTGGCCAGGGTGGCGATGACGACGTGATCACCGGGCTTCACGGATCGCACGGCGTCACCGACCGCCTCCACGATGCCGGCGCCCTCGTGGCCCAGCACGGCGGGAGCCGGGAAGGGGATGGTGCCGTCGATCACCGACAGGTCGGAGTGGCACACGCCCGCCGCCTGTATTCGCACCTGCACCTCGTTGGGCCCGGGGCCGCGCACCTCGAGCGCGTCGGTGACCTCGACCCCCTCTCCGGTGTAGACGATGCCTCGCATAGTGTGCTCCTCTCGTGTTCCTACGACTCGTTGGTGACGACGCGGTCCGCGCCGTCCGCGTGGCGCTGGCGCAGCTCGCGCTTGAGCACCTTCCCGCTGGCGTTCACCGGCAGCGCGTCGACCAGCGACGACACCGCGGGGGACTTTGTAGTTGGCCATGGCCTCCCGAGACCAGCTGAGGATCGCCCGTCCGAGCTCGAGGGTATCGGCGCCGCCGGCCACGCCCGCCGCGGGCACGACGTAGGCCACGCCCACCTCACCCATCCGTTCGTCGGGCACGCCGACCACGGCCACCTGACCCACGGCCTCGTGGCCGCGGAGAATGGCCTCGATCTCGGCCGGGTACGCGTTGAAACCGCCCACGACGTACATGTCCTTGACCCGGTCGGTGATGGTGACGTTGCCCGCGGTGTCCATGACCCCGATGTCGCCGGTGTGCAACCAGCCCTCCGCATCGATCGTCTCCGCCGTGGCGGCATCGTTCCCCCAGTAGCCCGGCATCACGGTGTAGCCCCGCACGACGATCTCGCCGGGCTCGCCCGCGGCGACCTCGACGCCCTCGGCCACCGCCCGTACCTCCAACCCCGGAATGGCGCGACCCGACGTGGCGGCGACGATCTCGGGCGGGTCGCTGCGGCGGCACATGGTGACCGTCCCGCAGGACTCGGTCAGGCCGTACGCCGTGAGGACGGTGTCGAAGCCGAGCTCGTCTCGCATGGCCTGCACGAGCTCGACCGGCACGACCGCAGCGCCGGTGACGCCGAGCCGGAGCGACGACAGGTCGTGCGAGGCCCGCCCGGGATCGCTCAGCAGCGTCTGGTAGAGCGTGGGTGGTCCGGGCAGCACGCTGATGCGCTCGGCGCCGATGCGGCCCATGACCGCGGCCGCGTCGAAGACCGGCTCCGGGACGACGGTAGCCCCGGCCATCAGGCAGGCCAGGATGCCCGCCTTGTACCCGAACGTGTGGAAGAACGGGTTCACGACGAGGTAACGATCGCCGGCGCCGAGACCGACGATCGACGACCAGGTCCCGAAGGTCCGCAACGACTGCGCGTGCGTGGCCACCGCCCCCTTGGGACGGCCCGTGGTGCCCGAGGTGAAGATGAGGTCCGAGACGTCCCCCGGCTCGACGGCGGCGGCCCGGGCGGCCGTGACCCCGGCGTCGACGCCGCCACCGGCCTCGAGGAAGGCGGCCAGGCTCGTCACCGGCGGCCCGTCTGCACCCATGCCCGAACCCGCCGTGGCACCCTCGTCGCGCAGGAGGACCGTGCACGCCAGGTCGCCGGTGTCCTCGCCCGCCAGCAGGCCCGGGTAGTCGGCGCCCAGGAACCCGCGCACGGTCACGAGCATCGACGCACCGGCGTCGCGCACGATGTAGGCCGCCTCACCACCCTTGAACCGGGTGTTGAGCGGCACGAGCACCGCGCCGGCGCGCAGCAGGCCGAGCGCGGCGAGCATCCACTCCGCACAGTTGGGCGCCCACATGGCCACCCGGTCCCGCGCCCCGACCCCGGCGGCAACGAAGCCGCGGGCATAGCGGTCGACCTCCTGGGCCAGCTGCGCGTAGGTCAGGCGCACGTCCCCGTCCACCAGTGCCTCGGTGGTGGCGTGCCGGAGGGCCGCGTCGTCCACCAGGCGCGGCACGGTGCCCCAGATGAGGTCGGCCCGCGGGTCCTCGCTGATCGGCCGGGGCGCCGCCGATCCCCGTCGCACTCACGGCGAATCCCGACCGTGGTCGCGGCACGCCGGACGCCGGGAAAAGTGCCGGAGGCCCATGCGGTACGACGAGCGGTTGCTTCCCAGACCGTAAACAGATCCGTTTATAGTCTGGGAACCTTCCCCCCTCCCTCCGGAGGAGGGCGGCGCAGAGACGCAGCTGGAGCTCACGGGTGTTGGCTGCTCACGGAGATGACCTCCCCGGAGAGGTAGGACGAGTAATCGCTGGCCAGGAACACGATCACGTTGGCCACCTCCCAGGTCTCGGCGCCGCGCCCGAACAACTCGCGGCGGCGCAACACGGCGAGATCCTCCTCGGGGATGGCCCGGTTCAAGAACGGGTGCTCGGCCAGACTGGGCGACACGGCGTTGACCCGAACCCCGGCGGGCGCCGCCTCGGCCGCCGCGCAACGTGTGAGCGCCATCACGCCGGCCTTCGCCGCCGCGTAGTGGGCCTGGCCCGGCTGGGCCCGCCAACCGAGCACTGACGCGTTGTTGACGATGACCCCCGCCTTTTGCGGCAACATCCGGGCCAGCGCGGCGCGCGTGCAGCGGAAGGTACCCGTCAGCGTGATGTCGAGCACGGTGGACCACTGCTCGTCGGTCATCTCCACCAGGGGGACCGTGCCGCCGAGGCCGGCGTTGTGCACCGCCACGTCGATGCGGCCGAAGCGCGCCAGCGCCCCGTCGTAGAGCGCACGCACCTGTGCCTCGTCCCGCACGTCGCAGGCCAGCGCGTGCACGCGGTCCGATCCCGCCGCCCCCGCCTCGCCGGCCAGCTGCTCGGCCGTGTCGGCCAGGCGACGCTCGTGGGCGTCGGAGAGGAGCACCGACGCACCCTCTTCGAGGCAGCGCCGGGCCGTGGCCGACCCGATGCCGGTTCCGGCCGCCGCGGTCACGAGGACGACCTTGCCCTCCAGCAGCGCGTGGCCACCCGGCGGCGGCGGGGGGGGTGGCGGGTCGAAGGACGCTTCAAGGCTCGTGCTCACGCCACCCCTTTGGGCTCGGGCGGGAGACCGAGGACCCGCTCGCCGATGATGTTGCGCTGGATCTGGTTCGACCCACCGTAAATGGTCTCCGAGCGCGCGAAGAGAAAGGACCGCTGGAGGTCACCGAGCCCGTAGCCGCCGTTCTCCGCCAGCGGCTCGCCGTCCAGGACGGTCGCCGCCGGGCCCGCGATGCGCATGGCCAGCTCGCCGAGGCGGCGGTGCCAGCTCCCCCAGTAGAGCTTGGCGATGGAGGCCTCGGGCGGGGCCACCGGCCCGTCGACGCCGGCCAGGCTGCGCAGCGTGTTGTAGCGCATGATGGTCAGCTCGATGTGGGCCTGGGCCAGGTGCTGGCGCACCACCGGGTCGCGGGCCTTGCCGTTCTCCTCGGCCAATGCGACCACCCGGTCGAGCTCGCGACGGAAGCCGAGCTGGAAGCCGAGCAGCGCCACGCCCCGCTCGAAGGCCAGCGTCGCCAGCGCAACCCGCCAGCCGTCCCCGACGCCGCCCACCACGTTGTCGACCTGGGTGCGGGCGCCGTCGAAGAACACCTCGTTGAATTCGCTGGTGCGGGTGAGCTGGGTGATGGGCCGCACCTCGACGCCCTGTTGGTCCATGGGCACCAAGAGATAGGACAGCCCCTGGTGGCGCACCGAGTCCGGGTCGGTCCGGCACACCACGAAGCACCAGTCGGCCAGATGGGCGAGCGATGTCCACACCTTCTGGCCGGTGACCACCCACTGGTCGCCGTCGCGCTCGGCCCGCGTCTTGACGTTGGCCAGGTCGCTACCGGCATCGGGCTCGGAGTAGCCCTGGCACCAGAGCTCGCTGCCCTCCCGAATGGGCGGGAGGAAGCGGGCCTGCTGCTCGGGTGTGCCGTAGTGGATCAAGGTCGGGCCGAGCAGCCCCTCGCCCATGACGTTGACCCGCCCCGGGGCCGCGGCCCGGGTGTACTCCTCGTTGAAGATGACCTGCTCGGTCATGGTGGCACCCCGGCCGCCGTGCTCGACCGGCCAGCCCAGGCAGGTCCAGCCGCCCCCGGCCAGCACCTTCTCCCAGCGGCGCCGCACCTCGAAGCCGAAGGTCTCGTCGCCCGACCCGCCGCGGCCCCCGAGCTCGGCGTATTCGCCGACCAGGTGCTCGTGCAGGAAGCTGTGGACTTCCTGGCGGAACGACACCTCCTCGGGGCGGTCGCGCAGATCCATCGCCGGGGAGCGTAGCCAAGGTGGCACCCCCGATCTGACGGGTCGTCAGATAGCGCCCCGTGCCGGCATCCAGGCCGGGGCATGGGTGCCGATGGGCGAGGTGGCCACCTCCCAGCGGCCCGGCGTGGCGGGCAGGCGGGCCACCGGTCCCAGGTGCCGCAGCCGCCCGTAGGGCGTGTCGCTTGTCGTCTCGTAAGGGGTCAGGTCGCCGAGGCCGGTCGGCGGGCCAACCGCCGCCGGTGCTTCGGTGAACCAGCGGGCGGTCTGGCACAGGGAGGCCCGGACGTGATAGCTGCCCCCCTCGTGGGCGCGCCGCCACAGGGCGGCCATCGTCCCCAGCGCGGCCAGATACCCCGTCGTGTAGTCGCACGCCGCGGCGGACACCAGCTCGGGGTGATCGGGGCCGCCCTGGCCGATGACCATGCCCGAGACGGTCTGGGCCATCTGCTCCCAGCCGGGGCGCCGGCCCCAGGGCCCCCCGTCGCCGTAGCAATTGATCGTCACGACCACGATGCCGGGCCGGAGCTCCGCCAACTCCTCGGGCCCGAAGCCCCGGCGGGCCAGCGAGCCGCCACGGTAGCCCTGGGTGAACACGTCGGCCCCCGCGGCCAAGTCGCGCAGGGCGGCCAGGCCGGCGGGGTCGTCGAGCTCCAGGCAACACGAGCGTTTGCCATGGCTGGTGTCCATCACGAACAGCGGGACGTTCTCGAGCCTCGGCGAGTTGACGAGCAGCACCTCCGCCCCGTGCTCGGCCAGGGTCCGGGCGTTGGTGGGCCCGGCCAGCAAGCGGCTGAGGTCCAGCACGCGGACGCCCTGGAGCGGGCGCTGCCGGCCGGGCGGAGCCTCGGGCGGACTGTCCCCGATCTTCTCCACGCTGACGCGGCCCAGCGGGGCGATCGCCCGCGCCTGCGGATGGGCCGACCACTCCGTGACCGTGCGCGCCACGGCCCCACACGTCCCAGCCTCGGCCAGCGCCTCCTCGAGCGCCGGCGCGTCCCAGCGGGCGACCCGCTCGGCCACCACGTCCGCCGCGCTGTCCACCGGACACCCGAGGACCGCGCCGGTGCGGGCGGCCAGGTGAGAGAACGCGCCGTGCAGGTGGATCCAGCGGCCGTCGCCGCAGCGGTAGAGCCGGACCAGCGGACGGTCGAGGCTCACCGGCGCCACCGGCAGGTCCCCGTCCTCGAGCTCCTGGAGCAGGAACCCCACCAACGATGCCCCGGCATGCCCGCGCGGCACGGTCACCGGTTGCGCCTCCCCGGTCCGTTCCTCCCACAACAGGGACGCCGCTGCGCCGATGCCGCCCACGACCGAGGCGGCACACTCCACCACAGGGAACGACGTGGCGTACGGGTGCGCCGCGCCCACCAGATCCACCCGCTCGGACAGGTTGGCCGGCAGCCCGACCTCGTCCAACAGCCCCCTGACCAGCTCCGCTCCCACGCCGGCATCGTAGGGCGGCAGCACCGCCGGGCAGGCCGTCGCCCGAGCCTGGAATACTGGCCGACGCACCACAGCACGACCACCCCGGCACGAGCGGAGTGCGAGACAAAGGGGGAGACATGCCCTACTCCCAGGGTCGGATCGTCCACGATGCGGACGCCCACATCATGGAGACGCCGACCTGGCTGCGCGAGCACGCCGACCCCGCCTACCGGGACCGGCTACCCGTCCTGCGCTACCCCGGTGGGAACGAGCTGCGCCAGACCGGCGACCCGGCCGAGCAACAGCGCGACCTCCTGGCCTCGTTCGAGTCCCTGCGGGCCCGGCACGCCTCGCCCGAGTACCGGGCCGACGAGGAGGCCGAGATCATGGCGCGCAAGAACTTCGCGGCCACGGGCGCCTTCATCGCGGAGGACCGCAGCCGCGCCCTCGATCTCCTCGGCTTCTCGAGCCAACTCGTCTTCAACACGTTCCACAACGGGCGCCTGCACGACATGGAGCACGCGGACGCCGATCTCGCCTACGCCGCCGCCCGCGCCCACAACCGCGGCATGCTCGAGTTCTGCTCGGTGGACCCGCGCCTGTTGCCCTCGCTCTACATCCCTCTCGTCGATCCCGAGCGCGCCGCCGCGGCCACCCGGGACGCCCTCGCAGAGGGCGCAGCGGCCCTGCTGATCGCCTCGGGCTGCCCGCCGCGCTTCTCGCCCAGCCACACCGACCTGTTCGGCGTGTGGGCCCAGGCGCAGGAGGCCGGCATCCCCGTCGTGTTCCACGTCGGGGGCACGGGCACCCTCATCGACCCCAACTACTTCGTCAACGGCAAGCCCGTCCCGCCCGACTTCCACGGCGGCGAGGAGAACTTCCGATCGGTGGACTACATGGGCATCCCGGTCCCGCCGGCCCAGACGCTGGCCACGCTGATCTTCGACGGCGTGCTCGAGGCCTTTCCGGACCTGCACATCGGCGTCATCGAGCAGGGCGCCATCTGGGTGCCGTCGTGGCTGCGCCAGATGGAGTCCGCCTTCGAGGCCTTCAACCGCCACGAGGAGCGCCTGCAGGCGCTGTCGCTGCGCCCGAGCGAGTACGTGCACCGCCAGTGCCGGTTCACGCCCTATCCCACCGAAGACGTCGGCTGGATCGTGGAGCAGGCCGGAGCCGACCTCGTGCTGTTCTCGTCCGACTACCCGCACGTGGAGGGAGGGCGCAAGCCGCTGGAGCGCTTCGAGGCTTCGCTCGGCGACGCGGGCGCTGATGTGCGCCGGCAGTTCTATGCCGAGAACTTCCTCTTCCTCATGGGCAGCGCCGCCGACGCGCTGGCGGCCTGAACGGTGAGCACCATCGACACCGGTCCCGCAGAGACGGGCAACGTCACCGGCCTCGTCGAACCGGGTTTCGAAGGGGTCGGCACCGCATTCGCGGCCAACTTCGCGGCGGGACACGAAGTCGGCGCCGCGCTGTGCGTCCACCTCGGGGGGCGCAAGGTGGTCGACCTGTGCGGGGGCTCCTTCGACGCGGAGGGCACCCGGACCTACGGCCCCGACGCCCTCCAGCTCGTCTTCTCCTCGACGAAGGGCGCCACGGCCGCCTGCGCCAACCTGCTGGCCCAGCGCGGGCAGCTGGACCTCGACGCCCCGGTCGCCCGCTACTGGCCCGAGTTCGCGCAGGTCGGCAAGGAGGCGCTTCCCGTCCGCCTCCTGCTCTCCCATCAGGCGGGGCTGCCAGCCGTCGACCGCGCTCTGACGCCCGAAGAGGTGCAGGCCTGGGATCCGGTGATCGACGCCCTCGCGGCACAGGCGCCCTTCTGGGAGCCCGGGACGGCTCACGGCTACCACGCGCTGACCTACGGGTATCTCGTCGGCGAGGTGGTGCGGCGCATCAGCGGCCGCAGCATCGGGACCTTCTTCGCCGAAGAGGTGGCGGGACCGCTCGGCCTCGAGTTCTACATCGGGCTCCCCGGGGCGCTCGAAGAGCGAGTCTCCCCCGTCGTGGCCGCTCCGATCGGCGGGGCCGCGCAGGGCGGGGAGGGTTACACGTCCACCTTGCTCGCCCGCGCCCTCAACATGGGCGGTGCGTTCCGGGACCGGGTCTGGATGAACCGTCCCGCCTGGCACGCCGCCGAAGTCCCGGGGGGCAACGGCATCACGAACGCCACCTCCTTGTCCCGGCTCTACGCCGGGCTGACGGGCACGGTGGACGGGGGGCCGCGCCAACCGCTGCTCACGCCGGAGCAGGTCGAGAAGGCCCGCACCGTCCTGACCTTCGGGGCGGACCGGGTCTTCGAGTCCGTGGGCTTCGCACTGAAGCAGAAGATCGGTCTGGGGTTCTGGCGCGCCAGCCCCGCGGCCACCTGGGGGGGCCCGGGCTCCTTCGGCCACGGCGGGGCCGGCGGCTCCTATGGCTTCGCCGACCCCGAGAACCAGCTGGCCGTCGGCTACGTCATGAACAAGATGGCGGAGGGGGTCGTGGTCGATCCCCGATCGTCGGGGATCATCGAGGCCACCTACGCCGCCGTCGGGGCGCCGGCGAAATACGTCTGAGCTCGGACCGGTTGTACGGGGTGGAGGAAGGGTTCGTCATGTTCAAGCACAAGACCGCTCCCGAAGAGACCACATTCGAGGTCACCAAGACAGACCAGGAGTGGAAGGTCCTTCTCCCGGCGGACCGCTACGCCGTGCTGCGGCGCGCCGGCACCGAGCCCCCGTGGTCGGGTGAGCTGCTGCACGTCCACGGCGAGGGCGTGTTCCGCTGCGCCGGCTGCGGCACCGCGCTCTTCGACACGGACGCCAAGTTCGAATCCGGGACGGGCTGGCCCAGCTTCGATCAGGCGTGTGCCGCCGGTACCGTCATCGAGCGCCGGGAGCGCAGCTTCGGCATGGCGCGCACCGAGATCCTGTGCGCCCGGTGCGGGGGCCACCTCGGGCACGTCTTCCCCGACGGGCCCACCGACACCGGACAGCGCTACTGCGTCAATTCGCTCTCGTTGACCTACGAGCCCCAGAGCGAGGCCGCCGGCGCAGACGGGACCTGAGGCCGGGCCGGTCGTCCCTGCGGACCTCGATCAGGTCGACCGGCGCCCGGGGTGCCGGATGTCGCGCCCGCGTCGCATCAGCGCGGCGCCGAGCGCGAGGGCGCCAGTGACCGCAATCGCCACGGTGGCCCATTCGACACCGACGCGCGACGTCGCCCCCGCAAGTCGAGCCGTGAGCGCCGGCCACCCGGACGTGGTGATCAGCCAGGCCGCCACTCAGGCCTCGACGGCCAGCGCGTCCGCGGCCTCGCCGTTCTCCGCCGCGCCGCTACCCCGTCGCTCCACCTTTTGGACGTCGGCCGTGGCGAAGCGCAGGCTCGGCCCGACCTCGTCCGCCGTGATCTCCACCTTCGAGCGGTGCTCCCCCTCCTCGGTCTCCCAGGTCCGGTGCTCCAGCCGCCCGGTGACCACGACCCGCATGCCCTTGGTCAGGCTCAGCGCCACGTTCTCTGCCAGGTCGCGCCAGCAGATGACGTCGAAGAAGGACGTGGACTCCTGCCACTCCTGGGTCGTGCGGTCCTGCCACCGTCTGTTGACGGCGACGCCCAACTGGGCCGTCGCCTGCCCTTCACGCGTGTAGCGGATCTCGGGCTCCCGGGTCAGGTTCCCGGTGATCGTCGTGGTGTTGGCCATCTCGCATCCTCGCTTTCGTCGCGCCCTCCATCCGGGGGCGCGACGCAGCGTGGGGGCTACGACTCGTCGCGAACCTTGCTGAGAACCTTGCTGGGCCGGATTTTCCGCCACTCCGCAGGGCCACGCTGGCCCAGATGGCTCCAAATCGCACGCACCCGCGCCGCCGTGACGAGAGCGCTCAGACCACCGGTGACGCGCCGAGCTCAGGTAACGCCAGCCGGGGCCCTCACCGGGCGGGCGGCCCCGGCGGGCCCGGCGGCTTCGTCGCCCGGAGCATGCGGCCCCCGACGACATAGAGGATCACACCGATGACCAGCGAACCCACGATGACCCAACGCACGGCGGCCGTCTCCAGCGTCGTCGGCGCCCCGTTCGAGCTGATCTCGGCGAAGCCTCCACCGATGACCAGCGCCGCGAAGGCCAGGATGCCGCAGACCAGCGAACCCTTGCGCGCGTTGTTGCAGAAAAAGCGCGACTGCGACAAGTCGGGCTTCGAACCGTTCGACCGCGGATCCGGGCGGCCCCTCATATGGTCCGGCTCGGGCCCGGCGCGCTGAACGTGGCGCGCACGGCAATCTCGCCGAGGTCGAGGAGACCCTGCATTGACGTGAAAGGTACTGCACGTGATTTGGCGCCGGACAGCGAGACCCGGCTCCCGCGTGGACTCAGACGTCGAGGAAACGCCGGATCGCGATGGCGGAGCCGATGGAGCCGATGGCCATGCCGACGATGACGACGACGACGTTGGTCAGTAGGACCTCGGACCCGGACATGTGCATCGCGGTGAAGATGTTGCTCGTCGTACGCCCGCTCCCCTCGTGGTTGATGAAGAGGTAGACGAAATAGACGACGACCGCGGCGAGCAACGATCCGACCAGACCCTGCAGGAGCCCCTCGGACATGAAGGGGACGCGGATGAACCAGTTGGTCGCGCCCACCAGCTTCATCACGGAGACCTCGCGTCTTCGGGCGAAGATGGCCATGCGGATGGTGTTGAGGATCAGGACCGCGGCGGACACGATCAGGACGATGGCGATGGCCAGGCAGACCCACTTCGAGACGTTGATCACCGTCTCCTCGTTGTGGATGGTCTGCTGGGGCTCGGTCACCGAGAGGACGCCGGCCGTTCCACTGAAGGTGCGCACCACCTGGGCGGCATCCGTCAGTGCAACGGGGGTGCACCAGTAAGAGGTCGGCATCTCCGACTGCGTGGTCGCCTGGAAGACGTCCGTGGGGAGCAGCCGTCGGGCCTCGGTGAAGTTCCGTTGCTTGTCCCAGTAGGCGCAGGGCTGCGTGACGTAGTTCAGCTGTGACAGCTGCGTGCGGACCGCGGCGATCTCCTGGGGATTGGCGTTGGGCTCCATCCACACCGTCACCTGGGTGCCCCGCTCGAGCGTTCCGGTGGCGTTGGCCGAGCCCTGGCGCAGCAGGAGGGCAGCCCCGACGAGTGACAGCGAGACGGCCACGGTCAGGACGGCGGCAATGGTCATGAGCCGGTTGCGCCACAGGTTCGACGCCGTCTCGCGGACGACGTAGTCGACTGAGACTGCCACGTCAGCTCATGCTCCCGGCAGCGACGTCGGCTGCCTGCTGCCCTGAGCCGTCGAAGCCGTACACGCCGCGGGCCTGGTCGCGCACCATCCGGCCGCTGCTCAACTCAATGACGCGCCGGCGCATCTTGTCCACCAGCACCTCGTCGTGCGTGGCCACCACGACGGTGGTCCCGGTGCGGTTGATGCGATCGAGTAGCTGCATGATGCCCTGGCTCGTTTGCGGGTCGAGGTTTCCCGTGGGCTCGTCGGCCAGCAGAATGAGCGGGCGGTTGACGAACGCGCGGGCGACAGCCACACGCTGCTGCTCACCGCCAGAGAGCTCGTTGGGCAGGTTGTCCCGCTTGTGGGCCAGGCCGACGAGGTCGAGGACCTGGGGCACCTGGTTCGCCACGACGTGGCGGGGCCGACCGATGACCTCGAGCGCATAGGCCACGTTCTCGAACACGGTCTTGTTGGGGAGGAGGCGGAAGTCCTGGAAGACGCAGCCGATGTTGCGCCGCAAGTACGGCACCCGCCATTTCGGCAGTTCGACGATGTTGCGCCCGGCCTCGAGGATCTGCCCGGTGGTCGGGAGCTCCTCGCGCAGCAGGAGCCGGATGAACGTCGTCTTCCCGGAACCCGACTCGCCGACGAGAAAGACGAATTCACCCTTCTCGATCTCGACGGTGATGTCGCGCAGGGCGACCGTCGAACCCTTGTAGGCCTTGGTGACGTTTTCGAATCGGATCATCAGTAAGAGAGGTGTCGCCCGAGCCGGGGGAGGCAGGGCACGTCACAATCCTAACGACTCTGCATCGCGGTTTCGGGTCATGGGCTCCGGCGCAGGTCAAGGCGCCCGCCGGACACAAATGCGCACGTGAGGCACCCGGCGGACGCGACGGCGGCAACGGACCGAGTGGGGCACGACGGACTGGACCGCCCGCCAGAATCGGCACTCACCGGTCGGCCCGCGCACCCGGTCACCAAGTCGTGCCGCCTCGGTACGCCTCGGTACGCCTCGGTACGCCTCGGTACGCCTCGGTACGCCTCGGTGCACGGTCTTCGTGGTTCGTCGAAGCCGTTCTCGCCGGATGACGTCGCCGGAGTGATCATGGCTGTGCGGCGGCGGCGGCGGTGGTGGTGGCGGCGGCGGCGGCGGTGCCATGGCTGTGCGGTGGCGCCGCCCGTAGCGCCGCCGGCTGGCACCTCCCGGAAAGGAAGATCACGACGGGGACAACGGTCGGACACGCCTCTCGAACCGCGGTCCCGAGGCGGACGGGGCGACCTACGAACCTACGAGCTTCCCCTCGTGCTGGCGGCGCAGTTCGGCCTCCATGAAGGCGTCCAGGTCGCCGTCGAGGACGGCCTCGACGTTGCCGGTCTCGTAGTTGGTGCGGAGATCCTTGACGAGCTGGTACGGCGCCATGACGTAGGAGCGGATCTGGTTGCCCCACGCGTTGTCGACCCGATCGCCGCTCAACGCGTCGAGCTCGGCCCGGCGCTCTACGCGTGCCCGCTCAGCCAGCTTGGCGCCGAGGATCTGCATCGCCTTGGCCTTGTTCTGGTGCTGGCTGCGCTCGTTCTGGCACGACACCACGATCCCGGTCGGTAGATGGGTGAGGCGTACGGCCGAGTCCGTCTTGTTGACGTGCTGGCCCCCGGCACCCGACGAGCGGTAGGTGTCGATGCGGAGGTCCTTCTCGTCGATCTCCACCTCGGAGGACACGTCTTCGAGGAACGGGGTGACGTCCATGGAGGCGAAGCTCGTCTGACGGCGGTGCTGCGAGTCGAAGGGCGACATCCGGACCAGCCGGTGCACCCCCCGCTCGGTCGCGAGGAGCCCGTAGGCGAAGCGGCCGTGCACGATGAACGTGGCCGAGAGCAGCCCGGCCTCCTGTCCCTCGGTCGCCTCGTCGACCTCGACCGTGAAGCCGCGGCGCTCGGCCCAGCGCTGGTACATGCGCAGCAGCATCTCGGTCCAGTCCTGGGCGTCGGTCCCCCCCGCTCCGGCATGGACCTCGCACACGGCATCGAGCTCGTCGTACTCGCCGGAGAAGAGCGACTGCAGCTCCAAGGTCCCGAGCCGTGACCCGAGGGCGTCGACCGTCTCGACCAGCTCCGCGTCGAGCGCGGCGTCTCTGGCACCTTCCGCGGCCGATTCCTCGATGAGCTCGAGCAGCGCCCGGGCATCCCCCAGTGCGCTGCGGAGCGTCTCGAGCTGCTCCAGGTCGGCGGACACCCGCCCCAGCTCTTTGGTGACGGATCGCGCGTTGTCGGGATCGTCCCAGAGGTCGGGCCGGGCCACCTCGGACTCCAACTCGGCCCGGCGGACCTCGAGCTTCTCGCGCCCGAGGTAACGCTCGGCCTCGGTCAGCCGCTCCCCCAACGCTTCAAGCTCGGATGTGAAGTCGCGGGGAAGGTCGGCCGACGGCCCGTCAGGCGGCGCCATGGCAGAACTTGAACTTCTTGCCGCTCCCGCACCAGCACGGGTCGTTACGCCCGACCTTCTCGTGCTGCTCCTTCACAATGGGCACCAGTGCGTCGGGGTCGGGAGCGTTGGGCTGCCTGATCTGTGTGCCGCGGCCGTTCCCGGCGCCATTCGGCCGGGCGCCAGCACGGACGTCTGCGCCGGCACGTTGGCCCCCTGGTCGGCGAGGAGCGCCGGCGCCAGAGCCCCCGTCTCGGCCACCGGGTCCTCGGCGGCGGCGTAGACCGCCCTGTCGAGGTCGGGCTCCGCCGCGGGCTGCTGCACCGCCTCGACGTGGAGGATGTAGCGGAGATAGTCGTTGTCGATGACCTCCATGAGCTGGCCGAACATCGAGTAGCCCTCTTGCTGCCAGGCGTTGAGAGGGTCGGCCTGGACGGTCCAACGCAGGTGGATGCCGTCCTTGAGGTTGTCCATCTCGGCCAGGTGGTCGCGCCAGCGGGCGTCCATGATCTGCAGGTAGACATCGCGCTCGATCTGGCGCATGGTCTCGGCGCCGCCCGGCATGGCCTCGCCGTGCTTCTCGTAGTAGTCGAGCGCCTCCTCGACGATGGACTCGACCAGATCCTCCGTCGTCGATGCCTGCGCGAGGTCGGCCACGGCGAAGTTCGTCGGGTAGTACTGCATCAGCGAGTCGATCAGCGCCTTGAGGTCCCAGTCCTCCTCGAACTCGGTCGGGCAGTGCTCGGCGACGAGCTTCTCCGCCGCGCCCGCCAGGAGATCCTCGGTGTGCTCCTCGAGGTCGTCGCCGTCGATGATCTGCAGCCGGCGCTCGTAGATGACCTTCCGCTGCTGGTCCATCACCTCGTCGTACTTGAGGGCATCCTTCCGCTGCTCCGCGTTGCGGGCCTCGACGGTGTTCTGGGCCCGCTCGATGGCCTTGGCCACCGTCTTGGACTCGATCGGCACCTCGTCGGGCAAGGTGCGCCCCATGACCCAGCTCATGGCGCCGGTGGCGAAGAGGCGGAGAAGCTCGTCGTCGAGGCTCAGGTAGAAGCGGCTCTCGCCGGGGTCACCCTGACGGCCCGAGCGGCCGCGCAGCTGGTTGTCGATGCGCCGGCTCTCGTGGCGCTCGCTGCCCAGCACGTAGAGGCCGCCGAGCTTGCGCACCTCTTCACCCTCGGCCCGGCAGCGCGCCTCCACGGCCGCCTGCCGGCGCTCGAGCTCGGCCAGGCCTTCGTCGCTCTCGATGTCGACGCCCTCGGCCGCCAGCTCGTGCTGGGCCAACAGCTCGGCGTTGCCGCCGAGGATGATGTCGACGCCCCGGCCGGCCATGTTGGTGGCCACGGTGACGGCGCCCCGCCGACCGGCCTGGGCCACGATCTCCGCTTCCCGGAAGTGCTGCTTGGCGTTCAGGACGTTGTGGGGCACGCCCCTCTTCTCGAGCAGGCGGGCCAACAGCTCCGACTTCGCCACTGAGGCGGTCCCGATCAGCATCGGCTGGCCCAGCTCGTTCCGCTCGACGATGTCCTCGACGACGGCATTGAACTTGGCCTCTTCGGACTTGAAGACGAGGTCGGGCTCGTCGAGGCGGATCATCTCCATGTTGGTCGGGATCGGCACCACCGGCAGGGCATAGGTGGAGGCGAACTCGCCGGCCTCGGTCTCGGCGGTGCCGGTCATGCCGGACAACTTGTCGTACAGGCGGAAGTAATTCTGCAGTGTCACCGTGGCCCAGGTGTGGTTCTCCTCTTTGATGGCCACCCTTTCCTTGGCCTCAACGGCCTGGTGGAGACCGTCGGACCACCGGCGGCCCTCGAGCGTCCGTCCGGTGAACTCGTCGACGATCTTCACCTCGCCGTGCTGCACGAGGTAATCCTTGTCCCTCTTGTAGAGGTCCTTTGCCGTGAGGGCCTTGGTAAGCTGGTGGACGTAGTTGACCGACACGGCGTCGTAGATGTTCTCGACCCCGACCGCCTGCTCGACCCTCTCGATCCCCGCTTCGAGAGGGACGACCGTCTTCTTCTCCTCGTCGACCTCGTAGTCGACGTCACGGGTGAGCGTCCGGGCGATGGAGGCGAACTGGTAGTAGAGCTGCGCCGCCTCGTCGGCCGGACCAGAGATGATGAGGGGGGTCCGTGCCTCGTCGATGAGGATGGAGTCGACCTCGTCGACGATGGCGAAGACGTGGTCACGTTGGGCCATCAGCTCGCGGCTGCGCGTCATGTTGTCGCGCAGATAGTCGAAGCCGAATTCGTTGTTGGTGCCGTACGTGATGTCCGCCGCGTAGGCCGCCTTCTTGATGGCGGGATCGTCGATGTCGGAGCCGATGCGGCCGACCGTCAGGCCGAGCCAACGGTGGACGCGGCCCATCCACTCGGAGTCACGGGTGGCCAGGTACTCGTTGACCGTCACCATGTGCACTCCACGCCCGTCGAGGGCGTTGAGGTAGGCCGGCAGCGTGGAGACGAGCGTCTTGCCCTCGCCCGTCTTCATTTCTGCGATCCAGCCGAAGTGCAGCGCCATGCCCCCCATCAGCTGCACGTCGAAGTGGCGCTGGCCCAGGACGCGCCAGGCCGCCTCGCGCACCACCGCGTAGGACTCCACGAGGAGGTCGTCGAGAGTCTCCCCCTGGTCGAGGCGCTCCTTGAACTCCACCGTCTTGTGGGCGAGCGCCGCATCGCTCAGACCCTGCATCTCGGGCTCGAGGGCGCCGATCAGAGGGACGAGATCGGCCAGCCGCCTGACCTTCTTGCCCTCGCCGGCGCGCAGGACCTTGGTGAACACGCTCATGGGCCGACGATTCTACCGGCCTTGGCCGGTGCGGAGCCGCCGCCGGGCCTTCGCACAGAAAGGGGGCTGCGTGCGGCTGACCTGGTCTTTGACCCCACACTCGCCTGCCGCGAGGGTGACGCGTCGGTACCGGCGGCGCGATGGCGAGCCACCACACCCAACGGCACCACATTGGCGCGCATCGCCTCGTCTCCGCCCGCCCCCGACAGCCGGGGACGCAGCGGGCAGGGCTTACCTCTAAGCCGCACCATGCTCAGCGACCACAAGTCGCCTTACGTGGGTCGTTTCGCCTGCGACTGGCCTCGACTTTCAACCACAGACCCGCACGCAGCCCGCAGGCAGCCTACGCCGCCGGGCGACCGTACCGGAGATCTGTCGTTCGCCGAACCGGACTCGGGTCTCGGCCCTGGTCCGCGTCGCCGCCCTGTAACAACGGGTGTCGTCACAGCGGGTGCGCCGCCGACCCCGGGGTGGTGCGTCCCGGAGCCGGCGGCGTCCCCCGATCGGGCACAGCTCAGTCGCCGGCGGCCGCCCCGCAGACGGTTTCGACCATGAGGCCGCTCACCACGTACGGGTCCATGTTGGCGTTCGGCCGACGGTCTTCCAGCCACCCCTTCTTGTTCTGGGCGACCTGCCAAGGGATGCGTATGGATGCGCCGCGGTCGGAGGTGCCGTAGGTGAACTTGGTGAAGTGGGCCGTCTCGTGCGCACCCGTCAGACGGCTCTCGATGCCGATGCCGTAGTTCGTCACGTGCTCCTCGATGCGCTTCCCGAGCGCTTCGCACCCCGCGATGATCGCGTCCCAGCCGCCGTCCTCCCGCATGGCCTTCGTGGAGAAGTTGGTGTGCGCACCGGCCCCGTTCCAGTCGCCGAGCACGGGCTTGGGCTCGAGCGTTGCGAACACGTCGAAATCCTCGGCAATGCGAAAGAGCAGCCAGCGGGCCGTCCACAGCTGATCACCGATAAGGGGGGGCGGAAGGACGCCGATCTGGAATTCCCACTGGCCCATCATCACCTCGGCGTTGGTGCCCTCGATCCCGAGGCCGGCCTTCAGGCAGGCCGCGGTGTGGCGCTCGACGATCTCGCGGCCGGGCATCTTGTCGCCACCCACCCCGCAGTAGTACGGGCCTTGCGGTGCGGGGAACCCCGCTTCGGGCCAGCCCAGGGGGCGGCCGTACTGGAAGAAGGTGTACTCCTGTTCGATCCCGAACCATGGGTCCTGGTCGGCGTACTTCTCCGCCAACTCGGCGCACTTCCGCCGGGTGTTCGTGCTGTGGGGGGTCATGTCGGGGTGCAGGACCTCGCACATGACCAGCTTGTCGCCGTCCGCCCGCAGCGGGTCGGGGCAGGAGAACACGGGCTGGAGGACGCAGTCCGAGTCGTTGCCCTCGGCCTGGTTGGTGCTCGAGCCGTCGAAACCCCAGATCGGGGGCTCCTTGCCCTCTTCGACGATCTTGGTCTTGCTGCGAAGGAGCGGGGTGGGCTCCGTCCCGTCGATCCAGATGTACTCGGCCTGGTAGCTCATGGATTCTCCTGTTCCCCTTCTTCTCCGTGGTCAAGGCGCCGGAGCGGGGTTCCCGGCTTCTTGCGATCACGACGCCCCATATCGGCTTGCCGTCATTCAGTCTCGTCGGACCCTATTTCGCCGCCGTATCCGTAATGTGAACCGAAGATGAAATCGCCCTGAGCGACATCGGGCTCGACCATCCCGTGCACGACACGACCACCCGGTTCCCGGTCCGGTTCTCCGAACGGGCCAAGGCCAGGATACCGGCTACCGACGCCCCGAACAGGCGTCGGCCTGCGGGACGACCTCCTCGAAGACCGGGCACCCGACCCGGGCCGGCCGGGCCCAGGGGTCCCACGGCGGCCACGGCATCACAGCTGGGCCTCATCGCTACCGACCGGCCGGCCGCACGCGAGCTCTGCCCTTCGAGGTCTTCATCGCTCTCGGCGCCGCGCCGGCGCCGATCCGTGGGCCTCGCGCTGAGCGGGGCCGTCCCTTCACCCGGGCGTCAGGACCTTCACGTTGTGTGCCTCGTCGCCCCTGCGGCCCGCGCCGATGGTGAACTCCACGGTCGACCCCGGCGCGATGCCGCGGCGTGCGTCTCCCTCGACATGCGAATGGTGCACGAAGAGGTCTTCACCGCCCCGATGCTCGACGAACCCGTAGCCGCGGGCGGTGTTGAAGAACTTCACCGTTCCGGTCATCTTCGGGGTCGTTGGGCTCCCCCCTGGGCGGCCGGTGGTGTCGAAACAGAGAACGGCGCCAGGAGCCGGGGTTCGAGGCCCAGCGCACGCTGCACGCCGCTCACGTCCTTGTGCTGTTCCGGTGTGACCAGCGAGACGACGGTTCCGCCATGACCGGCCCGGCCCGTCCGGCCGGAGCGGTGCACATAGTCCACGTGGTCGGTGGGCGGGTCAAAATGGACCACGCACGGCAGGGCGTCGACATGGATGCCTCGGGCGACGACGTCGGTCGCCACCAAGGCGTCAGCCTTACCCTTGGCGAACGAGTCCAGGGCCCGCTCGCGCTGCCCCTGCGTGCGATCACCGTGCATGGGCACCGCCCGCACACCGTGGGCCTGGAGCTGGCGGACGACGCGGTCGGCGCCGCGCTTGGTGCGGCAGAAGACGAAGGCCTGGCCGTGGTGTTCTATGAGCTTCGCGGTGACGGCGACGCGCTCGGCCCGATCGACCTTCCAGAAGTGGTGGGCCACGTCCCCCTTGGCCTCGGCGGTGGCTTCGATGGCGACCTTGACCGGGTTCCGCTGGTAGTTGCGGATGACCGACTCCACCTCACGTCCGATGGTGGCCGAGAAGAGGAGGACCTGGCGGTTGGGCGCCGTCTGGTCGAGTAGGCGGCGCACCGCCGGAAGGAACCCCATGTCGGCCATGCGATCTGCCTCGTCGAGCACGACGGTCGTGACATCGTCGAGAAGGACATCGCCGCGTTCGATCAGGTCCTCGAGGCGGCCCGGGCAGGCCACCACGATGTTGACGCCCTTGTGCAGGGCCCGCACCTGGTCGCGGTAGCCCGTGCCGCCGAAGATGGACACGACACGCTTGCGATCCTGCCCCATGAGCCCGCCGATGACCTCGTGCACCTGCGAGGCGAGCTCACGTGTCGGCACGAGGACCAGCGCCCTCGGGCGCCGCGGGCGGGATTGACCCGTGTTGACGACGAGGGGAAGGCCGAAGGCCAGCGTCTTGCCCGATCCGGTGGGCGCCTTGCCGCAGATGTCCCGGCCCGCCAGGGCGGGGGGAATCGTCTCGGCCTGGATCGTGAGCGGTTCGGTGATGCCCTGGCGGGAAAGGCGGTCGCAGAACGCCGCGGGGACGCCAAGGTCTGAAAAGGAAGAAATGACAAGACTCCGATCGAGGAAAATGGCCTACTCGATCAGATTTCTCGAACGGGCCCGCCGGGCGAACACCCGAGCACACGATGTTAGCAGGCCCCGAAGTTATCCTGCCGTCATGCCCGCGCTGACGCCCGAGCTGAAGGAAGGTTGGGACACCGACGGGTGGTGCACCATACCGGGCGTGATCCCACCGCGCGAGTTGGCCGCGGCGCAAGAGGCCATGCACCACCACTTCCCCAGCCCGGCCGAAATGGCGGAAAGAGGTGGCACTGCGTCCGGCGAGTGGCACACCTGGGATGCGCCCTGGCCGGAGTTCCCCTTCCACAGCACGCGTCTCAACGCGCTCGTGCTCCACGACAACGTGGTCGACCTCGCCGTGGGGCTCCTCGGCACGGCGGATCTCGCGCTCTACATGGGCATCGCGACCCGCGAAGTACGCCCACCAGGCTTCGGGCTACAACCAGCTCCTGCACGCCGACTACCCCAACCACATGCTGGTCGTCCCCCGCCACGACATCGGCTACCAGCAGGTGGAATTCTTCGTCTACCTCACCGATGTCGGCGCTGAGGACGGCGCCACCCGATTCGTCTCATGGCAGAAGACGAAGGACATCCCCGTGGAGCGGCACACGCTGAACTACGTCGACTACGCCGATTTGTACGCCGACGCATCGATTGCGGCGGCGCCGGCCGGCTCGGTCGTCGCCTACCGTCCAGACGTCTACCACCACTCGGTGGACTTCACCGACGCCTCGCGGTACCGCGTCATGCTCCATGTCTCGTTCCGTCACCGCGAAGCGGGGTGGGGCGGCTACCAGGCCTGGCCCTTCCGCGGCTTCTCTCCGGAGCTCACGAAGTACGTCCAGCAGGCCACGCCGCGCCAGCTCGCGCTCATGGGCGTGCCCCCGCCCGGCCACCCCTACTGGAACGAGGCGACTCTGGCCGGGGTCCAGGCGCGCTATCCCGGTCTCGACATGACCCCCTGGAGGTCAGCGCTGCGTTGAAGGTCAGCGCTGAGTCGAAAGTCAGCGCTGCGTTGAAGATCAGCGCTGCGTTGAAGGTCAGCCAGTGCGCAGAGGGGCGCCGGGCGCGACCAGCGGCCACGGCATCTCACGCTCCGCCGCCAGCGCCAAGTCGAGGAGCAGTTGTTCACGATGGTGCCCGGCCAACACCTGGAGCCCCACCGGCAGCCCGTCGACCAGCCCCGCCGGGATGCTGACCGCGGGGCTGCCGTTGAGGTTCGACGGGGCGGTCAGCGCGGCCTGGTTCATGATGGCCCGGGCGAAGCCGATCTCGTGGATGAGGTCCCGGCCGGGGAGGGTCGAGGGAGGCGGCCCCTCCGCCCGGAAGGCCACGTCGGGGTGGGTCGAGCAGAACACGAAGTCGGCCTGGTCGAAGAGATCGGCCATGGCGCCGTTCAGCTGCCGGCGGTATCGCTCGACCGAGGCTGCCCTCTCGAGGTCGTAGCGCTCCCGGGCATGCTGGAGCGCCGCGGACATCTCGGGTGACAACTCGTCGATGCGGTCCGGATAGGCGTCGCCCAGGTCGGCCACGAAGGGCGGCTGGTTCGCCATTGACCACGCACCGCGCAACGGCGGCAGGTCGGCCGTGACGGCGACCATGCGCAGCCCGGCCGCCCGCGCCAGCTGTTCGGCGCGCGCAGCGACCAGCGTGGCGACCTCCTCCCTGACCTGCGCGATCCCCAGATCGACGAGGATCACCGCCGTCCGGCCGGAGAGATCGTGCGAGCCGAGCCCGGCCTCCCATCCCGCCACCCGGGGCAGGCTCAGCGGATCGCGCCGGTCGAACCCATTGCAGGCGTCGAAGTAGCGGGCGGTGTCCCGCACCGACCGGGTGAGGCATCCCAACACGGTGGTCATGGGCTCGATGGTCCCGTCGGGACCCTTCGGGATGCGCCCGTACGTGGCCTTCAGGCCGAACAGCCCGCTGAAGGCGGCCGGGCCCCGAATGGAGCCGCCCCCGTCGCTGCCGGTCGCGATCGGCAGGAGGCCGCCGGCGACAGCCGCCGCCGTCCCGCCCGACGACCCGCCCGGCGTCCGTTCGAGGTTCCAAGGGTTGCGCGTCGTCCCGTGCAACTCGGTCGAGGTGCAGTTGATGCCCCCGAACTCCGGTGCCGCCGTCTGGGCGGCCAGCACCGCCCCGGTGGCGCGCAGGCGGGACAGCGAGGTGTCGTCGTGATCCGACACCCGGTCCCGGAAGATGACCGAGGCCTCCGTGTGCGGCCACCCCTTCGCCTTCTCGAGTTCCTTCACCCCGAAGGGCACGCCTCCGAAGGGCAGCGAGACGTCAGCCTGACTGGCTGCCGCCTCGGCTCTCTCGAAGTCGGTGAAGCTGAAGGCGTTGAGGGGCGACGTCTCCGTGGCGGCGATGCACGCCTGGAGCGCCTCCAGCGGGGACAGCTCCCCGGCCCGGAAGGCGTCGACCAGGCTGCAGGCGTCTCCCAGCCATGGCATGCCCACGGCGCGGAGAGTACCCCGCAGGCCCGTCGCCGCGCCGCCGGGGAGGTCGTTAGCGTGCCGGGGATGAAGACCGCGGAGCTGACGACACCGGCGCTCCTCGTGGACGCCGCCGGGCTCGAGGCGAACCTCCGCGTCATGGCCGAAGCCCTCCCGGGCGAACGCATGCGCCCGCACGTGAAGGCACACAAGTGCACCGCACTGGCTGCCCGCCAGTCGGCGGTGGGCCATTCCGGGTTCACCTGTGCCACCGTCCGCGAGATGGAGGGGATGGTGCGCGCCGGGCTGGGCGTGGACCTCCTGCTGGCCAACGAGGTGGCCGACGCGACCCGGCTGGGGGCGCTGGCGCGGGCGGGCGGGCGCATCACCGTCGCCGTCGACTCGGACGCGACGATCGAGGCGGCGGCACACGCGGGGGTGCCCGAGGTCCTGATCGACGTCAATGTAGGCCTCCCCCGTTGCGGCTGCCGACCCGAAGACGCGGGCCGGCTGGCCGAGCACGCGTGGACCGCCGGCCTCATCGTCCGCGGGGTCATGGGGTACGAGGGCCACATCGTCGGCCTGGAGGACCGGGCTACACGTGCCACCATGCTGGAGGATTCCATGGCGCAGTTGACCCTGGCCGCCGGCGAGGTGGGGGGCGAGGTGATCTCGGCGGGCGGCACCGGGACCTACGACCTCAACACGTGGGCCACCGAGATTCAGGCCGGCTCCTACGCCCTCATGGACACCGCCTACGGCAAGCTCGGCCTGCCCTTCGTGCAGGCGGTCTCCATCCTGGCCACCGTGATCTCGGTGTCGGCGCGCTGGGTCGTGGCCGACTGCGGGCTCAAGGCGCTGGGCATGGACCACGGCAACCCGTCCGTCGAGGGGTCCGAAGTGTGGTTCTGCTCGGACGAGCACCTCACGTTCGTGCCGGATTCACCGCTTCGGGTCGGAGACCGGATCCTGGTGCTCCCCGCGCACGTCGACCCGACCGTGGCGTACCACGACCACCTGTTCGTCGTCGACGGCGACGAGGTACTCGAACGCTGGGACGTCGACCTCCGGGGTTGGTGACCCTCGTGACACATCTGGATGGAGGACCTCGGTAGGCCTCGGTCGAGCCCCGGCGCCCCGATAGGGTCTTGCCCGATAAGGAGGTCGCATGGCAGACACCACGTTCACCATCGGGGCTGCCGCCGTCTGCAGCGACGGACCCTGCGGCGAGGTCAGCAGGGTGGTCGTCGACCCGGTCGCCCGCGCGCTCACCCACCTCGTGATCGAGCCCGGGCACCGCAGCGGCCTGGGCCGCCTCGTCCCGCTCGACATGGTGGAGGCCGGCGCGGACGATGTCCGCCTCCGCTGCACGCTGGCCGAGTTCGAGAAGCTCCCCCCCGCCGAAGAGACGGATTTCCTCCCTGGCGGCAGCGGCTACGACGCCTACGCCGCGTACGAGGCCTATTACTGGCCGTACTTCGGCCTGGAGGGCAGTGCCGATCCCAGTATCGCTCTGGCCAGTGCCGTCGAGACCCGCGACATGCTCCCGCCGGGCGAAGTCGGGGTGCGGCGCGGCGAGACGGTGCATGCATCGGACGGTGAGATCGGCAAGGTGGAAGGGTTCGTCGTCGATTCGTCGCACGGACACGTCACGCATGTGCTCCTGCAGGAGGGCCATCTGTGGGGACGCAAGGAGGTCGCGATCCCGATCGGCAAAGTCGAGAGTATCGACCAGGGCATCACGGTCAACCTGACCAAGCACGAGATCGGGGCCCTCCCGGCCGTCGTCATCGCCGCGCACCACCGGTAGCGACGGCGTCGCCCGCCGCGCCCGCCGGTCAGCCGCCGCTGTCCAGGTCCGTCGCCGGCGTCGCGTCGGGGAAGTCGCGCAGTGTGCGCATCGGCGACGCGAGGAGCCAGACTCCCGCCAGGGCCTGGCCGGCCGCGCCCACCCACAGCGTGGTACGGAGCCCGAAGGCCGCCCCCAACAGGCCACCGATCAGGGCACCGATGGGGAGCACCCCCCAGACGACGAAGCGCATGGTGGCGTTCATGCGGCCGAGGAGGCGGTCAGGGCACAGGCGTTGGCGGAAGCTGACCTGGTTCACGTTGTAGACCGTCGCGGAGAAGCCCACCAGGAACATCCCGAAGCCGAAGTAGAGGAGTCCCGCGCCGGACATCGCGAGGGGATCAGCAGCGCCCCGGCGCTGGCGGCGATACCGATGATGGTGGCGCGCGCCCCGCCGAACCGGCGGGCGATCGGCCCGGCGGCGAAGGCGCCGATCAGGCCGCCGATGCCGCCCATGGTGAAGAGAAGGCCGATCACCCCCGGTGAGGCGTGGACCTGGCGCACCAGGAAGAGGATCTCGACCGCGGCGGCGATGCCGCTGAAGAGGTTGGCGGTGGCGGTCGTGGCCGCGATTGCCCGGAGGAGCGCATTCCCGAACACGAAGTGGAGGCCTTCGGCGATACCGCGCACGAGCCTCGGGTGCCCGCCCTCGGGGACGGCAGGCTTGGGCTCGGGGGTGCGGATGGCGCCGACGGCGACGGCGGAGACGACGAAGCTCGCCGAGTCGACGGCCACCGCGGCGGAGCTGCCGATGGCCTGCACGAGACCACCGGCGACGCTCGGCCCGGCCACCGCAGCGACCTGCGCACTGCCTGCGAGCTTCGCGTTTCCCTCGACGAGGTGCTCCCGTCCGACCAGGGCGGGCAGGTACGACTGGTACGCGACGTCGAAGAACACGGTGAGAATGCCGGTGGCCAGCGTGACGACGAAGAGCTGGGCGAGCGTGAGCTCACCGATGGCGTAGGCGATCGGGACCGACGCCAACGCCAGCATCCGGCCCACGTCGGCACCGATCATGACGCGGCGTTTGCGCATCCGGTCGACCCACGCGCCGGCGGGGAGCCCGACGACCAGGAAGGCCGCCGTCGACGCGGCGGTCAAGAGGCCCATCTCGATCGTCGTGGCGTGCAGCGTGCGTACTGCCAACAGAGGGATGGCCAGAAGGCTGACTTGCGAGCCGAGCTCGCTCACGGTCTCGCCGCCCCAGAGCAACCGGAAGTCGCGGTGGTGCCGGAGCGCACCCTTGGCCATCGGCGGACCCTAACGGGTGCACACGGGCCCTTTGCCGCTGACGGAACCGGCACCGGAGTGACACCGGAGTGACACCGCCGCTTCCCGGCCCGCCTGGGATAGACCGGTAGCCGTGCGTGCCCACGGCGTCGTCATCGGTGTTGCCGGCATCGTGCTGTGCGCCTGGTGTGGCTGGGTGAGCGGTTACCACCGCACATCGGCGGCGGCGGAGATCACATGGGCCGCCTCGCTCGGCGCGGTGCTCCTCGTCGACCTCGCATTGTGGCGAGGGAAGACGGGTCGCAATCTCGGCTGGTATCTCGAGCCGGTGCGCGACCCGTGGCCGCGGATCGGCCGCGGCGGTCCGGGACGGGCACTGCGCGGTGTCGCGCCCTGGCTGGCGCTGATCGTGGTCGCGCTGGTCTGGGACGTGCTCGGCATCGACACGGGCCCGGGCCAGTACCACCTGACGGCCAGCGCGCTGGCCCAGGCCTACCGACCCCTCAACGCGGCCCTCCTCCTGGTGTGGATGGTGGTCGGGATCGGCTACGCGGCCGCTCGGGTCCGGGCACCTGTACTCACGATGCGGGCCGAGGTGGAAGCGAGCGATCCACACGCCCCGGAGAGCGGGAGCGCGCTGGCCGCAGCCATGGGGTCGTTGGGCCACCACGGTGCGCCGGCGCTGCTGCTGCCATCGAGCCCGCCCGTCGGTGTCGCCTTCTGGGTGGCCGTCCCCCTCGCGGCCGTCCTCATCGACGTGGCGGCCCGGCGTTCGGACGGCCGCCGGGCGAACGCGGAGGAGTTCGTTCGCTTCGTCTCCCTCTCACGGCTCGCCAATATCGCGCTCATCGTGGCGTGGGGCTTCGCCGGCTATCACCTCTTCGCGCGTTGACGACCGCTTACGGGGAGGTCACGAGTGCGTCGAGACGGGCCAGGGTCAGCTCCATGTCCCGGCGGGTCTTCTTCGAGTAGATGTCCCCCAGCTTCAGGAGCACGCGCTGGTGATCGGTGGTGATGTCCCAACTCTCCCGCACCAGGGTGCGGTCGCCCCGTGGCTCGAGTTCGTAGCGCCAGACCCGGCCGGCCACGTAGGGCTCGAGCTTGCCCTTGGGGCCAGTCTGCCAGGCGATGCGTCGGTTCTCTTCGAATTCGACCACGGTGTTCACCGTCGAATAGCGGACTCCCATCTTCATCCCCATCCCGAACGTCTCGCCCAGTGCCAGGCGCGCGTCGTCCGGTTCGTCGGCTCCCTGGAGCATTCCTGAACCATCGATGAGCGAGTGTTTGGCCGGGTTCGCCAGCACGTCGAAGATGACCTCCGGCGAGGCACTGATGAGCCGCTCGACGGTGAGTACATAGTCCTTCAATTCTGCTCTCCCGTTGTTCGCCATTCGCCAAAGAGCACACGAACCTCTTCGTCGCTTCCGGATGCCGACGTATCATCCTCTTCCACGCACCCGACCGCAAACACGACCCGCGAGAGCACGTGGACTCGACCGCCGTCGGTGGATCCGCCAAGGTACTGCTGCACTGCTGCCCGCGTTCTTCAGCTCAGCGACAGCGGTGAACCCGTCGTTGGTCAGGCGGTGCGTGCCCCGTGGAGAAGTTCGTGCATGTTGTCGTAGAAGAACTTCGAACGATCGTCTTCACTGGAGCCGGCGAGCGCATCGTCGAACTTCTGCAATGGATCCCTTCCACCTTCCGGATGGGGGAAGTCGGTCGAGAACATGAAGAGCTCGGGACCCGACTGCTCCATCATCCAATCCACTGGTTCACCGGGGAACGGCGTGAATTTGAGATGGCGGCGCACGTAGTCGGAGGGAGTCAACTCGAGTCCCCGGAGCGGCTCTTCCGTTCGGCGGAACGCCCGGATCCCGTAGTCGAGGTGGCGCATCCATGACACCACCCAACCCGCTCCCTGTTCGATACAACCTCCACGTAGCTTCGGGAAGCGGTCGAAGAGACCGTCGTAGATGAGTGCTCCCAGGAACACTTCTGGCGAGTGGGGGATCCCGAGGAAGTCCTTCGATCGGACGTTCTCGCCACCTCCCAGGTGGTCGGGAACCGGCATCGCGTTGTTGTGAAAGGCGGGGTCAAGGAGCCTGCCACCACCGCCGACGTGCAGCACGAACGGCACGTTGGCTTCGCTGAGCACGTCCCAGAACCCATTGAGGTCCGGATGGGTCGGACTACGCGTGCCGGCGGCCGTCGAGGGAACCATCACCGCGGCGCAGCCCGCGTCGACCGCTTCGACGGCCAGAGCGCTGGCGCGGTCCGGATCCACCAAGGGGACGAATCCCACGGGGAGCAGGCGCTTGTCCTGCGAGCAGAAGTTGGCCATCGCCTTGTTCTGCGCCGAACTGCCGGCGTAGAGACGATCCTCGTCCTTGCCGACGAACCTCGCCGTGGCGAAGGTGGCGAACACGAGCTGCCCCTCGACGCCGAGCAGGTCCAGGACCCGGCTCCGCTCGGTCGGGTCGAACGCACCCATGGCGTGCCACCCCTTGTCCTGCATGAGATGGTCCTCGGCCAGCTTCGCCGCTTCTGTGTCCGTGCGTCGCGCCGCGGCCTTGTTTACCGCCTCGGTGAGCACTGCTCCGAGGCGATCGCTCGTCACATCGCGCAGCCGGTCCTTGAACGCCGGGTCGACGAAGTCGTCGAGGAAGTCAGCGAGTTCCATGACGTGGCTGTCGGCGTCGAGGACGGTCCGTCCTCGCACGTAGGTTGTGGTCTCCACCGCGAGCACCAGCCTTCCCGTTCGGTGACAAAGTGTCACTAGCCGTTGTGACAGAATGACACCATGAGCCCCGCCAGCGCAAGGGCTCGCTCTTCGTCCGACCGGGCGGCCGTCGTGAGAGGGCGCCTGCAGAGCTCCGCACGCCGTGATGCCCTGCTCGACGCCGCCGTGGCGCTGGTCAGGACCAAGGGTGTGCACGAGGTGTCGATGGAGGCGGTGGCCGAGCGCGCCGGGGTCAGCCGACCCCTCGTCTACAAGCATTTTGCCAACCGCGACGTGCTCCTGGCCGCTGCGTACCGGCGGGAAGCGTCGAAGCTGCACGCCGAGCTCGCATCGGAGGTGTCTGCGGCGGGCAGCGTCGAGGAGATGTACCGAGCCCTCCTGCGCGGTTCGATCCGGGCCACGGTGGAGCGGGGCCAGATCTTCACCGCCCTCCGGGCCGCCGGCGGGTGGAACCGTGACATCCGCAGGGAGCAGCGCTCGAGGGACCGCGACACCGTCCGGGCCTTCGCCGCCGTGGCGGCCCGCCAGTACGGCTTGGACAGGGAACATTCCAAGTCGGTCACCGCCGTGCTGTTGGGCGCGCTCGATGCCGTCCTGGCGCAATGGCGACTCGATCCGAGAGAGAAGAACGGGATGATCCTCGAGGAGACGTACGTGGCCATGGTTGTCGGCGCCTATTCGGTGGGGTCGGCGAACCCCTCGGGGTCGGCAGCCACCTGAGCGTCTCGTCGCTCCCGCCACCACCGGGAGCGCAGCCCGAGTGCGATCAGGATCGTGCTGCAGGGGCGGCGGTACGCTTCGGGCTACATCGACCGGAGGGACGGGGGCCCATGGAGACAGTCCGGGAAGTCTGCGAGCGCGGTGTTGTCGAGCGACGAGTCGATCTCGAGGTGGAGTCCGGGGAGATCGTGCCGGGCATCGTCTGGCTGCCGGAGTCCGCGACAGGGCCCCGACCGACGGTGATCCTCGGTCACGGAGGTGTGGTCCACAAGCGCGCGCCCGAGGTGCTCGGGCTCGCCCGGCGCCTCGTGCGGCACCGGGGCTACGCGGCCGTCGCCCTCGACGCCCCGGAGCACGGCGAGCGCATCACCGACAAGGAGGCGGCCCGGATCAGGCGCCGTTCCGTCGAGGCTCGGATCGAGAAGGGGGCCGGCGCCGGCCTACCCGTGGTGGACGCCGAAGTCGCGGCCGGATTCGCCAGCCGGATGGCCACCCACGTCGGAGAGCTGACCGCCTTGGTCGACGACCTGGTCTCGACCGGGTTCAGCGACGACCGCTTGGGCTATTGGGGGTTGTCCATGGGTACCGGCATCGGTCTCCGATTCGTGGCCTCCGAACCCCGAGTCAAGGCCGCCGTGCTCGGTCTGGCCGGGTTGGGTGCCGGGATGGGCGGGGCCGAGTTCGAGACGGCGGCCCGCTCGCTCCACGTACCGATCCTGTTCCTCTTCCAGTGGGACGACGAGCTGATCGCTCGCGAGGCAGGTCTCGCTCTCTTCGATGCCATCGGCTCGACCGAGAAGACCCTCCACGTCAACCCAGGGGGTCACGTCGAGGTGCCCGTCTTCGAGAACGACTCCGCCGAGTCGTTCTTCGTCCGGCACCTCGGTGACGGCGGGTAGCCCTAGTGTCGGTAGACCATCCGCCAGAACGCGCAGATTACGGCCTTGCGACCGGCGATCTCGTCATTCTTTGACCACCACCCGGACCCGGCCGAGGTTCAGCGATCGGGCGAACGGGGTGGTGGGATCGCCCTCACGCTGGGAGGCGACGCGCAGTGCCGGGAAGTAGGTGCCCGGGTCGGCGAAGGTGTGGGTGGCGGTCACGTGGAGAGTCTCCGAGGTCGGATCACCGAGCTCGGCGGCGTCCGGATACGTGCCGGCGCCCTCGAAGTCCCACTTCGCCGACACCACCCTGCCCGGGGCGGGCGGCACCTCGATCCGCGCGGTCGAAGGCGACGGCTTCGCCGACCGCGACCTCGGCCCGATCGCCGCCGTTCACCTCGAGATGGACCACCGGTTGGATGCCCAGGCGTTCCGCAGCCGAGGCCGGAACGTGCACCTGGCCGTCGTGCACCCGGTATTCGCTGGTGCGCGGCGGGACGATGCCGTGCTCGACCCATGCGCTCAGTTCGCGTAGCGCGTACTGCAACGTGCCCGAGTAGGCGACGGCGTGCGTCTCGAGCGACTCGGTCGTCGGGTCGGTGTGGTTCGCGTTGTCGACGTACCAGAGCCGGTATTTCTCGTCGACGTTGGATCCTTCGACGGCCTCGACCTTCTTTCGGTACCAGTCGGCCTGCCACGGCAGGGCGTCCCCGTCATGGAGCGCCTCCACGACGATCATCTTCCCGTTGAAGCGACCGGTCGGGATCTGACCCGTGGCGCCCAGGGTGCCGGCCGCACCGATGTCCACGCTGCGCTGGGGGTACCTGGGCGAACCGTCGGGGTTCCGGAAGTAGTCGTAGACGTCGGGGTAGTCGAAGTCGGGGTTGGCCGGCGGGAATTGGTGCCGGTGGTAGGTCTGCAGCGCGAGGAACCTGGAGTTGTCGATCCGGACCTCGTCGCCGGCCTCAATGCTTTCGACGACGGCGGGATCGGCCATGATGTCGACGGTGTCGCCGACCGGCTCGAACACGAGGCCGATATGACCCTTGCCGTCCGAGTCGATGCGGCCGAGTGAGACGGTCTTGCCCGCGGCCGCGCCGCTGATGACGATCACGTCGGCAGCCGTGAGATCGCCCGTGGGGACGCTCGACAGCTCGAGTTGCTGGCGTTGGCCGGAATGGACATCGACAACGGTCGCCTCGTGTTGGACACGCGCGGCGCGGACCGACGACGTCGGGTCGGTGCCGAGATAACCCGGCTTGCTCCAGAAGTCGTCGAGATAGGTCGGGTCCAACGCCGGCACATAGCTGGCCACCAGCACGAGCGGCCCACCGCCCTGGGGGACGTAGTTGAACCACGCCCCGGGCGGGAACCCGGTCCGGGTGGCCTCTTCCAGCGCCGTGCGCTCCTCGTCGTTCAGGCCGGCGTAGGGGTCACCGCTCCCGCCCGGCTCGATCGCGTCGATGATCGACG
Source organism: uncultured Acidimicrobiaceae bacterium (assembly GCA_963737805.1). GTDB lineage: Bacteria > Actinomycetota > Acidimicrobiia > Acidimicrobiales > RAAP-2 > Bog-473. The sequence goes on from CAVTUE010000018.1 coordinate 245,466, forward strand.
GCCACTTGTCCTTCAGCACTCGGAGGGCGTTCACGCGCACCGTGAAGCAATTGGGGATGGCTTGCGGCGATCCCATGACGTAGGGAACGAACCCGTCCCACACGCCGGTCGTCATTTCCGCACTCGTGACCGTCTGGTAGGCGCCGCCGCTCCCGCCGTAGAGATAGCCGTAGGTGCGGTGCGGGCCGTAGATCTCGGCCGCCACGACGCGGGAGAACTTCGCCGCCTCGGCGTTGACCCGGTAGCCCCGGATCGTCGTGTCGGACTGGCCGTGGGCCGACCCCTCCGCCGTCCGAGGGTTGTCGCTGCCGCCCATGTTCGTCTGCACCGAGTAGCCGCCACTCGCCAGGGCGAACGCGACGTTGCGCGGCGTGGCCTCCTCGCCGGCGAGCAACTGATGGGTCGCCTGGAAGAACCGTCCCTGGTACTCCCCTTCCGGCGGGAAGCAGAACGAGAACTTGGCGTCGGTGCCGGTGAACCCGCCGTGGACATAGAGATGGCGCGCCTTGAAGGGCGCCGCACCCCCTTGCTGCGTCGTGATGCCGCCGGGGAACACCGCGGCGTCTGCCGGCTCGTCGCGCCACTCTCTGACATCTGTGTACGGCTGATTGAACCGCGGGTCTTCGGAGTCCGCGGTCACGAACAAGGCGCCACGTTCGTCGGTCTTCGCGGCGCTCTTCGAGTCGGTCACATCGTCACGAACACTCACTCGTGGGTGCGAGTGCACGTCCGTCTGCCATGGTCAAGCCGCCCCGAAGAGCGGGGGCAGGGTGGTCGGCCACTGCCCCAGCGTGTAGCGCTTGCCGCCCAGGACGGCCACGAAGGTCCCTTGCGTGCCGTTGAGCGGCGACGCCTTGGTCCCGTCCCAGTAGACGAAGCGGGCATCGTCAGCCGCCGTGTGTTCGCCCGTCCCGGGCGTCCCCGACGGCCCCACGTTGTAGGTCCACTGACCGTATTGATGGGTCGGCGCGCCGAGTGTGGGCAGCGCATGGATTCCCCGGGCCATGTTGCTCGGCGTCAGGTCGGGCCCGGCCGCCTGCAGGTCGTTGAAGATCGCCACCAGGCCGCCGTAGTTGCCGTCGGTGCCCTTGGGGATGGCGTGCCCGGTCAGCTTCTGGTACAGCTGGCCGGCCAGCGACTGCGGGCCGGTCGTGCCGGTCGAGGGGGCGCTCTCGGACAGCCCGAACATGTGGCCCTGGATCTCCGGCAGGTCGTACTCTCCCTGGGCCACCTGGTCCAGGTCGGTCAGGGCCGAGCCGGTCATGAACCACTCGGGGTGGTAGTTCTGGGCCGCCGCCGCCTTGGTCAGCAGGCCGAGCGAGAAGGGGTCGGCCGAGCAGATGACCGTGGTCACCCCGGCCGCCTTGAACTGGATGACGGCCTGCTGCGCCGACTGCTGGAAGGTGGCTGATGTCCAGGTTGTAGTCGAAGCTGGGCGACAGCTCGCTCTTGTTGATGTGATACTTCTTCTCGACCAAATTGATGAAGTCCTTGGTGCAGCCCAGGTACTGGGGCACGTTGGGGACGAAGGCGGCGAACTTGCGCACCTGGTCCTTCAGGGTCGGGTCACCGGCGTACATGGCCTTCTTCCCACCCAGCATGGTGGCCACCACCTCGGCCTCGGAGGCCGTGATCGTGTTGCAGTTCTGGGAGATCGACCACACGTAGGGATTGAGCGCCTCGAACGCCGCCTCGTCGAAATACGGGTCGCCGTTGAACTCCACCAGGTGGTCCTGGGCGGCACAGGTCGAGAAGGGGCCGGTGCCCCCGAAGGAGTCCCCGTTCGTGATGCCCGTTTCCCCGAAGGCGTGCATCTGATTGGCGATCGCGTCGGCGTCGGCACAGGCCTGCGGCTGGCCCTGCCCCAGCTCCTCGGTGGTGAAGCTGGACTGGGTGGTGTACGGCTTGATGACGACCTTGCGCCCGTAGAGGTCGTAGACGCTGTTGAAGTAATTGAGGAAGACCTGCTGCACCTGGCTGATGACCTGGGGGATGGCACCCCCGGACGCCTTGGCCTGCGCCTCGATCTCCTGGGTGTCGGCGGCACTGGGGAACTCGCGCTCGGCCAGGGTGATGGTGCTGGCGGTCACGCCGTTGTACGTGGCCCCACCGTTGTTGCCGGTGAACTTCGGGATGCACGGCGGGGCGTACGGCGAGGCGAACTGCGGAGCCGACGGCGTGCACTTGGCGCCCGTGCTGGTGGTGCCGGTGCCCGCCTTGATGCCGCCCGAGGCCGGGTAGGCCCACGGGTAGGGCCCCTCACCGGCCGGTCCCGAGGTCTTCACCGGGGCCGTGGTAGAGGACGTACTGGACGCCCCCGCCACCGGGACCATCACTAGTGCCGTGAGCAGCGCCACCCCCACGAGGATGGACGAAGCGTGCGCCCCAACACCATCCGATGCCCTGCGACGTGTCGCGACGGGACACTGATCGACCTTCGGCCCGACAATGTCATGGCCCCCCTTTTCCGTCTCTGATGGATGTACGGCGGTATCCCCCCACCCCTTCCATCGGCTTGGCGGGAAATGATAGTGAGGGCACGGTACCTTTGCGCCGTCAGGGCAGACCGCTTTGGGGGTGGCACTTGGGGGTGGCATGGACGTCATGCAGTGATCGGCCGCACCGCGTGAGACCTCCGGGCGCGGCGGACGAGGCAACGTGACGATTCTCGAGGGGGGCGCGCCCCCGGGCGGTCAGGTGCACCGCGACCTGCGTCGAGCGCGGGGCCTCGCTGTGGCGGTCGACCCGCGCCGCCCTGGCGTGGTTCTTGCGGGGCGATCGGGGTGTGGATCCTCCTGGCCGCCATCCTGCCCGAAGGGCCTGCCCCTCGGCATTGTGCTCCTCGGCATCGTCTACGGCGCCATTTACGCCATCCTGGCCGTGGGCATCGTCCTCATCTACCGCGGGGACCGCATCATCAACTTCGCCCAGGCCTCGATCGGCGTGCTGCCGGCCGTGCTGGCCATCGAGCTCGTGGTCACCTTCGGGGTTCCCTTCGTGCTGGCCGCGGGGGCCGGCATCGCCGCCGCCATCATCCTCGGCGCGGTGGCCAGCCTGTTGCCCCGCCACTTCCGCAACAGCTCCCGGCTGATCCTGACCGTGGCCACCATCGGACTGGCCCAGCTCCTGACCGGGGTGGCCACCCTGGCTCCCATCCTCTTCTGCAACCCCGCCACCAACGAGTCGTGCATCAACGCCTCGAACAGCCAGTCCGTCAACACGCCCCTCCATGTGTCGTTCACCATCGGTCCGGTGCTCTTCAGCGGCAACGACATCGTCGCCGTGGTGGGGGCCATGCTGGTGGCGTCCGGCCTGGCCCTGTTCATGCGCTACTCCAAGTACGGGCTGGGCATCCGGGCGGCCGCCGAGAACAGCGACCGGGCCACCCTGCTCGGGATCTCGGTGGCCCGCCTCGACACCATCATCTGGGTGCTGGCCGCCATCCTGTCGACCCTGGCCATTCTGTTGCAGGTGCCCGTCCTCGGGTTCGGCGGGTTCCAGACCGTGACCGCGGGAGGCGACGAGATCCTGTTGCGCATTCTGGCCGCCGCCGTGATCGGGCGGATGGAGAGCATGCCCCGGACCGTGGTGGCGGCACTGGCCATCGGCGTGTTCGACGCCGCGGCCACCTGGACGTACTCCAACACGACCTACGTGGACGCCTCGTTGGTCGTCGTCATCGTCGTGGCCCTCCTCCTGCAGCGGCGCTCCCGCTCGCGGGTCACCGAGGGCGAGCAGTCGAGCTGGCGCTACGTGGCCGCGGTCCGGCCCATCCCCCGCCAGCTGGCCAGCCTGCCCGAGGTGCGCTGGACCCTGCGGGTCATGAAGGTCGCCTTCGTGGCCGTGGTGGTCATGCTCCCGCTGCTGATCAGCGGCAGCCAGACCTATCTGGCCTCGCTCATCGTGGTCTACGCCATCGTCGGGCTCTCGCTGCTGGTGCTGACGGGATGGACGGGACAGATCTCCCTCGGGCAATTCGGGCTGGCCGGCATGGGCGGCGCCACCACGGTGGTCCTCTACTCCCGCCACGGGTGGGACTTCTTCGCCGCGCTGGCGGTCGGGGTCATCGTCGGCGCCCTGGTCTCGCTGTTCATCGGGCTCCCGGCCCTGCGCATGTCCGGGCCGTTCCTGGCCGTGACCACCCTGGCCTTCGGAGTCACCGCCTCGTCGTACTTCCTGCAACCCAACTACCTGCCCTGGTTCGTCACCACCCAGGCAAACCGACCCACGCTGTTCGGCGCGAGCATCTTGAACTCCGACTCCCACGTCTATTACTTCTGCCTGGCCGGCTTCTTCCTGGTCCTCCTGGCGGTGCGCTCGCTTCGCCGGAGCAGGACGGGCCGGGACCTCATCGCCACCCGCGACAACGAGCCGGCGGCGCGGGCGGCGGCCGTCAACACCACCCGCTACAAGTTGCTGGCCTTCGCCATCTCCGGGGGCATCGCCGGGTTCGCCGGCTCGCTCTTCGCCGTCCAGCAGCAGGGCATCAACAGCGGCTCGTTCACCGCGGACATCAACATCACCATGTTCTCCATGGTGGTCATCGGCGGCCTGGGCTCCTTGCCGGGCGTGATCCTGGGCGCCGTGGTGGTGTGGGGGGCCCAGTACTACCTCCCGGCCGGCTACGCCCAGCTCGTCAACGGGTTGGGCATCCTGCTGCTCCTGCTCTTCCTGCCCGAAGGCATCGGCGGCCTCCTCAACCGCGGCCGGGACCAGCTGCTTGCGCGTCGTGGCCCGCCGACGCGGGATCACCGCGGCCGGGATCTGGCGTCGACCCGATGAGGACACCGGCGGCGCCGGCCCATCGCCACGACCAGGGAACGCCGCAGCCCGGCTCGGTGAGCCGTCCGACCGCCGACGTGCTCACCCTCGGCCTCGATACGGGCGCCCATGGTTGACCTCGCCCACTCCCCACTGCGCGCACGGCGGCCGTCGCGCCTCACCGGGGCCTATTCGCCGCGCCCGCTGGTCGCCGTCATGGGCCTCGGCGCCATCCTGCCCATGAGCGCCCTGACCTTCGTCCTCCTGCTGCCCGAGATGCAGGACGCCTACCGGCAGGAGCTCTCCATCCTGGCCCTGCTGGCCGTCCAGCAGTTGCAGACGGGCCTCGGCCCCGACCTCGTCCTGGCCCTGGTGGCCAACCAGACCTCGCGGACCAGAGTCCTGGTCGGGGCGGGCGGATTCTTCACCGCGGCCGCCGCCGTCCTGTGGCTGGCCGGTGTGTTCCCCAACCAGATCCTGCTCTACGCCGGCGCCATCGGGGTGGTGCTCGGCGGCGGCGCGCTGACCTCGACCCAGAACTCCCTCCTGTGCGACTACTACCCGGTCAGCCTGCGACCACGCGTGATCCTGGCCCAGCGGGCGGCCCTCGTGTTCGGCCTCACCCTGTGCCCGCTCATGGTGGGCACCCTGGCCTACGTCTCCGGCTGGCAGGCGTCGTTCTTCGTCCTGGCTGCCGGTGCCCTCGTCTTCGTGGTGCTGGCCGCCCGGCTCCCGGATCCGGTCCCCGCCGGCGGCCTCCCGGGAGGCGACCCGGACCGCGCCGAACCTCCGGCCGAGCCGGCCACGCTGCCCGAGGCCGCGCGGGTCATCGCCACCACCCGATCCCTTCGCCTGATCTACTACTCGCTCCCGTTCCTGCTGGGGACCGTGCTCGGCCTCACCTTCTACGCCACCGCGTACTACGAGAACGTCTTCCACCAGGACGCGGCGCACCGCGCCCTGCTCTTCGGCCTGGCCGAGCCGGGAGCGTTCATCGGCCTGGTCATCGGCTTGGTGGTCCTGCCCCGGCGCATCGCCGCCGACCCGGCGAAGGCGATGCGCACGATCGCCTGGCTGGCCGTGGCGGCCGCCGCCGGGGCCGCCGGCCTGGCCCTGGCGCCCGATGTGGCCGCGGCCTATGCCGCGCAGCTCGTCTTCGCCAGCGCCTCTGCCGTCGTGATCGCCGGTGTGTACGCCATGCTCTCGGTGGCGCTGCCGACCCGCATGATCACCTTGGGCTTCGGGCTCTCCACGGTCTGGCTCACCTTCGGCGCCCTCCTCATCGGTCCCCCCGGCGGCGTCCCCACCGTCAACTCGCTCATCACCAACGCCTTCGGCTACCGCGCCTCGTTCTGGCTCTTCGTGCCGCTGTTCGTCATCGGCGCGTCGCTGTTGCGTTCCGCCTCCCGATTCGTGGCCGAGGACATCGCCAAGCGCAGGATCACCGAGTTGGCGGATGCCGCCGTGCGTCGGGAACGGGCCGAAGGGACGGGTCGTCTCCTCATGGTCCGCTCGCTCGATGCCGGCTATGACGGCGTTCAGGTCGTCTTCGGCGTGGACCTCGACGTGGGCGACGGCGAGATGGTGGCGGTGCTCGGCACCAACGGCGCCGGCAAGTCCACGCTGATGCGGGCCATCTCCGGCCTGGTGGTGCCGACCGCCGGGGAGGTCATGTTCGACGGCAAGGCCATCACCACCTACGAGGCCCACCGGATCACCGAGGCCGGCATCCTGCAGGTGCCCGGAGGTCGCGGCATTTTCCCCGGGCTCACCGTGGCCGAGTCCCTGCGGGTCGCCGGTTGGCTTTACGACGCCGATGACCAGGACCTGGCCCGGGCCACCGAGACGGTGCTCGACTATTTCCCCGTGCTTTCCCGCCGCTGGCACACCCCGGCCGGCTCACTCTCGGGAGGCGAGCAGCAGATGCTCAGTCTCTCCATGGCCTTCATCGCCAGACCAAGACTGCTGATCATCGACGAGCTCTCCTTGGGGCTCGCCCCCACCGTGATCGAGAGCCTGCTGGGCATCGTCAAGGGGATCCACGATCGCGGCAGCGCCATCATCCTGGTCGAGCAGTCCATCAACCTCGCCCTCCGGCTCTGCGACCGGGCCATCTTCATGGAGAAGGGTCAGGTGGTCTTCTCCGGTTCGACGGCCGACCTGCTCGATCGCCAGGACATCGTCCGGGCCGTGCTCCTGGGCGGAGCCGACGATTCGCCGGCCGACCTGACCCTGGCGGTCACCGTCAACGGGGCAGACCTCGCGCCGCCGGGCCGACGCAGCTCTGAATTCTCATCACGCCGTGTTGTCGGCCCGTGACCTCTACCAGAGCTTTGGCGGGGTGGTGGCAGTCGACAATGTCGACCTCGACCTCTACCGGGGCGAGATCCTGGGTCTGCTCGGGCCGAACGGTGCCGGCAAGACCACGATCTTCGAATTGCTCTCGGGCGAGCGCCGCGCCGAGCGAGGGCAGATCACCATGGGAGAGGACGACATCACGTCCTGGCCCGCCTATCGAAGAGCGGAGCACGGGCTCGGTCGCTCCTTCCAGGCCGCCCGGCTGTGGCCGGGCCTCACGGTGGACGAGTCCGTCATCATGGCGATCTCGCACCACATCTCTTCGCCGGGTGCGGCGGCAGCAATCTTGTGCCTGCCGAACGTGCGCCGATCCGAGCGCCGCCTGCGCCAGGCCGCCGATGAGATCCTCGAGCCGCTCGGGCTGGCGCAATACTCGGATCAGCTGACCTCCGATCTTTCGACGGGTGTGCGACGCCTTCTCGAGCTGGCGGTGATCATCGCCATGGGCCCGAGCATCGTCCTGCTCGACGAGCCGTCCGCCGGCCTGGCCCAGGCCGAGACCGAAGCCATGGCACCGGTCCTGCTCGAAACCAAGCGCCGCCTCGACTGTTCGATGATCCTCATTGAGCACGACATGGGCCTGTTGCGCCAGTTGGCCGATCGGGCCATCGCCCTCGATGTCGGCGCCGTCGTCACGATGGGGAATCCGGAGGACGTCCTGAACCATCCGCACGTGATCGAGTCATATCTCGGAGTCGCCGCCCCGTGAGCCCCCGGCGCCCCCGGCGCCCCCGCGATGCCGTGGTCGGCCTCGTCAGTGTGGCCATCGCCGCCATTGTCCTGACGGGCTGCCACACCGCGCCCCGCCTGGGTGTGCCGACGACCGTCTATCCGGTCGAAGGGCACTGCGACACCTCGGCCGTCGTCGAGGTGGGCGCCTCCCTTCCTCTGAGCGGGATCCCACAGCGTGGCCGGGCGTGCCCAATTGCTCGGCCTCGAGTTGGGCGTCAATCGGGTCAATGCCACTGGAGGCGTCCTCACGGCCCATAAGTGTCTGGAATTGCTCTACAAGGATGATCGATCCGATCCCGCTGTCGACAATCAGGCCCTGTCGGACCTCGTCAACCAGGAAAAGGTCTCGTTTCTCGCGGGACCCTTTCTGGCCCTCGAAAATCCGGCCAACCGCGACCACATAGGTGCGCTCGGGACTGCCGCCGCCAGCTACTCCGAGCTCGCCGTGACGTTCAAGCCCAGTGAGTTCCCCAACACCTTCCCCATCGCATCATCGATGGCGGAGCAGGCCAGCGTGCTCGTGGCGACAGCCAAACGGCAGCACCTCCACCACATCGCCCTCGTTCGCTCCAGCTCGGAGGTGGCCGCCGAGGGGGCCACCGCATTCCGGAGCGCCGCCCGCTCGGCCGGTCTCACCGTCACCGCAACGACCTTCGTCGTCGATTCCCGGGCCGGCGCGCGGTCGGCATGGACCGACCTCGGGGCGGGCCACCCGAGCGCAGTGGTGGTCTTCGACAGCGGATCGTCCCTGACCCCCCTGCTCGCGGCCCGCCGAAGCGCCGGCTCGACACTGCCCGTCCTCGCTTCCACGCCGCGGCCTCCGGCGCTTCCGACCGCGGCCCTCAACGGAGTCCAGGTGATCGTGTCGAAGTCGTTGGTGGTTTCACGCCACGTTCCCGCCAGTTTGGAGTCGTTCCGTACCCGGGTGCTCCGCTCCCTCCATCAGGCGCGGCTCGACGGCCCCATCACGCCCTATGCACAGGGGTACGACGCCCTTCAGCTCTTCGCCAGCGCCGCCAATGGAGTCAACGCCTCTGACTCGGCCAGCATCCGCACCTTCACTGAGAATGCCAACTTCGAGGGGCTCCTCGGGACATACGCCTACAGCTCGAGCGACCACGAGGGATTGGCCGCGTCAGAGCTCGCCGTCGCTCCGCTCGATTCCCTATCCAACGGGCTCTACGTCGTGACCGCTTCCAGGTAACCGACTCGATTTCCCTCCAGGTCGCGCACGGAACCCCGGAGGAAGCCGCAGCTTCTCTGAGCACTGCTGACCGTCTCGTGAGATGACCGTCGCGTTGACCTGGCACGGATGACCCCTCTGGTCGGGAGGAGCGATCGCGTTCGAGCGGCTGTGCTCGAACCCCACGCCGAAACTCGACTCGTTCTGAACGCTCGGGAACATCCAGCAGCGCGAGGGTGCCGCGGAGATCGAGACCTTGAGCGAGAACACCGCGAGTAGCGACAAAGCGGTTTCAGCGTGGTCGCCTCGGTGATCGGGCCTGAGAATTCCGTCCATGACGCCGCCAGCGCTACAGATCGCTCCCTGTTCCGGGCGACGTTCGAGAATTCTTGTCGCGATCATGACATTCTCCGCGCTGCGGATCAGATAGGGGGGAACGCTGCGAACAGAATGCGATCGAGTGGTGTCGACTCGGTGATGGCAGACGGTGAGTGTCCTCATCATTGCTGTGCCGCCATGGCGACCGACCCGTTCGGACAATGGATGGAAGCTCATGCCCCCTTCGGGCGAGAGTACGGGGTACAGGGGCGCGCGCCAAACCCGACCCTGCTACCTTGAGTCAAGGGGAGGACCGGTGTTGCGATCGGGTCGGGTGATCTTCGGGCAAACGACACGACGGCTCTTCCACGTCATCGGTGTGGTGGGCGCGGTTGCACTCGCATCTTGTTCGATCCCAGCTTCGGGTTCTCTGTCGTCTACTGGCGCGAGCGCGGCCACCTGGCCGATGTATGGACACGATCTCGCAGGCACCCGGTCGAACAGCGCCGAGACGGAGATCGACTCCTCGTCGGTGGGCAGCCTCGTGCCGTCGTGGACCCAGTCCGGTCTCATCGGCGTCACGGGAACGCCCGTGGTGGCCGGGGGCCTCGCCTACTTCGGAGACTGGAAGGGGCAGGTGCACGCCGTCGAGACGAACAGCGGGCGCCCCGTGTGGACGACTCCCATCCAGGGCGGCGACGTCGTGGGCTCACCGGCGATAGACGGGCGACGCGTCTTCGTCGCCCTTGGTAAGACCTTGTACGCGCTCGACCGGGGCACCGGCCGTATCTTGTGGCAGAGCATCACCAACGCCAACCCGTACTCGCAGATCAACGCTTCACCAGTCGTCGTCGGCGGCCTCGTTCTCCAAGGGACGGCGCAGTTCGAAGAGGTCGTCGGGAAGGCACCGTTCAGCTTCCGAGGCTCCATCGGGGCGTTTTCGGAGTCGACCGGAAAGCTGATCTGGAATTTCTACACGACGCCGAACAACGCGACGAGCGGGCCGGGCGAAGGCATCTGGTCTACGCCGGCAGTCGACACCAGGCTTGGGCTCCTCTACGTCGGGACCGGGCAGAACCTCGAGAACCCGAGCGGACCGCTGGCGGACTCCCTCCTGGCCATCCACTACAGGACGGGCAGGCTGGCGTGGTCACGTCAGTTCAACCACCCCGACGTCTTCAGCACCGCCGACTTCACGGGGAAGGACGCCGATGTGGGCGCCTCGCCGAACCTCTGGACCGCGAAGGGAAAGGCGCTCGTCGGCGTCGGAAGCAAGAACGGCACCTACTACGCCATGAACCGCCGGAACGGCCGTCTGGTCTGGGAGGCGCATCTCGCTCCGGGGAGCACCTTCGGCGGTGCCCTCGGCTCGGCTGCCGTCGTCGGCGACCGGATCATTGCCTCCTCGAACATCGGAGACCCGTCCTCCAACGCCACGACGAACACTTCAGTGGTCGATGCACTCGATGCCGCGACGGGCCACGTGGCCTGGACCCGCCACTTCGCGGGCAACGTCTTCGGACCCGTCAGCGCCGTCACTGGCTTGGCCTTCGTCGGCACCGACAGGGGCACGATGACGGCGCTCGCCGTCTCGAACGGGAGGACACTGTGGTCCTATCGCGCTCCCGACAAGGTCGGCGGGGGACCGTCGATTGTCGGCGGCCGGGTCCTCTGGGGCTATGGGTTTACGCTGTTCAGCGGTTCGGGTCAGGGTGGTGTCATCAACTTCGCGGTGCAGCGCGTCCGGACACGTGCAACACGAGCGCGGCGGGTCCGTGCCGTCCGGCCCGACGGGCGGGTAGGAAGCCACCATGACGTCGCACCGCCGGGCCTTAGCACTCTTGCGCGCCGGAGCAATGGTACTGAGCCTCATGGTCGCCATTGGCGACACCGGACCGGAGGCCTCCGCTCATATCGCCCCGCCGCAGAAACCGGCCACGGTCCCCGCCACACGCTCGGGAGGATGTACGGAGCGTCACGCGGCACCTCCGAGCAACGTGGCCCAGACGATCGTCTCCGACGGGATGACCCGGACCTACGAGTTGACCGTTCCCCCCTCGTACACCGGCAGGACCCCCTATGCCCTCGTGTTCGGGCTGCACCCGCTTTCGGTCAACTACCAGTTCATGCCCTCAGAGGTGGGCTTCACGACCTACCAGAAGAAGTACCACTTCATCGGCGTTGCTCCCTCCGGGCTTACCGCGCCCGCGCCGTTCTGGGACGCCGCGCCGTCCACCTCGAATTACGACGTCGATTTCATCTCGGCCCTGCTGACGCATCTGGACCGAACGCTGTGCATCGATACGTCCAGAGTGTTCTCGACCGGCATCTCCAACGGCGCCCAGATGTCATCTCTGCTCGGGTGCCGCCTCTCGACCCGTATCGCCGCCATCGCCCCGGTCGAAGGCGAGGAGTACCTCGCCCCGTGCAACGGCCGCCCCGAATCGATCCTGGCTTTCCACGGGACCGCCGACACCGTCCTTCCCTACACCGGCGGCGGACTCAACGCGACAACGATCGCGAGGCTCTACGCCTGGCACGGCGCAACACCCCCGAACATGCCGGCACCGCTCGGAATCGACGCGTCCATGAAGCTGTGGGCCAAGCACAACGGGTGTAACCCCCAACCGGTCGAGGTTCGCGTCGCCTTCGACGTTCAGCGCAGGACCTGGACTGGATGTAAGGCCACCACGGTGCTCTACATCATCGACGGCGGTGGGCATGGATGGCCCGGGAAGCCCGTCCCGTCCATGGAGAAGCAGTTCGGACACGACACGACGTCGATCGACGCGTCGAAACTACTGTTCGCCTTCTTCTTCGACCGCGCGACGCATTGACTCCTCGGCGGTCGATACACAGGATTGGCGTGACCTTCGACGAGGAAGAGCCGACTGCACCCTGAGTCCGATCGATCAGAGACGATGTCGGAGGTCGGCGTGGCCTTTCGAGCGGCCAGCCGCTACGCGTGCGCGTGCTTGGGCGCGCCATCTGAGCCAGGCATCATCGTCAAGTCGAGCATCGTGGGCCCCAGTGGGAATGCCAATCTCGTCCTTGGCTCCGAAGGGTCTGTGTTTGTCCGGGTGGGGTGGGCTTGTGGTTCCATTTCGACACGCTCCTCTTCACGCCGCTGTCGTATGGAAGAGGGCACCGGGTGCTCAAACGACTTCGAACCGCCGACGTCATCATCGAGCCGCATCTGACGTTGAAGCTCTGACGCAGACGCTTGCGGGCCTCACATCGCCGGCGGGGTGAGCCCCGGAAGGGCGGACGGCACCATAAGGACGAAGATCCCGAGTTCGACGATGGCCAGCGCCAGCGGGACGTCGACGAGGGCGCGTGCCGGCAGGAGCTTCTGGCCGACCACGAGGACCGTGGCCACGACCATCCACGTCAGGCTCATGACGCCAAGGACGACCAGCATCAGCATCAGGCCGACGCTCGAGCCCACGCAGTACATCCCGAAGCCAACGCCCGAACGGACGCCCTCACGGCAACGCTGGCGGCAGTGCCGCTTGAGCGGGGTGAGCTCATAGAGCCCGACTGCGATCACCACTCCCCCGGCCACCGCCGTTCCGTGCGGCCGGTACAGGGCATACAGCACCACTCCCGCGAGTGCCCAGACGGCCAGGTACGAGCCGACGAACAGCGGCACCGCGCGCGCACCGCGCCCGGCGTTCGCCCGGCGCATCACGGCGGGGATCGCCCCGGGCAGCATCATCGCCACCATCATCGCCACCCACACGGCGATGAAGAACCCGAACGAGCCGAGCTGCGTTCCGGTCCCCATGTCCATTCCGTTCATCTGGTGAATCGCGATGACCCAACAGCCCCCGGCCAGTCCGAGCAGGAATGCGAGCACGGCAGCTGTCACCGCCGTCCTCGCGGGGACCATCGCTGCTTGCACCTCTCTCTGTGCCATCCGAACCCCTCGTCAGTCGCTTGCGGCCCGGTGCGGCTCGTCGTGCCAGAGCCACCACGCATAGGGCGGGGTCTGGGGGTAGCCCTCCGGCGAGTCCTCCCAGGTCTCCTGGCGCCCCAGCGCCGTCAGGTCGAGATAGCTCCAGGTGCTCCCCATGGCCTCGTCGCCCCGGTTGTTGATGAAATAGGTGCGGAACACCTTGTCGCCATCGCGGATGAAGGCGTTCGTCCCGTGCCACTCGTCCACGTCGTGGTCCAGGTCGAAGTCGTCGATCATCGTGACCCACGGGATGTCCCAGCCCATGCGCGCCTTCACCCGCTGTATGTCGGGCTGGGGCGCACGCGACGCGAACACGAGCGTGGTGTTGCGGGCATTGAGGTGGGCGACGTGGGCCACCTGGTCGGCCACCATGGAGCATCCGATGCACGCGTGCTCCGGCCACCCGTGCACGCCGGGTTCGAAGAACGCGCGGTAGACGATCAGCTGGCGGCGGCCGTCGAACAGGTCGAGCAGGCTTGCCGTCCCCTCGGGCCCCTCGAACTCGTACTGCTTGTCCACCGCGAGCCACGGCATCCGCCGCCGCTCGGCGGCCAACGCGTCACGGGCGCGGGTGAGCGCCTTCTCCTTGACGAGCAGTTCCTGGCGCGCGGCCTCCCACTCCTCGCTCGACACGATTTTGGGTGTCTTCATGCCTGGCCTCCGTCTCTCTCCTTGTTTCGTGCGTGCGCTGCTTCGCTGAGTCTTTTGATCCGGTCGAGCCGCCGGTCCCACTTCCGGGCGAGCTCGGCCATCGCGTTCGTCGCCTGGTCCAGGCGATCTGCCTCCACCCGGTAGAGCACCTCGCGGCCCCGTTTACGGCGGCTGATGAGCCCACTCCTCTCCAGTACCGCCAGGTGCTTGGACACCGCCTGGCGGGTGAACGGGACGAGCCCGGCCAGTGCGCTGGCGCTCGCCTCACCCGCGTCCACCAGGAGGTCGAGGACCCGCCGGCGGGACGGGTCGGCGATGGCCGACCACAACTCGTCGTCGATTGCCGTGCTCATCCCCCCGTGCGATCGGCCAGCAACCCGGCCAGTCGCCCCAGGAAGGTGGCCCAGCCGCCGTTGTGCTCCCCGGCGTAGCGCTCCTTCTCGGCGTCCGGCCAGGCGAGCAGGTCGAGGCCGCTCTCCACCACCCGCAGCCGGGTCCGCTCGCTCGCTTCGGTGGCGAGCGTGAATTCGACGAGCAGCGAGTTGCCGGCAACGGGCTCCTCGCCGGCCGGGTGGTTCCACCGGAACGAGAAGCGGCTCGGCGGCTCCACCACCTCGACGACGAGCGGGCCGCCCTCGCCCTCGTCCCCGAAGTACATGGCGCCGTGCCCGCCCGGCTCGGCCACCAGCTCCACCCGGTCGGCGAACCACAGGCTGATCTGGTCGGGCTCGGTGATCGTGCGCCAGACCACGTCCACTGGAGCGTCGATCACGACCTCCCGTTCTATCTCGAAGTTCGCCATGGTCCTCCCGTCAGCCTCTCTCTATCTGCAACCAAAGGTAGCACATCAGGGCGACGATATGCAACCTTTTATTGCATGTCCCTCCAGCCGCCGGCCAGGTCGACAGGCGCCCCGGCGGGCGGACCTGTCAGCAGGTCCGGAGCGCCGGCAAGCAGTCGTCGGAGTGAGCACCGCGTCCCCCGCTGGGCGGAGGGGTGGTCACCCGGACGCGGCGGATGCCGAAGCCACGAGTGCCCCGAGAAGTGAAGCTGCGGCCAGGATGGCCAGGGCCGGGCGGTACCGGCTGGTGACCGATGCCGCGTTGGCCAGGCTCCCGTGGGCTTTGAAGACAGCGGTGACGACGGCGACACCGAACACCGCGCCGAACTCCTACGTGTTGAGGGTTGCCCGCGGCCATTGCCTGATGCGAAGAGCTCCTCTGCGCATTGCGTTGGCCATCAGCGAGGAGCGAAGGAGGATGCGCCGAAGACCCAGGGAGTGGTCTCGGCGATGAACGTAGTGGGGAATCCGAGGTCGATCGGCGACGACGCTTCCAGTTGTGCAATGGCATCGCTGGGAAGAGTGATGTCGACGACGCCAAGGTTGTCGAGAAGCTGATCAAGCCTGCGTGCTCCGACGATTGGGTGGATGGCAGGCGATCGTGTTCGTACCCACGCGAGAGCTACTTGAGAGGGCGTGGCTCCGAGTTCGCTGGCAACGGACTGTACGGTCATTGCTACCTGGTGCTGATGCTCGGTAATCGAACTCGGCTCGATGCGGGTGCCGGGTTCGGGTCCCTGCTCGCCGCTGAACTTTCCAGAGAGGATCCCGCCGGCCAATGGGCTCCAAACAGCCACGGTCATTGCGAAGGCTTCGGCCATCGGTAGCAGTTCGCGCTCGATATCGCGTTCGAGCAGGCTGTACGGCACCTGCAGTCCGGCGAACGCGGTCCAGTCGTGCCAACCGGCGAGCGTGTTCGCCTGGGCGACGAGCCATGCGGGCGTGTCGGAGATGCCGACGTAGAGGATCCGGCCAGCGCGGACCTCGTCATCGAGGGCGCGCACGGTCTCTTCAATCGGAGTGTGCGAGTCCCACATATGGACCCAATAGATGTCCAGGTAGTCAGTGCGGAGTCGCCGTAGGCTGGTCTCGAGCGACAGCCGGAGATTCTTGCGATGGTTACCAGCACCATTGGGGTCGTCTCGGTCGCGCGACACGGTGTACTTCGTCGCCAGCACGAACCGGTCTCGACGACCGCGGAGCAGTTCGCCAAGGATCTCCTCGCTTGCCCCTCCCCGATAGTTGATGGCGGTATCGATGACGTTGCCACCTGCGTCGGCGTAAGCATCGACGATCCGGCGACACTCTTCGGGGGGCGCGCCCACGCCTCCCTGCTCGCCGAAGGTCATAGCCCCGAGAAACAACTCGGACACCCGCAGCCCGGTGTTCCCAAACGGCCGGTAGCGCATCAGCAATCGGACCAGCCATCGATGGCCTCACCGACCAGATGGGGAGCATCCTCATGGGCCACCTCGTCAAGATACTGGACGAGGGCCCGTCGAATGCCCAAGCGCGCCGGTCACGGAACTGACCTTGGTCATACCGTCGAACCACCATTGGTAACTTTCAGGTTGTGCCACATCTCTTCTCACTGGGAACTCATTGCGCCGATGCTCGGCGCGGAGCTTCCATCTCCCCTTACTGCATCAATAGACGCGAGTGCACTCTCAGCTAGACGTGGACTCCCACGCGAACCCGTCCGCGTCGATGAAGCGCCCGGCATCGCTGTCGATGACGATCCGGTGTGATCCGGTTCCATCCGGGGAGACGCCTGCGTCCTTGGCCAGGGCACGGCGCCCGTAGAGCGCCAGCTTGACGTGCGATGACGGGGCGTCGAACTCGACGTACTTGCGGCCGAAGCTCCTCTTCACCGCCAGACCCCGGTCGACGTAGAACCGCTTGCTAGCGAGGACATCCGAGACTCCCAACAAGAGCACGATGTCATCGATCTGCCGAATGGCCGGGCCGGTGTCCTTCTTCGATGACGTCGCAATCTTCCAGATCGAACCGTCCGGGGCACATACGACGCCCCCGTAGCCCCAGAGACTCTTCTTGGCAGGCTTGAGCGGAGTTGCCCCTGCGTCGATGGCGGCGCAGATGAGCCCGTCGGCCGTGGCCGGTTGGGACACCACCAACGACAGCGTGAACCCGCGAAAGCCAGTCGTCAGCGCCTCAGACGCCCGCAGGCGCAGCTGAGCGCCCAAACCGAAGGCGGCGGTGTAGAAGGCGCCGGCGGCGGCGGGATCGGGCACCTCGAGGGTGACGGAACTGATGCAAGTGGTACCAACTTTGACATCGGGCATTGCAAATCCTTTCTCATGTGGGTTATCGGGCATCCAAACGTCGCGGTTTGGGCGATCCCGCGCTCGATGTCGTCGGCGACGTCGGGCGCGAAAGCGGGATCGGCACTCATCGGTCCTCAAGGAGCCCCAGGACGTTGCCATCAGGGTCGGTGACGGTGGCCACCAGGCGGCCGCCACCGACGTCCCGCACGGAATCCTTCACAGTGGCACCCGCCGCGGTGACCTGGGGGAGCTTCGCCTCGATGTCCGGCACGTGCCAGTAGGCCACCGGCGTGGTCATGCGCTCCGGACCGCCGCTCGGCACCAGCCCGATGTGCTGGCCCTCGGCCTCGAAGCCGACGTAGTAGGAATCGTACTGCGGCGCGACGCCGAGCAGCGCGGCGTAGACCGGTGTGGCCTTCGCCAGGTCGGAGACGGGATGCAGCACGGTCTTGATGCCTCGGGTGGACGAGTCGGTCATGGTCGCTCCTCAAATCATGCGACGGATCGTTTGGTAGTTGGACTCTCGTTTCGAGAGTACTACTATCACGAATATGGACCGAGATGTCAACCCCCGCCGCCCGTACGAGGGAGCCGCCCGCCAGGCACGTACCCGCCGCACCACGGCGGCCGTCGTCGAGGCGGCCCGGAGCCTCTTCCTCGAGCGCGGCTATGCCGCCACGACCATCGAGGCGATCAGCGACCGTTCGGACACTCCGCAGGCGACGGTGTACCGGCTGTTCTCTTCGAAGCTCGGGATCCTCAAGGCCGTGCTCGACGTCTCCGTCGGGGGTGACGACGATGCGGTCGCCATGGCGGACCGCCCCCAAGTTCGTGCGCTGCTCTTAGACGAGGACCCGAAGAAGCAGCTCGCCGCATTTGCCGCGCTGCTTCGCGAGGTGATGACCCACGTCGGGCCTATACATCGCATCCTCGCCGACGCGGCCAGATCCGACGCAGACGCCGCTTCGTTGCTCGACGAGATCGCTCGTCAACGTCACGAAGGCCAGCGCCGTATCGCACGCTCACTCGCTCGATCGAGCGCGCTGCGGCCCGGGCTTCGAGAGCGCGACGCCGCCGACATCCTCCACGCCCTCGCCTCTCCCGAAGTGTACGGCTTGCTCGTCTTCGACCGGGGCTGGAGCGGGGAGCGGTACACGAAGTGGCTGAGGTCGATCCTCATCGACCAGCTTCTCCCATGAAGACACCTGGCGCTCTTCGTCCCCGGATAGCTGTTGACAATTTGATCGTGATACCGCGCCGGCCATGACGTCAGCCTTCGCCTCCCTCAATGTCGACGGAGTACGCCTCGTAAATTAGATCAGCACCTTTTTGGCGGTGGGCGGCGAGGTCCTGCAACAGTCGCAACGACTCCTCACGTATTTTATCGACCTGCGTTTCACCATGCGGCTCAGCGCTAAGCGATTCCAGCCGAGCGATCTCGGTAAGAAGGACTTGGTGCTCGTGCCGGACTCTTTCCACGGCATTGATCAGTCGAGGGGCGGTTTCGACAATCTCGTGCAGAAGGCCATGTTCATCCTCGCTCTGTCCAACATGTCGCCGAAATGCCTCTTCCAGCTGACGGAAGCGAACTGCATTGTCCGCCGACCATTTCCTCAAGTCCTGACCGGCTGGCTGGCCCAGTGAGTTCTCCAGGTCGATGCACGCCTGTCGAACACCACGGCGGTGCGCGGCCGATCTCTCGAAAGCCTCCGGTCCCTGCGTCCAATCAGCGGGCATGTCCAAGAATGGAAGCCTGGGCGTTGTCGTGCGCTGAAGAGATCCATGGCATGGCGAAATCGACCCGTCCAGTTCCTTGCTCGCTCGTGAAGGACTTCACATCAATAATCGCGTTTCCGAGTCTGACCTGAGTGACTCAGGGTGGCCGGTGTTGGTATTAGCGGCGTGCCCAATCGTGAGGGGACGATTCATCCGGTCCACTAGTTGTGACCAAGTTGCTCACTTCGCTCGAGCTCGGTGGCGAATAAATCGATCGAGATCGCGGGCAGGGTCATCACGTTCACCGTTCCGCGAGACCCCAGATCGACCGCAAGGTGGGCCACGGTCTCATTGTCCGGTGCCTCGACAATCGTCACAAAGTCGTACGGACCCAGGACGGCATACTGGTCGACCACAGTGCATCCGAACGTTTGAATCTCCTCGTCGACCGCTTGCATCCGTTCGGGATGTTGGTGAATGGTCTTGCGGCCTTCGGTCGTAAGGGAACTCAAGAGAATGTACCTTGGCATGGCGCACCTCCACCTGCCGGGGCGAAGCCCGACGTTTGCAGTCTGCTCTTATGCTGTCTCTCTCGCAAGCCCCGCAGGCTGGTTAGAGCTCATAAATTCAGGACAGATCTGCATGGGCACCGATCGGACAATTATCGACCACGGCTGGTCGATGCGTTCATGCCGAGGTGCGTGGAGCGGGTCGAGACGCCGGCCGTTGGCGTCGCCGCCGCACCCACGACAATCGTTGGGCCTCTCACCAACCGGCGGGGTGCGGATCGCGTGTCGGGGCTGATCAAAGACGCCGCGTCCAAGGGAGCGAAGCTGCCCACCGGTGATGGAGCGGTCGAGGGTCCCAATGAAACTCTCATCAGGCCTGTTGTACTGACGGACGTGACCCCGACATGGCATATACGCCTCCGAATTCTTCGGACCGGCGATGATTATCCGCTCAGTGGACTCGACCGACGCTGCCGGAATAGCCTCCGTCTTCCAGCTTGCCTCACGCCCCCCCGAGCTCGGCTCAGCCACCACGGGGCCCGCCTCCGGGGTGGGGTGCAAGACCGCGTACTCTCCATGATGTCTCGCGAGACCTGCCCCACGATGTCTCGCGAGAAGCCCAGACGCGACGCGCTCGGAGGGCGACGCGCTCGGAGGGCGGCGCGCTCAGAGGGGCGGCGCGCTCGGAGGGCGGCGCGAGGCGGCGCGTCGGAGGGCGGCGCGGTGTCTGAGCGGAAGACGGGATTCGAAACCCCTACCTTCTAATCCGTAGAGTGATTCAGAACGTCCCCGTCTTCACCCTGAGTCCATTTGACCAGTTCAGATTGGGTTCACAGTCCACGGAATTTGCCTCATGTCGGTCCCGTCCACCGATTTGAGTAGCAAACCAGTAGCAAAGGTCAAGGCAAGCGAGGACTCTTCGGCCCTTCTGGAGGAACGACGACTACCGGGATGCTGGAGCGTTCGGCGAGTTCAAGGCTTGTACTCCCCAACAGCGAGCCAGAATGTTCGCCGGACCCACGAGACCCGACAACAAGCAGGTCCACCGCGTGTGGTGCGGCGATCATTCCCAGAAGGACAGAACACGGGTCGCCGTCGATGGCGAGCCACTCGACTGCACCCGGGCGCATTCCGGCGTCGACAGCGATCTCACACGCGACATCTTGGTGTGGGGTGACGCGGCCCGAGAGTCCAGCGTGCTCCAAAAGTCCCACCGCGTGAACCACCTTCAGCTGCGCCTGAAGCTTTGCAGCGAGGTTGGCCGCCCAGAGAAGAGCGGTTCTAGAGTCGCGTGAGCCATCGAACCCCACCGCGACTGTGTCAATTGCCTTCACAGTTATCGATCCTCCCTCCGGAGCCCGGCTATCGCTGCGTCACGAGAAAATCCCACGAACGCGATTGCCTCTCCTCCGGGCCCGCCAATCGTAGGGGCCTCGACATCGACCCTTAAGTCGAGCAGGGTCCCCAACACGGCAGTTACCGATGCACGCAGTGCTCTGGAGTTGTATCCCCCTTCAAGGAACACCGCAAGCCGTCCTGTACGAGGCGTGAATGAATTCACGAGCTGCGCGAGCTGCGCAAAGTCTCCGGTAGAGAGTGCAAGCTCCCCTAAGGGGTCCGCTCGATGCGCATCGAAGCCACAGGAGACCAAGACCCAGTCAGGCGTGAATCTGTCAATCGCAGGCTGAGCGATCTCCTCGAGAGCACATCGAACAATGTCTCCGGTGGCACCACGAGGAAGTGGAATGTTAACGGTCAGGCCGAAAGCATTTGGGCCTCCGATTTCTTCGGATTTGCCTGTGCCCGGAAACAGCGGCGACTGATGGGTCGAGACGTACAAAACCCTGGGATCATCCCAGAAGATGGATTGCGTCCCATTACCGTGGTGGACGTCCCAGTCGATAATGAGCACTCGCTGCCCTCTCGCCGTCAGCGCTGCCGCGCTGACGGCGACGTTGTTGAGCAAGCAGAATCCGATGGCACGGTCGGCTTCAGCGTGGTGGCCAGGTGGCCTCACGGGGACGAAGGCAACGCCGTCACCCTGCCGTTCCAAGGCGGTGATCGCCTCGAGCCCAGCACCGGCCGCTCGGCGAGCCGCCGTGAAGGAATCCGTTTGTGCATAGGTATCTGGGTCGAGGTTTCCCCCTCCCTGGCGGCAGAACCGGTCCAGTTCGTCGAGGTACTTAGCCGAGTGCACCCGTGTCAACGCGTCGTAGTTCGCCTCCGGTGCGTCCACGTACTTGATGTCATCTTCGAGATGGAGATCACGTACGCCATCCATCACGGAGAAAATCCTGCCCTGCTGCTCAGGGTGGGACGTGCCCCCGTCATGTGCACAGGCACCCGATGGTCCAGCCACTATCAGCATTTACGAGTTTCCTCGACCCTGGCCGATCGACGGACAATGATTGACTTGCAGCATCCGGTTTCGCGCAGCCAGGTCCGCACGGTACGACTCCGTCATCTCGATCCCGAAGCGCAGCGAGACGACTCCGCACTCGATCTTCGATGACACTTCGAACCCGGAATGGTGGAACACGTCGAGCATGGCCTTATTCTCGGACAGGGTTTCGGCGAGGAAGGTCCTGATACCTCGCGTTCTGGCAGCTCTCGCTAGCTCGTCTAGCAAGAGGGACCCGAGCCCATGGTGCTGGTAAGCATCGGCCACGACGAAGGCCACTTCGGCTTCTGGGGTACCGAGGCGTCGGTCAAACCGACCCACGGCAATCAGCTCTCCTTCTGCCTCGACCACGAGGGCCAAGCGGTCGACGTAGTCCACGGTGGTGAAGCGCTCGACCTCCTCCGCCGACAGGGTCGGATGAACCGTAAAGAACCTCAGGTAGGTCGATCGTTGAGAGAGATGCTGATGAAATTGGACCAGTGCCTGTGCATCATCGGGTCGGATCGGACGCAAGCTGCAGCGAGTGCCGTCAGTCAAGACAACCTCGGCCCCGAGGTTGCCGGGATAGTTCGGGGGGAACGTCAGCACGGAGCTTCTCCTTTTGAGCCATCCACCGTTGTGGGGGCTCGTAGCTCCTCCCCCCGAAATTGGGATACCGAGTCATCGCTCAGACACATCTCCGTGGGCATGCTTCCATCATCCCTTCTCGCACTGCGGCCCGGATAGGGACAATGGTCCTAGAGCGTCAGGCCGAGAGCCCCGTTCACGTCGATGCTGCCACCGACCCCGTGGCGCAACTCTGCTCGCTTAGTTCGTTGGACCTGTATCTCGGGAATTGCTCACAGTTCCACTCTTGGGTATCGGGTCTCACGAAGGGAGAAACGAAGGTTACGTGCGGCTCATGTTCACGTGACCGCTCTCACGATGCGCGGCGACAAAAATCCCATTCGGTACCCACCTATCGCCCACATTCGCATTCGTTGCAGCACGGGCGAGCTGGCCCTACGCCGTCGCCCGGCGGTACAGATTGAGCGAGGCCACGAAAGAGACCGCGAAGATCCCGACACACCAGGCGATGGCCTGCCACAGAGCGGGGAGAGCGGCCCCCCTTCGAAAAGGGCGCGGACCGAATTGATCACCAGACTGGCGGGTTGGTTGCGTGCGAAAGGTTGCAGCCAACCCGGCATGGTCCCCACAGGAACGACGGCCGAACTGGCGAAGAACAAGATGAACATCGGGAGGATGGCTGCGATCTGTGCCGTCTGAGGATCTCGAACGGCCAGCCCGACGGTGGCGTAGACCCAGATAAGGCGTATCCGAACAAGATGATCAGTCCGATTCCGCCGACGCACGCAGCCACGGAGCTGTGGAACCGGAACCCGACGAGAAGACCGAGCCCGATCATGAAGCAAAGGGCCACGGTGCTGCGGCACAGATCAGCCAGTGTCCGGCCGGCTAGGAAGGCAGAACGCGCCATGGGCAGACTGCGAAAGCGGTCGATCATGCCGGCCTGAAGGTCCTGTGCCAATGCGAGTGCGGTCGTCATACCTCCGATGAGCACCGCCTCGAGGAAGATGGAGGGAACGACGTAGTTCACGTAGTTGAGTCCGGGGATATGAATTGCTCCTCCCAGCACATAACGGAACAAGAGGAGGATGATGGTCGGCTGGACAACCGAAAGAACCAGGAGCTGCGGCGTGCGGATGATTCGTAAGAGGTTGCGTTTCGTCATGCCGTAGAGGTCCCGAAGCGCGAGCGCTGGGCTCATCGAGTCCGGACGCGCGCTCAGTCGTTGCAGGGCCAGGTCGCTCATAGCGCTTTCCCCTGACAAAAGTTCTCGGCGTCGTCAGTGACGGCCACGGCCGTCGGATGCCCGGTGAAGGCGAGGAAGACATCGTCGAGTGTCGGTCGCCGGATACCCAGGTCGTCGAGTGCGATGCCACGATCATCGAGAGCACGCCCTGCGGCCACGAGCACATCGGCTCTGCCCGTGACATGGAAGCTGACTGTCTTGACGTCGGAATCGACAGCAAGTCCACCTTGGGAGAAGGGCGTGAGGATGGCAGCAGCAGCTTCGAGATCAGCCCGATCGGCGACGCGCACCTCCAACACGTCACCGCCAAGCCGGTCCTTGAGCTGATCGGCCGTGCCGCTCGCCACAACTCGCCCGCTGTCGAGCAGCACGATCTGGTCGGCCAGGCTCTCGGCCTCCTCCATGTATTGCGTCGTGAGGACCACCGTCGATCCCTCGGTAACAAGCTCTCCGATGAAGGACCACAGATCGTTTCTCGTGCGGGGGTCGAGGCCTGTGGTGGGCTCGTCGAGAAACAGAATGGGCGGACGCCCGATGAGGCTCGCTGCTAGGTCGAGTCGGCGTCGCATGCCGCCCGAATAAGTCTTGACCGGCCTGTCTGCCGCCTCGGTCAGGGTCATACGTTCGAGCGCGTCCTGGGTACGGAGTCGGTACTCGGCCCTATCGAGGTGGTAGAGAAGCCCGACGAGCTCGAGATTCTCCCGCCCCGTGAGGAGCTCGTCGACCGAGGCGAACTGTCCGGCCAACCCGATGAGCGAACGGATAATCTTGGCCTCCTTCCTAACGTCGCGGCCGGCAACCCAGGCGACGCCCGAGTCAGGGACAAGCAGCGTGGTCAGGATCCGGATGAGGGTGGTCTTGCCGGCGCCATTGGGCCCGAGGAGCGCCAGGACGCGACCCGGCCTGACGGAGAGCGAGACATTGTCCAAGGCCTGATTCGAGCCGAATCTCTTCGATACTCCTTAGTGACTGTCGCGATTGTTTCCCCAGCGCGATCACGTGGTCGGAGGCTGGGTCAGACGTCGGAGGAGATAGCGGCTGTGGGCAGCCCAGATGAAGCCCTCGGTCACAATCGGGTCACGCTCGTAGTCAACCTGGAGTCGCCGGCTGTTCATGAGCCAGGCCCAGGTGCGTTCGACGATCCAGCGTTTCGGGAGCGCTCTGAATTGGCCTGGGTGGATGCGCGTGCGACCACCTCGACGCCAACGTGGTGGTGCCGGCAGTGCTCGATGAACGTGCGCTTGAACCCCGAGTCGCACCAGAGCTTGGCGAAGCGAGCGGAGCGGTCGCGGGCACGGTCGGCCACCGTGATGCCTCCGACGTTGTCCGAGAGCGACGCGGCCACGACGACCACGGCCATGAGGAGTCCGAGAGTGTCGACGACGCCGAAGGTCTTGCGGCCGTTGACCTTCTTTCCGGCGTCATATCCTTTGGTTTTCTTGCTTACCGTGGGCGTGGCGCGTACCGAGCGGGCATCGACGATACCCGCCGAGGGGGTCGCCTCACGACCCTCTTTCGTGCGCACCGCTGCGGCCAGGCGCTCGGCGATGCGCTCCCAGGTGCCGTCTCTGGACCACTCGAGGTGGTAGCGATGCACCGTGTTCCAGTTCGGATAGGTCTCGGGGAGCGCTCGCCACTGACAGCCGGTCGCTGTCACGTAGAAGATCGCGTCGAGGACGCGACGTCGATCGACCTTGACCGGCCGGCCCATCGAACCCGGCGTCCAATACGGAGAGACAAGATCGGCGATGAAATCCCACTCCTCGTCGCTCATGTCGCCGTGCGTCGTTCGCCAGGTCTGCGCCATCCCAACCGCTGTCCGATCCCATAGGCAACGCTACGCGATCACCGACCCCTTACGGAGTGTATTTCCGCGATGAAGTGCACCTATTTTTCGAACAAGGTCCTAGACCTCTACCGCCATCATCGTGCGTTCCGTCGAGCGCTCCCGATCAGGAGCGGGTCGGTGGGCGTCCGCTGAAACTGCCGTCCACCGAAGTCGCCAAGGCCATGCGCTCGTCCTCTCAGCTATATCTGCTGACGGCGTGTTTTTCGTCGTCTGGATGATGACAGCAGGAATGGCCTCTGTCTCAGGGACAAAGGTCCCAATCCCGCAAGGGGGTGGGATTTGTGGCTCCGCGGGGGGTCGGAATATGCCCGGAAAGGGACTTTGGTCCCCCTACCGGGGGGCCTTCGGGCCTACGGGCAAGACCGCTCGATGGAGTCCAATGGGCTGAGACGTGCTCGCCGTCCAGACAAAGGAGAACGCGATGACTCGCACCGGAAATCGCCAGACTGTCCGAACCACGCACCGTAGCGGCGGCCGTCCCTGAGCCCGTACTACATGTACGATACTGCCTTCACCCTGGCCGACATTCGCCGAGACCGCGCGTTGGACGCGTCGCCCGTTAAGCAGTGATCTCCGAGGTCTCCTGCTCGAGACGCGTTGTCGCTCCTTGCAACCTCATTTCATGACCTTCTTCGATCTGATCCTGCGCAACCTGTGGAAGAAAAAGGCCCGCTCCGTTGGCCTGCTCCTCGCTGTCGCTGTCGCCGTGATGACCGTCGTCGCACTCGACGTCACCAGCAGCGGCCTTGAGCAGTCGGCTGCTGCAATCGTCTCCGTCGGCAAGGCCGATTTCACGGTGGCTCAGAAGGGCGCTTCGGATACGCTCAGCAGCACCATCGACCGGAACGAGTTGGCCCGGATCCGCCAGACGCGTGGAGTGCAGAGCGCTGTCGGCGTTCTCGTGGAGACCGAGCACCTCAACGCCGACAATCCGGTGTTCATTGAGATCGGGATCCAACCCAGCGATCTGAGTGCCTTCGGAGTAAAGGTCGTCGCCGGGCGCACCTATGCCGCCACCAGCACCAACGAGGTCATGCTGGGATGGACCGCAGCAGCCAATCTCGGGCTGCACGTGGGCGATCGATTCCACGCCAACGGCACCACGAACACGGTTGTCGGTATCTACTCCACCGGCAACGCCTTCGGCGACGCCGGAGCGATGTTCCCGCTCCCCGCCGTCCAGGGCTACAACCGCCTCCCGGGGATCGTCACGCTGGCCTTCGTGAAAGTGAAGCCCGGCTATTCCATCGCCAACGTGGCGGCCCGCGTGGCCTACGACCAGCCGCAACTCACCACCATCCGCACCGCCAGCCAGTTCGGGAGGGCAGACACGAGCCTCGTGTACCTCCAGGCGGCCGTCAACGGCAGCACGGTGCTGGCGATACTCATCGGCGCCATCATCGTGGGCAACACCATGTTGCTCTCGCTTTTCGAGCGGACCCGCGAGTTCGGGCTTCTCAGGGCCTTCGGCTGGACCCGCCGTCGGACCGTGAGCCTTCTGCTGGGCGAGAGTCTCTTGCTCGCCATCGTCGGCGCCGGCGTCGGCGTCGCGTTGTCCTTCGTCGTCACGACCCTGCTCGCGCAGCTCCCGGCACTCAAGGGCATCTTGCACCCGAATTTCACAGAGGGAGCCTTCTGGCGCGCTCTGTTCACTGCACTCGTGATGACTTTCATCGGTGCTCTCTATCCGACCACCCGTGCCGCGTTCCTCTCCCCCTTGAAAGCGCTGAGCTATGAGTGATCAGCCGCTGGCCGTAGAGCTGAAGGGGGTGACACGCGTTTTCCCCGGTCAAGTCAACGCCCTCGCCGGAGTGGACCTCACCGTCGTCAACGGCGAGACGGTGGCCATCACCGGTCCGTCGGGCTGCGGCAAGTCAACGCTGCTCCACCTCTTAGCCGCCATCGACACCCCCACCTCCGGCTCGGTCGTCGTCGGTGGCCATGATCTGGCCCAGATCCATGATCTGAGCCGCTACCGCCGCAATGAGGTGGGGCTCGTCTTCCAGTTCCACAACCTGATGCCCCAACTCACCGCTCTGGCCAACGTCGAGATGCCCATGTTCGGCACGCACCGGTCGCGTCGTCAGCGAACGTTGCGTGCCCGCCAACTGCTGGCCCAGGTCGACCTGGCGGGGTGTGAGAACCGTCTGCCAACGGAGCTCTCCGGCGGGGAGCGCCAGCGGGTGGCCATTGCCCGGGCCCTGGCCAACGAGCCTAAGGTCCTCTTGGCCGATGAGCCGACGGGGAGCCTCGACTCAGCGTCGACCAGTCGCTTCCTCGACCTCATGGAGGAACTCGGTTCCTCGGGCATGACCATCGTCATGGTGACCCATGCTCCTGATGTCGCAGCACGCGCCCAGCGCGTCATCACCATGCGAGACGGGCGTATCATCGACTCGCTGCACGGGTTCGATCACGACCGCTTTGCCCTCGCGAACTGACTCGGTTCGCAGTGGTGCGGATTCGAGGCCGACGCGTCGGGGTCGATTCGGGACTTTCTTCCTGGTTGGGACAGGTCGACGGTCCCCTGGCCCCCTGGAGACATACGTAGACACTGAAAGAGGATTGGATCGAACGATCCAATCGGAGTCAGGTCGGAGGAATCTCGTGACACGCGCCGTTGTCTGTGAGCACCCGCTCGACGGTGATGCCGTAGGAGGCGAAGAAGGCTAGGGCCCGCCGCCAAAAACCCACTGCAGTGGTGGCCCGTTCGTTTGCGTGGACTTCGGAGTAGGCCAGCCTGGAGCAGGCGTCAATGGCCAAGTGGGACGTAGGCGTAGCCGAGTCAGGGTCGACAGCCGCGCCCGTTGCGCACACGCCCGCGCTGTCCTTGAGCCTTGACCCTCCCCACCGCCCGGCGGGATCTTGGCCTGCTTCTTGACGTCAATGTGGATGAGCTCACCGGGCCGAGTCGTCTCGATCCGACGAATCACCCGCCCGGTTCGCCGCTCGAGGTCGGAGAGTCTCGAGACCCCGTGGCGGGCCTAGATCCGGTGCAACGTGGAGGCGGGCACCCCGGCCCTGGGGGCCAGACGGGCCGGACCGAGCTGGTGCCGCCGGCGCCGCTCGACGAGACGGCGCTCGACCTTGAGTGGCGTCTTCGTGGGGCAGCGGCGCGGGCGGCTCGAGCGGTCCATCAGGCCCGCTCGACCGGCCTCTTGGTAGCGACGCCACCACTTGTGAGCCGTGTGACGGGAGATTCGCATGGATTCCGCCGCCGAGGCGACAGTCCAACTCTCCTCGACCAAGCAGCAGAGTCGAAAGCGCCTTTCGGGTGTGAGTGGAGCGTTACGGTGAATCATGAGCCCTCCTGGCCTTGTGTTTGTGTCAGCAGCACCACATTGCCTTGGGGTTCATCTCATCTGCGGATTTTCCGTGTCAACAAGGTCCGTGGGTAGAACACTTAGGCCCCGATGGTTATCAGTGGACGACGACCACGGGGCAGGTGGCATGGCGCACACACCGTTCGCTCACAGAGCCAATGAGCGCATGCCTAAAACGACCGCAGCCGCGTCGGCCGACGACCAGGAGCGACCCCGCGTTCGAGGCCTCCAAGAGTACGTCGGCCGCGTCTCCGCGGATCACTTTGGGGCGCACGTCTATCTGCTCGTCCGATGCCCGTACTTCCTCGACGATCTCGTCAAGCTTCGCTTGGGCCTGCACGACTAGCTCGTCTTGGAAGGGCTCGTGGATCTGAATATCAAGCGGTGCGGGATGATCGGGGAAGGTCCAGGCCGTCACCACGTCCAGCGGCACGTGCTTCAGGGACGCTTGATTGGCAGCCCACCGCAACGCGGGGAGTGAGGACTCCGAACCATCGACCCCTACGACGACGGGCAACGAGGACGCGTGGTCCTCCATGTCAGTCCGCCTCGGATTGGGAATCGGGCTCGAGGAGGATAGCCACCTTCAGCGCGCCCGTCTTCGACGGCCGGCTGAATGTGTCATGGGCATCAAGCATCTGATCGAACCAGAAATCGTGGCTGATAGGCGGCAGCGTCTTCAGCTTGGCCGCCATCAGAAGTTGGCGCAGGGTCGGGGTCGAGAACGTGTCGACCAAGCCTGTGGTGATCGTCACGTCGCGGATCCACAGGGACTCAAGGAGCAGAGTTACCGGATGCCCGTGCACGCCGATATTCGCCACGTCCCGCACCTGGCGCCCCGGGACGTCCAGATCCAACTGGAGGTAAGGGTTTCCGTCCTGGCGCGGCGTCGTGACGATTGGTCCGTCGAATGACAACCACAAGGACGAGCCGATGCCGCGGCGCCTCGACGGTGGGAATTCATCGACCGGACCGGCGGCGCCGTCGTCGACAAGCCGCGAAGCGATGGACGAGAGCAGGCTTCACCACAGATCGGAGCGCGTGTGTGGCGGCATGTACAAAATTCTCACGTTGGGCGCACGGGCCTCGAGTTCGAGGGCGATGCGGCGCTCCAGGTGGTGCTCCGCGAGGATGTCGTCGACGCCCAGCAGGTGGGAGCCCGCGTCGGTCGTCACCTGAAGAGGTGGAGCCGTGTCCACCGCTGGAACACATTGCGCCGGCATGCCGGCGACCGGATGGGCGGTCCCTACGTACATTGGCTCAACGCACCACCGTCGTGGTGCAGTGTGCATGGTGGACCACGTACTCCGAGACGGAACCGAGCAGGAGGCCGACGATCTGGCTGTGTCCCCGGGTGCCTACCACGAGGAGGGATGCGTCCTTGCTGACGTCGGCCAAGGTCGGCCCCACCGGCCCGAAGACAGTCTCGCCCTTGGTGACCACGGCCGGCCGGACTTGGTGAGCGCGCTCGATGGCCTGCCGTACCGCCATTTCCGCCCCCTCCTGGTCGAGCACAGGCTGTGCCATCGACCCGTAGCTCGCGACCCCGTTGAAGACGGCGACGATCTGAAGCAACGACTCCGTGCGCTGGGCCTCTCCGGCGGCGTACTCGAGGGCACGGTTGGCGCAGTCCGATCCGTCCACCCCGACGACGATGCGGTTCTCGGCAGATGCCGGTGCCGGTGTCGATGTCACATCACTCATGTCCTCAATCCCTTCCGTGTGCGGCCGTCTCTCCACTTTTTTATCGTCCTCGCCACGCCCCGGGTTGACCAGGGACGAAGGTCCCTCCTACCAGGCCAATGGGTCCCCATTCGGGTCGAGTTCACCAAGTTCGGGACCTTCGTCCAGGATCGGGCCCAAGTTCCCTAGCGACGACTCCGACGACGGCTCAGACTGCAAAGACATGACAGACACAACGACATCGACTGAGACGAGCGGCGGGGATCTCTCTCACCGGGTCGCGCACAGAAGGCCGAACTCGGTCTCAGCCTCGATGAGGTGGCGAAGCGGACCGGGATCGACCCCGTCTACCTGCACTACCTCGAAACCAACGCCACCGTTCGGTTGAGTGCCGGGTCGTTGACCTTGCTCTCGATGGCCCTCAAAACGTCGCCGGAAGCGCTGCTCGGTGGTCACCGGCCGCTGGGCGAGAGCAGATGGGTGTCGGGCACCACCCCACGGTCGAAGCGCTCTCGACGGAGCAGTGCACGGTGCATCTGGAGACCGCGGTCTACGGGAGGGTCGTCTACACCACTGCTCGCGGGCCCGTTGCCATCCCGGTGAACTTGTTCCTGGCCGACCATACGGTGAAGAACTACATCACGGGCCTGCTGCGCAAGCTCAAGATGACCAGCAGGACCGAGGCAGCGATCTACGCCACAAAGTTGAAGACCGAGTAGGTATCGACCCCGGACTGATCCTGGCGATGAGCCGGGCAGCCAGTCACTGCTGGGGACACGCAGCGGGATCGGGCGACGGCATCTGGCCCTCGATATCGAGGCGGACCCTGGAGAGTGCAACCAGATCGATGTCCACTTCGCTCGCCAGCGTTCTCTCCAGGCGGGTGCGCTCTGCCTGGGGTTGATCGAAGCCGGCAGGTGTCGCGGCGATGCCCACGTCGGCGCAGAGCTGGATCAGGGCTCGGTCGTAGGCGACCTCTGCGGCCAATGCCTCCTGGACATCGCGTACCGGTCCGACCGTAAGCATGTGGGCGCGACAGCCCAGGACATAGTTGACCAACATGTCCCCGCCAAGGTCGTGACTCCACGCCTCGAGCGCACTGGACAAGACGTCCACATACATGCTCACTACCCAATTGTGTAAGGAGGCGCACGGGGCCGTGTAGGGACCTTCTTCCCATCGACGGGCGTTGCAGGCAGAAGAGGACTTTGGTCCCGCTCCGAATGCCATATCTCCCTGGGACGCCACCGCAGACCTCTTACCGTGTCCCCATTGGCTCGCGACGGACGTTGTGCCTCCGAAGGAGACACCCAGCATGAGGGCACTCAGCGTGCAATCAGAGGTCGGCCGGCTTCGTCAAGCCATCGTGCACCGGCGGGGTGTGGAGCTGGATCGGCTGACACCGAACAACATGGAGGGTCTTCTCTTCGATGACGTCATGTGGGCAAAGCGAGCTCGTGAGGACGATGCGGTCGCTCAGTCCCTCCGCGGCAAGGGGGTTCAAGTGCACTAATACGCCGACCTCCTGGCCGAGACGTTGGGAATCCAGGACGGCCGTGCGTTCGTACTGGATCGTCTCTGCACGCCAGAGATCCTGGGCCGTGCCCTGGTCGACCCCACGCGGTCGTTTTTCGAGGAGCTGGACGGAGGATCGCTGGCCGGACTCCTCATCGGCGGTGTCCTGAGGGAAGACCTGCACCTCGTACGCCCCCAGAGTCTTCGTGGGACCTCTTGGAGGACGATGCCTTCGTTTTCCCGCCTTTGCCGAACCATCTGTTCCAGCTAGACAATTCGTGCTGGATCTATAACGGAGTGACGATCAACCCGATCGGACCGAGGGTTGGCGGATTCGTGTCCTGCCTTTGCGGTTGCGCTCCTGGCAGAGCTGAGTATTGCCTTGCCCCCGGGATCCCAGTCCACGGTTTGACCTACTGATCAGCCTTGGCCTGCTCGGCGTAGTCAAAGCATCGTTCTGGTTTCCCTGGGACCGCATTCCTCCGGCGGTGACTGTCCTCGTGCCGTTGGTCTATCTGACGTCACATTTCTTCCTCGTGCTCGCCACTGGCCAAGCCTCCTCAGGGGTCGGCATCGTCATCCTCAGCCCTCTGCTCTGGTGCAGCCTGTACCACCGAGAGTGGGAAACCGCCTGCTTGATTGTCGGAGTTGTCGTGGTGGAGGTCATCACGTCCTTCGTCCCGGAGGAGATATCGATTTCAGTTCCGACTCGTCGGGTGCTGTGCTGGCTCCTGTTGAGCGTCCTCGCTGCGGTTGCGATCCACGGACTGCGCCGAAGGGTCGCAGCCGGAGAGGCTCAACAGGAGAGGCTGCATGATCAACTGCAAAGTTTTGCGGCTGCTTGAACAGCGTGAGCGCATCGGGCATGAACTGCACACGTCCGCGATCCATCGCATGATGGCGGTGACCCTGAATCTCGAAGCAACGAGGAGGCGGTCGCACGACGACGTGGTGACGCGGCGAATTCGTCAAGCCGTCAAAGACCTCGACGAGACCTTCGGTGCAATTCGAGCGACTGTCTTCGAAGAGGAGCCATTTGGCAAACCCAAGGCCGACACGATCACAGCAAAGCGGTTCCTCTGGAGCCTGGAAGACGTCCTCGCGGGTGGCGAAGGCTCCGACTCGGGCATCACTCGGAGAAGAGAGAGCCCTTCCTCTGAGTTCTCGTCGCCACGATCAGGCATCAATGCCGAGATTCCAGACCGACCTGTGACCGTGACTGAGCTGAGGTCAAGCCTGGACGACCTGGGAGATCGCGCCTCGCCCTTGGGGTGTCGCTCAGAGCGTGGATCGATGATCCCAAGGGGATCTCAGAACTTGTCGCTTGCGGTCTCGGACCGGATACCCGGCTGAGGCGACGGCCGCTCCTCCTCGGATATCCCCAGACCTTCGAGCAACAGCAACCTCAGCCTTTCGACCCTCTCGTGCATGCGCAGTCCACCAGAGCTCTCGTTTTCAGTGCCAAGGAGCGGGCACAAGAACCCGGCCTGACCGACGAACAGATGCGGAGAGCCCTTCACTCCACGGCGCCGACCCTCCGCCAGCCGTGCCTCGACTCGATCGACATCGTGAAGAACCGACGGAGCAAGCCTGTTCTCCGTCGCAAGAAGAGCGAGCATCGCATAGTCAACGCGCCGACCTTGCTCAAAGAGCACGTCACGGAGATGGAGGCTGATGCGCTCGTCCAGCCATGGATCTGTGTGATTTACCGCCTCCACGAGGGCCGAGCACTGAGGGTGCTGCGTGGCATCACCTCTGGCCGAAAGCCGGCAAACAGCTCCGGCGCGACGTCACGGCGCAATTCCGCCACGTAGGCGGCCGTGACCGCGGGGTCAAGGGGCGCTCCATTGACCAGTTCGAGCGGCCACGCCCGCACCAGGATTGGCGTCCCCGGTGAAATCTCATCGCGAAGCCTGCTCAACGTGCGCAGGCTTACGTGGGCGAACGGACACCAGATGCCGGCATAGACCTCAAGGGTTCATACGACCCGCCTTCGCGTCGGTCCCGTTGCCCCGTCCGGGTCGTTCATGACCGTCATTCCCGCGTTCGCGGTTAGCGCGCAACGGCCGTGGTCGGTTACCACCGACGTTATCGATTTCGGCCGGGGTGGGGTGTGGGCGGCGTGATGCCCGTTTCAAGCGCACGATAGCGCTCTGATCTTGTTCGGAGCATGTCTGACGTTCGATTGTCAAATCATGATGCCCGCAAAGAGCCAGTCGCAGCTCGTCGCGTGTCTCCAGTATTCGGACGGCCGAACACTCGACCGTCGAGCCCGCATTGTTGGAATGCAATTCGCGCTCCCTCGCTCGTGAGCGTCTCACACCCTTGACCGACTATCTCGCCGACGCGGACCAGTGGTGCTGTGCCCGAAGGCCCGGCGGGGAGCGAGCGCAGCGTTCACATAGCTGGCCACCTCGCTCGGAGTCCAGAACTTGGCCTCCGAAGACGCTGCGAGCTCGAGCTCGAGAGAACGGAGCAGGGACTCTTGGAGTGCGAGCAAGGTTCGAGGCCTATCGGCAATCGCCAGCACTTCCGTAGCCAGGTAAGCCCGCATACGTTGCCAGTTCCGAACCCCGAAGTGCCCCATCGGTGTGGCTGCAACCTCGGACCGGAGCTCGTCGTAGGTTGCATGAGCGAGCAGGTTCAGCCATGCCCACGCCGGTACGTTTGATCCTTGCTGCATGAATCTCTCGGCGAGATGGCCGAGCAGGAACGCCTCACTGCCACCAACGACGTCACGTGCAAGTCGTCCGGCGTCACTGTTCTTTCTGAATCCAAACAACGTCACGACAGACGACCCCCTTTCGAAGATCGGGTATCGGGGAACAGATGTCGGGTCCGCCCGGGTGCGTGAGTAGGCCAATCGGGAAACCGCTGGACGTGGGGAATACTGTACGACTTCAACGGACGGGATCCACTCGTCTTGACCACGCGCATGCTCGACATCCCACGCATAACAGAATCGTACGAGGCGCCTCGGACCGGCGGCTAGGGACCTTCTTCCCCTATTCGTCGGCCGGTGGTACGGCCATACTCAGACCATGATCGCCTACACAGTTCAAGGTGCGGTTGGCCTGCCGACCCGGGAGTGGGATCCGACGGACAAGTGCGTCCGTCGAGCAGACACCGCCCTGAGAAGAGCACGTTGTGCTTGATACGCCGGGTACCCCGGGCCTTCGGATAGCCGAGACCCATATTTCCGTCCTCGTCTTCATCGCCGATCGGGTCTACAAACTTCGTAAGCCCGTTCACTTCGAGTTTCTCGACTTCACCAGCCGCGAAGAACGGGAGGCGGACTGCCACCGCGAGGTGCTCCTGAACCGCCGCCTCGCGCCTGACGTCTACCTCGGTGTGGCGGATGTGGTCATGGACGGAATGCCCCTCGATCACATGGTGGTCATGC
Organism: uncultured Acidimicrobiaceae bacterium; assembly: GCA_963737805.1. Classification (GTDB taxonomy): domain Bacteria; phylum Actinomycetota; class Acidimicrobiia; order Acidimicrobiales; family RAAP-2; genus Bog-473. The sequence goes on from CAVTUE010000018.1 coordinate 280,765, forward strand.
GCGCGTTGCCGGAGCCACGGCAACTGGACCAGTTGGTGCGCAGCGGGTCGGATCCTGGCCCCTATCTCGACGCGACGGCTCAAACCCTGGCCGCGTTTCACGCTGGAGCCAACCGCTCGGCTGAGATCTCGGCGTCCGCCTCGCCTGCCGCGGTGCGGGCCAAGTGGACGGACAATCACAAGGAGATGGAGCAGTTCGTCGGTGCTGTCATCGATCGTGACGTCGAGTCCGGGATCCGGTTCTTGGTGCGACGCTGGCTCGATGCCCATTCGGGCCTCCTCACCGACCGCATCGCTGGCGGTCACGTCTGTGATGGTCATGGGGACCTCCAGGCCAGCGACATCTTCTGCCTCGATGACGGGGTGCGCATCCTTGACTGTCTCGAGTTCTCGGATGCCCTGCGCTACGACGACGTATGCGGAGACGTCGGCTTCCTCGCAATGGATCTGGAACGCCTCGGACGCCCCAAGGCCGCGCAGGAGTTCGTGCAGGCCTATGAGAGACACGCTGGGACTCGGCTCCCTCCGGCGCTGCTTCATTTTCACATCGCCCTGCGCTGCTATATCCGCGCCAAAGTGGCGTGCATCCAAGTCGAGCAGGGTTCGAAGACTGCGGCCGACTCCGCACGGGAGCTGCACACGAGCACGCGTCGCCACCTGCTCCAGGCCCGCCGAGCTCTCGTTCTGGTGGGCGGGCTCCCGGGCTCCGGAAAGACCACCCTGGCCAGGGCACTCGAGGACGAGTTGGGGTGGGTCGTACTCAGCTCGGATGTTGTGCGGCGCGACCTTGCGTTCGGCCCGGACAGGTACGCGTCTCAATCCATTGCTGCCGTGTATGCCGAGCTGTTCCGGCAGGCACGGGATCAGCTGCGTCAGGGAAGGTCGGTCATACTCGACGCATCGTGGATAAGCGCGGACGAGCGGGAGAAGGCGGCCATGGTCGCGAGCCAGATGAAGGCGGACTTCATAGAGCTCCAGTGCACCTGTCCAGGTGGGGTCGCAACAGAGCGGATCCGTCATCGGCTCGAGGAAGGAAAGGACGATTCGGAAGCCACCGTCTCCGTGAGGAAGATGATGGGCACTGAGATGGATCCGTGGCCATCGGGAGTTCTCATTGACACCACGGTCTCGAGATCAAAGGCCGTCGAGAAAGCATTCGCCGCCCTCGCCGCAGCGTGATGCCAGCCAAACTTTCCCTGCCATAGTCACCGCGGCCAGCACGTGCTTCTCTTGGACGTCGGCCATAGGCGCTTCTCCCCCGTTCCAAGAGGGCATTGCCCCCCAGCGCCGCGATGGTGGGCTTGTCGAGGAAGAGGACGTGGGGCGTGTGGAGCATGCCTCGGGCGATCTCGAGACGGCGGGCCATGCCGCCCGAGTAGGTCGACACCAGGTCTTTGCGGCGGTCAGAGAGCGCCACAAGCTCGAGCACCCCGCGATGTGCCCTTCGACCTCGTCGTGGCGAACCCGTAGAGGACGGCGTGGAAAGCGCAAGTTCTCCTCGGCGGTGAGCCGGTCGTCGAGGGTCTGCTCCTGGAAGACCAGACCGATATGGCGGCGAACCGCCCTGGCCTGGGTGATCACGTCGAAGCGCGCCACGCTAGCGTGGCCAGAGGTGGGCCGGGCCAGCGTGCAAAGCATCTTGCTGGTGATTGACTTCCCCGCACAGTTTGGTCCGAGAACGCGAAAATCTCCCCCCTGGGCCTTCGAGAAGTCGATCCCGTTGACGGCCGTGAAATTCCCTAACGCTTTGTCAGCTTTCGGACCTCGACCGCGAAAGAAGTGGAATCCTCTTCACGATCACTGGTTCGCTCAAAGGTGACCGTCGTTTTGCGTCCATTCGGGTCGAATGCCTCAATGTCATCCTGCGCACATTCCGCTGACTTCGTCGATTCAGCCACGGGTGATGACGGCTTGCGCCGCCTCAAAGGCCTCTTTGAGGTCGTGCAGAAGTTGTTGGATCCCCACACGGAGCGTGTCCGCGTTCACATGCGCGTCGTGATGGGCTTCGCGTAGTTTCGAGTAGGCAGCGAGGTACGCGTTCTGGGCGATGTCCAGCTGCTTTGTCGCCCGCTCACGAGAATCCAGCTTGGCCAGGTCAAGTTGAACCTTGAGTTCGTCGATCCGGGCTTTCCACTGGTCCAGCGTGCTCGTCATCGCCTCAACGAGTTCCGATCTCTCACGCTCTTCAGAGGATGATACGCCCCCGTTCTCTGATGGCATGTTCGACATGCAAACCTCCTTCTTATCCGCCAGTCGGCGACTCTTGCCCTCTACGGTCAGAATGCACCGGGTGCGGCGGTGGCAACAGGGCCGAACGTCCCTCATCATGCGGACAAGCTCAGAGGGTTATCGGCCTGCCGACCGTGTGCTCGAGGTCCGCGCCTGACCGACTGTCGGACATCGTGAATGCGGTCTCGTCGATGACGTAGGGGCTGAGCCCCCCAACAAGATCAGAGCGGAGATCTGGGTCTCGACGACCCTCACCGGTGGGAGTTCCTCGGTCACCCACGCGCGGCCGTGGTTCGCGGAAGCCCGCGGTTCGAGACGTCTCTCTCGTTTCGAGAAGCCCGGATCAACGTAAGGCGGCCCCCGGCGCCGTGGACCGCTGCGCGGAGACGGTCCACCAGGGGCCAGCCCGAGCCGTCTACAAACAACGCACTGATGTCGAGGTCGAAGTCCATCTGGCCTTGGTCCATGCAGTCCCTGACGACATCGAGGAGATTTGCCCCGGTCGACGCATCCAGGAGGCCGGCAAGCCGGACCACAACGGGAAGCTTTGTCACGTCGATCCACATCTCGAGCGCCACGTCATCACGCCATACGCTGTCGATCTCACGCTGCCACTGCGAGGTTTGTTCCATCAGGCGACCCCCATCGGTCTCTCGGTTGGTGTCTGGTCGACGAAGACCAGTCAAAAGGTCCATTCCGCTCTCGTGGTCAACTCACGTCGAAATTGTCTGCTGCCCTTCCCAGAGCGACTAGGGCCGAAGGTCAACTCTGGAACACTCTGGGCGACCTGTTCCTAGCTCGTGGATGTGACTTCCGGCCCTGCACAGGTGCAATCGGTGGGCGCATGCTGTCACGGCCGAGAAGGCGATCTGACACGCGACGAAAGAAGGAACAAAAGGTGAGAAAACAAGGCAACTGCTGCGAAGGAACCGGCCGATCTATCCGATGAGGCTCCCGACGTACGTGCTATCAGCCAGCGAGGTGGTATTCCATTCTTCTCTGCGGCGGGCTGGCGAGGTCAGCCGGCACCTCGCCTGACCCGGCGACTAGTCATACTTGGCTCACCCTATGTCGATGTACACCCAGCTTCTTGATGCCGCTTTGCGGGAGCGCCCTCTGACCGAAGTGGGTGCGAGGGAGTACGCGCTCGACGAGGTGGTCCGGTGCCGCCACCAGCTTGAGGACTGCGTGCCTCCGGGCGCTCCCGACACAGTTCCCGTGACCCTCGCGCTCCAGATCGCCTACGACGTCGCACTGGTGGAGCTGGCCCAGGTAGTAGGGGTCGAGACGGACCCGAACCGCTTCGAGCAGCCGCAGCCCGAGCGTGAGCGTCTAGAGCGTGCCTTGCGCGACCTCGGGATCACGCTGGAGATGAGCGCCGCCGATGATCCCGCGCCGTACGGCTGCTGAGGGTCGATGAAGCTCAGGTGCCGGTGGCGTCGGTGCGGGCCTCTTTCTCCGTCCGCTCGTTCAGCCGAGCGGCGAAGGTGGCGGCCTGGGTCCTGCGCTCCATTCCAAGCTTGGAGAGCACGTTCGACACGTAGTTCTTCACCGTCTTCTCGGCCAAGAACATGGTCTCGCCAATCTGGCGGTTCGTGTACCCCTCAGCTATCAGGTCCAGGATCCTGCGCTCCTGCGGGGTGAGACTGGCGAGGCGCGGATCGACCTTGGGGCCCTCGCGGAGGCGCTCGAGGACCCGCTCGGTCAACGCGGGGTCGAGCAGCGACTGCCCCGCACCGGCACGCCGGATCGTGTCAAGCAGGTCGGTACTGCCCACCTGCTTGAGCACATAGCCAGCCGCCCCCGCCATGATGGAGGCGACGAGCGCCTCGTCGTCGGCGTACGACGTCAGCATGAGGCAGGCAATCTCGGGAAAGCTGGACCGAATCTCCCGGCAGACCTCGACCCCGCTGCCGTCGGGCAGGCGCACGTCGAGGATGGCCACGTTGGGCTTGGTCGGCGGAATCCGGGCCAGTGCCTCTGCCAGGGTACTCGCCTCGCCGACGACGACGATGTCGTCGCTGGCCTCGAGCAGCGTTCGCAGTCCGGTCCGGACGACCTGGTGGTCGTCGAGGAGGAACACGCCTAGGCTCACGGGCACCATCCTCCCATCCCGCGTCGGTCCTCGGCTACTCGTCGAGGACAGCTGCTTGGGGACTGGCGGGGCGGCATGCTGAGATCTGTCTCTACCGGCTCATGACAACTTTGACCGCTCTGTCCGATGCGCGCTCGAACACGCCATAAGCCTTCATCATGTCGTGAAGGTTAAAGTGATGAGTGGCAAATCGACGGGCATCGATCAGATGAGAGGCGACCAGGCGAAGCAGGGTTGGTGTTGAATCTTGTCGACGAGCCCGGTCGTGACGGTCACGTCACGTGTCCACAGCGTATAACGACACGCCGACGTCACAGACGACAGAAGAGCTTCGCATCGTCGTTGGGGTGGAAGGCTCGGCCTGAGCGTTCGGAGCTCTGCAGTACGCGCAAACCTAGCCCAGCATCGGGACGATCCTGCAGATCGTCACCGTCTACAACGGGCTCCCGGGGTACGGCCCCTTCACGCCGGTTGTTCTCGACCAAGAGGGTGCCGAATCCGTGGTGCGTGCGGCAATCGACAAAGTCCACAAGTCCCATCCCGAAGTCGTGACCAAGGGAAAGATCGTCTATGGAGTGGCGGGTCCCGTTCTGTCCAACTTCAGTGAGGGAACACCGGCGCTCGTGGTGGGGACCCGAGGACACGGGCAGATCGTGAGTACCCTGTTCGGCTCAGTGTCGGCGTATGTAGTCCATCACGCGCACTGCACAACCATCGTAGTCTAACGAATTGGCGATCCAGATCACGACATTCTCGGCAGTCCCACTCCGCCTAAATGTCGTCCTGACTGAACTCGACCACTTCCTTCGGCTTTGGCTGATACCTACTCATAGCTACCGGCCGAGATATCGCGGATGTCGGTCCCCGAACGGAGCCGATGGCCCGAACTAACCGACGCTGATCGGTCACACGATCCAAGAACGGCTCCCAGGGCCAAACCGCTTGTCGCCCTGGAGATGAACGGGGGGCCGAATCCGGGACTGCCGTCCTTGGTCCTGAGGACCTTCCTCCCTAGGCGGGCGGGCGACGTGCGAGGACAATAGAAGAGAAGTCACCGAGACTCGAGGAGGTTGCAGTGGGACCGAATGAGCCGGCTCAAAGGCGCACTGATCGGCGTGTGCAACCCGAGCCGTCGAGTTCGCTGTGAAGCAGGCGGCTCGTTGGGGCGCATTCTAACGCAAGGGAGGCACAGTGAAGCTAGACCGACGAGGCTCGACCGTGCTCGGTGAGGACGCATGCCGGCGCCACCTGGCGAGCGAAGCAGCTGCGAGTGGCATCGGACGGGTCGCGATCAACGGGGTCCAGTCCCCTTACGTCATCCCGGTGAACTTCACCGTGGTCGGGGGCGGGATCGTGATCCGGCTCGGGACAGGATGGGCCGCCTACCATCTCGACGGCGCGGCGGTGACCTTCGAAGCCGACCAGTTCGCGGCGTCTCGCCGCACCGGCTGGAGCGTTGTGGTCGAAGGAGTCTCCCTGCGCCGTCCCCCACGACGAGGTCGCGAGGTTCGGTGCCAACCTCCCAACCCCCCTCGTGACAGTGCCGGGCGTCCGGGTCTTCGAGATCGTGCCATTTAAGGTGACCGGTCGCGCGGTCGAACCCGATCTTCAAGGTGAGCGACGTGATCTGGTTGCGAGGTTGCCCGAAAGAGCGGGTGAGTCACCAGAAAAGGAGCTGCATCTCGGGCGGGATGCCGCCGAGGAGCTCTCATCCCTCCTGCATTCGGCGCTCGGCGACCTGAGCTCCGAGATCGCCGACACGGACAATGCGGGCTTCCGAAGGACGCTGCTCGAGCGTCGCCGTCTGCTCGAGGGTATTGCGGCGCAGTTGACGATCCCTGACGCCACCTGACACGAGCGTGCGGCAGACAGAGTTCGACAAGGAGGTGTGGTGATGCTGGTAAGAGAGTGTCTACGAAAGGCGCCAGTCACGGTGTCTGAGCAGTGCACGATGCGAGAGGCCGCGGGTCTCATGCGGGATCATGGGGTCGGAGCCCTTCTCGTGCTCAGCGGAGGCGAGCTCGTCGGCATCGTGACAGACCGGGACATTACGGTACGCGGCATCGCGAAAGGACTCGCACCAGGTGACCACGTTGGAGATGTCATGACCGGAACGCTGATCACGATTCAGGGCTCCGACGACCTGCTTAATGCGTTCGTCGTCCTGCGCAGAGCAGGGGTGCGCCGGCTTCCGGTGCTCGAAGAGTCCGACGTTGCCGGGATCGTCACCGTCGATGACCTGCTGGTGTGGCTGGTGGGCGAGCTCGCGGCAGTGGCCACGCCAGTGGCTGAGAGTGTCCTCCCAGGCCCCACTTAAACCCACGCTCTCCTGAACTATAGGGAGACCTTTTGACCCGTCCGTCGCGGAAACCAGCGTCCCACCGTCGGCGAGTGTTGGTCTCAGTCTTCGTCCGTTCGCCCGGTGTTCGCCGGAGTCACAATACCTATGTTGCTGCTTCCGACGAGCCGAGAGGAGCGGGTCGACAAAGAGGCCCCGATCGCTGATGCCTTACTACCTTCGGCAGGATCACAAGCGGCAGGTTGCCCAGCGAATCTCGACGAGCTTCCGTCTGTCCTTGAGGACGGCACCGACCGCTTCGTGGATCGTCCGCCGAAGGGCGGGTGACGCATCTTCCTTCGTCACGGTGGTGTGGACAGTCACGATCTCGATGTCCGCCCAGCCTTTCCGCACCTCGACATGGGTGACCAGGATGAAACCCGCACCCGACAGCGCATCGGTCAAGGCGGCAAGGATGCGGTCGGAGAGGTCCGTCGTCGCCATGGAGGACACTGTCATGGGCTTCGCGATCTCCGAGTAGTGCCAAAGGTCCTTGCGTGCCCCGAAGCGAGCCCAATTCCCAATGGCGCCAGCAGATTCAGTGGCGCAGCCCGACGGACGGGCCTAAGCTTTTTCAGAGACGTTTGACCTGACCGGCTGATCGAACACCTCATCGAACACCTCTGAGATCCGATCAACTAATCACGGAGGAGGCTGATCAGTGTTGACCACGGAAGTTAGCGCAGGAGGCAGGATTCCTGGTCAGCGGATCAATGAGCACGCCGGTGGCATCGCGTTGTCGCCTGTCGCTGAGCTCGCAGGGACATGAGCTGATGCCCCATCACGCAATCGAGGATCCGACCACGCTGCGACGAATACTCGATGCGGTGCTGCTCATCGAGGCGGACGTGGAGCTCCCGGTCCTGTTGCGCCATGTGACCGAGGAGGCTCGTGCAATGACGGGGGCCCGCTACGCCGCCCTCGGCGTCCTCGACGAGAGCCGCACCCAACTGGCCGAGTTCATCACGGTTGGCCTCAATGCGGACCAGGAAGACGAGATCGGGGCGAGACCCACTGGACGAGGAGTCCTGGGCTTGCTCGTTGCCGACCCTGAGCCGCTCCGTCTCACTGACCTCTCCGCCCACGCTGGGAGCTTCGGGTTCCCGGCCGGCCATCCCCCCATGAAGTCGTTCCTGGGCGTCCCTATCAAGGTGCGAGACGAGGTCTTCGGAAACCTCTATCTGACTGACAAGGTCGGATGGAGCGAGTTCACCCGCGACGACGAGTCGCTCGTCGCCTCTCTTGGCCCTCGCCGCGGGCATCGCCATCGAAAACGCCCGGCTTCATCGACGAGTTCAAACTCAGGTCGTCGCCGATGACAGGGAGCGGGTCGCCCGCGACCTGCACGACACAGTCATCCAGACGCTGTATGGCGCCGGTCTCTCACTGCAAGGAATCGCTAGTGTTATCCCGACAACCGACCAATCAGATCAGCTGCGCGCAATCGCTTCAACCATCGATGACGCGATCAGCCAGCTCCGCTCGAGCATCTACGAGTTGGGACTGACCGGTGGCGAGCTTGGCCTTCGCGCCCAGATCATTTCGCTGCTACGCCAGCTCACCGTTGTCGTGGGCTTCGAAGTGCACAGAGTCTTCGAGGGTCCGGTGGACGCGGCCATCTCCGACGCGATCGCGGAGCATATTTTGGCCACCATCAGAGAGGCGGTGACCAACGTAGGTCGCCATGCTCAGGCCACCGAGGCCACCGTCCGCCTCAGCGTGGGGAGCAACGAATGCCTGCTGCAGGTCACCGACAACGGGCGCGGGCTCGGTCCACACCCGTCCAGGGAGGGCGGACTGGGGCTGGACAACATGCGTCGCCGGGCCGAGAAGCTCCATGGCTCCTTCGAGCTCGAGAGTGAAGGTGGCAGAACGGTGCTCAGGTGGCGGGTGCCTCTCGAAGACTGATCCGGCGTATTTGCCCGCAACGCTCGTGGAACACCCTCGGCACTTGAGGAGGTTTGGGTCCCTGCCAGAGTGACAAAATTGGGCCGAATCCATTTGTTTGTTCTCCTGAACCTGGCGTGGCTACATCCGGTCATCCCAGCTGTTCAGCGGCCGCAGCAACGCCGTCTTCTTGCGCTGGTGACCCGACATGCGGCGCAGAATGTCATCGAGGACGACAATGGCGGTGTCGACGTGCGGCCCTTTGTTCAACATCACGCACTCGGCCCGTTGCGCCATGGCGGCGTCCGTGACCTCGGCACGCGAGGGCTGGCCGGTGCGGGCCAGATGGTCGAGTACTTCCGTCGCCCAGATCACAGGTAGGTGGGCGGCCTCGCACAGCCACAAGATCTCCTCCTGGAGCTCGGCGAGCCGCTCGTACCCGACCTCGACAGCCAGATCGCCACGCGCGATCATCACGCCCACAAGCGGTGACCGCATGGCATGCAGGAGGATCTCGGGCAGGCGGGTGAAGGCTGCCTCGGTTTCAATCTTCAGAACGAGGCCGCAGCCCTCCGCCCCCACCCGACCGAGGTACTCCCGGACGGCGTCGACGTCGCGCTCGTGACGGAGGAATGACAGGGCAACCATGTCCGCGTGGGTGGCCGCGACCCGAAGTAACGGCAGGTCGGCGTCGGTTACGGCGTGCACAGGGAGATCGGTATCGGGAAGGTTGATGCCTTTCTCCGCTCGCAGCTTCGAGCCTCCTCCCGATGCCGTCTCGATCCGGAGGAGGATCTCGTCGGGGCCGACGTACTCGACGACGCCGGTCAGCTTCCCGTCGTCGAGCACGACGTGCTGGCCTGGTTGTGCGACGCCGAACGCCGCAGGCAGCGTACAGCCGATGCGCGCTATCCCCGGTTGGCCGTGGCGCCATGGTTGGGCCGCCTCGAGCGACTTTGTCAGTAGCAACCGATCGCCGGCGCACAACAAATGGTGCTGGGGAACCGGAGGGAGGGAACCCACTGCTGTCTCGTCATCATCGCAGCTCAGGACGGACCCCGTCTCGACGTAGGTGGTGTCCCAGACGTGGGCGGTCGCCTGGCCCCGCTCACATGCGGCGATGAGGAGGTGCCGGCGCGAACCCCTGGTGTCGACGAGCGCGACCATATCCCCCGGTCTCCGCCGCTCCACCCAGGCAGGGTCGACGGGAAGGACTGGCGACCTCTCGTTGGCGATCGTCGACTCGTCGACGAGCCTCACGAGGCCGGGTGTGACTGCCACTCCCCGAAGATCCCGCTGCGGGCGCACTCGGACGACCCGCGGGCCTTCGGCCAGGGGTCCCGTGCGCATCTTCGGTCCGGGCAAGTCCATGGAGATACGGCAGGGTCGGGCGACCTCGTCCGACGCCTTGCGAACGTTGCAGGCCATGTTCACCCACGCGTCGGGGTCATCGTGAGCACCATTGATCCGCGCCACGTCCATGCCCAACGCCACCAGGTGGCGGACGAGCTGGTAGTCGGTCGCGGCTTCGCTTGGCAACGTCACCATGATTCGTGGCACCCTCCCGAAAGGTCGGGGTCCGAACAAGGTGTCCGTGTTGCGGTCGAGCGCACCTCGCCCGGCTTCGAATCTGAGATGTGCCGGCACGGGTACGCTGGTCGCGCTGTCCAGTGCCGAGTGCACGCTTTCCACGGTTGCCAGGACATGGGGCTCGCAACGGCCCAGAGACGACAACCCACGTTGACCCAGTCTGCGCTGTAGGGACCTCTCGTCGCTCTGGCGCAAGGCCAGGTAGTGGGTGAGGTTCACGGCGTCCGCCCGGTGCTCCGGGTGAGCCTGGGCGATGTCTTCGGCATGCTGGGATTCCAGCCGCGCCATCGCGTCCTCGAGTTCTACTAGCTCGGCGGCGAGGGCCCGACTCTCTACGTCTAAGGATGGGACCTCCTTCGTGCCGGCGTCGAATCGCCGGCACTCTGACCAATGCTGCTGGTTTGGCTCCTCCTCGCCGCGGGGAGCTTGGTCGTCTACCATGGCGGAATCACCGAATCCCTGTGATCGGGTTTGTCTGCTGCACCCAAGGTGCGCGCTCTATCGACACTACGGGCTCCTTGTGCAATGGCCACGAATCCTCCCACGACCAATAACCTCTCTATTGCACTATGAGGTGTGAACCCATCACCAGGTAGGGAACAAGGTCCCGAGCACGCGACGTAGGAGGGCTTGCCAAGACGGAACGGTCGGTACCGCGAGGGCATTGGTGAACGATATTCAGGTGGACGTCGCAAATGTCCTGTTGGCGCCCAAAAGAAACCGGCAGCGGTTGACGAAACTTTGGGACCTTCGGCCCTCGACGTAGCCAGCTCAACTAGGGATGATCGAACCTGGCAAAGCTGCGCTTGCAGGATGGGCGCCGTGCCGAGCCGGCACAGCCGGGGGAGAGGAGATTGCTGTGGATCTGAGCGCATATCCTATTGAGAAGCCAGACGGTATGAACGTGATCATCGGTCAAGCGCACTACGTGAAGACGATCGAAGACCTCCACGAGGCCCTGGCAGGAGCAAGTCCACAGCTGCGTTTCGGGATCGCGTTCTGCGAGGCTTCCGGGCCCTGCCTCATCCGCTGCTCCGGCAACGAAGAAACACTTATCGATCTGGCCGCTCGGAATGCCGAAGGGATCGGCGCTGGCCATTCATTCATCATTTTCCTTCGCGAGGGGTTTCCGATAAACGTCTTGAACACAGTGAAAACTGTCTCGGAGGTGTGCACCGTCTTCTGCGCGACCGCGAACCCGGTTGAAGTTCTTGTCGCGCAAACCGAGTTCGGCCGAGGGATAATCGGTGTCATAGACGGCCTCCCGCCTGCAGGCATCGAGAACGACGCGGATGTAGCCGACCGCAAGCATCTCTTGCGGTCGATAGGCTACAAGCTCTAGGCCCAAGCCATGCCATCGGTATTTTGGGCCGATTTGAAGGTTCGCCTTGGGACCACGAGCGATTGTGGCCTTCGTCCCTGTCATCACACATCGGCGCTGGGGCACTGTCAACATGATTGATACGCTGAGTTTCGCGACGTCGGAAGTCCACGTTCATTCGATTACGGGTGCTCCAAATGATTACGACAGGCTCTTCGATCTCGTAGGTGATCGAAGGATGGTGCTCATCGGCGAGGCCTCTCACGGCACCCACGACTTCTACGCCGAACGCGCTCGCATCACCCGTCACCTCATCAAAGAGTGCGGATTCAACGCGGTGGCGGTCGAGGCGGACTGGCCTGACGCCTACCGGGTAAACCGCTTTGTCATGGGGCTCTCGAATGACACTGGCGCCGATACGGCACTGTCGGACTTCAAGCGCTTTCCGGCTTGGATGTGGCGGAATCACGACGTTTTGAGGTTCGTTGAATGGCTACGCGCATACAACGACACCCATGCCAATCCGACACTCAAGGCGCGCTTCTACGGCCTGGACCTTTACAGCCTCCGAGCTTCGATGGAGGCCGTGGTCAGATATCTCGCTCAAGTAGACCCAGATGAAGCCACGCGTGCCCGTGCCCGCTACTCATGCTTCGATCATGTCGGAGGCGAAGGACAAGCGTATGGTTATGCCCTTGCCTATTCGGGCGCAATCCCGTGCGAGAACGAAGTAGTCACACAGTTGATCGAGCTGCGACGAAGAGCGGAGGGATACCTGCGGCGCGACGGTTGGGTGGCCAACGACGAGTTCTTCTTCGCTGAGCAGAATGCGCTTCTGGTGAGGGATGCCGAGGAGTACTACCAACAGATGTATCGAGCCGACGTGTCTTCTTGGAACCTTCGTGACCGCCACATGGCAGCAACGCTCGATTCGCTGGCCCAGCACCTCAATCAGCAGCTCGGACATGCGAAGATCGTGGTTTGGGAGCACAACTCGCACGTGGGGGACGCGCGTTCAACTGAAATGGGGGCTCGTGGTGAGCTCAATGTCGGCCAATTGACCAGGCAGCGGTACGGCCGCGAATGCGCGCTTATTGGGCTCACCACCTATGACGGCACCGTGACCGCCTCCTCCGAATGGGGCGGTCCGGCTGAACGCAAGGGTGTCCGTCCCGCGGTCGCCGATAGCCATGAGTCGCTTCTCCATGCGGCGGGAGCGGGTCGCTTTTGGTTGGACTTGTCCGATCCACCCGTGCACGATGCGATGGTGATCCCGCGGCTGGAGCGGGCAATCGGGGTCATCTATCGCCCTGAAACCGAGCGCCTGAGCCATTACTTCCACGCCCGTCTAGGCGAGCAGTTCGATGCGGTGATCCATCTCGACCACACCGGGGCGGTCGAGCCCCTTGAGCGCACATCGCTCTGGGACGCCGGAGAGCCTCCAGAGACATATCCCACCGGCCTTTGATAGCTCGGCCCTGTGGGAGAGTGAGAACAGCGCCCGATCCCCGCTAGCTCGTGGCACGGGCTTTCGCGTAGGTGCAGTCCCAGGCTTGCTCCAGCTGTTGTCGCTGCTCGATACCGGCGTTCCCTGCGGGCGTATTTCGCGCACCCTGGGGTCGTCGCCCGGTGGCGGCATGTTGCGAGCGGTCCAGCGCCGCTTGGCGCCCGGCACGGTCGCCCGAGAGGACCTTCGGCCCTTCCGCCCTGGCTTGTCTGTGGCCAGACTTGAGGTGAAGGCCAATCAGCTCAGGCTCTGCCAAGTCGTAAGGAGGCTTTCGAGTGCAAGCTGGCGTCGGAGACAAGATCGTCGTCAGGGGCCACCACACGGGACAGCCCGTCCGCGAGGCGGTCATCCTCATTGTCGAGGGTGAGAACGGAGCCCCTCCCTACCGGGTGCGGTGGAGCGATGACGGACACGAAGGATTCTTCTTTCCAGGGTCCGATGCCGTCATCGAGCACCACCCAGCCGAATCATGACCCATATGACCTTTGCAGGGGCAACCCAATTTCGTGCCTAAAGCGGGACATGGAAAAATGAGGAACTAGGTGAGTGTCATCCCGGTCGAGTTTGACATCTCCTTCAGCCACAACGGCCACCGGCTCGTCTATGACCTCTACGGCTCGTCAGGCGCCCCCCTGGTCGTCTACCTCCACGGCCTCCTGCTGGACGCAGAGCTCAACCGAGGCATCGCCCAAGCTCTCGCCGAACAGGGCTACCGGGTCGTCCTGCTCGACCTGCTCGGCCACGGGCGCAGCGACAAGCCGACCCACGCGTCGACCTATCGCATCGACAGCTACGCGGACCAGGTGATCGCCCTGCTCGACCACCTCGGAGTGGAAAAGGCCGTGCTCGGGGGCATCTCGCTCGGCGCCAACGTCAGCTTGTTCGCAGCGGCCCACTACCCCGAGCGTGTGCAGGCGTTGGTGCTCGAAATGCCTGTGCTGGAGCGGGCGGTTCCGGCCGCGGCGATGGTGTTCGTGCCCATTGTGCTCGCCGCCCACTATGGGCGGCGAGTGCTCAACGTCACGTCGGGACTGGTGGGCCGTGTCCCCCGAACGAGGTTCGGCCCGCTCAACAGCGTTCTGAACGCGCTTTCGTCGCCCCCGGACGCGACGTCCGCGGTGCTCCACGGCGTGCTGGTCGGTCCGGTGGCCCCCACCCAGGAGCAGCGCCGCACCATCGTCGTCCCCACGCTTGTACTGGCCCACCGCAATGATCTCATCCACCCATTCGACGACGCCGTCGGCCTCGTGGCGCGCATGCCGAACGCAACTCTCATCCGCGCGCGTCGCCGTTGGAACTGCGGCTCCAACCCATGCGGCTCACCAAGGAGATCGTGACGTTCATCTCTGACGTTGAGACCCCTTTGGCTCGCCGCCCATCCGACCGTTCTGCGTGACCCTCGGAGCACGACCGGGGGCCATCTGGAGCTGATCGGCATTGGGAAGCGACGGCCCTGCCCTGCTGCTCGGTGATGTGTGACACTGCAAGCGTTTCTGGGATAACCCATTTAGAGCTGTGAGCATTGTCAGCCACAGGCCGATTACAGCCCGCTCGGCCAACCTCCTGTTCGTTCGTCGTGAAGTCTGTGTTTGTGCTCGCGATCGAGTAGACCCTTGGGTTGGCCATCCACCAGCGTTGTGGTACTCCGTGGTTGCCCAGACCAGAACCAAGATCATCATTCCTATGCCAGACACGACCAACTCAATGTGTCAAAGTTGCGCCTCCGTTTGATCTGTCTGATGGCCTGCTGACGAGAGGCCTCCTCGGCGTGGTTCGGTGACAACTCAGCATCCTGTCCACCATTGAGACATCCATCTTCTGGCTATCCACGTCTATCGACATCTGGCAGGACCTCCTCAATTCAAGCCTGCCCCCCACCCATCAGGAAGTGGCAGGGCAATCGTCCTTTTCTAACGTCCCTTCAGGCTCAGGAGTCGGGCCAAATCTCTGTCTTCGGCTACAAGGAGTGTGACGAATCCTGGGACGTCACAAGGTGCTCCAAGGCAATATCGGGAACACCTGATAGCCAACGGACCCGGTTGTAGAGAGGGGCGAGAGGACGCCGACGATGTAGCGGGCGTAGACCTCGGCTTCCTCGGCAGAAAGCCACGAGTACAGCCCGGTGCACGAACAGGCTGAAGGTGGCGGGACCGACCATGCCGCGACGCAGGGAGCTGCGGCCATGTTGAGCTCGTAGAGGTCGGTGATGAGGGCATTACCCATCGGCTGCTCTCGTCCAAGGGCTGTCGGCTCGAGGGACGCCGGCCTCGTTCGGTGCGGTCAACGGTCCGGTGGGCGATCCATTCTCCGCAGGTGATCGCTGGGTCAACATGTGAACGTCCTTGACTCCGGGGTGTCCGTACACGCCGGCTGCCCTGTTCACGGCCGGCTGGAATAGTGGAGGACCGCCTTGAGCTACCCCTTGGAGCCACCCGATCCCGGGCGTGTCATGGCGACGCAGGCAAGGCGCCCTGGGCAATCCGTGATGTGCCGGTGGTCCAGGGCCAGCCGGACCAGGCTCGCCTCGAGGTCACGCATGTCGCACTGCGCCTCTTCGGCGAGTCGTGAAATGCGCCCCAGTTCGTCACCGACATGTCGGGGGAGTAGGCCCAGGTGGCTCGCAGCCTGGGCTGCTCGTGGGTCCAGGGGCGGTTGGGCACCCGGCCACACGCCGCGGAGTTCCCGCAGGAACAGCCCGGTGGTGACGGGGCCCCAGCCCGGCAGAGCCTCGAGCGCCGCAGCGAGGGTTTCGGGGCTGGTGCAGCGACGGCCGACTTCGCTGATGGCGCCCTCGTAGCGCTCCGTTACCACCCCGGGCCAACTCCTGCAGTCGTGTGGCGGTGCGGTAGTCGTAGCGGGCGTAGCCCCCGGCATCGAGCAACGTCACCAGCTCCTGCCACTGGCGGCTACCTGCATCTGTGATGCGCCGGATCCCGGCCCGCTCCAGTTGGGTATACGCCCGCTCCGCGACCCGCGCCGAAATGCGCGTGCCGAACAGCGTCGACGCGACGAACCACCGCTCGACCTCGGCATCACCGGAATCTACGTCAATACCGAGCTCGCTCGAGTACCGGCCGCCGAAGCGCCCGACGACCGCGTGAGCGAGATCTGTCGCCGCTGACCCGGTCATTGGACCTTCAGGACGTTCGCCCCACCGCGACCAGGACCGCCAAGAGCAGATTGACAGCGTTGGGGGACAGGGTGTGGCCCGGGCACGGTACGCCCTGAGATGCATCGAGAAAGTTCGACATGACGCCCCTTTCCCTCGTCTTGATCACCGGTACGGTCCGGGACCGGATGCGTTCCCGTCATCCTCGGTTGGATCTTCCAGGCACGCGCTGGCACACGACGGCAGCACCCGATGAGCGACGACTACACCGTTGCCCCCGACCGGCACACGCCCGACGCACGAGAGAACAACGAGCGCCGCCACCGGTCGCAGTGTGAGACCGATGCCGTGTTGGCGGCCATTGACGATCTCCTCACCCCAACGAGGTGCCTGGGGCGCTCTCTCGGACGAGGTCAGAGTTCCCAAATCTTGCGCCGTAGCCAAATTCTTCTAGGTCAGTCTCAAATCATGCCGATGCACCTGACCTACATGAGTACCGCAAAATCCGAGGGGAGCACAGAGATCAAGTGGCCCATCGTGCCCTCACCCAGCTCGGACCAGCACACGGCCATCACTGCCCGGGCGGCCTCCTCGGCTTCGCTCGTTCCTTTGAGGCCGGCCTCCCTCTCCACGCGGGATAAGAACTCCGTGAGCGACATCCGCATCGGCGTTTTCGCTGGGTCCCAGCCTTCGTAGAAGATGCCCCGGACGAGCAACGGAAGCTGCGCTGCGACATGCGCCGCAACATTGGGCTCGACCCGGTCGCGC
This sequence comes from uncultured Acidimicrobiaceae bacterium, assembly GCA_963737805.1. Taxonomy (GTDB): domain Bacteria; phylum Actinomycetota; class Acidimicrobiia; order Acidimicrobiales; family RAAP-2; genus Bog-473. Next base: position 297,608 of record CAVTUE010000018.1, read on the forward strand.
AGCGCGTGCAGAACGGCTCGGAGCACGTGATAGGCCCGGTTCAGATCGTCGAGGTCGTCCCGTTCGGCCACCTGGTGGAGCCACTCGTAAGTCTTGGCAACGGTCCGATCGATGACGTCGAGCTGGTGATCCATCCAGCCAGTGTTCGCCCTGGGTCCCGCCTGTCACCAGGGCCGAAGGTCCCATCGCAGGCGTACCGGCGCCCTGGCCCCTGGGGATCCTCCTCGCGCACCGCTTCAGCGCCGCAGACGGACGGTCGTGTCAACCAGCTGCTTCTGCAGTTGGCGATAGGTGCCAAAGGAACCAGTCACCCGCCAGGCGAGACACCTCCTGAAGGGCTCCCGGTTCTTCGAACAGGTGGGTGGCACCTGGCACAACCGCAAGCCGGCTTTCACAACCCAGCTCCTTCTGCGCCCGACGGTTGAGCTCGACCACCACCTCGTCGCGGCCGCCCACAATGAGCAACGTCGGCGCTCGTACCTGGCCGAGCTTCGGACCGGCGAGATCGGGACGTCCTCCGCGGAAACGACCGCAGCGACCGATGAACTGGGTCCGGCCGCTGCCCAAAGGGCGGCGCCGGCGCCGGTGCTGGCGCCGAAGTAGCCAATGCGTGAGCCTTTTGCTTCAGGTTGTGCCTCGAGCCATTGGGTCACCGCCCCGAGCCGGTCGGCCAGGAGCTCGATGTCGAAAACTGCCCTGCGCTCGAACTCCTCGTCGGGCGTGAGGAGATCGAAAAGGAGGCTTCCGAGCCCGATTGAGTTCAACGCGGCCGCAACGAAGCGGTTACGAGGACTGTGGCGACTGCTCCCGCTGCCGTGGGCGAAGACAACCAGCCCAGAGCACACCTCAGGAACAGTGAAGTGGCCAACGAGGCGGACGGCTCCGGTCTGCACGACCACGTCTTCGTCCCGCACTGGTGGATCGGCGGCGGTCGCTGTCACTGGTGGAGCGACTGAGCCGATGGCTGCGCGCTCGAGGAACTCCACCACCTCCTCGTCAGAGGTCTGCGAGAAGTTCCGGTAGAACTGTCCCACGCCGAAGAACTGCTCGGGGGTCACGAGGCAGACCAGCTCGTCGGCTACGTCCGCGAGCGAGGCGAGCGAACTCCGCGGAGCAACAGGCACCGCCAGAATGACCCGGGACGCTCCATGGGCCCGCGCGACCTGGCAGGCGGCCCGGGCCGTCGACCCCGTCGCGATGCCGTCATCGACCACCACCACACTCCGGCCGACGAGGGACGCACGCGGACGATCGCTTCGAAAACGCATGGCCCGTCGCTCGAGCTCAGCTCGTTCCGATCGCTCCACCGCGGCCACCTCGCCCTCACCGACCCCGGCCATGGCGAGCACCCGGTCATTCAGGACCCGCACCCCATCTTCACCGATCGCGCCCATTCCGAGCTCCGGCTGATACGGCACTCCGAGCTTGCGCACGAGGATCACGTCGAGCGGTGCACCCAGCTCTCGAGCAACCTCGAACGCAACCGGCACCCCGCCCCTCGGCAGCCCAACCACGACCACGTCTTCGTGGCCGTGACGCTGCTTGAGCTCCTCGGCCAACTGTCGGCCGGCGTCCGTCCTGTCACGAAACATGACCACCTGCTCAGTGTCCACCGACGCCGGCCAAGCCGTAGGGCCAATGGTCCTAGGGCCGATGGTCCTCCTGGTGGGCGATGCCGCGGCGTGGGTCAGCGGCTCACTCGAAACGAGCGAGGTCGTCGAGCGGCTCCCCTCGGTGCGGGCGGCCGATCGCATCGCTGAGCAGGGATGCGACCGAACACACCTCCAAGGTCGGCAGAGCCTTCGAGGGAATGCGGACCGTGTCGGTCACGAGCAGGCGAGCGAGCCCCAACTCATCGAGGCGTTCGGGAGCGGCTTCCCGGAGCGGCGCATGTGTGGCTGCGACGACCGCCTGCGACAAGGCCCCGTGGGACTCGAGCAACAGGGCCGTCGCCTCCTCCCCCACTCTCCTACCGTTCCATGGGGCAGTCAGCCGGAGTTCCCGTGCCGAGCGATACCCGCAGGCATCATGCGCTACCTCGAATCGCCTCAGACAGGCTCCGAGCCGTCAACAGGTGCAGAGTGCAGGCGTTCCATTGCCGCGACATCCTTGGGAGTGGCGGGCCGGATGGAGGGCCACCCGAACGCGTTCAGCAAACAGACGAACTGCTTCTCCTCGCCCTCGGCCAGAGGAACATGGAGTTTCCTCGATCGCCGCAAGCCCCCGAGGAAGTGCAGACTCAAGGAATGTTCCCCAGGTGAGACCTGGTACACCTTGATCTGCTTGGGCGAGATGGCGCCCACCTTCGAGCCGTCGAGGAAGACGCTGACAACACCACCCTCACCGATTGCAGGGCTCGGCGTTGGGCCCGGCCCCGGCCGAGCCGGGATGCGGCCCGGACCACAACCAGGGTCGGAAACGCGGGCCAAATTCGATTCGGGGCTCGCCACAGTTGGATGGTCGCTCCAACCTCGTCATCCATGCCCAGCGAGGTGTCTCCGCCACTGGTTGCCGCGACAACATCGGATCTTTCACGATCGTGGTTCATCGTTCTGTCTTACACCGATCGGCGTAAGAAGAACAGCAACAAGCTAATGAAATTACTCCTCCGTATGCTTGGCCGCGACGTTGTCCCGTTCGCTGTTGAAGTTCAGCGGTGGCCACAGCGTGTTCAGGCTGCTGCCTGATCGTACTCTTCGGGTGTATCAACGGCTGGCGTGACCTCGGCGAGCGAAGGGCGTCGACCAGCTTGGCCATGTCCTTGTGCCCGCGTACTCGCCGGAAGGAGCGCTCGGCTTCGAGCATGCCGGCGGCGATCCAGCGCTTCTTCATCGAGCCGTCCTTCCACTTGGTCACCCGGCCGGTGGTGCGCTTGGCGATCGAGATCATCGACTCGATGCAGTTGGTGGTGGTGAGCGTCGTGGCCAGTGTGCCGCCGACGCCGAGACGCCGGACGGTGAACATGTCGTCGAGCCCTTCGCGCAGTGACGCCGCCGCGTCGGGGTGGTCGGCCTCGAGCTCTTTGGCCAGGCTCTTGGCGGCCGCCAGCCCCTTGGCCGCGTCGGGCTGGGCGAAGATGAGGGCCAGCCGCTTGTCGATGGCCCCGGCCAGCTCCTTGGGCAGGTGCCCCTCGACGTTCCGCGCTTGTGCAGAACGCAACGCTGCACCGCAGGCCGCGTCGCCGAACACCTTCTTGATGCCCGCGGCCAGCGCCTTGGCGCCGTCGATGACGCACAGCACGCCCGACTCGACGTCGAGGCCCCGGGCGACGAGGTCGGCCAACAGGGCGGTGACCACCGTCTTGTTCTCGGTGTCGCCCAGCCACAGCCCGACCGGCACCTTGGTGCCGTCGGTGGTGATGACCAGGGCCACCACGACGCACGAGCCGGCCACGTCGAGCCCGTCGATCATGAGCACGGCCACGTCGAGGTCGGAGAGGTTCCGGGCCATCAGCTCGGCCATGGCCTTGGTGGTCGCCGCCACGAAGCGCCTCGAGATGGCCGACTTGGACATGGACTTGGAGCGCTGCCTCGAGCTCTTCTCCGACCGGCTCGGCCACGTCGACGTGGCGTCGGGTGGCCACCCCGGCCAGCATGCGCTCGACGACGAGGGAGTTGAGCAGGTCGGCCGAGCTGAACGCCTTCCAGGTGTCGAGCTCGATCTCCTGCCCGGCGGTGCTGCGGCCCCGCGGGCGCTCGGTGGTCACCTGGCGCCCGCCGAGCACGACCGAGCCCTTGGTGGTGCCGTGCCAGTTGCCCGACGCGCTCTGCGGCGCCGATCTTGGCGTGCTTCTCGCCGATCGCTTCGGTCAGCTCGGCCTCCATCATCTGGTGCATCACGACGAGCCCGGTCGCCGAGGCGAACGCCAGCAGTCCGTCCTTGATCGCCCCGGCCACTTCGGCCAGGGCGACCGTCGCCTCCAGCGGCAGGTCAGCCAGGCGGGCTGCCTCCTCCGCCTCCGCGACGCTCACAACAGCTACTTTCTTCTTCACGGTGGTCCCCTTTCTTGGGTGGTTCTTTGGATGGTCGCCCGAACCCTACCATCATGGCAGGTCTCAGGCGGGGGACCACCGCCTCACTTCAACAAACTTGGGGACATCGTCTTGGCCGCAGCGGCGACCATCTACGAACTGCATTGAACAATCCTCATCCGGGAAGCCAGAGGGTGCCCCCAGCTTGGCCGCAATTCCGCTCGGTCGCGGGTTCTATCGGTGTCGATAATTACGATCAGGGCATTCGGGTTCGGCACCTGAAGGATTCGCCCCACAGACGAACCTTGATCTCCGGGTTCGAGACGTGGCCTCGTCACTCAACGAGAAGAGAGCGAGGAACGGGCTCGAAGCGAAAGGGCGGTCAGCCATCCGAACCCGGATGCGATCGAGATCCGCTGGAAGATTCCGCCCCTGCCAGCAAGACCTGATGCGCTCCCGAATGCCCTGCCGAAGATCACAAAGCTTGCCACCATCGTGAGGCTCGATCCGGCCGAGTAGCAGGCCCATCGGTAGTCTCGGCTGCGCACGGCAGTGGCCGCGCTGGCAAAGGCGGCGATTGGTATGCCGACAAAGATAGGAATAGCACAAAGATTGTGCAGTAGGCCCTCGCGAGTCGGCCCCGTTCGGGTGGTGTCAGCGTCACGCGACCTCTCCTCGTCTGGTGCCCCGGGTGGGAACCCGCCCGCGGGATCAGTCACGAACACGCCAGAACCGATCAGACCAATGCCGACCCCCGCGACCAGCACTGGGACTGCGCGGGGACCGACCTTTCGCCGTGGGCATTGGGCCAGGCCTCGGGCGGCCCACGAGTAGAGCGCGCCGGCAATGATGAAGTTGACACGCTGCAGCCATCCCCGACGACCGATCGCGAGCGAGCTGACCGGCAATCGCTGCCAGTCGTACCCGTCCCGGGTCGCCCCGATTGCCGTGAAGGCACCTGCGAACAGCGGACCGGCTATGACTCCGCATCTGGCTCGACCACGCCCCTCGCGCTGCGAACGTTCGGCTGTTGGCACGTCGCTCAGGCTACGTCGCCGCGTTGCGCTCCTCCTTCGATCCCCTCATGGTGACCGGTTCAAATCGGTGGGATGCCTCCTTGTCTCGTGCAAGGGAGTGGTTTGGCTCTCGGGCTGCCGAGCCATTCGCTCCGCTCGCTTCTTGATGCCCACCAGCATCTTGCGCTCCATGACCAAACTGCCAGGTTCCATCACATAACGGTAGAAGGCCCGGGAGGGCCAAGGCGCTCCGGGTGTGGCAATCCGGTTCCGGCTGATGAGTCTGGTGCCACTTTCCCCGGGCACCAGACAGAAGGCCCACACCCAGTTGCCATCATCTGATCGCAAGACCAGGGCGCCTCCTGGATCGGCCACAGCCACCCGCAAGACCGGTCCATTCTTGCCGAGTCGCTGTGCATCACCGACTTGGATGTTCTGGAACTGCGGGAGAATCACGTCGACGCTGTGCATGTGCAGGCCGAAGAGATTCTCGATCCAGTCGTAGGTGTAGACGCCCCCACGACCCGATCCCATCTGGGCCAGCCACGGCCATACGTCGCGGACCGGGGCGGCGATGCTGGTGGCTCGGGTGGATACGAGGTCCGGGTCGTCCAGCAACTCGTCGCCGGGCAGGGCCCTGGTCGGTTCGTCGCCCGCTGCACCCCAAGTGAGGCACCAACCCCGCCAGAGCGGGTACGTGATCATTCCCACACTCGCTGCCACGGCGACACCACCGGCGGCAAACGCGGCTCCCCGCAGACCGCTTCGCGTGGCTCTCGACCTCTGACCTGTGGAATCAGTGGTCATGGGCTCAAAGAAGGCGAATCCACCTCGGCTTGGTCAACCTTTAGGTCGATCTCCCGGACTGCGTCGACGCCTCCATAAGACATCCGCAATCCGCGGACCTCGATGATCGGGGCTCTCATGACGCTAGGAATCGAGGAGTCGTTGAGGCGCCATGGCGATCACGACGACTTCCCGGTTTGGCGCTCGATCTTCCGCTGGATCTCGCGCTTCGTGACTGGCTTGTGGCCATACTCCGACCAACGTCGACACTTTAGTCCAGGAAGGCGCTGGCGGCTGAGTGAACGACAAGTCGGTCAGGTCCACGAAGAGGGAATCTTGGCGCAGGCCTTCCGCCAATCCTGCCGCCACTCACCACGCAATCTTGTGCGCTCGTGCCGCTGAAGAGAGATGAGCTCGCCAGCGGCGAGTGCACTATCGGGCACCTTCGCGGCCGCTTCACGTAACCACGCTTCAGCAACGACGGCGTCCTGATGGTCACCGAGCCGGGTCTGGACGTCCGCCACGGCGGCAGCAAAACGGGCCGCGCGGTGGCCGGCGACCGGCGTGACGGCTTCAGCCGCATACCGACAGCGCTTCGAGAGTATGCGGACCCTGTGAAGTTCTGGGTCCGACGGGGTGTCGTCCAGTGCCGATACTGCCTTGCGCAGGCTCCGCCATGCTGGGCGGACGAAGCGCCCGGCGGCCTCGTCAGCGCTCCCGTCGATGGCTGCGCCATGCTCCACGTCGAAAGGTGGGTGCATGGCAGCAAGTACCAGGGAGTCGAGCAGCGCAACGTAACGGCGGCTTCTTAGGGCCCTCAGCATGCTCGTACGGGCGGAGTCAGCTTGGTCAGTCAGGAGCGCGAGGAATGACTCTCCCATGATGGCTTCTGGCTCGGGCAGCATTTGCACCTGGGATCGGAGCCGCTCACCCAGGACGTCCATGTCACGTACCGTTCCGACCGAGTTGCCGAGCCAGCGGAGTTCGTCGCGCCACGTTCGCACCAGGTCCGCCTGGAGAAGTGAGTTGAACGTGCTCAGGTCGGACCGAAGTCGGCGGGCACCGACCCGAAGTTGATGGACGTCTTCGGGGTTCTCGCCGAGTCGCACGCCCGCATCGTGGTGCAGGATCTGCGCCACGAAAAGCGGATGCGTAATCCAGAAAGCCGGGGCAGCGCTCTCGAAGGATCGCGATCATGGGGTCAGAAACGAATCCCTGTGTCTCGACGGTCAGACGGAGCCAGTAGGAAAATGCGCGCCACTCAACGAACTCCGTAATGGTCTGTGCCAGGCGGTCCGGCGCAACTAGTCCGCATTCATCCTCTGCGAGTTGCTTTGATTGTCGCCCCA